>NZ_VRMG01000001.1 GCF_008040105.1 Lacisediminihabitans profunda
CACAACGTCCCTGGGAACTACAACTAGGTCTCTACCGCGTGACCGCTGCCTCGCTGCGCTCCCAGAGCGCGCGGGCGAGTTCGTCGTCGTATGCCTGCTTGTTCGCCTTCTGGATGGCCCGCTTCTCGTAGTACTCGCCGGAGACCCAGTCGGTGCCGGGCGTCGTCGTGGCCAGCCAGACCAGGGTGTCCGCCCCCTGCTCGGGCGAGAGCATGAAGCGGGAGAAGAAGCCGGTGTAGCCGAGGCGCATGAAGCTGGTCGAGTTCGCGGCGAAGCTCGTGGCGACGACCCCGGGGTGGAAGGCGGCAGTCGAGATTCCGGCCTCGTGGTAGCGCCGATGGAGCTCCCGGGTGAAGAGGATGTTGGCCAGCTTGCCGTTGCCGTATGCCCGGTTGGCCGAATACCCATTCGCCAGATCGAGGTCGTCGATGTCGATCCGGCCGTAGCGATTGGCTCTGCTGGACGTGTTGATCACGCTCGCCGAGCTGTCCACCAGGCGTTGCATCAGCAGGGTCGTGAGCAGGAAGGGCGCGAGGTGGTTCACCTGGAACGTCTTCTCATGGCCGTCGACGGTGAGTTCGCGCCTGGCCATGATGCCGCCGGCATTGTTGGCGAGCACGTCGATGCGGGGGTAGCGCGCGAGCAGTTCGGCCGCGAGTGACCGCACCTGGCCCAGGTCCGCGAAGTCGGCCGCGTAGCAGTCCACGTCGAGCTCGGCCGCGATCGCCTGGGTCTTCTCGGGGGACCGCCCCACGATGACCACCGTGTCGCCGCGCGCCTTCAGGGCTCGTGCGGCAGCCGCGCCGATCCCGTCGCTCGCCCCGGTGATCACTATCGTTCGTGCAGTCATTGTTGCCCTTCGTCGTCTCGATCGATTAAAGCCCGGCGGCGCCGTTCGGCGCGGGTGCCGGGCGGGGATTCGCGGAATACGATGTTGTCGTGTTCTACGTGAGCTTCTACACCCCGAACCCCGGCGGTTTCGACCGGGCGGGCGAGGTTTATCCGCGACACCACGCATACGTCGACGAGTTCGCGCTCGGCGGCGGGATCTGGATGATCGGCACGTTCGGTGATCCGGCGACGGAGGGCGCGATGTGTGTCTTCCGGTCCCGCGAGGCCGGCGAGCGATTCATGAGCGGCGACCCCTTCGTCACGGAGGGCGTCGTCGTCGCCTCCGCCGTGCGCGAGTGGGATCCGCTCGTCTACGACGCTACTTGAGCAGTCGACTGAGCACCCGGTCGGCGAGCGGCCTGCCCCCGGTCTGGCAGGTCGGGCAGTACTGCAGCGTCGAATCGGCGAAGATCACCTGCCGTATGGTGTCGCCGCACACCGGGCAGGCCTCGCCGGCGCGGCCGTGCACCCGCATCCCGGACCTCTTCTCCCTCTTGAGCTCCGAGGCGGCGAGCCCGTCCGCTCGCGCGATCGCCCCGCGCAGCTCCTCCTGCAGGGCGGCATACAGCCGGGCGACTTCGTGCGGTGCCATCGCCGCCGGCTTGAATGGGGACATCCTGGCCAGGTGCAGGATCTCGTCGGAATACGCGTTGCCGATGCCGGCGATGATCGACTGGTTGCGCAGCACGCCCTTGATCTGAGAGCGCCCGGCGGAGGCGAGGATGCCGGCGAAGACCTCCTCGGTGAAGGCTGGCGCGAGCGGGTCCGGACCGAGCCGCGCGATGCCGGGCACCTCGAGCGGGTCGCGCACAACCCAGAGGGCGAGGCTCTTCTTCGTGCCGGCCTCGGTGATGTCGATTCCGGACCCGTCGTCGAGCACGAGCCGCGCGGCGAGCGGTCCCTTGCCGAGGCCCTTCGAGGGCTGGGATGGGCCGTCGCGCCAACGGATCCAGCCGGCGCGGGCGAGGTGAAGCACGAGGTGCAGGTCGCCGATCGCGATGTCGAGGAACTTCCCGTGCCGAGAGAGCGGCCCGATCACCCGGCCGGCCAGGGCGGACATCGGCGGGTCGAAGGTCTTGAGTGCCGCGAAGGAGATCACGTCGACCCGGTCGACGGTACGGCCGGTGAGGCGCGCGCCGAGGTCGGAGACGAGGGCGTGGATTTCGGGCAGCTCGGGCACGCCTCCAGTCTCCGCCACGGCGGCGACATCCCGAAAGGTCAGCCGGGAAGCTGGTAGCCGTCGGCGACCGAGCCGGTGACGAGGCCGTCGGTGAGCAGGCCGAGCAGCGCCCGTTCGCGCTGCGCCGCATCCGGCCACACCGTGTCGATCTCCGAGCGGGTAACGGGCACGTCCGACGCCCGGAGCTCGCGAAGGATGAGCCCGCGCACCTGCCGGTCCGAACCCTCGAACTTCTTCTGCACCGGCTGGCGCGCGCCGAGGTATTCCGGGTAGCCGGCGGCCCGCCACGCGCACAGGTCGCGGATCGGGCAGTCCTCGCAGCGGGGCGCCCGCGCGGTGCAGACGACCGCCCCGAGCTCCATGATCGCGGCGTTCGCCACCGTCGACTCCTCCACGTCGGGCGGGAGGATCGCCTCCATCGCCGCGAGGTCCCGCCGGGAGGAGGGCGGCCCAGGCTCGGCCCGGGCGTCGATGGCGCGCGCGATCACCCGCCGCACATTGGTGTCGACGACGGGATGCCGGTGGCCGTACGCGAAGACCGCGATCGCCCGCGCGGTGTAGTCCCCGACCCCGGGCAGGGCGAGGAGTTCGCCGACGTCGTGCGGCACGACCCCGCCGTGCCGCTCGGTGATGGTCACGGCCGCCGCGTGCAGGTTGAGCGCTCGGCGCGGGTAGCCGAGCCGGTCCCAGGCGCGCACCGCCTCGCCGCTCGGCACCGCCGCGAGAGCGGCGGGTGTCGGCCACCGGGCGAGCCAGGCCTCGAGCCGCGGGATCACGCGCACGACGGGGGTCTGCTGGAGCATGAACTCACTCACCAGGGTTCCCCACGCGGTGAAGCCCGGTCGGCGCCAGGGGAGGTCGCGCCCGTTGGCTCGGAACCACGCGTTCACGGCCGGCACGATGCTCACCGTCCCACTCTAGATTCCGATTTGGATTCCGTCGCCCGGCGTAGTCTTGTGACATGGCCAGATGGGCACCAGAGAAGAAGGACCAGCTCGAGGCGCTCGCCGGCGAGATCCTGCACCACTACGGCTCCGGTCGGGCGATCGTCGCCATCGACGGATCGTCCACCGCCGGCACGGCGGAGTTCGCCGCCGCCCTCGCCGACGCGATGCGCGACGCCGGGCACAAGGTGTTCGTCGCCTCGATCCGGGACTTCCGCAAGACGCACGCCAGGCGCGAGAGCCAGAGTGCCGAGACGGCTGAGTCGTTCTACCGCGACGCCTTCGACTATTCGGTGCTCACGCGCGTGCTGATCGACCCGTTCCGAGCCTCCGGCAGCACGGGTTTTGTGCTCGCCGCCTATGACGAGAAGCGCGACGCCCCGTTGCCGCCGAAGTGGATGACGGCGGGCAAGGACGCGATCCTCATCGTCGAGGGGGTCTTCCTCAACCGTCGCGAGCTGGCCGGGCTCTGGAACTATTCGGTCTGGCTCGACGTGCCGCGACCGGAAGACGAGGGCGGCGAGTCGGCCGAACAGGGCGCCGATGCGCTCTACCTCGAGGAGGCGAACCCCCGCGCCGCAGCCGTGGCCATCATCGACAATCGCGACGTCGATCACCCGCGCCGGGTCTTCGCCGACGCCTGCTGACCGGCTCTACCCGATTACCGCCAGCCGGTCGATTCTCGCGGCGACGTCCGCGGGGGCGATGAACTCACCCGTGCGCTCGACTTCGTGCACCATCTGTACCAGGAGGTCGTTGACCGGAGTGGCGACGTCGACCTCGGAGCCAGCCTCCACGACCGCGCCGTTGAGGTAGTCGATCTCGGTCGGCTGGTGCCGGCGGATGCTCTGCAGCGTCGATCCCGGGTTGGGCGTGCGACCCATCCTGGCCCGCATGAGCAGGGGGAGCGCCTGGGCCACCGATGCCGGCAGGCGCACGAGCAGGTGCAGCATCCGGTCGGAGAGCCCCTGGAGCTTCTCGAATTCGACGCCCCGGGCGATGCCTACCCGCACCGCCTCGCGCATGCTCTCGGTCATGACCGCCCGCAGCGCGCGGTCGGCGATGACGTCCTGCGCGCTCAGGCCGGTGATCGCGGGCAGCGCGTTGACCTGGTTCACGATGAGCTTCGTCCACTGCGCGCCCTCGAAGTTGCCGGTGGAGGTGACCGGCAGGACCTCGCCGAGAAGCCGGGACGCGTAGAGGGTGGGCAGCAGATCGCCGCCGAGGTAGGTGCTTCCCGCCGTGGTGACCTTCACCTGGCCGGGGGAGAGAAAGGAGGCGGCGAAGAGCGCCAGTCCGCCGACGATGTCGGATCGCGGGGCCGCGCGCTTGGCGACCACGATCGAGCGAAGCCCGTTTTGCACGACGACGACGGGGATGCCGACGATCATCGCGGCGTTCGCCCGGAGCGCGGACTCCGCATCCTGCGCCTTAGCGGTGACGATCGCGAGGTCAGGGCTTCTGGTGAGCGCGGCGGCAGCCTGAACTCGCGCGGTGTGCTCGCCCCAGGCCCCGCTGAGCTTCAGCCCGTTCGCCGCGATCGCCGCGAGGTGTTCGCCCCGGGCCGTGACGTCTACGGTGTGTCCCGCCCGGTCGAGCAGCGCGGCGATCGTGCCTCCCACGGCCCCCGCGCCGATGACCGCAACCCTCATGCTAGGAATCCTAGTTGTACTGCCCAGGGACGTTGGTTAACCAGCTGATGGGTGGGCGGGCTCCGCTCGCGGTTGTGCGGGGATGGTATTCGTGGAGCCAGGCGCGTTGTGCAGGATGGTGCCGCCGCCCACAGGTGCCCGCCCCGCAGACTCCAGTTGTGCAGGACGAGTTCAGCAGGACGGTTCGGGCGGATGGCGAGGACGATAGGTGCAGAACCGACGGGAGCGTCCTGCAGACCGGGACCGTTCGGGGCGCCACACCCCCCCCCTGCCGTGTCCTGCACAAGCTGTCCTGCACAACTGGAGTCTGCCGGGTAGGCAACCAAGCCTCCGGGGCCCGTCCTGCAGAACACGGCCCGACCGACGCGGGCGGCCACAACGAGAGGGCCGAAAAGGTCCAGCCTCCGGCATTGCGGCGACCGGCATGCAGCGGAGGGCGGCCGGGCGGTCGCGAAGGATCGAGGTCCACGACCACGAGATCGTCCACAACCTCGCTCACGTTCACCGACCGAAGCGAGTCGTCACGCCCAATCAACCAACCTACTTCGCGCGGCCGACCGAGGGCGCGAGCACCCGACCGGACGGGAGAAGCAGGGCGACGAGGGCGGAGCCGAGCAGGGCGAAGGCGCCGACCGTCACGGCGGGGATCGCCGCGTTGACATACCCGGTGGGGGTGAGCTGCCCGCCGGCGCCCGTGAACACCGCGGTGAGCACGGCGATGCCGAGGGCGACGCCGATCTCGCGCAGCGTGGAGTTGGTGCCGCTCGCCTTCGCCCGGTCGGCGTCGACGATGTTCGCGAGCACCGCCGTCGACGAGGGGGCGAAGACGAGCCCCATCCCCACGCCGGCGAAGAGGAACGGGCCGAGGAGGGCGACGTACTTCACGTCGGCGGTCATCACTCCGCCGAGCCAGAAGATGGCGATGGACTGCAGCAGCAGCCCCGCCACGATGAGGGTGCGGGTGCCCACTCGGGGCGCGACGAGGCCGGCGAGCGGGGCGATCACCATGGGGGCAAGGGTCCACGGCATGGTCATGATCCCGGCCTGCAGCGGGGAGTGGCCCTGCACTATCTGCAGGAACTGGATGAGGATGAAGATCGAGCCGAAGATGCCGAAACTGAAGGCGATTCCCACGATGTTGGCGATGCTGAAGCTGCGGTCGCGGAAGAGCCGGAGCGGCAGCAGGGGGCTGGGCGTGCGCGCCTCCCAGGCGAGGAAGGCGAGAACGAGCACGACGCCGCCCGCGAGCGAGCCGACCACCTCGAGGCTGCCCCAGCCCGCGTCGTTTCCCCGGATGATGCCGTAGACGAGTCCGAGCACTCCCACCCCGACGAGAAGGAGTCCCACGACATCCGCGCGGAGCCTGGCACCGAAGCTGTTCGGCAGGGCGAGCAGTACCAGTGGAACGGAGACGATGCCGACGGGCACGTTGATCCAGAAGATGGCCTGCCAGTTCCAGCCCTCAACGATCGCGCCGCCGATGAGCGGCCCGAGGGCTACACCGAGGCCGGAGATGCCGCCCCAGATTCCGATCGCGAGCGGCCGGAGCCTGGCGCTCACCGAGCCGACGAGGAGGGTGAGGGAGAGCGGCATCAGGGCGGCTGCGCCGACGCCCTGGACGGCACGGGTGACGATGAGCATCCAGGGCTCGGTGCTCAGCGCCGAGAGGGCGGAGCTCGCCGTGAAGATGGCGATGCCGATCACGAACAGGGTACGCCGGCCGTAGCGGTCGCCGAGGGCCACCGCCATGAGCATGAACGTGGCGAAGCTCAGTGTGTAGGCGTTGACGAACCACTGCAGCTCGGTGATGCCCGCGTCGAGGCTCGTTCGGATCACGGGGAGCGCGCTCGTCATGACGAGGTTGTCGAGGGTCGCCATGAACATGGGCAGGGAGGCGGCGATGATCGCCAGCCAGACGGGAACTCGCCGGCGGATGTTCGTGCCGGTCTGGACCGGGGCTTCGAGAGTGGTCATGATCCCTCACTTAGTTATCGTCTGATTACTTAATTCGACGATAAGGCATCGACTGATAACCTGTCAAGCATGACTGACGGAACCAGGATGCGCGCGGAAGACCGGCGAGAACTCATCCTCCAGGCGGCGACGACGGTGTTCGGCGACCACGGCTACGACGGCACGACGACCGCGCAGGTCGCCCGGGCCGCCGGCGTGAGCCAGCCGTACGTCGTGCGCGTGTTCGGAACCAAGGAGAAGCTGTTCCTCGCCGTCCTGCAGCGCGCGCTCGACCACCTGCTCGCGGCGTTCCGGGCCGCGCTCACCGACACCGTCTCCGGTGTTCCCATTCAGCGGCGCATCGGCCTCGCCTACATCGGACTCGCGGCCGACCGAGGGTTGCTCCTCTCGCTCATGCACGGATTCGTGCTCGGCCGAGACCCGGAGATCGGGGCGGCGGCCCGCGAGGGATTCATCCTCGTGTACCGTTTCCTACGCCACGAAGCCGGCTTCAGCCCGGACGAGTCCCAGCAGTTTCTCGCCGGTGGCATGCTCATCAACACCATGATCGGACTGCGGATGACCGACGACTTCGACCGGGACCCCGACGTTCACGAGCTGCTCACCCACGCCTTCCCGGAGAAGATCGACATCATGCTCGAACTCGCGAAGACGGAGCGCCGCGAGGCCGCCGAGCGCGCGGGGACCGGCGCGTGAGCGCCGCCGGGCGCAGCGGCATCCTGCTCGTCGACAAGCCGCAGGGCATCACGAGCCACGACGCCGTCTCGCGCACCCGCAAACGCGCCGGCACCCGCAAGGTCGGGCACGCCGGCACGCTCGACCCGATGGCGACCGGGTTGCTCGTGCTGGGCATCAACAGCTCGACCCGGCTTCTCACCTACCTGGTCGGCCTCGACAAGGAGTACTTCGCGACCATCCGGCTCGGGGCCGCGACCTCCACCGACGATGCGGAGGGGGAGGTCACGAGCACCGCGCCGCCCGGCGCCGTGGCCGCCCTCGATGGGGCGGCGATCGCCTCGGCCCTCGAACCTCTCACCGGCGAGATCAGCCAGGTTCCGAGCAGCGTGAGCGCCATCAAGGTCGATGGCAAGCGCGCGTACACGCTCGCCCGGGCGGGGGAAACCGTGGAGCTCGCTGCCCGCACCGTCACGGTGTCCGCCCTCGAGGTGCTCGACTCCCGCGCCGCCGGCGATTACCTCGACGTCGACGTGCGCGTCGAATGCTCCTCGGGCACCTACATCCGCGCGATCGCCCGCGATCTCGGGGCCGCGCTCGGGGTCGGCGGCCATCTCACGGCGCTTCGACGCACGAGGATCGGCCCGTTCTCGGTGGCCGATGCCGCGGACCTGGAGACGATGGATGTCGCCACCGCGCTGCTCGGCCCCGCCGACGTCGCGTCCCGGCTCTTCGACACCTATCCGCTCACCGAGTCGCAGGCCATCGACCTCGGGCACGGCAAGCGGCTCGTCGACGACGAGTGGTCGGGCGGGGCCGGCCCGCTCGCGGCCATCGCGCCGGACGGCCGCCTCGTGGGCCTCATCGGGTTCGACGGGCACACCGCGAAGCCGCTCGTGAACTTCCCCACCGATGAGGTGACCGCGTGATCGAGTGGTTCACCTGGGTGCAGGTGGGCGTCGCCGTACTCTCCGGGCTCCTCTGCCTCGCCCTCGGATTCGCCGGCCGCGCCCCGAACGACTGGTCGATGGGCGCGGCGCTCGTGGTGGAGTTGCTTCTCGTGGTGCAGCTCGTCGTCGCGATCGTCGCGCCGGCGGTCGGCAACCCGCCGACGGGGAGCCTGCTCGAGTTCTACGTCTACCTCGTCTCGGCGATAATCCTCGTGCCGATCGCCGGATTCTGGGCCCTGGTGGAGCGAAATCGCTGGAGCACGGTCATTCTCGGCGTCGCCTGTCTGGCTGTCGCGGTCATGGTCTTCCGGATGTATCAAATCTGGACCGTTCAGGTGGCCTAATCTTGACGTGATGGCTGCCAACTCTTCCTCCCGCGCTGTCGGCGCCGGACGCGTGCTCGTTCTCGTCTACGGGATCCTCGCTCTTGCGGCGACCGGTCGATCCGTGTTCCAGATCATCGATCGCTTCTCCGAGGCGCCACTGGCCTTCTCGCTCTCCGCGCTCTCCGCGCTGGTCTACATCGTCGCTACCGTCGCCCTCATCGCGCCCGGACCGGTCTGGTATCGCGTGGCGTGGATCACGATCGGCTTCGAGTTGCTCGGCGTGCTCGTGATCGGCACGGTGAGTGTCGTGAGTCCGGCCGCCCTCGGGCTCACCAGCGTCAACCCGTTCGGCCGGGACTCCACGGTCTGGTCGGCCTACGGGCTCGGCTACCTGTTGATCCCGCTCGTGCTTCCGGTACTCGGGTTGCTTTACCTGCGCTCGCGGCGCCCCAGCTCGCCCGATGTCGTCCACTCGGATGTGCCGGCATGAAGTTCTTCTCCTCGCTCGCCGAGGTGCCGGCCGACTTCGGCCCCTCGGCCGTCACCATCGGGAAGTTCGATGGTGTGCACGCCGGTCATCGCAGCGTGATCGCGCGCCTTCGGCAGGAGGCCGCTCAGGCGGGCCTCGTATCGACGGTGCTCACCTTCGACCGCCATCCACTGGCCCTCCTGCGCCCGGACAAGTGCCCGGAGAGCCTCACCAGCAATGACCAGAAACGCGCGGTTCTGGAAACGACGGGCGTCGACGCGGTGGTGATGATCGAGTTCACCGAGGCGTTCAGCCTCAAGACACCCGAGGACTTCGTGCTGGACGTGCTCGTGAACGCCCTGCACGCGAGGCTCGTCTTCGTGGGCCCCGACTTCAGGTTCGGCCACCGGGGGCTCGGCACCGTCGAGTTGCTCGAACGACTCGGCCTCAGCCACGGGTTCGAGGTGCGCGTGATCGAGGCGGTGCGTCCGTACGGCGATCGAGTGATCTCCTCCACCTGGATCCGCGGGCTGCTCGCCGAGGGCCGGGTCGGCGAGGCGGCCGCCCTGCTCGAGCGCCGGCCCACCGTGCGCGGAATCGTGGTGCCGGGGGAGCGCCGTGGCCGTGCGCTCGGCTACCCCACCGCGAACCTGTCCCGGTCGGTGGAGGGCTTCGTGCCGGCGGACGGGGTCTATGCCGCCTACGCGACCGTGGACGGCCGCACCATGCCGGCCGCCGTGTCCATCGGCAACAACCCGACGTTCGTGGGGGTTCCGGACAAGCAGATCGAGGCCCATCTTCTCGACGAAGACCTCGACCTCTACGGAAAGACGGTGGAGATCGCGTTCGTCGAATACATCCGCGGCATGGAGAAATTCGCGAGCGTCGACGACCTGGTCGTGCAGATGACGGCTGACGAGGCGCGAGTGCGGCAACTCCTCGAGATGCCGGCGCGTTCTGCTCCGATCGGTCCGCGCGCGTAGGCATCAACCGGCCTTACGGGCCGTCGACCACCACGCGGGGGAAAGATCGTCGGCCTACCATGAGGGATGCTCCATCGCGCCGGCCTGAAGGCCTGTCTCGTTCTCGGGATGCTCACGGGGGCGGTCCTCACGGGGTGCACCACTGCCGCGCCGAAGCCCGTCGGCGGGTCCGAGTCGGCTCCTGCGCCATCCGTTTCGCCGTCCTCCGGAGTCGTCAGCAAGGTGCTCGTGATCGTCGTCGAGAACCACTCCCTCGACCAGATGACGGCCCAGATGACGTACACGTTCGGGCTGGCCACGACGTTCGGCTACGCGACCCGCTACGCGGCGATCCGGCATCCCTCCCTGCCCAACTACATCGCTCTCGTCGGTGGCCAGACTTACGGCATCACGGACGACGCCTCCCCGTCGGCCAACGAGATCCGCTCCGGAGCGTCGGTTTTCGGGCAGGCGATCGCCGCGGGAAAGACGGCGGCGTTGTTCGCCGAGGGGATGCCGGGCAACTGCGCCCTCGCGAACGGCGGCGACCACTATGCGGTCAAGCACAACCCGTGGGCCTATTTCGCCGCCGAACGGAGTCTCTGCGGCCGATACGACGTGCCGATCGGGGGCCTCGGCGCGACGATCGCCGCCGGCACTCTGCCCACCGTGGGAATGGTCTTGCCCAACCTCTGCAACGATGCCCACGACTGTCCGCTCGGCACGGCCGACACCTGGATCAGGGGCTGGATGGAGAAGCTCTTCGCCGGCCCGGACTGGGCCTCGGGTCACCTCGCGGTGCTGATCACCGCGGACGAGAACGACGATTCGCCGGGCAACACGGTGTTGACCGTGGTCGTGCACCCGAGCCAGAGGGCGCACGTGGTGACAACGCCCCTCAGCCACTACTCGGTGACCAGGCTTCTCGAGGACGTGGCGGGGGTGCCCCACCTCTTCGGCGCGGCCGCGGCGCCGTCCCTGTCGTCGGCATTCGCTCTCCCGATCGGAGCCTCGCCCTAGGTGTACTGTGCCACGCTGATGCTGCTTTGACTCCAAGCACAGTTACGGACGTTCGCGGCCGTCGGCGACGTTGCGGATGTCGTGGTCGTGGACCTCGACTCCGTCGCGGCCGCCCTCCGCCGCATGCGCATGACGGTCGCCGGTCGCCACGACGATGCTCGCCGGAGGCTGGACCGTCTCGGCCCTTCAGCCGTTAGCGTTGCCGCCCGCGTCGGTCGGGCCGTGTTCTGCAGGACGGACCCCGGAGGCGCGGATGCCTACCCCGCAGACTCTGGTTATGCAGGACAGCTTGTGCAGGACACAGCAGGGGTGGCGACCCGGGGGGTTCCGGTCTGCAGGGCGCTCCCGTCGGTTCTGCACCTCTCGTCCTCGTTATCCGCCCGAGGTGTCCTGCACAACCCGTCCTGCACAACTGGAGTCTGCGGGGTGGGCACCTGTGGACACCGGAGCCGTCCTGCACAACCCGTCCTGCGTAACTGGAGTCTGTGGGGCGGGCACCCGTGGGCGGCGGCGCCGTCCTGCACAACGCGCTTGGCTCCACGAATACCATCACCACAGGCCCCACCGCGATCGGAGCCCGCCCACCCCACCTAGGGGCGATGGTTCCCGGGACGCCCGCTGTCAAGTCCTTAGTCCCCTAGCGCGAGGCGGTCTCCGGCGGCACACTGGGGGAAGGGACGGGCGGCCCATCGGTGGTCGCCGTCTCCCTGAGGATGCTGGGAGCACGGGACCGGATGCGCGAATCGACTGGCGAGGCCATCGTGCTGCCCGCCCTCGACGGCGCGACACTCGCGACGGACGGTCTCGACGCCGACCAGGTTGCCGAGCGGATCGCCGCCGGACTCACCAACTTCCAGCCGACGCCCCCCAGCCGGAGCTTCTGGCACATTCTGCGCACCAACCTGTTCACCCTGCTCAACACGATTGTGATCGGCAGCGCCGTGCTGCTTCTTCTCCTCGGGCAGTGGCAGGATGCGCTGTTCGGGCTCGCCGCCCTCGGTAACGCCCTCATCGGCGTCGTGCAGGAGTACCGCTCGAAGCGGGCACTCGACAGGCTCGCCCTCTTCAATGCGCCCCACGCCCGGGTTCTGAGGGCGGGAGTCGTGCGGGAGATCGCCATGGCGGATGTCGTCCAGGACGACGTCATCGTGCTGCACACCGGCGACCTGGTACCGGCGGACGCGGTGGTGCTGCTGTCGGAGGGACTGGAGATCGACGAATCGTTGCTCACCGGGGAGTCCGCCCCGGCGGAGAAGCCGGTGGGGGACGAGGTGACGTCGGGTTCGACCGTCGTCGCCGGAAAGGGCAACGCGCGGGTGGTTCGGGTGGGGGCCGACTCCTTCGTGAGCCGGCTCACCGCCGACGTCAAGCGGTTCTCCCTCGTCGACTCCGAGCTGCGCAACTCGGTGAACCGGGTGCTCCGCTGGATCAGCGTCGCCCTCTTCCCGCTCATGGTCATCGTGATAAACGGGCAGATGCAGGCGGCGGGAGGCTGGGGGGAGGCCATCGCCTCCGGCGCGTGGCGGCACGCGTCGGTCGGCGCCATCGCGAGCGTCGTGGCCATGATCCCGCTCGGACTCGTGCTCATGACGAGCATCGCCTTCGCGGCGGGAGCCGTGCGGCTGGGGCGGCAGAGCGTGCTCATCCACGAGCTGGCGGCGGTGGAGGGGCTCGCCAGGGTGGATGTCGTCTGCTTCGACAAGACCGGCACGCTCACCGAGGGGGAGATCGTCTTCGACTCGGCGCACGAGTTCGAGACTCCGGCCGGCTCGGATTGGCGCCAGGTGCTCGCCTGGTTCGCGGCGGACGAGAACGCGAACGCGACCACTCGATCCCTTCGCGGCGACTTCCCTCTCGCGGGGGAGCTTCACCCCTCTGCCACCGTGCCGTTCTCGTCCTCGAGGCGCTGGAGCGCCGTCACCTTCGATGGTGCGGCGGCGCGGGGACTGTGGGTGCTCGGTTCCCCCGACGAGGTGGTGGGCGCGCAGCTGGCCGAGAACCAGCCGGCGATGCAGCTGGCGGCCCGACTGGCCGCCACCGGCCACCGCACCCTCGTTCTCGCGCACTCCGTGCAACCGATGACCGCCGAGCAGGCCGCCCACGACCTGCTTCCCGAGACCCTCCGGCCCGCGGTGATCGTGAGCCTGGGCGAGAAACTGCGGCCCACCGCGGCGCGAACCCTCGCCTACCTCGTCGAGCAGGGCGTCGCCCTGAGGGTGCTCTCGGGCGACGACCCCCACACGGTGGCGGCGGTCGCCAGGCGGGCGGGCCTCAACTGGGAGGGGGACGGCTACGACGCCCGCAACCTGCCGCATGACCCGCAGTTGCTCGCGGCGATCATGGAGCGGTATTCGGTGTTCGGCCGGGTGACGCCCAGCCAGAAGAAGCGCATGGTGATCGCCCTGCAGAGCAGCGGGCACGTGGTGGCGATGACTGGAGACGGCGTGAACGACGCCCCGGCGGTGAAGCAGGCAGACATCGGCATCGCGATGGGCTCCGGGTCGGCTGCCACCAGGGCGGTGTCGCGGATCGTGTTGCTCGACAGCGACTTCGCGCATCTGCCTGGGATCATCCGGGAGGGGAGGCAGGTGATCGCCAACGTGGAGCGGGTCTCGATGCTGTTCCTCACCAAGACCGCCTACGCCGTGCTTCTCTCCGTGGTGTTCGGGGCCCTCCTCTGGGAGTTCCCCTTCCTGCCTCGCCAACTGTCGGCCTCGGATGGGCTCACGATCGGCATCCCGGCCTTCTTCCTCGCCCTGATGCCGAACTCGCGCCGGTACACGCCCGGGTTCCTCCGGAGGTCGTTGACGTTCGCGATCCCGTCCGGCGTCACCGTGGCGCTGGTGGTCATCGCGGTGAACGTCTACGCCCGTGCGGCCGGCCGTTACTCCGCTGGGGCGGTACACACCGGCTCGATGATCGCGTTGTCCCTGGTGGCACTGTGGGTTCTGCTCATCCTTGCCCGGCCGCTCGACCTCAGGCGGGCGGCGCTCGTGCTGGCGATGTACGTGGGAGTGGCCGGGGTGCTCATCGTGCCGTTCATCCGCGACTTCTTCGGCTTTGCGGTGCCGCCCGCGCCGCTGTTTTTGATGTCGTTGGCCGCCGGCGCGCTCGGAAGCGTCGTGGTGGAGCTCGTGCACCGCTACCTGGAGCGCCGTCGACCGGACGACCACGGGGGCGCCTTCTGGAGCCATTGAGCCGCCCGCCCAGCGGCGCCGCCATGCCACACTGTGGTGGACGGGTCCTCATCGAGAGAGAAGTGCAGAGTGCCATCGTTTCGAATCCGCGATTTCCACGCCGACGACGTCGAAGGCATCCTGCACCTGTGGGAGGAGATGCGGGCGTCCCCCGCCGAGCCGGTCTACGGGTTGTCGGAGGTGCTCGCTTCCTGCCAGGAGGACCACGCGGTGGTCGCGGTGCACGACGAAGTCGTGATCGGGGCCGCCGTGGGCCGAGCCGCGCACGCACAGGGCTGGATCGTCTTCCTCTCCACCACCGAGGCCTGGCAGCAGCAGGGGGTGGGTCGAGCGCTGCTGGCGGCGTTGGAGCGGCAGATGGCCCCGCACGGGCTGTCCAAGCTCTCCGCTCTGCTGCCGGACACCGCCATGCGCGTTGACGCTTTCGTCGATCAGGGTTTCGAGATCAAGAAGAACCTGCGCTACTTCGAACGGCAGATTCCCGTTCAGCGCAAGGAGCTCGACACGCTCGCCGAGCTCGGCGGCCGAGTGCTGCCCCGTGGTCTGTGGGATGAGATCGGCGGCATGCAGAGGGAAAAGGAGTTGCTCGAGAGGCGGCTGGTCATGCCGCTCGCCAAACCGGATCTGGCGGACAGCTTCGGCGTGGTGCCGCCGCGCGCGGTGATGCTGTTCGGGCCACCAGGAACCGGCAAGACGACCTTCGCCCGGGCCATAGCGTCGCGGCTCGAGTGGTCGTTCATCGAGGTGTTCCCGTCCCGTCTCGCCGTGGACCCCAAGGGGCTCGCCGGAGCCCTTCGGGAGACCTTCCTCAAGATCGCGGACCTCGAGCACGCGGTGGTGTTCATCGACGAGGTGGAGGAGATCGCGGCCCAGCGCAGCGGCGAACCTCCCTCGCCGCTGCAGGGTGTCACCAACGAGCTCCTCAAGATCATCCCCGCCTTCCGCGACCAGCCGGACAGGCTGCTCGTCTGCGCCACCAACTTCATCCGCGCCCTCGATTCGGCATTCCTCCGGCACGGGAGGTTCGACTATGTGATCCCGATCGGGCTGCCGGACGAGGCCGCCCGACGCTCGATCTGGGAACGCTACATTCCGGAGGCCGCCGCGGGCTCCATCGACCTCGAGTCGCTCGTGCGGCGAACGGACGGCTTCTCGCCCGCCGACATCGAGTTCGCGGCCCGCAAGGCATCCCAGGGGGCCCTGGAGAAGGCGTTCTACCGGAGCGGCGCCGACGACGGAGCGACGGGGCCGGTCACCGAGGACTATCTCGAGGCGGTCGCCGCCACCCGCGCGACGGTGTCCCAGGATGTCGGAAACGAGTTCCTGCAGGACATCGAACTGTTGGCGAGGCTCTGATGTCCATCGACGACACCGGGGCGATCCGCCTGTCGACCCCGCCGCCGGACCACGAGGCGCGCTATCGGCGCCGGGCGAGGATCGGCGACGCGCTCGTCGTGGCGCTCTGGCTGTCCTCCGCCGTGGCGGTCGCGTTGTTCCTCGTCTCCGGCGGCACCGCACGCTTCGGCTCGGTCTCGGATGCCGTGACGAGCGTCGGCATCATGACGGGGCTGGTCGGGACGAACCTCGTGCTTGCGATGTTCATCCTCGCCGCGCGGGTGCCATTCATCGACCGCGCGGTCGGCCACGATCGGGCCATCGCCGTGCACCGCGCGCTCGGCAAGCCGGCGTTCTACCTGCTGCTGTCCCACGGGGTGATCCTGCTCGTCGGCTACGGGCTGGCCTCCGGCCTCAATCCGATCGCCGAGATCGGGCCGCTGCTCGCCATTCCGGACATGCCGCTCGCGATCGTGGGGATGGCCCTCCTGGTCGTGGTGGTGGTGACCTCCTTCGTCTCTGTGCGGCGGCGGTTCAGCTACGAGACGTGGCACCTCACCCATCTGCTGAGCTATGCCGCGGTGATCGCCTCGGTTCCGCATCAGCTCAGTATCGGCAGCGTCTTCTCGCCGTTCAGCTTCGAACGGGCATACTGGCTCGCGCTCTACGTGCTCGCCTTCGGCGCCATCCTCACCCACCGCCTGGTGGAGCCGCTCGCCTCGAGCCTCCGCCACCGGCTGCGGGTCGGCCGGATCGTCACCGAGGCGCCGGGGGTCGTGTCCATCTACCTCACCGGTCGTCGGCTCCGTTCGCTCGAGTCGGCGGGCGGCCAGTTCTTCATCTGGCGGTTCTGGACGCTCGGAACCTGGTGGCACTCCCACCCGATCTCGCTGTCGGCGATGGCGACCGACACGGAAATGCGCATAACCGTGCGGGACCTCGGCGGCGGGAGCCGTAGCATCAGTGCGGTGCGGCCGGGCACCCGCGTCTGGTTCGAGGGGCCGTATGGCGTCTTCACGGATGCGGGCCGCACGGCGCCGAGGCTGGCGATCGTGGTGGCTGGCATCGGCATCACCCCGGTGCGGGCGCTTCTCGAAGACTCGACGCTGCGGCCGGGGGAGGCCACGATCCTTCTTCGGGCGTCGACGCTCGACGACACGTTCCTCTGGGGCGAGATCCTCCAGCTCGCGGAGCGGAAGGGGGTCGAGGTGACGACGATGATCGGCCCGCGAGCCCGAACGGGACCAGGCTGGATGACCCAGGCCGACGCCGACCGCGGGCTCACCATTCTCGGCCTGTTCCCCGATCTGCTCGAGAGTGACCTCTACCTGTGCGGGCCCACGCCGTGGCTCGACCTCGTCGAGGCCGACGCCCGCGCGGCCGGCATTCCCGACCACCAGATCCACGCCGAACGGTTCGACTGGTGAGGGCGCGCGCGACGGCGGTGGGTGCCGTCGGGTCGCTCGCGGTGCTGGCCGTCGCCTGGCAGGTCGGCACGCTGCTCGACGCCGGCCAATCGCCCGGCGGCACGGCCTCCCCGGCAGCCACGACCACCGCCACCCCTGGCGCTTCGGCATCGCCGGCTACGGACGGCTCGTTCGTCGGCGCGGTCGAGAACACCCGCTATGGCACCGTGCAGGTGAAGGTGGTGGTGGCCGGCGGCAAGATCACGGATGTGGTCGCTCTGCACCTCACCGACCAGGGCGGCAGGTCCGTGCAGCTGAGCAACTACGCGGCGCCGATCCTGCGCTCCGCGGTGATCAAGTCGCAATCCGCCAAGGTCTCGAATGTGAGCGGGGCCACCTACACGAGCAAGGCCTACCTGCTCTCGGTGCAGTCGGCCCTGGACAAGGCAGGGCTCTAGGCACGGGCATCGAGGACGGAGGCGCGACCCTCGCACGGCGCCCGGCGCAGCGGCAACTCCGGGCAGACCGTGTGACATAAGTCCTTGTCGTTGTGGGATGGCGCGCGTAGCGTCGGAGTCAGGGCCGTATCGGGTGCGTGCCCCGGGTGAAGGAGAGAACGATGGCTGTCTTCGTGGACACTTTCCGCAACGTCGACGGGGTTCTCGCCCTTCAGTTCGACGGCCACGGCCACCCGTGGAGCGTGCCGACCACCGCCCTGCGCGAAGACGATCGAGTGATCGTCTGCGCCGAGATCCCCGGTGTCGAACGCGAATCCACCGAGGTCGACATCGACGTCGCGGGGGAGTGCCTCACCATCCGGGTGAACGGATCGCGCGCCGACGCGCTGACAGCGCGCCGCCTCACCTCGGAGTGGGCCTCGGTGCCCGTGACGCCCGAGCTCGGATCCGCGGAGGCCCTCGACCTGGATTCGATGACCGCGAGCTACGAAGACGGCTCGTTGCGCATCGAGATCCCGGTCGTCAGCAGGCCGGCGAAGCGCCGGCTCTCCGTGCCGAGGGTCGCGCCCGTCGCCACGGTCGAGGTGAGCCCGCTGTCGTTCAACGCCGTCTCGCCGTTCCCGCGCCGCTGACGTCGCCCCGCTCCCTGCCCCACCTTCTTCCTCTCTGCCGCTCCCTCCCGCCCGCCCTCCTCCAGCCCTTCCTCCGCCCTTCCGAAATCCATGCATTTCTCGGCGATGCCCGGCGTGTCTGTGTAGCATCGAGCGTGTCGCGCCCGGATTGCATGGATTTCGGAAGATGAGGGAGACAAAGAGAAGGGGAGGCGGGAGCGGGCGATGACCGGACTGGCACGATTCACGGGTTCGACGGCCCTCGTCACGGGTGCGAGCCGCGGCATCGGATTCGCCGTCGCCGAGCGTCTGGTCGCCGAGGGCGCGCGGGTCGTGATCACGGGGCGGGGCGAAGACGCGCTCCGCTCGGCCGCCGAGCGACTCGGACCGCCGGGCACCGCACTCTGGCTCGCCGGCCGGGCAGACGATGCCGAGCACCGAACGGCGGTCTTCCACCTCATCGATGCGCGGACCGGCGGCCTCGACCACTTCGTGAGCAATGTCGGCATCAATCCGCACTTCGGACCGCTGCTCGACATCGACCCCGGCCTGCTTCTCAAGATCCTCGGGACCAACGTCGTGTCGGCGCTCGCCTGGGCCAGGGAGGCGGTGGAGCACGGCCTCGGCGAACGCCACGGCTCCGTCGTGAACGTCGCCTCGGTCGCGGGGCTCGGCGCGACCCCCGGGATCGGTGCCTACGGCGTGTCGAAGGCGGCCCTCATCTCCCTCACCACGCAACTGGCCCTGGAACTGGCCCCCAGAATCCGGGTGAATGCCGTCGCCCCGGCGGTGGTCAAGACCGACTTTGCGCGGGCGCTCTACGAGGGGCGGGAGGCCGAGGTCGCCGCGGGGTACCCGCTCGGCCGACTCGGGACACCGGCCGACGTGGCGGGAGCCGTCGCCTTCCTGCTGTCGGAGGACGCCGCATGGATCACCGGGCAGACCCTGGTGATCGACGGCGGCGCCATGCTGCGCCCCGTGTTCTGAAGGCCGAGCCCTACTTCGCCGGGGTGAAGAGCGCCACGAGAAGGGCGAGGAACACGAGCACGAAGATCGTCGGAGCGACGATCCGCACGACCGCGATCCACGGCCGGGAGGCGACGATCCGCAGGCTCAGCGCGGAGGGGGCATCCACGTCGCCCATGTCTTCGATGATCGCCAGTCCCTCCCCGGCAGCGGAGATCTGTACCAGGGCGCCGAGAATGCCGCAGGCGAGCAGGATGCCGACGGCTGCGAGCCGCACCATGAGCGGGGCGGACTGGAGCCCGGTGCCGAGCAGTCCGACCGTGACGATGAGCAGGAATGTCGGGGCGAGCTGGGACACGATCAAGTGCCAGCGGGCCTTGATCCACAGCGAGACGAGCAGTTCCTCGGTCACGGCGATGACTCATGTCGTCTGGCGGGTGTTGAGGCGTGCCCGGGCCCCATTCTGGCGTGTCCGCCGCCGCATGCCGCCGAGGCCGCGCTGGGCGAGCCGTTATGCCTTGGGGCCGCCGGCCGCGTAGACGACCTGCCCGGAGACGAAGCCCGCCTCATCCGAGCAGAAGAACGAGGCGAGTGCGGCGATGTCCTCGGGCTGTCCGACCCGGCGAACGGGGATCTCCTTCGCCGCCTCGCCGAGGAAATACTCGAAGCTCACCCCGAGCCGCTCCGCGGTGCCGCGCAGCATGTCGGTGGCGATGAACCCGGGCGCGATCGCGTTGGCCGTGACACCGAACGGGCCGAGTTCGATCGCGACCGACTTGGTGAAGCCCTGGATGCCGGCCTTCGCCGCGGCGTAGTTCGCCTGGCCGCGGTTGCCGAGGGCCGAGGTGCTGGAGAGGCTCACGATGCGACCCCACTTCGCCTCGACCTGGTGCTTCTGCACCGCGCGGGTCATCAGGAACGCGCCCCGGAGGTGCACGGCCATCACCGAATCCCAGTCGTCTTCGGTCATCTTGAAGAGGAGGTTGTCGCGCAGGATGCCGGCGTTGTTGATGAGCACCGTCGGCGCGCCGAGTTCGCTCCGCGTGCGCTCGACGGCGCTCTCGACCCCGGCGAGGTCGGAGACGTCGGCGCCGATGCCGATCGCCTTCCGGCCCGCGGCGACGATGGCTGCCACGGTCTCGGCGGTGTCAGACTCCCGGAGGTCGATCACCGCGATGTCGAACCCGTCGGCCGACAGTCGCTTCGCGATCGCCGCTCCGATGCCTCGTGCTGCTCCGGTGACGATGGCGACGCGGTTCCCGGTCATGGCGTGCTTCCTCTCGATGGTCGTCCCCCCATGATCGCCGAAGAGGCGCGGCAGTGCGAACATCGGGGCGAACGACTGCTGGTGCGAGCGCGTCGTCCCGGCGGCGTCAGGACGGGCGGATCTCGCCGGAGCCGCGCACGATGAGGGTGGTCGGCACGACGATCGTGCTCGGCGCGCTGTGGTCCCCGTCGAGCCTGGCGAACATCCGCTCGATCGCGAGCTCGCCGATTCGTCTCGGGTTCTGCGCGACCACGGTGATGGCCGGCTCGAGCAGGTCGCTCAGCTCGACGTCGTCAAAGCCGACGAGCGCGATGCGGTGTTGCAGGCCGAGACGCCGAAGGGCACGGATCGCACCCACGGTGACGAGGTTCTGGCTGCTGAAGATCGCCGTCGGGGGGTGTTCGCCCGCCACGAGTCTGGTGACCGCCTCGAAGGCGGCTTCCTCGCTGTGCAGGTCTTCCAGCTGGGCGATGTCGCCGGTGGGGATGCCCGCGCGGCCGATCTCCTCCTGGAATCCCCGGCGCCGCTCGCGCGCGGTCTGCAGGGCGTGGGAGTCCCCGACGTACGCGATGTTGCGGTGACCGTGTTCGATCAGATGCCGGGTGGCCGTCGCCGCGCCGATCGCGTTGTCGCTGACCACGGCATCCGCGTCGATTCCCACGGGGGCGCGGTCGACGAATACGAGCGGGGTTCCGTGGCTCTGCTCGGGAAGCAGGTAGCCCTGGCTGCTCGTGGCGGTGGTGAGGATCAGGCCGTCGACGCGCCGCCGGAGGAAGGCCGTGACGCTGAGGCGCTCCCGCTCCGGATTGTCGTCCATGCTCGAGGCGAACACGGCGATGCCGCGCTCGATCGCGGCGTCTTCCACCGCCCGGTGCATGGCTCCGGAGAACGGGTTCGCGACGCTGCCGACGAGGAGCCCGAGCGTGCGGCTCCGACGATCGAGCCGCTTGAGGTTGCCGGCGTGCACGTCCAGCTCGTAGTTGAGCTGCGCGGCCGCCTCGTTGACGCGCGCCGTCGTGGCGGCGGAGACGTTCGCCTCACCGTTCATGACGCGGGACACGGTCTTGATACCCACCCCGGCGAGGGCGGCGACATTCTTCATCGTGGGGCGGCGGGGCGGCGGTGCTTGTTCGATTGACGAACTTGACATCGTTGTCACGGATCGGTCTCCATTTCGGCGCTGAGCTTGACTATATAGGTAAAGATGCTCTAGACATAACTCTGACACCGTTGTCAGGCACCCGCAGTGCCTCCTACCCAAGAGGGAAGTTTCAATGTCGAATCACACCGCAAGCACCGTCAGGGCCAAGCGTCTCCTTGCCCTCGGTTCCATTGCCGCCATCGCGGCACTCGGCCTGGCCGGCTGTTCGTCCGCCACGACGAGTGGATCCGGCTCGTCCGGCAAGGTGGGCGTTGCGCTCATCGTGAAGACCACGACCAACCCGTTCTTCGTCGCCATGGAGGACGCGGCGAAGGCCGCCGCCTCGAAGGACAACGTTCAGCTGACCCTCGCCGCCGGCAAGAAGGATGGCGACGCCGCGACGCAGATCCAGGCGATCGAGGACTCGATCTCCCGCGGTGACAAGGGCATCCTGATCACCCCGACCGATTCCACAGTGAACAGTGCCATCACCAAGGCGCGCAAGGCCGGCCTCGTCGTGATCGCGCTCGACACGCCGCCGGACCCCGCGAACACCGTCGACGTGACATACGCGACCGACAACTTCGCCGCCGGCCTCGCCATCGGCAAGTGGACCGCCGCACAGCTGGACGGCAAGAAGGCCGTGATCGGCCTGGTCGACCTCTTCAGCAACCAGGTGGCCTCCGTGGACTACAACCGCGACCAGGGCTTCCTCACCGGAATGGGAATCGACGTCAAGGACAAGACCAAGAACGGCGACGAGGACAAGACCGGTAAGTACACCGGCGGCAAGGGCGGCGACTACGTGATCGCCGGCAACCAGGCCTCCAACGGCGACGAGGCCGACGGCCGAACGGCGATGGAGACGCTGCTCTCGAAGAACCCGAACATCAACGTGGTCTACGCGATCAACGAGCCGGCCGCGTACGGCGCGTACCAGGCGCTCAAGGCCGCCGGCAAAGAGAAGGACACGCTCATCGTGGCCATCGATGGCGGTTGCACGGGGGTGAAGGAAGTCACCGACGGCATCATCGGTGCGACGAGCCAGCAGTACCCGTCGAAGATGGCCTCGCTCGGCATGGAGGCCATCGTCAAGCTCGCCAAGACCGGCGCCAAGCCGACCGTCTCTGCGGGTCTCGACTTCTTCAACACCGGATCTCAGCTGGTGACGGACAAGCCGGTCGACGGACTCACGAGCATCACGAGCGCCGACGCAGCGAAGATCTGCTGGGGCAAGTAACACCCTCGATATCACCGGGCTGGGCACGCGTTGCCCGCGTGTCCAGCCCGACCTATGGTGAGTGCAAGAACAAAGAAGTTCGGAGACAAAGTGACCACGAATACCTCGCAGTCCAGCACACCCGCTGCTGCCGGCCCTGAGGGTGGGGGAGTCGATCTCGCCACGGAATTCCTCGACCGGAGTACGCCGCTGAGCCGGATCCGCAATCTGCTTCACCGCTATCCGGCCCTGAGCCCGGGAATCGTGCTCGTCGTGGCGGTCATCGTCTTCGGCGTGATCAGCCCGCGGTTCTTCCTGGCCAACAATCTCTCGCTGATCACCCAGCAGGTGGCTGTCGTCGGAACGCTCGCGATCGCCCAGACCCTCGTGATCCTGACCGCGGGCATCGACCTGTCGGTCGGCGCGATCATGGTTCTCTCCTCGATGGTGATCGCGCAGACGGCGAGCCAGAACCACGTGCCTGCGGCGCTCGCCCTCGTGCTCGGCCTGCTCGTGGGCCTGGCCGCCGGGGCGCTCAACGGAGTGCTCGTGACCCGGCTGAAGCTCCCGCCTTTCATCGTGACGCTGGGAACCCTCAACATCTTTCTCGCCCTCACGCTGCTCTACTCGAACAGTGCGTCGGTCATCGGGCAGAACATCCCCGCGCTGATCACCTCCACCGGGGCCACATTCAACGTGGGCGGCATCGGCATCACCTACGGCGTCGTCGCCATGCTCGTGCTCTACATCGTGATGGCCTTCATCATGGGCAAGACCGCGTGGGGCAGGCACGTCTACGCGGTGGGCGATGACAAGGAGTCGGCACGACTCGCCGGTATCCGGGTCAATCGGGTGCTCCTGAGCGTGTACGTCGCCGCCGGCGCCATCCTGGCCATCGGAGCCTGGATCCAGATCGGCCGCGCGGACGCGGCCAGCCCCAACGCGGGCAACGACCTCAACCTCGACTCCATCACCGCCGTCGTGATCGGCGGCACGAGCCTCTTCGGCGGTCGTGGCACCATCTGGGGATCCCTGCTCGGAGCCCTCATCGTCGGCGTGTTCCGCAACGGGCTCGCCCTCGCCGGCCTCGATGTGCTCTACCAGACTCTCGCGGTCGGGGTGCTCATCATCGTCGCAGTCTCGCTGGACCAGTGGATCCGAAAGGTACGCAAATGACTCTCTCCGAAGACACCCGCCCGGCGTCAACGCTGCCGTACACGCAGCCGGTGCTGAAGGCGACCGGCCTCGTCAAGACCTACGGACGGGTCGTCGGACTCGACGGCGTCGACCTCGAGCTCTACCAGGGCGAGGTGCTCGCCGTGATCGGCGACAACGGCGCCGGCAAGTCCACGTTGATCAAGTGCCTCACCGGGGCCGAGATCCCCGACGAGGGCCAGCTCCACCTGCAGGGCAGCCCGGTTCACTTCAAGCGGCCCCAGGATGCGAAGCTGTACGGGATCGAGACCGTCTACCAGGGCCTCGCGGTCTCTCCGGCGCTCGACATCGCCAGCAATCTGTACCTGGGTCGCGAGCTGCGCAAGCCGGGAATCCTCGGCAGCGTGTTTCGCATGATGGACACGAAGACGATGCGGTCGAACTCCAAGCAGGAGCTCGACCGGCTCGGAATCTCGACCCTGCAGGACGTCACGGTTGCGATCGAGAACCTCTCGGGTGGCCAGCGTCAGGCGGTCGCCGTGGCGCGAGCCGCCGCCTTCGGGTCCAAGGTCGTCGTGCTCGACGAGCCCACCGCGGCGCTCGGGGTTCGCGAGTCGAACCAGGTGCTCGAGCTGATCCGCCGGCTCCGTGACCAGGGCATCCCGGTGATCCTGGTGAGTCACAACATGCCTCACGTCTTCGACGTCGCTGACCGCATCCACATCCAGCGTCTGGGCAAGCGAGCGGCGGTCATCACGCCGCAGTCGCACACCATGACCGAGGCCGTCGCGATCATGACGGGTGCGGCGACCGCGTAACGCGGTCGTCCCGAAATCCGGGCGATGAAGTCGTTGTATGCGGAGTTCACGGCGCTGGAGGGCGCCGCGGACCTGGTCGAGCAGTTGCTGAGGACGCTCGCGGAAGCGGTGCGCCGGGAGCCCGGAAACCTCGTCTTCGACGCCTACCGAAAGTCCGACGATCCGCAGGAATTCTTCGTGTTCGAGATCTATGCGGATGAGAGCGCGTTCCGTTCCCATCTGGAGCAGGAGCACGGGCGTGTCTTCAACGAGCGGCTCGCCGAACTCGTGCAGGGAGGGCGATCTCGACTCACCTGGCTGACCCCGGTCGCCCAGGTCGGGACGGCGGACGGCGCGGGCCGGCCGGACACTGGGGCACCGCAGGCCTGACGGACCGGCCGCCTCGCGACGCGCGAGTCAGGCTCGAGTTGGCCGTTTTAACAGTGAATTCACAGCCACGAGAACCGTGCCCTCGATGAGCCGAAAAACTCGTGGCGTGCCGGAAGATTCCGGCGGGCGTAGAGGCAAACTGCGATACGTGGCGATGTATTACATTCATCGGTCGCGAAAAATCCCCGGAATTCCGGGGGAAATGACCGTCCCCCCTACTGGGGACTCGGAGGGGGACAATTTAAGCCTGTAGCGTTCAAGGTGGCCTCCCGAAAGCACGACCCGAATGCGTGCTGGCCGCTCTAGGAACCCAACCCGAATGATGATTCTTGGTACAACTACGCCTGCCCGCAAACGCCAGTGGGGGTCCGAACGCCGGACCGATCCGCTCCCCACCATTCATGCCACTCCGAGTGATCGCAAGGTCACCCTGGGTCGACTGGCGATCATCGCCACGGTGATCTTCTGGGTCGCCTATGTGATCTCCACGATCGTGCGCCAGTTCATCGAGAGCGGCAACACGTTCCGCTTCACCATGGAGGCGGTGTCCTACCTCGTCGTCGTCACCTTCCTGAGCTTCTCGGCCCTGATGTACCTGGTCGCACGGCAGGGGGCGCTCCAGCGGTTCCGTAGCCACGTGCGAGTGCCGCGCGCCGAGCTCGACCGCCACTTCGCGACCCACACCGGGTCGATGACGGTACTCGTGCCGTCCTACGCCGAGGAACCGCAGGTCGTTCGACAGACCCTCTGGTCGGCCGCCCTCCAGGAGTACCCGTCGCTCCGAGTCGTCCTGCTGCTCGACGACCCGCCCTTCCCCACCGATCCGGTGATCGCCGCGCGGCTCGACGAGACGCGTGCCCTCGCCGCCGGCATCATGGCGGCGCTGCGTGCCCCGTCCGAGCGATTCACCGCGGCGCAGCTCGAGTTCGCCGCGACGCCCGAGTCCGGCTGGGTCGACAACGAAGACGTGCGCACCCTCTCCGCCCACTACGGCTGGGCGGCGCTCTGGCTCGAGCGCATGGCCGAAGACGAGGACAACGTCGACCACGTCGACAGGTTCTTCGTCGACCAGGTTCTCGGCGGCCTCTCCGAGGAGTTCCGGCTCATCGCCGCAGCCCTTCTCGCGGCCGCCAACGAGGGCTCTGCTCCGGCCAGGGCTCGGATGACGGAACTCTACCGTCGGCTGGCCTGGACCTTCAGCGCCGAGGTTCGCACCTTCGAGCGCAAGCTGTACGCGTCCGTGTCCCACGAGGCGAACAAGGCGATGAACCTCAACTCCTACATCGGGCTGATGGGGGCGAGCTACCGTCACGAGAGCACTCCGAACGGAACGGTGCTCCGACGGGTAGAGCGTTCCGAGCTGGGCGACCTCGACGTGCCGGACTCCGAATACCTGCTCACCCTGGACGCGGACTCCCTGCTGCTTCGCGACTACTGCCTGCGACTCGTGCACCTGCTCGAGCAGCCGGAGAATGCGAGGGTCGCCGTGACGCAGACCCCGTACTCGTCCTTCCGCGGGGCCGGCACCCGCATCGAGCGCCTGGCCGGTGCGACCACCGACCTGCAGCACATCCTGCACCAGGGGATGTCCCACTTCGGCGCGACCTTCTGGGTGGGCGCGAACGCCGTCATCCGCAAGCGTGCCCTCGAGGACATCGTCGAGACCGAGCAGGTGGGCGGGTTCGAGATCCGCCGCTACGTGCAGGACCGCACCGTGATCGAGGACACCGAGTCGAGCATCGACCTCGGCACCCATGGGTGGACCCTGGTGAACTACCCGGAGCGCCTCAGCTACAGCGCGACGCCGCCGGACTTCGGTTCGCTTATCGTGCAGCGCCGGCGCTGGGCGAACGGCGGCCTGCTCATCCTGCCCAAGCTCTGGCGCCAGATGGCCGAGCGCAAACGCAACGGCCAGCGCATCTCGCGCATCGAGCTGGCACTTCGCCTCAACTACATGGCATCGATCGCCTGGGCGAGCTTCGGGCTCGTCTTCCTGCTCGCCTACCCGTACGACTCGCGGCTGCTCAGCCCGCTCGTGCTGTTCGCCGCCCTGCCGTACTTCCTCGCCATGGGCAGCGACCTGCGCTCGGCCGGCTACCGGTTCTCCGACGTGCTGCGCATCTACGGTTTCAACCTCATCCTGTTGCCGGTGAACCTCGCCGGCGTGTTCAAGTCGCTCCAGCAGGCGATCACCGGCAAGAAGATCCCGTTCGCCCGCACCCCCAAGGTGAAGAACCGCACGGCGGCACCGGTGCCCTACGTGGTCGCCCCATACCTCATCATCGCGTTCTCGGTGTTCACGCTCTGGCGTGACATCGTCGAACAGAACTGGGGAAACGCCGCATTCGCCGCCTTCAACGCGGTGCTCGCCACCTGGGCGACACTGTCCTACATCGGTGTGTTCAACTCGATAGTGGATGTCTGGGTCGGCATGACCGGCTGGCTCTTCGTCGACAAGCCGCGGCGTTCGACCGCGAAGGAAGACCAGCAGACGGAGTCGCCGATCGACTGGCGCGCGGTGCTGTACCACGGGCATCCCGGCGCCGATCTTCCGGATGCGCTGCGGTCGGATCAACACTCGACGGGAGCCTCCGAGGCCGCCTCGGCCAACGGGCAGGTGGCGGCATGAGCGCCCGTCGGTTGTCCATTCCCCGTCTCCTCGTCGCGGTCGTCGTGACGGCGGGCGTCGTGGCCGGCGGTCTCGTCGGAGCCCAGTGGGTCTCCGCCTCCGCCGAGAGTTCGCCGGAGGCCTGGTTCGCCGGCTATGCGGATGTCACGGCCACGCCGACATTCGCCTTCGAGTCCCCGGCGAGCAAGGCAGGCAAGAACGTGGTGCTGTCCTTCATCGTCGCGACCCCCGGCGACAATTGCGCACCCAGCTGGGGAGCGGCCTACTCGCTCGATGATGCGTCGGCCTCGCTCGACCTCGATCGGCGGATCGCCCGGCTGCAGCAGCAGGGCGGTGACATCGCCATCTCGTTCGGCGGCCTGACCAACGACGAGCTCGCCACCACCTGCACCGACGTGTCGAAGCTCGCGGCGGCCTACGCCTCGGTGATCGACCGCTACAAGGTGACCACCATCGATCTCGACATCGAGGGCGCCAACCTCTCAGACAGTGCGGCGAACCAGCGGCGCGCGTCCGCCATCGCGAAGGTGCAGAAGGAGCGTCGCTCGCAGGGCAAGAACCTCGCGGTGTGGCTGACGCTGCCGGTCTCGCCGGCCGGACTCGCGACCGACGGCCAGTCCGCGGTGCGCGACACGCTCGCCAGGCACGTGGACCTCGCCGGCGTCAACGCCATGACGATGGACTACGGCAACAGCCTGAAGGCGGGGACGAGCGAGCTCACCGGATCGACCCAGGCGCTCACGGCGACCCAGCGTCAGCTCGGGGTGCTCTATCGCCAGGCCGGAACCAGGCTGTCGGACAAGACGCTCTGGAGCAAGATCGGCGCGACGCCGATGATCGGCCAGAACGACGTGCGGAGCGAGGTCTTCACCCTCGCCGCAGCCAAGGCCCTCAACGCGTTCGCCCTCGACAAGGGCATCGGCCGGGTTTCGATGTGGTCGCTCAACCGAGACAAGACCTGCGGCTCCAACTACGTCACCCTTAAGCTCGTCTCGGATGCCTGCAGCGGCATCCATCAGGGCGGCGTACGCTTCGCCGACGTGCTCAGCGCGGGCGTCAAGGGGCGGCCGCTGCTGTCCGCCGGAACCGTCACCACGCCGGAACCGGTGAACAAGAGCGAGATCAAGGACGACCCGGCGACGAGCCCGTACGCGATCTGGTCGGCATCCTCGTCCTATCTGCAGGGCACCAAGATCGTCTGGCATCGCAATGTCTACCAGGCGAAGTGGTGGACCCGCGGCGACCTGCCAGACAACCCGGTGCTCAACGAGTGGGAGACCCCGTGGACGCTCGTGGGCCCCGTGCTCAAGGGCGAGAAGCCGATCCCGGTGCCGACCCTCGCACCCGGCACCTATCCCGACTGGTCGGGAGCCGCGCAATATGACAAGGGCGCTCGCGTGCTGTTCGACGATGTGCCATTCGAGGCGAAGTGGTGGAACCAGGGCGAGAGCCCGGAGGCGGCGTCGTCGAACCCCGACAGTTCCGCCTGGGTTCCGCTGACGGTCGCGCAGATCAAGGAGATCGCCGCCACGGCGAAATAGCCCGGGACCTTCGGCCCTGCGGCCGGTACCCGAGCCCGTCACTCTGGTGGGTGGAGCCACCCGTCCCGCCCGGACGGGTGGCTTCCTGAGCGGAGGGATGCGCCATGGACGACAAGACCGTCGTGGGCTGGAACGACTCGATCCACGCGCGGGTGGCTCTGGAGTGGGCAGTGGCCCGCGAACGATCCCGCAAGGGCCGGCTTCGCATCGTGCGCGTCGTCGACGATTCGGCGGGGGACTTCGACGCCTCCTCGCTGCAGAAGGCGCTCACGGAGGCGAAGGACGCCGTCAGGGCCGAGGTGGCCCGCGTCGCGCAGGACGCGCCCAAGGTGGAGGTGAAGGGCGAGGTCGTGCACGGCGAGCCGGCGAGGGAACTCGGCCGCTTCTCGAACCCGAAGACGCTCCTGGTGGTGGGCACGCGGGAACGCGGCGGGCCGAGCGCCCGCTTCGCGTGGTCGATCGGCGCGAGGCTCGGCGGTGTCGCCCATGGTCCGATCGCGATCATCCCGACCGAGGTCGACCACACGCGCACGGGAGTCGTCGTGGGGGTGGACGAGACGGCGACGTCGATGGCGGCGGCCGCCTTCGCTGCGGCGGAAGCCAGGAGACTCGGCGGCGAGCTCACCGTCGTTCACGTGTGGACGGATCCGCCGGTGTGGCAGGAGGCCTACGTTCCCGACGACGAATTCATCGGCTGGCTCGAACGCCAGCACGGTGAGGTGCTCGATGCGGCGATCACGGAGATCGCCAAGGCGAACCCCGGACTGCCGATTCGACGGGTTCTCGCCCGCAATGCCCTGCCGGCCTGGGAGCTGCGCGAGGAGTCGCGGGGCGCGGCTTTGCTCGTGGTCGGAAACCGGGGCCGCCGGGGACTCACCCGCCTGCTTCTCGGTTCGGTGAGCCACACGATCGTGCTCAACATCGAGGTGCCGACGATCATCGTGGGGCGCAGCGCGAGCTGAGCCGCGCTACCAGGCCGCCGGCTCGTAGTCCTTGAGGAAGACGCCGCTGATGTCCTCGCCGAGTTCTCCCCGCACGATCGGGTCGTAGACCCGCGCCGCTCCGTCCACGAGGTCGAGCGGGGCGTGGAATCCCTCCTCGGCGAGCCGCACCTTCGTCGGGTGGGGTCGCTCGTCCGTGATCCAGCCGGTGTCGACACTGGTCATGAGGATGCCGTCGCTCTCGAGCATCTCCTTGGCGCTCGTGCGGGTGAGCATGTTGAGCGCCGCCTTGGCCATGTTGGTATGCGGATGCCCAGGACCCTTGTAGCCGCGCCCGAACTGGCCTTCCATGGCGGAGACGTTCACGATGTACTTCCGACGGGCCCGGGAGGCGGCCAGGGCGGGGCGCAGTCGCGACACCAGAAGGAACGGTGCCGTCACGTTGGCGAGCTGCACCTCGAGCATCTCGAGCGGGTCGACCTCGTGCACGAACTGGGTCCAGCTGTTCTGGTCGTGGTGGTCGGGCACCAGGCCGCCAGCATCGATCGCGGTGCCGGCCGCGAGCCGGGCGAGCGACGACGAACCGGCCGCGAGGGCGAGTTCGGTGAGCTCCTCCGCCGAGAGACCGCCGGCATTGGCGAGGATGGGGTGCGAGCCGACCGAGGCCGCGAGTGCCTGCGGGTGCGCGTCGTTCGTGTGCCCGAAGGTGAGCAGCTCGGGGAGCGGCCCGTCCGGCAGTGGCGCTGATTCGGCATCCGCGAGAGGCGCGTACGAGCCGGGGGAGCGGCGAACGGTCTGGGCGGCATTGTTGATGAGGATGTCGAGCGGGCCTGCCTCGATCATCGCGTCGGTGAGACCGATCACCTGGGCCGGGTCCCGCAGGTCGATGCCGACCACGCGCAGGCGGTGCAGCCAGTCGTGGGAGTCGGGAAGCGAGGCGAACCGGCGCACGGCGTCGCGCGGGAAGCGGGTCGTGATGGTGGTGTGCGCCCCGTCGCGCAGCAGCCGCAGGGCGATGTACATGCCGATCTTCGCGCGGCCACCGGTGAGCAGGGCCGAGCGACCGGTGAGGTCCGTTCGGGCGTCGCGCTTGGCGTGGTTGATCGCCGCGCAGTCCGGACAGAGCTGGTGGTAGAAGGCATCCACCTGGGTGTAGTGCTGCTTGCAGATGTAGCAGGGGCGCGACTTGAGCAGCGTTCCCGCCGTGGGGGCCGCGACGGTGATCGAGAGCGGGATGCCGCGGGTCTCGTCGTCGATGCGGTCCGGCGCCCCGGTGGCGGTGTTGGCCACCACCGCGCGGTCGGCATCCGCGATCTCCGCCCGTTTCTCGAGTCGACGGTTCTTCTTCACCGACTTGAACATGCGCGCGGTGGCCTGACGCACGGCGATGAAGTCGGGATGCTCCTCGTCGAGGGAGTCCATCGTCGCGAGCACGCGCAACGTCACCTCGAGGTCGGAGGGCGGAATATTGCTGGGCAGGGAGTCACTCATGGGCTCAGGAAAGTCTACGGCCCGGGCCGCCTCGACCGCCGCCCCGACCGCCGCCGGGGCCGGTCCGGTCGACAGCCGCGCCCATTCGGGCCGAATGGCCGCTGCGCCGGGATCACACCGGCCATTCGGCCCGTCTCGACGGTGAAAATTCGGCGAGGGTTGGCTGCGGCCACGATTTCTCGCCGCCGGCCTGTGGCGGCTGCTGGTCGTACCGGAGCGTCGCGGGTAGTCCGATCTCCGGCCGATCGTCCCCGCCGCGCGCGCAATGTGGCACGGTTGACCCATGGCAAAGAAGATTCTGCTCGACTGCGACCCGGGACTGGATGACGCACTCGCCCTCTTGCTGGCGCACGGGGATCCGAACCTCGAGCTGGTGGGGGTGACCACCGTCGGCGGGAACGTCTCCCTCGAGCGGACCACCGCGAATGCTCTCGCCCTGCGCGAGTACCTCGGCTTCGGCACCGTGCCGGTGGCGGCCGGGGCGGGCAAGCCGCTCCTGGGCGACGTGCGCGAGGCCAGCCATGTGCACGGCGAGACCGGGCTCGGATCCGTCAGCCTGCCGGTGGCCACCCTCCCGCTGAGCGAGCTGCACGCCGTCGACTTCATCATCGAGACCCTGCGCGCCACGCCGGGAGCCGTGCACCTCGTGGCGACCGGTCCGCTCACCAACATCGCCCTGGCCCTCGAGAAGGAGCCGGCGATCGCCCGGTGGGCGGCATCCTTCACGATCATGGGTGGCTCGTTCACGCGCGGCAACGCGACTCCGGCAGCCGAATTCAACATCTATGCAGACCCGGAGGCCGCCCGCGTGGTCTTCGACGCTGACTGGCAGGTGGTGATGGTGGGCCTCGACCTCACCCACCAGGCCCTCGCGAACGGCCCGGTGGTCGAGCGTCTCGCCCGGCTCGGAACGCTCGCCCACGAGCTCATCCTGCCGCTCGCCACCTACTACGCGAGCCGCAACAGCCACGACCCGGATGGCCAGGCGGTGCACGACGTCTGCGCCGTCGCCCACGTGTCCCGTCCGGACCTCTTCGCCTCGCGCGTGGCGAGGGTGGACGTGGAGACCACGGGCAAGCTCACGAGCGGCATGACGGTCGTCGACTTCGACGCGTCGATCCCGAACGCCCTCGTGCCTGTCGCCCTCGATGTCAACGGCTTCTGGGCCTACGTCGAGCACGTCTACGGCCTCGTCGCCACCCACCATGGTTGAGACGGGGCTTCTCGACAGAATCCCCGAGGGCACAGACCCGGATGCCGTCTACTCGGCGTTTGTGGACTGGGCGCTCGAGCGCGGGCTGAGCCTCTATCCGGCCCAGGACGAGGCGCTCATCGAGATCGTCTCCGGCGCCAACCTCATCCTCAGCACCCCCACGGGCACCGGAAAGTCGCTCGTGGCGGTCGGGGCGCACTTCGCCGCCCTCAGCCAGGGCAAGCGCACCTTCTACACCGCGCCGATCAAGGCGCTCGTCTCGGAGAAGTTCTTCTCGCTCGTCGAGATCTTCGGTGCCGAGAACGTCGGCATGGTCACCGGTGATTCGAGCGTCAACGCCGACGCTCCGATCATCTGCTGCACCGCCGAGATCCTCGCGAACCTCGCCCTGCGGCACGGGGCCGACGCCCCGGTCGACCAGGTGGTGATGGACGAGTTCCACTTCTATTCGGACCCGGATCGTGGCTGGGCCTGGCAGGTGCCGCTGCTCACCCTGCCGCGGGTGCAGTTCATCCTCATGTCGGCGACGCTCGGTGACGTCGAGTGGCTGGCAAAGGACCTGCGCGAACGGAACGGCCGGGAGACCGCCGTCGTGGTGGGCGTCGACCGGCCGGTGCCCCTGCACTATTCGTACGCCACCACGCCGGTGCACGAGACGGTCGAGGACCTGCTGCAGACGAACCAGGCGCCCATCTACATCGTGCACTTCTCGCAGCTCGCCGCGCTCGAGCGCGCCCAGGCCCTCACCAGCGTGAAGATCGCCACACGGGAGCAGCGCGACGAGATCGCGGCAGCCATCGGCGACTTCCGGTTCACCACCAACTTCGGTCGCACGCTCAGCCGCCTCATCCGCTCCGGAATCGGGGTGCACCACGCCGGGATGCTGCCCAAGTACCGCCGGCTCGTCGAACAGCTCGCCCAGCAGGGGCTGCTCAAGGTGATCTGCGGCACCGACACGCTCGGGGTCGGCATCAACGTGCCGATCCGCACCGTGCTGCTCACGGCACTCACCAAGTTCGACGGCACGAAGATGCGGCAGTTGAGCGCGCGAGAGTTCCACCAGATCGCGGGGCGCGCCGGACGCGCCGGGTACGACACGGCCGGCACCGTGGTGGTGCAGGCCCCCGAGCACGAGACCGAGAACGCCAGGCTGCTCGCCAAGGCGGGCGACGACCCCAAGAAGGTGAAGCGGATCGTGCGCAAGCGAGCGCCGGAGGGCTTCGTCTCGTGGGGCGAGCCGAGTTTCACCCGGCTGGTGTCTGCCGAGCCGGAGACGCTCTCCTCGAGCATGCAGGTGAGTCACGCGATGGTTCTCAACGTGATCGGCCGCGGCGGCGAGCCGTTCGACGAGATGCGCGAGCTGATCGAGAACAACCATGAGCCGAGGGCGCGGCAGCTCGAGCTCGCCCGCCAGGCGCTCGCGATCTACCGCACCCTGCGCACGGCCGAGATCGTGCAGCAGGACGCGAGCGGCGTGATCAGCCTCACGGTGGACCTCCAGCCCAATTTCGCCCTGAACCAGCCCCTGTCGCCGTTCGCCCTCGCGGTGTTCGACCTGCTCGAGCCTGAATCGCCCAGCTACGCCCTCGACATGATCTCGGTGCTCGAGGCGACCCTCGACGACCCGCGCCCGGTTCTGTCCGCCCAGCAGTTCATGGCCCGCGGCGAGGCCGTCGCGGCGATGAAGAGCGAGGGAATCGAGTACGACCAGCGCATGGAACTGCTCGAGGAGATCCGGCATCCGATGCCGCTCGAGGAGCTTCTCGGGCAGGCCTTCGAACGCTACCGCGCCTCGCAGCCGTGGGTGGGGGACTTCGAGCTGAGCCCCAAGTCTGTGGTGCGCGACCTCTACGAGCGCGCGATGACCTTCAACGACTTCATCGGGTTCTACAAGCTCAACCGTTCGGAGGGACTCGTTCTGCGCTACCTCTCCGACGCCTACCGAGCCGCACGGCAGACCATTCCGGATGAGGCGAAGACCGAGGAACTGCTCGACCTGATCGAGTGGCTCGGCGAACTCGTGCGCCAGGTCGACTCGAGCCTGCTCGACGAGTGGGAGGAACTCATCAACCCGAGCGCCGCGGTGGGAGTCGAGAGGGCGACCCTGCCTCCCGTCCCGCACAACGTCACGACCAACGTGCGGGCATTCCGCATCCTCGTGCGCAACGAGCTCTTCCGGCGGGTGCAGCTCGCCGCCCTCGAGAACTACCAGGAGCTGGGGGAGCTGGATGCCGCTGCCGGCTTCGACGCGGACGCCTGGGGCGACGCCATGGACGCCTACTTCGACGCCCACAACGCGCTGGGCACCGGACCGGATGCGCGCAGTTCGGCGATGCTCATCGTGGAGGAGGGCGCTGAGACCTGGACGGTGCGGCAGATCTTCGACGACCCGGCCGGCGACCACGACTGGGGGATCTCGGCCACGATCGACATCGCCGAATCGAACGCGGCCGGACTCGCCGTGGTACGGGTGACCGCGATCGGCATGATCTAGAACCAGCCAGTGCCCGTGGTGCCGGCCGGGCGCGGTCGAGCGTAGAGTGCGAAGAAACGTGAGGGTCCGATGGCCGTGGGAGGCGAGAACTCATGATCACCGCGCGGGATCTCGGCGCCTTCGTGGCCGACCGGCTGTACCAGGCCCGCACGCAGTTCGGGCATGTGTTCCGACGCAAGAGCGCCGACCGCTATCACCGCGGCGAACTCGCGCCAGTGCTCCTGTTGCCGGGAGTGTACGAGACCTGGCACTTCCTGCGCCCCGTCGCCGACCACCTGAACGCGCGGGGACACCCCATCCATGCGGTCGCCGACCTCGGCTACAACCGCCTCACGATCGCGGACTCCGCCGCCGTCGTGCAGCGCTACCTCGACGTACACGACCTTCGCGCGGTGATCGTCGTTGCGCACAGCAAGGGCGGCCTGATCGCGAAACACATGATGACCATCGACGACGTCACCGGCAGGATCGATCGGCTCATCGCCGTGAACAGCCCGTTCGCCGGCTCGCCCCTCGCCCGGTTCGCCCCGAGCGCCACCCTGCGCGCATTCGCGCCCACCGACAGCACCCTCGCCGCGCTCGCCGCCAACCTCGACGTGAATCGGCGCATCGCGTCGATCTTCAGCCGCCGGGATCCGCTCATCCCCGGCGGCAGCCGGCTCGACGGGGCGACGAACATCGAACTGGCGATGGTCGGGCACTTCCGGCCGCTCGGCTCGCAGGAGCTTCTCGACGCCATCGACCGCGTGCTCGATGCCGCGCCGAGACGAGAATAGAAGTCATGCAGAAGCACCAGCGACTCGTCCTCGCGATTGCCGTCCTCGCCTCCTTCGTCGCCTTCCTCGATGGCTCGGTGATCAACGTGGCGCTTCCGGCGATCATGCGGGAGCTGGGCGGGGGCCTCAGCACCCAGCAGTGGGTCGTCGACGCCTACCTCATCACGCTCGGCTCCCTCATCCTCGTGGCCGGGTCGCTCTCCGACGTCTTCGGCCGCATCATCGTGCTCCGCTGGGGGCTCGCCGGCTTCGGTGTCGCCTCGCTGATCTGCGCCATCGCGCCCACCGCGGAGGTGCTCATCGTGGCCAGGGGGCTCCAGGGGGTGGCTGGGGCGCTCCTGGTGCCGAGTTCGCTCGCGATCATCCTGTCCACCTTCCGTGGGCCCGAGCAGGCGAAGGCCATCGGATCGTGGACGGCCTGGACGAGCGCCGCGTTCATCGCGGGCCCCCTGCTGGGTGGCATCTTCGTGGACGTGCTCTCCTGGCGCTACGTGTTCGCCATCAATGTGCTGCCGATCGTCGTGACACTGTGGCTGCTCTTCGTGCTCAAGCAGAAGGACGAGCGCGAACCCGGCGTGTCGATCGACTGGCTCGGCGCGATCCTGGGCGTGTTCGGGCTCGGTCTGCCGGTGTTCGCGCTCATCGAACAGGGTCGATACGGCTGGACGAGCCCGGCGATCTACCTGCCGATGGTCTTCGGCGTGCTGGCGCTCGGCGCGTTCTTCTGGCGGGAAAGTGTCGCGAGGCAGCCGATGGTGCCGCTTGGACTGTTCCGGGTGCGCAACTTCGCCGTGGGAAACGTCGCCACGACGGCGATCTATGGGGCGCTCTCGATCGGCGGGTTCCTGCTCGCGGTCTTCCTGCAGCAGGTGGGCGGATACAAGGCGACCGTCGCCGGGATCGCGATCCTGCCCGTGACGATCATCAGCATCCTGTTCTCGTCGTACATCGGTGCGCTCGCCGGCCGCTTCGGCCCGAGGATCTTCATGACGGTCGGCCCCATCATCGGAGGCCTCGGCTACCTGTACTTCCTGCGGATGGGCGCGTCGCCGAACTACTGGACGGATGTGCTGCCCGGGGTGATCCTGTTCGGGATCGGGCTCACGATCACCGTCGCACCCCTGACGAGCGCCATCCTCGGCGCGATCGACCAGCGGCAGGCGGGCATCGGATCGGCGATCAACAATGCGGTGTCGAGGGTCGCCGGGCTCATCGCGATCGCCATGCTCGGCCTGATCATCGGCCCCCTGCTCGACGTCGACGGCTTTCACCGGGGAATGGTCGTCACCGCGTGCCTGCTGTTCGCCGGCGGAGTCGCGTCCGGCCTCGGCATCCGCAACCTGCCGCACCCGGCGGAGGCCACGGCAGCAGCGTCTCCCGAGGGGCTGGCGCAACCCGAATAGTCGCACGGGTCAGAGCAGCAGCCGCTCGCCGCTGAAGGCGAGCACCACCACGTTGACGATCGCCGCCGCGATGATCAGCTGGAAGAGAAGCCTGGTCGGCGGGCGGCGGAGCGCCGCGGCGATTCCCGCGGCGAGTAGCAGCGTGGCGGCGAGTCCGACCCACTGGAGCGCCGACCGCTGCCCGGTCGGCCCGAGGAAGGCCAGGATGCCGGCCCCGGCGAGTGCGAGGGAGATCACCACGCCGGACGCCCGCCTGCCCAGCCGATGGGGGAGCCCGCTCACGCCTGTGCGCCGATCGTCGTCGAGGTCGGGCAGCACGTTGGCGAAGTGGGCGGCGACGCCGAGCAGAGCACCGACGCCGATCGCCCAGGGCGCGGCGATCGCCGGGTGCTGGCGGGCGAGCGAGACGATGAGCGGGATGGTGCCGAAGCCGACGGCGTAGGGGATTACCGAGAATGCGGTGTTCTTGAGCCAGGTGTTGTAGCTCCACCCGCAGGCCAGGAACACGAGGTTCGCCGTCGTCGTCGCCGGCCCGAGGGCAAGGCCGGCCAGGATCGCCAGGGCGGCGCACGCGAAGGCCGCGGCTCGTACGGCGCCCGTGCTCACCAGCCCGAGGGCCACCGGCTTGTCGGTTCGCCCGACCGTGCGATCCCGCTCGGCGTCGAGCCAGTCGTTGCTGAGCCCGACCGAGAACTGATTGGCGAGAAGGGCGAGGGCGAGCAGCACGAGTCGTGCGGTGTCGAGGCCGAGCCCGATGCCCAGGACGACCGCGACGAGACTCACCGCGAGCGACGGCCCCGGGTGCGTTGAGCGCGCGAGCGCGGCGAGCTTGCTGGGCATTCCCCCATCGTATGGGCTGCCCTACCTGGGCCATTCAGGGGATCAGCAGCAGCTTTCCGATGTGCTCGGATGCCTCCAGCCGCCGGTGCGCGCGGGCGGCCTCGGCGAACGGAATGCGCTGGTCGATCACGGGGACCACCTGCCCGGCGACGACGAAGGGCCACACGTTCTCGCGCACGCTCGCCATGATCGCGGCCTTCTCCTCGCTCGGTCTGGCTCGAAGGGTGCTGCCGTGGATCGTCAGCCATTTGCTCATCAGGGTTCTCACGTCGACGGTGCCCCGGGCGGCGCTCTGGTTTCCGATGATCGCGAGACGCCCGCGTGGCGCCAAGGCGTTGAGGTTGCGGTCGAGGTACGCGCCGCCGATCGCGTCGAGGATCACGTCGGCGCCCCGCCCGTCCGTGGCGTCGAGCAGACGCTCGACGAAGTCCTCAGTGCGGTAGTTGATCAGAATCACGGCTCCGAGCCGTTCGCAGGCCGCGAGCTTCTCGTCCGTGCCAGCCGTAGTGGCGACGAGCGCGCCGTGCGCCCTGGCCAGCTGGATCGCCGTCGTGCCGATGCCGCTCGATCCGCCGTGCACGAGAAGCGTCTCGCCCGCCCGAAGCCCGGCGAGCATGAACACGTTCGACCACACCGTCGCCAGGGTCTCTGGGAGTCCCGCGGCATCCACCAGGTTCATCGAGTCCGGCACGTCGAGCAGCAGGGCGGCCTCCGCCACGACGAGGCTCGCGTACCCGCCGCTCGGCAGCAGAGCGCAGACCCGGTCGCCGATCGACCGGCCGACCACGCCGCGGCCGAGTGCGACGATCGTGCCGGAGACCTCCATTCCCGGCAGCGGAGAGGTGCCGGGCGGCGACGGGTAGTGGCCGAGTCGCTGGGAGACGTCCGCTCGATTGACGCCGGCGGCGGCCACCTCGATGAGCACCTGCCCCGGCCCGGGATCCGGGTCGGGGTGCTCACCGAGGGTGAGGACCTCCGGGCCGCCGGGCAGGGGGATCGATATCGCTCGCATGCGTCAACGGTACGCCCAGCCAGTACGGCTAGGTTTGGGGTATGCCCAGCGCTCCAGACGAAGCCTCACTTACGCGCCTGCTCCCAGGAACCTGGCGGATCGGGGCCACCAATTTTCCCTTCTGGCTGAATGGTGACCGTCTGTCTCCCACCTTCACCTACGAGCTTGCCAAGACCGGCCCGCTCAGCCTTCGCGACACCGTCGAATGGACGACGCCGGACGGCAGGGAGAGACGCCTCGTGGGGGTCGACCGATGGCGCGGGGACGACTTCCGCCGGAGAGGCAAAGGCGTGCTCGCCCTCACGTCGAGCCGCTGGTCGGTGACCGGGGTGAGCGAGGATTCGACGATCGTCGTCATCCGTTACTCCAAGACGCTCTTCTCCCCGGCCGGGGTGGATGTCGTGACGAGGGAGGGCGCGGACGCGCACACCCTGCGCACCAGGGTCGCCGAATCGCCCGAGGGACTCGGCCTCACCCACGAGGAATTCGCGAGCCTCACCTGGCTCGAGCTGAAGCCGGAGTGACCCCGCGCGGTCAGGCGTCGAGGTAGCCGAGGGCCACGAGAACGTCGATCGGTCGCTCTACGGCACCGAAGTGGCCGCAATCGGCGACCACGGTGCGAACGCTCGACGGGAGCAGGCGGCCGAGCTCGTCGAGGTCGGACTGCGTGACGAACACGTCCCGGTCGCCCTTCGTCGCGCGCACCGGGCACTCGATGGCGGCCCACATCGCCTCGGCGTCGTACCCGCGGGTGACCTCGGCGGCGGAGGCGAACGACCGCGGGCGAACCTCCCGGGCGAGAGCCAGCACCTGCGATCGCGGCACCTTCGTCCAGTGGCGGAACAGCGGGAACGTCGCCGGGCGCAGCAACCCGATCGCGTGGAACCCCCGCACGACGGCCGGGCCCGCCGGCCCGATGGCGGCGAGAACCCGCATGACCCGCCACAGCATGGTGAACCCGGGGAGCTCGGCGAAGTTGCGCACGGGATGTTCCACGCTGCGAATGGTGGAGAACGTGGTGCCGGACACGATCCCGACCGAGAGCACGCACTGTGGCCAGATCGAGGCCATGTGCAGCGCGATGAACCCGCCGAGGGAGTGCCCGACGAGGTCCCACTCGGTGTAGCCGAGCTCCTCCGCCATGTCCTTGACGAGGCTGCACACGGCAAGCACCGTCTGGTCGGCACGGTCGCTCGAGAGCGACGCGTCACCCCAGCCCGGAAGATCGAGCAGGACGACGTCGCCGAGGTCCACTCCGAGCCCGGCGGCGGTCTGCAGCAGGGGAGTCCAGGTGGTCCAGGAGCCCGCTGCACCGTGCAGGAAGATGGTCGCCCGGGTGGAGGTGCGCCGGGGCACGTGGCGCGCCACGCAGGTGCCGAGCGGGCTCGCGACCGTGGTGCTGACCAGCCCGAGGTCGGCGGCGTCGGTGACCAGCTCGTGCGGAGAGTACCGGTCGACGAGACGGATGGTCATTCTTCGGCTCCAATGATCTCTTCGCGCACGCGTCGGAGGTCCTCGAGCAGGGAGCCGACGAGAATCCAGTGCTGCGAATCGGGGCTGGCCACCACGAGCGGGGCCGTGAGCGCGGGGAGTTCCGCCGTGATCGGCGCGGTGAGCGGGGGAAGGGACCGGAGCGGTCGGGCGAGCAGTTCCAGGTCGTGGGCGGCCCGGTCGAGTTCGACACCGATCGAGACGGCGACCCGATCGTGCACGAGCTCCGGGTCGTACCGGTCGTGGAGGGCCCTCGCCATGCCGATCACCCGGGTCACCAGTGGGCCCAGGATCGCGAGCAGATCGCGGTCACGTTCGAGAAGCGACCGGTGCCTGCCGCGGCGCGGGTTGAGCATGAGGCTCTCCTCAGCGCGATCTAGCGCGTCGGCGGCAGAGTCCTTGAGCGTTCTCAGCGCCCGGGCATCCTCGAGGATCGCGGCCAGTTGTGCGTCGTCCTGGGGTTCCCGAAGCGACCGGGCGAGAGCGCGGAGGGATGCCGCGACCTTGGCGGCGAGGGACTGCACCGCGTCGTGCGCCGGAGTCAGCAGCACCGGCGGCACGATGGCGGCATTGACCGCCAGGCCGACGACGGCACCGATCACCGTCTCGATGATGCGGTTCACGGCGTAGCCGGGCGTCTGCACCCCGATGGCGAGCACGAGCATCGCGCTGATCGGGATCTGGTTGGCCGACCCGGGGGAGAGGCGCAGCGCCCACGCGAGCAGCAGCGAGACGACGATGATGCCGAGGACGATCCAGCTCGAGTGGCCGAAGAGCGCGCCGGCGCCATAGGCGAGGAGCACACCGAAGACCACCCCGACGCTGCGCTCGATTCCCTTTGCCAGGGACTGGTTGACGCTCGGCTGCACCACGAGCAGAGCGGCGATCGCGGCGAAGATCGGCAGGGGCTGGCCGAGCAGCAGAACGCAGAGCAGCCAGGCGACGATCGCGGCGACGGAGGTCTTCAACACCTGCAGGATGGGGCTGCGAGAGGATGCTCGAAGCGAGGCGATCAATCGCATCCCTCCACAGTATCGCTCGGGCGGAGGGCCGGGTCTCAGGCGGGGGACTGCCTCGGTCGCGCTATTCGGTGGGGAGCTGGAGTCCCGGGAGTACGTTCGGCGTGCTGACGGCCGGCGGTGCCGGCGTCGGGTCGCCGGTCGCCGACGCGGCCGTCGCGCTGCCGAGAGCGACGCTGATCAGGAGCGCGCTCGCGAGGATGCCCACCGCCGACACGCCGCTGGCGAGCAGGGTGACGGGGGTCAGCCGGCCAGTTCGGCGCAGGCGCCTGACCGCGATCGCGATGCCGACTAGTGCCGCGGTCGCCATGGCGACCGTGAGCACTAGCGGCACCGTGACAGCAACCGTCGCCGCGGGAACGGCGACAAGCAGAGCGATCATGATCGGGCTGTTCCTCTCGGGTAAGGAACGATTCGTGTCGGGTACATGAACAGTGCCTTCCTGTCCGTCTTTAGGGGGACATGAGGTCGGCAAAAATGAAGCTATCAGCCCCCTTTACTGGGGTCAAGCTGGGAACCGCCCCACTTCGGGGGCACGACTGTGTCGAAAGTCGCACCGCGACGCGAAACTGGCTCCGGGACGGCGTTGTCCGTCGCCGTCCACCCGCGCGGGGATCGCTGGGGCGGCACGCCTAGACTGCTGCCACAGGAGGACCCATGCCGCACCCCGCAGAGGCGCAGACCGTTGACATCCCCACCGTGCCGGGGGCGAGTCCCGGGCTGACCGGTGTCCTCGCGGTACCGGAGGGCCCAGGACCGTGGCCGGGAGTGGTGCTGGTTCACGAGGCGTTCGGCATCAATGATGTGATGCGGCGACAGGCCAGGCGCATGGCGGACGCGGGCTATCTCGCGCTCATGCCCGACCTGTTCACCGAGGGTGGTGCGCGCAAGTGCCTCACCGAGACCTTCCGGGCGCTGACCGCAGGCGAGGGGAGGGCGTTCGCCGACATCGAGTCCGCCCGGCGGGCCCTCATGGCGCGCGACGACTGCACAGGGGCCGTCGGGGTGATCGGTTTCTGCATGGGCGGGGGGTTCGCCCTCGTCGCTGCGACGAGGGGATTCGCCGCGGCATCCGCCAACTACGGTCGGCTGCCCAGGGAGATCGACGTCGCGCTCGCCGGGGCGTGCCCGATCGTCGGAAGCTACGGCGGCAGGGACACGTCGCTGAGGGGGGCCGCGGCGAGGCTCGACGGGTCTCTCACGAGGCTCGGCGTTCCGCACGACGTGAAGGAGTACCCGGAGGCCGGTCACGCCTTCCTCAACGACGAGGAGTCCGGACCCCCGATCCTGCGTTTCGCCCTCAAGCGGATCATCGGGGCCGGCCCGAACCCGCCAGGCGGCGGCCGACGCCTGGCGGCGCATCGACGCCTTCTTCGCCGAGCACCTCACCGAGGCTGGCTGACCCGCGCCGTCGTCTCGACTGTCGTCGTGCCGATCGCCGTCGCGATCGCGTCTGCTGCCCGCACGAGGGCGAGGTGCGAGAAGGCCTGCGGGGTGTTCCCCGCGTGGCGCTTCGCCTTCACGTCGTATTCCTCGCTGAGCAGGCCGACGTCGTTGCACAGGGCCACGAGGCGGTCCATCAGCTCGGTGGCATCGTCGAGTCGGCCGCTTCGCGCGTACTGCTCGACGAGCCAGAACGAACAGGCAAGGAACGGATGTTCGCCGCCCGGGAGGCCGTCGACTCCGCTCTGGGTGAGGTAACGGAGCACGAGCCCGTCGTGCAGGAGCTCGCGCTCGATTGCCGACACCGTGCCGAGCATGCGGGGGTCGTCGGCGGCGACGAAGCCGATTTGGGAGAGCAGCAGCAGCGAGGCGTCGACGTTGGTCCCGCCGTAGTACTGCGTGAAGGTGTTGCGCTTCTCGTCGAATCCCTCCGTCTCGATCTCCTCGCGGATCGCGTCGCGGAGGCGTTCCCAGCGTTCGACCGGCCCGTCGAGTCCCGACTCGCGCACCGCGCGCACGGCGCAGTCGAAGGCCGCCCAGAGCATGGCGCGGGAGTGGGTGAAGTGCTGCTTCGCCCCCCGGATCTCCCAGATGCCGTTGTCGGGCCGGCTCCAGTTGTCCTCGATGAACGACATCAGCGCCCGCTGCAGCGGCCAGGAGAACTTGGTCTCGTTGAGCCCGACGCGCCTGGCCGACTGCAGGGCGAGCATCACCTCGCCGAAGATGTCGCCCTGGTACTGGCGCCACGCGTCGTTGCCCACGCGCACGGGGGACGCCCCGTGGTAGCCGGGCAGGCTCGGCACCTCCCATTCGGAGAGTCGGCGTTCGCCGGAGAGACCATACATGATCTGGATGTCGCCGGGGTCGCCGGCCACTGCGCGCAGGAGCCAGTTGCGCCAGGCGTCGGCCTCCTGCTCGAATCCGTGGCTGAGCAGCACGTCGAGGGTGAGCGATGCGTCGCGCAGCCACACGTAGCGGTAGTCCCAGTTGCGGCCGCCGCCGAACTGTTCGGGAAGGCTCGTGGTCACGGCGGCCACGATTCCGCCCGTCTCCGCGTGGCTGAGCGCCCGCAGCACGAGCAGGGAGCGGTGCACGTGGTCGTGGTACTGCGGTGACGCCACGCACATCGACGCCCACTCCTGCCACCATTTCTCGGTGTCTTCCTGCCGCTGGTCGACCTCCAGTGGCGCGGGCACCTCGCGGTGAGCGTGGAACCAGGTGAGGGTCATGTTCACGGTCTCGCCGGCCGACACCGTGAACTCGGCGGCGTGCGAGTGGTCCCTCGGGCTGAGCTTGGGCCCACGAAGCACCACGGCGTCCGGTCCAGCGACCGCGAGCAGCGCCGGCCCACCGGCTTCGTGAATCTGCCGCACCCAGGGAATCGCCTCGGCGTAGGCGAAACGGATGCGCACATCCTCCATCATGCGCACCGAACCGGTGACGCCGCGCACCCGGCGCACGACGTCGGCTCGACGGTCGCCGATCGGCATGAAGTCGGTGACCTCCACCTCGCCGGTCTCGGTCACCCAGCGGGTGATGAGCACGAAGGTGTCCTCGAGGTAGTGCCGGCTGGTCGCGAGCACCCGGTCCGCCGGCGCGAGCAGCCAGCGACCCTGGTCCTGGGTGCCGAGGAGCGCCCCGAAGGTCGACGCCGAGTCGAAGCGGGGGAGGCAGAGCCAGTCGATGCTGCCGTCCCGACCGACGAGGGCAGCGGTGTGGCAGTCGCCGATCAGGGCGTAGTCCTCGATGTGCAGAGCCATTCTGACATCCTCCCAGAGGTAACCTGTCGGCATGGTAGACGGCATCGGCACACTGGTGATTCTCGGGGCGGGGGGAGACCTCGCGAAGCGGCTTCTCCTGCCGGGTCTCGGGCAACTTCTCGACGCGGATCGGGGGCACGACTTCCGGCTCATCGGTGTGGGATTCGACGAAATGACCGACGACGAGTGGCGCGCCCGCGTCGCCGATTCGTTTGCGGCCGGCGAGGCGACCGGCCCGCGAGCCAGGGCCGTGGCGGGGGAGACCAGGTACCTGCGGGCCGACGTGACCAAACCCGACGACCTCCGCCGCATCCTCGCGAGCGTGACCGGTGTGCCGGCGCTGTACTTCGCCCTGCCCCCGAAGGTCACCATCGCGGCGTGCGCGGCCCTGCGCACCGTCGGCGTGCCGAAGGGAACGGTTCTCGGGTTGGAGAAGCCGTTCGGCACCGATCTTCGCAGCGCCCAGGCTCTCAATCGCAAACTCGTCACGCTCGTGCCCGAGACGCATATTCACCGGGTCGACCACTTTCTCGGCAAGTCGACGGTGCTCAACCTGCTCGGCCTGCGTTTCGCCAACCGGATCTTCGAGCAGGTCTGGAGCTCGGAGCACGTCGAGCGGGTCGACATCCGCTTCGATGAGACCCTCGCCCTCGAGGGCCGCGCCGGCTACTACGACAAGGCAGGGGCGCTCGTGGACATGATCCAGAGCCACCTCCTGCTCGTGATGGCGATCGTGGCGATGGAGCCTCCGTCGAGCCTCGACGCCGAGGATCTCCGCGGGGCGATGACGCAGGTTCTGAGGGCGACCAGGGTGTGGGACGGGGATGCCGTGACCGCGAGCCGACGCGCGCGCTACGGGGCGGGCTCGATCGACGGCCACAAGATCCCCGCCTACGACAAGGAGCCGGGCGTCGATCCGGAACTCGCGACCGAGACTCTCGCGGAGGTCACGGTGGGCATCGAGAACTGGCGCTGGGCCGGAGTCCCCTTCCACCTGCGCTCGGGCAAGGCGCTGTCCGACAAGCGGCAGGAGGTCGTGATCACCTTCAAGGACGTTCCGCACCGGCCGTACGGATTCACCGGCAACCCGGGTCCGGCGTGCCTGCGGATCTCGCTCAACCCGGACAGCATCGAACTCGACCTCAACATCAACGGCGAGGGCAACCCCTTCACCATCGACCGGGTGAGGCTCGACGTGAACTTCGCGGCGGGGGAGATGGCGCCCTACGGCGAGGTGCTGCACGGCGTCCTCTCCGATGACCCGACGCTCTCGGTGCGGGCGGATGCCGTGGAGGAGTGCTGGCGGATCGTCGCCCCGGTGCTCGCGGCCTGGCGCAAGAACGACGTGCCGCTCGACTCGTATCGGGCAGGCTCGACCGGTCCGACGGCCTGGCGTTAGCCCGGGGGCTGACCGGGGGCCCGCCGCCCCACGACGAGGCGCAGACCTCCGTCAAACTCCGTCAGCCCGCGGAACTCCCCATACCGCGCGTCCCACGCGCCGGAGGCGAGGTCCGAGCCCAGCTCGCGCACGAAACGCTCGACGGCGGCGGCGGGCACGAAGCTCCACGCGGACGTCGCGCGGCGCACCTCCGGCTCGAGCAGGCGTTCCGGCCGGGCGAAGAACGACTGAGCGAATCCGTCGACGCAATCGCGCGGGAGCAACACCGTCTCCACGGTGGTGTCTCCCCCGAGCGCGGCGACGATGGAGGGGATCGACGGCATGCGACGGGACTCGATCTCGAAGAGTTCCGGCGCGTAGTCCATCAACCACCAGTGCACAGGGGGCGCCGGATCGAAGGTGAGGATCACGACCGGCCCCGTCGTCACTCGTCTCATCTCCGAGAGGCCGGCGGCGAGGTCCGGCCACTGGTGCACGGTGACGCTGGCCATGCTCGCGTCGAAGCTGTCGTCGTCGAATGGCAGGTGGTCCGACAGCGCATCGATGGCGGGGGTGAGCCACGCCGGACGTTGTGCCCGCATCGACGCGGACGGCTCGACGGCGGTCACCGCGCGATCCACCGGCTCGTAGCTTCCGGCGCCGGCCCCCACGTTGAGCACCGTGCGCGCGTCACCGAGGGCCTCGAGGATGCGTGCGGCGATCCGCGGATCGGGCCGCCGGATCAGCGCGTAGCCCTCACCGATGCGGCTGTAGTCCGCGTCGCCGGCCGAGCCATCCGAATACCGATCGGTCATGAGACAGGTTTAGCAGCAGAGTTCCGCCCTAGAGCAGTCCGAGGTCCTCGAGTCGCTCCGCGAGACCTGCTCCGTCGGTCCCGTAGACCCACGGTGCGCTCGTGTGAGCGGTCTCTTCGCCCTTGCTCCGTCCGCCGGCGAGCACCGCCTCGCTGTTCGACAGCTGCCGAATCGCAATGCCGGTGACGTTCTCGGGGTGCGCGATGGCGAAGTTGCCATAAATCTCCTCATCGTGCTGCCCGTCATCGCCCACGAGCAGCCAGCGCACGTCCGGGAACTCCTCGGCCAGCCGGCTGAGCGTCTCGACCTTGTGCGCCCGGCCGCTGCGGAACCAGCGGTCATGGGTGGGCCCCCAGTCGGTGAGCAGCAGCGGTCCGGGCGGATAGAGGTTGCGGGAGAGGAATCGGGAGAGCGTCGGCGCCACGTTCCAGGCGCCGGTCGACAGGTAGAACACCGGGGTACCCGGATGCGCGCGGGTGAGCCGCTCATAGAGCACGGCCATCCCGGGAACCGGCCGGCGCGCGTGCTCGTCGAGAACGAAGGTGTTCCAGGCCGCGAGGAGCGGCCGAGGGAGGGCGGTGACCATGACGGTGTCGTCGACATCGGAGATGATGCCGACGTCGACGCTCGGGTCGACGACGAAGACGGGGGCCTCCACCAGCTCGGCGTCGTCGGTGTGGATGGTGATGGTGTGCCAGCCCGGCGCCAGGTCGACGTGGATCACCGTGTCCACGACTCCGCCGCGGTCGGCGACAACCCGCTGGCTGGTGCCGCCTATGTCGATGGTCACGGCGACGTCGTTGACGGGCACGCTTGTGAAACTTCGCCAGCCGCGGATCTTCTTGTACCGAATCCCGCCGTCGGGCGTCGGTTTGGTCAGCAAAACCCGGCAGAGCACGCGCACCCAGCCCGGAGCGCCGTAGCCCGTGTACGGGATGACGGTCGGCGTGTGCCCCCGCTTGCGCGCCCACTTCTCGCGAAACTCGTGCATCGCGTCTTCGGCTCGCGCCGCGAGATGGATGATCGGCTCGGCACTCGACACGCCGGCCGGCGTCTTTCGTGTCCTGGCCATTCGGCAAGTCTTTCACGTCTCGGCTCCGATCCCTTGATCGGATGGTGCAGAGTGAGTTAGAACTGGGGACTTGTCACCTTGCCGAAAGAGGAGTAGTACGGCAATCTGAGATTCTTCCACGATTTTTGGGCTCGCGTAGAAATTAGCCGCGCCCCCGCGACGGGGGCACGATATGATGCGAGTCGACTTGAAAGGGAGTTGCATTGGACGCCGTTGACCCGACACACCCCGTACCGGAAGGTGCGACGCTACTCCGAAACGAACCGGTGCAGGCACGCAGCACCGCGAGGCTCGCGAGCCTGCTCGACGCTGCGGCTGCGGTGGTCGACGAGATCGGTTACGAGCGACTGACGACCGCGCTCGTGGCCGAGCGCGCCGGCGCCTCGATCGGCACCGTGTACCGCTACTTCCCGGACCGCATCGTCGTTCTCCAGGGCCTGAGCGCGCGTTTTCTCCGCGACCGCATCGAGCGCACCCAGCAGACGCTCGTCGACCCGGCTCGTCTCACCTGGCAGGACGCCATTGACGGCGTCTTCGACGACCTGATCGACGCGTTCCGCACAATCCCGGGATTCCGGTCCCTCCGTTTCGGCGACGTGCTTGACCTCAAACCAGACCCTGCGGGCCGATCGGGAAGCGCCATGTACGCCGGTGTGGTGGCGGCCGCGCTCTCGGGGCGGTTCGGGCTCACCGACGACCACGATCTCGCGGTGCGTACCACGGTGGTCATCGACATCATCGACGCCCTCTTCTCGCGCGCCTTCTCGGTGAACGCCACCGAGGACGACCGCTACGTCGACGAGGCACGCGCGATCTGCCACAGCTACCTTGCCGGTTTCTACGGGGAGGCCGCGAACTCCTGAGCAGTGGGGTGCCGGCTCGCACCACGCGTCTCGGATTCGTAATGTTGACCAATCGGGAATGACGGCGGCGCCGAATAGTGTTTAGCTAGAAAGCGTCCGGCAAGTGTCGATTCGTGTAACCCACGAGGAATGAGCCGCCCCGATGATCGAGTTCGTCAACGTCTCCAAGCGGTTTCCGGATGGCACGGTGGCTGTCGAAGACTTCAGCCTCGTGATGCCCTCGCGCAAGACGACGGTGCTCGTCGGGTCGTCCGGCTCGGGCAAGACCACCCTGCTTCGGATGATCAACCGCATGGTGGACCCGTCCTCCGGGCGCATCGAGATCGACGGTGAAGACACCTCGAGCCTCGAGCCGGTGGCGTTGCGTCGGCGCATCGGCTATGTGATGCAGAACTCCGGCCTCCTGCCGCACTTCAAGGTCATCGACAATGTGGCGACGGTTCCCGTGCTCAATGGAGTGCCGAGAAAGCAGGCGCGCGAGCAGGCGCTCACCCTGCTCGACACGGTGGGCCTCGACCGCTCCCTGGCGGACCGCTATCCCAGCCAGCTCTCCGGAGGTCAGCAGCAGCGGGTCGGCGTGGCCAGGGGACTCGCCGCCAACCCGAACATCCTGCTCATGGACGAGCCGTTCGGCGCGGTCGACCCGATCGTGCGCGCCGAGCTCCAGGTTGAGCTGATCCGCCTCCAGCGGGAGCTCGACAAGACCGTGGTGTTCGTCACCCACGACATCGACGAGGCGTTCCTGCTGGGCGATCAAGTCGTGATCCTCGAGACCGGAGGAAGGGTGGCCCAGGTCGGATCGCCGACGGAGATCCTCTCCGACCCGGCGAATGATTTCGTGGCGAATTTCATCGGCGCCGAGAAGGGCAAGCGTGCCCTGAGTATTCGCAAGACGCCGCGCGGGGAGATCCTGGTGGACACCGAGGGCCGCGCGGCCGGAGTGCTGGTGCCCGGTCCGGACGGATCACCGGCGTGAACTGGATCGTCAACAACCTTCCCCAGGTCTGGCAGCTCACCCTCCAGCACCTGGCCACCTCCCTGCCGCCGATCGCGCTGAGCTTCGTGATCTCGGTGCCCATCGGCTGGGCGGCGAACCGGTTCCGGTGGAGCCGCGGTTTTCTGCTCACCGTCTTCGCGCTGCTCTACGCCGTGCCCTCCCTGCCCCTCTTCTTCGTGCTTCCGGCGCTCATCGGCACCGGGCTGCGGGACTCGGTCAACGTGGTCATCGCGCTCACCCTGTACGGGGTGGCGCTGATGGCGCGCTCGACGGCCGACGGCCTCGAATCCGTCGACCCGGACATCCAGCTTTCCGCCACCGCGATGGGCTTCTCCGGTTGGACCAGGTTCTGGCGCGTCGAGCTTCCCCTCGCCGGTCCGGTGCTGCTGGCCGGCATCCGGGTCGTCGCCGTGAGCACCATCAGCCTCACCACGGTCGGCGCGGTGCTGGGCATCCCGAGCCTCGGCATCCTCTTCACCGACGGCTTCCAGCGCGGCATCGTCGCCGAGATCCTCACCGGCATCGTCGTCGTGATCGCCATCGCCCTGCTGGTGGATGCCCTGCTCGTGCAGATCGGCCGGCTCCTCATGCCGTGGGGCCGCGCAGACGCGACGGCCAGCACCGGTCGCCTCGACCGCCGCGCCAGGCGGGCGGCGGCCGCATGAACTTCTTCGTCGAGGCGATCGCCTGGATTCTCGACCCGCGCCACTACGGCGGCGAGAACGGAATCGACACGCGCATCGTCGAACACCTCGTGATCAGCTTCGGGGTCGTTCTGGTCGCCGCCCTCATCGCGGTTCCGCTCGGCTACGCCATCGGCCACACGGGTCGGGGCCGGGCGGCGGCGATCGCCCTGTCCGGCGGCATCCGGGCGCTCCCGACCCTCGGCCTGCTCATCCTGATCGCCCTCGGCGTCGGCATCGGGCTCACCGCGCCGTTCATCGCCCTCGTGGTGCTCGCGATCCCCTCGATCCTCGCCGGCGCGTATTCCGGTTTCGAGGCCGTCGACCGGCGCACGATCGACGCGGCCCGATCGGTGGGGATGACCGAGTGGCAGGTCGTCGGACGCGTCGAGGTGCCCCTCGGTCTACCCCTGCTGATCGGCGGCCTGCGGGCGGCCTCCCTCCAGGTGATCGCGACCGCGACCCTGGCCGACTACGTGGGCGGCGGCGGACTCGGCCACTTCCTCTTCCTCGGCCTCAAGACCAACGACTACCCGCAGGTGCTCGCCGGATCGTTCGTCGTGATCCTTCTCGCGATCGTCTCGGAGATCCTGTTCGGCGTCATTCAGCGCCTCGTCATTCCGGCCGGAGTCTCGGCCGGGATGTCCACCAACGTCCGCGTGAGATCACCCCGGTCTCAAGCGGCAACGGGTTAATCAACCCCTAATAGTCAAAGGAAACTCAGCTATGTTCACAACAGGAAGAGGCCGGCTCGTCGCACTGGGCGCAGTCGTGGTTGGGGCGGCAATAGCCCTTTCAGGGTGCGCCACGAGTAACCCGCTCGCCACGGGGGCGGCGACGCCCGCCGGCGGTACGCTCATCGTCGGGTCCCAGGCGTACTACTCCAACGAGATCGTGGCCGAGATCTACTCTCAGGCCCTCGAGAACGGTGGCTTTAAGGTCGACCGCCAGTTCAAGATCGGCCAGCGCGAGGTGTACCTCCCGGAGATCGAGGCGGGCAAGATCGATGTGTTCCCGGAGTACATCGGAAGCCTGGACCAGGCGCTCAACAAGACCGCGGCCGGCGGCGTCGAGGACGCCGTCTACAAGGACCTGACGTCGGTGCTCCCCAAGGGCCTGCGTGTGCTCAAGCCGGCCGAGGCAGCCGACCAGAACTCGTGGACCGTGACCGAGGCCTTCGCCAAGAAGTGGAAGCTCACCGACATCGCGTCGCTCAAGAACGTGACCGACCCGATCATCGTCGGCGGCAACTCCGAGCTCGAGACGCGACCGTACGGGCCGACCGCCCTCAAGTCGAAGTACGGCATCACGACGGCTGGCTTCAGCGCGGTGGAGGACAGCGGCGGGCCGCTCACGGTGAAGGCACTGGTCGACAACAAGATCCAGCTCGCCAACATCTACACGGCGGACCCGAACATCAAGTCGAACAACCTCGTGGCACTCAAGGACCCGGACGGGCTGTTCTTCCCGGACAACATCGCGCCCGTCGTCTCCAAGAAGGTCACGGACAAGGCGGCGGCGATCCTCGACAAGGTGGACGCGAAGCTCTCCCAGAGCGACCTCGTGAGCCTCAACTCCGAGAGCGTGAACGACCAGAAGTCGGCCGACGTCATCGCGAAGGACTGGCTCACCAAGAACGGCCTGCTCAAGTAGCAGTCCGGTCGGCCACGGCGGGGCCGGGGGCTACGGCTCCCTGGTCCCGCCGTCGTCGTTGGGCAGGTCTCCCGGGGGGACATCCATGTGGCGCGCCTCCGAGCGCACGATCAGCTTCTTCGCGAGCAGGGCGAGCAGGAGGAACACCGCGATGATCGCCGCGAAGAGGTAGCCCGCGTAATGCAACTGGGACGAGAGCTGACGGTACGAACCGGCCGCGAGCCAGCCGACGGACACGTAGGCTCCGGCCCAGATCACACAGGCCGGCGCCGTCCAGGCCAGGAACTTGCGGTAGCGCATAGCGCTCATGCCCACGGTGAGGGGGATGAGGGCGTGCAGCACAGGCAGGAAGCGGGAGACGAACACCGCGACGCCGCCGCGTCGATCGACGTAGTTCTTCGCTCGCACCCAGTTGACCTCGCCGAGCCTGCGCCCCAGGGGGCTCACTCGGATGCGCGGGCCGAAGTACCGGCCGAGGGCGAAGCCGAGGCTCTCCCCGGCGAGGGAGCCCACGACGACGGCCGCGAAGAGCGCCGCCCACTCCGCCCAGTCGACGATCGCCGTGGAGGCCACGAGCACGATGGTGTCCCCGGGCACGATGAGCCCGATCAGGATGGAGGTCTCGAGAAACATCCCCACCGTGGCCAGGAGCACGCGCAGCACAGGGTCGACCTGCCGGACGGTGTCCAGAATCCAGCCGAGGACCTCGTTCACAGCCCGGGTCCGGTCGCCGGAGGGTCGGGCAGGGGCTTGCGCAGCCGGTCGAGCCTGGCGCGCCAGAGCGCGAGACGGCCGGGAAGCTCGGCTGGTTCTGGGCCGTCGATCCACCCGGTGACGATCCGGATGCCCTGAAGCGCGTTGAGCGCCCAGATCTCCAGCCCGTCCAGCTCGCTGGGGGTCACCGACTCATAGTGCACGTCGATGCCGAGCGCGGTCGCGAGCGCGATCACCGATCTCGCGGTGACGCTGTCCACCCGGTCGAGGTCGAGCGACGGTGCGCAGAGGAACTCTCCACGCCACCAGAGAATCGAGCTGTACGCCCCCTCGATGACGAAACCCTCCGGCGAGACGATGACCGCCTCATCCGCCCCTCGCGCCTGAGCCTCGGTGCGAAGTCGGAGGAGCGCCGCGGTGTCTGGTCCCTTGACGAGCGGGGAGGTTCGCGGGTCCCGGCCGCGATGGGTGGCCAGGCGCACCGACCTTGTGCGCTCCGGGGCGGAGCGCAGGCGGAACACCAGGAGCGGCGCGCCGTCCCTGAGCTGCAGCTCGACGCGGGGGAACCAGTCCCCGGTGCGCGGGATCTGCGCGATCACGGCGTCCCAGAAGCCGGCCGGATCGAGTCCGGGGTGCTCGCCGGTGATTCCGGAGAGGAAACGGGAACGGTGTACCTCGAGGGCGAGCACCGCTCCCTCGGTCACGAGCCAGGAGTCGGCCACGGCGACCGCGGTGCCGAACATGTCGCAGTACTCGAGCGGTTGCAGGTGGCCACCGTGCCAGCGGTAGATCGAGGTCGTACTCATAGAGTTAGGTTATGCGCCAACGTCTGATCGAAGCGCCTGTGCGCGGCTGGACCGACCCGGCCGACGCCTTCGCCTCACTCCTCGGCGACTCCGAGCGCGCGGTCTGGCTCGACTCCGGAGTGCATGCCGTCGCAGGAATGAGTTATTTGGCGGCGGGATCCCGGCTCGTGACCGCCTCGGTGCCGGCCGGCACGATCACGGTCGACGGTATTCCGGAGCAGGGGACCATCCTCGATTTCCTGCGCCGGGAACTGCCCACGCGCGCCGTGGGCGGTGCCGGATTCCGCCTCGGCTGGGTCGGCTGGCTCGGCTACGAGTTGCGCTCCCAGACCATGGGCACACCGATCACCCACGAGTCCGCGGTGCCGGACGCCTCACTGCTGTTCGTCGACCGTGCGATCGCCTTCGACCACCACAGCCGCACGATGCGCGTCATCGCGCTCGGTGACGACTGGCTGGGCGAGCTCGGCGAGTGGCGGCGGACGGTCTCGCGACGGCTCGCCACGTCGGCGACCCGCGGGTCCACGGTCGCGGAGACGGCTCCACCAGTGAGCGCCCCACGGGTGATCTGGGCCTACGAGGACGACGAGTACCTCGCGATGATCCGGGAGTGCCAGGCCTCGATCGCGGCGGGCGACGCGTACCAGCTGTGCCTCACCACGCAGGCGGTCGTGGAGGCCAGGCCCGATCCGCTGGCAACCTATCTCGCGCTGCGTCGATCGAGCCCCACCCACCACGGCGCGCTCTACATCGCGGACGGGATCGCGCTGCTCAGCGCGTCGCCCGAGCTCTTTCTCTCGGTGTCCCCGGACGGCATCGTCGAATCCCGGCCGATCAAGGGCACGAGGGCGCGGGGCGCCACTGCCGGCGAGGACGCCGCGCTCGCCACCGAACTGGAGCAGAGCGACAAGGAGCGCGCGGAGAACCTGATGATCGTGGACCTCATGCGCAACGACATCGCCCGGGTGAGTGAGGTCGGCTCGGTGAGCGTGCCGAGCCTCATCGCCTTGGAGAGCTACGCGCACGTGCACCAGCTCGTGAGCACGGTGCGCGGACGGCTCGCCGCCGGCCGGACCGGCATCGACGCGGTCGAGGCCTGCTTCCCGGCCGGTTCGATGACGGGCGCGCCCAAGCTCAGCGCGGTCACCATCCTCGAGCGGCTGGAGAACCGCGCCCGGGGCGTGTACTCCGGCGCGTTCGGCTACTTCGGCCTCGACGGCCGGATCGACCTCGCCATGGTGATCCGCAGCATCCTGATCGACCGCGATCGCAGCACGGTGGGGGCAGGGGGAGGAATCACGGCCCTGTCGGTGCCCGAGGACGAGCTCGACGAGGTGCGGCTCAAGGCGGCCGCCCTCCTCGCCGTGCTCGGCGCCCCCGGCCATCCCCCCGCCCCTTCCGAAATCCATGCAATCTGAGCTCACCCCCGCGTGTCGTCTGCGGCTGCACGGCGTGGCGAGCCGGAAAGCATGGATTTCGGAAGGGGAAGGTAGGCGGGAGGATGCCCGGCGGGAACGTTCCGCGGCCGGTGCGCGTTGGCCAGACAGGTACATTCGGTAACCTTGATAGCTGACCGTGCGTTATTCCGGTCGACCTCCGCTTATGAATTGAGACTTTTTTGGCACACGACCGCTCAGACGCCGACCAGGGCCCCCACTACGACGCCGCGGCGTTGCAGCAGAAGTGGCTCGTCCGGTGGGAGCAGCTGCAGCCGTTCCGCACCGACATTCCCAACGACAATCGGCCGCGCAAGTACATCCTCGACATGTTCCCGTACCCGTCGGGCGACCTGCACATGGGGCACGCCGAGGCGTTCGCCCTGGGCGACGTCGTGGCCCGCTACTGGCGTCAGCAGGGCTTCAACGTGCTGCATCCGATCGGCTGGGACTCCTTCGGCCTCCCGGCGGAGAACGCGGCGATCAAGCGTGGAATCGACCCGCGCGAGTGGACGTACGCCAACATCGCCCAGCAGAAGGCGTCGATGAAGAGCTACGGCATCTCCTTCGACTGGGACCGCGAACTGCACACGAGCGACCCCGAGTATTACAAGTGGAACCAGTGGCTGTTCCTCAAGCTCTACGAGAAGGGCCTCGCCTACCGCAAGGAGAGCTGGGTCAATTGGGACCCGGTGGACCAGACCGTGCTCGCCAACGAGCAGGTGCTGCCGGATGGAACCTCCGATCGCTCGGGCGCCGTCGTCGTGAAGAAGAAGCTCACCCAGTGGTACTTCAAGATCACCGACTATGCCGACCGCCTGCTCGACGACCTCAACCAGCTCGAGGGGTCCTGGCCGCCCCGCGTGCTCGCGATGCAGCGCAACTGGATCGGTCGTTCGATCGGCGCGGATGTCGACTTCGTGATCGAGGGCGTGGCGCGCAGCGACGAGCCCGGTGTGACGACGCCGAGCAGGACCGTCACGGTCTTCACCACCCGCCCCGACACCCTGTACGGGGCGACCTTCATGGTCGTCGCCCCGGACTCCGACCTGGCCGCGGAGCTCGTTGCCGACGCGCCGGAGGAGCTCAGGCAGCCATTCCAGGACTACCTGACCCAGGTGCAGAAGACCTCGGAGATCGAGCGCCAGGATGCGAGTCGCGAGAAGACCGGCGTCTTCCTCGGCCGCTACGCGGTGAACCCTGTCAACGGGGAGCTCCTGCCGATTTGGGCCGCGGACTATGTGCTCGCCGACTATGGCCACGGCGCCGTCATGTCGGTGCCGGCTCACGACCAGCGTGACCTCGACTTCGCCCGCAAGTTCGGACTCCCGGTGCGCGTGGTCGTCGACACGAATGCCCCGGTCACCGGCACCATCCCGGTGATCCCGGTCAATCCGGAGACCGGTGAGGCCGAGCTGCCGGATGACCTGCCGCCGCTCGACCCGTCGATCACGGGCGTCGCGCTCGTCGGGGAAGGCCGCCTGCTCAATTCCGGGCCGCTCAACGGGCTGAGCAAGTCCAACGCCATCAAGCGCATCATCGAGCAGCTCGAGTCCGTCGGTCGCGGCCGCGCGGCCAAGAACTACCGGCTTCGCGACTGGCTCATCTCCCGCCAGCGCTACTGGGGGACGCCCATCCCGATCCTGCACGGCGAGGACGGCGAGCTCATCCCGGTGCCCGAGGACCAGCTGCCCGTGCTGCTGCCGCCCACCGAGGGTCTCGACCTCCAGCCGAAGGGCACGTCGCCACTCGGCGCCGCGCACGATTGGCTGAATGTGACCGCCCCGGACGGCTCCCCGGCGACTCGCGATCCAGACACCATGGACACCTTCGTCGACAGCTCGTGGTATTTCCTGCGGTTCATGAACCCGAATGATGACACGAAGGCCTTCGACCCGCGCGAGGTCGACAAGTGGGCGCCGGTCGACCAGTATGTCGGCGGGGTGGAGCACGCCATCCTGCACCTGCTGTATGCCCGGTTCATCACCAAGGTTCTCTTCGACCTCGGCTACGTGAGCTTCACCGAGCCGTTCAGCGCCCTGCTCAACCAGGGGATGGTGCTCTCCGGCGGCTCGAAGATGTCGAAGAGCAAGGGCGGTGTGAATCTCGGCGACGAGATCGAGGCGCACGGCGTGGACGCGATCCGTCTCACCATGGCGTTCGCCGGCCCGCCCGACGAGGACATCAACTGGGAGGACGTGTCACCGGCCGGCGCCGCCAAGTTCCTGGCCAGGGCCTGGCGTTTGGCGCACGACGTGAAGAGCGCGCCGGAGATCGACTGGAGAACGGGAGACGTGGCGCTGCGCCGCGTGACCCACCGCTTCCTCGCCGAGGCGCCGGGCCTCGTCGAGGCGTTCAAGTTCAACGTCGTCGTCGCGCGGCTCATGGAGCTCGTGAACGCGACCCGCAAGGCGATCGACACCGGACCGGGCGCGACGGATGCCGCGGTGCGGGAGGCGACGGAGACCGTGGCCCTCGGCCTGAGCCTCTTCGCCCCGTACACGGCGGAGGAGATGTGGGAGATGCTCGGCTATCCGGCGACGGTTTCCGCGTACGGCTGGCGCAAGGCCGACCCGACCCTCCTCGTCGAGAGCGAGGTCACCGCGGTGATCCAGGTCGACGGCAAGGTTCGCGATCGTCTCGAGGTCAATCCGAAGATCGACCCCGCAGAGCTCGAGAAGCTCGCGATGGCCTCCGCCGCCGTGACGCGGGCCATCGGCGACCGCTCGATCGTGAACGTGATCGTTCGGGCGCCGCGGATCGTGAACATCGCGACGAAGGCGGTCTGAGCTAGAGCGCCGCCGCGCAACCGCACCGCGCGGCTCTTCTCCCCGGCAGCCACGCTTCACGACGGGCACTCCCCGGGAGCGCCTCGACTGCCGGGTCGCACCCGCACCCCGGGCGTACCGTCGCTGAATGGATGCGTCGGACGAGGTCGTAGCGCCGCGCCGGCCGCGGGTTCGAATCGGGATCGGCGCGGCGGCGGTGCTCGTGGCGGTCGGGCTGGGCATCGCCATTCTCGTGTCCGCCTTCGGCTCCCACGGCAGCACGAGCACTGTCACGAAGCCGACCTTCACCCCACCGGCGTCAACCGGACCTGCCGGCGTCGAGGCCGCCAACCCCGGCGCCGGAATCTACGTGCATGTGCTCGGGGCGGTTGCCTCGCCCGGTCTCTTCCTGCTCAAGGACGGCGACCGGGCCGTCGACGCCGTCTCGGCCGCCGGCGGCTTCACCTCCACGGCCGACCAGGCCCAACTCAACCTCGCGCGGCGCCTGGTCGACGGCGAGCAGATCTACGTGCCGAATGTCGGTGAGGCCCCGCCGACGGCCGCCGGCGGGGGAGCAACAGCGGCACAACCCGCGGGCAAGGTGAACCTGAACACCGCCGACGAGGCGACGCTCGAGACCCTCCCGCGGGTGGGGCCGGCGATGGCGAAACGCATCCTCGACTGGCGCAAGACGAACGGGCGGTTCTCGTCGATCGAAGACCTCATGGGAGTGACCGGGGTGGGCGACAAGACGTTCGAGGGGCTCAAGGACCTCATCACGGTATGACCCTCGATCTCCGGCTCGCCGCGCCGGTCGTCGTGGCCTGGATCGTGGTCGGAGTGCTGATCGGCGCTCCGGACGCGCTCGTCGGAGCCGCGGTTGCGACGTGGGCGGCGACGGTCGCGGCCGGGGGCTGGGCCGCGCTCGGGCGGCGCCACGAGACGAGCGGAGTCGTCGTCGTTGCCATCGTCGCACTCGCCGCCTCGGCGATGCTCCTCACCGTGGCCGCCGTGCAGTATCCGCACCGCCAACCGCACGTCCTGGTCGCCGCCGCCCACTCCGGGAGGTACATCACGGTGACGGCCGTGACGGCGGAGGTGCTTCACCCGGGAATGAAGAACTACGGCGTCACCGTCACAGAGGCATCGGTCGGGTCCACCAGGATCGATTGCGCCCTGCCGGTGACCGTCTTCGGCGAGCCGCCGCCGGGAGAAACTACCGGCATCGGCACGGAGCTGACGCTCGGCGGAACGCTCGTGGCGACGGACCCGGCGGACGACGTGTCGTTCCTCCTCTTCGCATCGAAGCCTCCGACGCTCGTCGCTCCTCCGCCCTGGTACCTCGACTGGGCGAATGGCCTGAGGTCGGGTCTCGGCCGGGCCGCGTCCGGCCTCCCGGGCAGCGGCGGCGGTCTGTTGCCCGGCCTCGCCATCGGGGATACCTCGGCGGTCAGCCCCGCGCTCGGCGCGGCGATGAAGGCGACATCGCTGAGTCACCTCACGGCGGTGTCCGGGGCGAACTGCGCGGTGGTGATCGCCCTGATCATGCTTGCGGGCGCGGCACTCGGCCTCTCCCGGCGGTGGCGGATCGCCGCCTCGCTCGTGGTGCTCCTCGGCTTCGTCGTGCTGGTGACGCCACAGCCGAGCGTGCTGCGGTCCGCGGTGATGGCCACTCTCGTGCTCGTCGCGACGGCGGCCGGTCGTCCTGTGCGCGGGGTGAGCATCCTGTCGCTCGCGTCTGTCATCCTGCTGGCCGTCGACCCCTGGCTGTCCCGCAGCTACGGCTTCATTCTGTCGGTGCTCGCGACCGGCGGGCTGCTGATCCTGGCCGGGCCGATCACGCGACTCCTCGCGAGGCGGCTGCCCACCTGGGTCGCCGCGATCGTGGCGATTCCCCTCGCCGCCCAACTCGCCTGCCAGCCCGTACTGGTGCTGCTCAACCCGGTGATCCCCACCTACGGTGTGCTGGCGAACATGCTGGCCGAGCCCGCGGCGCCCCTCGCGACGGTGCTGGGCCTTGCCGCCTGCCTCGTCCTCGCCCCCCTGCCCGCGATCGGCCACGCCATTGCGTGGGTGGCGTGGCTGCCGGCGGCCTGGATCGCCGCGGTCGCCCAGTTCTTCGCCGGCCTGCCCGGCAGCGCCATCCCGTGGCCCGCCGGTGCGCCCGGTGTCGCCCTCGCGGCCCTTGCGACGGCCGCCGGGTTGCTCGCGGCCTTCCCGCCCCGCAGCAGGGCGCTGGCGGTCCGCCGGGTCGCCTCCGCCGGCCTCGCCCTGCTGCTCGTGGGGTACCTGGGAGTGGCGGGAGGGGAGCGGCTGCGTGTGCAGCTCGGCCGGCCCGGCGACTGGCAGATCGCGGTCTGCGACGTCGGCCAGGGGGACGCCGTGCTGGTGCGGAGTCTCGGCCGGCTCGCCCTCATCGACACCGGGCCGAAGCCGGAGCGCCTCACCCGGTGCCTCGACTCGTTGGGGATCGGCCGCATCGACCTGCTCGTGCTCACGCACTACGACCTCGACCACGTGGGGGGAACCGATGCCGTGGTCGGGCGGGTGGATCGAGCCATGATCGGGCCGCGATCCGACGCCGGGGACGATCGACTCGCCCACCAGCTCGCCGCGTCGGGCGCCGCCGTCGAGCAGGTGAGTCGGGGGCTGACCGGCACGCTGGGGGAGTTGCGCTGGGAGGTGCTCTGGCCGAGATCCCCGCTCGCCGGCGTCCAGCCGGGCAATGACGCGAGCGTCACGATGCGATTTCGGGGAGCGGGCGCCTGTGCATCCGGCTGCCTGAGCTCGATCTTCCTGGGCGACCTGGGCAACGAGCCACAGGCGCGGATGATGGCCGCCAATCGCATCGCCGAGGTGGATGTGGTGAAGGTCGCCCACCACGGGTCCGCCGACCAGAACGAGGACCTGTACGCCAAACTGCACGCCACGATCGGGCTGATCGGGGTCGGGGCGGACAACACCTACGGGCATCCGACCGACAAACTGCTCGGAATCCTTGCGAGGGTTGCAACGACGGCCGCCCGCACCGACCGCGACGGCATGATCCTGGTCTCCACCCGGCCGGGCGGTGGGCTCGCCGTCTGGACGGAGCGCTCGCCGCCGGCACTCCGCTGACGGTGCCGGCGGTGACGGTGCCGCCGAATAGGCTGGGGTGGGTTCAAACGCAGGGTGAGGGAGTTCCGTGGCAGGCAAGGCTGCGCCAAAGGCAGCGGTGGCGATCCCGCAACTCGGCTGGTCGAAGGTGCGACCGGCGACTATCGTGCTCGTCTCCGGCACCGAGGACTTCCTCGCCGACCGCGCCATCCGCATCCTGCGCGACACGCTGCGGGCGGAGGACCCGAGCCTGGAGATCAGCGACTTGGAGGCCGACGCCTACGGGCCCGGGGAGCTCATCACCCTCGCGAGCCCATCCCTGTTCGGGGAGCCCCGGATGATCCGGGTGACCGGCGTGGAGAAGTGCACTGACGCCTTCATCACCGAGACCCTCGCCTACCTCGAGTCGCCGGCGGACGACACCTATCTCGTGTTGCGCCATGCCGGTGGTGTGCGGGGCAAGAAGCTTCTCGACGCCATCCGCGGAGGACTCGGCAACGGGATCGAGATCGTCTGCGCCGAGCTAAAGAAGGACTCGGACAAGCTCGATTTCGCGGCGGCGGAATTCGCCGTCGAGGGGCGCAGGATCACGGGCGGCGCGCTGCGGGCGCTAGCCTCCGCCTTCTCCGACGACCTCGCCGAGCTCGCCGCGGCGTGCCAGCAGCTGCTTGCCGACGCGAGCGAGGAGATCACCGAGGCCACGGTGGAGAAGTACTACTCCGGGCGGGTGGAGACCAACGCGTTCCGGGTGGCCGACATCGCGATAGCCGGCCGCTACGGCGAGGCGCTGGTGCTCCTGCGGCATGCCCTCGCATCCGGCGCCGATCCCGTTCCGATCGTCGCTGCCTTCGCGAGCAAGCTCCGCACGATGGCGAAGATCGCGGGTGCGCGCGGTGGTTCCGGGCAGCTCGCCCAGCAGTTCGGGCTCGCGCCCTGGCAGGTCGATCGGGCCAGGCGCGACCTGCAGGGCTGGGACGACGCCGGGCTCGGCCGCTGCATAGAACTGCTCGCCGAGACCGATGCGGCGGTCAAGGGCGGCGGTCGCGACCCGGTCTTCGCGATCGAACGGATGATCGGCGTGATCAGCGCCCGCGGGGCGTAACGCGACCCGCGTATCCGTCTCTCCGCACCCGCCGGGGTCCCGCGTCGTCACCGAACGGCGGCGGAGGGATGGCTGCGCAAACGGCGGCGGATGGCTGGCCGACCGCGGGCACGCAAAAAGCCCGCCACCGCGAGCGGGGACGGGCTGTCAGCGGAAGGCTCTTAGAGAGCGGAGCCGTTAAAGAGCGGAGACCTGCTTGGCGATGGCCGACTTCTTGTTGGCGGCCTGGTTCTTGTGGATGACACCCTTGCTGGCGGCCTTGTCGAGCTTCTTCGAGGCGAGCAGCAGCGATGCGGTGGCCTTGTCCTTGTCGCCGGCCTTGACGGCCTCGCGGGTCGCGCGAATGGCGGTCTTGACCTCGCTCTTGACGGCCTTGTTGCGATCCTGCGCCTTCTTGTTGGTGCCGATGCGCTTGATCTGGGACTTGATATTTGCCACGTTGTTACTTTCTTGTTAGTCCGAATAGTTTGAGGGCACGAGGAGGAGAATCTGGTCCTTCGAACCTCGGCCACGAATCGCGCGGCGACTCAAACGAGGCCGCGCGCAAGCCAACAGGCAACATTACCAGTAGCCGGGCGGATCCGGCAATCGGGCGATTCGCCGGGGAGAGAAGATCCCGAGCCCCAATCGTAATAGCCTGCAACCATGCCGTCTCTCGCTCCGCACATCTCCTCGGTACCCGGGTCGGGCATCCGCCGGATCTATGAGATCGCCGTCGAACTCGACGACGTGATCTCGCTCGGAGTCGGCGAGCCCGATCGGCCGGTGGCGCCCCACATTCTCGAGGCCGGATCCCGGGCCTGGCTCGAGGACCGCACCAACTACACCGCCAACGGCGGGATCGCGCCGCTCCGGGCGGCGATCGTGGACAAGCTCGCCCGGGAGAACGACCTTCGGGTGGATGTGGAGCAGGTGTGGGTGACGATGGGCGCGACCCAGGGCCTGCACCAGGCCATGCGTCTGCTGCTCGCCGCCGGCGACGAGGTACTCGTACCGGACCCCGGCTACACGACCTTCACCATGAACGCGCGAATGCTCGAGGTGGAGCCGGTGCCGTACACGCTGCGGCCGGAGCACGGCTTCGTCCCGGACATCGAGGAGCTCGATCGTCTCGTCACGGACAAGACCCGGGTGATCATCGTCAACACCCCGTCCAACCCCCTGGGCACGGTGCTCGACCGCTCGCAGCTGCGCGGCCTGCTCGACTTCGCAAAGCGGCACGACCTGTGGGTGCTGAGCGACGAGGTCTACGAGTACTTCACCTACGGGCGAAAGCACGTGAGCATCGCGAGCCTGGACGACGACGACCGGGTCTTCTCCGTCTTCTCGCTCTCGAAGACCTACGCGATGACGGGGATCCGGGTGGGCTATCTCGTGACGCCGCCGGGACTCGCGAGCATCATGCGCACCGTGCAGGAGGCGGCCATCAGCTGCGTCAGCACTCCCGGCCAATACGCCGCGATCGCGGCGATCACCGGGGACCACCAGCACGTGGCCGACTCGAGAGAGCACTACCGGGGCAACCTCGAGGCGGCCTGCGCGCTGCTCGACGCCCGCGGCATCCGCTACCTCCAACCCCACGGGGCGTTCTATCTCTGGGTGGACCTGCGACACGCGTCCGGCGGGGATGTCGCGGGCTGGGCCGAGCACTTCCTACTGCGCGAGCGGGTCGCGATCGCGCCCGGCAGTGCGTTCGGGCGGTCGGGTGAGGGCTGGATCCGCGTCTGCCTGGCGGCCACCGAGGCCGACCTGCTCGAGGGACTCGGGCGGCTGCCCTCGCCGGCCTCCACGGAATAGGGAAGGGGGATGCCCAGCCCGCGTTCCGAGGCTGCCCCGGCGGCGAATCGGGAGGGCGCGGCGCCCGGCGCGCCCTCTCGTCACGCGGCGTCCGGCGGCATGGGAGAATTGGGCGACCCGCCCCGTCGCCCGAGAGCGACTGGGTGAGCTGAAACCCTCCCCACAGCACCAGAGGATAGCGTGAGCCCCAAAGCCCTGAAGGCCCTCGAGCCGGCATCGACCGACCCCGCCTTCATCCGCAACTTCTGCATCATCGCCCACATCGACCACGGCAAGTCCACCCTCGCCGACCGGATGCTGCAGATCACCGGAGTCGTGAGCGACCGGGACATGCGGGCCCAGTACCTCGACCGCATGGACATCGAGCGCGAGCGCGGAATCACCATCAAGAGCCAGGCCGTTCGCATGCCCTGGGCGCTCGACGGCCAGAGCTACGCCCTCAACATGATCGACACCCCCGGCCACGTCGACTTCACCTACGAGGTGTCCCGCAGCCTCGCCGCGTGCGAGGGCGCCATCCTGCTCGTGGATGCCGCCCAGGGGATCGAGGCCCAGACCCTCGCGAACCTGTACCTGGCCCTCGACAACGACCTCACCATCATCCCGGTGCTCAACAAGATCGACCTGCCGGCGGCGGACCCGGAGAAGTACGCGAAGGAGATCGCCGGACTCATCGGCGGGAGGCCGGAGGACGTTCTGCGGGTCTCCGGCAAGACTGGCATGGGCGTGGAGGAACTGCTCGACCTCGTCGTGCGCACCATCCCGGCCCCGGTCGGCGACCCCAAGGCCCCGGCCCGGGCCATGATCTTCGACTCCGTGTACGACTCGTACCGCGGAGTGATCACCTACGTGCGCATGATCGACGGCTCGATGTCACCGCGCGAGAAGGTGATGATGATGAGCACCAAGAGCACGCACGAGCTGCTCGAGATCGGCGTGAGCGCCCCCGAGCCCACCCCGACCAAGGGGCTCGGTGTCGGCGAGGTCGGCTACCTCATCACCGGCGTCAAGGACGTGCGGCTCAGCAAGGTGGGCGACACCGTCACCAACTTCGCGAAGCCGGCCACCGTCGCCCTCAAGGGCTACGCCGAACCGAAGCCCATGGTCTTCTCCGGGCTGTATCCGATCGACGGCTCCGACTATCCGGTGCTGCGCGAGGCGCTCGACAAGCTCAAGCTCAGCGACGCCGCCCTCGTCTATGAACCGGAGACCTCCGTCGCCCTGGGCTTCGGCTTCCGCTGCGGCTTCCTCGGACTGCTTCACCTCGAGATCGTGACGGAGCGGCTGGAGCGCGAGTTCGGCCTCGACCTGATCGCCACCGCACCCTCGGTGATCTACGAGGTCACGACGGATGACAAGAAGACCGTCACCGTCACCAACCCCAGCGAGTTCCCGGGCGGCAAGATCGCCTCGGTGAGCGAACCGGTGGTGAAGGCCTCGATCCTCACCCCGAAGGACTACGTCGGCACGGTGATGGAACTCTGCCAGGGTCGCCGCGGCACCATGCAGGGCATGGAATATGTGGGCGAGGACCGCGTGGAGCTGCACTACACGATGCCCCTCGGCGAGATCGTCTTCGACTTCTTCGACCACCTCAAGAGCCGCACCCAGGGCTACGCCAGCCTCGACTACGAGCCGGTGGGCGAGCAGGAGGCCGATCTCGTGAAGGTCGACATCCTGCTCCAGGGCGAGGCGGTCGACGCGTTCAGCGCCATCGTGCACCGCGACAAGGCGTACGCGTATGGCGTGCTGATGACCGAGCGCCTCAAGAAGCTCATCCCGCGCCAGCAGTTCGAGGTGCCGATCCAGGCCGCCATCGGCGCCCGCATCATCGCGCGCGAGTCGATCAGCGCGATGCGCAAGGACGTGCTGGCCAAGTGCTACGGCGGTGACATCACCCGAAAGCGCAAGCTCCTCGAAAAGCAGAAGGAGGGCAAGAAGCGCATGAAGATGGTGGGCCGGGTGGAGGTGCCCCAGGAGGCGTTCATCGCGGCGCTCTCCGGGGACACGGAGAAGAAGGAAAAGAAGTAGATGTCGAGGCTCCCACTCTGGGAACGCCCCGTCACGTACGCCGCAGTCGGCGCGACCCAGGCGGGGGACCTGCTCGATAACGCCCCGGCCGGCTATCGGCCGTACCGCGAACGGGTCCGCGTCGGGCACGGCGAGGACCGCTGGCGCCACGCCTGGACGACGGTGCTGTCCTGGGGCATCCAGACCAGGAGCGGATTCCGGGTCGACCTGGTCGACGCGCCGGCCGCCGTCACCGACCAGACCTACGTTCCCGTCTCGTTCGACCCGGCGGGGGCTCCGATCGCGAGCCAGGTCGGCGCGGCCGCCGACGAGGTGGTCTTCGGCCCGGACGGGATGCCGTTTGTCGCGCCGGGGTCGACGGCGCTGCTCTCCATCCCCTTCGGTCCGATCCGGGTGCCCGCGCCGGCCAGGGTCGTCTACGTGGTCGACGAGCCGCAACGCCGCGGTTTCGCCTACGGCACCCTTCCCGGGCATCCGGAGGAGGGCGAGGAATCGTTCATCGTGGAGCAGACCGAAGACGGATCGGTGTGGCTCGAGATCAGCGCGTTCTCGCGGCCCGCCAACGGCCTGTGGTGGCTCTTCTATCCGGTGCTTCGGGCGTCGCAGGCGTACTACACCCGTCGGTACTTCGAGTCGCTCTCCGGACCGGTCCAGTCGCCGGGCCAGGCCGGCTGAGCGTCCATGCCCAGCGCCCTGCCTCTCGCCGACCCGGCGCCCCTCGATGGCACTCTGCCCGCGAGTGCGGCGATCGGTGCGGCCGAGCGTAACTTCGGTGTCTACGTGCACGTGCCGTTCTGCCGGGTGCGCTGCGGATACTGCGACTTCAACACCTACACCTCAGACGAGCTGCGGGGCGCGAAACGCACGGACTACGCCGGCCAGGCGATCGCCGAGATGGCCCTGGGCAGGCAGATCCTCGAGCGCGCCGGGCTGCCGCCGAGGCCGGCCTCGACCGTGTTCTTCGGCGGGGGCACGCCGACCATGCTTCCCGTGACGGACCTCGCCGCCATGCTCGCGGCGGTGCGCGACACCTGGGGACTCGCCGAGGGAGCCGAGGTCACGACCGAGGCGAACCCCGACTCGGTGGATGCGGACTACCTCCTCGCCCTCGCCGCCGCCGGATTCACCCGGGTGTCGTTCGGCATGCAGTCCGCCGTGCCGCACGTGCTGGCGACCCTCGAACGCACCCACGACCCCGAGCGGGTGCCACTCGTCGTCGAGTGGGCGCGCGCCGCGGGGCTCTCGGTGAGCCTCGACCTCATCTACGGCACACCGGGCGAGTCGCTCGAGGACTGGCGCGCGTCCCTCGAGCACGCGCTCGCGCAGCATCCCGACCACCTCTCCGCCTACTCACTCATCGTCGAGGACGGCACGAAGCTGGCGAGGCAGATCCGGCGCGGCGAGGTCGCTCAGCCCGACGAGGACCTGCAGGCCGACATGTACGAGCTCGCCGACGAGTTGCTCGAGGCGAGCGGCTACGGCTGGTACGAGGTGAGCAACTGGTCGAGGCCGGCCGGAGTCGCGGATGGCGCTCTTCCGACCGTGGGGGCGAGCGCCGCCGACCAGCGCTCCCGCCACAACCTCGCCTACTGGCAGGGACACGACTGGTGGGGCGTGGGGCCGGGCGCCCACAGCCACGTCGGGGGAGTGCGCTGGTGGAACGTGAAGCATCCGGCCGCCTACGCCGAGCGGATCCTCGCCGGCAACTCGCCGGCGGCCGGCCGCGAGACTCTCGACGAGGAGACCCGGCGGGTGGAGCGGGTGCTCCTGCGCACCCGGATCCGTGACGGCCTCGCCGTGTCTGAGCTTCCGGCACCGGCGCGCACCGCCGTGGCCGGCCTCATCGGCGACGGCCTGGTGGACGGGGCGGCTGCCCTGCGCGGCACGATCCGGCTGACGCTGCGGGGCCGGCTTCTCGCCGACGCGGTCGTGCGACGGCTGCTTGACGAATAGTGGCCGGCGTTAGTCGCCGATGAACGTGATCGCCATCGGGTACACGTACCGCTCGCCACGGTCGGCCGCGACCGCGGCGACGATGCAGAAGACGATGTTGACCACGGCGACCGCGACGAGGATCAGCGCGCCGACCAGGATCCAGATCGTGAAGAGACCGACCACGTAGCCGAGCAGCACCGTGAGCTGGAAGTTGAGCGCGGCCGTCGTGTGCTGGCGCACGAAGGGTCCACGATCCTTGAGCACGATGTAGCCGATGAGCGCGGGCAGGAAGTGGAAGAAGATGCCGCCCACATGGATGAGCGTCGCCCAGAGTTTCTCGTCTGCCGGGCTGAGCGGCTTGGCGTTTTGGTGGGGGCTGCCGGGTGGAGTTGTGGTTTCGGACATGACCCCATTAAAGCAAGGTGCCCGGGAGCGCGGCTCCCGGGCACCCCTCAATGAGCTACTTGATGAGGCGAAGTGCGACCGGGTAGCGGTAGCTTCCCCCGCCGTTGACCTTCACGCCGCCGAGGATCGAGAAGATGATGTTCACCACGTAGAGGGCGAACTGCAGGAACCCGATCAGCAGCGCGATGGGGAAGAACACTGCGGCCATGATGACCCAGAGGATCTGGAGAACGATCCAGGCACCGATCCAGGTGATCTGCCAGTTGAGGGCCTCCTTGGATTCCTGCCGGGTCAGCGTTCCGCGATCCTTGAAGACCAGGAAGATGATGAGCGCCGGGAGGAACCACAGGACTCCGCCAAAGTGCGCGAACGAGGCCCACTGCTTGTCTTCGGCGGCCGTGAGAGGCGCAGCCGGCTGGGGAGCCATCGGCTGCGGTGTCGGTTCGGTCATGTGCGTTGCCTTTCGAGGGGGCGGCCCGGCCCTGTCAACAGGGCCATGGTGTACTCGCGCCAGCGCCATTCTCGGTGAGAAGAGTTCGTGCGCGAGTACATGCATAAGGTACTGCCCGTTTCGCTCCCGGTGCAATGCCTGCGTCGCAGCGTGTCGCGATACAATTGGCAGTCTGCAGTTGCGAGTGCTAAAGACCGGAGGTGGTGCTGGATGGTGTCAGAGCGTGGTCTCGACGTTCTCCGCGTCATCGTGCAGGACTACGTGGCGTCCCGGGAACCGGTCGGCTCGAAGTCGATCGTGGACCGCCACTCCTTCGGCGTGTCGGCGGCGACCATCCGCAACGACATGGCGCTCCTCGAGGAGGAGGAGCTCATCGCCGCGCCGCACACGTCGTCCGGCCGCATCCCCACCGACAAGGGCTACCGCGTCTTCGTCAACCAGCTCGCCGACCTGCGTCCGCTGAGCGCAGCTCAGCGCACCGCCATCGAGAAGTTCCTCGGGGCATCCGCCGACCTCGACGAGGTCCTGGGCCGCACGGTGCGGCTGCTCTCCCAGCTCACCCACCAGGTGGCGCTCGTGCAGTATCCGTCGCTCACCCGGTCCCGCATCCGCCACGTCGAACTCGTGCGCCTCACCGCCACGCGGATGATGACGGTGCTGATCACCGACACCGGTCGCGTCGAACAGCGGCTCATCGACGTGGCGCCGGGCATCGACGAAGAATTTCTCGACAGGTTGCGCACGAGACTCAATTCGTCGCTCGGCGGGCTCGCGCTCGCGGAGGCCGCCGAGAGGCTCGCGACGCTCGCCAACAAGTTCCCGCCGGAGCAGGCGTCGGCCGTGAAGCACATCGCCACCTCGCTCATCGAGCAGGTGCTCGCCAACCGTCAGGACAAGCTCGTCATGGCCGGCGCGGCCAATCTCGTGCGCACGGAGGAAGACTTCACGGGAAGCATCTACCCTGTTCTCGAGGCGATCGAGGAGCAGGTGACGCTGCTGCGGCTCTTCGGCGAGATGGAGCCCGACCAGAACGGGTTCTCGGTGAGCATCGGAAGCGAGAACGCGCCATTCGGGCTCGGCGAGACCTCTGTGCTCACGACCGGGTACACGGCATCGGGAGGCGAACTGTCCCGGCTCGGAGTCATCGGTCCGACTCGAATGGACTACTCCAACAACATCGCCGCGGTGAGAGCCGTGGCCCGCTATCTTTCCCGCCTGCTCGGCGAGGAATGAATGACATCGGCGCGGTGGCCGGCCCCCGGGCTGTCCACGATCGCGCCGAGAATGCAAAGGAATTGGATTGGCTGACCACTACGAAGTACTCGGTGTCGGGCGCGAAGCGACGACTGACGAGATCAAGAAGGCCTACCGTCGGCTCGCGCGGGAGCTGCATCCCGACGTGAACCCCGGGGCGGACGCCTCCGAGCGCTTCAAGCTCGTGACCCACGCCTACGACGTGCTGTCCGACCCGCAGCAGCGCCAGCAGTACGACCTCGGCCCGCAGGCCGGCTTCGGCGGAGGCGGTGGGGCGAACTTCGGCGGCTTCGGCGACATCTTCGAGACCTTCTTCGGCGGCGGCACGAGCCGTGGCCCGCGCTCCAGGCGCGAGCGGGGGCAGGATGCCCTGGTGCGGGTTGAGGTGGACCTGGACGAGATCATCTTCGGCACCACGCGCGACGTCGAGGTCGACACGGCCGTGCTCTGTGAGACCTGCAACGGTTCCTGCTGTGCCCCGGGCACGCAGCCCGTCACCTGCGACATCTGCCGCGGCAGCGGCCAGATCCAGCGTGCCGTGCGCAGCCTGCTCGGCAACGTGATGACCTCGAGCCCGTGCGGCACCTGCCGCGGCTACGGCACGGTCATCCCCAACCCCTGCCCCACCTGCCAGGGCCAGGGGCGCGTGCGTGCCCGCCGCACGATCCCGGTGGACATTCCTGCCGGCGTCGACACCGGCCTCCGCCTTCAGCTGCCCAGCCAGGGCGAGGTGGGCCCGGCGGGGGGCCCGAACGGCGACCTCTACCTCGAGATCAAGGTGCGCCACCACGACGTCTTCAGCCGCAACGGCGACGACCTGCTGGCGACGCTCGAGGTGCAGATGACGGATGCGATCCTCGGCACCCGCACGACTCTCAAGACGCTCGACGGCGAGGTCGCGGTGGAGATCAAGCCGGGAACCCAGAGCGCCGAGGTCATCACGATCAAGGACCGCGGTGTCACCCGGCTGCGCGGCAACGGGCGCGGCGACCTCAAGATCGGGGTGCAGGTGACCACCCCGAGCAAGCTCAGCCACAAGGAGCAGGACCTGATCAAGCAGTTCGCCGGGGCCCGCCGCTCGGCGCCGCCCACGCTGACTCACTTCCAGCAGGGGCTGTTCCAGAAGCTCCGCGACCGCTTCCTCAACATCTGAGTCCCGTGGCCCACTTCTACCTGAACGAGGAGCTCACCGAGGCTTCGGTCGGCGGCCTGGTCTCGGTGACCGGGCAGGAGGCGCGGCATGCGGTCACGGTGAGCCGCATCGCCGTCGGCGAGTCGATCTCGGTCGGCAACGGGGCGGGGCTCGTCGTCTCCGGGGCGGTCGTGTCGGCCGAACCGTCCGAGTTCGTGGTGGAGGTGGCCTCGGTCGAGCGCAGCGAGCAGAACAGCCCCGCCGTCTGGCTCGCCCAGGCCCTCGCCAAGGGGGACCGCGACGAATACGCCGTGCAGCAGGCGACGGAGCTCGGCGTCGACGGGGTGATTCCCTGGGCGGCGCAGCGCTCGATCGTCAAATGGGAGGGCGCCAGGATTCGAAAGGGGCACGATCGCTGGACCGCCATCGTGCGTGAGGCGAGCAAGCAGTCCATGCGCACCTGGATCCCCGAGGTGGGAGACCTCGCCTCGACCGTGGTGCTCGCGGCACTCGCCGCGGACACGAGGATGCTGGTGCTCGAGCCGACCGCACAGACCGCGATCACCGCGATCGAGCCGGACGGTCGGGACGTGGTGCTCGTCGTCGGTCCGGAGGGCGGAATCGCGCCGTCCGAGCTGAGCAGGCTCGAGGGAGCGGGCGCGACGCTGGTGCGTCTGGGCGACACGATCCTCCGCACCTCGAGTGCGGGGCCGGCTGCCATCGCGGTGCTCAATGCCCGACTCGGCCGCTGGTAGCGATGCCCGACTCGGCCGCTGGTAGCGATGCCCGACTCGGCCGCTGGTAGCGATGCCCGACTCGGCCGCTGGTAGCGATGCCGGACTCGGTCGCTGGTAGCGAACGCCGCCGCCGCGTGCTGCCCGGTCTTCTAAGCTAGAGACATGTCAGAAACGCAGGAGAGTTCGATCTTCACGAAGATCATCGCCAGGGAGATCCCGGCCGACGTGGTCTTCGAGAACGAGCGCATCATCGCGATCACCGACATCGCGCCGAAGGCGCCGGTGCACCTGCTGGTGATTCCCAAGACGGAGCGCTACCGCAACGTCGGCGAACTCGCCGCGGGGGACCCGGCGCTGCTCGCCGAGGTCGTCGCGGTCTCCCAGCAACTCGCGACCGAGCGTTCCGGCGGGGAATTCCGACTCGTCTTCAACACCGGGCCGTCCGCCGGCCAGACCGTCTTCCACGTCCACGCCCACGTTCTTGGCGGTTCGCTGCCGGAAGGAACCCTTGGCCAGTAGCACGCGATTCGGTTCTGACGCGTCGACCCCGGGCGACCGCGAGCACGTCGAGTTTCGCGTCGACGGCGTGGCCATGGTGCGCCTTCTCGGGCCGCAGGACCGGCTGCTCAAGACCATCGAGAGGCAGTACCCGCGCGTCGAGGTTCTCGTGCGCGGAAACGAAATCACCCTGGACGGCGACGCCGATCAGGTGCGGGCGGCCGTGAGGCTCGTGGAGGAGTTGGTGACGATGGTGCGTGGCGACCAGGAGCTGGGCCAGCGCGATGTGGAGGAGTCGGCGAAGATCCTTGGCGCCGACCCGCGGGTGAGCCCGGCGGAGTTGCTCAGCCAGGCGATCCTCACCAGCCGGGGCAAGAGCATCCGCCCCAAGACCCTGGGCCAGAAGCAGTACGTCGACGCCATCGACGAGAACACCATCACCTTTGGAATCGGCCCGGCCGGAACCGGCAAGACCTACCTGGCGATGGCGAAGGCCGTTCAGGCGCTGCAGCGCAAAGAGGTGAGTCGCATCATCCTCACCCGCCCCGCGGTGGAGGCCGGCGAACGCCTCGGCTACCTGCCGGGCACGCTCACCGACAAGATCGATCCGTATCTGCGACCGCTCTACGACGCGCTCAACGAGATGATGGATCCGGAGATCGTGCCCAAGCTCCTCGCCGCGGGAACCATCGAGGTCGCGCCGCTCGCCTACATGCGCGGTCGCACCCTGAACGAGGCGTTCATCGTGCTCGACGAGGCGCAGAACACGACGCCGGAGCAGATGAAGATGTTCCTCACCCGACTCGGCCACGGCTCGAAGATGGTCGTCACCGGCGACGTCACCCAGGTTGACCTTCCGGTCGGCGCGAGCGGGCTGCAGCTGGTCACCCGGGTGCTCGACGAACTGGACGAGATTCACTTCGCGCGGCTCACAAGCGACGACGTCGTGCGGCACAGCCTCGTGGGCCGGATCGTGGATGCGTACACGAAGTACGACGCCGAGAGGCAGGCGCAGAAGTTCGAGCGCCAGCAGGCCTCGGACGACGCCAACCGGTCCGAGCGCCGCTCGGGCAGGCCGCCCCAGGATCGCCTGGGCAAGAGATGGGGCCGCTGACTGTGTCGATCGAGATCAACAACGAGACCACGATCCCGGTGGACGAGGCCGCCATCCAGCGGCTCGCGATCTTCGCGCTCGACCAGCTGCACGTGCACCCGGATGCCGAGCTGGCGATCATCTTCGTCGACGAGGGCGCCATGGAGCAGCTGCACCTGCAGTGGATGGACGAGCCGGGGCCCACGGATGTGCTGAGCTTCCCCATGGACGAGTTGCGTCCAGGCACCGAGGACGCCATGACCCCGGCCGGGCTCCTCGGCGACATCGTGATCTGCCCGCAGGTGGCGGTGGCCCAGGCGGAGACCGCCGGCCACAGCCCGCTCGAGGAGATGCTGCTGCTGACCACCCACGGCATCCTGCACCTGCTCGGTTTCGACCATGCCGAACCCGACGAGGAGAAGGAGATGTTCGGCGTGCAGCGCGACATCCTCACTGGTTTCTCCCTCGCCGAGCGACGACGATAGTCCCATGATCCCGATCTTCGTCAGCGTCGCCGTCCTGCTGGTGATCTTCGGTGGCCTGCTCGCCGCGGCGGACGCGGCGCTCGGCGTGCTCTCGCGCAACGACCTGCTCGAAATCGCCGCGCACTCGAGGGCCCGCAACTCCCTCCTCGCGATCGCCGGTGACGTCGGCGCGCACGTCAATGCCGTCAACTTCATGCGCGTCGTCGCGGAGACCACCGCCGCGGTGCTCGTCTCGCTGTCGTTCGCCTATGTCTTCGCGGACTGGTGGTGGGCGTTGCTGGCGTCCGCGCTCATCATGATCACCGTCTCCTTCGTGCTCGTCGGCTCGAGCCCGCGCAGTGTCGGCCGGGTGCACGCCCGGTCCATCGCGCGCTGGTCGGCCTGGGTCGTGCACGCCATCCGGGTGTCCCTCGGTCCGGTGGCCGCCGCGCTCGTCGCCGTCGGCAACCGCGTCACGCCGGGCCGCCGGGCGAGCTTCTCCAGTGAGGAGCAGCTGCTGAGCATGGTCGACGAGGCCACGGAAGACAAGGTGCTCGAGGAGGACGACCGCGAGCTCATCCACTCGATCTTCGAATTCAGCGACACCGTCGTGCGCGAGGTGATGATCCCGCGCACCGACATGGTGACGATCGACGACACCGAGAACCTCGGCGCCGCCATGGGGTTGTTCCTGAGCAAGGGCGTCTCGCGCATGCCGGTGATGGGCGAGGACGTGGACGAGGTGCGCGGCATCCTCTACCTCAGGGACGTGGCGAGGCTCGGCTACGAGCGGCCGCTGGGCATGGACACGATCACGGTGGGCGAACTGGTACGCCCGGCCGTGTTCATCCCCGAGTCGAAGAAAGCCGACGACGCCTTGCGTCAGATGCAACTCGAATCCAACCACCTCGCGATGGTCGTGGACGAGTACGGCGGGATCGCCGGTCTCGTGACGCTCGAGGACCTGATCGAGGAGCTCGTCGGCGACATCTCCGACGAATACGACCACGAGGTCGTGGAGATCGAGCGGCTCGACGACGGCGTGTTCCGGGTGAGCGCGCGGCTTCCGGTGGACGAGCTCGGCGAGCTGTTCGCGATCGACCTGGAGGACGACGACGTCGACTCGGTCGGCGGGCTGCTCACCAAGGCGCTCGGGCGACTGCCGCTGGCCGGCTCCGTGGCCACGTATTCTGGACTCATCCTTACCGCCGAGCGCACGGAGGGCCGCCGCAAGCGGCTCAGCACCGTGCTCGTCGAGCGCGACCAGGCCCTCATCGACGCTCAGGCGGCGTTCGGCAAACCAAGCAATGGAGACGACCGTGGCGAATGAGCCCCAGGCACCAGTGGAGTTCAGGGCCGGCTTCGTGTCGTTCGTCGGGCGTCCGAACGTCGGCAAGTCGACGCTCACCAACGCGCTCGTCGGCGAGAAGGTCGCCATCACCTCGTCCAAGCCGCAGACCACCCGACGCGCCATCCGGGGCATCGCGCACCAGAAGAACGGCCAGCTGATCCTCGTCGACACGCCGGGCATGCACCGCCCGCGCACCCTCCTCGGCGAGCGGCTCAACAGCATCGTGCAGTCGACGCTGGGGGACGTGGATGTCGTCGGCTTCTGCATGCCGGCCAACGAGAAGATCGGGCCGGGCGACCGGTACATCAACGAGCAGCTCGACTCGTTCCCGCGGGCGAAGAAGGTGGCGATCGTGACGAAGATCGACGCGGCCTCCCGTCCGGCCGTCGCCGCTCAGCTGCTCGCGGTCTCCGAACTGCGCGACTGGGAGGCGATCATCCCGGTATCGGCGACCAGCCGCATCCAGCTCGACACTCTCGCCACCGAGCTGATCCGCCTGCTGCCCGTGTCGGAGGCCCTCTACCCGGCCGACGCCGTGACCGAGGAGAGCCTCGACGACCGGATCAGCGAGCTCATCCGCGAGGCCGTTCTCGAGGGCGTGGAGGACGAACTCCCGCACTCGATCGCGGTGACGATCGACGACATCGTGGAGCGCGACGACAAGGATCTCGTGGAGATCTACGCGAACCTGTTCGTGGAGCGGGACAGCCAGAAGGGAATCATCATCGGGCACCAGGGCTCGCGGCTCGCGGAGGTGGGCGCGCGCGCCCGCCGGCAGATCGAGCCCCTCGTGGGCAAGCAGGTGTTCCTCTCGCTGCGGGTGAAGGTCGCCAAGGACTGGCAGCGCGACCCGAAGCAGCTCGGCCGGCTCGGGTTCTAACTCTTAGCGGCCGGCTGGCGCCGTAATTCTGGCCTCGCGGCGGGGGATAACACGCCCGGCGGCGGGGACATGTGCTCGCGGCGGGAGGCTTAACCCCTGCCGGGACGGCGCGACTCCCTCCGCGAGCGCAATCGGGTGCCGGGCGGGTGCCGACCTACATCTGCAGGATGATTTTCCGCGCCGCGAGGGAGCAGCGAGGGGGAGATCAGCGGCGGGGGCGGATCTCGCGCGCCGGCGCGGCCTACGGTGGGGTAATGATCCGCACCCTTCGGCGATACCAACTGGTGACCGACATCTCGGTCGCCGCGGCGTTCTTTCTGGTGCAAGTCCTGTTCGTCCTCCACATTGGTGAGGGCTGGGCGGGCATCGTCGCGCTGCTGTTCTTCTCGTCCGCGCTCGGGCTGCGCCGGCTGAGTCCGGGGCTGGCCCTCGGCATCGCCTGGCCGGCCGCAGTGGTGCAGATGGCCGCCGCACTCGACGCGCCCCAGTTCTATGACCTCGCCGTGCTCGCCGTTCTCTTCACCACCGCCTGCTACGGCGGCCGCGTGGTTCGCTGGCTGGGGCTCGCCTCGGCGGTGCTGGGCTCGATCGTCGCCGCGGCGTACCTCGTGCTGAGGAACGGCATCGCCGGCTCGGTCGCCGGCGCGGTGTCGGGCAGCGGAGCGAACCTGTTCGCGGAGATCCCGCGCCTGCTCGCCAGCTCCCTCGTCTTCTTCTTCGGCTGCCTGGCGGTGCTTGGACTGTCCTGGACCCTCGGCCTGCTCGCTCGCACCATGCAACGCGCCAGGGCGAGCCGGGCCGCCCAGGTCACCGCCGAGCAGGACGTCGTGGTCGAGCAGGAACGCAACCGCATCGCCCGGGACATGCACGACGTCGTGGCCCACTCCCTCGCGGTCGTGATCGCGCAGGCGGACGGTGCCCGGTACGCGAGGGAGACCGATCCGGGGGTCGTGGACGAGGCCCTCGCCACGATCTCGAGCACCGCCCGGGAGGCGCTGGGCGATGTGCGGATCCTGCTCTCCCAGATGAGACACAACCAGGGCGACTCCCCGCAACCGGCGCTCGCCGACCTCGACCGCCTGGTCGAGCAGATGCGCAGCTCAGGGCTCATCGTCTCCCGCGAGGCGACAGGGCGGCCGCTCGCGCTCGCGACCGGCCAGCAGCTCGCGGTCTACCGGATCGTGCAGGAGGCCCTCACGAACGCCCTGCGTCACGGCGATACGAGCCGCGAGGTGCGGCTGGAGTTTCGGTGGCGCCCGGACGCTCTCGAGGTGACGGTTTCGAGCGCTCTCCCGGACGACGGACTCGGCGCGGTCAACCCGACCGGGCACGGAATCGCGGGAATGCGTGAACGCGCCGCCCTCTTCGGCGGCACGTTCGTTGCGCACGCCGTCGACGGACGCTGGCTGGTCTCGGCCACCCTTCCCGTTCCGCCCGCCGGGGCGGCGAACTGATGGCCGTCATCCGCGTGGCCCTCGTCGACGACCAGTCCCTGTTCCGGGCCGGCATCAGGATGCTGGTGGCGTCGCAGCCGGACCTCGAGGTGGTCGGCGAGGCCGGCAACGGACAGGAGGCCGTGGCGATGGCCGCCGAGACGCGCCCCGATGTCGTGCTCATGGACATCCGGATGCCCGTCATGGACGGAATCGCCGCGACCACCGCGATCCTGGCCGCGGCGCAGGCGCGTGGCGGCTCCGCGCCCAGAATCATCGTGCTCACCACGTTCGACCTCGACGAGGCGGCGACGCGAGCGATCCGCGGCGGGGCGAGCGGGTTCGTGCTCAAGGACGCCGACCCCGAGTTTCTGCTGGCCGCGATCCGCACGGTGCACGCCGGAAACGCGGTGATCGCGGCCTCCGCCACGCGGGAGCTGTTCGAGCACTTCACGGTGCGCCCGGTTCGCCCGGAGGTGCCGCCATCGTTCGGCCAGCTGACCTCGCGGGAGCGGGACATCTTCGTGCTCGCGGCGCGCGGGCTCAGCAACGCCGAAATCGCCTCGGGGGAGTACCTCAGCGAGGCGACAGTCAAGACCCACGTGAGCCGCATCCTCGCCAAGCTCGGCCTGAGAGACCGCGTTCAGCTCGTGGTCTTCGCGTTCGAGCACGGCCTCAACGGCTGAAGGCCGGGCCGCCCCGAACCGGGGGAAACCTCATCCTCTGGATGTAGCGGGCAGCGACCTCCGCCCGATTTCTGCCCGGCTCCGCATCCGTAGCGTCGAAGCATGCAAACCCACAACGCAGCATTCGACCATGACGAGGCGGGCCTCGTCGCCCGCGTCTCCCGACTCACCAAGTCCTACGGCGCGGGCAGCAATGCCATCAGCGCGCTCGACGGCGTCTCGATCGGCATCCGTCGGGGCGAGTTCACCGCGATCATGGGGCCGAGCGGCTCGGGCAAGTCCACCCTCATGCACATCATGGCCGGCCTCGACACGGCCACGAGCGGGCAGGCGTGGCTCGGCAACACCGAGATCACGAGCCTGCGGGATGAGGACCTCACCATCCTTCGTCGGCGTCGAGTCGGTTTCGTGTTCCAGTCGTTCAACCTCGTGCCGACCCTCGACGTGAGCGGCAACATCCTGCTGCCGTTCGAGCTCGACGGGCGGCGCCCGGCCCGTGACGAGGGCGAGTGGATCGACCGGCTCATCGACTCCCTCGGTCTTCGCGACCGCCTGCGGCACCGCCCGCACGAGCTGTCCGGTGGGCAGCAGCAGCGCGTCGCCATCGCGCGGGCACTCGCCACCCGGCCCGACCTGGTCTTCGCCGACGAGCCGACCGGCAACCTCGACTCCCGCACGAGCCGCGAGGTGCTCTCCCTGCTCGCCGCGTCGAGCACGGACTACGGCCAGAGCATCGCCATGGTCACCCACGATCCGATCGCGGCGAGCTATGCGGACCGCATCCTCTTCCTGGCGGATGGCCGGGTCGTCGAGGAGCGCGGGCGTTCGACGGCCGAGGAGATCTCGAGCTTCATGCTCGGAATGGAGAAGGCGGCATGAGGCGGGAAATGAGGGAGCACGTGCCGAGCGTTCTCGTCGCGACCCTGAGCGCCGCCTTCGGGGTGAGCCTGCTCGAGATCACGGCGGTGCTGGGCCAGATCATCGCCGCCGACGACGTCACGGGCCGCAGTAAGACGGTGGGGATCCTGCTCGGGATCGTCGCGTTCGTCTTCATCGTCATCTCGATCTACGTTGGGGCCATCGTCACCGCGAACACCTTCGCCACGATCATCGCCGGCCGCACCAGAACCATCGCGCTGCTCAGGCTCATCGGCTCGAGCGCGGCGTCCCAGCGTCGTGGAGTGGCCCACGAGGGCCTCACGGTAGGCATTCTCGGGGCCGTCCTCGGGGTCGTGAGCGGCACCGCGGTCACCGTGGTGGTGGTCACGATCGCCACCGCGACCCGGTTCGTGCCGAGCCTGCCGTACACCTTCGTGGAGCCGGTCGTTCTGCTCCCGGCGGTCGCGGTCGTGCTCACCACCTGGCTCGCGTCGTGGGTGGGCTCTCGCCGGGTGCTCCTGGTGTCCCCGATCCAGGCGACCGGGGGCGCAGTCGAGAAGTCGCGCGACGAGGTCTCCGGTCGCCGCGGCCGCAACGTCACGGCCGTCGTGCTCTTCTCGGTCGGCGCGGGTCTCCTCGGGCTCGGCGTGCTCGTCGGCCTCGTGAACCCCGGGGGCGTGCTCATCGGGCTCGTGGGCGGCATCCTCTCCTTCACCGGCCTCGTGCTCGGAGCACACCTCGTGATGCCGCCCGCGCTTCGCCTCACCGGGCGGATGTTCGGGTCGAGCGCGACCGCGCGCCTCGCCGCGGAGAACGCGGTGCGCTACCCGGAGCGGAGCTCCCGCACGACGATCGGGCTGGTGATCGGCGTCACGCTGATCACGATGTTCGCCGTGGCCGTGGCGAGCTACCAGCAGATGATCCTCGCCGCTCAGAGGTCGCAGCCCGAGGCGTACCAGGGCGTCGACCAGACGCTCGCCATCACCGTCGGCGTGTTCTCGGTGCTGATGGGCTTCAGTGCCCTCATCGCCGCCATCGGCATGGTGAACAACCTCTCGTTGAGCGTGCTGCAGCGCACCCGGGAACTCGGTCTCCTGCGGGCGCTCGGATTCACCGCCCGCCAGGTGCGCAGGATGATCCTCGCCGAGAGCGCGCAGCTCACGGTGGCCGCGGTGCTCGTCGGGCTCGTGCTCGGCGTGTTCTACGGCTGGGCGGGCGCGCAGTCGCTGCTGGGCTCGATCCACGGAAGCCCCGGCCTCATCGTGCCGGCGGTTCCCCTGCTGCTCATCGGCATCGTGGTGGCCGGCGCGGCGGTGCTCACCCTCGTGGCGTCGATCGCGCCGTCTCGCCGGGCGACCCGGGTCGCGCCGGTGGCGGCCCTCGCCGTCGACTGACGGCATCCGCCCGCCCGCTCCCCGTTCCCCGATCCCCTCTTCCCCGTTCCCCTTCCCCTTCCCCCTTCCGAAATCCATGCAAACCTTGCCCCGCCTCGGCGTGTCGAGTCGCTCAGCCGGCGTGTCGCGAAGGAATGCATGGATTTCGGAAGCGGCGGGCGGGCGGGGAGCGGCGGGAGCGGGGGAAGGCGGAAGGCGGGAGCGGCGGAAGGCGGAAGGCGGAAGGCGGGAACGGCGGGAGCGGCGGGAGCGGCGGGAGCGGGGGGACGCAGGGCGGCAGCGGACGGCGGTGCCCGCGGTGCCCGTGGGCTCGGCGAATGCCCAGAAACCCCGCCGAAATGCCTGAAAGTCTTCTCAGGATCGCGACAACGAGGCCTTTGCGGCAGGTCGAATCTGCATAGTGGGACGTCCCACATTTTCGAGACCGGCAAGGAGGCATCCCGATCGACGGTCTGTTGTCCGTTTCCCTCGTGCACGGCTATGTTCCCGCCGGGCTCTTCCTGCTCGCCGCGATCGTCGTCGCTGCCCTTTTGGTGCGTCGGCCGTGGCGGAGGTGGCTGCGCGTCTGGGGCGTCGCCGGGGCGATCGGGTGCGGCCTCGGTGTCGCGACCGGGCTCCTGCTCGGGATGCTCGCCCACCTCTACGACGAAGATGCCGCCCTCGGCGTGCTGGCCTGGTTCGGCGGAACGGGGGCGGCCATCGCCGTGGCCGTGGCCGGCCTCGTCGTGCCGGGTGAAGGAGGCCGAGGACGATGGCGCACCGCCCTCGCCGCAGCGGCGGTCCCCCTTCTCGCCGTCACCGGGGCGGTCGGCACCAACATCGCGGTGGGCGAATTCGCCAACCTGAGCGCGGTGGTCGCGCTCGGCGATTTCAAGCCGATCACCCTGCCATCCACCGCTCCCAGACTCGCCTCCGCCGGGAACCTGCCCTCGTCGTGGCGACCGCCCTCCGGGCTCCGGGGCACGGGGCGGATCGGTACCGTTGTCATCCCGCCGGAGGTGTCCGGCTTTCGGTCACGCGATGCCCTGGTCTACCTGCCGCCCGCGGCCCTGGTGGCCCGGCCTCCGAGACTCCCGGTTCTCCTGCTGATGTCCGGCCAGCCGGGAAGCCCCCAGCAGTTCGCGGTGTCGGCACAGCTCAAGCGGCACCTGGACGCATTCGCGCGGCGGCACAGGGGCCTTGCGCCGATCGTGGTCGTGGCCGACCAGCTCGGGCATGCCGAATCGAACCCGATGTGTGTCGATTCCAGACTCGGAGCATCGGCCAGCTACCTCACGGTCGACGTGCCGCACTGGATCAGGCGACATCTCAACGTGCTCTCCGCGCGCCGCGACTGGGCGATCGGCGGATTCTCGCAGGGCGGCACCTGTGCCATCCAGCTGGGGGCCGGCCATCCGGAGCTGTTCGGCAGCCTCCTCGACATCAGCGGCGAGGTCGCCCCCAGCCGGGGGAGCGACGCCGACACCATTGACTCGGGATTCGGGGGCTCCGCCAGCGCCTACGCCGCCGCGACGCCGTCCGCCGAGCTGGCCAGATATGCCCCGTACCCCGATTCGGTCGCTGTCTTCGGCCTGGGGGATGGCGACGGCCGGTTCGGACCGGGGGTGCGGATGATCGCGGCCCGCGCGGGCGCCGCGGGGATGCACACCCATGTCTTCGTGTCGTCCGGGAGCGCCCACGACTGGCGAACCGTCGACTTCGCGCTCGAGAATGCGCTTGACGTGTTCGCGGTGCGCTGGGGTCTGGGCTGAGGGCATCCACCCTCCTGACCCGTCTCCTGCCCCTCCTGCCCCTTCCGAAATCCATGCAAAGCGCCTGCGCTGCCGGCGTGTTGGGCACTCCAGCCGGCGTGTCGCCGAAGAATGCATGGATTTCGGAAGGGAGCGGGAAGGGAGCGGGAAGGGGGCGGAGGGGGAGGAGAGGGAAGGGAAACGCGGGGGAGGAACGTGAGCGAAACCCAAACCGGGGGCGCGCTGTGACTCTGCATGGCGTACTCTGAGCCTTCTCACAGAGAGCCCCAAATACGCGGCAAGGCATCGGATTGCCCTCTCATAATGGTGATCGGCTCGCCAGCGGGGCGAGGAAAGAGGCCCGATTCGTGATGAACGCCCTGTGGAACCTTCGGCTCGAGACCGGGCCGCTCCCGATCGTCGTCTACTGCCTGAGCATTGCCGCGTTCATCGCCCTGGCCACCAAGCGCCCGCTGCGGCGCTGGCTGCCGGTGCAGCTGGCCGGCGGCGCGGTCGGCGTGGGCGTGGGTTACCTGCTCGCCTGGCTCATCAGCGATGTCTGGAACACCTTCGGTCTCTCGCTCACCCCGCTGACCCGTCTCTGGTTCGGACTGGGTATCGGCGGAATCGGATTCGCGCTCGCCGGGATCTGGCGGTCGCGCCCCTGGCGGGTGGCCCTGGCCGCGAGCTCCGTGTTTCTCTTCGCCCTCATGGGCGGCGTCGGCGTGAACGTGGACGTCGCGGAGTTCCCGACCCTCGGCTCCGCGCTCGGCGTCGGCCACGTCTCCCCGCTCGCCATTCCGACGCCGTCGCAGGCGCCGACACCCGCGCTGCAGTCCACGGCGACTCTCGCCCAGACCTGGCGGCCCCCGGCCGACCTGCCGGCCGCGGGCACCGTCGGTACTGTCACCATCCCGGCCACCGCGTCCCACTTCGCCGCCCGTTCGGCGATCGTCTACCTGCCGCCGGCCGCACTCGTGAAGAACGCGCCGCGGCTGCCGGTACTCGAGATGCTGTCCGGGCAGCCGGGCGCCCCCGCCACTCTGCTGACCTCCGGCAATCTCGCGAACATCCTCAACGCGTACGCTCGCGATCACCGCGGCCTCGCCCCGATCGTCGTCATCCCCGACCAGCTTGGTGCACCGCAGCAGAACCCGATGTGCCTCGACTCGCCCCTCGGCAACGTGGAGACGTACCTCACCGTCGATGTGCCGAACTGGGTCAACGCGCACCTTCACGTTCTGCAGGACCGCAAGGACTGGGCGATCGGCGGCTTCTCCGAGGGGGGCACCTGCTCGATCCAGCTCGGCGCCAAGTTCCGAGGTATTTACGGCAGCATCTTCGACGTCTCCGGGCAGCTGGCGCCGGTGCGCGGCACCGTGACCTCGACCATCGCGAGCGCCTTCGGCGGCTCGACGTCCGCCTACCAGTCGGCCACCCCGCTCGCGCTGATGGCCGCCGGCACACCGTACGTCGACACGCTCGGGATCTTCGCTGTCGGCCAGAACGACACGCGATACGGGCTCGCAGCGGCCACCGTCTCCCAGGCGGCGCGCGCCGCGGGGATGACGGTGCACCTCATCCGATCCCCGGGCACCGCCCACGACTGGCACACGGTGCAGTACGCCCTGCACGAGTCCCTGCCCCTCCTCTACTCCCGCTGGGGCCTCTCATGAGCCGCTGGCTTGCCGGCCGGCGGGTGAGCCTCTCCCTCGCCGGCCTCATGCTCGTTCTCGCGTTCGCGACCGGGTCGCTCATCCACGGGCCGCGTCCGCAGCTCCGCGTGGTCGTGGGCACCGGGTTGGAGGCCTTCAACGACACGCACAACTTCTTCTCCCCGATCACCTCGGTGTTGTTCGCCTCCGGCATCCTCGAGTTGCTGGCGTCCATCGCCGCCATCGTCGTGCTGGTCGGCGCCGCCGAACGGCTGATGGGCTGGTGGCGCACGCTGCTCGCGTTCCTCGTCACGCCGTTGATCGGGGCCGGGGTCGGGATGCTACTGCAGGCCGCCGGTCTCATGGCGAGGGAGTTCTGGGCGGTCGGCATCCAGGAATCGATAGTGCTCGACCCGTTCACGGCGATCTCCGGGACGGTGCTCACGGCGAGCGCCTTCGCCGGCCCGCTGTGGCGCCGCCGCGTGCGCGTGCTCGGCTTCACCGCGCTCACGGTCGTCTTCCTCTACTCCGGCCAGCCCTCCGACCTCTTCCGGCTGATCGCCGCGGTCGTCGGGCTGATCCTCGGACTCGTGCTGTCCCGGTCCCGGCCGGGGTTGCGCTGGGTTCGCAGCTCGCACCACGAGGCTCGAAGCCTGCTCTCGGCGGCGCTCATGATCACCGCGATCGGCCCGTTCGTGAGCATCTTCACGCCGGCGCGCTACGGCCCGCTGCACCCGCTCGGACTGCTGTTCCGGAACGCGTTACCCCACCTGCAGACCGTCACCCACCAGTGCCTCGGCCACCTGACGAGCGTCGGGTGCGCCTTCGACGTGGCACTCGCCCGGCTGAACGGCCCTGGGCCGGTGATTCTCGCGCCCCTGCCGCTCATCGTGCTGATCGTGGCCGCGATCGGGATGCTGCGCGGTCGACGCAGCGCCGCCTGGGTCGCGATCGCGGTCAATCTTTGGCTCGCCCTCCTCGCCGCCTTCTACTACGGCTTCCTGCCGGCGATCGGCCAGGACGAGAGGGTCTCGCAAAACGCGAACGGCGTCGAGGCGGTAGTGCGGCTCTCGGTCTCGGTGCTGGTCCCGCTCGTGATCGCCGTACTCGTCGCCGCCAACCTGCGACACTTCACCGTGCGATCGCCCCGCCGGGTGGTGGTTCGCTTCATCGCGACGGTCGTCGGCACCTTCGTCGCGCTGTCTGTGCTCTACGTCGGCGTCGGCTGGCTCGACCGCGCCCAGTTCCGACCGGTGGTCACCTTCTGGCAGTTGCTCTACGACCTGCCCGATCGGTTCGTGCCCATCGGCTTCCTGCGGCTCGAGGACCTGCAGTTCCTCCCCATCGGCGGACTGAGCCGGCTGATCTACGAGTGGGTCGGGCCCGTCTTCTGGATCGTGCTCCTGCTCGCCGCGATCCCGCTGTTCTTCTCCGACCGCAATGCCACGAGCTTCGTGGAGCGCGACCGGGTGCGCGCCTTGCTCAAGCAGCACAGCGAGTCTCTCGGCCACATGGCCACCTGGAACGGCAACAGCTACTGGTTCACCGACGACGGTCGGGTCGCGATCGCGTACCGGGTGAACTCCGGAGTCGCCATCACCACCGCCGACCCCATCGGCGACCCCGAGCTCGTGGACGACGCGATCCACAAGTTCGCCACCTTCTGCGACGACAACGGCTGGACGCCGGTCTTCTACAGCGTTCAACAGAAGCATCAGGAGCTCTTCGATGGCATGGGCTGGTCGACCATGGTGGTGGCCGAGGAGACCGTCGTGTTCCCGGAGACCTGGTCGATGCTGGGCAAGAGCTGGCAGGACGTGCGCAGTTCGATCAACCGGGCGAGCCGCAACGGCGTGCGCGCGGAGTGGACGAGCTTCCAGAACCTCTCACTGGCTCACACCGCGCAGATCGAGAGCATCTCCGAGTCGTGGGTGGCCGAGAAGAACCTCCCGGAGCTCGGCTTCACCCTCGGCGGCCTCGACGAGTTGAGCGACCACGAGGTCGGCCTGTTCCTCGCGATCGGCGAAGACGAGGTGGTGCAGGCCGTGACGAGCTGGATGCCCACCTACCGGGACGGCGAGATCATCGGCTGGACCCTCGACTTCATGCGCCGCCGCCCAGACAGCATGAACGGGGTGATGGAGTTCCTCATCGCCTCCGCCGCGCTGCACATGCAGCAGCTCGGCATCGAGTTCATGAGCCTCTCGGCGGCGCCGCTCGCGCGCACCGCGACGACGGAGGCGGAGACAGACCGCATCCAGCGCCTGCTCGGCTGGCTCGCGCGCACACTCGAACCGGCCTACGGTTTCCAGTCGCTGCTCACCTTCAAGCAGAAGTTCCAGCCCGAGTTCCGGCCGCTGATCATGGCGTATCCGGACCCGCTCGCGCTCCCGGCGATCGCTGCGGCGCTTGCCCGGGCGTACATCCCGTCGCTCTCGGTTCCCCAGATGGTGCGCTTCATGCGCAGCATCCTCTGAGCCGACCCCGAAATTCGCCGCCGCGAAGTGGTATTCTGAGCAAGTGTTGTTCGGTCTGCTCCTCCTTAGCTGCCGCGACGAGTCCTAACCCAGGCCTCACTCGTCGCGGAGACTGGTGCTGCAACGGCGCCGTTGGCTGACCACTTCAGACCAAGAGACAAGAGTTGAGACCATGAAGAACACACAATCCCCCTCGGGTATGCCGATCCACAAGTACCGTCCGTATCACGAGATATTGACGGTGGACCTGCCGGACCGAACCTGGCCGTCCAAGCGGATCACCCGCGCTCCCCGCTGGTGCGCCGTCGACCTGCGTGACGGCAACCAGGCCCTCATCGACCCGATGAGTCCGGAACGCAAGCGCATCATGTTCGACCTTCTGGTGCGGATGGGCTACAAGGAGATCGAGGTCGGCTTCCCCTCGGCGAGCCAGACCGACTTCGATTTCGTGCGCAGCCTCATCGAGCAGGACCTGATCCCCGACGACGTCACCATCCAGGTGCTGACCCAGGCCCGCGAGGCCCTGATCAACCGCACCTACGAGTCGATCAGGGGCGCGAAGCGTGCCATCGTGCACCTCTACAACTCCACCAGCGTGCTGCAGCGCGACGTCGTCTTCCGCACTGACAAGCAGGGCGTCATCGACATCGCGCTCGAGGGCGCCCGCCTCTGCAAGGCCGCCGAGGCGACGGTGCCGGGCACCGAGATCTACTACGAGTACTCCCCGGAGAGCTACACCGGCACGGAACTCGAATTCGCTCTAGACGTGTGCAACCAGGTGATCGAGGTGTTCCAGCCCACTGCGGAGCGCCAGGTGATCATCAACCTGCCGGCCACCGTCGAGATGGCGACGCCGAACGTGTACGCGGACTCGATCGAGTGGATGTCGCGTCGCCTCAACCACCGCGAGAACATCATCCTGAGCCTGCACCCGCACAACGACCGGGGCACGGCGGTCGCCGCGGCGGAGCTCGGCTACCTGGCCGGTGCCGACCGCATCGAGGGCTGCCTGTTCGGCAACGGCGAACGCACCGGCAACGTCGACCTCGTCGCGCTCGGCATCAACCTCTTCACCCAGGGCATCGACCCGCAGATCGACTTCAGCGACCTCGACGAGGTGAAGCGCACCGCCGAGTACTGCAACCAGCTGCCCGTGCACGAGCGCAGCCCGTGGGCCGGCGACCTGGTCTACACGGCCTTCAGCGGCTCGCACCAGGACGCCATCAAGAAGGGCTTCGAGGCCATGGCCGCCGAGGCCGCCGAGAAGGGTGTCTCCGTGGACGACCTCACCTGGGCGGTGCCGTACCTGCCGATCGACCCGAAGGACCTGGGCCGCAGCTACGAGGCCGTCATCCGGGTCAATTCCCAGTCCGGCAAGGGCGGGGTGGCCTACCTGCTCAAGAACGACCACGCCCTCGACCTGCCGCGCAAGCTGCAGATCGAGTTCTCCGGTGTGGTTCAGGCGAAGACGGATGCCGAGGGTGGCGAGGTGACGAGCGCCCAGATCTGGGAGATCTTCACCGACGAGTACCTTCCGGCCGCCGCCGACGACGACAAGTGGGGCCGCTTCGAGCTCGCCCAGACGCGGACGTCGAGCGACATGTCCGGCGTCGTCTCGCTGCAGACGAGGCTGCGAGTCGGCGACGACACGATCGAGGCCGACGCGACCGGCAACGGCCCGGTCGCCGCGTTCCTCAAGGTGCTCGAGTCACAGGGCGTTTTCGTGAAGGTCTATGACTACGTGGAACACGCCCTCAGTTCGGGCGGAGACGCGCAGGCCGCAGCCTACGTCGAGTGCGCGGTGGGGGACAAGCGGCTGTGGGGCGTGGGCATCGACGCCGATATCTCCACGGCATCCCTCAAGGCGGTCGTCTCGGCCGTGAACCGTGCGGTGCGCGAGGAATCGGGCAACCTGGCCCTCGCGACCGCCTAGAGACAGCGCCGCCCGCGGGGCGACCGGCAGACGACGTCATCGAGCCGGCCGCCCCGCTCCGATGCGGGTTGGGCGCGGAGACGTGAGAGGCTCGCTCAAATGAGTATCGAAACATCCGGACCCGTCTCGTCGACCCCGCCCTGGTGGACCGACGCGGTCGTCTACCAGATCTACCCGCGCAGCTTCGCCGACTCGAACGGGGACGGCGTCGGCGACCTCGCCGGAATCCGCTCCAGGCTCGACCACCTGCAGCAGCTCGGGGTCGACGTGCTGTGGCTCTCGCCCATTTACCGCTCGCCCCAGGCCGACAACGGTTACGACATCAGCGACTACCGGGACATCGACCCGCTCTTCGGCACCCTCGCCGAGTTCGACGCCCTCCTCTCGGAGGTGCACGAGCGCGGGATGAAGCTCGTGATGGACCTCGTGGTCAACCACACGAGCGACGAGCACGCCTGGTTCGAGGAGTCGCGCAGCTCGCTCGACAGCCCGAAGCGCGACTGGTACGTGTGGCGGGACGGGCACGACGGGCGCGAGCCCAACCTCTGGCGCAGCGCCTTCGGCGGAGCGGCCTGGGACCTCGACGAGACCACCGGCCAGTACTACCTGCACCTGTTCGCGACGAAGCAGCCGGATCTCAACTGGGAGAACCCCGAGGTGCGGGCCGCCGTCTACGAGATGATGAACTGGTGGCTCGATCGAGGCGTCGACGGATTCCGCATGGACGTGATCAACTACATCGCCAAGGTGCAGTCCGACCTCGTCGGGGACAGCAGCCAGGCATCGATGGGCGGCCAGATCCACGACTTCCTGCAGGAGATGAACCGCGAGGTGTTCGCCGGGCGCGACACCGACCTGATCACGGTCGGCGAGATGCCCGGGGTGACGGTGGAGGACGCTGTGCTGTTCACCGGCCACGATCGGCTCGAAATCGACATGGTCTTCCAGTTCGAGCACGTGGGCCTCGACCACGGACCAGACTCCAAGTTCGACAACGTACCGCTCTCGCTCGTCGACCTGAAGCGGTCCCTCGGGCGCTGGCAGGATGGCCTCGCCGAATCCGGCTGGAACAGCCTGTACCTGGGCAACCACGACCAGCCCCGTTCGGTGTCGCGGTTCGGGGACGACGGACTCTACCGGGTCGAGTCGGCGACCATGCTCGCGACCGTGCTGCACCTGCACCGCGGCACCCCGTACGTCTACCAGGGCGACGAGATCGGCATGACCAACGCCGGCTTCACAGCCATCGAGCAGTACCAGGACATCGAGTCCGTCAACTACTTCGCCGAGGCCACCGCCGCCGGAGCATCGCCGGCCGAGGTGCTCGAGGACCTGCGCTACCGCAGCCGGGACAACGCGCGCACCCCCGTGCAATGGGACGCGACGGAGCAGGCTGGCTTCACGACGGGTTCGCCGTGGCTCGAGGTGAACCCGAATCACGTCACGGTGAACGCCGCAGCAGACCGCGCCGCGGGGCAGCGCTCGGTATTCGAGCACTACCGCCGCCTCATCGCGCTGCGGCACGGGTCGGCGGTCGTGGCGCTCGGCGACTTCGCCATGCTCGAGCCGGAGCATCCGACCCTCTATGCCTTCACGCGCACCCTCGGCGACGAGACGCTGCTCGTGGTGGGCAACTTCTCGGGCGAGGCCCTCGAGGTTTCCCTGTTGGAATCGGCGCGGGCCGCCGCCGGAACCCTCGTGATCGGCAACTACGAGACGGGGGACGGCGGAGCCGACGCCACGCTGCGTCCCTGGGAGGCGCGCGTCATCAGACTGGCGTGAGACGCACCGGATACGATCGCTGAGGGGCCGAGACGGCCCGGGCGGGCGAACGGCCGGCCGGCACATCGATCGAAGCACCTGGAGCTGACGTGAAGACCATCGGAATCATCTTCGGCGGAGCGAACAGCGAGCACGAGGTGTCGTGCGCGTCGGCCATGCACGTGCTCGCCAATCTGGACACCGACCTCTTCGTTGGCGTGCCTCTCGGCATCGACCGTAGCGGCGGCTGGCACCGGCTGGCATCGGTTGACGACCTCGAGGGCGCGGGCGAGGGCACGCGCTTCCCCGACCTCGACGGCATCGACGTCGTGTTCCCCGTGCTGCACGGGCGCTTCGGTGAGGACGGCACCGTGCAGGGGCTGCTCGAGCTCGCCGGTGTGCCGTACGTCGGTTGCGGGGTGCTCGCGAGCGCACTGGCGATGGACAAGAAGCTCGCTCAACGGCTGCTCGAGGCGAGCGGCGTGCCGACCATTCCCACCCACTCGGTGACCGCGGCCACCGCCGACGAGGCGCCGACTCTCGCCGCCGACCTCGGCTATCCGCTCTTCGTCAAGCCCAATCGGTCCGGCTCGAGCGTGGGAGTGAGCCAGGTGGCGTCACCGGCCGAGCTCGACGCCGCGATCGCCCTCGCCCTGGAGCACGACACGACGGCCCTCATCCAGAAGGCGGTCGAGGGCGACGAGGTCGATCTCGGGGTGCTCCAGCTCGTGAACGGCGACCTCACCGTCGGCGCGCCATTGCGCGTCGTGAAGAAGGGGCACTCCGCGTTCTTCGACTACGCCTCCAAGTACACCGAGGGCGCTGTCGAGCTGGAGGTGCCCGCCCGCATCCCCGAGGAGATCACCGAGCGGCTCGTCGCCCTCGCGAGGCTCGCCTTCACCACGCTGTCTTGCGACGGTCTCGCGCGAGTGGACTTCTTCGTCGGGCGGGACGGCACGATCACCCTCAACGAGGTGAACACGCTCCCCGGCCTGACGGCGCTCAGCCACTACCCGCGGATGTGGCCGCCGGTGGGGATCAGCTACACCGAGCTGCTCACGAAGCTCATCGACCGGGCTGGCGTGGCCGCCTGAAGCCCGCGATCCGGGGAATCCGTTCGATCCGCCGCTGCTCGGGCAGGCTCCAGCGGAAGAGCACGGCGAGCACGCGCACTCCGAAGGTCACGATGACGCAGATCGTGGCGGCGATGAACACCGGAACTCCGATCGCGAGCAGCGTGACGAGCGTGCTCGCCCCCGCCACGGCGGCGACCGCGTAGAGGGAGCCGACGTGCATGAGCGCGATCGGCAGGTTGAGCAGCATGTCGCGCAGGATCGAGCCGCCGACGGCCGCGACGACGCCGACGAAGACCGAGGGGATGGCCGGCAGCCCGAGGGACAGCGCCTTGGTGGTGCCGATCGCGCAGTAGAGCCCGATCGTGAGGGCGTCGAGCACGGTGATCACGGTGCCGAGCCGGGAGAACAACCGTTCGAGCAGCATCCCGAGCAACGCGGCACCGCTCGCGACGATCAGGTACCAGTTCTGCTGCAGCGCCACGGGAACCTGGTTGAGCAGGAGGTCTCGGATGAGTCCGCCGCCGAAGCCCGCCGCGATGCCGATGATCGCGATGCCGAGCAGGTCGAGCCGTCGGTCTCGGAACTGCGCCGCGAACATGGCGCCCTGCAGGCCGCCGATGCCGATCGCGAGCAGGTCGGCCCAGAGGGGTATCGCAAAAGTAGCTTCGGTCACTCGCCCATTCTGCCGCCCGGGGCGGCATCCGTCAGAACCACGGCGGCCGGGGGGATACTGGAGGCATGCCCCTCTACCGTGACGAAGCCGTCGTGCTGCGCACCCACAAGCTGGGTGAAGCGGACCGCATCGTCACGATGCTCACCAGGGAGCACGGCAAGGTTCGCGCCGTGGCCAAGGGAGTGCGGCGCACCGCCTCCAAGTTCGGCGCGCGGCTCGAACCGTTCATGGTCGCCGACGTTCAGCTCTACGAGGGGCGCAGCCTCGACATCATCACCCAGGCGGAGTCCGTGGGCTCCTACGGGGCGGACATCACGACCGACTACGGCAGCTACACCGCGGCCAGCGCGATGGTCGAGGCCGCCGACAAGCTCACCGAGGCGGAGGCGAGTCTGCAGCAATACCTGCTGCTCGTGGGGGCGCTGCGTTCTCTCGCCCGCCGGGAGCATGGCGCGAGCCTCACCCTCGACTCCTACCTGCTGCGTGCTCTGTCGATCGCCGGCTGGGCGCCGAGCTTCAACGACTGCTCGGTCACCGGCGCCCCCGGACCGCACTCGGCGTTCGTCGTGCAGCTGGGCGGGGTGGTGGCGGATGCCGTGGCTCCTCCCGGAGCGCCGCGGCTCGACTCGAATACCCTCCTGCTGCTGTCCTCGCTCCTCACCGGCGACTGGGCGGCGGCGGATGACGCGGACGAGCGCACCCGCTCCCAGGCGAGCGGTGTCGTGGCCGCCTACACGCAGTTCCACCTCGACCGCGGCCTGCGCTCCCTCGAACACGTCGACCGGCGGACCACGGCGTGAGCGTGCAGAAGACCCACCGGGACGCGGTCGACTTCAGGCCGATCGACTGGACCGGGCTGTATCCGCCCGAGCTGCCGAGGGCGGCCGTGCCCCAGCACGTCGCCATCGTGATGGACGGCAACGGCCGGTGGGCCAACGGCAGGGGACTCACGCGGGTGGAGGGCCACAAGGCGGGCGAGGCGTCGCTCCTCGATGTCGTGGCCGGCGCCATCCAGATCGGGGTCAAGCATCTCAGCGTGTACGCGTTCTCCACCGAGAACTGGAAGCGATCGCCCGACGAGGTGCGGTTTCTCATGGGGTTCAACCGGGACGTGCTGCACCGCCGTCGCGACCAGCTCAACGACTGGGGGGTTCGCGTGCGCTGGGCCGGCCGCCGGCCCAGGCTCTGGGCGTCGGTGATCAACGAGCTGCAGTTCGCCGAACGGCTCACGGCGGGCAACTCGGCGCTCACGCTCACGATGTGCGTCAACTACGGGGGCCGCAACGAGATCACGGATGCCGTGCGCGCCCTCGCCGAGGAGGTCGCCGCCGGCCGCCTCAAGCCGTCCGGCATCACGGAGAAGGCCATCCAGCGCCACCTCTACACGCCGGAGCTTCCCGACGTCGACCTCTTCGTGCGCAGCTCGGGGGAACAGCGCACCAGCAACTTCATGCTCTGGCAGAGCGCCTACGCCGAGATGGTGTTCCTCGACACCCTCTGGCCGGACTTCACCCGAGTGCAGCTCTGGGAGGCCATCCAGCTCTACGCCCAGCGCACCCGGCGATTCGGCGGCGCAATCGACGCCCCGTCGGCGTAGCGGCGACACCGCAACGGCGGCGCCGCGCCAACCCCGTCCCTGCCGAAAACGCAGGGGATCTGCGTCAACGCGGGCAATGTGTCGAGCTTTGCGACGTGTTCGTGACGGATCTCCTGCGTTTTCGGGACGGAGGGGGCTGCGGATGCGGGGTGCGGCCGGGCCGGGTGGGGACCGATAACCCGGGCGGAGCGCGGTGACGGATTTCGCTAGTCTGGCCTCATGGCTGACCGAACCCCCATCCGCACCGGCATCATCGGCTACGGCCTCTCCGGCCGGGTCTTCCACTCGCCGTTCATTTCGACGAATCCGCGCTTCTCGCTCGAGGTCATCTCCACGAGTCATGCCGGGCGGCAGACGGTGGCGAAGTCGCAGCATCCCGAAGCCGAGATCGTGGGGAGCCCGGACGAGCTCTTCGAGCGCAAGCTCGACCTGATCGTGCTCGCCTCGCCGGCCCACGTGCACCTCGAGCAGGGCCTCGCGGCCCTCGCGACGGGTGCGGCGCTCGTGATCGACAAGCCATTCGCGGCCACCACCGCGGAGGCCGAGACGCTCATCGTCGCGGCCGAGGAGGCGGGCGTCCCGCTCTCGGTGTTCCAGAATCGCCGCTGGGATGGGGACTTCCTCACCGTGCGCCGGCTCCTCGCCGAGGGGGCGCTCGGCAGCGTGCACCGGTTCGAGTCGACATTCGAGCGCTGGTCGCCGGGGCTCCGCGACCGCTGGCAGGACACGACGACCAGCGCGCAGGGGGCGGGCATCACCTACGACCTCGGCAGCCATCTCATCGACCAGGCTCTGCAGCTCTTCGGGCCGGCGTCGGTCGCGCACGCCGAACTCGCGGTGCTGCGCACGGGTGGGGTGAGCGACGACGAGGCCTTCATCTCGCTGCTGCACGAGAGCGGGGTGCGATCGCATCTCACGCTCAGCCGGTTCGCGGCGCAAAACGCGCCGCGCTTCCGCGTGCTGGGCTCCGCCTCCGCCTATTCCGTCTACGGTCTCGACGGCCAGGAGCCCGCGCTGGGGGCGGGCGTGCTGCCCACCGAGGACGGCTTCGGGGTGGAACCGCCGGAGAAGTGGGGCCAGGTCGGCATCGCCGGCTCGAGTGACACCCCTCTCGTGCCGGTGCCGACCGAACGCGGGGACTACGCGGCCTTCTACGCGGGAATGGCCGCGGCGATCCGCGACGGCGAGCCCGTCCCGGTGCTGCCGCGCGAGGCCCTCGAGACGCTCCGGATCATCGAACGCGTGCACGAACTCGCCCGCGCCTGACGGTAAGCGAAAGAGCGCTGCGCTCTCAGGCGGCGGTGAGCCCCCAGTCGTGCCCTTCCAGCGTGTTCAGCAGCGCGATGGTGGCGGCGAGGCTCGGCACCCGGCGCGCCCCGTCGCTCGCGATCAGGTGAATGCTGCGGTCGCTCGGCGGCGTGTGCGGCCGGATGACCGCCCCGGCCGGCAGCGTCGCCGTCGCGAGGGCGAGCCGGGGGAGCATCGCCACCCCGATGTCGCTCGCCACGAGGTTGAGCACGGCGCTGGCGTTGTCGGTCTCGAACGCGATCAGGGGGTCGAAGCCGGCGAGTTCGCAGACCGCGAGGAGGTGGCCGCGACAGCGCGGGCATCCGGCGATCCAGCGCTCGGTGGCGAGGCCGGCCACATCCACGATCGGGTCGCCGGCGAGGGGATGTCCGGCAGGCAGAACGACCACCATCTCCTCGGTGAAGAGAGTCTCGATGCTCAGGCCGCTCGCGCTGTCCCGGTGCGGGTCTGTGCGGTCGCCCGGGTAGCTGAAGGTCACGGCGAGGTCGATGGCGCCCTCGCGCATGAGGGCTACGGCCTCCGGCGGCTGCGCCTCGATGTAGCTGAGCTGGATGCCGGGGTGCAGGCTCGCCATCGCCCCGAGCAGCCGGGGCACGATCGTGGATGACGCGGTGGGGAACGCCGCCAGGCGCACCGTCCCCGAGCGCAGGCCGGCGAGGTCGGCGAGGTCGCCCGCGGCCGCATCGAGGGCCGAGGTGATGGTGATGGCGTGCCTGGCGAGAACCTGTCCGGCCTCGGTCAGCCGAACCGATCGCCCGACGCGGGTCACGAGCGGCAGACCGAGCCGGGCCTCGGTGCGCTGCAGGTGCTGGCTCACGGCGGGTTGGCTGTAGCCGAGCGACCGCGCGGCGCCGGTGATCGTGCCGGACTCCGCGATCGCGCGCACGATTCGGATCGATTGCAGGTCCAGTTGTGGGTCGAGCTCCAGAGTCATAGTTGAATGTTATTGGTTCTATCCGAAGTATGCCCTTGTCGCATGATTGAGGGGCGAGCATCATGGGGACATGACGAGTGCAACGACGGCCACAAGCCGCACAACTTCCCGCCCCCTCTCACCGGCCCTACAGCGGGCCATCGAGAGCTTCGAAGCCCCGCGCGGATTCCTCGCGGTGGCCTCGATCGGTCTCCCCACCAGTGAGACCGTCGCAGCCCAGAAGGCCGACCTCGATCTCTGGTCGGCGGCCAAGCGCGATCCGATGGACTACGACGCCGTGATCGAACGCACGCGCGGCTACTATGCGTCGCTCGTCGGCGTCTCACCCGACCGCGTCGCGACGGGCTCGCAGACCTCCGTCATGACGAGTCTCGTCGCCGCGGCGGTTCCGGATGGCGCGGAGGTGCTCTGCGTCGACGGCGACTTCTCCTCGATCGTGTTCCCCTTCCTCGAGCGCAAGCCGATCCGGGTGCGCAACGTGCCGCTCGCCGCGCTCGCCGCGTCCATCACGGACGAGACCTGGCTCGTCGTGTTCTCGCACGTGCAATCGGCGACCGGCCAGGTCGCAGATGTCGCCGCGATCCTCGAGGCGGCCGCGGCCCACGACACCTTCACCTTCTGCGACACCACCCAGTCGGCCGGGGTGCACCCGGTCGATGCCTCCCTCTTCGATGCGACCGTGTGCCACAGCTACAAGTGGCTGTGCTCGCCCCGCGGGGTCGCCTTCCTCACGCTGAGCGAGCGGTTCGACGCCCTCCTCACGCCGCTCCAGGCCGGCTGGTACGCCGGCGACGACGTTTGGAAATCCTGCTACGGGCCGCAGATGCACCTCGCCTCGAACGCGCGGCGTTTCGACGTGTCCCCGGCCTGGCCGGCGTGGGTGGGGGCCGAGCCGGCCATCCGCCTGTTCTCGCAGCTCGACATCGAGGAGGTGTGGGCGTTCACGTCCGGTCTCGGCGACGCGTTGTGCGACGGCCTCGGCATCCCGCAGCAGCACCAGGCGATCGTCACCTGGGCCGACCCGGAGGGTGCCGACCTGCGGAAGCTGATCGGCGCGGGGATCAAGGCCTCCGGACGAGCGGGTCGACTGCGAGCCTCGTTCCACCTGTGGAACGACGAGAGCGACGTGGCCGCCGTCCTGGCGGCGCTCCGCTAGTCGATTTCCCCCTGTGACCGGCCCATTTGGCCGGTCCGTTTGTGCGCGCTAGAATGCCTTATGGTCACTTTGACCTTTACTCCCGCGGAGGCATTCATGACGGCGACGGCTCGCACGGTCCCTGCCGATTCCGCCAGCGCCGATTCCTCCCGTGCCGACGCCGCTAGCGCGGACTCGGCGAGAATCTCGCTCGCCGTCTCCACGGTGATCTTCGCCCTGCGCGCGGATGCGGATGCGACGGCCGCCTCGCTGCGACTCCCGCTCGTGCGCCGCATCAGGGAGCCGTTCAAGGGGCGTTGGGCGTTGCCGGGCGGCCCGATCGAGGCGGCCGAGAGTCTGTCCGCCGCCGCCGGGCGAAACCTCGTGGAGACGACGGGGCTGCGGCCCACCTACCTCGAACAGCTCTACGCGTTCGGGGATGTCGACCGTTCACCCGGCGATCGCGTCGTGTCGATCGTCTACTGGGCCCTCGTACGCAGCGAGGAGGCCGACCTGGCCGCCGAGGGCGACAACGTGCGCTGGTTCCCCGCCGACGACCTGCCAGACCTCGCCTTCGACCACAACACGATCGTCGACTACGCCCTCTGGCGCCTGCGCACCAAGATGGAGTACAGCCGCATCGCGCACGCCTTCCTCGGCGAGACGTTCACCCTCTCCGAACTGCGCGAGGTGCACGAGGCGGTTCTGCGCAGGCCCATCGACCCGGCCAACTTCCGTCGGCAGATGGAGGGCTCGAAGGCGATCATCGCCACCGACCAGCTCCTCACCGGCGGGCGTCATCGTCCGCCCCGCCTCTATCGATACAACGCCTCGGTCGAGTTGACCGACAACGGGCCACTCACCAGTTCCTGAACCGTCGACCCCACCACCCTCCGAGGAGCCATCTTGTCGTCCGTCGACACCACCATCCAACTGATCAGCGCGAACGAGATCGACGGCGAGGTCTGCAGCACCGACCTCGCGGAGGGCCCGTGGGTCTTCGACCTGCTCGCTGAGCCGGGGTACGGTCCCGGCTCGTCGATGCACGACGAGATCCCGGCCGAGACTCCCCGTCAGGGCGAGATCCCCGCCGAGTACCGTGAGGCATCGGACGAGGAGCTGGAGGCGCGCATCTTCGCCGCGAAGGAGACCCTCGGCGACCGCGTCGTCGTGCTCGGCCACTTCTACCAGCGCGACGAGGTCGTGCGGTATGCGGACTTCGTCGGAGACTCGTTCCAGCTCGCGAACGCCGCCCGGTCGAAGCCGCAGGCCGAGGCCATCGTGTTCTGCGGTGTGCACTTCATGGCCGAGACCGCCGACATCCTCGCCCGTCCGGATCAGGCGGTGATCCTGCCCAACCTCGCCGCCGGCTGCTCGATGGCCGACATGGCCGACATCGACTCGGTCGCCGAGTGCTGGGAACAGCTCGAAGCCCTGTATGGCACCGAGCCGGATGCCGACGGCCGCGTGCCCGTGATCCCGGTCACCTACATGAATTCCTCGGCGGCCCTCAAGGGCTTCTGCGCCGAGCACGGTGGCATCGTGTGCACCTCGTCGAACGCGGCGACGGTGCTCGAGTGGGCCTTCGAGCGCGGCCAGCGGGTGCTGTTCTTTCCCGACCAGCACCTCGGGCGCAACACCGCCAAGGCCATGGGCGTGCCCGTGGAGCTCATGCCGATGTGGAATCCACGCAAGCCGCTCGGCGGAAACGAGGCTCAGGAGCTCGAGGACGCCCGGGTGATCCTGTGGCACGGCTTCTGCTCGGTGCACAAGCGGTTCACCGTCGGCCAGATCGAGAAGGCGCGCGCGGAGTTCCCCGGCGTGCAGGTGCTCGTTCACCCCGAATGCCCGATGCCCGTCGTCGACGCCGCGGACGCCGCGGGCTCCACCGACTTCATCGGCAAGGCGATCGCGGCCGCCACCGAGCCGACGACGTTCGCGATCGGCACCGAGATCAACATGGTCAACCGGCTCGCCGCCCAGTACCCGCAGCACCGGATCTTCTGCCTCGACCCGGTGATCTGCCCGTGCTCCACGATGTACCGCATCCACCCCGCCTACCTCGCCTGGGTGCTCGAGGGCCTGGTGCGCGGCGAGACCATCAACCGCATCCGGGTGGCGGATGACGTGGCGGTGCCCGCCCGGGTGGCGCTCGAACGCATGCTCGCGGCGCGCCCCGGCGGCCCGAGCGAACGCGTGATCGGGGACTGACATGGGCAGCGTCATCGTGGTGGGAACCGGCATCGCCGGCCTCGTCGCCGCGCTCGAGGCCGGCCGGAGCCACGACGTGACGCTCGTGACCAAGGCGGAACTCGGCGAGAGCAACACGCGCTACGCCCAGGGCGGCATCGCCGCCGCGCTCTTTCCGGACGACAGCGTCGAGGCGCACATCCGGGACACCCTCGAGGCGGGGGCCGGGCTCAACGAGCGCGAGGCCGTGGCCGTGCTCTGCACGGAGGGCCCCGGCCGCATCCGCGACCTGATCCGCCTGGGCGTGGAGTTCGACCGGGAGAACGGCGAGCTCGCCCGCGGCCGGGAGGCGGCGCACTCGAGCGCGCGCATCCTGCACGCCGGGGGAGACGCCACCGGCGCGGTGATCGAACGCGCCCTGGTCGCCGCGGTGCGGGAGTCGGCGGCGAGCATCCGCGAATTCTGTTTCGTGCGCGACCTCGTCGTGCGCGACGGCCGGGTCGTCGGCATCGACGTGCTCGAGCGGGACGCCGCCGGGCGCGACGTGCCAGGACGGATCGAGGCGGATGCCGTGATCCTCGCGAGCGGCGGAGCCGGCCAGCTCTACCGGCACACCACCAACCCCTCGGTCGCGACCGGGGACGGAGCCGCCGCGGCCCTGCGTGCCGGCGCCGCCCTGAGCGACGTGGAGTTCTACCAGTTCCACCCGACCTCGCTCGCCGTGCCCGGCAACTTCCTCATCTCCGAGGCGGTGCGCGGTGAGGGCGCTGTCCTCGTCGATGCTCGGGGCCGACGCTTCATGGCGGACCGGCATCCGGATGCCGAACTCGCCCCGCGGGACGTCGTGGCGCGGGGGATCGCCCACCAGATGGCCGAGCAGGGCGGCGAGCCGGTCCTGCTCGACGCGACCGCGCTCGGAGCCGACTTCCTCGCCAGTCGGTTCCCCGGGATCACCCGGGTCTGCCGCGAGCACGGACTGGACTGGGGTCGCGAGCCCATCCCGGTCACTCCGGCCGCGCACTACTGGATGGGCGGCATCCGCACCGACGAGTGGGGACGCACCTCCCTGCCCGGCCTGTTCGCGGTCGGCGAGGTCGCCTGCACCGGGGTGCACGGCGCCAACCGGCTCGCCTCCAACTCCCTTCTCGAGTCGCTCGTGTTCGCCTGGCGGGCCGTGGGCGCCCTCAACCTCGCGGTTCACCCGCAGTTCGAGCGGCCGGAGGACGGCGCCGGCGCACTGAATTCGCCGGCTTCCGGCTCGACGGCGAGCGACTCGTTCACCCGCCCGGAACTGCAGCGGCTGCTCTGGGACGCCGCCGGACTCTTCCGCGACCGCTCGACCCTCGAGGGCGCGGCCGACCGCCTCGCCGGCTGGGCGCCCGCCGACGACACCGTCGCCTCCCTCGAGACCGCCAACCTGCTCGACCTCGGCCGCCTCGTCGTCGACGCCGCCCTCGAGCGCGAGGAGTCGCGCGGCGCCCACTACCGCTCAGACTTCCCGCTGCAGCGGCCAGAGTTCGCCCGGCACACCGCCTGGGCCAGAAGGGTCACCGTCCCATGCTGACATCCCACCAGATCGACCCCGTCGTCTCGGCGGCCCTCGCCGAGGACGCCCCGTGGGGCGACGTCACCTCGCAGTACCTCATCCCGGCCGAGGCACAGGCGACGGCGCGGCTCGTCGCCCGCGAGCCGGGGGTGTTCAGCGGCGGCGAGGTGTTCCGCGCGGCGATGCTGCTCACCGACCCGACGATCCGGGCGACCATCGCCGTTCCCGATGGCGAGGCCTTCGCGAGCGGTGCGGTCCTCGCCGAGGTGACCGGGCCCGCCCGATCGGTGCTGCAGGCGGAGCGGGTGGCCCTCAATTTCGTGCAGCGGATGAGCGGGATCGCCACCCTCACCGCGCGTTTCGTCGCCGAGGTGGCCGGCACCCGGGCCCGCATCGTCGACACCCGCAAGACCACTCCCGGCCTGCGCGCGTTCGAACGGCACGCGGTGCGGTCGGGAGGTGGTCACAACCATCGGTTCTCGCTCTCCGACGCCGTGATGGCCAAGGACAACCATCTCGCGGTGCTCACCGCGGGCGGGCGCGACGTCACCGAGGCGCTGCTCGAGGTGCGTTCCCGGCTGCCGCACACCACGCACATCGAGGTGGAGGTCGACCGGATCGACCAGGTCGAGGCCGTGCTGGCCGCTGGGATCGACACGATCATGCTCGACAACTTCACGCTCGCCACGCTGCGCGAGGGGGTCGCCCTCGTCGCCGGCCGGGCCCTCGTCGAAGCCAGCGGATCGGTCGGCCTCGACACCGTCGCCTCGATCGCCGCCACCGGGGTGGACATCATCTCGGTGGGCGCGCTCACGCACAGCGTGCGATCCCTCGACCTGGGCCTCGACATCGAACTGCGCGACATCGACCTCTCGGACGCGTGATGTATCTCGACAATGCCGCGACCTCGCCCGTGCTCCGCGAGGTGCTCGAGGCGATGTGGCCGTACCTCACGGCGGACTTCGGCAACCCGTCGAGCCACCACGAGGTGGGGGAGGCGGCGGCACGAGGACTCGCCGCGGCACGGGAGAGGATCGCCGCGGCTCTCGATTGCCGAGCCGCCGAGATCGTGTTCACCTCAGGGGGAACCGAGGCCAACAACCTCGCCGTGAAGGGGATCGCCCTCGCGGCGCCGCGCGGGCGGCAGATCGTCACGACCGCAATCGAGCACGAGGCCGTTCTCGCGAGCTGTGACTACCTGCGCCGGTACCACGGCTTCGAGATCACCCTCCTGCCGCTCGGGGACGGCGGCCTCGTCGACCCGGACGTGGTCGCGGCGGCGCTGCGGCCGGACACCACCCTCGTCTCGATCATGCACGCCAACAACGAGATCGGCACCGTGCAGCCGATCCGCGCCATCGCGGACGTCGCGCGGGCCGCCGGGGTGCCGATGCACACGGATGCCGTGCAGTCCGCCCCCTGGCTCGAGGTGGGGCTGCGCTCCCTCGGCGTCGACGCCCTGAGCATCTCCGGCCACAAGCTCGGAGCGCCGAAGGGGAGCGGGCTGCTCGCGGTGCGCGGGGCGGTGCCGATCGAAGCGCTGCTGCACGGCGGCGGTCAGGAACGAGGGCGGCGATCCGGCACCGAGAACGTGGCGGGCGCGGTCGGCCTGGCCGAGGCCATCCGGTTGCGCGGTACGGTCGTCGGGGGAGGAGGCGAAGCCGTGCGGCGTTCGCGGGACGCGATCATCGACGGCGTGCTCCGTGTCGTGCCCGGGGCGTTCCTCACCGGGCATCGCGATGCCCGGCTCCCCGCCCACGCCTCGTTCTGTTTTCCGGGGACGAGTGGCGAGGCGGTGCTGCTCGAGCTCGAGCGGCGCGGGATCGTCTCGTCGAGCGGTTCGGCCTGCGCCGCAGGAAGCGACGACGCCTCCCACGTGCTCGTGGCCCTCGGCATCGACGACGACACCGCCAGGACGGCGGTGCGGTTCAGCCTCGATTCCACGGTGGACGAGGCGGATGCCGCACGAGTCGTGTCCGCGGTCGCCGACGCGGTCGCCGCCGTCGGGTCCCTGCGCTAGGCAGGGCGGCGCTCGCCGTCAGGAAGCTGACGGCGCTGACTCTGACGGCCGGCGCTCCGCGCGCTGGGTAAGCTGGGAGCCTTACCCCCCTTCGACCGCGCATCCAGCGCGGTATGACTCTTGGAGTTCTCCGTGGCCAACGCCTCCCCGCTCGATCCCGTCATCAACCTGGCCAAGCGCCGCGGATTTGTCTTCCAGGCCGGTGAGATCTACGGCGGCTCGCGCTCGGCGTGGGACTACGGGCCGCTCGGCACCGCGCTCAAGGAGAACATCAAGCGCCAGTGGTGGCAGTTCATGGTGCAGGGCCGGGACGACATCGTGGGCATCGACTCGTCGATCATCCTGCCGAAGCGCGTGTGGGAGGTCTCCGGCCACGTCGAGGTCTTCAGCGACCCCCTGGTCGAATCCCTGCACACCCACAAGCGGTACCGCGCCGACCACCTGCTCGAGGCCTACGAGGAGAAGCACGGCCATCCTCCGGTCAACGGTCTCGCCGACATCCGCGACCCGGACACCGGCCAGCCCGGCAACTGGACAGAGCCGCAGAACTTCTCCGGCCTGCTGAAGACCTTCCTCGGCCCGGTCGACAACGAGGAGGGCATGGCGTACCTCCGCCCGGAGACCGCGCAGGGCATCTTCACCAACTTCGCCAACGTGATGGGAGCCGCGCGCATGAAGCCGCCGTTCGGCATCGCGCAGGTGGGCAAGAGCTTCCGCAACGAGATCACGCCGGGCAACTTCATCTTCCGCACCCGCGAGTTCGAGCAGATGGAGATGGAGTTCTTCGTCGAGCCCGGCACCGACGAGGAGTGGTTCCAGTACTGGATCGACGCCTGCGAGGAGTGGTTCACCGACCTCGGGATCACGCCGGGCAACATCCGCCGGTTCGAACACCCGCAAGAGAAGCTGTCGCACTACTCCAAGCGCACCATTGACCTCGAGTACCGCTTCCGGTTCGCCGGCAGCGAGTGGGGCGAGCTCATGGGCGTCGCCAACCGCACAGACTTCGACCTGAAGACCCATTCCGAGGGCTCCGGCGTCGACCTCTCCTACTTCGACCAGACCAAGAACGAACGCTGGATCCCGTACGTGATCGAGCCGGCGTTCGGACTCACCCGGGCGCTGATGGCCTTCCTGGTCGACGCCTACCACGAGGACGAGGCGCCCAACACGAAGGGCGGCGTCGACAAGCGCACCGTGCTGCGGCTCGACCGCAGACTCGCGCCGGTGAAGGTCGCCGTCTTGCCGCTCTCCCGCAACGAGCTGCTCTCGCCGGTGGCGAAGGCCCTCGCGGCCGACCTGCGCAAGTACTGGAACATCGACTTCGACGACGCCGGGGCGATCGGGCGCCGCTATCGCCGCCAGGATGAGATCGGTACGCCGTTCTGCATCACCGTTGACTTCGACACGCTCGAGGACAACGCGGTGACCGTGCGCGAACGCGACTCGATGGCGCAGGAGCGCATCTCGCTCGATCGAGTGCGCGGGTACCTCGCCGAGCAACTGATCGGCGCCTAGCGGGAATACCGGCCGGGGTGAGGCGTTTGCTTGAGGGTGAGTGAACCCATCAAGGTAGACATTTGGTCAGACGTGCAGTGCCCGTGGTGCTACATCGGCAAGCGCAAGTTCGAGGCGGGGGCCGCCCAGTTCGGCGGAGACGTCGAGGTGGAGTATCACTCGTTCGAGCTCTCCCCGGACACCCCGGTCGACTTCGACGGCACGCCGGTCGACTACCTCAGCCAGCGTAAGGGTCTGCCCATCGACCAGGTGGAGAAGATGCTCGAGCGGGTGACCGGCATCGCCGCGAGCGTCGGCCTCGACTACGACTTTGACCACGTGCACCAGACCAACACGGTCAAGGCTCACGAACTCATCCACTATGCGAAGGCGCAGGGTCGTCAGCTCGACATGAAGGAGCGCCTGCTCAAGGCCTACTTCGTCGACGGGCGGCACGTGGGCCGCATCGAGGATCTCGCCGATCTCGCCGCCGAGATCGGCCTCGACCGTGCGGACGTGGTGCGCGCCCTCGAGTCGAATCGGTACCTGGCCGACGTGAAGGCCGACGTGGCCCTCGCCACCGAATACGGCATCCAGGGGGTGCCGTTCTTCGTGATCGACGGCAAGTACGGGGTGTCAGGCGCCCAGGACGCCGAAACGTTCGCTAACGTGCTCACACAGGTTCGCACCGAGAGAGAAGCCACATCATGACGGATTCCCAGACTCTTCCGCTTCACATCGTGGGGGATCCGAATGCCGCCTCCTGCGACGGGGACTTCTGCGCGATCCCCGACCACCACGAGCAGGCCGTGGTCAACCGTCGCCTCGACGAAGACCTCGTCTAGGGCAACACCGTCGAGAACCGCGTCAGGCGCTGATGTCGGCGACGGTCGCGTCGAAGGCCGCGATCAGTGCGTCGGCATCGAGGAACGCGCTGAAGCCGGGTTCCCCGGCGCCGAGCGCGACTCGAGCGCCCGCGATCACGGCATCGACGTAGACGGGCCACGCAGAGCTGCTGCCGAGCGGCGTGATCGTGCCTCGTTCGTAGCCGGTGGCCTCGAGGGCCAATTCGGCGGTGGGCAGGGAGAGCTTGTTGACCCCGACGATCGCGCGAAGCTTCGACCAGGAGATCTGCCGGTCGCCGGGGATGAGCGCGAAGAGGTACTCGTTCGGGGCGTCCGACGGGGTGTGCCGACGCACGACGAGGGTCTTGACGATGCCCCTCGGGTCGATGCCGAGAAGCGCCGCCGCCTCCTCGAGGGAACCGGCCGCCGGCCGCTCGACGAACTCGACATCGAGTCCGCGGGCCTCGGCGTCCGCCAGCACTCTGGCGCGTCCGACTGGGTCTGTCATTGCTTCTCGCGGCTTTCTGGGAGAATTGAGCGGTGACCATCCTCGCCACCGCACCTCCCAGCCTACAGATCGGGCGCATCCCGCTCGCTGTGCCTGTCGTGCTCGCGCCCATGGCGGGAATCACCAACACCGCGTTCCGCCGGCTGTGCCGCGAGTTCGGCGCCGGCCTCTACGTCTCCGAGATGATCACCAGCCGCGCGCTCGTCGAGCGCACGGAGGGATCGATGCGCCTCATCAAGCACCACGAGTCGGAGACGACCCGCAGCATCCAGTTGTACGGGGTCGACCCCAAGACGGTCGCGGAGGCCGTGACCATGCTCGTGGCCGAGGATCGTGCCGACCACATCGACCTGAACTTCGGATGCCCGGTGCCGAAGGTCACCCGTAAGGGCGGGGGAGCCGCGCTGCCCTGGAAGCTCGACCTGTTCCGCGACATCGTCGCGCGCGCCGTGAAGGCGGCCGGAGATCTGCCACTCACCGTGAAGATGCGCAAGGGCATCGACTCCGACCACCTCACCTACCTCGAGGCCGGACGCATCGCCGAGGACGCCGGCGTCGCGAGCATCGCCTTGCACGCGCGCACCGCCTCGGAGTTCTACAGCGGCCACGCCGACTGGGCGGCAATCGCAACGCTCAAGCAGGTCGTCACGAGCGTTCCGGTGCTCGGCAACGGGGACATCTGGTCGGGAGAGGACGCGATCCGCATGGTCGAGGAGACCGGATGCGACGGAGTCGTCGTCGGCCGCGGTTGTCTCGGTCGCCCGTGGCTCTTCGGCGACCTCGCTGCCGCCTTCGAGGGCAAGACCGACATCGCCCAGCCGAGCCTCGGCACCGTCGCGGCCACGCTGCGGCGGCACACCGAGCTGCTCGTCGAGTTCTTCGACGGCGACGAGGATCGTGCCTGCCGCGACATCCGCAAGCACGTCGCCTGGTACTTCAAGGGCTACCCGGTGGGTGGCGACCTGCGCGCGAGCCTCGCCACTGTGCAGAGCCTGCAGCAGATGGACGACCTTCTCGGCACCCTCGACGGGGAGCAGCCGTACCCCGGCGAGGCAGCCGAGGGTCCGCGCGGCCGGGCGGGAACGCCCAAGCGGCCCTCGCTGCCGGACGGCTGGCTGCTGAGCCGTGAGCTCGCCGACGCACACCGGGCGGAACTCGCCGAAGCCGAACTGAGCAACAGCGGTGGTTGAGCACGGGTACGGCGAGCACGACACCGCCCGCTGGTTTCCCGAGGAGCATTCGAGCCGTCGCAGCGACTTCGCCCGGGACCGCGCGCGGCTGCTGCACTCGAGCGCGCTGCGCAGGCTAGCCGCGAAGACCCAGGTGTTGAGCCCAGCGGCCGGCCTCGACTTCGCCCGCAACCGGCTCACCCATTCCCTCGAGGTCGCCCAGGTCGGCCGCGAACTCGCCACGAGCCTGGGGCTGGACCCGGATGTCGTGGACACGGCGTGCCTCGCCCACGACCTCGGGCATCCGCCGTTCGGTCACAATGGCGAACGCGCCCTCAACGCCTGGGCGACCGACATCGGCGGATTCGAGGGCAACGCGCAGACGCTGAGACTGCTGACCAGGATCGAGCCGAAGGTGTTCGGGCCGGACGGGCGTTCGTACGGCCTCAACCTCACCCGCGCGAGCCTCGATGCGAGCTGCAAGTACCCGTGGCCGGACACCGCCTCGGTGGGGGACCCGAGCGGCCGAGCCAAGTTCGGCTTCTATGCGGACGACGCCGAGGCCTTCGGCTGGCTGCGCGAGGGCGCTCCGGAGAGGCGGCTCTGCATCGAGGCCCAGGTGATGGACCTCTCCGACGACATCGCGTACTCCGTGCACGACTTCGAGGACGCGGTGGTGAGCGGCTACATCGACGTGAAGGCGCTCGGCGCGCGCGTCGACCACGACGAGCTGGTGGAGTCGATGTTCGTCTGGATCGGCGGCGAACTCGGTCACGACGAACTCATCGCGGCGTTCGACCGCCTCGATTCGCTCGACGTCTGGATCGACCGCTGGGACGGCAGCCGCATCGACCAGGGCCGGCTGAAGAACCTCACCTCCCAGCTCATCGGACGCTTCGCCGGTGCGGCCGTCGCCGCCACCCGGGCGCTCGGTGGGGACGGCAGCCTCATCCGGTTCACCGCCAACATGGTCGTCCCGCGGGAGATCCAGGCGGAGATCGCGGTACTCAAGGGCATCGTCGCCGCGTTCGTCATGTCGCGGAACACGAGGCAGCCCATCTACAGCCAGCAGCGCGAGGTGCTCACCGATCTCGCGGACGCCCTGTACGCCCGCGGCGAGGCGGACCTCGACCCCGGATTCGCCGCCGACTGGCGCGCGGCGGAGACGGGTGCCGCCCGCAAGCGCGCCGTCGTGGACCAGGTCGCGTCGCTCACCGACCAGTCGGCCATGGCCTGGCACGAGCGGATCGTCGGCTAAGACCGCCGCGGTCTCTTCGGACGCGACCTGCTCGGGTTGCGCCTCCAGTTCTCCCTGCCGTCCTCCATTTGCGCCTCCGCTTGTGCAGGACGCCCGCCGCTCCCGTTGTGCAGGACGCCGTATGGGTCTGCCGGTGGTCGGGTCAGACACTCCAGTTGTGCAGGACGCATGGGTAGATGGTGCCCGGGTTGCAGACTCCAGTTATGCAGGACAGCCCTTCGTCCGCGGGGTGTCCTGCAGAACTGGAGTCTCTGAGGCGGGGGCGCGGGGAGCGGGGGTGCGCGGGCCGTCCTGCACAACCGGAGTCGAACGGCCAGGCGCCGGGAATCCACAGCGAGAGCGCCAGCGCGGTTAGCGTCGCCGAGCGAACCTAGAATGAGCAGGTGCCCGGCCTCATAAGACGAAACGATATCGATGAGGTCCGAGCGCGTATCAACATCGCCGACATCGTGGGCGACTACGTCACGCTGAAGGGCGCCGGCGTCGGATCGCTCAAGGGCCTCTGCCCCTTTCACGACGAGCGCAGCCCGAGCTTCCACGTGCGCCCGCAGGTGGGCCGCTATCACTGCTTCGGGTGCGGGGAAGACGGCGATGTCTTCAGCTTCCTGCAGAAGATGGACCACACCACCTTCACCGAGGCGGTGGAGCGGATGGCCGCGAGGGTCGGCTACGAACTTCACTACGAGGACGGCGGGCAGGCCAACAGCGACCACGGCAACCGTGCCCGCATCCTCGCCGCCAACCAGGCGGCCGCCGAGTATTTCGTCGCCCAGCTGACCACGCCCGATGCCGAGCCGGCCAGGGCGTTCCTCGGCCAGCGCGGCTTCGATCCGGGCGCCGCCCAGCGTTTCGGCGTCGGGTTCGCACCGAAGTCCGGTCTCACGAAGCACCTCAAGTCGCTGGGCTACAGCGATGCCGAGCTCGTCGCTGCCGGGCTCGTCGGCGAGGGCGAGCGAGGGAGCACCTACGACAGGTTCCGCGGCCGGCTCGTCTGGCCGATCCGCGACGTGACCGGCCAGACCCTCGGCTTCGGTGCGCGCAAGCTCCTGGATGACGACAAGGGCCCCAAATACCTCAACACCCCCGAGACGGCGGTCTACCACAAATCGCAGGTGCTCTACGGTCTCGACCTGGCCAAGCGGGACATCTCGCGCGGGCGCCAGGTCGTGGTGGTGGAGGGCTACACCGACGTGATGGCCTGCCACCTCGCAGGCATCACCACGGCCGTGGCCACGTGTGGCACGGCGTTCGGAGTCGACCACATCAAGGTGATCCGCCGGGTGCTCGGCGATGTCGACAACGCGGACTCCCGCGGCCTCGGCGAGGTCATCTTCACCTTCGACCCCGACGAGGCCGGGCAGAAGGCCGCGAGCCGCGCGTTCAGCGAGGAGCAGCGCTTCGCCGCGCAGACCTTCGTGGCCGTGGCGCCCGACGGGCTCGACCCCTGCGACCTTCGGCTCGAACGCGGGGACGACGCGGTGCGCCGCCTGATCGCGGCGAAGAAGCCCATGTTCGAGTTCATGATCCGGCGCGTGCTCGCCGGCCACAACCTCGACACCGTGGAGGGCCGGGTCGCCGCCCTGCGGGCGACAGCGCCGGTCGTCGCCGGCATCCGCGACCAGGCTCTCAGCATCGGCTACGTGCGCACTCTCGCCGGCTGGCTCGGCATGGACCTCGGCGAGGTCGGACGAGCGGTCGCCTCGGCGCACGGCAAGACTCCGGAGGCTCAGAAGCCCCGCTACGGCACGGAGGCGGCCCCCGCGGCGGCCCCGGTGGAGAACGGCCCGTCGCTCGTGCACCTGCCGACCGACCCGTCGACGCGGCTGGAGCGGGACTCGCTCATGGCGATCCTGCAGCATCCGGAGATCATCGGGATCGACCTGGCCCAGCGCGCCAGCCGCGCGGCCTACGCGAATCCCTCGCTCGCGGTGGTGCGGGACGGAATCGCGGCCAGCATGGACGCCTTCGACTCGCCGGAATGGCTCGACCGGGTGATCGCCGAGGTACCAGCCCCGTTCGCGATGCTGGTCAAGGAGCTCGGAGTCGCCCCCCTGCCAGAGAAGGAGGGCCGGGACCTCACCGCCTACTGCAGGGGCGTCACCGCGAACCTGATCGAGCGTGACCTGCTGCGGCGCAAGGCCGAACTGCTCGGGCGCCTCCAGCGCACCGATGCGGCCGCCGACCCTGGCGGGTACCGCGAGGTGCAGGTCGAACTGGTGCGCATCGAGGCCGAGCGCCGCGAACTCCGTTCGGAGTAATTCGCCGCAATTGCGGTGAGCGTTGTTGCAGTCGAATAAACATTGGTCAGTATCGGCCCCCTCGATTGGTCGCGCTCGTCCGAACTGTGTTACCAAGGAGTCATACAGCAGTGCCCTGGCGTGCCATTCGAGGCACACCTTTGTGTTCAATACGAGAGAGGCAGACGGATATGACATCCGCATCCACGTTCCGCAAGCGAACGCTCGCCGTGCTGGGGGGCACCGCAATTGCGGCGCTCGCCCTGTCCGGCTGCGCCGCCGGCGGTGGCTCTACCACCGGCAAGACGGCAGCAACGTCCCTCACCGTCGGCACGACCGACAAGGTGACGTCGCTGGACCCGGCCGGTTCGTACGACAACGGCTCGTTCGCCGTGATGAACCAGGTCTATCCGTTCCTCATGAACTCGAAGCCGGGAACCTCCGATGTCGAGGCCGACATCGCGGAGTCCGCCAAGTTCACGGCTCCCACCGAGTTCACCGTGGTGCTGAAGAAGGGACTCACCTTCGCCAACGGCGACAAGCTCACCTCCTCCGACGTGAAATTCTCCTTCGACCGTCAGATCAAGATCGCGGATGAGAACGGCCCGTCGACCCTGCTCTACAACCTCGAGAGCACCGAGGCGAAGGACGACACCACCGTCGTCTTCCACCTGAAGGCCGCGAACGACCAGATCTGGCCCCAGATCCTGTCCAGCCCAGCCGCCCCGATCGTCGACGAGCAGGTATTCTCGGCCGACAAGGTCACCAGTGACGACGACATCGTGAAGGGCAAGGCCTTCGCGGGCCAGTACACGATCGGCAGCTACAAGTTCAACCAGCTCGTTCAGTTCAAGGCGTTCTCGGGCTACAAGGGTCTTCTCGGCGCTCCGAAGACGGCCACGATCAACCTCAAGTACTACACGGACCAGTCGAACATGAAGCTGGATGTGCAGAAGGGCGGCATCGACGTCGCCTCGCGGAGCCTCTCCGCGACAGACGTCGCCGACCTGAAGAAGGACTCGGCGGTGAAGGTCACGACGGGCCCGGGTGGAGAGATCCGCTACATCGTCTTCAACTTCGACACCCAGCCCTTCGGTGCCAAGGCCACGGGCGCTGACCCGGCCAAGGCTCTCGCCGTACGCCAGGCCGTGGCCGACCTCGTCGACCGCCAGGCGATCGCCGACCAGGTCTACAAGGGCACCTACCTGCCGCTCTACTCCTACGTTCCGGCCGGACTCACCGGCGCCAACACGGCGCTCAAGGGCCTCTACGGAGACGGCAAGGGTGGACCCGACGGTGCAAAGGCGAAGTCGACCCTGACCGCGGCCGGCATCACCGCTCCCGTCGTGCTGAACCTCCAGTACAACCCGGACCACTACGGTGCATCCTCGGGCGACGAGTACGCGCTCGTGAAGAGCCAGCTCGAAAAGGGCGGACTGTTCACCGTCAACCTGCAGTCGACCGAGTGGGTCACCTACTCGAAGGACCGCACGAAGGACGCGTACCCGGAGTACCAGCTCGGCTGGTTCCCCGACTACTCGGACGCAGACAACTACCTGTCACCGTTCTTCGCGAAGGACAACTTCCTCGCGAACCACTACGACAACGCCGAAGTCGACTCGCTGATCAAGGCCCAGGCCGTGGAGGCCGACAAGGCAAAGCGCACCAAGGACATCGAGACCATCCAGGACAAGGTTGCCGCTGACCTGTCCACGGTCCCACTGCTTCAGGGCGCGCAGGTCGCCGTTGCCGGGAAGGGCGTCTCGGGAGTCACCCTCGATGCGTCGTTCAAGTTCCGGTTCGGAACGCTGACGAAGTAGAACCAACCGCCGTCGAATCCCGGCGGCACAATAGCGCTGTAACGGCGCGTCAGATGACCGGCTAAAATCTCTTTAGCCGTAGACGGGGACGGTCCGCACCAGTTGCGGGTCGTCCCCGTTCTTTTCGCCGGACCCTCTCCAACGCCGCGGAGTGTCCTGACAGCCCAGATTGGTGACCATGACGACAACTGTGATTACGGCGGAGGCACCGGCGTCACCTCCCGCCCCGCGAAAGCGGAAGGCGGCCGGCGGCAGTCAACTCTGGCGATACCTCATCGTGCGGCTTCTGCTCATCCTTCCGACGGTCTTCATCCTCGTCACGATGGTCTTCATCCTCATGCGCACGATCGGCGACCCGATCACCGCCGCCCTCGGTGGCAGGCTGAGCGCGGTCCAACTGCAGGAGCGCATCCATGCCGCGGGATACGATCGCCCGATCCTGGTGCAGTACTTCGAGTATCTCGGCCAGATCTTCACCGGCAACTTCGGCACGACGATCAGCGACAACCAGCCCGTCACCAAGGTGCTGCTCACCTATGGCGGAGCCACCCTCGAGTTGGCGTTCTACGCCCTCATCGTCGCCTTCATCGTCGGAATCCCGCTCGGCATGCTCGCGGCCTATTTCCGTGACAAGTGGCCGGACGCCCTCTTCCGGGTCTTCGCCATCCTCTGCTACGCCACTCCGGTCTTCTTCGCGGGGCTCCTGCTCAAGCTGGTGTTCTCGGTCTGGCTGGGGATCCTCCCCGTCTCCGGTCGAGCGTCGACGAGCACGGAGCTCGACATCGAGTTGCTGCCCCACCCCACCGGCATCTACCTGATCGACGCGATCCAGACCGGAAATCCGGCCAACCTCGCGGATGTGCTCACCCACGCCATCCTTCCCGGGATCGCCCTCGGCCTCCTGACCGCGGGGATCTTCCTCCGGCTGGTGCGCACCAACGTCATCGGCACGCTGTCCGCCGACTACGTGGATGCCGCCCGCTCACGCGGGGTGAGCGAGTACCGGCTCGTGCGTCGGCACGCCTACAAGCCGGCGCTGATCCCCATCATCACCGTGATCGGGTTGCAGATCGCCCTGCTGCTGGGCGGCGCGGTGCTCACGGAGACGACCTTCGAGTGGAAGGGCCTCGGCTTCATGCTCGCCCAGTACCTCGGCGCCCGTGACTTCGTCGCCGTGCAGGGAATCGTCGCCCTCCTCGCGGTCGTCGTGGCCGTCACGAACTTCATCGTGGACGTCATCGCCGCTCTCATCGACCCCAGAGTGAGGTACTGATCGTGGCCATCGATACTGCTGACCAGGGCGTGGCCCTCACGCCGAGACGCCCGCTCTGGACGCGCATCCCCGTGGTGCACCAGGTGCGGCAGAGCGTGGGGCTCCAACGCGGGATGCTCGTCGCCGGACTGATCATCGTCGCGATCTTCGTTCTCACCTCCATCTTCGCCCCGCTGCTTGCCCCTTTCGGCTACTCCCAGCTCTCCGACGCGCACGGCAACTTCGGGGCGCAGAAGCCGCCGTCGGGTGCCCACCTCCTCGGGACGACGGTCGGCGGCTACGACGTGCTCTCCCGGGTGATCTGGGGATCGCAGACGGCGCTGTTCGTCATCGTCGTGGCGATCGTGCTCTCGATCTTCGCCGGCGTGCTCCTCGGAGTCGTCTCGGGCTATCTCGGCGGCTGGCTCGACCGCATCCTCGTCGTCGTCTGCGACGCGATCTACGCCTTCCCGACGCTGCTGCTCGCGATCGTGATGTCGATCGTGATCTCCGGAGGGCGGTCGAATCTCGTCGGAGGCGTCTTCGCCGCGGCGATTTCGATCACGGTGGTCTTCATCCCGCAGTACTTCCGGGTGATCCGGGCGGAGACCGTCCGCATCAAGGCCGAGGCCTTCGTCGAGTCCGCCAAGGTGCTCGGAGCCTCCTCCGGTCGAATCATGTTCCGACACATCCTGCGCAACGCGACCCGGACCCTGCCGCTGATCTTCACCCTCAACGCCTCGGAGGCCATCCTCACCCTGGCCGGACTCGGCTTCCTCGGCTTCGGTATCGAGCCCACGTCCGCGGCGGAGTGGGGCTACGACCTCAACAAGTCGATCTCCGATGTCACGAGCGGAATCTGGTGGACCTCGGTGTTCCCGGGGCTGGCGATCGTGCTCGCGGTGCTCGGGATGACCCTGGTCGGCGAGAGCCTCAACGACCTCGCGGATCCGCGTCTGCGGACCAGAAGGCGTGCCGTCGGCTCGCCGCCGCCCGCCCCGACCTCGGACACCGCCCCCGAGGCGAGCACGGATGTCGTCGGCGATCTCGCACTGGAGGTGCGCGAATGAGTTCACTTGCCCGCGGCGAACAGGCGGTCGGCATCACCGACCTCACCATCACCTTCGCGACCGACGGCGGCGATGTGCGCGCCGTCGACGGCGTGACCCTCTCGGTGAACGCGGGGGAGGTGCTCGCGATCGTCGGCGAGAGCGGCAGCGGGAAGACCGTGACAGCCAAGTCGATCCTCGGGCTCCTGCCGGAGACGGCCACGGCATCCGGTGTGGTGCTGCTCGGCCAGGACAACGTCGTCACTGTGAGCAAGGCCCGGCTGCGGGAGATCCGCGGCACGGGCGCGGCGATGGTCTTCCAGGAGCCGTCGACGGCGCTCAACCCCGTCTACACGGTCGGCTGGCAGATCGCGGAAGGACTGCACGCCCACGGCAAGTACACGCGGGCGGAGGCGAAGGCCAAGGCGATCGACATCCTCGAGAAGGTCGGCATCCCGGACGCGGCCAACCGGGTCAACTACTACCCGCACCAGTTCTCCGGCGGCCAGAAGCAGCGGGTCGTGATCGCGATGGCGCTCGTTCTCGACCCGGAGCTGATCGTCGCCGACGAGCCGACGACGGCCCTCGATGTGACGGTGCAGGCCGAGATCCTCGACCTGCTTCGTCGGCTGCGGGACGAATTCGACACGGCGATCGTGCTCATCACCCACAACATGGGAGTGGTGGCCGACCTCGCCGACCGCGTGGCCGTGATGTTCGAGGGCAAGGTCGTGGAGGAAGCGGACGCCACCTCCCTCTTTGAGAACCCGCAGCATCCGTACACGAAGAAGCTGCTCGCCGCCGTGCCCTACCTGGGCTCCGGCACGGTGCGAACGCAGGAGCGAGCGGCCGAGCGCGCCCTCACGACCTCCGAGCCGCTCGTGGTCGCGAAGGACCTCGTGATCGAGTACCCCGGCCGCCTCGGCAGGAAGGGCTTCCGCGCCGTCAACAGCGTGAGCTTCGAGATCGGCGCGCGCGAGGTGCTCGGCCTCGTCGGCGAGAGCGGATCGGGCAAGACCACCATCGGGCGGGCGATCGGCGGACTCACGAAGATCACGGGCGGCTCGCTCACGGTGCTCGGGCAGGAGATGCTCGGGGTGCACGAGCGCCGGTTCCGGCCGCTGCGACGCGACATCGGCTTCGTGTTCCAGGACCCGGCCACGAGCTTCAATCCGCTTCTGACGATTGCGGAGTGCGTGGCCGAGCCGCTCATCGTGCACGGCAAGTCGCCCAATGCCCGGGCGGCCCGCTCACGGGTGAACGAACTGCTCGAGGCGGTTCAATTGCCCAGGGCATTCGGCGACCGCTTCCCGCACGAACTGAGCGGCGGCCAACGGCAGCGGGCCTCCCTCGCCAGGGCACTCGCCCTGCAGCCGAAGCTGCTCATCGCCGATGAGCCGACGAGCGCGCTCGATGTCTCGGTGCAGGCGAAGGTGCTCGAACTGTTCGCCGAGCTGCAGAAGGAGTTCGGTTTCGCCGCGCTCTTCATCAGCCACGACCTCGCGGTCGTCGACATCCTCGCCGACCGAATCGCCGTGCTCTACCAGGGGCGACTCGTGGAGGAGGGGACGGGCGCCGAGGTGCTCGGAGCTCCGCAGCATCCGTACACCAAGCGGCTGCTCGCCTCGCTGCCCGTTCCGAACCCGGCCGAACAGGCGCTCCGACGCGAGGAACTGCGGCTCCTGCGGTCCGAGGAATAGCGTGGAGTCCCCGCCCGCGGGCCTGGTGGTGTCGGCACGTGACGTGTCGATCCGCTACCGAGCCAACAACACCCAGTCGCGTTTTCTCGCGGTGGGCGGGGTGAATCTGGATATCGCGGCGGGCGAGATCGTCGGACTTCTCGGCGAGTCCGGTTCTGGCAAGTCCACGCTCGCCGGGGCGATAGCCGGGGAGGCGGGGCTGATCGGTTCGGGCGAGGGCACCCCGGAGATCTGCGGGGGATCGCTGGAGGTGTTCGGCCGCGAGCTTCGCGGCATCGGCCGGCGTCGGCGCGATCGTCTCACCCTGAGGATCGGCTACCTGCGCCAGGACGAGGCCGAACGGCTGAGCCCGATCCTCACCGTCGCGGAAAACGTGGCCGAGCCGATCTTCCGACGGGACCGCAGATTCAACGTGCGCGAGGCGAACGCGGCCGTCGCCACCGCGATCGACGCGGTGCGACTGCCGCTGGGCCTGATGTCCCGGCTGCCGCACGAGCTCAGCAGCGGTCAGCGTCAGCGGGTGGCCCTCGCGCGGGCGCTCATCCTCGAGCCGGCGCTCCTCGTGGCCGACGAGCCCACCCGCGGTATCGATGCCCTGGTCCGGGACAGTGTTCTCGACACGATCGCGTCGCTCCAGCACGATCGGGTCTTCTCGGCGCTCATCGTGAGCAGCGAACTGTCCGTCGTCTCGCGGATCGCCAGCCGAGTCGTCGTGCTGCAGCACGGGGTCGTCGTGGGGGATGGCCCCATCGACGAGGTGTTCTCCGATCCGGAGGACTACTACGTGAAGGGGCTCGCCAAGGCCAGGCGGCTCGAGCGCTCGAGGGTGACACCGGCTCCGACGCACCCGGGTACCGAGGACCACCAAGGGGTGCAGCCGGAGGTCGTTGAGTCGATCGCCGACACCCGGCCTGCACCGAAACCGAAGAAGGCGCCAGGCGCCGGGAGATCAGCCACGTGACCACAACGCAGCACGCAGTCTCGCAACACCGCGCAGTCTCCGCCCGTGAGGTCGAGGCCGTGCCGCCGGAGCGCAGACCGCACGCGGGAACCATCGCGGTGATGCCGGACGACGATCCGAGGTTCGCCGATGCGGTGCGCGCCGGCGGCGGCGAGATCGCGCCGCTGTCCGAGCGAACACGCGGCCTGGTCTGGCTGTCGTACGGCGACGCGCAGGACCTGGTCGACGTGCTCGACGCCCACCCCGGCATCGAGTGGGTGCAGCTGCCGTATGCGGGAGTCGACGCCTTCTCGCACGTGCTCGCCGGCTACGCCGACCGACCGCTGCCGCTCTGGACGAGCGCGAAGGGGGCGTACTCCCAGCCGGTCGCCGAACACGCCCTCACGCTCACTCTCGCCCTCTTGCGCCTCATCCCGATGCGGGTCCGCGCCACGAGCTGGCCCACCGGAGAGAAGTTCGGAACCTCGCTGTTCGGACTGAATGTGCTCATCGTGGGCGCCGGCGGGATCGCCGTCGAACTCATCCGATTGCTCGAACCGTTCGGGGTGCATGTCACGGTGGTTCGCCGCAGCCCGGGAGACCTGGCTGGCGCGGAGCTCACGGTCACCTCCGACCGGCTAGCCGAGGTGCTGCCGCACGCGGATGTCGTCGTGATCGCCGCGGCCTTCACCGACGGCACCCGACGGCTCATCGGTGCGCCAGAACTCGCCGCGATGAAGCCCACCGCCATCCTCATCAACATCGCCAGGGGCGGGCTCGTCGACACCGAGGCGTTGACCGCGGCGCTCGCGGCCGGGGAGATCGCCGGGGCCGGGGTGGACGTCACCGACCCCGAACCGCTTCCCGACGGTCATCCGCTGTGGAACGAACCCCGCGTGATCATCACGCCGCACAGTGCGGACACCCCGGCGATGATCGCCCCGCTCCTCGCCGAACGGATCCGCGAGAATGTCGAAGCGTTTCTCGGCGACGGCCGGTTTGTGGGCGTCGTGGATGTCGAGGCCGGCTATTGAGGCCCGTCACGCACTGGATCGGTTCGTACACCGCCTCGATGGGCGGTGACGCGCTCGGTATCGGTGCGGCGGCGACCCGTGAGGACGGCACGCTCGAGTTCCTCGGGTTGGCCGCCGAGACCTCGTCGCCGTCGTTCCTGGCCAACGGTGTCGTGCCGGGCATCGTCTACTCCACGGACGAGGGCTCGGGCCGAGTCGAGGCCTTCCGCCGGGTCGACGAGTTCGGGATGGCGGCCCTCGGCGGCCGGGCGGTCAGCGGCGGGTCGCCCTGCCACCTCAGCGTCACGCCGACCCACCTCTACGTGTCGAACTATCGAGACGGATCGGTCGACGTGTTCCCGCTCGATGCGGATGGGCGCATCGGCGAACTCGCCCAGACCCTGCAGGGCTCGGGGAGCGGTCCGGCCGAGGATCAGGGCGGACCCCACGCCCACGCCACCCACGTCGTGGGGTCCACGGTGCTGAGCGCCGACCTCGGCGCCGACCGGGTGCACGTGCACCGGGTGCGCGACGGCGCGCTCGAACGCATCGGAACCGGGGCCTTCCCCGCGGGCACCGGACCGCGCGACTTCGCCGACAGCGCGGGCCGGATCTACCTGCTCGGCGAGCTGGACGGCGGCATCTACCGCATTGACGACACCGCCCAGACGATCGCCAGCGGCCGTGTGGTGGCCGACTGGGCCGCCGGCGACCACGCGGCGGCCCTCGCCATCGACGAGGACGGCACGTTCGGCTACGCGGGCCTGCGCGGCTCCAACCGGGTGGCCGTGCTGAGGATCGAGGACCTTTCGCCGGTCGCCGCCGTGTCGACCGGCGGGTCGTGGCCCAGACACCTCGTGCGCGACGGCGGAGTGCTCCACGTGGCGAACCAGCTCTCGAGCACGCTCACGAGTTTCCGACTCGAGCCGCACACCGGCATCCCGCGCCCCATCGGGCGTCCGGAGAGCGTTCCGTCGCCCACCTACCTGCTTCCGGTGCGCTGAGCCGGACCGCCTCTCCTCTGGTTCGTTCCCGTTCGTCGTGATTGCGCCCGCTCGACGGCGCACAGTCGTGTCAAAGCGGCACAGAGCCGGGCGCCGGGGCCCCCGGTCGCGCCGGCGCGAAACGCCCACCGGAGGCGCCGATTTGGAGACCGGCCAACCTTTGGTAAAGTAGGCAAGCTGTTCACAGCAATCCTCGATAGCTCAATTGGCAGAGCAGCCGGCTGTTAACCGGCAGGTTCTTGGTTCGAGTCCAAGTCGGGGAGCTCGAAGGTCGCAAGGGGCTCCACCCCCTGCGGCCTTTGTTCGTTAACGGGCCGTACTCCCGGCGGAGTACCGACTGGCCGCCGGGGGGTGGATGCCGCGGTCCGTGCCCCCCACTACGATCGGTCCATGCCCTACCGCGCCCGCTCTGCAGAAGCGCACTGGCGTGAACCCTGGGACGACAGGGCCTTCGAGCACCGGCCGCACTGGCGGATGTCTCAACGGGCGAAGTTGTGGGTTCCGGTCGTCGTCGCCTTCGTCGTGCAGGTGCCCGCCATGCTGTTCCGTGGCCGCGGCGGCGGCGCGCTGCACGCCGCTGAGTGGTCGGACCGCAATCAGATGCTGTTGGCCCTCGCGATCGCCCTGGTGGGTCCGCTGGCGCTGATCGGCGCGAGGCGCTTCCCCGGGCCGGTCGTGGCGATCACCGCGGCCGCCGGCTGCGCCGACCTCCTCCTGTTCAGCGACAGCCTGCATCCGCCGTACATCGCCCTCGCCTTCGCGATCGTGTCGGCGATCGTGCGCGGAGCCAGGGTGTGGGCCTGGATCTCCGTGGCCGTGGCCTGGGTGACCACCCTCGTCATCGCGATCTGGTTCGGCCTGAGCCTGTCGCCGCCGCGAATCGCCGCCATCACGCTGGGAATCCTCATCGTGTTGGGCATCGGCGAGGGCATCCGCACCAGGCGGGAGAGGTTCACCGAATTCTCCCGCCGGGTCGCCGAACGCAAGCAGTCCGAGGTGCAGGCCGAACGCGTGCGCATCGCCCGGGAACTTCACGACGTGCTCGCGCACTCGCTCAGCCAAATCAACGTGCAGGCCGGAGTCGGCCTGCACCTCATGGACCAGCAGCCCGAGAAGGCCAAGGAGGCCCTCGCGAGCATCAAGGAGACGAGCAAGACCGCTCTCGACGAGGTGCGTTCGGTGCTCGGCATCCTCCGGGCGGAGGGAGGCGCCGACCCGAGCGCCCCGCTCGTGCCCGAACCGGACCTCAGCCGTCTTCCCGGGCTGGTGTCATCCGTCTCCGGGGAGGGGATCGAGGTCGAACTCGTCGACCATCTGGCCACGGTTCCCTCCGCCGCGACCCAGTTCGCGCTCTATCGCATCGCGCAGGAATCGCTCACCAACGTTCTGCGTCATGCCAGGGCCACGAAGGCCACGGTTCACCTGCGGGAGGAGGCGCGAACCTACATCCTCTCCATCACGGACGACGGCGTCGGTGCGACGGCGGCGAAACACGATTCGGGCGGTCGCGGGCTGCTCGGCATGCACGAGCGGGCCGAGTTGCTGGGCGGCACCCTCGAGGCCGGGCCGCTTCCGTACCGCGGGTTTCGCGTGACCGCGCGCATCCCCACCCACACGACGGACGTGGTCGAATGATCCGCGTCGCCATCGCGGACGACCAGCAGCTGATCCGCGGCGGGTTCCGCTCCCTGCTCGAGGCGGAACCGGACCTCGAGGTGGTCGGCGAGGCGGGAACGGGCCGCGACGCCGTCGCGCTGGTGACCAGGGAGAAGCCGGATGTCGTGCTCATGGACATCCGCATGCCTGACGGCGACGGGCTGTGGGCCACCGAGCAGATCGTGGCCAACCCGGCACTGGCAAGCACCCACATCGTGATCGTGACCACCTTCGAACTCGACGAATACGTCGCCCAGGCCATCCGCGCCGGGGCGAGCGGCTTCCTCGTGAAGGACACCGAGCCGGTGGAGCTGATCCGCGCGGTGCGTGTCGTGGCCGGGGGAGAGGCGCTGTTGTCGCCGAGCGTCACCAAGCGACTGCTCGAACGCGTGGCCGGCACCCTCAACGAGGCACCGGACACCTCGGCTCTCGCCGTGCTCACCGACCGGGAGCGGGAGGTCCTCGCCCTCGTGGGCCACGGCCTCACCAACGACGAGATCGGGCGCAAGCTCTTCCTGAGTCCCCTCACCGCCAAGACGCACGTCTCGAGGATCATGTCCAAACTCGGCGCCCGAGATCGCGTGCAACTCGTGGTCGTCGCCTACGAGACCGGCATCGTGCGGGCGGGCTACCTGGAGTAGATCGGAGACCGAGAATGCTCCCTGGGCAGTAGTGCGCAGCATCCCGTGGGCAGATTCGCCCCGAGCGGCAAGCGACGATCCTGAGGTCATGAGGTTCCGCCGGAACCCCCGATCGAATGGAAGAATCGTGCTTTCGACACTTGCCCTGGCCGCGCCTGCAGCTCATTGGGTTGGACCAATGGGCGCCGGGTTCGGTTTCCTGTTCCTGCTCATCCCGCTGTTCTGGATCGGTCTGTTCGTGCTGATCTTCAGCCTCGTCGGCCGCCGTTGGCGGCGCGCGGGCTGGGGCGGACCCGGCCACTACGGACCGGGCCACACCCCGTGGGGCGGCGCCGCACGCTCCGCCGAGGCCACCCTCGCCGAACGATTCGCCCAGGGCGACATCGACGAGAAGGAGTACCGCGCCCGGCTCGAGGTGATTCGCGCCAACGCGTATCCCCAGCCGCCGGTGAAGTAGAGCGGCGTTCGAGAACCGGTGGCCGAACGCCGGCCACCGGTTCGCGATACTCTCGTGTCTGGCGCCGAACCGCGCGTCCGCCGAGAGGAGAAGCGTGTGAACGCCTGGCTGGACCAGAACGCGCAGGCCGTGGCGATAGGCCTCTCGGGAGCCTTCGTGCTCTTCTTCGTTCTCACGGTGCTCTTCCTCGTGCTCTGGCTGAGAGCCGCGAGCGGGCGTCGCCGCCAGTATTACGACCGCGTGGCCGCCGAGCGGCAGCGGCTCGAACTCGAGGTGTCGCTGCAGGAGCAGTCGGCCCGTCTGCGCATCGTGCGCGAGCTGCACGAGGTGGCCGTGCACTCCGTGTCGATGATCATCAGCCAGGCCGACGGAGCCCGGTATGCCGCGGCGGCGGATCCGGCGGTGGCCGCGCGCTCGGCCGCCGTGATCGCCGAGACCGCCAGAGGCACCCTCGCCGACCTCAGGCGCGTGATGACCGTCGTGCGCGACGGCGAGGCCGCCGCCACCCCGCAGCCGCGGCTCAAGACCATCCGCGACCTGCTCGCGGTGATGGGGGAGGCCGGCCTCAACATCACGTTCGTGGAGCATGGCGAACGATTCGATCTCTCCCAGGGTGCGGAGCTGGCCATCTTCCGCATCGTGCAGGAGTCGCTGTCCAACGCCCTCACCTACGGCGGCGAAGGCACGGATGTCAAGGTCGCCTTCACCTGGACCGCCGAGGGCCTCCAGGTGCTCGTCGACGACGATGGGGTGCGCGCCGCGGCGAAGCGTCAGGGGCTCGACCCGGACAAGCTCGCGCAGAGCCGCACCTACACCTTCCAGGACGACCTCAACTCGCTCACCGAGGTCGTCGTGGGCCCGGGAATCACCGAGATGCGGGAGCGCGCTGCCCTGTTCGGCGGCATCCTCAACGCCTATTCGGTGCCCGGAGTGGGGTTCTCGATCTCCGCCGTCTTCCCAGCGCTGCGCTACGACAACGGCGTTCACGGCGTGAACCTGGACGCCTGAGCGGCCGTGCCCGAACGCCCGCGGGAGGACTCCGCCGCGATTCGCAAGGCACTCGCGGTGGGCCTCGCCGCCGCGCTCGTTCGCGCCGTGTTCTAGGTGTCGCGGGGTGCCGCTCGGGGGTGCGGTCGCCACTGTGCCCGTTTCGCCACTGTGCCCGTTTGTCGTCGGGGTGCCCGGGCGACCCGTGACAATCGCGACAAACGGGCACAGTCGCGGGGAGGGGGCTACCCCTCCAGGTCGTCGATACCCGGAGTCCAGGCCAGTCCCGGCTCGCCCCAGCCGCTCTTCTTGATCGCCTTCTCCGCGGCCCGCGAGTGCTTGTGGGCGAGTCGGTCGACGTAGAGGATGCCGTCGAGATGGTCGTATTCGTGCTGGAAGATGCGCGCCAGCCAGCCCTCCGCGCTGATTTCGAACGGCTCGCCGTCGAGGTCCAGGGCGCGGAGGATGGCCAGGTCGGCGCGGTGCAGGGGGAACCGTTCGCCGGGCACCGAGAGGCAGCCCTCCGACTCGGTCTCCTCGTCCGCCGGGCCGATCGCGGTGGGACTTATCCACAGCTCGGGGTTGATGGCCGCGCCGCGCCAGAGCACGTCGTCGTCATCCAGCCAGTTGAAGACGAAGATGCGCCGGGAGACGCCCACCTGGGGAGCCGCAAGCCCCACCCCGGGCGCCGCCTCCATCGTCTCGAACATGTCGGCGACGAGGGACCGCAGGTCGTCGTCGAATTCGGTGACGTCGGCGGCGCGGGAGTGCAGCACTGGGCTGCCGGTGATGAGAATCGGGAGAACGGCCATTCGCCAAGAATATCGGAGGGTCAGCGGGTAAAGTCATGGCGTGCTGCCTGACGTGACCGACCTCGCCAACACGATCAGCCTCACTCCCGCCAAGGCCATCGGAATCCCGATCGCCCTCGTCGGCGCGGTCTTCCTCGCGATCGGCGCCCAGCTGCAGCATCGCGGCGTCGTCAAGGTCGAGACGCAGAGCGAAACGCGGTCATCCGGCGGGCTGAGGCTCGGCCAGCTGTTCGCCCTTCTTCGCCGCCCGTCCTGGGTGTTCGGCACGCTCCTTCTCGGCCTGGCCGTGGTGTTCCAGCTCACGAGCCTCTATTTCGCCCCGATCATCGTCGTGCAGCCGCTCGGCGCGATCGCCCTCATCATCACTGCCGTGGTGAACGCCCGGGTCTCGGGGGTCAGGCTGACCCGGCGCGCCATCCGATCGATCTCCTTCTGCATCGTGGGCGTCGGCCTGTTCGTGACCATCGCCACGATCACCGGCCAGTCCAAGGAGATCTCGCAGACGGAACTGGTGATCGTGCTGGTGCTTCTCGTCGTGATCACCGTGGCGTTCGCCATCGTCTTCGCGCTGCTGCGGAAGCGCTTCGAGGCGATCATCTACATCGTGGGTGCCGGCGTGCTCTACGGGTTCGTCGCGACCCTCGCAAAGGTCGTCATCGACCGCATCCACACCCTCTTCATCGGGGCGTCGGACACCCACGGATTCGAGTGGCTCACCCTCACCTGCGTCATCGCCCTGATCGCGGCGGCCGCGATGGGGGGCTACTTCGTGCAGAGCGCGTATTCGTCAGGGCCGCCAGACCTCGTGATCGCCGGACTCACGGTGATCGACCCCCTGGTTGCCGTGTCGATCGGCATCGTCGTGCTGCAGGAGGCGGCCGACGCGCCCTGGTACGCAATCGTCGCGTTCATCGTCGCTGGTATCCTTGCTGTTTACGGCGTCTTCCAGCTTTCCAAACACCATCCGCAGACGCAGCACTAAGCTGATGCTGCCGGCTACTAATGCAAGGGATGCTCACAGATTTGTCCGATTCCCCGCCTGACACGTTCTCGGCCGCGAAGGCTCCCCTTCGCGTACTGATCGGTGCAGACACCTTCCCACCCGACGTCAACGGTGCAGCGAACTTCGCCTCCCGCCTCGCGGCCGGACTCGTCGACCGCGGCCACGACGTCTTCGTGGAGGCTCCAGCCGCCAGCCGCAAGCACGGCACCTTCGTCGAAGAGCACGACGGCGCCCGATTCACCGTCTACCGGGTGTACTCGTGGCGCTGGTACCCGCACGACTGGCTGCGGTTCGTGCTGCCGTGGCGCAGCCAGGCGCATGCCGCGCGCATCCTCGACGAGGTCAAGCCGGATGTCGTGCACATCCAGTCGCACATCGTGGTCGGGCGGGGGCTCGCCCGCCAGGCGGTGAAGCGCGGCATCCGCGTGGTCGGCACCAACCACTTCATGCCCGAGAACATGATCGACCACACCAAGCTGCCGCACTTCCTGCGCAAGCCGGTGATCCGCGCCGCCTGGGCGGATGCCGCATCCACCTTCGGGCTGTGCGAGTCCGTCACGTCGCCGAGCCGCAAGGCCGCCGACTTCCTCGAGGCCGAGACGAACCTCGTCGGGGTGCACGCGATCTCCTGCGGAATCGACGCGGCGCTCTACACGCCGAGCTTCGAAAAGCGCACGGGCAACACCATCGTGTTCGTGGGCCGGGTGTCCGGCGAGAAGCACATCGACGTTCTGCTGCGCGCCGTCGCGGCCATCGATCCTTCGCTCGACGCGAAGCTCGAGATCGTGGGCGGCGGCGACCAGATGAACCAGCTCAAGCAGATGGCCAAGGATCTCGGCATCGCGGATCGGGTGAACTTCACCGGCTACGTCACCGACGAGGAACTGCGCGCCGCTCTCACCCGCGCCACCGTCTTCGCGATGCCGTCGATCGCGGAACTGCAGAGCATCGCCACGATGGAGGCGATGGCCTCCGCGCTTCCCATCGTCGCCGCCGACGCCATGGCGCTGCCGCACCTCGTGCACGAGGGGCGGAACGGCCACCTCTTCACCCCGGGCGACTCCGCCGACCTGGCCGCCAAACTCACCGACGTGCTGACGCTGCCGGATGACGAGCTCATGGCGATGAAGAAGGCGAGCCTCAACTACATCGCTGCGCACGACATCCAACGCACGCTGAGCATCTTCGAGAGCCTGTATCGTGGTGAAACGGTCACCGATCCGGTGACCGATGCGTCGCTCGACGAGCAGGTTCCCTAGCCTCTTCGAGCTCGCGGGGCGGTAGCTCAGCTGGTTAGAGCAGCGGACTCATAATCCGTCGGTCACGGGTTCAAGTCCCGTCCGCCCCACAAGAAAGTGCCCTCTGGCCAGGACTTTAAGATCGACGTTCTGGCGAGAGACTTGAGTAAATAGTCAGTCGGTTTTGGGTTCGAGTAGTGCCTTTCCTCAAAAATGCTAGCTGATCTGCATTTTTCCGCCCAGCATAGTGACGCACTTGATGCCGCGCACGTTTATGCAGCACTTATTCGCTTGGTATCGCCCTGACTCGGTCAGCCTCGATTGGGTTCGGGCGGATTGGGCTGACCCCGGAATAGCACGTTCGTGCAAAAAGCACGGGTCGCGTCGCGAGCTCCAATTTGAGCGCTGATCGCTGGTATCAGAATGTATTCTGAAGTACTATTGCGACATGTCAATCGCCGCCAGCCCCGCTCCCGACCGGACCTTCCAGTCGTCCGACCTCAGTCGTCGTCCCCTATCGGTGTTCGCCGCGGCCGAGGATCACCCGGTGGATGTCACTCGTCGTGACGGCGAGGACCTGGTCCTGATGTCCAAGAGCGAGGCGGATTCGCGTCAGCGGTTGCTCCAATTCGCTGGACAGCTCATCGCCGCGGCGACCGGCGATCGCGGATCGCTCGCCGAGCGCATGTCGGACAAGTTCCCCTGGATGCTGGCGTTGAGCAATGAGGATCGTGAGCTGTGCGCCACGGAACTTCTCGAGGCGGCGCGCGCGTCCTTTGCGACCGGGCAAGCGCACCTCGCCGTCGCGGAGCTGACCGCCTGGGAAGAGACGGCGATAGCCATTGCCGCGGGGCTGGGCACCTCGCCCGTCGAGTGGCTTGCGGCAGACGTGCTGGTGGAGCGCCCGTAGCGATGGCTCGGGATCAGAAGGTAGAACGCCCGACGAAGAAGAGCGAGTACGAGATCCGCTTCGCGTCGACATCGGCCCAGCGCGGATGGACCGATCTGCGTGCGACGATTCGCGGCCCACTCGCCGACGCGTGGGACTTCCTGACTCGAACCCCGCTGGCACACACCCCGACCAACTATCCGCTCCAGGGAGCGCTCGGTGTCGTCACCCGCGACGGCATCAGCCACACGCGCTGGCAGCACAAGCCAACCGCAGGCGGGGATGCGAGGATCTGGTTCTACGTCGAAGGACAGATCGTTCATCTCGAGCAAGTGCATACGCGGCATCCAAACGCCACAAAATAGCTCTCCGCACTGCGATTCGGAGCTCCATGCCCGACAAAACATCGAGGGCACGATCTCGGTCGGCTGGCGAGTCGTGCTTGTAGGTAGTGCTAGTCGGCTTCGAACGCTCACGGGGCTCTTGCGCCATGCGACCAAATTCCGACATGTTCAGCACAGGCGGCATGCGACAGCAGTAGTCGCAATTCGGCAAAGGCCCACCATGGAATCGGGCGAGCGATCGCACGAGCGACCCTAGCCCTCGTGAAACGACACGCGCCTCTCATTTCGGATGCCCAACGAAATCGTCCAAGGTGCAACAACGAGGGGGAGTCGCGGATGTTACGACGGATCCCCGTGGGCACGACCGCTGAATCCGAAAGGCAGAACGCTTGGGAGTCCGGCGACTACCGTCGCTTTGTCGGTTTGGACGGACGCTCGAGCGGGGAGCCGTACCCGACGACGTGCCACCAACCGCAGTATGGACATTGAACTGCCGCGGCGCCCTTTCTGACCCCTAGCGCGATCGAGGCCGCCTCGGCACGCGTAGCGATAGGAGCTCTAGTAGTGCGGCACTTCACACCATTCATGTTCGTCACTCTATGGTGGTGCGCCGACATTCAGAGGAGATCTTGGGCAGGCGCCCTGCGTACACCCTTGCTGTGCGCAGCGCGCCCGCTCAATCACGCCCTCTAAGCGACAGCTGTCGCGTCCGCTTCGATGGCGGCGAACTTTGTCTCCATCGTCGAGTTCCCCTTCGTGAGAGAACGTATGGAGAGTTTTTCCGACTTTCCGCTAGCAGTGTTCAAATGCTTGACCCACAGACGGAGCGCCTCTTTGGAATCTTCGAGCTTTCTTATCGCAGCGTCAATGGCGTCGATCGCGTTGTCGTTTTGTCTACCTGCGTCATTCACGTTTTTCGAAAATGATTGTTGAAACTCACCGAGGCGCAGCTCAAAATTCGTGATGTCGAGATTCTGCTCTTGGACACGCGCGAGCTCGGATCGGATCCCGATCGTCGCCTGCGCAGAGTTTCGCAATAGGGAAATCATTGGAATGAAGAACTGCGGACGAATGACGTACATCTTCGGGTAGATGTGGGAAACATCGACAATGCCGGCGTTGTAGATCTCACTCTCGGGCTCGAGCAACGATACGAGAACCGCGTATTCACAATTCTTTTCGTTTCGATCCTTTTCGAGTTCCTTGAGGAAGGATTCGTTCGTCTGTTTTGCCTTAGTGGCGTCAGCTTCGTTCTTCATCTCGAACATTATCGAGATGTACTCGATCGCGTCGTCACCGTGGTCGCGGAAGATGTAGTCGCCCTTGCTGCCGGACTCGGACGTCGTGTTGTCTTTGCCAAAAGTGGCGGATTGAAAAGCCGTGGCGCGCAATTGCTCGAAAGCGATCTGGCAATGTTGCTCCAGCGTTTCGCCGAGCATCTTTGTTGAGAGTTTGGCTTTGAGATCCCGAAGTCGCTCAATGGCATCTTCCTTGTCCTTCAGAAGCAGGTCCTTTGATTGCAGCCGGCCTTCAAAATCGGTTCGCAGTACTAGCTCTTTGCCGTCGAATTCGAGGTGCTTGGCCTTCAGGTCGCGCGCAAGGTCATCTCGCTCGTTTGCGATAATTTGAGTCGCCTCGTTTAGGGCGAGCTGGCCTTTGGCCTCCGCCGTCTTGATCGCGCCCTTTGGACGCTCGATCTCCGCATCCTTGCGGGCCGACGCTTGAGACAGCGCGCTGGCCTCCTCGCTGCGTGCCGTCTCGACTACTTCGACGGCTTTCATGATTGCTAGATTTTCTGACATCGCAGCCGAATTGAGCTCGCCTTTGAGCCGTTCGATCTCGGTGTCCCTTTTCAGTGTCTCGTCGATTACGGCCAATCTCGTGGCCACGCCGGCACCATCGAGCGTTGCCTGCAGCTCAGCGATTTTCGAGTCTTTCGCAGCTGACTCAGCATTGAGTGAAGCCGCAACCCTGGCTTCTGCAAGTTCCACTGCTGCCGTCGTTTCCTTGCCTGCAGCGATGAGGCGCTCGTGCAACTCGGTTTGGAACTCATCGTTGCGAACCTGGCGGACGATGTCGGCATAACCTGCTTCGTCAATGGTGAACGCTTTCTTGCAGTGCGGGCACACGATCTCATGCATGACGTACCTTTCACCGCTCAAATGAAGTTTTATTCAGTATCGAGGTCAGGGCCTCTATGAACAAGGAGAACCTGACATTCAGAACGGGTTGGCATATATGCGAACGCAGGTACGCAGCTTCAGCGCGGGCATTCGTTATCTGAGTAACGATTGTCGGCGGCACGGACGATGATACAAGGACGGGATCGAGGCGAGGATAAGTACTCGAGGATCGCGCCTAGGTGCCTGTGTCGAAAGGGACGTTGAATGTGCGCTCGAGATTTCGATGCACCACTGCGCCCGCGGCGCAATACCGAATTGCCCGATCGATATGATTCTCGGCACTCGAGCGGGTCCTGCTAAGGGCCCCTTCGGCGTCCATGTTTGTCTGTTGCGAGTAACTCGACAGTGACGGACCGGAGGACGTGGCTGCCCGTTGCGAGACGGACCTAGGTAGTCCTTTTAGCTGTGTCATACTCACATAAATCAACGGGGGACTCAGCGTGAAGATAAGCCACATCGCAGTCAAGAACTATCGCAGCCTGAAGAACGTCTCCTTCGAGGTCGACAACTATTCCGCGCTCGTGGGAGCAAATGGAGCTGGCAAGTCTTCAATCCTCTACGCACTTGATTGGTTCTTCAATGGACGAACGCTCGAGCCGTCCGACGTCTGCGGGTACGAAGAGGGAGTCACTGCGGACGAGGACTGCGTTGTGGAGGTTGCCGTCACATTCTCGGGACTAACTGACCACGATCGCGAGCGATTGAGACAATACGGGCGGGGCGCTCAGGCGACATTCCAAAGGACTTGGTCGATCGGGCAGAAGGACAAGGTGGTTGGCAACGCGACCCAGGGGCCCGGGTTCGCAGAGATCCGATCCTTCACGAAGGTCGGCGACTTCCGCCCCGATACAAATTGCTGCGAGACGCCCATGCGGAACTTCCAGACCTCGGTCTCGCTCCATCCCGCGATTCTGTACACGATGCGCTTTCGAAGTGGGAAGCGGAGCCGAGCCATTCCGCGCAGCTCGTGGACGTTGCGAACGACGACGCCAACCACATGTTCGGCATTAACGGGCCGAACGTGATTCGCGAATGTGTGCGGCTCGTACTAGTACCTGCTGCGACGAATATCTCTAGTCAGGTCGGAGAATCGGGCAAAGGATCGGCTCTGAACGAACTAATCGGCGCAGTCATGTCTGATGCAGGAGCTCGTGCTCAAGCTGAATGGTTCGTCGAAAACGAAGCCACAATCGCTCAGCTCAAAACGAAGGTCAAAAACAGTGTTGAGGCGTCTACAGGGTTGCAAACCAGTCGAATCAACACTCGGCTTGCAGCTCTCGTGATTCGGCCTGGGTTTAGTTCCGTCTTTTGATCAAGGATGGAACTGATGGCTAGATATACGACTGAGATGCGTGAGCGGGCTCTGAGGATGCTCGGTGAGGCGCGGGTGGATCACCCGAATCAGATGACGGCGATCCGGCATGTGGCAGGGCTGCTGGGGATGAGTCCCGAGACGTTGCGGGTGTGGCAGCGCCGTTACGAGGTCGACGCGGGCGCAAGGCCCGGCGTCACGTCGGACGTGGTCGAGGAGAACCGGCGGCTC
>NZ_VRMG01000010.1 GCF_008040105.1 Lacisediminihabitans profunda
GGGACCGTCGGCGACAGCTTCGATAATGCCTTGGCTGAGGCGGTGAACGGGCTCTACAAAACTGAACTCATCCGCCGACAAGGGCCTTGGCGAACGGTCGAGCAGGTCGAACTCGCGACGCTGGAATATGTTTGGTGGTGGAACAACCAACGCCTCCACGGCGAACTCGCCCTGCGCACCCCGATCGAGGTCGAGGAAGAGTATTACGCTGACCAAGAATCGTCCCAGCCGGCACCCGCCAGACAGGGAAGCAACTAGGAACTAAACCCAGGCCGAATCATTATTCACTCGAGATCGCCCTAGACGAGTCGAGCTGAGTCGATGAAAATGGAACCAAGCTAGACAAGGGAATCCCGGTCAGGCCAAGTTGCGTCGAGACGAACCCAGGTCACCCGAGAAGTGGCAGATGGCGCGGATCAAATCCGTCGGTCACGGGTTCAAGTCCCGTCCGCCCCACTGAAAACAAGGTCTGACCAGCGTTTTTTGTTCCAACAAAAGGACAAGACTCGACGCGGTTAACGTTTATTCAACGCTTATTGCCAAACCCCAGCCAGGTGTGGGCTCCTTATCGGAGCTGCTCGACTCGGTTCAGTTCACTTAGGGTGACCTGGGGCACCTCCAGTTATGGATACTGAACGCCTTTCCGGCTCGGTCTTGAGCCCGTGCTGACAACGAGCGAACTCGCCGATTACCTCGGCCTGCGCGCACAAGCCATCTACGAAGGCGGCTTGAGCGGCGGATCGTGGCGCTGCGGTTCACCCGCCGGTGGGGACCACACCGCATCGCTCCACGGTCGAGCAGATCCTGGCCCGCTACCGGATGCCGCGCCTGGCCTATCTCGACCAGGCCACCGGGCTGCCGCTCAGATAGGCGAAACCGGTCCACTACGAGCATGCCGCGCCGGGCGATCTGGTCCACGTCGATATCAAGAGACAGGGCCGCATCCCTGACGGCGGCGGCCACCGGATGCTCGGCCGCACCATCGGCAACCGCAACGACAAAAAACAGGGTCGCGGCTACTCGTTCCTGCACCACGCGGTCGACGACCACTCCCGACTGGCTTACTCCGAGATTCTCACCGACGAGAAGAAAGAGACCGCCGCCGGGTTCTGGATCCGCGCGAACACGTTCTTCGAAAACCACGGCATCACCGTCAAACGTGTCCTCACCGATAACGGCTCTTGCTACCGATCCGGTGCCTTCACCGCCGCGCTGGGCGAGACGATCAGCCACACGTTCACCCGCCCATACCGGCCACAGACCATCGGGAAAGTCGAACGATTCAACCGCACCCTCGCCCAGGAATGGGCCTACGCCCACACCTACAAGCGACGAGGCCCGAGCGGCGACCTACCAGCAGTGGCTCCATGACTACAATCACCAGACCCCACACCGGCATCGGCGGCAAGTCACCAATCGAACGCGTTCACAACGTCCCCGGGAACTACATCTAGCTTCCACGCCGAACCGAAAAGTTTGGCATATTTTTCCAGTTGACAGGCTCGCGTGCACTGTTTTAGCTTTATGCCAAGACGTTTTGCCAAAACGTCTTGGCATAGATATGCTACTAACCATTCAAGTTGAAATCGGAGTAACGATGCTTCGCATAAAGATGGCGGACTCCCGTTCCGTGCGCCTCTCTCGCACCAAACTGGCTGCCGCTGCCGCGGTCGCAACTATCTCTCTCGTAGCGCTGACTGCTTGCACGCCGGGGACCAGTTCGGACAGCGCCTCGTCCGTCAAGTCGATTGTCGTTCTCGTCGAGGCAGGTGGGCACGCGGAGCTTCAGCCCATAGCAGACCTGTATGCCAAAGACAAGGGCGTCAAGGTCAATTTTGTCGAGCTGCCGTACAACGGTCTGTATAACCGGGTGAACAGCGAGTTGTCCACCGGGAGCATCTCGTTCGACGTCGCCGCTCTCGACGCGATCTGGTTGCCAGCTTTTGCGGCGGGACTTCAGCCGCTGAACAGCCTCTATACCTCGGCCGTCAAGGCGGACAACTTTCCCTCTGTCGTCCAGGAGGCGAAAGTCGGCGGAAACTACGTCGGCATGCCGGCCTTCGCGAACTCGGAAATCCTCTACTACCGCACGGACCTCTTCAATGATCCGGCGAACCAGGCCGGGTTTAAGGCGAAGTACGGGTACGATCTCAAGCCGCCGACCACATGGCAGCAGTATTCGGATGTCGCAGCATTCTTCACCAATAACGGCATGTACGGTGCACCGCTGCCCGGGGCGGAGGAGACCCAGTACCTTGCCGCGCTCTCGCAGGCCGGTCAGAAGCAGATGGTTTTGAACGCCGCAGGAACTAAGTCCACCCTGGACGACTCGGCCAGCCTTAAAGCGCTGGATTACTACGCCAGTCTCGCGAAGTATGCTCCGCCCGGGGCAGCGGCTGTCGACTGGAACGCGGCACAGAACCTGTACAACCAGGGCAAGGCGGCGATGATGCTTTTCTGGGCCCACGCCTACCGCCAGATCCCGACGAGTTCGCCTGTTTACGGTAAGACGGGAGTCGCTCCTATGGTGGCCGGACCCGCTGGGATCGCCGGTGTTCCAGGCCCGTACTATTTGAGCATCCCCAGGCAAGGCGCCCACCAGGCGGCCTCCACCGCCTTCGTGAAGTTCGCATACGACCACAACGCCTTGAGTGCCAACACGTCTCTTGGACTTGTTGCTCGCATTTCAGCGCTCAAGCAGTACGCCAACAAGCCGGGCTACGAAGCCTACAGCCCGATGGTTACGACCCTATCGGCGCCAGCGACTATCACGCGACCGGCCAACGCGAATTGGCAGAACATCGTGAACAACGCGCTCATTCCGATGATTCAGAAGTCCCTGCAACCGGGAGCGGACAACGCGGCCCTCCTCAAGGCCACGGCTTCTCAAATTGATCAGATTGTCCAGCAGTGATCGTGACTGCCAGCACTCCAGAGCGGCCGGCCACCCGGCCGGCCGCTCCGGGCACCCGCCCCATACCGACCTCCGGCAGGAAGCGGATCCGCCTTACCGACAGGCGTTTCGCGGCCTTGCTGATGCTGCCCGCCGCGCTCTTTCTCGCCGTCTTCGTCGCGTTGCCGCTGCTCCAGTTCGTCTTCAACAGTTTCTTCCGCTATAACCCGATCGCCGGTAGCCCGCACACCTTCGTCGGATTCGGCAACTACGTGCGAGCCTTCACCTCCGCCGAGTTCGGCAACTCAGCACTCCGAACGGTGGTCTACACCGTGATGGTAGTCACATTCGAGTTCGTCTTGGGGCTCACGGTGGCCCTGCTTTTCAGCGGACTCGGAAATCGGTCCCGAATCTTCCGGACGATCTTCTTGTATCCGCTGATGATCGCACCTATCGTCGCGGGACTGCTCTGGCGGTTCCTCCTCATCGACAACTCTGGGATCGTCAATCAGCTGCTGTACGAGGCGCACCTGATCTCTTCCCCCAACCAGATCCAGTGGTTGAGCGACCCGAACATCGCGCTGTTCTCCGTCGCGCTGCCCGATATCTGGCTCACGACGTCGTTCATCTCCCTAGTGCTGTTCGCTGGACTGCAGAACGTGCCCGGGGAGATCCTTGAGGCGGCACGCATCGACGGAGCCCGATACCCGACCCTGCTTTTCCGGATCATCCTCCCGTTGTTGCGGCCGGTGATAGCCGTCGCACTCATCGTGCGAGGCGTCGACGCCGCCCGTGCATTCGACACGATCGTCGTTCAAACCAATGGCGGCCCTCAGAACTCAACAAATGTCCTGTCGTTGCTGGTCTACAACACGCAGATCGCGAACGGAAACCCCGGCCTTGCAAGCGCCATGGGGACCATCTATTTGATCGCCATGATGGGGATCGCCATTATCGCCGTCCTCACCATCTGGCGGCCAGGGAGTGACCACTGATGAATGGACTCGAGTCACGACGCACCAGCACGCGGTCTATCCTGTGGACGGCACTCATCGTGCTCGTCGTCCTCTATGCATTCCCGTTCGTCTACATGCTCTTCACGTCGTTCAAGACGCCGATCGAGACGAATGCGATTCCCCCGACCATCCTGCCGTCGACTTGGACAGTGCAGAACTACATCACGGCGCTGAGCACCCAGGGAGTTCCTCAGTCCTTCCTCAATAGCCTTCAGACGGCAGTGATCAGCACCTTGATCTCGCTGGTTCTCGCGGTGCCGGCGGCGTACGCAGTGACCCGGTATCGCACCCGGCTTGGACGAGTCTTCATTCTGCTTGCCTTGATCATGAGGATGGTGCCGGCGATCGTGGTGGGCACTCCGCTCATTGTCATTTTCCACAACCTGGGCCTGTCCGACACATCTCTCGCCCTCGCGATCGCGCAGACGACAATCTCGCTTCCGTTGTCGATCTGGCTCATGGCCAGCTTCTTCGAGGCCGTTCCGGACGAACTAGAGGAATCGGCGCGGGTGGACGGTTGCAGCCGGCTCGGCGCTCTCTGGTGGGTGGTTCTCCCGATTACTCGGGGAGGAGTCGCCGTAGCGGCGATCTTCGCGTTTCTCGCCTCCTGGAACGACTTCATCTTTGCGCTCTTGCTGACTTCCGTCCGTGCAGTCACTACACCGTTGCAGATCGCGAATTTCCAGAGCCAGTTCGGCTTGGACTGGGGAACGATGACCTCGCTCGCGGTACTGTACTCAGTCCCGGTGATCGTGCTTGCCATCGTTCTTCAACGGCACATTGTCGCAGGACTGACTCTCGGTGCGGTCAAAGGTTGACCAAGCTCAGAAGCATCAGGTGATCAGGGGATGGAGATAGAGACGTGGCGGTGAAGAGTGCAGGGATCCGCGATGTCGCGCAGCTCGCCGGGGTGTCAGTCACAACGGTGTCGCACGTGCTGAACGACACGCCGAACATGCGGGTCTCCGTGGAGACGCGTGCGCGTGTGCGACACGCGGCGAAGACTCTTGGCTATGGGCCGAATCGGATGGCTCAGGCGCTTCGGACCAACCGGTCCGGGCTGATCGGCCTTCTGAGCGAAGAGATCGCGACCACCCCGCACGCGGGACGGATCATCCTCGGTGCGCAGAACGCTGCGCGTGAGCATGATCTCACCCTGGTCATCATTAATACGGAGCGCGACGCCGGCGGCACCTCTCACCGGGACGATGTCCAAGCCCTGATCGACCGGCAGGTCGACGCGGTCCTGTACGCGACGATGTATCACCGCAGCGTCTCCCTCCCCCCAAACCTGCAGGATCTGCCCGCCGTCCTGATCGACTCGACGGACCGGGCAGGCATCGTCCCAGCGGTCGTGCCCGACGAGGTGGGGGGCGCGGTCGCCGCCGTCACCCACCTCGTCGAGGCCGGGCACACGCGCATCGGCTTCCTCAACAACGACGACGACGTGCCGGCGACACACCTCCGCTTCGCCGGCTACCGGCAGGTCCTTCAAGCCCACGACATCCCGTTTGACGAGGATCTGGTCTTCTCCGCGCCGTCCGAGACGCTTCCGGGATACGGGCTCGCTCGCGAGCTCCTCGGCAGGAGCGATCGGCCGACAGCACTGTTCTGCTATAACGACCGGATGGCGATGGGCGCGTACCGCGCGGCGACCGAGCTCGGTCTTGAGATCCCCCGCGATCTGTCCATCGTGGGATTCGACAACCAGGAACTCATCGCGGCGAACCTCTTCCCCGGCCTGACCACGGTCGCGCTACCTCACTACGAGATGGGGGTCTGGGCGGTCGAGACGCTCGTGCATCTCCTACACGGGGAGGCCGAGTACCGCCTCATCGCCGACAAGCCCGCACTGCTCGACTGTCCTCTGGTGATCCGAGGGTCCGTGGCCCAGCCACGTGCCAACTGAAAGGTATACACATGCTTCGCCTTGCCGCCTCCTGGGTATGGGATTTCTGGATCGCCGATGACGGTGACGACTACCACCTGTTCTTCCTCAAGGCGCCCCGAGCTCTCCTGGATCCGGATCGACGACACTGGCGTGCCACGATCGGCCATGCCACGTCGAAAGATTTGAGGGAGTGGACGGAACACGCTGACGCAGTCCTCCCAGATGATTCACCCGCTTTCGACGACCTGGCGACGTGGACCGGTTCGGTCGTTCGCGAGGACAGCGGTTCGTGGCGGATGTTCTACACCGCGGTCAGCCGGTCGGAGGGCGGACTGAACCAGCGGATCAGTTCCGTCGTGTCGGATGACCTGTTCACCTGGCGGCGAGAACCGAATCGGCAGATCATCGAACCCGACCCGCGCTGGTACGAGACCGCGGAGACGAGACAGTGGCCTGACCAGGCGTGGCGCGATCCCTGGGTGTTCCGAGATGGAGGGCTCTGGCACATGCTGATCACCGCACGTGCGAACCACGGAGACCCGGACAATCGCGGTGTCGTCGGCCATGCCACATCGCCCGATCTGACCATCTGGACGGTGCAGCCGTCGCTGTCGGAGCCGGGGTCAGGCTTCGGGCACCTCGAGGTGATTCAAACGGCTCAGGTCGATGGGCGGCCGGTTGGGCTATTCTCAAGCCTCGCCACCGAGCTGTCCCACGATCGTCGCGCCGATGAACCGATCGGTGGCATTTGGGCATTTCCCACCGATTCGCTGGCAGGTCCGTTCCACATCCAGGATGCGTACCGCATCACGGACGAGCTGCTCTACGTGGGGCGTCTCGTCCAAGACCGCAGTGGTCAGTGGCAGCTTCTGGCATTTCGGAACAACGATGGTGAAGGAGGCTGGGTGGGCGAGATCATCGATCCGCAGCCCGTCCGCTGGAGCGACGGACGGCTGGAGATCCGGTCACCGGATCGAGTCGACGCGCTGAACGTGCGGATCCCCTTATGAGCCCGAGCGCGCTCGTCATCGGTGAGGCGCTCATCGACGAGGTCGTCGAAGGCGACCGGGTCAGCCGCCACCCCGGAGGGTCGCCGGCGAACGTAGCGCTCGGCCTTGCGCGCCTTGGCGTCGTCACCTACCTGCACACAGCGATCGGCGACGACGCAGACGGAGAACTGATCCACCGGCAGCTGAGCGCATCCGGTGTGACGGTGACCGCAGGCTCCGTGACGAACGCGTTGACGTCCAAGGCGGTGGTCATTCTCGCGCAGGACGGGTCGGCGAGCTACCGATTCACTCTGAGCTGGGATCCGGCCCACCTCGACGATCTGGGATCGCCGACAATTATCCACACGGGCTCGCTCGGCGCATTCCTCCAACCCGGCTCGGAGGTCACGAGAGACATCATCAGACGCGGCAGGAGCCTCGGCGCTCTGATCAGCTTCGATCCGAACATCAGGCCGACCCTGCTGCCGGAGCCAGGTAGGACTCGCGGGTCATTTGAGGAGCTCGCCTTCTCTACTCAACTCACGAAGCTGAGCGACGAAGACGCGGAGTACCTGTATCCGGGAACGCCTCTTGACGACGTTCTCGATCTCCTCATTGACGGCGGAGTCAGTGTGGCTGCTATCACCCGCGGTGGCGAAGATGCCTATCTCGCGAGCGGAGGCAACGTCGTCCGCATCCCCTCCGTCAGAACCCGCGTCGCCGACACCGTTGGCGCCGGTGATTCCTTCATGGCTGCGCTCATCTGGGCGCTCGCGTTCGACAAAGATGGATGGGACGGAGGATCGATATCCGCCGACCGACTCCAAGCGATTGGCGACATCGCGGCCCGAGCTGCGGCGATCACTGTCTCGCGGGCCGGAGCCGACCTGCCCTACCCCAGTGATATTCAGGCCACAAACCTGCCACGACACGAAGGGGAGAACCTATGACCAGCGCCAACCACTACGACGTGACGACTTGGCCCGTCGGTGATCCGACCGAGGACATCGGTGAGGTGATCAACGCCATCATCGCTGACATCAAAGCCCGGCAGACGGTCACCGATGAGGACGAGGGCGGAAGGCCAGGCGCGGTGATCTACATCCCGCCGGGGGACTACCGCCTCCGCACGCAGGTGGTCATTGACATCAGCTTCCTCAGGATCGAGGGTTCCGGACACGGATTCACGTCATCGAGCATCCGCTTCAACGTTCCTGAAGACGAGTGGGTCGACCTGCACGAGCTGTGGCCCGGAGGCAGTCGCATTCTCGTCGACCTCCCTGTCGACGGAGAGGGGGAGCCCACAGGCGCCGCTTTCTACATCGAGCGACGTGGGAGCCCGCGGATTAGTTCGGTCGAGTTCTTGAGCTTCTGTATCGACGGGTTGCACTTCAACCCCGACGGTTCGGAGCTGCATCCAGAGAACACCTACGTCAACGGCAAGACGGGTATCTATGTCGCGAACGCTAATGACTCGTTTCGCATCAACGGCATGGGGTTCATTTATCTTGAGCACGCTCTCACCGTCTACAACGCGGACGCGCTTTCCGTCCACGACAATTTCATCGCTGAATGCGGAAGCTGCATCGAGCTCCGCGGCTGGGGACAGGCGTCAAAGATCACTGACAACCTGATCGGAGCAGGCTTCAAGGGACACTCGATCTACGCCGAGAACCACGGCGGACTCCTGATCACGGCGAACAACGTCTTCCCGCGAGGTGCGAGCAGCGTCCATCTCAACGGCGTCACGCGTTCGAGCGTCACAAACAACCGTCTGCATTCGTTCTACCCTGGGATGGTGGTTCTTGCAGCCAATAGTTCGGAGAACCTCGTGGCCTCAAATCATTTCTTGCGTGACCATGAGCCCTGGACGCCCTTCGTGGGAGTCGACAACGGACTGGACGACCTTTACGGACTTCTCTGTGTCAGCGGCAGCAACAACTCTGTCATCGGTAACCACTTCTCCGAGGTCATCGACTCACAGAGCATCCGTCCAATTGGTACAACGCCTGTCATCATCCGGCTGATGGCGGGGGGTGGCAACTACATCTCCAGCAACCACGTAGTTGCGATGGACGTTCACGCAAAGTCAAGTGACTCCGCCTTTTCAGCTCAGGTGGACGCTCTGCTGACGACCGAGGCCTCGGACGGCCTCGCCATCACGGCCGTCATGGTCGATTCCGAATCAGCTCGAAATACAATCCTTGATTCTGGAAGCGACGCCCAAGTTTCGGCGGACAGGGCTGCTAATGCCTTCAGGGCCACACCCGCCATCGGGTTCTAGTCGGCTCACGCGCCTGTGTCCTAGCTGTGAGTCGCAGAGGTGAGTGACCGGTTCTGCCTGCGATCAGTGGCCGATGAGCAGCGCTTCTGGTGTTTCGTCGACGACTTCGGGCGTGACTTCTGGGAGCGCGTTGAGGACGATGACGCGCTCGATCTGAGTTAGGCGGAAGATGCGCCCGGTGATCCGGACGATGGTCGCGACGGCGGTCGCCTGAGCAGTATCGCCGTCGGTCGAATCCGACGTCGCCTGGCGCATGATCCTCGAATCCGATTTGTGGACCAATCCTGATATAGACCCATTCCTCGAGGTACTTCTAAGTGGGGAGGCAACCGTCGGCCCGCTAATTGGGGTCAGAGGGCCCAATATCCAGCAGAGCGGTCTTCTGCGACCCACCGAAATTCAATCCGCCTGGATCTTGACCACAGCAACCCATCGATGCTGATGCACGCGAGCGTCGTACCCGTTCTTGGAACCGACGGGACTGCTGTTGGTTGGAGCCTGGCGACATCATCGAGATCGCCCTCGAAGGCATCGCCGGTGCGCGCAACGCGAAGTGGCCGAGCAGGGTGCCCCAACCGATTGGCAATAGGCACCCGGCGCCCCTACGTCAACCGCTCTCTATTCTCTAACTTCTTGCAGAACCTGCATGTGGGTTCGGGCCAGGCGATCCGTAAAGGGGTACTGGCGGTACCGGGCACGTCCGGCCCTGCCCCTCTGTGCCGTGTGGTGGTGACATGGATGCAGGAAGGGAAACACCAATGACTTCGAAACCTGCTACTCCTCCCCACAAAGGGGCGATCCTGACGATCATCCTTGTCAGCTACTTCATGATCCTGCTCGACAACTCGGTCATTTTTACAGCGCTGCCCAGCCTCGAGGTCGATCTCGGTCTCTCGACCGCCGAACTCGCCTGGGTACAGGATGCCTATACGCTCGTCTTCGGTGGGCTTCTGCTGCTCGGAGCCCGGGCCGGCGACCTCCTCGGGCGTAAGCGTGTGTTCATCTTCGGCCTCATCGTGTTCTCCCTCGCCTCGCTCCTCATCGCCTTCGCCCCCGCCGGTTGGTGGCTGATTGCCTCGCGAGCGATGCAGGGTATGGGGGCCGCGATCGTGGCCCCGTCCGCCCTGTCGCTGCTAACGGCCAGCTTCGAGGGTCGCGAACGAGCCCGCGCTGTCGCCGCGTACGCTGCTACCGCGGGCATCGGCGTGAGCCTCGGATTGGTCATCGGCGGAGCCCTGGCCTCCTGGTTCTCCTGGCGGGCTGGATTCTTCGTTAACGTGCCCATCGGGGTTGCCATGATCGCACTTGCACCCAAGTTCCTCCCGGAGACCGCCATCCGAGCGGGGCGGTTCGACATCCCTGGCGCAGTCACCGCGACACTCGGTGTCGGAGGACTTGTGTTCGCTATCCTGCACGGATCCGAGAACGGCTGGACCGATCTCACGACCGTCACCGCCTTCGTCCTCGCCGTGGTGCTCCTTATTGCTTTCGTCTTCGCCGAATCCAGGGCCGCTCAGCCGATCATGCCCCTGCGACTCTTCGCGAGCCGTGAGCGCACCGGCGCCTACCTCACGCGGTTTCTGTACCTCGGCGCGATGATCGGGTTCTTTTACTTCACCACCCAGTACCTGCAGGGCACCCTAGGGTTCACCCCGCTCGAAGCCGGTCTCGCGTTCCTGCCGATGACGCTCGTGAACTTCGCGGTCGCGCTGGCCATCCCGAGACTCTCGGAGCGACTCGGAGACACCGTCCTCCTCGTAGCCGGCATCGTTGTGACAATTGCAGGGATGCTGTGGCTCAGTCGCATCGCGCCGGAGAGCGGCTACCTCGCCGTAGTGGCGGCCCCCATGCTGTTCATCGGCGCCGGCCAGGGGCTCGCGTTCGCACCTATGACCGTGTTCGGCATCGCCGGCACCTCTCCGGAGGACGCCGGGGAAGCGTCCGGTGTCGTGAACACCTTCCACCAGCTCGGCACCTCCGTCGGGCTCGGCATCCTCGTGGCGGTCGCTACCATCGCGGCGCCCGCGAACCGCATGGAGACTGCCGCGTCGATTACGGCCGAGGCGTCGGCTGCTCTGACCGCGGGGACGGGACTCCTCGTTCTCGCGCTCGTCGTCACCGTCACGCTGATCGTCCCGAGTACCTTCGCTGCCCGCCGCGCCCTGCGCACTCCGGCCCTGACATCGTCGGTGTGATCGTCGACCCCGCGTTTTCACCCTCATCGTCTCCCGTCGCCCACTACCCATCCGCGAAAGGTTCTTAATGCTCGGTCTGGAGATCGTCGTTGTGCTCGGGGTGGCCATCCTGGTCTGTGCCGGGGGCGCTCGCCGCCTGCACATCGCCTCGCCCGTGCTCCTGCTGATCAGCGGCATCCTGCTGGGCTTCCTCCCCGCGATGCGTGAGGTGTCACTCCCGCCGGAGGTGGTGCTGTTCCTGTTTCTGCCCGCCTTGCTGTTTCGGGAGAGCCTGACCACGTCCCTGCGGGAGATCCGCGCCAACTTCCGCGGCATCGTCTTGACCAGCACCCTGCTTGTCGTTCTGACAGCGGGTGCCGTCGCGGTCATCGCGCACCTGTTCGGAACGTCTTGGGGGCCGGCCTGGGTCCTAGGGGCTGCACTCGCGCCGACAGACGCGACCTCGGTCGGCGCACTCACCCGGAATCTTCCTCGCCGCAATGTCACTCTGCTGCGAGCGGAAAGTCTGATCAACGACGGCACCGCCCTGGTGATCTACGGCATTGCCGTTGCTTTCACCGTCAGCGCCGAGGACACTAGCCCGCTGCACATCACCTGGTTGGCGTTTTTCGCATACGGAGGGGGCATCGCGATCGGCGCCATGATCGCCTGGCTGGTGATCCGAATCCGCCGCCGCCTCGACAACCCGATGCAAGAGATCGTCCTGACGATCCTGACACCGTTCGTCGCCTATCTGCTCGCCGAACTCATCGAAGCATCCGGGGTGCTGGCGGTCGTCACCGCCGGCCTGCTGCTTAGCCAGGCGACGCCGCGCCGGGCCCGTGCCGCAGCGCGGAGACAGTCCGACGGATTCTGGAGCCTCTCTACATTTCTGCTGAACGCATCCCTGTTCGTCATCGTCGGTCTCGAGCTCCAGACCGCCGTCCGGGCCCTCGATAATACGCTCATTGTGCGGGGGCTAGTCCTGATCGCCGTCGTCTCCGTGGTCCTAATCGCGGTGCGCATTGGATTCCTCTTCGCCGCGACCTACACGATCCGTCTCCTCGACCGGCGCCCCGCGCAGCGACTGCGGCGGGTGAGCAACCGGGCCAGAATCGTCAGCGGACTGGCCGGATTCCGCGGTGCCGTCTCTCTCGCAGCCGCGCTGGGCATCCCGCTGCTCCTGGCATCCGGGCATCCGTTCCCTGACCGTGACCTCATCGTCTTCGTCACCGCCGGTGTCATTGTCATCACAATCGTCGTCGAGGGCATCCTCCTCCCCGGTGTGGTCCGTTGGGCGGCCTTTGAGAAGGACGCCGGGGTTGACGAGGAGCGGCTTCTCGCGGAGACCGTAGCGACAGAGGAAGCACTGGACGCCCTCGCCGAGGTCGCGACGGGCTTGGGTACCGACCCGGCGGTCAGCGACCGACTCCGCACCGAATACGGACTTCACCTGCGGGTGCTCCGGGCCGGTGACAGCACTGCCGAGGTCGACGACGACGCGCGCCGGGACCAGCAGTACACCGCACTCCGACTCGAGATCCTGGAACGCAAACGGGCCACCGTGGTCCGCCTGCGTAATGACGAGCAGATCGACGACGCGGTGCTGCGCTGGCTGCAGGGCAAACTCGACACGGAAGAGCTCCGACTCGCCCCGGAGGAACTCAGGGAATGACGCATTTGAGCTAAATCAGACTCAAACGCCCAGAAGAGAGACGGCATGACCGACCAGCGTGAACAACAGGCCATCAAGGCAATCCGGGCCGCGAACACAGCCGTGAACACCGCGATGGTTGAAGCCCGCATCGACAAGCTCAAACAGCTCCTCGCCGACGATTTCGTTCTCGCTCACATCACCGGTTACGAGCAACCCAAGGCCGAATGGTTGGAAGAGATCCGCACCGGACAGATGGCCTATCACGACATCCGCGAACGGTCCGTCGACGTCCAGGTCGACGGGTCTCGGGCCCTCCTCGTCGCACGCAACCACGTGAACGCCACAATCTGGGGGTCGAAGGCGCTCTGGCCCCTTCGCATGACGACGACCTTGGCCGAGATCGACGGGGTATGGAAGCCGACGCATTCACGCGCCACTACGTTCTAGCGACGGGGACCGGAGGCGGGTCGAAGTCAGTCACACAATCCCGGTCTGCCGCGCGGGTCCACGAGGAGCAGGTACTCGCAGGGCCTCTCATCTGCAAGGGGTGCCGGCGTAAAGTCGGCACCATGGACTCCCGCGACGACATCCGAGAATTCTTGACCTCGCGGCGTGCGAAGATCACGCCGGAGCAAGCGAAGCTGCCCGCCTACGGCGGCAACCGTCGCGTGGCCGGCCTCCGCCGCGAGGAGGTCGCGATGCTCGCCGGTGTCAGCGTGGACTACTACACGAAGCTGGAGCGCGGCAACTTCGGTTCGGTCTCGGAGGGAGTGCTCGAGGCGCTCGTGCGTGCGCTTCACCTGGACGCGGCCGAGCGGGAACACCTGTTCCACCTGGCGAACGCAACGGCGACCATCAGGCCCGGCGGCCACCGAGGTGCGTCGCATCAGGTGCGTCAGGCGGTGCAGCGAGTCGTCGACGGGCTCGCGGACGCGCCCGCGTTCGTCCGCAACAACCGCCGCGACCTCCTCGCCAGCAACGCGCTCGGCCGTGCCCTGTATTCGCCGATCTACGAAGGCACACCGCCCGGCCAACCGGTGAACACGTTGCGCTTCCTGTTCTTCGACCCGAATGCGCGCGCCTTCTTCCGCGACTGGAACACAGCGGCTGCCGATGTGGTCGCAAACCTCCGCACCGAGGTCGGCCGCGACCCCCACGACAGACTGCTGCAGGAACTCATCGGCGACCTGCTGGCCCGCAGCACCGAATTCTCAACACTGTGGGCCTCTCACGATGTGAGATACCACGACAGCGGTTTCAAGTGCCTGCACCACCCGGAGTTCGGTGACCTGGACCTCACTTTCGAGACGATGGACCTGCCGGCCGACCCCGGCCAGGCGCTTATCGTCTATGGCTCGGAGCCGGGGTCGGCCACCGAGGCGTCCCTGCGTCTGCTCGCCAGCTGGGCAGCGACGGCAGCCGTGGAGACTCCCGCCGACGCCACCTAAGGGAGGCACTGCCAGTACCCCGATCATCAGGGACTCTCCAATTTCGGCAGGGAGGCGTTGACTGGAAACATGAAAGCAGCGTTGATGTACGGCGCCGGCGATGTCCGCGTCGAGACCGTCCCCAACCCCACCATCCAAGAGCCGACCGACGCGATCGTTCGCATCGTCGCCGGCTGCATCTGCGGCAGCGACCTCTGGCCGTACGCGTCGAAAGAGGCCAGCGACGAAGGTGCCCGCATGGGACACGAGTTCGTCGGCATCGTCGAAGAGCTCGGCTCCGAGACATCCGGCCTCAGCGTCGGCGACTTCGTCATCGCCCCCTTCGTCGCCTCCGATGGCACCTGCGACTTCTGCCTCGAGGGACTCCAGACCTCGTGCCGCCATGGCGCACACTGGGGCGGAACCGAAGACGGCGGCCAGGGCGAATTCGCCCGCGTACCGCAGGCCTCGGGCACCCTTGTCGTCGTGCCCGCCGACTTCGACGAGGCGCTCATCCCGTCGCTGCTCAGCCTCTCCGACGTGATGTCGACCGGGTACCACGCGGCCAAGAAGGCAAGCATCGAGCCCGGCCAGACCGTCACCGTGATCGGCGACGGCGCGGTCGGACTGTCCGCGGTCATCGCGGCGAAACTTATGGGGGCCTCGCGCATCATCCTGATGGGCCGCCACGAGGCGCGCACCGACCTGGGCCGCGAGTTCGGGGCCACCGATGTCGTCGCCGAGCGCGGCGACGAGGGTATCGCGCGGGTCAAGGAGCTCACGGGCGGCGACGGAACCCACGTCGTGCTCGAGGCCGTGGGCTTGCTCTCCGCGTTGGAGACCGCGATCGGCGTGGTTCGCGATGGCGGCGTCATCAGCCGCGTCGGGGCCCCGCAGTTTGCGGAGGTTCCACTCGGGTTCTCCGAGTTTATGCGCAACATCACGTTGACCGGCGGCGTCGCCCCGGCACGCGCCTACATCGACGAGCTGCTGCTGCTCGTGCTCGACGGCACGATCGACCCCGGCCGTGTCTTCGACCGAACCGTCGGCATAGACGAGGTACCCGCGGGATACCGAGCGATGGCCGACCGCGAAGCACTCAAAGTGCTCGTCCGCCCGTAACCCTAGGAGAACAACACCATGATGAACATCACTCTGAACAATGGCGTGGTCATGCCGCCCATCGGACTCGGCGTCTTCCAGACGCCTCCCGACGAGACGACGGATGCCGTGGCCTTCGCTCTCCAGACCGGTTACCGCCACATAGACACCGCCGCCGCGTATGCGAACGAGCGAGAGGTCGGCGAGGGCATCCGCCGTTCCGGTGTCGATCGCTCGAAAGTCTTCATCGAAACCAAGGTGTGGATCAGCGACTACGGCTACGACGAGACGCTGCACGCTTTCGACAAGAGCGCGGGCAAACTCGGCGTCGACCAGATCGACCTGCTGATCCTGCACCAGGCACTCCCCGGCGAGTTCGAGAAGACGATCGGTGCGTACAGGGCCCTCGAGCGGTTGCTTGCCGACGGCAAGGTCCGCGCCATCGGCGTCAGCAACTTCATGCGATCCCACCTCGACGCGCTGGCCGACAGCACCGCAATCGTGCCGTCGATCAACCAGATCGAGCTGCACCCCTACTTCCAGCAGCCCGACGTGCAGGCCGCGGATGCCGAGAGGGGCATAGTCACGCAGGCGTGGTCGCCGATCGGCGGCATCACCTCCTACCGCGGCACTGGCAAGAGCAGCTTTGAGGAGCCCGTCATCCTCGACATCGCGAAGCAGTTCGACAAGAGCGCCGCGCAGGTCATGTTGCGCTGGCAGCTCCAGCACGGACGGTCCGCCATCCCGAAATCGACGAAGCCCGAACGCATCGCGGAGAACTTCGACGTCTTCGACTTCGAACTCGACGCCGATCAGATGGGCGCCATCGACGCCCTCGACACCGGTGTGCGCGGCGGCCCCGAGCCTGAAGCCGTCACCCTCGAGGCCTTCGGACGGGAGATCCCGGAAGCATGAGCACTCAAACGCAACCCAGGGTCGTCCTCGTCATCGGAGCCACTGGAAGTGTGGGTCGGCACGTCGTGGCCGAGGCAGTCCGCCAGGGCTACGACACGCGAGCCCTCGTTCGCAACGCCGCACGGGCTGGCCGACTCGATCCCGGGGCGCGCACCGTCGTCGGCCAGCTGACCCGTTCAGAGACGCTCGTCGACGCCGTCGCCGGAATCGATGCGGTCATCTTCACGCAGGGCTCCCTGTACGGTGACGCCGCTGCTGCAGAGACAGTCGACTACGGCGCCGTCAAGAACGTGCTCGAGGCCCTCGGCGGTCGGAAGGTTCGCATCGCCCTGATGACCTCGATCGGCGTGACCAAACGCGGCGGTACCCACGACTGGAAGCGTCGCGGCGAACGTCTCGTGCGCGCGAGCGGCAATCGGTACACGATCGTGCGCCCGGGCTGGTTCGACTACAACGACGCCGACCAGCTCGAGATCACCCTGCTGCAGGGCGACACCCGACTCGCCGGCAGTCCGGCCGACGGGGTCATCGCCCGCCACCAGATCGCCCGCGTCCTAGTCGACAGCCTCGCCTCCGAGGCCGCAGACCACCTCACCTTCGAACTCGTTGCCGAACACGGCCCCGCTCAAGAGGACCTCGAACCCGTTTTCGCCCGACTTGACAAAGACCGGCCGGGATCGGTCGACGGCGTGCGAGACCAGAACAACATGCCGCCCGAATCCGAGCCAGACCGCGTGCGCGCGGACCTCGACGCACTCGACAACTAGGGAGACAACCATGGACTACCGCCTACTCGGACGCACCGGCGTCGAAGTCAGCCCGCTCGCGCTGGGCACCATGATGTTCGGAGCGTGGGGCAATTCCGACGTGGACGACTCCATCCGCGTCATCCATCACGCACTGGATGCCGGCATCAACTTCGTCGACACCGCCGACGTGTACTCCGGCGGCGAGTCGGAGGAGATCGTCGGGCAGGCGCTGAAGGGCCGCAGAGACGACGTCGTGCTGGCCACGAAGTTCTTCATGCCGATGGGGGAGGGCCCCAACCGCAGTGGCGGATCCCGCCGGTACATCATGCGCGCCGTCGAGGACTCGTTGCGACGCCTCGACACCGACTACATCGACCTGTACCAGGTGCACCGTCCAAGTGCGCTGATGGACGTGGAGGAGACCCTCAGCGCTCTCACCGATCTCGTGCGGCAGGGCAAGGTGCGGTACATCGGTTCCTCGTCGTACACCGGCAGTCAGATCGTCGAGGCGCAGGTCGCCTCCCGCGACCGCAACCTCACCCGGTTCGTGACCGAGCAGCCGCCGTACTCGATCCTCGTGCGCGGCATCGAAGAGGACGTGCTTCCCACGACGCAGCGCTACGGGATGGGCACCCTCAGCTATAGCCCACTCGCGGGTGGTTGGCTCTCCGGCAAGTGGCGAAAGGATGCCCCGCCCACACCGACCTCGAAGGCCCGCCCCGGAGCGCGCTTCGACATGTCGACGGTGGCGAACCAGCAGAAGCTTGAGGTCGTCGACGCTCTCGCCCATATTGCGGAGGACGCCGGGATGACCCTGATCGAGCTTGCCATCGCGTTTGTGATCAACCACCCGGGCATCACCTCAGCGATCATCGGACCGCGAACCATGGAGCAGCTCGAGTTGCAGATCACCGCGGCCGAGATGAGCCTGAGCACCGAGACGCTCGACCGTATCGACGAGCTCGTCGCGCCCGGCGTCACCATCAATCCCGACGACAACAGTTACGGTGCCGCGGAGCTGACGCCGGCGGCCCGGCGTCGATAGGTCGGCGGTGTGAACGCCTCCCGCGAGACCGCCGGGGTCGCGGCGAAGTCGTGAATGCGTTCGACAAGATCAAAGCCCACGCAACGGAAGGATCATCATGAGCGAACAACCACGGCAGGTCGGCGGGGGCCGCACCATGTTCGGCGACTTCGCCCCGAAGCTCGCGGAACTGACCGACGACGTGCTCTTCGCCGACGTGTGGAACCGCCCCGACCTCTCCGCCCGTGACCGCAGCCTCATCACGGTCGCCGTGCTCGCCGCCGGCAGCCACACCGGTCAACTCGGCTTCCATCTCGGCCGCGACATTGAGAACGGCGTAAACCAGTCCGAGCTGATCGAAACCATCACCCACGTGACCCTCTACGCCGGCTGGCCCAACGGCATGGCCGACATGGGCGTCGCCAAGAACGTCTTTACAGAACAGAACCGAAAGGAAACAAAGTGAACATCGAACCCGCCATCCCCACCTCCAAGAACCCGCCCGAGCAGTTCGCCGGCGACGTCTGGCTCGACCCGATCGCGCTGCCGCACGAAACCGGCCAGACGATGGTGATTGCCACAGTGCGCTTTGCCCCTGGCGCCCGGACCGCCTGGAACTCCCACGAACTCGGCCAATACATGCGCGTCACCCAGGAAGTCGGCCGCTTCGGCACCCGCGACGGGTCGATCATCGAAGTTCACCCCGGTCAGACCCTCTACACGCCGCCCGGCGAAGAACACTGGCACGCGGCGGCACCCGGCGTCTTCATGGAGCACATCACCGACGACGAGTACAACGGCAGATAGCTCACCTGGGCTTCACGTTTCGCATTGCTGCCTGTCGTCACGCCATGCTCACTCTGAACCGAGATTGGAGCCCGCGGTCTCGGCATCAAGCGCCGGCCCCGGGCGACGGATCGCGCGGCCGCCTTCTGGATCGCGCAATGCTTAGCCAGATTCGCCCGCAGGAAAAGGTAGCCGCCTCGGTGGTATCGAGGGAGCTCGGGAGCCCTGAGGCCATCTTTTAAGCCTTCGCGTTGACTTTCCGGAGAGACGCTGGCAGAAATGGGGCAACTTGGCGATCGTTTGCTTAATTCGGAGAAGTTCCGTGCGGGTTTTAGCTTGAGGAAACGAGTTCTTAGCGGGTCTATAATTACTAGAAAGTAAACTTAGATGCTAGAAAGGCGGTATCTCATGACGGTCGACCTAATCCGAGATGCGCGACGCTCTAGCAGGCTGAGCCAGAAAGACTTGAGCAAGCGCTCTGGAGTCGCAGCATCGTCTCTTTCCCTGATCGAGAACGGCAAGCGAAGCCCGACGATTGAGACAGCGGAAAAACTGTTGAAGTTCACCGGGCACACGCTGATCAGTATCCCCACTCTCCGGGAGACAGCCGCCGCCATCGCGAACCGCATCGGTGAAGCGGTCACCGCCGGTCGCCCCGACCTCGCTCTCCGGCACTTCATCCAGCTCAACGACAATCTGGTCGCCGAGAAGAACGAGGTGCGGTACACCCTCGGGATCGCGGAACCTGCGCCCACCGGGCAAAAACACTGGGACGCAGCCATAGCAGGTGTGGTCGCATACCGCCTGCGCGAGGAGGGGTTTCCGGCTCCGAGCTGGACGTTGAAGCCGGGCCGCCGACTCAGGAAGCGCTGGACCGTGAACTCGGGACGATATGTCGTGCCCGTGGATCCTCAGAACGTTCCCGCAGAGTTCCTCGAACGCGGTGTCCTCGTGGACGCGCTAACGCTCGCGAGCATCTAGTTGGCCCTCTCACGAGACGACCTCATCCTGGGCCTCCGCCAGGTCGTCGAATACTTGCGGGCGGCAGGCGAACCCGGCGGGATCCGAATCGTCGGCGGTGCGGCGCTATCGCTGCGGCACTTCGAACGCGGCACCACCGACGACATCGACGCGACAGTCCACCCAATTGAGCCAGCCATGCAGGCAGCAGCTGAGGTGGCTGCGAGAAACGGTTGGACGACCTCGTGGTTCAACACAGCGGCGGCCCAGTTCGTCCCCTTCGCGATAGCCGAGTGGGAACCCCTGTACGACGACGGTGAAGTGAGTGTCTGGGTGGCGTCAGCTCGAATGCTGCTCGCGATGAAGCTCCGAGCAAGCAGACCCGGACGCGACGACGACGACATCGCGAACCTCCTCGCCATTTGTGAAGTCGCCAACTCGGATGACGCGGGGGAACTGTATGAGGAGTTCTACCCCGGCGAGACACTCGAGCCGAAGGCGCATCGGATATTGAATGTGATCTTCGCGAAAGGGCTGCCCGAGATTCCTGAGGCGCCAGCCGCCGCATTAATATGACTTGCCAATAGACGGCTTCCGTGGCGTACGTGCCTAGCGGCGGGTGGGGGACTTGATGCTGGCACCTTTATTCAATGTTTATTGATTCGAGGTCGACCTTGACCGATCCAGGCGTGCCGATAAAATGAAAGCCACGCAAAACAAGAAACTCCCGGTCAGGTAAAGATAACCCGAGACCAACCCACTAATGCAGGTACGCGAGGATCGCTCGGACTCAATCCGTCGGTCACGGGTTCAAGTCCCGTCCGCCCCACCGCTAGAAACCTGAGCGGGCGTTATTGCCTGCCCGGTGCTAAGGGTCCTCCGTGGACTCAGATGCTCTACGGGTAATTGAGTCTTCGGGGTCCGGGATTCTCTCCGCATGGCGCCGACTCGGCTCCGCGGAACGGCGGCGGCTCTCGCGGCAACTCGGTCCGGAAATCCCGTTTTCGTCGACGTGAAGAGCGGCGCCGGAGGCGTGCTCATCGCGCTCGCGAAGGATGGGACCGCCGCCCGAAAGGATGAGCCGGATCGCGGCTCACCAGATCGAGGCTTGAGCCGCGGAAATTGGCAGGTAGCGTCGTTCGCCATGTGCCGTGAAGGCCTCCGCAATGGCGGCCGCGTCCCCTGACCTAAGACTTTCGAGGAGGCGCTCATGGCGCTTGCAGCCTTCCAGGAGGCCACCGTGGGTTTGGGCTTCGATGCTCAGGTTGCGTGACATGTATAACTGCATCTGGTCCATCAGGGTCGAGTAGGCCTGTTGGAGCCGACGGTGTCCCGCCATTGCGACGAGGGTGAGGTGGAAGTCGCGGTTGGCGATGAACACGCCGACAGCATCGTCGTTTCGCGCCGCGTCCCACATGCGGGTCACGGTCTCTTCGAGATCGTGGAAGTCAGCGTCGGGAAGTTTGGGGATGAGTTGGTCCAGCGCGAACTTCTCGAGAACGTAGCGCAAACCGTAGATCTCGTCGACATCGTTCTGGCTCAGGCTAACAACCCGATAGCCGCGGCGCGGAGTCTGTTCGATGATGTGCTGGGCGGCGAGGATACGCAGCGCCTCTCGAAGGGGTGGCCGGCTGATGCCAAGTTGAGCCGCGAGCCTGGGCTCGAACAGGCGCTCGTCTGCGCCGAGATCCCCGTTCGCGATGAGCCGTTTGATCTCCTCGCAGGCAAGATCGACGAGGCTTGGTTGGCTGATCATTTCAAAAGAATACTGTCTACATTCAACGTCGACGGCTGCGGACACGATTAACGAATCAGAAACACAAATGACATGGCGATGCAACGCGGTCACGGAAGGGTGTCTTTTGTAGACATCTTGGAGCGGGGCCAGTGGGCCCCGCTCTCCCTCACCCCGATGGAGGCAACGCATGCAGGATCACAGCGCACAAAGCAATCAACTCAAATCGAAATTTGCACGACGTTCCCTTGTGGGATTCCTGGCCTTTGCAGCAGTGGGCGTGAGTCTTGCAGCCTGCAGCTCCACGGTTTCCTCGGCGGGTGCGGGCTCGCCCGTACCAGTGACCATGCAATTCAACTATCTGAAGAATGTGCAGTTCGCAGGCAGCCTTGTCGCCTTGGACAAGGGCCTGTACGCAAAGCACGGCATCGACATGACGTTGACTGCCGGTGGTCCCAACCTTTCGGTCGAGCCCGTCGTCCAGAGCGGCAAGGCGCTCGTCGGCATCACCCACACCGCGACTGCCGTGAACGCCATCAACAACGGTGCGGACCTCACCATAATCGGGGCGGGTTACCAGAAGAATCCGTTCTGCATCGTGTCTCTCGCCGGAAAACCGATCAGTTCGCCGAAAGACTTGATGGGCAAGAAGATCGGCGTCTCCGCCACCAACCTGCCGATCTGGAATGCCTTCCTCAAGGCGAATGGCATCAGCTCCACGCAGGTAACGACCGTGACGATTGACTTCGACCCCACCCCACTCGTCAGCGGCGAGGTTGACGGTTTCGTTGGTTTCTACACCAACGAGCCGATCATTCTCGAACAGAAGGGGGTGAAGACGCAGACCATGCTTCTTAACGACTTCGGCTATCCGCTGCTGGAAGAGGTCTACATCGCCAAGACGTCCAGTTTGAAGGATGCAGCAAAGCGCAAAGAGATCGTCGAGGTCATGAAGGCCGAGTCCGAGGGCTGGGCACAAGCCGCAGCAGACCCGTCGTTGGGCGCCGGGCTGGCCACGAACAAATACGGCAAGGACCTGAAGCTAAGCCTGGAACAGCAGATCCTCGCGGCCACCTCGCAGAACGGATTGGTCGTCTCAGATACCACCAAGGCGAAGGGCTTGTTCTGGATGAGCGACGGCGATATTGCGGCGACTGTGAAGTCGCTCTCACTCGGTGGTTCCAAAGCCACCGCAGCCATGTTCAGCGACGACGTCCTCAAAGACGTCTACTCGAAGTAAGGACTGACCCCGATGGACGCGACCAACGACGGCATCCACATAAACAACGTCTCGAAGGAGTTCACATCTCGATCCGGCACCGTTCTGGCTCTGGACGCGATAGACCTCTCGACTCCGCGCGGTAGCTTCGTGTCGTTGCTCGGTCCATCGGGGTGCGGCAAGTCCACCATTCTCCGCATTCTCGCCGATCTGGACTCGGCGTCCGGGGGTGAGGTGCTCGTGCACGGAGAATCGCCGTCACAAATTCGCAAGGCTCACCAGCTCGGCATCGCCTTCCAAGATTCCGCTCTTCTGCCGTGGCGTTCGGTCATCGACAATATTCGCCTTCCGCTGGAGGCCGCGGGAGTCCCCGACGACTCGATGATTCACGACCTCGTCGACCTCGTCGGCCTGAAGGGATTCGAGAACGCCAGGCCATCGCAGCTGTCCGGGGGAATGCGGCAACGGGTCGCGATCGCGCGTTCTCTGGTGCACCGGCCCGAAGTCCTTCTCCTGGACGAACCCTTCGGGGCTCTGGACGAGATGACGAGGCAGCGACTCAACCTCGAGCTGCTTCGCGTCTGGGCAGAACGCCAGACAACTACCCTTCTAGTCACCCACTCGGTGGCCGAGGCCGTCTTCCTCTCGGACACCGTCGTGGTCATGTCGGCCCGGCCTGGTCGAGTCGTGAAAGTAGTCCCCATCGACCTGCCGCGTCCGCGAACACTCGATTTGCTCTCCAGCCCGGAGTTCCTCGAACTGACGGCAATGCTCACCCGGCTCCTGTTCGCCTCATCGGAAGAGGAAGCAGCATGACGGCGGTGGCCGCGCCCCTCAGCTCACGGGGGCCGGTGCGACTGCGTCTTCCTCAGAAGGCTCGCTCCGGTTTGCTCGTGCTTGCAGGACTAGCCGTGCTGCTCGGGGCCTGGATAATCGCCGCTGGCACCGTCGGAGCAAGCGCGAAGATCATTCCCCAGCCCTGGACCGTCGTGCACGCCTTGTTCGCAGATGGCTTCTACGGCCAAAGTCTCACCGGCACCTGGTGGGAAGCGATTCGGGGATTCTTCTTCGGAAACGTCGCGGCAGTTGTTGCCGGCGCAACCTGCATTCTGTGGCCCCGGCTGCGTGGGTTCATCATGCAACTCGCCGCGGCAACCTACAGTGCCCCGGCAGTGGCCATCGGCCCGATTCTGATTGTCTTCGTCGACCCAGACACCACGAAGGTCGTCATCTCGGCGCTGTCGGTGTTCTTCGTTTCGGCGTCGGGAATCCTGCTGGGGCTCTCCAGCGCATCGGCAAGTTCGCTGGAGCTAATTCATGCGATGGGGGGCAACACGCTGTTCGGATTGCGCAAGGTTCGCCTCCGGTTCGCAGTGCCCGCAGCGGCGGCGGGAATCGCCCTGTCGGCGCCCGGGGCGTTGCTCGGCGCGATCGTCGCGGAGTATCTCGGCGGAGACAGCGGCATCGGCGTCGCGATGGTGCAGGCGCAGCAGGCCTTTGAGGTGCCGCGTACGTGGGCTCTCGCTCTTCTCGCAACATTGATCTCCGCGGCGGGGTACATCGTGGTCTCGCTCATCGCCCGTCGCTTCAGCTTCGAGATGATCAATAACGATGCCGCGGTCGGGCGCGCGGCCCCCCGCCTGAAGAGGTACGGGTGGCGCCGGACGGGCATCCCCGTCGGCAAGGTCGCAGCCGGGGTTGTCATCGTGTGTGCCGTTTGGTACGCCCTCATTTGGGCGCTTCGGCTCGACAGCTACCTGGCGAAGACACCGGGGGATATCTTGGCCTTCCTCACCGTTTCGGAGGGAGCCGCCGAGCACCGGAGCATCATCTTCGGTGCGCTGGGGATCACACTTCGGGATGCTTTAGCCGGCTACCTCGTGGGAAGCGCGGTGGCAATCGTCGCAGCGATTTCGATCCAATTCTCGACCGTGATCGAAGCGATGTTCATGCCGATCGCCATGACGCTGCGATCGATCCCTCTTGTAGCGCTGACTCCTTTAGTCGGGTTGGTTTTCGGCCGGGACTTGATCGGAGTCGCCGTCCTGACCGCCACGATCACGTTCGTGCCGACCCTGGTAAATCTCACTGTCGGGATGAAGCAAATGCCGCGATCGGCGGAAGACCTGCTTCACGCCTATGGACTGGGATGGAGGCAGGCAGTCGCTGTTCGCACAATGTTCGCGCTTCCCTCGCTTGTCACGAGCGCGCGAATCGCCATCCCGGGTGCCATTCTCGGTGCGGTGCTCGCCGAGTACCTCGCGACCGCGACCGGACTCGGGCACCTCATCGCTCTATCGTCCGCGAACTCCGACTTCTCCACTCTCTGGGCGGCGGTGACGGTCACAACGGTCCTCTCCGTGGTGTTCTACGCACTGCTCTCCCGGCTCGAATCTGCCGCCGTTCGAAGACTCAGCCCGTGACCATATCCATCATCCTGAAAATCCGAACGAGGACTCTCTCATGAACGAACTGCTGGTACCCCGCGTCACTATGACAGTGCTGCCGATGTTGACACCGAACGATATCTCCGCGGTCGCTGAAGCACTCGCCGACGGGACGATCGACCCGCACAACGTGATCGCCGTCATCGGCAAGAGCGAGGGCCAGGGCCTACACAACGACTACGGACGACTCTTCGCCGAGACCAGCCTGAAAGGTGCCATCGCCGCGGCGCGTGGAACTTCCAGCGATCAGGTGGCCGACACCGTGACATTTGTCATCTCCGGTGGAACCCCTGGCGTGATCAGTCCGCACGCCACCCTGGTCAGCCAGGAATGGGTTCCGGCCAGCGAAGCCTCGGCGAGTCCGGGTTCGGGTGGACTCGTGGTGGGGCGCGCCCACACCGAAGAGATCCTTCCGGAGGAGATTGGTCGGGTCGGTCAGATCGACAAGGTGGCCGCGGCGGTGAAGGAGGCGATGCAGTCCGCTGGAATCACCGATCCGGCCGACGTCCACCTCGTCATGGCGAAAGGTCCGGCTCTTTCGCAACGGGGTATCGACGAGGCTCATTCACGCGGCAATAGCGTCGTGACCATCGATCCAGGTATCGGCCCGATGGGGTCGATGTGCTGGTCGAATGACGGGGCCGCCCTCGGGATCGCCGCCGCCCTCGGCGAAGTTGATCGCCGCCTGATCAGCGACGCGGTCGTTCGTGAGGACTGGTCGCTCTATAGCTCCGTGGCAATCACGTCGGCAGGGGGCGAGAAACGCCGCGGCGAGGTGATCGTCATGGGCAATCGTCTTGACTCGGCATCCGACATCCGAATCGGTCATGGAATGACGGCGGACTTTGCCGACACTGGCGGGGTCATCGCCGCGCTGAAGGACGCCGGGCTCGACTTCGAATACATTCCAAGCGACGCCGACAAAGCCCGGATCGTCCAGGTCTTCGCCAAGTTCGCTCTGCCCGGGACGAACGTGCTGCGCGGCGCGCACATCACAATGCTGGACGATCATGAGGCCCACCATGTAGCGAAGGCCGTCGGCGGCGCGCTCGTGGTGAGCGTCACGGGAAAGCCGGCCAGCTTCATCTCGGGTGGTGAACGGAACTCGCACATGGGCCCGCCAGGAGCCAATCCCGTTGCCGCGGTGATCCGCCGATGACGCTCGGCGCCCTTCCCCTGCGCGGGCCGCGCGGGGCAATCAGCAAACTGGATCCGTTCCTCGCGGCCATGGCGCTTGTCATCGTGCTGGCCACGTTGCTCCCCGCCCGGGGAGCCTCCGCGTCCTTCGTCAGCGTCGGGAGCTACATCGCGATCGTCCTGCTCTTCTTCCTCAATGGCGTTCGACTGCCGACCCGCGAGGCAATCGAGGGACTGAAGAACTGGAAGTTGCATTCGGCCGTACTCATCGCGTCGTTCGTGATCTTCCCCATCCTCGGGTTCGCAGCGAGGTTGACGGTTCCGTGGCTTCTCACACCGCAGCTGTATGTGGGGGTCATGTTTCTCTCGACGCTGCCCTCGACGGTGCAATCCTCCATTGCGTTCACGTCCATCGCGAAAGGGAACGTCGGCGCGGCAATCTGCGCGGCATCGCTCTCCAACCTTCTCGGAATCGTCCTCTCGCCGCTTCTCGTGGCGCTGTTCCTTGGGCGCAGCGGGTCATTTTCTCTAGGGACCCTGTCCTCGATCGCTCTGCAGATTCTCGTTCCGTTCGTGGCCGGGCAGTTGCTCAGGCGGTGGCTGGCCCCGGTGGAGAGCCGTCACCGTTCCATCACCAAGGTCGTCGACCGCGGGTCCATCCTTGTAGTCGTCTATTCCGCATTCAGCGCCAGCGTAATCGGCGGGATCTGGAAGCAACTGTCGATCTGGTCGGTGCTCGGTGTGGTCGTCGCAGACATCGTGTTGTTGGCACTTGTGCTTGTCATCACCGCGAGGGGTTCGAAACTGCTGGGGTTCAGCCGGATGGATCAGATCGCCATCATCTTCTGCGGATCCAAGAAGAGCCTGACGACGGGAGTGCCGATAGCTGCGGTTCAGTTCGCCGGTCCCACCCTCGGCCTGACCATCTTCCCCTTAATGCTCTTCCACCAAATCCAGATCATCGTCGGCGCAGTGCTCGCCAGCCGCTTCGCGCGCCTGGACAACCTTGCCGGAGGAGGAGAATAGGCCATGAACGAGTTCTCGGTAGTGGAGATTGCCCGCGGCCTCAGCGCCGGGTCGATGTCGGCGATGGATGTGCTCGATGGATGTCTCGAACAACTCGAACGGGTCAACCCGGGCATCAATGCGGTCGTCACGGTGAATCCGGGTGCCCGCGCGGAAGCTCGGGCGAGCGAGGAACGGCATCGCGTTGGGGCTTCCCTTGGCCCCTTGGACGGGGTCCCGATCACGGTCAAGGACAATTTGCTCGTAGGCGGCCTTCGCGCGACCTGGGGAACGCGCCTGTTCGAGGATCACATCGCCAGCCACGACGAGCTCCCGGTGGAGACGCTTCGGCGAGCGGGTGCAGTCATCGTCGGCAAGACCAATGTGTCTGAGTTCACGGTCGGAGGCTTCACAAACAACCCGATATTCGGGGCCACTCTCAATCCGCTGAACACGGCGCTCACTCCTGGCGGCTCAAGCGGGGGCGCGGTCGCTTCAGTCGCCGCGGGTATCGTCCCGCTGGCACTCGCCACCGACGGCGGCGGTTCGATTCGGCGTCCTGCCGCACACACGGGCCTCGTCGGTTTCAAACCGTCGTCGGGCCGGGTCGCGCGCGGCGCAGGATTCCCGGTTATCTTTGGCGACTTCGAGGTGGTCGGCCCAATCGCCGCGACTGTAGCGGATGTCATCCTCGCGATGGAGGTGCTCGGACAGCCAGACATTCGCGATCCGCGATCGCGGTTGTTCAGTCCATGGCGCCTCGGATCCGAGGATGCGAGACCACTGCCTGGACTTCGTATTCTTGCTGTCGAACAGATCGGCGACGCGCCAGTCGAGCCCGCCATCCGGTCGAGCTTCCGGGAGGCGCAGGCAGCCCTTGCCGAGCTCGGTCACCTCGTGGAACCAGGATGTCTCCCGTTTGACATCGATTCCACCGGTGCCTGGAGCGAGGAACTTGTCGCCCGGGGATTGGCGCGACTCGCTTCGGAGTATCCGGGATTCGCCAGCCTTGTCTCACCCAGATTCGCCGAACAAGCGCAGCGTGGCGCTGCGCTTCGCGATATCACATCGTCCGGATTGGACGAGTCGATCGCGGCGTTTCGCGGCCAAGTCTCAGCGGCGTACCGGTCCTTCGACGTCATCCTCATGCCGGCGACGGCCGCGCAGCCGTGGCCTGTCGAATTCGAGTACCCGGCTGCGATCGACGGCATTCCGGTCGGCCCGCGGGGTCATGCAGTCTTCACCGGCTGGGTCAACGCCGCCGGAAATCCGGCCGTGAGCATCCCCATCGGATGGGACGCGACGGGGTTACCAATCGGGGCTCAGCTCATCGGCCCGATTGGGTCGGACGAAGTCGCCCTCGCTTTGGCCCTGGAGCTCGAGGCGACCCTAAGGCGCAGCCCAATCACAAATTCCCCGCTCACAATTCAAGAAAGAACAGGAGGGCCCCGTGCATCTCACCCCCGCTGACACCGAGAAACTGCTTCTGACCGTGGCAGGCATGGTCGCGCGAGACCGCCTCCAGCGTGGCGTACTGCTGAACTACCCAGAGACGGTGGCCTTGTTGAGCACGTGGGTGATCGAACGTGCGCGGGATGGCATGACGGTTGCGGATCTCATGGTCGACGGGCGCTCGGTGTTGCGTCGTGACCAGGTCATGGAGGGTGTCGCAGAGATGCTCACCGACGTGCAGATCGAGGCCACGTTTCCCGATGGGCGCAAGCTCGTCACCATTCACCAGCCGATCGCCTAACGGAAAGAGACAGAATGGCCGGCCATTCCTCGGCGGGGCCGGGTGCAGTTCGCATCCGCCCTGGCACCCACACGCTCAACGCTGATAGATCGGACAGTGAGCGTATCCGCTTGCTCTTCGTCAACACGGGGGATCGGCCGGTCCAGGTCGGGTCCCACTTGCACCTACCGGACGCGAACGCGGCCCTCGATTTCGACCGGGGCGCGGCTCACGGCTTCCGGCTGGATATCCCCTCGGGTACCTCACAGCGATTCGAACCAGGTGCCTCCCGCGAGCTCGACGCGGTCGCCCTGAAGGGGGCGCGGCGGGTGCCCGGCCTCCAACTCCGCAACGCCGACAAGGAGCAACTCGATGGTTGAGATCAGCAGGGAACGTTATGCGGCCATCTACGGGCCGACGACCGGCGACCAGGTGCGCCTGGGGGACACCGACCTGTGGATCGAGATCGAAAGCGATCGCACCTTCGGGGGAGAGGAGGCGGTATTCGGCGGAGGCAAGTCCATTCGCGAGTCGATGGCGCAGGGAACGGTCAGTCGAGCCGACGGGGCCCTGGACACCGTGATCACGAATGCGATCGTGTTGGACTGGTGGGGGATCGTTCGGGCGGATGTCGGAATCCGAGACGGCAGAATCGTCGCGCTGGGGCGGGCGGGCAACTCAGACATCGCAGATGGGGTGCATGCGCTTCTGGCGATCGGTCCGAGCACCGACGTGATCTCCGGCGAGGGCAAGATCCTCACCGCGGGAGCCATCGACTCCCATGTGCACCTCCTTTCGCCGTCGCAGATCCACGAGGCTCTCGCGACGGGGATCACCACGATCGTCGGCGGAGGCACGGGCCCGTCCGAGGGGTCGAAAGCGACGACGGTGACGCCCGGGGCTTGGCACCTCGAGACCATGCACCGGTCGCTCGATGCTCTGCCGGTGAACTTCCTGCTGCTCGGTAAGGGCAATACGGTATCGGCGGCGGCATTCCGCGAGCAGGCACTCGCCGGGGCGGCCGGCTACAAGGTGCATGAGGACTGGGGCTCCACCCCCGCGGCGATCGACGCCGCGTTGCGGGCCGCGGACGAGTTCGGCCTGCAGGTCGCGCTGCACTCGGACTCCCTCAATGAGGCGGGTTTCGTGGAGTCGACCATCGGGGCGATCGCCGGGCGCTCGATCCATGCCTTCCACGTGGAGGGTGCGGGCGGGGGCCACGCGCCCGACATCCTGCGGATCGCGTCGTTGCCGCACATCATTCCGGGCTCGACGAACCCGACGCTGCCGCACACCGTGAATACGGTCGCCGAGCACCTCGACATGCTCATGGTGTGCCACCACCTGAACCCGGCCGTGCCCGAGGACCTCGCGTTCGCCGAGTCCCGCATCCGTGCCACGACCATTGCGGCGGAGGACATCCTCCACGACATGGGAGCACTGTCGATCGTGTCGTCCGACGCCCAGGCGATGGGCCGCATCGGCGAGGTCATCACCCGAGCCTGGCAGGTCGCACACGTGATGAAGGCACGGCGAGGGCCGCTCGGCGGCAGCCTGCCGGCCGACAACGAGCGCGCCCGCCGGTATGTCGCCAAGTACACGATCAACCCCGCGATCGCGCACGGCATCGCCGGTGAGGTTGGTTCGGTGGAGCCGGGCAAGCTCGCCGATCTGGTGCTGTGGGAGCCGAAGTTCTTCGGCATCCGTCCCTCGGTGATCATCAAGGGCGGCGGCATCGTCTGGGGCGCACTGGGAGACCCGAACGCGTCGATTCCCACCCCGCAGCCGGTGCTTATGCGCCCCGCGTTCACTAACGCCATCGGCGCGGATCTGTCGGTGTCGTTTGTGTCGCCGGCAGCGCTCGATGACGGCGTGACAGAGCGTCTCGGGTTGCGGCGTCGGTTGCTGCCGGTGGCGCCGACCCGTGCCGTCGGTAAGGCGCAGATGGAGAACAACGACCTCTTGCCGCGCATCGACATTCGCCCGGACACTTTCGAGATCAGCATCGACGGCGATCTCGTCGTGCCCGCCCCCGCCGACCGCTTGCCCCTCGCGCAGCTCTACACGATGTTCTAAGTCGAATGCCTACCATCGTGACCAGGATCCCGGCATCCGCGACTCTCGTGATGATGCTTGCGGATGCGCGCTTGCCGGTCGGCGGGCACGTGCACTCGGCGGGTTTGGAACCGGCGCTGGCGGCGGGCATGCCGGCGAACCGGGTGTTCGACTATCTTCTTGGACGGGCGCACTCGGTGTCCCTCGTGGAGGCCGGCACCGCGGTGGTGGCGCGGCACGTTGCGCTTCCGGCAACCGCCGACAGCGTGGCTGCCGGGCTTGCGGCGGTCGAGTCGGCGTGGGCGGCGCGCACGCCGAGCCGGGCGTTACGGGAGGTGTCCCGCTCGCTTGGCCGAGGCTACCTCCGCCTCGGAACCCGGTTGTGGCCGGGACACCCCGGCATCGACGCTTGCTCCGCCGCTCCCTCTCCGCTGTCCCGTCCCGTGGTGCTCGGGGCGATTGCCGCCGCGGCGAACCTCGACGCGGAGAGTCTTGTGCGCCTCGTGATCTACGACGACGCGCAGACGGTCGCGGCGGCGCTGTTGAAGCTGGCTCCCATCGACCCCGCGATTCCCGCCGGCTGGGTACTACGCGCGTGCGGCGAAGTCGACCACCTCGTCGCTGCCATTGCTGCTCTGACCTCTCCCGACGCCATCCCGGCATCGGGAGCTCCCCAAACCGAAGAGTGGGCAGAATCCCACTCCCTGACCACGCAAAGGTTGTTCCGTGCCTGAATCCAACTCCACCCGGTCCCTCCGGCTCGGTATCGCCGGCCCAGTCGGCACCGGCAAGAGCTCACTGATCGCCACCATCTGCCGGGCTCTGTCGGACGAGCTGCGCCTCGGCGTCATTACCAACGACATCTACACCGACGAAGACGCCCGTTTCCTCCGCTCGGCGGGCGTTCTCGACCCGGAACGGATCCGCGCAGTGGAGACCGGCGCCTGCCCGCACACGGCGATCCGTGACGATATCACCGTGAATCTGTTGGCGGTCGAAGACCTCGAGCGTGACTTCGCCCTCCTCGACGTGGTCCTGATCGAGTCGGGCGGGGACAACCTGACCGCGACGTTCTCGCCAGCCCTCGTCGATGCGCAGATCTTCGTCCTCGACGTCGCCGGCGGAGGGGACGTCGCGCGCAAGGGCGGCCCGGGGATCGCGCGCGCCGACCTGCTCGTCGTCAACAAGACCGACCTCGCGCCATATGTCGGCGTCGATGTGCCGACCATGGTCGCGGACGCCCGCGCAGCCCGCGATGGCGGCGAGGTGCTCGCCCTGTCGCGGACGGATGCCGCATCGGTCGCCGAACTGCGAGCCTGGGTTCTCCGCCTGCTCGCCGCCCACCGCTCGGGATTCCACGTGCCGCAGGACCCCGGCCCGATGGCGCCGCACTTCCACGCGGACGACGACGGCGGAGCCCTGCATGCACACGCTGATGGCGACCACGAGCACTCGCACCCCGGGGCCGACCGCACGCACGCGCACTGACCACCGTCGTGACATCTATTTCCCTCCAACCATCTGGCGACCGTGCTCGTCTCGATTTCCGCGCGGGCGCCATCGTGCCACGGGTGATCGAGCAGGGGCCGGACTCCGCCCGGGTGGCCCTCGTGGCGGGCGGTGCTCTTCTGCTCGGCGGCGACCATGTGCGAATCGACGTGACTGTCGGTGCGGGATGCACGCTTGAGCTTGAGGACATCGGCGGAACGGTGGCCTACGACGCCGACGGTGAACGCTCGACATGGACGGTCAACATTGTCGTCGAGACCGGTGGCACGCTTCTCTGGCACGCGCTGCCCATGGTCATCGCGCACGGAGCCAACGTGGACCGCCTCACCCGAATCACGCTGGACGCGGGCGGGCGGGTCTGCCTGAGAGAATCCGTTGTGCTCGGACGAACCGGGGAGATCGCCGGACGGGTCAGCCAGCGCACCGACATCACCATGAGCGGAACGCCGGTGTTCGTCGAGGAGCTGGTGGTCGGCGAGGGCAGGGACGTGCCTGGACTGATCGGCGCGAACCGGGTGCTCGACAGCGTGCTTGCGGTCGGGGAGCGGATGCCGCACCACGGATCACTCGTGCGCGTTCTCGATTTCGAGTTTCCCGGAAGTCTCGCACGATTCCTGGGCGCTGCCGCCCACCAGTCCCCGATTGACGAGGTGTGGACGAGATGGCGGCAAGACCTTTCCCGAAGCAACGGGGCACTCGCTCACCACGGCGCGGAGTGACAATGGTCTCTTCCCGAACGTCCGCCGCTGTCCTGCTGACAATCGTGGTGCTGCTGTTCCTTTCTTGGGGTCTCTTTTTCGGTGTCGTGTTGCCGGGACGGTACGTCACCGGAACGACGACGTTCGGGGTCGGGTTGGCGGTCACCGCATTCATGCTGGGCATGCGGCACGCATTCGACGCCGATCACATCGCCGCGATCGACAACGCCACCCGCAAGCTGATCGGGGAACGCAGGGACGCGTCGGCCGTCGGCCTGTGGTTTGCGCTCGGGCACTCGACAGTGGTTCTCACCGCCGTCAGTCTCATAACGGCGGGGCTGTCCGCGTTCACATCGCAGATTGGCGACGACAGGTCCCCGCTGGCCGCCTTCACGGCAATCTGGGGCCCCACCGTGTCGAGCGCCTTCCTTCTTGTCATCGGGACGGTCAATCTGATGGCTCTTCTCGGCATCCTCCGTCAGGCGAAGAACCGCACCACAGAATCGAGTGAGGCAATCCCGGGAGGGGTGGTCATGCGCACGCTGCGAAAGGCTGGAGGGGCGCTCGACAAGGAGTGGAAGATGTTCCTCGTGGGCGTGCTCTTCGGCCTGGGGTTCGACACCGCCTCGACGATTGCGCTGCTCCTCGTTGCGGGCGGAGCGGGAATTGTCATGCCGTGGTACGCCGCCATAGTGCTTCCCCTACTTTTCACCTCGGGCATGGTCTTGTGCGACGGGATCAACAGCCTTCTCATGTCCCGCGCTTACGCCTGGACAATCGATCGGTCGCGACGCCGCGTGTTGTACAACGCGACGCTGATGGGCATCTCGGTCGTCGTTGCGTTTCTGGTCGGGATCGTGGGCATTTTCAGCGTACTGGTTGACGAGTACAGGACGAGTTCCGCGCAGGTTCGCTCAATCGCGGGAATCAGCCTTGAGAATCCTGGATTCATCGTTCTCGGCGGACTGCTCATCGCCGGAGGCGTCGGTTTTATCATTCGGCGCGCGTGGCGCGGTGCGGAACGAACGGGGATAACCGAAGAGGGTGAGTACGGGACCGGGCGTCGACACAAAGGTATGCCTCAGGAACAACTGCAATCCTTCAACGTCGGCTAGGGCAAACGTCAAGTACGCTGCGGCACAGGTCCGGCTCGCTTCAGCGCGTCGTCTTCATCACCTTGGTCGGAGCTCCCGGGCGCGCGAGAATCAGAGCGCGCGTCTCCGCTACGCCCTTCTTGCCCGGTTGACGGCTCGGCCTATGACGGGGTAGGACGGCCTCACGATTTAGGTGTGATGGCGATAGCCTGATCCGATGCGCGGCTGGGGCAGATTGTGAGCGACGTCTCTGCCGCTTGCCCACGCGGCCATTTGTCCGCACGAGTGGTTCGCGATGGCGTTCAGCGTCGCGGTGGCCGGGAGAGGCAACGGTGGCGGTGCGTCCTGCCAGACAATTCCTGCCACCGGTTCCTCGGCTCGATGAGCAGGACACGCGTGACGGACGCGACATGCACGGAATGTGAAAACCACATCGCGCCTCACTAAGGACCGGTCGCTCCCGCAGCGTTCGAGTACTTGGTTCGAGAGATCGCAGGAGCTCTCGTCGACGTCGGCCGAGGGCAGACCTACACGGATGCCGCGAAGCGGGTTCGGGCCCGGGCGAACATCGGGAAGACCAGCAAGTGGCGCGATGTGATCAACGGCCAAACCGTCGCCGAGTGGATGGCAGACTTCGTCCCTGCCGTCGCCGCACGTTACCAGCCGAAGGAGTGGCCGGCGATCCTCGTGCTGGACTCGACACCGTATCGATGGACGCAACCCGGCGGCGGTGTGAACCTTCTGCTCTACACAATCTTCGCGGCCTACGGCTATGACCTTGACGGCACGAACGGCAGACTCTGGAAGGTCTCGGCGGGCCCGAACGGTGACGCCCCGGCGTGGGCCGAGTTCCTCGCCTCACTGCCAGGCAAGCCCGAGTCGATCGTCTGCGACCAGGACAAAGCCATTAGCGCCGGAGTGGAGATGCACTGGGGGAAATGGTCGGCAATCAACCTCATCCACCACTGTGAACACCACCTCGGCGAACGAGCCCGGGCCGCCTTCGCCAGCGACAAACTTCCACCCGAGAATCCGGTGCGGAAGCAGTTCCGTGGTGCTCTCCAGACACGGGGGCAATGGGACCTCTTTGAAGCAGAAGTTCGAAGCCGACCGAACCTCCCGATGACCAACAACTGGGTGGCGAGGAACTCCACGTGGCTGCAGGCACAGACCATCAGCCGCCCGCGGATCCCTCCGGTCTACTCCAACGGCGCGGTCGAGCAACCGCTACGAGCGTTCAAGCTGGCTCTTAGCCCGCGGGCGTTCACTTTCCGCAATCGTGCGCGCCTGAACCAGCTGCTGACGTTGATGGTTCTGGCGCACCGCAGAGTCGACAATGTCACCGACTACAGCACGGACATCCGCGCCTACCTCGAAGCCAATAACGGTCGACCGCATCGCACATACCGTGAGGCCTACGACGCCATGACGAACGAATCAGGCGTTGCATTACTGAACAGCTTGTGGTCGGTCACCGCTCAGATCGCAATGATCGAAGCGCGAACCAAGCGAGCTGTGGCCACAGACAGCCACTTGAGTTCGTCGGAGCCGGATTCAAACTGACGGCCGCCCGCGCGATACCGGGAAACGCCTCGCGCCCTGGCCTTGACTCAACTGCCCGCTAGGCGTCGACGTCCCGCCGAGTCATACGAATCTCCTTGATCCCGTATTCTTCCTTGAACAATCCGTCTGGAACGAAGCCGTGCTTTCGATAGAACGCCTGAGCTCGCGGGTTGGGATCTGCCACCCATAACGCAGCCGCTTCGCCCTGAGATATGACGGCATCGAGGAGGCCGGCTCCGGCTCCGGAACCGTGCGCTGATGCGAGCACGTAAAGTACGTTCAGCTGCTGACTCCAAGTTGCATCGGCGTCCGTTGGGGGCGCGCTCTCCGCAATTCCGATCAGCTCTCCCTCGTATTCCGCTACAGCGATTCGATGGTGAGCGAATCGCTCGTCCGTGAGTCCTACAGTCCAGAAACGCTCTCTTGTCGACACGAACTCCGGGTCGTCCAACATCTCGTCGCTCATAAGGCCCCGATAGGTCTCCTGCCAAGACGCGACATGGATGCGCGCCATTTTTGGCGCGTCCTTGGGCGTAGCGGGACGGATCCTCGGTTGCACATTCATAAGTTGCTTCACGATACTTCCCCTCCTCTCGCTGACGCTATGCGCGGCAGCGCTAAGGGAGTAGAGCGGCGCACGAGATGTCGGAAAAGAATTTCCATCTCACCTAAATCGTAAGGCCGGGGTAGGACCTCGCGAAGGCGTTTCACAGCCCTGTCGGTCACGTCTGGCTTGCGCTCGACTCCCAGATCTACCCGAGCTGCGCCGGAAGGAGGTCGACGGTTTGCTGTTTGGAGGTACCCGGGCGCGAAATCTCAACGGACATGGCCTACGGGAATCTCAGGTCACCGGAACCTTGACCGCGCATGGGTCATAAATAGATGGTGTTTCGAGTGATCTTCCCCGATTCGACGAGGCCCCGGTACTCATACACCTCGCCGACGTGGTGGTTGTCTGCGACCGGGGACAGCAATACCGCCTCAAACGGGATAGCGCTGCTGCATGCCACGCTGAGGTGGCGATAGGTCTTGTGTCCATGCAGCCAGGCGAGATCGTCATGGGCGCGGGTTGTCATTGGGGCGTGACCGATCAGGATGACGTATCCGGCGAGAAGATTGTCCTCGTTCGCCTGGTCGATCATTTTGTCGATGAGGTCCCTCGTCGGGTTGGGCGCGGTAGTGGTCGGCATGGTTCCGAGGGGTCTTTTCGCGTTGAGGCGGCGAGGTGGAAGTGGAAACAGGTCTGTCTGAAGTGGAGCGGTCATGGCACGAGATCGGATCGGGGCGGCACGGGCTTTGCGGTCACCGTGGGGGTGGTGAGCGGGTTACGGCGCACAGAAAACGTGGTGATCTGACCGTTGTCGATTCGGCCGTGAAATTCGAGGAGGTCCCCAGTGCGGTAGTTGTCAGGGGAGGGAGCAAGGACAACCAGATAGTTGGGGATGAGACGACTTTGGGCCACGGGGAACCATCGATATACCTTCTTGCCTTTCACCCATGTTGTGGCCGTGACGGGTGCGGTGCCGAGAAGAACGCTGTAGGTGTCAAGCGGGTCGCTTTGCTGGGCCTGATCGATCATCCGGTCGATAATGGTGGTCAGATTCATCGGTTCTCTTTCGGCCGTGAACTTGTTTCGGTCATGGCTTGCACGATGGCTGCTTCGGCGGTGCGCGCGACGTGGTCGCGCGCATGCACGATCGCCTCATCTAGATCGATGAACAGGTGCTTCTGGTGCCGAAGCGTGCTGATCACGCCGACCCGGGTGGCCAGTTTCATGTGCTGGGGTTGGATGCCCTTGATCAGGACGGTGATTCCGCGGCGTTCCAGGGCGTGGATCATTTCGGTGATGACGCGGGCGCCGGTGGCGTCGAGAACCTGGAGCTGGGACATGCGGATGATCACGACGGAGACGTTGTTGATTCGCGTGACGCGGTCGAGCATGCGGTCGGCAGCGCCGAAGAACAGGGCGCCGTCCAGACGGAACAGGGCGATGTGTTCGTCTTCGGGCTGGGCGGGGGCCGGGAGTTCTTCGCGGTGGACGCCACCGGATTTGGAGAGGGTTCTCAGCGCGAAGAACGCGGCAACGGCAATGCCGATCCCGACCGCGACGATCAGGTCGAAGGAGACGGTGATCAGTGCGGTGATGATGAATACGACCGTGTCGGAACGGGTTGACCCGACCACGCTGCGAACGGTTGCCAGCGAGATCATCCGCGCGGCGGTGACCATCAGCACACCGGACAGCGCCGCCAGGGGAATCTGTGAGACCACACTGGTAGCAAGGTACACGACCGCAAGCAGCACGATCGCGTGCACGATGGCGGCCACACGAGTGCGACCGCCGGAGCGGATATTCACCGCGGTGCGTGCTATCGCCCCCGTTGCCGGCATTCCCCCAAAGAGCCCGGACGCGATCGAGGCGAGTCCCTGACCGACGAGCTCGCGGTCGGCGTCATACGGGCCGGTGTCCGATATCGAGGCGGCCACTCGCGCGGACAGCAGCGATTCGATCGCCGCGAGAGCGGCCACGGTGAGGGCCGACCCGACGAGCGTGGTGAGGGTCTGAATGTCGAACGACGGGAGGGATGGCGCGGGAAGCGAGTTCGGAAGGGTGCCTATTCGTGCAAGCGGCAGGTGCGTAACCGTCGCGATCACCGCGACCACGACGATGCCGATGAGGGACCCGGGAAGCTGGCGATGAATGCGGGGTGCAAGCATCATGATGGCTGCCACTGCGGCCACCGCCAGGACAGGCCAGATGACGCTCGACCAGTTCAGATGCGCGAACGATTGGACGGCGGACACGAATGCGTTGCTGCTCGGCCCCGGCTTTGATCCGATCGCGGCTGGCACCTGTTGAAGGAAGATGATCACCGCAATTCCCAGGGTGAAGCCCTCGATGACAGGCCAGGGGATGTAGGAAACCACGCGGCCGAGTTTCAACGCCCCGCCGACAACCACGAAGGCCCCGGCCATCAAGCTCACAACGGGCACAATCGCTGCACCATGCGCAGCGACGACGGGACCGAGAACCACGACCATGGCGCCGGTTGGCCCTGAGACTTGAATGTTGGAGCCGCCAAACACGGCCGCGATTACGCCGGCGACGATCGCCGTGATCAAACCGCTCTCGGCACCGGCGCCGGAGCTCACCCCGAACGCCAACGCCAATGGAAGAGCCACAATCCCGACGGTCACACCCGCGACAAGGTCACCCCGCCAGGTTCGGCGCACAGAGCGATAGTCCTGCCAGCTGGGAAGCAGTGAACGAACGTATGCCGCTGCTTTCATCGGGTCACCGGAGCAATCTCGCTGTCGCGCTGCATCGATATGTCGGGAAGGTTCACTGTAGAGACCAATTGCTGTTGAGTTCTTTCAAGGATTTTGACGAGGAGTGACCGCGACACGGAAAGCAGATCTGCGACCTCCGGATACGCGAGTCGGTAGAACACCTGGCTGGCCCGCCGCTCCGCGACGACGAGGTTGTGCCGGCGGAGCACAGAAAGGTGCTGGGACAGGTTCGATGCTTCCAACCCCGTGTCGGCAAGCAAATCGGTCACCGACACGGTGGGGGAGGCAGACAGTACCTCCAGAACGCGCACCCGAACTGGATGGGCAAGGCCTTTGAAGAGATTCGCCTTGACTTCGTATAGTGGGCGGTGAGCATCCGAGTATTGGGCCATTCCGTCACGATTCCACGGCTTGACGTTCTCATCAAGCCGCAGGTCGAGCGCATCGGCAGCCGTCATTGGGCGAGCTCCCCGCCGAATTCCGCCCGGCGCCCACCGTCGCGGCACATGGTCCTGGATGCTTCCATCACCGGGAGGCCACCGCGTCTCGTGCTGCGATCACGAGAACTCGACAGCGGACACACGCTCGCCGCACTCGGATAATCCCGTCCGCCGGTACTTCTGTCGCGCGATGGTTGTTTCACGGCGAGCCGTCCCTCAGGTCGTAATGGATTGATAAATTCATCATATCGCAATATCGCAATATCGGAGTGACTCGGTTCGATCCCTGGACCATGACGACGGACCGGGAAGAGGAGTGCCCTGCGCCCGTGGCCGGTTCGGTGCAGCCCGCGTGAAGTAGTCGCCCGAGACGTGACAGCAGCACAGCAGCACAGGGGCGACAGCAGCACAGGAACGTCCGGCTCCTGCACGCAGCCAATTGCCGCGCCGGCATCAATTGAATGTTCTCTCAATAGTCGATATTGTGAAATATATGGACGCCGCCGAGGTATCTGTCGCACGGCTCACCGCCGATCTGTTCAGAGCGGTCGCGCACCCGGCTCGGGTTCGGGTCCTGGAAGTGCTGATGAGCGGTGAAAGCTCGGTGGGCGTTCTAGCCGAAAGGCTGGGCATGGAAATCTCCCACCTTTCGCACCAATTGGGCGTTTTGCGTCGCGCACATCTAGTCGTGACCCGGCGGGAGGGCCCTATGGTCTACTACTCGATCCGCGACCCGCGACTCTCGCAGCTGCTCGCGGTCGCCAAGCAGATGCTGGTATCGAGTCTGGAAGACTCCCGCGATTTGCTGGTGACGATGGGGGAGGCGGATCTGCAGGATGTCGGCGCCCGTGTCGACATCGGGTCGTCGCAGTGAGCACGTCTCGGTTGGTCCGGTTGATCGCCCGCACCGGCCGGATCGCGGAGCCCGTCCCGGCTCCGGTCGGAACAATCTTCGAGGGCGCACGGGTGCTGCGCGGAAGCGTGCAGGTTCGCTATGTGGATCTCGGCGGTGGTACTGACTGTGCCATGGAGATTTCGGCGGCGTTTGGACCGATCTACGACCTTGAGCGTTACGGAGTGCGCCTGGTGGCATCGCCTCGCCACGCGGACGTACTCCTGATCACCGGGGTGGTCACGAGGAACATGGTCGAACCGTTGCGGCGCACGGTGGAAGCGACGCCGATGCCCCAGTTCGTCGTAGCCGTCGGTGACGCGGCCATCATGGGCGGCCCGTTCCTCGGCGGCTATGGCGTCGCCGGTGTCGTGTCCGATTTCGTCGATGTCGACCTGGAAATCCCCGGCAGTCCGCCGGAGCCCGTGGAAATTGTGGCCGCTCTTCGTCGGATCGCGGGACGATGACGCCAATCTCTTTGGGCCTGATAACAGGGTTGGCGCTGGCAGCCGTTGCGATTGCCGCGGCCTTCTTGCCGGGCGTACCCGTTCGTTCCATACTCAGTGGCGTTTCCACGGCGGCGATGAGTGCGGCCGGAGTCTTCACGGGTGCGCTTGCGATGGCGGGGGCCACCGGGAAGCTGGTCGTGCCGATCGCATTGCCGCTGGGTCCGCTGACCTTCGAACCCGACCGGCTAGGCGGCCTGTTCATGCTGATCGCGTCCGGAGTCGGGGTGCTCGTGTCGCTCTACGGCATCGTGTCAGTGCACGGCGCATCAGCGTCACGCACCTCCTGGATCGCCTTGGCGGTGTTCATGATGGGGATGCAATACGTTCCCGCAGCCGCGGATGTGCTGTCGTTCCTGCTGATGTGGGAAGCGATGGCGTTGGGATCAACGGTGCTCCTGCTTGCCGAGCACGCCTCGCGTCGCCGCGTCAGTTCGGCCGCTGTCTGGTATTCGGTCATGTCGCAATTGAGCTTCCTCTTCATCCTCGCGGGTTTCGCCGTGCTCGCGGCGGCGGCCGGTGGAACCACGTTTGCCGAGCTCGCCCTGGTGTCTCCCACCTCCACCGCGGGGTTGACTGCATTCGTCCTGCTCGTCATCGGCTTCGGCAGCAAGTCGGGGTTGGTGCCGATGCACGTGTGGTTGCCGCGCGCCCACCCGGAGGCGCCGAGTCATGTGTCCGCCGCGATGAGCGCGGCGATGGTGAAGATGGGCGTCTACGGCATCCTTGTCGTGTGCGTGCGGTTCTTGCCTGGCGGGCCGGCGTGGTCGGGCATCCTGTTGCTGACTCTCGGGGGCCTCTCCGCCGTCTACGGGATCCTGCAGGCATCGGTGTCAAGCGACCTCAAGGTGCTGCTGGCGTATTCGACGACGGAGAACGTGGGCCTGATCTGGCTCGCGATCGGGGCGTCAGTGCTGCTTGGCGCGTACGGTCTGACCGCCACTTCAGCGACCTCCCTGCTCGCGGCCCTGCTCCTCACCGTCAGCCACGCGGCGTTCAAGACGACACTCTTCCTCGGCGCGGGGTCTGTCCTGCACGCCACCGGTGAGCGAGACCTCGACCATCTGGGAGGTCTGGGCCGGCGGATGCCGTGGACGGCTGCGGCCTTTGGCATCGGTTGCCTCGGCGCGGCAGCATTGCCAATCAGCTCGGGGTTCGTAGCGGAATGGGTGTTGCTGCAGTCCCTCGTCCATGGCACACGGCTGAATGGTGCCGCCGTGTCGGTGACCGTGTCGATCGGGATGCCATTGGCGGTTGCCGTCGTGGCACTCACCGCGGGTCTCGCGGTGTTGACCTTCGTCAAGTCCTACGGAATCGGATTCCTTGCCCGCCCGCGGTCCGATGCCGCTGCCGGAGCCCGCGAGTCCCACCCACTGGTGCGCGTCGTGCTCGTTGTCGCCGCGGCAATCGTCGTGCTCCTTGGCCTGATGCCGGGGCCGCTGGCCTCGGTGCTCGCTTCGGTCGTTGCCGAGGATGGTGCCCGCCGCCCTGGCATCGTCGACACGATCGGGATGGCTGGCGTGAGCCTGCCAGGACTCGGAGCGCTCCTGGACCCGATCGCACTGGTCATTCTCGCAGCCGTGGTGGCGGTTCCCGTGCTTGCCGTCACCATTGCTTCGGCACTGCGGCATCCGCAACGTCTCGGCGCATCGGTGTGGGGTGGCGGAGGCGAGCGTACTCGGCCGCGGATGCAATATACGGCAACCTCGTATGCGGAACCGGTCGTCAGAGTGTTCGATGACGTGCTGAAGCCGTCCCGGGATGTGGAGGTCACCCACGCGGGCGAGTCGCGATACCTGGTGCAACGGGTCAAGTTCAGCCAGAATCTGACCGACGTGATCGAGCATCGCCTCTACCGTCCCGTGTTGTCCGCCGCCGACCGTCTCGGCGTTCGCGCCCGCGTCATCCAGAACGGCAGCATCCACCTGTACCTCCTGTATTCGTTTGCGGCGATCCTGATCGTGCTGATCGTGGCGGTATTGTGACCCTCGCAACCGTCCTCGTTGACCTGGTCCAGGTCTTGCTGTTCGCTGCGCTCGCACCGGTCTTGATCGGAGTGACCCGTCAGGTTCGCGCTCGGCTGGAGGGCCGCGCGGGCGCCGGAATTTGGCAGCCGTGGCGAGACATCCGCAAACTTCTGGTGAAGCAGCCGGTGAGAGCGCCCGGTAGCAGCTGGATTCTTCGAGTAGCCCCGCTGGTTCTCACCATCTCGAGCCTGGTTCTCGCGGCGCTGTTGCCGCTGGTGAGCACCGTGGCCGGGCGGCTCATACCCGGGGACCTTTTCGTCGTGGTTTCGGTGCTGTTGATTGGGGCGGTCGCGCTGGCCCTGGTCGGTCTCGATGCGGGAACGGCCTTCGGAGGGATGGGTTCAAGCCGGCACATGACCGTTCTTGCTCTCGTCGAGCCGACGCTGCTCCTGGCGATCTACGCCCTTTCCATTCCGTCGGGCAGCTCCAATCTTGCGATCATCGTCGATTCCCGACTGGCAAACCCGTCGATCATCGTGTCCCCCGTCGGCTTGCTCGCGATGGCGGCATTCATTATCGCCGTGGCGGCTGAGACCGGACGCCTGCCGGTGGACAACCCGTCCACGCACCTGGAACTCACGATGATGCACGAAGCGATGCTGCTCGAAAGTACCGCAAGGGATCTGGGCTGGCTGGAATTCGGTTCCTGGCTGAAGCTGACCGTGCTTCTGGGTTTGATCGGCAACCTCCTCATCCCGTGGGGGGTTGCGACGACGACGGATCCGATGCAGGTGGTGGTGGGGGTACCCGCTGTGATCCTGAAAGTGCTCGTTCTCGGGGGCATGCTGAGTGTTGGCGAGGTTCTGCTGGCCAAGGTGCGACTCTTCCGTGTTCCCGAACTCCTGGCCGGTTCATTTGTCCTGGCTTTTCTCGCAGTGGCCGTGTCGGCCATGGTCCCCTGAGAGGTCCGAATGTCGAACAGCGTGTTTTCGGAACTGATCGGATTGAGCGCGGGCGCACTCCTGCTCACCTCGGTGCTGACCGTGTGGCATCGGTCGCAGCGTGCATCGATTCGGGCACTCGCGGTGCAGGGATTTGCGCTGGCAGCGCTCGTCGCAGTCGTCGCTGTTGACCGTAAGGACGTCGAACTCGTCCCGGTGTTCCTCCTCGTCCTGGCGCTCAAGGGGCTAGTTCTGCCCTGGGTACTGGCGCGCCGTCCGGGGGTGGTTGGAACGGAACGGGTCCGGATCGACATCGAGGACGAGTCGCCTCTTCTGAACCCCGTTGCGACTCTGGTGGCGGCAGCGTTACTCGGCATGGTGGCTTACGCGGTCACCTGGCCGCTGGTTGCGTCCAGCCCAAGCGCCGCCGCGCACGCCGCGCCGGTCGGGGTGGCGATGGTTCTCATCGGCTTTCTTGTGCTGGTGACCCGTCGTCGCGCAATTTCGCAACTTGTCGGCTTCCTGGCGTTGGACAACGGCATCGCAACGGTTGCGTTCCTGATTTCTGGTGGTGTGCCGATCCTGCTCGAATTCGGGGCGTCGCTCGACGTCTTGCTCGTGACTCTGATTCTTCAGGTGTTCTCGCGACAGATGCGCGCGACGTTCGGTGACACTGATGTCGGCCGAATGAGGGAGTTGCGCGACTGATGTTCATCATTCTGTTGGTTCCCGTCGCAGTCCCACTCCTGCTTGGGGCAGTGGCGCTCGTCCGCGCGGCATCCTGGGTGCGAAGGTTCTCCGGCGTTGTCTCCAGCGTCGCGATCCTGGGCTCGGGGATCGTCGCCGTCGTTCTGGGGCAGGGGAGCGCGCCGCTGTCATCCGCCGGTATCCTGCGCGCGGACGCTCTTTCTGCCTACATGCTCGCGGTCGTCGGCGCGGTGGGACTCGTGGCAACGTGGGGCGGGCTGGCTCCCCGGGCGGATGCCCCGGTGCACACCGAGGCCGGAAGGGCCCCGCTGGGCATGTATGCGGCGCTCGTGTGCATATTCCTTTCGGCGATGTCGCTGGCGGTGCTTGCCGACAACCTCGGAGTGATGTGGGTTGCGATCGAGGCGACCACGATCGCTACCGCCTTCCTGGTCGGACACAACCGCACCCGGCGTTCGCTGGAAGCGGCATGGAAATACGTGATCCTCGCCCCGGCCGGTGTGGCAATCGCCTTCCTCGGCATCGTGCTGATCTATGCGTCCTCCACCGGCACCCCCACACCGACACTGTCGTGGCTGGCGCTGACGCAGATGAGCCTGCACCTGGACCCCGCGTTGGTGAGAGTCGGTGCCGCGTTGGCAGCGCTCGGCTTCGCGACCAAGGCCGGCCTTGCCCCGATGCACAGCTGGCTTCCCGATGCCCACAGCCAGGCCCCTGCGCCTGTTTCCGCGCTCATGTCGGGAGTGCTGTTGTCGGTGGCGCTCTACGCGATCCTGCGCATTCAGGCGGTCGCGAATGCCGTCATCGGTCCGGATTTCCTGCGCGCACTGTTGGTCGCCGGGAGCCTGCTCTCACTCGCGATCGCCGCGGCGCTGCTCTTGCGGCAGCGCGACTACAAGAGAATGCTCGCGTATTCGAGCATCGAACACATGGGTGTCATGGCACTGGGTGCTGCCGTCGGCCCGACAGCGCTTCCGGCTGTGCTGCTATACATCCTCAGCCACGGTCTGATCAAGGCGAGCCTCTTCATACTTGCCGGGAGACTGCTCACAGCCGAGGGCACACCGATCATCTCCGACGTGCGAAGCCTGCTCGCACGCAGGCCGGGCCTGGCGGTACCGTGGCTGATCGGCATCGTCGCCCTGCTGGGTTTTCCGCCGTTCGGAATCTTCTTTTCCGAGGTCGGGATCATCCTCGCCGGATGGGCCACAGGGATGGGTGTGGTCATGTCGGTGGCCTTGGCGCTCATGTTGGTCATCTTCGCTGGAATGACCCGGTTGACAGTGGGCATGATGTTCGGGTCGGCTGACCTGCCGGCCCCGCGCGTGGATTCGGTGCTCGATCGATCTCCGCACGGTCCGATAGCGCCTCTGGCTCTGGCGCTCGGAGCGTGCGCGATCATTCCCTTCCTCTCCGGCCCAATCGGCACCGTGCTATCTGATGCCGCCGTGGCGTTGAGTTGGACGCCATAGTGAGCGAGGACACCGGAAGCAACGTCCGCGCGGTTGATCGCACGGAACTCTTGCGCGAAGCATCCGCCCTCCTGGAGCGCGGCTACCGCCTTGCCCTGGTGGCGTGCCACGAAGACGACGACGTTTTTCGAATTGTGTACCTCTTTGCGGGGAGGTCCCGCGAGCAACCGATCGAGGTGGTCGTGTCTATCCCGGCTGACGACGCGTGGGTCCCCAGCCTCACCGAGGTGTCATATTCCGCGGGACAGTTCGAACGCGAGATGTTCGACCTCTACGGCGTTCTGCCACAAGGACATCCGCAGCCACACCGCCTGCTGCGGCATGCGCACTGGCCGCACTCCTGGCACCCGATGCGCCGTGATGCGAAGGTCGCTCCGGTCTTCGGTCCCGACATCGCCTCGTTCCCCTTTGTCGAGGTCGAGGGAGCCGGCGTGTACGAAATCGCGGTCGGCCCGATCCACGCTGGCATCATCGAACCAGGCCACTTCCGGTTTTCCGTCGTCGGCGAGACTATCGTCCGCATGGAGACCAGGCTGTGGTTCCTCCACCGCGGCATCGAAAAGCTCTTCGAAGGACAAACCCCCGCCGCGGCGATCACACTCGCCGAGCAGATCACCGGCGATACTTCGATCGGCCATTCGCTGGCGTTCGTGGCGGCTGTCGAGGAGGCTTCAGGGATCGACGTGCCTGCACCTGACCTGCTGGTGCGGGCGCTCCTGCTCGAACTGGAGCGGCTGTACAACCACATCACCGATCTCGGCGCGTTGGCAAACGATGCCGGATTCGGCATCGCAAACGTCCACGCGCAACGCCTGCGAGAGTCCCTCATGCGAATCAACCGAGCTGTTGCGGGTCACCGACTGCTCCGCGGTTGCCTGAGCGTGGGCGGTGCGCGGGTGCGTTCGCTCCCCGACCCTGCGGCGCTGCGCGGCATCGCGCACGCTGTCGAGGAACTCGTCGACATTACGCTCGCGCATCCGATTGTCCGGGATCGCTTCGCTGGCACCTCCGTTCTTCATGCCGAACAGGCGCTAGCGTTCGGCACGCTCGGATATGTCGCCCGTGCCTCCGGGATCGACGTCGATGCGCGACGGGACCTCCCCTTCGTCGACCTCGGCGACTCGTTTCAGGTACCCGTGGAGACGGGCGGCGACGTGCTCGCACGCTATCTCATTCGTGCGCGCGAGTTTGCTGTCTCAACGACGGTATCCATCGACCTGATTGAGAGGCTGGCGGGGTCACTCGGACGCGGCCGGACAGTCACTCCCCGGGCAGGGGGAAGTGGGAGTTCCTTCGTCGAGGGATGGCGCGGAACCATTGTGCACCGGGTAGAACTCACTGCGGCCGGCACCCTGAGCAGGGTGAAGATCGTCGACCCGTCATTCTTCAATTGGCGCGCGCTTCCGGCGGCATTAGCGGACACCATTGTTCCGGATTTCCCGTTGACCAACAAGAGTTTCAACCAGTCCTATGCAGGCAACGACCTGTGAGCTGCTGAACTGCGCCCGAAGACGGGTCGGTTCTGGTCGAGCAGCACGACGAGTGGGAAGTCGGCGAACGACGCTGCTTCTCCGAGTCCTCCATGCTGGAGCTGACGACCATGAACGACCCGCAAGCGACCATCGAGGAGGCGAACCTCATCCCCGAACTCACCGCCACTTAAACTGAAGCAACTTATCCGCACGGTGTTGAGAAACTCCACCACTCAGCGCGGCGTAACTATGCCAGAATCTCGACAAGGGGCAGAGTATGAGTTTCAACCTCAGGCAGCTTGAGTGTTTCTTCACCGTTGCCGAGACGCTTCATTATGGCAGGGCGGCCGAAAGGCTCTTCATCGCTCAGTCCAGTGTGAGCGCACACGTCACGCAGCTCGAAGTGGAGTTGGGCGAGAGACTCTTCGCGAGGACGAGTCGGCGGGTGTCGTTGACCACCTTCGGCGCTGAGTTCCTGCATGAGCTCAAACCACAGTACGACGCGCTCGTGGTCGGCTACTCGAAGTTCCAAAAGGTCGCGTCTGGCGTGCGATCGCTGAAGCTCGCCCACACGCCGGAACTCGGCCACTGGCTCTTCCCGAATCTCCTTGACCTCATCGACCAGCTTGCAGTCGAGAGGCGACCCGCATGGCGCCCGAGGCTCATGCACACCCACGATCAGATCGAGGGAATAGTGAACGGCGCGGTAGATCTGGGCTTGTGCTGGGAGGCTAGCGTGCCGAATGGTGTGGAAAACCTGGTCATCGCACGCAGCCCATTTGTGGCGGTACTACGGCAGGACGACCCGCTCGCGCAAAAAGCCAGACTGCGGTTATCCGACCTTCGAGAGCGCCACCTCCTGGTCTCGCCGCGCCCGAACAACTCGTTCCTGGATGCCAAGTTGCAGAAGGCGATGGTGCAGGCCGGCCTCACGAGCTCTGCGCTTGAGGAGGTCGCGGGCTACGACGAGATCGGGATCCATGTCCGAACCTCGAGGGCTGTGGGCGTGCATCCGGCGCCCGTCGCCTCCATCAGCCGAACGCCAGGCGTTTGTTTCCGGCTGCTCGCCGAGGACGACCTTTGGGTGAATGTCTGCGTTATCTCAGCGCCGCGGGACAACGACGAGCAGAGGGCCGAGATGATCGAGCTGCTTCGCGTGGCAGCCGAGGCCGCAACCGAGCAGAACCGCCTATCGCTCTCGGAGACCTTGAGCTGATTGATCGTATATGCCGATTGATCCCCTTCGGGGAATGGGCATTGATGTGCCTCGGGTGAACCCACATCCTTGAGCGAAGGCAAAGGAGCCCACCGTGAAGAAACGCGCCCGTCTCGCCGCTGTTCTCGAAATACAGCAGCTGGTGGCGGAATTCGCGTACCGTCTCGACATCGGTGGCGGACTCTCGGTGCACGAGCTCTTCGCTGACGATGGTGAGTACTCGATCGACGGAGAGGCCTTGACGGGACAGGCGGTCATTGCGACGGCATTCGCCGAGCGCCAGGCTCGCGGGCCCCGTGTAAGCCGCCACCTGTTCACTAACCTCCGGTTCGCGTCAGTGCGATCCGAGGAGGCCGTGCTCACGGCATCCATGGTCCTGTACGCAGCAAACGGTGTTCCGGTGCTGGACTCCCATCCGCCCCTCTTGGTCGCCGATTTCGACGCGGTAGTTCATCGCGTCGACCGCAGGTGGCGTTTTCGTCGTCTCGCCCTGGCGTCGATATTCCGCGGAAGCGGGGAACTGGTCACGCCCATTCAAGCCACCCCACGCACGAAAGGTTCGCAATGATCACACGCATCGGCTCGATCACCCTCGAGGTTCCCGATCTCGAGGCTTCCATTGATTTCTTCCAGCACAAGGTCGGCCTCGTCGAGACCGAGCGCGTCGAGCGCACGAGCTACCTTTCCGCGACGACTCGGCACCACGAGATGATCCTCGTCGAGTCCACCACGGGAACTACGGCGCTCAGGCACTTGAACCTCGAGGTCGCTGAAGGCCAACTCGAAGCCACGGTCGCGCAGGCGATCGCCGCCGGAGCCGTCGACTGCGGCGAATTGCGGCACGAGGGAATCGCGGAGGCCCACGTGCTCGAGATCCCGGGCGGTTTCGGAGTGAAGCTCTACACGGGAATGCAGGCGGTGCCAGAGCCGCCTGCGTCGGACATTGCTCGCCCCTACCAGTTCTCTCACTTCAACATCGGCGTCCCCGAGGTTGCGCCCGTGGTGGATTTCATGGTCGAGGCCTTTGGCCTGCGCCCCTCCGACTGGCTGCGAAGCAAGGAGCAGCCGTTCCTAGCGTGGCTGCACTGTCCCGTTGAGGGCGCTCCCCATCACGGTGTCGCGATCCTCGAGAGCGCCGACATCAAGCTGCACCACATCGCCTTCGACTACAGAGACGTTGCGGACCTGGTCGCGCGCGCGGACAACTACGTCGACACAGACCACTACCTGGTGTGGGGGATGGGCAGGCACGGCACTGGCGGCAGCGCCTTCGCCTATACGGAGGATCCCTCCGGGATGATGGTCGAGCTGGGCTCCGGCATGATCGTGATCGGAAAGGACCCGCGCTGGGACGGGCCCAAGGTGTGGTCAATGGACGACCCGCGTGGTGTTGACGAGTGGGGCTCGTCGATCCCTGAAAAGTGGCTCGCGAAGCGCGTCGAAGTGCGCTCACCTATCGCCCTTGCCGTGCGGCGATGATCCTCGGGCGAGGCAGTTCCCCGCGCGGGCTATTCCTCAAGCTTCCCGCCCCGCAGATCGTGGAGATGGCCGCGCTCGCCAGGTTCGACTTCGTGGTGGTCGACCTCGAGCACTCAGCCCTCACCGACGCGGACTGCATTTCTCTCCTGCGGGTGGCTCGTCTGGCGGGCATCCCTGCACTTGTTCGTCTTCCCTCCGTGGATCGTGGCGCAATAAATCGATACCTGGAAGAAGGTGCCGTAGGAATCCAACTGGCCTCAGTTACGCGGGTCGATGAAGTCGTAGCACTCCGCGCGGCGACGCGAATGGCGCCCTCGGGGAGGCGCTCGGTATCGACGACGAACGCGATGTCGTTGTTCGGCGCCCTGTCCCTTGCCGACTATGTATCGGTTGCCGCGGACTCGCCACCGATTCTCGTCGTGCAGATCGAGACTGCCCACACCGTGGATCCTGTGGCCTCGATCATTGGGGCCGGTGCCGATGTGGTGTTCATCGGTTCGGTAGACCTGACGGTTTCGCTTGATTTTGACGCGAATGAGATCCGCGAGCGCGAACGCGCGATCCGCGAGGCGGCGGTAGGGGAGGGCGCCCTGCTCGGTGGCATGGCCGGGGCAGACACCGCGTGGGACTACACGATCGTCGGCTCTGACCTGAGTGTTCTGCAGACGGCGCTCAGGAGCGTGACCCGTGTTTGAGTCCACCGACCCCAGATCTTCCCTGCCGGATTCGGCAGGAGCCACAGTCACACCGGCGGTCGACGCGACCATCGTTGAGTTCGGTGCGCGGTTACCGGATCACGAGGACGGGACCAGTCGTACGTGGAAGGGCGCGTCGCAGCGATTGACCTTCGCCTACACTCGATTTTTTCCGCCAGGCGGTACCGTGCACGTGGCCGGTGAGGCTGCGGAACACCTTGTCTTGGTGCTGGGCTCAGCAATACGAGTCGAATCCGGCGCAGAAGTGGTGGATGTTCCCGCGGGCTCGATTGTCATCGTTCCTGCAGGTGATAGTCGAATCACCACGGAGGGACCGACCCAGTTGCTCAGGGTGTTCAGCCGGCACGATGGGCTGCCGGGAAGTGCAGATATCCGGCATTACAGGCTTGAAGTCCCTCCCGAAACAGGCAGGTTCGGGAGGATCTACACAGGAGCGAACATCATGGTCAACGTGATGTACCCCACAGAGGGGCCGCGCGACACGAACCACCTCTCGCCGCATAGCCATGACTCATTCGAGCAGTGCTCTGTGACCCTCGATGGAGAATTCGTCCACCACCTGAGGTGGCCGTGGAAGGAGCGGTTAGTCGATTGGCGAGAAGACCTGCACCGCGCGGTATCGAGTCCGTCGTTGACAGTCATCCCCGCCGGCGTCATACACACCACTCGCGCCGTCGGCGACGGATCGCACCTGCTCATAGACGTGTTCAGTCCGCCACGCGAAGATTTCGCCGCAATGCCGGGCTGGGTCCTCAACGCTGCCCGTGACGACTGATCGTCCCGCGCGTTCGATCTGTCCTGCCTATCGATGGCGTTCGGAGATCGCCGATTGATGCGCCGCCGTGGGTGGGCGATCCTTCACAGATGCGGTACCCGCACAACCAAGAGTCAATGACGACTAAGGAGCAACACATGCGATTCACCCGACGTGACACTCACGCACTAGCCCTAATCCGCAGGTTGGCCGCGGTAAGCGCCACGGCAATCCTCACCGCCGTGATCATCAGTGGCTGTTCGGCCGCCACGCCTGACTCGCCCAAGAGCACGCCGGAGAACGCCAGCCTCAATGGGCAGCGCCTGGGCATCTCGGTGTGCTGTGCGGTTCCCCAGATCGACACCATCGCAAATGGCATCACCGACAACGTGAAGAAAAACCGGACCGGCCTCACTGCAACTGTGGTAAATGGCCAATCCAGCACCCAGAAGGCCAAGACCGATGTTCAGACGTTCCTGGCACAGGACTTCGACGCGATTTGGACCACCCTGATTTCGGGCCAGGGCTACGACTCGCTGGCGCGGGAGGCTGCTGACCGCGGCATCCCATGGGTGAACTTCAGCGGGTCGGCCGTGACTGGAGCGACATTGAACATCGTTATTCCGGAGGAGCAGCTCGGTTATGTTCTGGGCACGGCTACGGCCAAGTGGATGGCTGACCATGACCTCAAAGGCGCCTCGATCGGTGCGACCATCGACAGCACAGGCGCAAACGTCGCCCGCACTGAAGGATTCATCGCAGGGGTAAAGGCAACACTCCCCAAGGTCACTGTGTTCAAGGTCGGCAACGCCGCGTCCACGTCGACGGCCGGGCAGAGCATAGGCGCGAACCTGTTGCAGGCGCATCCGGATATCAAGATCTTCTTTGGTTGGACCGCCGACGATGCGGTCGGTCTTCTTTCGGCAGCCAAGCAAGCCGGATATTCGAACCCCGACGACTTCCTGGTCGTCAGCCCTGAGGCGAACGATCAGATTTTCAAGCTGATAGGAAGCAAGTCACTTCTCGGCCTCGGGGCGAGCCTCGGATACCCGTTTGGTGTGATTGCCGGCGAGAACCTGCTCGAGAAAGCGCTGCATGGCAAGACAATCCCCACGACCGCAATCATGCGCCCGACGGTCGTTACCGCCAAGAACGTGGAACTTGTACAGAAGCAGGAGGCGAACCCGTCCGACTACCCTGACCGGATTGAGAATCAGCTCGCTTTCGTTGATCAGGTGCTCAAGTTCGGCGACGCGCCGACCGAGCAGATCGAAGCAGCTAAGCCCTAGACGGAAGGGCCACGGCGCGTCCGCGGCTACTCTCGCCAGACGAAACTATAGGCAAGGAACCACACCATGACCGCTGCAGATCGCACCAAAAACATCGTCGCCATCTCGGGATCGCTGAGACGCGGCTCGCTCAATACGAACCTTCTACAGTCCCTACAAGCGCTGGCTCCCCGCTCATTCGACATACGGGTCGTCACCCTCGAGGGCATACCGATGTACTCAGAGGAGCTCGACGGCGAAAACGCGCCGGAGGAGGTGCGCGCGTTGCGGGACCAAGTGTCCGGGGCGGACGGCCTCATCCTTGCTAGCCCCGAATACAACAGGTCTATTTCAGGAGCGATGAAGAACGCTCTTGACTGGCTCTCTCGCCCGGCGCACGAGGGCGCGGCCCGGGGGAAAGACTGCCTGGCGCTCGTCGCAACCGAGAGCACCTACCACGGCATGGGAGCGTGGGTGGACCTCGCGAAGATCGTGAGACACATGAACAACCATGTGATCGAGCCGGATCTCGTCATCCATAGCGCGCACAAGGGCCTCGCCATCGATGCCGACGGGCGGATCCGAGTGCTCGACCCTTGGGCCGAATCCGCACTCCGGGTGCAGCTCGAGTCGCTCGAGCGAGCAATCGACGCGCGTGTGGCGGGCGAGATCCTGCGCTCATACGATGCATTCGCCGACGAGCTATATCGTCCACGCCGAGCGGGCATGGTGTATCCCCTTGAACTCAGTCGGATGGAATCTATAGACGATGCAACCACAGCCGCTGTGCCATCGGACTCGTCGTTCAACGGCCGCTTCGGTAAGCCCCAATGAGCGGCACAGTCGAGCCAGAGTCGGTAGTCTCCACGCGCGGGCTGAACAAGTACTTCGGGGGAGTTCGAGCTCTCGCCGACGTGAGTGTCAACATCCACGCGGGCCAAGTGCTTGCACTGGTCGGTGACAACGGCGCGGGCAAGAGTACGTTCACGCGCGTGATTTCCGGCATGGATCGACCCGATGCCGGCCAGCTGTTCTATGGGGACGAGCTCGTGCTCAAGCCGACGGCGCGGCATGCGCAGCGTTATGGCATCGAGGTAGTTCCCCAGCACCTTGCCCTCTGCGACAATCTCAGTGCGGCGATGAACGTCGTTTTGGGCGATCCTCCGCTGCGCTGGCATATCGGCAAGTTCGGCTGGATAGATCGTCATGCCGCCAGGGAACTCGCGCGCGAGAGCGTTCGTGGAGTGGGGGCGAGGCTCGATGATTACGACTCTCCAATCAGACGCATGTCGGGCGGCCAACGGCAAGCGATCGCGATTGGTCGCGCACTCCTCCGAGGGGGGCGCATGGTGATCTTCGACGAACCCACCGCAGCGCTGGGCGTGCGGCAGAGAGAGGCCACATTGGGGCTGATCCGACAGGTCGCCGACCGTGGCCTGGCAGCCGTCGTCATCTCGCACAGCATCGACGACGTCTTCTCGGTAGCCGACCGAATCGTTGCATTCCGGCTTGGTCGGGTGGTTCTCGACTCGGCGATCGAGGACACCGATAGGGATGCGGTCAAATTCGCAATGGAAGGGCTACACCGTGGACTTCAGTGAGACCAGGGCGGCGGTCGCTCTTAAGCCCGACGCCACCTCGGCAATCGATATCGAACCCCGGCGCAGCGGCCGCAGCCGCGTGGGTGCGATTCTCTTCTCGCGGAATTCTGCACTCGTCGCGCTCATCGTTCTGCTTGTCATTGTGATCTCGATCGTGAACCCGCACTACTCCACGTTGTCGAATATTGGGGTTCTCGCGCGTCAAACCGCCATCCTCGGCATTCCGGCCATCGGAATGACGCTGCTGATCGTGGCTGGCTACGTCGACCTCTCGATCGGGTCGGTGTTCTCGCTGGTGTCAGTCTCGGCAACGGTGGTTGCCTCGGGGCTCGGACTCGTTCCGGCGATCCTCTTGGCGATCGTGCTTGGTGCGCTCATCGGACTCATTAACGGGGCGCTGGTCTGGCGCATCCCCATCTCGCCGCTTATCGTCACCCTTGGTGGGCTGACCTTCTACCAGGGTGTCGTGAATGTCGCCACACAAGGCCAGGGAGTGAATAATTTCGATCCGTCGTTTCAGCTGTTGGGGGCCGGCTCTGTCATCCCAGGCATCCCCAACCCGGTGATGATCTTCGTGATCCTTGCTGGTCTGTTCGGTGCGTACCTGGCCCGCACCACGGGCGGGCTCAATATAGTAGCGATCGGGGGCAATCGCGAGTCCGCGGAGGCAGTAGGCATCCCCGTCCGGAGAGTCGTTATCGGGCTATTCGCTCTTAACGGGGCGATCATCGGATTGGCTGCCGTTCTCACTGCGAGCAACTTCGGCGGCGCGGCGCCGTCAGTCGGTGTTGGCCTCGAATTGAGCGTGCTCACCGCGGTAATTCTGGGGGGCGTGTCGTTCTCGGGTGGCGAAGGAAATGTACTCGGCACTGTGCTCGCGGTCATCCTGCTCACCGTGGTCAACAGCGGCATCGTGGCACTCAACATCGACTCCTACTATTCGGGGATGGTGAGCGGTGCCCTACTTGTCTTCGCTGTCGGACTCGACCAGTTGACGGAAGAGGGACGGAGTCGCTACCGGCGACTTCTCGCTATGCGAGCCGCATTCGCGTCGGAGACCGCGGACAAGTAGAGGGTGGAACATGCGCTTTACGGGAATGGTTGCAACCGTTACGGGCGGTGCCTCAGGGATGGGCGAGGCCACCGCACGGCGACTGGCCAGCGACGGGGCGGCCGTTGTAGTCGCTGACGTCAACGCGGAAGCCGGCGAACGAGTGGCTGCCGAGTTGGTGCGGAATGGCGGCATGGCGGTCTTCCAGTACACGGACGTCACTGAAGAGGCGTCCCTGCGCGCCATGGTTGCGCGCGCTCTCGACGAGTTCGGGGGGCTGGACTTTGCCGCAAACGTGGCCGGGATCGCTCAACAGCCGCGATCGTTCACGGACATCGACGACGCGATGTGGGACAGGATTCACGCTGTCAACGAACGCGGCTTGTACTACAGCATCGCCGTGACAGCCGCCCACATGGTCTCCGCCGGAGGGGGCGCGATCGTGAGCGTCGCCTCGATAGCCGGCCTACGGGCACTCTCCAACTTCGCCTACTACGCGGCCAGCAAGCACGCGGCGGTTGGCCTCATCCGTAGTGCTGCAAGTGAGCTCATTCACCGCAATGTACGGGTCAACGGCGTTGCGCCGGGGGCGATAGATACTCCCATGATGGCGGGGCAGACGCGCGAGACCATCGACCTGATTTCGCAGTCACAACCTCTGAAGCGGCTGGGGACGCCCGACGAGGTGGCGGCGACGATCGCCTTTCTACTGTCCGACGACGCGTCGTTTGTGGTGGGGCAGATCGTCATCGTTGATGGCGGCTGGGACATCGCGTAGAGGATTTCGATTCTCACGGAATGCTGTTCAGCGTGCCCACGCCGATGCGCACCGCGCGACTCACGCGACAGTCAGCGCCGACTCGAATCGGGCAGTGCGCATGGTCGCGGTCGCCTGGTGCGCGGCCATTCCCTCCGACGCGGAGATGACCGCGACCGCGTCGGCGAGCTGCGGTGTGGCCTCGCGGGCCACACGCTGGAAGGTCAGCGGCTTCAGGAAGCGGGACACGGACAGTCCGGCGCTGTGTTTGGCGCCGCCCGCGGTCGGCAGCACGTGGTTCGTCCCCGCCATCCCCTTGTCGGAGTAGGCGACCGTGCTCCACGGGCCGATGAACAGGGATCCGTAGTTGCGGAGGCGTTCGAAGTAGTAGTCGTCGTCGGAGGTGATCAGTTCCAGGTGCTCCGGGGCGAGGTCGTCCATCAGGGTGATCGCGACATCCGCGCTGTCCGCCACGGTGACGGATCCGAAATCGCGCCAAGCCGGGCCGGCGATGTGGGCCGTCGACAGGTGGGTGAGCTGGCGGTCCACCTCGACGAGGACGGCATCGGCGAGCGCGGGCGACGTCGTGACGAGGGCCGCCGGTGAGTTGACCCCGTGCTCGGCCTGGCCGAGCAGATCCGCGGCCACGATGTCGGCCTCGGCGGCGTCATCGGCGAGGACGGCGACCTCCGACGGCCCGGCGAGCAGATCGATCGACACGGTTCCGAAGAGCTGCCTCTTCGCTTCGGCGACGAACGCGTTGCCCGCGCCCACGAGCATGTCCACGGGCGTTCCGGTGAGCAGCCCGAACGCCATGGCCGCGAGGGCCTGGACCCCGCCGATGCAGAACACCCGGTCGACGCCCGACACGTGCGCCGCGTAGAGCACGGCATTGTTCGGCTTGCCATCCGGCCCGGGCGGGGTGCAGGCGATGACGTTGGGAACTCCCGCGGCCTTGGCCACGCCGACCGTCATGAACGCGCTCGCCGTCAGCGGGAACTGCCCGGCCGGCAGGTAGGCGCCGACCGATCCGACGGGGATATAACGCTGGCCCGTGATGATGCCGGGAACCAGTTCCACGTCGAAGTCGTGCAGGCCGCGCCGCTGTTCGCGGGCGAATGCCTGGGTGCGCGAGGCGCCCAACTCGATCGCGGCGCGAAGTTCGGGCGAGAGCGCGTCGCCGCTGTGTGCCAGGTCTTCGGCGGATACCTCGAAATCGGCGGCCTCCCAGCCGTCGAGGGAGCGGGCATAGCGGCGCACCGCCTCCAGCCCGCGTTCGCCGATGTCGGCGAGCATGGCGGACACCGTCTCGATGACCGCGGGGTTCCGCTGGGCGGCGGGCGCGGTCACCGACGGGATCTTGACGCGGGAGAAATGGCCGTCGAGGCGGGCGAGGACTGTGGTCGTCTGGAGCATTTGTGAAGTCTATGAACGGACAACCTCAGTCACAACGGGGAGAGATTCCGCCTCAGCAATAGGTTTTCACTATGGCGAGCTGGGCGCCTTCTCTGGTTCGTCGAGCATGCGCCGAGCAAACCGGATGAGCTCGGCGGTGGCGGGGGAGAGCACCGCGTTCTCCCGATGGATGAGCGCGACCGTGTCGTAGAGCGGCTCGGCGAACGGCACGAATCCGATGTTCGGCGGGCACTTGCCGCTCTCGGCCACTGCGCGGGCGACGAAGGTGTCGCCGCCCCCCGCCGACACCAGCGCCAGGGCCGACTCGACCTGTTCGACCTCGATGCGAGCTTCGAGCACGATGCCCAGAAGTTGGGCGCGTTCGGTGATCTGCCTGCGCGTGGGGTCCCGCCAGCCATAGTGGGCGTCGTAGAGGATCAGGTTGCGTTCGGACATGTCGGCGATCGTTACCGGTGATTCGAGATGGGTGGGATCCGCGCTCGCGTAGAGCACCTCGTCGCGACGCAGAGGCGTCACGCTGAGCCCCTCGCTGTCGATCGGTAGCACCACGAGTCCCGCTTCCAGCTCGCCGGTGACGACCGATCGTGCCACCTCGACGGAATTGAGTCCGACGACGCGCAGCCGCACGCCCGGATAGCTCTCGGTGAACTGGATTAGCAGTTCGGCGAGCGAGTAGTAGTTGGCGTTGCGAAGCAGCCCGAAACTGGCGACACCCGCGCTCAATGACGCGACCGCCCGCATGGCGCGATCGGCGGCATCCGCATTGGCCACGGTCTGCTCGGCCAGGGGCAGCAGCTCCTCGCCCGCCCGGGTGAGGATGAGCCGGCGTCCGCCGCGCACGAACAGGCGCATCCCGTAGGCGTCCTCGATGCGCTTCACGAACTCGGACACCGACGGCTGCGCCATGTGCAGGGCCGCCGCCGCGGCGGTGAACGACCCCAACTGGGCCGCCATCAGGAACACACGCATCTGGATCAGTGTCATAGCTGAAGCTTATGAGCGCTGGTGCTGCTCGCGGTCTGCCTTCTGGCGACGATTCAGGATGGCGAGCGCGTGAACTTCGAATACAGGTCGGGACGACGATCCACGAAGGCATCGGACAACTCGGCCAGTCTCTTGTCCCGGGACAGGGACGCGTCGATGTCGGCCCACGCGATGCCGTCTCCGGGGCCGACTGAGTCGACCACCCAGCCGTCCGCGTCGATGATGCTCGTGCCTTCGTTCCACGCGACCCCGCGCTCGGCGCCGGCGCGATCCGAGCAGACGATCGCCATACGGTTGACGCGCGCCGCCGCCATCGCGATCTGCACCTCCGGGGCCCGCTCGCCGTCCGGGCGGTCCACGTGGGGCCAATTCGTGGGAACGGCAAGGATTTCGGTGCCGGCCAGCCCTGCGATTCGCGTCCACTCCGGGAACTCGAGATCGAAGCAGATCATCACGCCCAGTCGGCCGTGGGCCGTTTCGACCAGGAGCGGTGCGTCAGAACCGGCAGTGAAGAACCGTTTCTCCTGGTCCCACAGGTGCACCTTGCGGTAGACGCCGAGCACTCCGGCGGCCGTGACGACCGCCGCGCTGTTGTACAGGGCGCCATCCGCCCCGGATTCCGCGAAGCCGGCGACGATCACGCTCCCCGGGCGGGTTGCGGCCATCGTCGCCCACTCGTGGAACAGCGGATCATCCGCCGTCAGCGCGACGGACCGCAACTCCTCCACGCTGTCAAACACGTAGCCGGATGTCGTCAGTTCCGGCAGCACGACGACGTCCGCACCGTCGGCGAGGGCGCCCGCGATCGCCGCCGCTGCCATATCGCGATTCGCCCGCACATTCGCGATCGTGGGAGAGAGTTGAACGGCGGCAATCCGGGTCATCAGATCACGATCTCCTTAGCGGCATCAACGCCGAATTCCTCCGGCGTCGAAGTCATTCTCTCGAGACTAATGGCGATGTTCGCGGTGAGCCCCTTCCGGAACGAGATCGCGACGCCGATGATCAACCAGGCGGCGACCATGTACGGGAACCAGCTGTATGGCGCCTCCAGACCGACGGCATTCTTGTAGAGGGTGTAGAGCACCAGCATCAGGGCCAGGATCGGCACGACGATCTGCCATTTTGACGTGGTGCCGGTCTTTCCGAAGAACAGGAACCGGACGGCCCCCACCGTGGCGAGTACGTAAGCGACGAGCAGGGCGATGGTGCCGATGGTGAGAGCCCAGAACGTGGCGTCCAGCACCGCCGCGCCGGTCAGTCGTTCGATGACGATGACGATGAGGGCGAGAACGGCCACGACGGACAGTGCGGCGGTGGGCGAGCCATTGGCGCTCACCCGGGCGAGGCGGCTGGTGCTGCCGGTGTCGCGGGCGAGGGCGAACAGTACCCGCGAGGCTCCGGAAAGGGTGCCGACGAAGATGGCGAACAGGCTGATGGTCGCGGCCACCGTGAGGATGTCGGCGAGCCAGGTGCCGACGTAGGCTCCGGCCAACTCGCCGTATGGTGCGCTGGAGCCGCCGAACTTCTTCACCCCGGCGGCGTCGAGACCGTAGCCGAGGGACTGGGCGATGATCGACAGCAGATAGAACGCGCCGACGACGATGATCGCGATCTTCAGAGCGCGGGGGATGTCCCGTTTCGGGTTGGAGGTCTCCTCACCGAGGGTCGCGGCTCCTTCGAAACCGGCGAACGCGAGGAATCCGAATACGGCGGCCGCCGCGATGATGCCGATGTCGGTTCCGGCGGGCAGTTCGAGGAACTTCCAGGAGAAGGTCTGCCCTCCGGGGGCGGTTCCGGTGCCGACTCGCACGAGGATCACGAGGTCGAGGATCACGACGAACACCGCGCCGATCAGCTCGGCGTAGAGCAGGATGCGGGTGATCACGTGCACCTCCCGGCGACCGAGCACCACCACCAGGGCCAGCGCGACGATGGTGACCCAGACCCAGTCCGGGTCGAAGCTCATCCCGAAGGCCTTCAGCAACTGGGTGACGAAGAGGCCGATCTCGATTCCGGAACCCGCCCCGATCGTGACGTAGCCGAGAAAGAGCGCCCAACCGGCCAGGAATCCGGCCCGCGGGCCGAGGGTCAGCCCGACCGTCGCGTACACCGAGCCGGTATGCGAGATGTGCCTCGAGAGTTTTACGAAGCCGTAGGCGACCAGGGCGACGGCGACCAGGGCGAAGATGAAGGCCCAGGTCGCGCCGCCGCCGAGGATGCTCGCGGCGCCGGCGCCCAACAGGGCCATCACGCCGACCGGGCCGATCAGGCCGACGGAGAAGGCGGCGGCGTCGGCCACCTTCAGCTCTCGCTTCAGGGTTCCTTGGGTGGGTGTGACGTGCGGGATGGCCATTCGAACTCCTCTGGGCTGGGTCGTCTTCACGATAGAGACCCGCCCCACCTCGAACAAGAGCGAGTATTCCGCGTTGCCCTATCGGCTTTACCTATACTTAGCCCCCGACTCGCGCCCGTGGGAAGACCGGCGCGAGGCGGACTGCGCGCTGAGCGCCCACCGCAGGAGCGACGGCTGAGCAGCCGCTACGCGTGGATGTCGCGAGTGGCAGTCGCGTGCAGCGTGCCGAGCAACGCGAGAGCGTCGGCGCTCGAGCTGCCGATCGCGGGAGTGCCGACGAGCAGCTGCTGCCCCGGGGCATCCCGAACTTCGAACGTCTGGTAGGTCAGTTCTATGCGGCCGACCGAGGGGTGCACGAAGACCTTGTACGCCCGGGCGAGACCGGTGACCGTCTGGTCGTTCCACAGCGTGCGGAACGCGTCGACGGGCAGCAGTTCGTCGAGTAGCGCCATGATGGCGGGATTGTTGGGGTCGTACCCCGCGTTCAGGCGCAGGGCGTGCACGGTCGCCCGCGTCACGGAGTCCCACTCGATGAAGACGGACTTCGCGTCGGGGTGCAGGAACAGCACGCGCACCATGTTGAGAGGGCCGTCGGCGCCGGGTTGCGCGAACGGCGCCAACAAGGCGGCGGCGGCGGAGTTGGTCGCCAGGATGTCGAACGACGGCCCGAGCACGTACGCGGCAGCGGCGGGGAAGGAATCGAGCAGCGTCAGTAGCGCGGGGTCGACGAGGTCGCGCGAGCTTCCGGCCCGCAAACTCGGGTTCATTCCGGCGAGGCGGTAGAGGTGCCCCCGTGAATCCCTATCGAGCCGCAATGCGCGCGCGATTGCATCGAGAACCTGCGACGAAGGACTGCGCTCGCGGCCCTGCTCGAGCCGCGCGTAGTAGTCAGCGCTGACCCCGGCCAGCACGGCCACCTCTTCACGACGGAGGCCGGCGACCCGGCGGGTTCCGCGCCCACCCGCGAGGCCGGCTTCTTCCGGGTCGAGGTTGCCGCGGCTCGCTCGCAGGAATTCGCCCAATGCATTGCCAGTGAGAGTGTGCACTATGCCAACCTAGTCGCGAGGTCTCGCGGTTCCCTAGGTGCGGTGCACCTAGGGAACCGCGGCCTCCTGCGCCCCGGGTAGTTGGGGCAATCTGAGGTGACAGCCGCAAACAGAGAGCCGACCCATGCCCTTCGCCGACGAACTCATCGGACCCCACACGGCCAACGCCCTGGTGCGGGCGATCCATGTCGCGGCGCCGACCGCAGCGCTGACCAGCCTGCAATCGGCGTCGACGAGTCTGGCGCCCCTCTCTCTGCGCGAACGAAGCGACCTGCTCAGAGACGCCCTTCTTCTTGACCTGCCCGGCGACTATGGATCGTTCGTCGCGACGATCCGGCGGGCCCAGCACGGTGGTCCGATGTTCGGCGGCTGGTTGATCTGGCCTGTCACGGGAGCTGTGGCCACTAAGGCCATCGGGGAGAACACCGGCGCAGCCTTCGACGACGCCCTGCAACTGCTTGCCGAACTCACCTCGCGGCTCACCTCCGAGTTTGCGATCCGCAGCCTGCTCGACCACGACCTCGATCGGGCGCTCTCCGTGATCCAGACCTGGACCGCATCTCCCGACGTCGATATCCGACGCCTCGCCTCCGAGGGCACCCGTGCCTTCCTGCCGTGGTCGACACGGGTGCAAGGGCTCCTGACCCACCCGCGGGCGACACTGCCGATCATCACCGCGCTCTACCGCGACCCCAGCGAATACGTGCGGCGTTCGGTCGCCAACCATCTCAACGACCTCAGCCGTCAGCAACCGGCGATCGTCGTCGAGACGGCGCGGGCCTGGCTCGCGCACCCCGACGAGAACACCGCGCGACTGGTCGCCCGCGGGCTGCGGACACTGATCAAGCGCGGCGACCCCGACGCCCTGTCGCTGCTCGGGTTCGCTCCGGCAGTGTCGATCGCCGTCGACGGCCCCGTTCTGGATGCCGCGGCTGTATCCTTCGGCGGAACCGCGCGTTTCGCCGTCGGCGTGACCAACAACGGTGACGTGCCGGCCCGCCTGGCCATCGACTACATCGTGCACCACAGGAAGGCCAACGGCACACAGACCGGCAAGACGTTCAAGCTGACCACCGCGACGCTTGCACCGGGCGATCGCCTCGATCGCACGCGTAGCCACTCATTCCGCGCGATCACGACTCGCCGCTACTATCCCGGACCGCACGCCATCGAACTGCAGGTGAACGGCATCGTGATGGGACGAGCGGAGTTCGAGCTCCTGCCTGAGGCGTGACCGCCGACAGGGTGCGGCGCACCTAGGTTCCTCCGGCCTTCTTCCCTCGGTGCACCGCACCGAGACTGGAAACCAGACCCTGCATGACTGACAGAGAGAGCTGCCCCATCATGACCGAGATCCTCGAAGTGACCACCCTCCGCCCGGCCGCCGGCCGCACTGCCGCCGACTTCGTCACGGCCAACGCCGACATCGACGAATACCTGGCGCGCCAGCCCGGCTTCGAATGGCGCCGGATCCTCGAAACCGGCGACGGCACCATCATCGACATCGTCGCGTACGACAGCATGGAACACGCCCGCGCCGGTGCCGCCGGCATCAGCGGCGAAATGGCCGGCTCGCCCGTGCACGCCACCATCGACCACTCCAGCGTCGACTGGAACCTGACGACCGTGCTGCACCGCGTCGATGGCAACTGAGATCGCCCACCGCGTACCGCCCAATCGCGGGCGACTCCCGCGCAACCCCACACCTCAACGAGACCTCATGACCACGACCACGCCCCACGACGGCGGAGCCGTTCTCATCACCGGCGCGAGCAGCGGTATCGGCGAAGCGACCGCGAGGCACCTCGCGTCGCTCGGCTACCCGGTCGTGCTCGGCGCCCGGCGTACCGACAAGCTCGCCGCCGTGGTCGACGGGATCAGGACGGCCGGAGGTCGTGCCGACTGCGCCGAACTCGACGTGACCGATCTGGCCAGCGTGCAGGCCTTCGCCGAGACAGCGCTGGCGCTGCACAGCCGTATCGACGTGCTCGTCAACAACGCCGGCGTTATGCCGCTGTCGCAGCTTAACGCTCTGCGCATCGACGAGTGGAACCAGATGATCGACGTGAACCTACGCGGTACGCTGCACGGCCTCGCCGTGGTGCTGCCGCTGATGGAGGCGCAGGGACACGGTCACATCGTCAACGTCGCGTCCGTTTCGGGTCACCGGGTCGACCCGACGGCAGCGGTCTACAGTGCGACGAAGTTCGCCGTGCGCGCGCTCTCGGAGGGACTGCGCCAGGAGAGCACCGTAGTGCGTGTCACGGTGATCAGTCCCGGCCTCACGGTCAGCGAACTCGCCGACCGTGGCGGCGACGAAGCCAGCCAAGCCGCCGCGCAGGCCGCGACCCGGCAACTGGGGTTGCCGGCATCTGCTGTCGCTGAAGCCATCGGCTACGCGGTCGCCCAGCCCAGGTCGGTAGATGTCAACGAGATCGTCATCCGGCCGACGCTGCAAGGGTGATTGTCTGATGGCTGGCGCGGCCGCTGGGGCCGGGCGCGGGCGGCTGGACCTCCCGTGTGACCGGGCTCAAGCAGGGGGCCGGGGAGACGAATTGCGGAGGTCTTGCGCATTGAGCCATTCTGCGAAGGTGGCGATCCCTGTTTGCGCGGTGCTGTCCGGGAGCAGCGCTCCGGTGCGCATTGCGGTGCCCATGACGCCAGGCAGCGGGATGGAGACGATCGTCCCGGGGAGTCCTGCCGCGTCAGCGTACGCACGGGCGAGTTCGATGAGGTGTTCTGCCTGCGGGCCGGCGAGGTCCCGGGAGCGGCCGACGGCGGAGCCTTCTGCAAGCTCGATCAGGCGGTTGGCGACTTCTCTGGCTGCGATGGGCTGAGTGCGCATCACGGGAATGACACGAATCGGACCCAGCTTCGCCCGCCGACCTCGCGCCGTTGACGGCACCGATCCTCGCCGCCGCAGCACAGGTTGCTGGACTGCCCGACGGGGTGCTCAACATCGTGTACGGGTCTGGACCTGTCGTGGGGGAGGCCATGTCCGCCCATCCCGGCATCGACATGATCTCCTTCACCGGCTCCACCGCTGCAGGCAAACGCATCTCCGTTGCAGCGTCGGCCACGGTGAAACGCGTCGGGCTGGAACTCGGAGGCAAGACCGCGAATATCGTGCTTGAGGGCGCAGACATCGACGCCGCCGTCGATGCAACGCTGATGAACATCTTCAGCAACAGCGGCCAGGCCTGCGGAGCATGGGCGAGACTTCTCGTCCCGGCGGCCCTGCACGACGAGATCGTCGGCAAGCTCGTCGCCGGAGCCGCCGCCTATGCGGTAGGCGATCCGAATGCGGAAACGACCCGGGTAGGACCGGTCGCTTCGGAGGCTCAGTGGGAACGCGTCAACGGATACATCGAGCGAGGGATCGCCGAAGGAGCGACCGTCGCTATCGGCGGACCCGGGCGAATTCCGGGATTCGAAAACGGAGCGTTCATACGCCCGACCATCTTCACCAACGTCGACCCTGGCGCCACAATTGCGCAAGAGGAGATTTTCGGGCCCGTATTGACGGTCATCGCGTATGCTCGCGAAGAAGACGCCATCGCGATCGCCGACGGCACCGTCTACGGCCTGACCGCGTCCATCTACGGTGAGCACCAGCACGCCCTCGCCATCGCAAAGCGCTTGCACGTGGGTCAGGTCTACATCAACGGGGCCGACTTCAACCCCCTCGCCCCCTTCGGCGGCTATAAGCAGTCGGGAAACGGCCGCGAGATGGGCCATGCCGGCCTCGAAGAATTCACCGAGGTCAAAGCGATCCAGCTCTAGAAGCTCATTTCGCGAGAGGTATCCGTTCGCGGCGGGAGACGGGGAAAGTGGGTGGGCCGAGGACAGCGGATAAGATCCGTCGGTCAGGGCTTCAAGTCCCCCCCGCCCCACCGAGAAGCCCATCCGCTGGCCCCTGCACCCCGCGACATCCGTGAGTGGGCAATAGTGGCGCCACTGCTGCGCATTTGGCGCCACTTTTGCCCACTCGGTGCGCAACGCGGTCCAGAACGCTGGGCGGCAATGCACGCGCCGCTTCGCCTTCCGTGGCCTGGAGCGGTGAGCCAATGTCACCGGAGAGCCCGCTAGCGGTACGGTTGGCACCATGCGAGCCGGCACCGGAGTCGAGCGTGGGGAGTCGAACGCGCTGCCGCGCTCGGCGCAAGAATCAACGAGGAACCTTGCGATCGACCGCTTCAGGGGCGTGCTCGTGATCCTGATGGTGGGCGGCGACTATCTCAGCGGCGTTCAGATCGTTCCCGCGTTCCTCAAGCACGCCCCCGACATCGGCTTCACCGTGGCGGACACGGTCGCCTCAGCCTTCGTGTTCGTCGTCGGTTTGAACTATGGCCCCTCCTTCACGCGGCGGGCCCGGGACGGCACCGCGGCCGCCTATCGGCATTTCATCGTCAGGTATCTCGCCCTGATCGGCATCGGCGCCCTCATCGCGGGCGGGACGACGGCATCCGGTGTGCCCACCGACTGGGGAGTGCTTCAGGCTCTCGGGGTGGCCGGCCTGATCTGCCTGGCGGTGGTCCGGCTTCCGACCTGGGCGCGCTTCGTCATCGGAGTGCTGCTGCTCATCGCCTACCAGTACGTGCTCGGTGTGTCGATGCTCGCGACCGTCCTGCACAGCGTGCACGGGGGTCTGTTCGGCGCGCTGTCCTGGGCGGCGCTACTGGTGCTGTCCACGGCGGTGGCGGATGTCTGGCGCAGCGGGCGCGCCCCCTACGCCGTCTGCTGCGCCGCGCTGGCCGTCGCGGCGACACTCTCCGCGCTGATCGTGCCGGTGAGCAAGAATCGGGTGTCGCTGAGCTTCGTCTTGATCACCCTGGCGATCAGTGCCATCGTCTTCCTGGCGTTCGAGTTCGGCGCCCGATTCGCCTCGGCGGCCACCGGACTCTTCTGCTGGTGGGGCGAGAACTCGCTCGCGCTCTACTTCCTGCATCTGGTGATTCTCTCCCTCGTCGTGGTGCCGCCCGTGGCGTGGTGGTACACGGCGGCACCCGGCTGGCTCGCCGCGCTGCAACTGATCGTCATCCTCACCGTGCTGTCCGCGGTGGCCTGGTGGCTGCACCGGCGCAGTCTGCGGCTCGGGCTGTAGTCGCCGCGACACGCGGACTGACTTGTCGACGGCCAATTCGGGTCGACTGGGGTGTGGGCGGCGCTAGGTTTGGCTCGACATATTGGGTGTCATCGGCGGGGCGCATCAGGCACCCGCCGGACAGATCTGAAAGGCAAAGATGCCAGAAGAAAAGCCCGAAGGCAGAACCCTTGGTGACAGCGAACACCTTGAGGCCCTCGGTTACCAGGATTCCTTCCACCGGTCGATGAGTCTGTGGGGCAACTTCGCCCTCGGCTTCACCTACCTCTCGCCCCTCGTCGGGGTCTACTCGCTCTTCGCACTCGCGCTCAGTGCCGGCGGCCCGCCGTCGATCTTCTGGCTCGTGATCGTGGGTTCCGGCCAGCTGCTCGTGTCCCTCGTGTTCGGCGAGGTCGTGTCGCAGTATCCGATCCACGGCGGCATCTATCCCTGGACGCGCCGGCTCTGGGGTCGGCGTTACGCCTGGATGGCCGCGTGGATCTACATCTGGGCCATGATCGTGTCGATCACCGCGATCGCGGAATTCGGCAGCGGATTCTTTGCCAGCCTGTTCGGCTTCGTCCTGACCAAGGAGATCACCCTCCTGCTCTCTCTCGTGTTGCTCCTCGTCGCGCTCGGGCTCAACTTCACTGGAACGAAGACTCTCGCCCGGGTCGCCAAGATCGGGCTTGCGGCTGAACTCGTCGGCGTGATCGGTGTCGGGCTCTACCTGCTGATCTTCCAGCGGCACCAGGGCTTCGAGGTGTTCTTCAACAGCATGGGCGTGGAGGGGAAGGGCAGCTACTTCGGCGCCTTCCTCGGCGCAGCGCTCGCCGGACTGTTCCTGTTCTACGGCTTCGAGGCCTGCGGGGATGTCGCGGAGGAGGTCGAGAACCCGGCACGGCAGATACCGAAGGCCATGATCATGACGATCCTCGTCGGCGGAGTCTCCGCGCTGTTCGCGTTCGGCGGCTACGTGCTCGCCGCGCCAGACCTCGCGTCGATCGTCAGCGGCAAGGACCCGGATCCGATCCCGCACATCCTCGCATCGAGTCTCGGTTCGGTGGGGGAGAAGATCTTCCTGGTGGTGGCACTCACCGCCTTCCTGTCCTGCGTGCTGAGCCTGCAGGCCGCGGCGAGCCGGCTGCTGTTCTCCTTCGGACGCGACGGGATGGTCCCCGGCCACCGCTGGCTGGCGAGGGTCTCGCCCAAGAGCAAGGTGCCGATCAACGCACTCATCGTGGCGTGTGGCATCCCGGTGCTCATCTGCCTGCTCATCTACGTCGGCCCGGATGGGCTGCTCAACCAGGTCACCGCGTTCGCGGTCATCGGTATCTACGTGGCATTCCAGGCCGTGGTTCTCGCCTCCCTCCGGCAGCGGCTCAAGGGCTGGCGGCCGGCCGGGCCGTTCAACCTCGGTCGCGTCGGCTTCGCGGTGAACGTCGCGGCGCTGCTGTACGGGATCGCCGCGATGCTGCTGCTGGCCTGGCCCGGCCGCAGCGGAGTGATTCTCAACGACTGGATCGTGCTGATCGGACTGGGCGTCGTCGTCGGCACCGGCCTGCTCTACCTTTTCCTGGCACGGCCCGACCGCCACTCCGACGCCCCCCAGGGCGACGCCGTGCAGGTCGCCGAGATGCTGCGAGGCCTCTCGAAGTAGAGCGCAACGGCGGACGCCACTCTGCCTCACGGAGGGAGTCGTGTCACGCCTGGGCGGGAAAATGTGCTCGCGGAGGGAGTCGGACTCCCTCCGCGAGACCGTTTCCCCCGCCACCGGCGAGAGTTGCGCAGCGAGAGCCGTGAGGCGCGGGGCACTGTGCCCTCAGGGCAAGCCTCCGGTGCCATCGAGCACGTACTTCATCGACTGCCCCGGCGCGAGCTCGGAGCGATGGCCGTCCACCACCACCGTGATCGGGGCCGCGCCGCTGCTCTCCACCGTGACGGTGAGCAGCATATGGGAGAGTTCCAGCCGCAGCTGCTGTGACCGGTAGGTGAAGTCGAACGCGATCGAGTCGATCTCCGGGGGCAGCAGGGGATGCAGCCACAGCATGTCGGACCGCAGCTCCAGCCCCGGGTAGCAGCGGCCGACCATGTCGATGGAGCCGGCCATGGCGCCGACGTGGATACCGTCCCTGGTCGAGCCGCCCTGGATGTCGGAGAGGTCGCTCTCGAGCGCCCGGGTGAGGAAGTCCCACGATCGCTCCCGCCGCTGCCGCGCCTCGATCCACGAGTGCACGACGTTGGACAGTGTCGAGCCGTAGGTGGATCGCTCGGTGTAGTGGTTCACGGTGCGCACGACCGCCTCGGCGGGCAGCGGATAGCCCATCTCGCTGAGGAGTTCGCGCAGTTCCTCGGCGGAGAACAGGTAGAGCAGCATGAGGGCATCCGGCTGTTTAGACACCTTGTAGCGGTTGGTGCTGTCACCCTCGGCGTTGAGGATCAGGTCGAGGCGGCCGATCGACCCGTAGCGGCTTCGGTAACGCTCCCAGTCCAGCTCGGCGAGACTCTCGTAGCCCTCGAACTGTGCGATAGCGCCGTCGCGGAGGAACGGCACGGTGAGGCGCCTGCCGATGTCCAGCCAGCGATCCGCCTCCGTCGCGAGAAGCCCCAGCCGGTCCCAGAGCGGCCGACACGAACGGCTGGCCAGGAGCGACACGGTGTCGGCCGCTCGCCGCAGCACCCAGGCGGCCATCACGTTCGTGTAGGCATTGTTGCGCAGGCCTTCTCCCGGCTGGTCCGGGTAGCCGTCGTGAAACTCGTCCGGCCCCATCACCCCGCTGATCGAGTACCGGTCGGTGGCCGGCTCGTGCGTGGCCAGATCCGCGAAGTAGCGGGCCACCTCGATCACGAGCTCGGCGCCCTGGTCCACCAGGAAGCTCAGGTCGCCGGTGGACTGGTAGTGCTGCCAGGCGCTGTAGGCGATCCCCAGGCCGACGTGGCGCTGGCGGTAGGAGTTGTCGGGCATCCAGGCGCCGGTCAACGGGTTGTACAGCTCGCGAGGCGTGACCTCTCGACCGTCGATGCCGCTCTGCCAGGGGAACATCGCCCCGCTCAGGCCCTGGGCGCGCGCGGACGACCGGGCCTCGTCCAGGCGCCGGTAGCGGTAGCCGAGCAGGGTGCGGCTGAGGTCCGGTCGGCGGAGGGTGAGCGACGGGTAGACGAAGAGCTCGTCCCAGAAGACGTGCCCGCCATAGCCCTCGCCGTGCAGCCCTCTCGCCGGGACACCGGCGTCGAGGTCGGCGGTCACCGAGGCGAGGGTCTGCAGCACGTGGAAGGTGTTGAGGTTGAGGGCGAGGGACTGGCGCTCGCCGGAGCGCAACTCGACCCGGAACTCGTCCCAGAGAATCCGCCACGCCCGCTCGTGCGCGGCGAGCAGGGCGTCCGCGCCCGGTGTCCGGCCGAGCAGGGTCGCGGCGGCCTCGGCCGGTGAGGCTATCGCGCGGTCCCGGGAGGTGCGCACCACCACGACCTTCTCGATCCGGATGGCGTGCCCGGCGTTCACGGTGAGGTCGAGTTCGTGGGCGACCCAGCCCTCCTCGTCGACCAGGAAGCTGCGGGTCGGAGTCAGCTGGTGGGCCCCGTCGAAGGCCCTCGTGCGGGCGGCGGTCGCGATGTGGATGCCGGACCGGATGGTCTCCATCTCGAGCAGGATGCTCTCCGCATCGAGTTCGTGCGTCTTCCGGGCCGAGAGGTGCCGTCGGGTGAGCAGGGGCGACCCGGCGGCGTTGCGGTTCGTCACCCGGCCGTCGATGGCGGACCGCACGGTGAGGACCCCGCTCCAGTTCTCCGGCTCGATCGTCGTCTCGATCATCGCGGTGTGCGCGCTGGCCTGGGAGACCAGCCGCCGCGACCGCACGCGGGTGATCCGGCCCTCGTCGTCGCTGAATCGGAGGTCACGGGTCAGCAGGGCTCGGCGCAGGTCCAGCTCCTGCCGGTACTCGAGCAGCCGCGCGGTCGACGGCGCGAACCAGGCCCCGCCATCCACCCGGAACCAGAGGGGGAGCCAGCTCGGGGCATTCACCATGGCCTCGCTCTCGGTGGCGACGCCGTCCCGTTCGCTCGTGACGGTGTTGTAGACGCCGGCGAAGTAGGTGCCGGGGTAGTGAACGCCGTCGGCATCGGCCTCCGCCGCGGCACCGCGTGTTCCCCAGTAACCATTGGCGAGGGTGCACAGCGCCTCTCGGGTGCCCTCCTGCGCCGCATCGAATCCGTCGTAGCGCAGCATCCATTGACTCGTCGCTCCATCGTGGGCCGCCGCGTCGAGGTCAAGGTCGCGCAGGTCGCGCACGACCACGTCGGCGCCGGCGATCTGAAGGGGCGAGTTGTCGAGGTATCGATCGAGTCCCACCACCAGGCCGAAGCCGCCGGCCGCTCCGGCCCGGATCCCCGACACGGCATCCTCGACGACGACCGTGCGGTCCGGTTCAGCCCCGAGGGCGCGGCAGGCCTCGAGAAACAGGGCGGGGCTCGGCTTGCCGGCGATCCGCAGGCGTCGGAGGTCGTTGCCGTCCACGCGCGCGTCGAAGAGGTCTGCCACCCCGGCCGCCTTCAACACTCGCGCGGCATTCCGGCTCGATGTGGCGACGGCGGTGCGGATGCCACGCCCGCGCAGCGTCCGCAGGAACTCGATGGTGCCCGGCACCGTGCTCACCCCGGCGGTCGAGAGCTCAGCCTCGAAGAGACGCTGCTTTCGGGCTGCCAGGCTCGCGATCAACTCGGCGTCTTCGTCGATCGCCCTCGAGGCGAGGAACTCCCGGATGCCGTCCTCCCTGGTGCGACCGTCGAGGTGGCTGCGGTAATCGGCCTCGTCGTAGGGGCGGGCCGTCGGTGCGAGCCGGGGGAGAGCCTCGTCGAAGAGCTTCTTCCACGCCCGGGCATGCACGCTCGCGGTGTCGGTGACGACCCCGTCCAGGTCGAGGATGACGGCGTCAAATGGCGGCGGGGCGGACCCGTGAGTGGTGCTCCGCCGCTCGCCCATGGTTCGAGTCTCGAGGCCACCGGGCGGGAGCGCCAGTGGCTTTGGTCCCGCCGGCTGAGCCGGGATGACCAACGGATTGCGGCACACGCGACTGTCCCCACAACGGGGGACAATCGCGTCCAATGACCCCCGAATAGGGGTACAACCAGCCAATTGTGCGGGGTTTTTCAGCATTGCTGTGTTTAGCCTGTAATCGGCACCATCCGCCGCGACACCTCCGGTTGACATTTACGTCATGTGGGTCACGCGCGTTGATCGTGTCGTTTCAGTGCAGCAGGTGAAGGGCACAGAGAGCCCCACCGCCAACGCCATCGTCGCCGTTGCCCGGCACACGCGTGCCGGGCGCGATTGATCGCGCCTGCCCAACGGAATGGAGATCAGCATCATGGCACCACTCTGGAAAGACAGACCTTTTCGCGGCAACCGCCGCTCTCAGCACACCCCGCTCGCCCGTGTCGCCGAGAACGGCGCGGCCAACTCGCCGACGCTCGTGCTCTTTGTGCTCATCGCCACGATCGGCGTGCTCGCGTACACGTTCTTCCTTCTCAACCCGGCCAATCGCGGGGACTGGTTGCCCTACAGCCTCGTGATCACCGCCGAGGTGATCCTGGTGACCCAGGCACTCGTGTCGATGTGGACCATCCTCTCGGGGGGAGTCGATCCCCGGGACTTCGCGTTCCATCACTCCCAGGAGCGCATCTTCGATGCCGAGAGCATCGAGGCGGAGGGCACCGAGTCGAGCCCCAGGGACTGGGCGATCTACCTCGACGACAAGCGTGTCGGCGTCGACGTGTTCATCACCGTCTACGGCGAGGAGCTGTCGAAGATCCGCCGCACCGCCACGGCGGCGATCGCGATGCGCGGTGAGCACATCACCTGGATCCTCGACGACGGCGGGTCGGATGCCGTGCGCGACCTCGCCGGGGACATCGGGGCCCGCTACGTGCGGCGGCTGAGCAACCACGGAGCGAAGGCCGGCAACGTCAACCATGCGCTGTCGATCAGCAACGGCGAGTTCTACGCGATCTTCGACGCCGACTTCGTGCCGAAGGAGGACTTTCTCTACGAGACGGTCCCGTTCTTCATCGACGGCAACGTCGCGTTCGTGCAGACGCCGCAGACCTACGGCAACATCAAGAATCTCGTCTCGAGTGGCGCCGGATTCATGCAGTCCGTGTTCTACCGCTTCATCCAGCCCGGTCGCAACCGCTTCAACGCGGCATTCTGCGTCGGCACGAACGTGATCTTCCGTCGCGAGGCCATCAACGACATCGGCGGCATGTACACCGACTCCAAGTCGGAGGACGTGTGGACCTCGCTCATGCTTCACGAGAAGGGCTGGCGCTCGGTCTACATCCCCGTGACACTCGCCGTCGGCGACGCTCCGGAGACCGTGGAGGACTACACGAAGCAGCAGCTGCGTTGGGCATCCGGGGGTTTCGAGATTCTCATGCGGCACAACCCGCTGAACCCGCGCAACCGCCTCACCATGGACCAGCGACTCCAGTACACCGTCACGGCCACCCACTACCTCGTCGGGATCACCCCGCTGCTGCTGCTGCTCGTGCCGCCGCTCGAGATCTACTTCGACCTGCGACCAGTGAACCTCACGGTGACCTGGCTCACCTGGCTCTTGTTCTACCTGGGTTTCTACGGCCTGCAGATCATGCTCGCGTTCAACACCATGGGGTCGTTCCGACCGGCCACCCTCGTGATGGCGACGGTGTCGTTTCCGATCTACATCCGGGCGTTCATCAACGTGTTCGCCGCGCGGGAGCAGAAGTGGCACGTCACGGGAGGCGCCGGCAAACGCGTCTCACCCTTCAACTTCATGATTCCGCAGGTACTCGTCTTCGCCTTCCTGCTGCTCACGTCCGGGGTGGCGATCATGAAGGATGTCGGCCACGGCACGCTCACCCTCGCCACGGCGTGGAACCTCACGAGCACGGCGGTCTTCGCGGTGTTCATCGTCGCCGCGCTGAAGGAGGCGCACGTCGCCCGCGTGACGGTGCCCGAGTCGCCCCAGCTCTATCCCACCTTTGCCCGGCCGCCCGTGGCGCGAGCCGCGCACCGCGCCCCGGCTGCCCCGGTGGTTCCGGCCACTCAAGCCATTCCGGTCGCCCCGGCCGTCCCGGCGATGCCCGTACACGCTTTTGACTCGAAAGGAATGGTGACCCGATGACCTGGGGAAACCGATTCCGCCTTTTCGGCGGACTGCTCATCGTGCTCGCGATCGTCGCGGGAGCGACGCTCGTGCTCAACCAACGCGAGAACCAGGTGGCGAGCGGCTCCGCGTCGATCAACGCCATCGCGTACTCCGTCGGCTCCGACTACGCCGGCTCCGTCGTGAGCCAGGCCGTGAAGGCGGGCGACAAGGTCAAGAAGGGCGACCCCCTCATGACCATCCAGAGCGCGACCCTTCTGCGCGACCTTTCGTCGCCGAAGACCGTGCCGGTGAGCGCCGCGTACACCACGTCGAAGGACGGCACCCTCACACTCATGGCGACCGAGCCCGGCGTGGTGTCCGACATCAAGGCCCAGGTCGGCGGACTCGTCGGTGCCGGTCAGCCTCTCGCCACGATCGACCGCAGCGGGCCGTTTTTCGTGCTCGCCAAGTTCAGGGTCGACTCCTACGACTTCGCCAGGGTGGAGAAGGGCGCGCGCGTCGAAATCGTGCTGCCCAACCACCAGCGGGTCACCGGCACCGTCTCTGATGTCAAGGTGCAGACGGTGGCCGGGGCCGCGGATGCCGCGATCAAGATCGCGAGCAAGGACCTCATCGCGGGCAGCCACGATGGCCTCGTCGAACCGGGGACCCCGGTCACGGCGATCATGCACCTGCGCGACGACGGACCCCTCGCCGGTGTGAAGGATTCGTTCTTCTCGCTGCTCGAGCAGATTGGAATCTGATGAATCGAACGACTATTGCTCGCGGCACGGGAATCCTGGCGGCGGGAGTCGCGGTTCTGCTCGCGGTTGCGGCCTGCGGGAGTCCGAACGCGCCGGCCGACCCCTCGACGAGCTCGGTTCTCCCCGACTCGCAGATCGGCTCGACCGTGGCGAAGCTGCCGGCCAAGTCCGTGGGCAAGGTCCCGACAATGCGACTGGCGAAGGGACTCGCGCCGCCCACCAATCGCTGGTTCTCCGGCCTGGTCTTCGGCGAAAAGCCGCTTCCGGTCTTTCCGCTTCCCCTCTCCTTCGGGCTCACCGACACCGGTTTCACCCTCGGGCTGCCCACGGTCACGACCACCCCGGACACCATCACGGGCGGAAACACCCCGAGTATCACGGTGGATGCCGGGGCGGCCAGGAGCCAGATCACCGCCTATGACGACGTCTCGGTGACCATCGCGCACCTCGACGGCTCGGGAGCCCAGCTCGGATCGACCGTCATCGCGGAGGGTTCGCCGCTCGTGAGCTTCACGGCGGCGAAGAAGCTGACCTTGCGGATGGGGCAGCAATTCACCGATGCCGGCGCCGGCGTCTGGTCCACCAGGGTCGGCGACACCACCTACGGCCTGCGGACAGCGGGCACGGTGGCGCAGGACGGCACCACCCTGTCGCTCGACAAGGGGGATGCCGCGGTCTGGTTCCCCGTGCCGAAGGACGGCACCCTCAAGGCCGTCGCCGCCCACGCGGCACCCCTGCAGTCGGTGACCCTCGACTACACCGCGGAGAGCCCGAACGCCACGACCAGGCTCGGCTACCGCACGCAGGGACAGAAGGACACGCTCATCGCCGTGCTGCCGCACCAGCAGAAGGCGATGGCCACGCCGGCCTGCACCCTCGGCAGCTATCCGTCCGCCTACGGCACGATGTCCCTCTGCGCCGGCACCTCCCTCGCCTGGAGCACCCCGGTCGTCACGCCCTCGGATGCCCTCGATGTCAGGTCGCTCAGCGAGTCGGAGAAGAGCGTGCTGCGGAACCAACTGGGCAAGGACGTCGCCGCGACGACCGCGCTGCCGGCCGACACCTACTTCGGCGGAAAGGCGCTCTACCGCCTCGCCAACCTGCTGACCCTCGCCAACCAGCTCGGCGACACCGCCGTGGCCAAGTCCGTGGGGGCGACCCTGGGTGCGGCCCTTCGCCAGTGGACCAATCCCGCAGGCTGCAAGTCGGGCACTGAGCGCTGCTTCGTCTACGACGCGAAGATGAAGGGACTCGTCGGGCTCTCGGCGTCGTTCGGGTCCGAGCAGTTCAACGACCACAACTTCCACTACGGCTACTTCCTCTATGCGGCGAGCGTCGCCGCGGCGCAGGATGTCGTCCTGCGCAAGGACATCACTCCGGTGATGAACCTCATCGCGGCCGATCTCGCCACGAGCGGCCCGTCGAAGTACTTCCCTGACCGCCGCGGATTCGACGCGTACTCCGGGCACTCCTGGGCATCCGGCTATTCGCCGTTCGCCGACGGAAACAACCTCGAGTCGAGTTCGGAGGCGGTGAGCGCCTGGAACGGTCTCGCGCTGTGGAGCGGCGTCACGGGGAATACGCCCCTGAAGAAGGAGGCGTTGTGGATGCTCTCGGGCGAGGCGGCTTCCGGCAAGGCGTATTGGACGGACTTCACCGCCTCCGATGCCGCGTACACGGGCTACTCGCATTCGATTGTCGCCCTCAACTGGGGCGGCAAACGCGACTACTCCACCTGGTTCAGCGCGGAGGCCAACGCCAAGCTGGGCATCCAGCTCATCCCCATGAGCCCTGCCTCCAGGTATCTCGCCGGGGACGCCGCGCGAATCGGCAAGAACGTCGCCGAGGCGACACCGGCTGGCTACGGCGTGAAGTTCGGCGACTATCTGCTGATGTACTCGTCGCTCGCCGGGCCCGAGCAGGCGAAGACCGCTCTGGCCACCGCACGGGACCTGCCGGAGAAGTTCATCGATGATGGCAACTCCCGCAGCTACCTGCTCGCGTGGATCATGACCCGCTAGATGTACTGCCCAAGGGACGTTGGTTAACCAGCTGATGGGTGGGCCCGCTCCTATCGGGGTGTGGGGCCTGTGTCCGCGCCACTGTGCGGCACTCCCTTGCCCTTGGCACGCGTTGTGCAGGACGGCTCCGCCGTCCACGGTGCCCGCCCCGCAGACTCCAGTTGTGCAGGACGGGTTCTGCAGGACGGTTGGACGGGTTGTGCAGGACGCCTCGGGCGGATGGCGAGGACGATTGGTGCAGAACCGACGGGAACGTCCCGCAGACCGGGACTCTTCGGGTCGCCACACCCCTGCCGTATCCTGCACAAGCTGTCCTGCACAACTGGAGTCTGCGGGGTAGGCGACCATGCCTCCGGGGCCCGTCCTGCAGAGCGCGGCCCGACCGATGCGGGCGGCAATGCGAGAGGGCCGAGAAGCCCCAGCGTCCGGCGCGCGTCGTCCGGCGACCGGCGTGCGGCGGAGCAGCATCCACGTGGGACACGAGGACCTCCAGGTTCGTGACGTGGTCTGCCTTTGACAGCTCCACTTTCACGCCAGGAGGTCCTCGCTCACGCTCACCGAAGCGAGTCGTCACGCCCAATCCACCAACCTGCCTGGACAGTACAGCTGGACCGCAGGCGACAATGCCCTCGCCACCCGGCGGGGGCATTGTCGGTCGTGCGGCGAAGGTCAGCGCTTCATCTCGCTGATGCAGATGAAGTTGCCCTCGCTGTCGCGGAACCACGCGCTTCGCATCGCGTCTCCGGTCGCCACTCCGTTGACCGTCTTCATGCCGGGCACGTCGTACTCCTCGAAGACGATGCCGTGCTCTCGCATCGTCGCCATCTCCGAGTCGAGGTCGTCGGTCATCCAGCCCATCTGGGTGTTCTGGGCCGTTCCGGCGTTGGCGGTCTCGTAGAGTTCGAACTGAGCGCCGGAGTCTGGTCGGTAGACGAGTACGCCGTCGACCTCGTCCTGCGGATCCATGCCGAGCTTGTCGTGATAGAAGGTCCTGGCGCGCTGCAGGTCGGCAGCGGGCAGAACCGTGTGGAGTTCCTTCAACATTGTTTCTGCTCCTTCGGAAGGGTGAAGGTCGGGTTGCTTGGCGCTCGCGGACTGCGCGGCTGCGTGCCCGGCCGCGCGCGCCTCGCGAGCGAGTGTGGGAGCCGGGAACTGGCCTGTTCCGCGGAGCGTCGACCAACGGCTCCTCGTCCGCCGGACCGGCATTCGCGGTTCGACTGGGCGGTGTTTTTCGCACCGAATTTTACGCCTAGCGAGCCTTCGCGTCGACGTCGAATTCGATGTGCAGCAGCCCGTGCCGACGACCCCTCGCCGCGGCCGGGGAGAACAGGCCGAGCAGCACGAGCACCAGCCCCAGCTCGAGCATCCCGATCACGATGTACGCCACCTGCAACGGGCTGAACGGGATGAAGATCATCTGCACGAAGATCCAGATGAGCATCTCGTACCCGCAGATCGCGGCCGCGAGAAGGCGCCAACGCTCCCTCCGCACGGTCAGGACGAAGGCTGCGACATGCAGCCCGCCCACCAGCACCGCGAGCAGAAGCCCCGGCACGAGATAGGACGAGAACGGGGAACCCTTCAGGTAGGCCGGGGGAGGCGAGAGCACGGTCGCGAGATCCGGGGAGAGGGAGCCGATGATCAGCGCGCCCCCGCCGGCGATGGCGCTCACCGCGACGAGTGCGAGCACCCAGCAGAGCACGAGATGGGCGGCACGGGAGAGATCCATCGTTCGCCTCGTTTCTCCCGCCGTGGCGGGCGTCGTCTGCGCACCATGGTGCCGCGTGGCGGGGGAGCGGGAGAGAGGCGAAAGTCCCGCGGATGACGCGGCCCGAAAGAGATTCGGCCTTTGACGAGCCGGACACCGGGGAATCCGTGCGACTCCTGCGGGAGCGGGCCGCGGTGCCTGGGCCCCGCTTAAGCGATGACGCTCATTTCGGCGGTCGGTGTCGCCGACACGCGTTCGATGTCTCGAACCGCGAGACGCAGTTCGAGTTCGTTCATCACGAGGGCGGCGAGGTCGGTGAGCGTGGCGAGTTCGGCCGCGGTGGCGCGCCGCGGGGAGACGTCGAGCACACAGAGTGTGCCGAGCTGGAACCCATCGTGGGTGCGCAGTGGCACTCCGGCATAGAACTGGAGGCCGAACTCTCCGGCGACGAGCGGATTGGCCAGCGCCCTCGGGTCGATCCGTGCGTCTTCCACCACCCACGGTTCGTCCTGGAGGATCGCGGACGCGCAGAGTCCCGCATCCCGTCCGACCTCCTCGATCTCGAGACCGTGATGCGAGGAGAACCAGATCCGGTCGTGGTCCACCACGCTCACGATCGCGATCGGCACCGAGAACACCCGGGCAGCAATCGCCGTGATGCGGTCGAATGAGCCGTTCTGTGGCGCATTGACGAGGTCGTAGCGGCGAATCGCCTCCAGGCGCTGCGGCTCGTTCGCCGGGATGAGCGGAAGGTCGTGCCGGTGCCGTCCGGTCTCGGAGATCATGGCCTGACTCAGCGCGAGGACGAGGTCGTTGGCGTCCGGCCGGTCGTCCGGATTCTGCGCGGTCATTGCGGCGAGGAGAATCCGCCAGTCCTCGGGCAGGTCCTCAGGCAGGTGCGGCTCGCCGAGCACCCTCGCCACGGCGGACGGCACCGGATCGCCGGGGAAGGCGATCTCGCGCGTGAAACACTCGAGAAGAACGAGGCCGAGCGAATAGACGTCGCTCGGGGGGCCGACGGGAGTCTGGCGAACCTGTTCCGGGCTGAGGTACGCCGCCGTGCCGGCGGTGAGGCCGGTGGAGGTGGAGCGCTCGTCGTCGGTGCGCAAGGCAATCCCGAAGTCTGTGAGCTTGGCCCGGGGCCGCGTGCTGTCGTTCTGGTAGTCGACCATCATGATGTTCGCCGGCTTAATGTCCCGGTGCACTACCCCCAGATGGTGGATGTACTGCAGGCCCTCGGCCAGGTCGTATCCGATGTGGGCGACCTCGCGGGGGGTGAGGGGCTCCCGGGAGATTCGTTGCCTGAGGTCTTCGCCCTCGACAAGGGCCATCACGAAGTAGATGCGTGGGCTGTCGAACTCGTCGCGGTCGATGGCGGCGTCGAGGAGGGTGACGAGGCCGTGGTGGTTGAGACTGGCCAGCACGTTGACCTCCGCTTCCTGACGACGGGTCTCGCTCTCGTCGGTACTCGCCGGGAAGATCTTGACGGCGACGTCCCTCGCGAGGAACTCGTCGTGGGCGCGATAGACGGAACCGCCGCCCCCGCGTCCGAGGAGTTCGCTGACACGGTACCGACCGCGAAGCAGCCTCGGTTCTGGTGCGTCCACGTCAGCCGCCTCCCTGTCTGCGCTCCCTGCGCGTGCGTTCAATTGTCGCGTGACCGAGGCCGCCACCCCCGATTCCGGCTCGACCGTTGACAATGGACACCGCCTGGAGTACAAGCCGCAGGTCAGGACAGCCTGACCTTGCTGGACGGCGAGAGCCCGGCGTGTTTTGCTGTGCACGTGACCACAGAAGAGCCGATTCCTCAGCAGCACGACCTCGAACCCCATCGGGATGGCACCGCCCAGCGGCTTAATTGGCTGCGGGCGGGAGTGCTCGGTGCCAATGACGGCATCGTCTCTGTCGCCGCGCTCGTGGTGGGGGTGGCCGGGGCAACGACGAATACCGCTGTGATCCTCACCGCCGGAGTGGCCGCACTCGTCGGTGGCGGCATCTCCATGGCCCTCGGCGAGTACGTCTCGGTGAGCAGTCAGCGCGACAGCGAACGTGCCCTGATTGCGAAGGAGCGACGCGAACTGCTCGAGTCGCCGGAGGAGGAGCTGGCTGAGCTCGCCGGAATCTACCGGTCGAAGGGCCTCTCCGAGGAGACCTCGTGGCAGGTGGCCACGGAACTGACCAAACACGACGCTCTCGCCGCCCACCTCTCTGCCGAGCTCAACATCGTGGAGAACGACGTCGCGAGCCCGTGGCACGCGGCATTCGCCTCGGCCGTGGCCTTCCTCATCGGCGGCCTTCTTCCCCTCATCGTGATCCTTCTGCCGCCGGCGGCCTGGCGGGTTCCGGCCACCTTCGTGGTCGTGCTCATCGCCCTCGCCGCGACCGGCCTGGTCGGGGCGCATCTCGGCGGCAGCTCACGTCTCACCGCCGCCGTGCGCGTCGTCGTCGGGGGCGCCCTGGCCCTCATCGTGACCTTCGCCATCGGGGCGCTGCTCGGCACGACAGGCATCGTGTAGCCGGCCGCTCTCGCATCCTGATGTAACCACCGGGGGACCTTCGGCCGAGCCGTGCCACGCCGCAGGCGGGGTCGGATTTCGAGGGCGAGTCGTGCTTAAGAGTACGCTGGCGGCAACCTAGGACCTTCGGCCCTGTCCGCCTGTTTGGCCCTCTGTCTACCGTGTCAGAGGCAACGAAAGGATCACCACCGAATGGTCTCGTCCTCGGAATCCACCTCGCACGAACTCGCTACCAGATCCAGTTACCCGCTCCACGTGGTGGACGAATGGTGGAGGGCCGCGAACTACCTCACGGTGGGGCAGATCTACCTCAAGACGAACCCGTTGCTCACCGCAGTCCTCGCTCCCGAGCACATCAAGCCGCGACTTCTCGGCCACTGGGGCACGTCCCCGGCGCTCAACCTCATCTATGCGCACCTGAACCGCATCATCGTGCAGCGCGAGGCCAACGTGCTCTACGTCGCGGGCCCGGGACACGGCGGACCGGCCATGGTGGCCAACGCCTGGCTCGACGGCACGTACTCGGAGCTGTTCCCCAACGTGAGCCAGGATGCCGAGGGCATGGCCGAGCTCTTCCGGCAGTTCTCCTTCCCGGGCGGCATCCCGTCGCATGCCTCGCCCGAGACCCCGGGTTCGATCCACGAGGGCGGAGAACTCGGCTATTCGCTCGTTCATGCCTACGGCGCGGCGCTGGACAACCCGTCGCTCACGGTGGCCTGCGTGATCGGCGACGGAGAGGCCGAGACGGGCACCCTCGCCGCGAGCTGGCACCTCAACAAGTTCCTCAACCCACAGACCGACGGCGTCGTGCTGCCGATCCTCAACCTCAACGGCTATAAGATCGCGAACCCCGCCGTGCTCGCCAGGATCCCGGAGGACGAGCTGCTCGCCCTCTTCCGTGGTTACGGCTACTCGCCGCGAATCGTCTCCGGCGGGTTCGACGGCGAGGATCCGATGGCCGTGCACGACGCTCTGGCTGCGGTCCTCGAGCAGGCGTTCGACGACATCCAGAGCATCAAGCGTCGCGCCAGAAGCGGTCGCTCCGTGGGTCGGCCGGCCTGGCCGATGATCATCCTGCGCACCCCGAAGGGCTGGACGGGCCCCCGCTTCGTCGACGGGGTGCCGGTAGAGGGCACCTGGCGTGCCCACCAGGTCCCGCTCGCCGAGGTGCGGGAGAACCCGGAACACCTCGCCCTGCTCGAGGCGTGGATGCACAGCTACAGCCCGCGGGAGCTCTTCGACCGCGAGGGCCGGCCCACGCCCACCCTCGAGTCCATCAGGCCCCGGGGCGCGAAGCGGATGAGCGCCATCCCCGCCTCCAACGGTGGCCTGCTGCTCAGGGACCTCGCGCTGCCCCCGATCGAGAACCGACAGGTGGATGTGAGCGCGCGCCGCGGTGCCACGTCGGAGGCCACGCGGGTGCTCGGGCACTGGCTCGCCGACGTCGTCAAGGCCAACCCCGACAACTTCCGCATCTTCGGACCGGACGAGACGGCCTCCAACCGCCTGGACGGCGTGTACGAGGTCACCGCCAAGCAGTGGCAGGGCTCGTTCGAGCCGACGGACGAGCACCTCGACCCCGAGGGAAAGGTCATCGAGATCCTGAGCGAGAACCTCGTCCAGGGTCTGCTCGAGGGCTACCTGCTCAGCGGCCGGCACGGGCTGATGAACTCCTACGAGGCCTTCATCCACGTTGTCGACTCGATGTTCAACCAGCACGCGAAGTGGCTTGAGTCGAGCGCCCACGTTCCCTGGCGGCGGCCGGTCGCCTCCTTCACCTACCTGCTGAGTTCGCATGTCTGGCGCCAGGATCACAACGGTTTCTCGCACCAGGATCCCGGATTCCTCAACCACGTGGTGAGCAAGAGCGCCAAGGTCGTTCGGGTGTACCTCCCGTCCGACGCCAACAGCCTGCTCGTGACCGCGGAGCACTGCCTGGCCACCCGCGACTACGTGAATGTGATCGTCGCCGGCAAGCAGCCGGCGCCGACCTTCCTGAGCCTCGAGGAGGCGCGGATCCACGGCGCGCGGGGAATCGGCATCTGGGACTGGGCGGGCACGGAGCGTGACGGCGAAGACGTTCACGTCGTTCTCGCGGCGGCCGGGGACGTGCCGACTCTCGAGGCGATGGCGGCGGTGCACCTGCTTCGGCAGAACATCCCGGGACTTCGGGTCCGCTTCGTCAACGTCGTCGACCTGATGCGGCTGCAGGATCCGCTCGAGCACCCGCACGGCATGCCGAACAACGACTTCGACGCCATCTTCACCACCAGCAAGCCGGTGATCTTCGCCTTCCACGGCTACCCGGCCCTCGTGCACCAGCTCGCCTATCGCCGCACCAATCATGACAACATCCACGTGCGCGGGTTCAAGGAGAAGGGCACCACGACGACACCGTTCGACATGCTCATGCTCAACGATCTTGATCGCTACCGCCTCGCGATGGATGTGATCAGGCACGTGCCCGGCCTCGGCGAACGCTATGCGGGGCTCGCCCAGCACTTCGACGACGAGCGTGCCCGGCACCGCGCATTCGCCTACGAGCATGGAATCGATAGCCCGGATGTTCTCGGCTGGGGTTGGCTCGATGCGCGGCCCGGCGAGACCGAGGAGCCGACCGGTGACGCCCTGGACACAGGGGCAGACGCCGTCCTCGGTGCCTGAGGCGGGGGCATGACAACGGGGGTCACCGGGCGAGCTCTGGCGCCGGAGACGGTCGGTTCCCTGTCGATCGAGGATGCGGCGGCGCGCGGCGTGGACGAGGTCGCCGCCGCGCTCGGCTCGACGCCCGCCGGTCTGACGACCGCTGAGGCGGCTCGTCGGCTGGCGGTGGTCGGGCCGAACGCGCTCAGAACCCACAAGGCGAACGGCTGGGCGGTGCTCGGCCGCCAGCTCCGCAGCCCCATCCTGATCCTGTTGGTGGTCACGGCCGGCATCTCCCTGTTCGTCGGGCAGACCACCGACTCGATTGTGATCGGCGTGATCGTGATCGTGAGCGTCGGGCTCGGGTTCGGCAACGAGTATCGGGCCGAACGGGCATCGGAGGCGCTGCATTCGAACATCGCCCATCGCGCGATCGTGATCCGCGACGGCAGTCCGACCGAGGTCAACGTGATCGACCTGGTGCCCGGCGATGTCGTGCGCCTCGCGCTCGGCGCGGTGATCCCGGCCGACATCCGGGTGATCGCCTGCGAGGACCTCCTCTGCGAGGAGGGGATCCTCACCGGGGAGTCCCTGCCAGTGGAGAAGTCGGTCGCGCCGGTGCTGGCCGGCGCCGCCCTCGGGGACCTGACGTCCTGCATCTTCATGGGCACGATCATCCACGCCGGAAGCTGCACGGGCATGGTGGTGGCGACCGGCGGGCGGGCCGAATTCGGTCGGATCGCGATGGGCCTGAGCACCCGGCAGCCCCAGACCGAGTTTCAGCTCGGACTGAGCCGGTTCTCGGTGCTGCTCCTCGAGGTGGCCATCGCCCTCACGGCCCTGATCTTCGTAGCCAATCTGCTGCTCCAACGACCGCTGCTCGAGTCGCTGCTGTTCTCGCTCGCCATCGCCGTGGGCATCACGCCGCAGCTGCTCCCGGCGGTGGTCAGCACGAGTCTCGCCACCGGCAGCCGGGCGCTCGCCCGTCGACGCGTGCTCGTCAAGCGCCTCATCTGCATCGAGGACCTCGGCGACATGGACGTGCTCGTCACGGACAAGACCGGCACCCTCACCGAGGGCCGCATCGGCTTCACCGCCGCCCTCCCGGCCGACTCCGGTTCCACCGCCCGGGAGGTCTTCCGCTGGGGGCTTCTGGCGACCGAGGTGGACTACTCGCGGCCGCAGGTGTCGATCCTGGGCCAGAACCCCCTCGACTCCGCCCTGTGGGAGTCGCCGGATGCCGCTTCCGCCGACGTGGCCACGGTCACCCAGATCGACGTGACCCCCTTCGACCACCAGCGCCGGATGACGAGCGTGCTGGTGCGCGAGGCCACCGGCCAGGTGCTCCTGGTCACGAAGGGCTCGCCGGAAGACGTGATGGCGCGCTGTGTGAACGTGCCAGCGGGGGCCCAGCCGCTGCTCGACGGACAGTACGACCAGGGCTCTCGCGTCGTCGCCGTGGCGACTCGCGTGGCGACCGGGCTCGGCTCCATCAGCGCCGCGGATGAGAAGGACCTGACCCTCGCCGGATTCCTCGTCTTCGTCGACCCGCCCAAGGCGAATGCCCGCGAATCCCTCGCCCAGCTTGCCGCCCTCGGCATCACGGTCAAGATCGCCACGGGCGACAACGCGAAGGTCGCGGAGAAGGTGTGCCGCGACCTGGGGCTGGAATCCGGCGAGACGCTCACCGGGGCGCAGATCGATGCCCTCTCCGATGCCGAGCTGGCCGACGCCGTGCGGCGCGCGGGGATCTTCGCCCGGGTCTCCCCGGAACAGAAGGCCCGCATCATCGCCCAGCTGCGGCAGCAGGGGCGAGCCGTGGGATTCCTGGGCGACGGTGTCAACGACGCCCTCGCCCTGCACCGCGCAGATCTCGGCATCTCGGTGGACAGCGCGACGGATGTCGCCAAGGACGCCGCCGACATCATCCTGCTCGACAAGGACCTCGGCGTTCTCGCCCAGGGGGTGATGGAGGGGCGTCGAATCTTCTCCAACACCATCAAGTACGTGCTCATGGGCACCTCGAGCAATTTCGGCAACATGTTCAGCGCGTCCGTCGCGTCGGTGGCCCTGAGCTTCCTGCCGATGCTCCCCGGCCAGATCCTGCTGAACAACCTGCTCTACGACAGCAGCCAACTGGCGATTCCCGGCGACCGGGTGGACCGGGAGCAGCTGGTGGCGCCGTCGCACTGGGACATCAAGTTCATCCGGCGCTTCATGCTCGTCTTCGGACCGATCAGCTCCCTGTTCGACTTCGCCACCTTCGCCCTGATGCTTCTGGTGTTCCACGCGGCGCCGGGGGAGTTCCGGGCCGGCTGGTTCATCGAGTCGCTCGCGACCCAGACGCTCATCATCTTCGCGATCCGCACCAGGCGGGTGCCGTTCTTCAGGAGCCGGCCGTCCGTCGGGCTGCTCAGCGCGGTGCTCGGCGTCGTGGCGATCGGCGCCTATCTGCCGTTCTCCCCGATCGCCGCCGTGCTCGGATTCACGCCGCTTCCCGCGCCGTTCTTCCTCGCGCTCGTCGGCATGATCCTGGTCTACCTCGTTCTCGTGGAGCTGGCGAAGACCTGGCTGTTCGCGCGCCCGCGCCCGGCGTTGGTCCTGCCGCGAGCGCGAGGTCGGGCCCATCGGATCTCCCGCCGCGCCGCGCGGTTCAGCAGCCCCGAGAGGCTCTCCCCGCCGCGAGCCTGAGCTCGGGAACCAGGTCGCACCAGCACCACAAATGTGCCCAGGAGGGTGGGTGCGGCCTGGTCCCGCCCGGGGCGGCTAGTAGCGCTCCGGTTCCGGTGCGCGCAGAAAGCGGCGCCCGGTGATCTCGGTCGGCGTGATGCGAACGTAGATGTACTTGAGGGTCGGAATCCAGGGGCTGAGCGGAAGCTGGTCGGCCTCGAAGATGTCTTCCTGATTCTCGATCATTTGGGCACGGCCCTTGACGATCACGCTCCAGGCCCACTCGTCGGTGTAGGCATCCGCCTCGAAGGCGACGTTGGAGTTGATGGTCAGCTCGAGCAGCTTGGTGCCCTCCGAGGTGCGGAAGAGGATCGTGTCCCCGTCGGCGTAGTAGTTGATCGGGAAGATCTCGGGCTGGTTCGCGACACTCACGCCGAGCCTCCCGAAGGCGGATCCGTCGAGCAACTCCCACGACTCGGCCTCGGTGAGCACCGTGACCGGACCCTGGGGAGACCAGAGATCGATGTTCTCCTCCTGTGGTGACATGACGTGCTCCTCCCGTCTTGTCATTAAAGGGCGGGGGTGCTCCTCGCCGTAGGGTCGAAGGTCCCTGCCGCCTCGAGCGGGCGCGCCGAGTCGAGGTCGAGGCGGTGGGAGACGAGCGCATCAGGCACGGGCAGGTGCGAAATCACGATGACCGTGCGGTGCTCGTCCGTCGCGATCGACAGGATGTCGCGCAGGAGAAGCTCCGCAAGTCGCGGTTCGACGTTCGCGGCCGGCTCGTCGAACACGATCACCGGGAAGTCCGCGAGAAGCGCCCTGGCGAGGGCGATCCGCCCGGCCTGCCCACCAGACACGAGCGATCCCGCATCGCCGACCCGAGCGTCCAGCCCGCCCCGTTCGCTCAGCCAGGACGCGAGGCCCACCCGCTCCAGTGCGGCCACCAGCTCGCCGTCGGTGGCGGTGTCGCGCGCGAACAACAGGTTCTGGCGAACGCTCTCGTCGAAGAGATACGGTGACTGCTCGACCAGGCCGATGGTGGCCCGCACCGTCTCGAGCGGCAGGTCTCTCGCCTCGACCCCGCCGAGGCGGAAGCTGCCCGAGTAGTCGAGAAAGCGCACGAGCAGATGGGCGAGGGTCGTTTTTCCCGAGCCGCTCGGTCCGCGCACGACGAGACGATCCCCGCGCCGCAACCGCACGGTGACCCCGTGCACGGCAGGTTCAGTGGCGCCGGGCCAGCTCGCGGCCACGTCGACAAGCTCGAGGACGGTTCCGTCTGGTGCCGTCGGCTGGGGAGGCGGATTCCCCCGGCTGGGTGCGCCAGCGGGGAGTTCTGTCGGTAGTTCCGCGGGAGGGTCGGTCGGCACCGACGCGGCGATCCGTTCGGCGCTCGACCGCACCTGCCGCCACGCGGCCATCGCCAGCGGGGCTGTGCCGACGACATCGAAGACCGCGAGGGGCACGAGGGCGATGACGGCCAGGGCCGGCCCGCCGATCGACCCGTGTGCGAGTGCCGGGATGCCCACGATCAGCCCGCCGACCGTCGCGGTGGCGGCGAGCGCGGAGAGCACCGCCGCGGTCACGCCCGCCGCGGCAGCCCGCGCGAGTGTCGCGGTGCGGAGCCGGGCGTCGGCCTCGTCCACGGCGGCCTGGCGTTCCGCGACGGCGCCGAAGGCGATGAACACGTCGAGCCCGTTGACGAATTCGAGCAGGCGGTCGCCCAGGGCCCCGCGGAGAGGGGCGATGGCGCGTTCGGCGCGCGCCGCGATCGCCGAGTGGGCGACGGTCGAGACGATGAACCCGATGGCCAGGGACAACGCGAGGGCGAACCCCGCCGCCGGAAGAATCAGGGAGATCCCGATCACGCTGAGCACGGCGGTGACCGCGGCGGTCACGAGGGGTTGAACGACCCGCAGCGGCAAGTTCTGCAACTCGTCAACGTCGTTGACGAGACGGGTGAGAAGGTCGCCGCGAGCCGTCGCGCCCAGTCCGTCCGGTGCGAGCGGCACGAGCCGCGAGTAGATGCCCACTCGCACGGCGGCGAGCTGGCGGAAGGCCGCGTCGTGGCTCGCGAGCCGGTCGGCGTAGCGGAATCCGGCCCTGCCCAGCGCGAAGGCGCGCACACCGACGATCGCCGCGGAGAGGAACAGGATGGGGGGATGCTCGGCCGCCCGGGTGATCAGCCACGCCGACGTGGCGAGAAGCGCGACGGAGCTCGCCGCGGACAGCAGGCCCAGGAGCGCGCCAGGAGCGAACCGGGCGAGCCGGGGCTGGGCGAGGCGCAATACGGCCAGCGTTCGAGCATCCGGCAGTCGGGAGTCACGCATTGGCGGGTTCCGCCATCCGGATCACGTCGTCCGCCGCCGCGAGCACCGCCGGCCGGTGGCTCGCGACCAGCACGGTGATCCCGGCCGCCGCGAGGGTTCGGAGACCGACGAGAAGGTCCGCCTCCGTGTCGCCGTCGAGCGCGGCGGTCGGTTCGTCGAGCACGAGGATGGGGCAGCCGCGGTCGAGGCAGCGGTAGATGGCCCTGGCCACCGCCACCCGGTCCGCCTGCCCGCCGGAGAGTCCTCCGCCGTTCACCGCGACGGGCGAGTCCTGGTCGAGTTCGGAGGCCGCCGCGAGCGCGAGCGACCGCTCGACGAGGGCGCGGTCGACACTCGCCGCGCCGAGCGCCACATTGGCGGCGATCGTGCCCTCGAGGAGGCCGGCGTTCTGCCCGGCCCAGGCCACGCGATCGAGCCTCTCGGCCGACCGGTCGCCGTCGATGTCGATCTCGCCGGCGAATGGCACGAATCCGAGCAGCGCGGCGATGATGCTGGACTTGCCCGATCCGCTCGGCCCGGCGAGCACGGTCATCCTCCCGGCGTCGATCTCCGCGTTGAAGGGGTGCACGGCCCGGTCACCCTCGTAGTCGACGGTCACGCGCGAGAAGCGGACGCCGGCGGGCGCGAGCGCGCCTGGCTGCCAGTTAGAGGCGGCCCTCGTCAACGGCGTGGGCACCGCGTCCGCCGCATCGAGGACGACGAAGACGTCCTCGGCGGCCGCGATGCCGTCTGCCGCGGCGTGGTAGTTGGCCCCGACCTGCCGGAGCGGGAGGAAGGCCTCGGGGGCGAGCAGGAGCACGAACAGGCCGACTCCGAGTCCGAGGTCGCCGTTCACAAGCCGCAGGCCCACCGAGACGGCGACGAGGGCGACCGAGAGGCTGGCGATCAGTTCGAGCGCGAACCCGCTGAGGAAGGAGATGCGCAGCACCTTCATCGTCTCGACCCGGTAGCCCTCGGTGATCGCCTCGATACGGGAACGCTGGCGCTCGGCGCGACCGAAGATCTTGAGGGTGGCCAGCCCGTTCACGAGGTCGAGGAATCGGCTGGACAGGTGGGTGAGGCTGCGCCACTGTGCCCGCTGCACGCTCTGAGTGGCCCAGCCGATCAGCACCATGAAGAGGGGGATCAGGGGAAGCGTGACGAGCACCGCTATGCCGCTCGTCGCATCCTGGAGCATCATGACGGCGACGATGACCGGAGTGGCCACCGCGGTGAGTACCAGCTGCGGCAGGAAGAGCGAGAAGTATCCGTCGAGGGCCTCGAGGCCGTGCCCGGCCGTCGTGGCGATCTCGGCCCGGTTGCGCCCGGCGAGCCAGCCCGGCCCGAGTCTGGCGAGGCCGGCGACGAACCGACGCCGCAACTGGCTCTTCACCAGGGCGGAGCCGCGCGCGGAGCCGAAATCGGCAAGCCAGACGAGTGCGGCCCGAAGCGCCCCCACCGCGGCCAGCGCGCCGATAACGCCCCACGCTGCCTCGAGCGGCACCCCGTGGATCGCATCGACAAGGACGCGCGATAACAGCCAGCAGAACGCGACGGTGCAGGCGGTGCGTGCAACGCCGAGAGCCCCGGAGAGCACCAGGAACAGGCGCGCGGCGGCCGCGTAGCGCAGCAGGCGGGGGTCGAACGGACGCACCGCTTGGGTCAGCTCGCCGTCGTGCTCGTGGGCTGCGGAATGGATGCCCGGGTCACCCGCTTGCGGAACACCCAGTAGGTCCAGCCCTGGTACACCAGGACGAGCGGGAGGAAGATCAGGGTGGTCCAGCTCATCACGGTGAGAGTGTACGGCGTGCTCGACGCGTTCGCGATGGTGAGGCTGTTGGCCGGGTCGTTGCTCGCCGGCATCACGTTGGGGTAGAGCGCGGCGAAGAGGCTCAGCACCGCGACCGCGATGGTGACCGCCATGAGAGTGAAGGCGCCACGCTCCTTTGCTCGGAAGTTGGCGATGAACGAGCCGATGAGCAGCACGGCGGCCGCCCCGGCGAGAATCCAGGAGAGCGGCTTGCCGTGGGCCAGGTTGGTCCAGAGCAGGAACGACGCCGCGACGACGATCGTGGCGATGCCGGAGCGCACGGCGAGCCTCTGCGACCGCAGCCGGAGGTCGCCATCCGTCCTCAACGAGACGAAGACCACGCCGTGGGTGAAGAACAGCAGCAGGGTCGTCAGGCCCCCGAGCAGCGCGTATGGGTTGAGCAGGTCGAAGAGCGTGCCGGTGTAGTTGTGGTTCGAGTCGAGTGCCACCCCCTGCACGATGTTGGCGAACGCGACACCCCAGAGCAGCGCCGGCACGGCCGAGCCGACGACGATCATCCCGTCGAACCAGCTCTTCCAGCGGGACTCCGGGCGGTGGTGGCGGTACTCGAACGACACCCCGCGCGCGATGAGCGCCAGCAGGATGAGCAGCAGGGCGAGGTAGAACCCGCTGAAGAGCGTGGCGTACCACTCGGGGAAGGCCGCGAAGAGGGATGCGCCGGCCACGATCAGCCAGGTCTCGTTGAGATCCCAGATCGGGCCGATCGTGTTGATCATGACGCGACGGTCGATCTCGTCGCGGCCGAGGAAGGGCAGGGCCATTCCCACACCGAAGTCGAAGCCGTCAAGCACGAAGTACCCGATGAAGAGGAAGCCGACAATGCCGAACCAGAGTAGGGAGAGATCCATGGTGTGCTCCTAGTAGACGGTGACCGCGTCGGACGGCCGGCCGGAGGTGTCGTCGAGGGGGACCACGTCATCCGGGCCCTTCTGGGCAGCGCGCTTGATGAGCCGGAATTCGACGACGGCGAGGGCTCCGTAGATCAGGGTGAAGGCGACGATCGAGATCAGCACGTCGAGACCGGTGATGTTGGGGGAGACCCCGTCCTTGGTCTTGAGAAGACTGAAGACGATCCACGGTTGGCGGCCCATCTCGGTGAAGATCCAGCCCACGATCATCGCGGCGAGGGGGAGCGGGAACGCCCAGACCGCCACCCGCCAAACCCAGCGCTGCTTCGGCATCCGGCCCCCGCGAATCAGCCAGAGGCCCACGATCGAGATGATCACCGACAGGAGGCCGAGGCCGATCATCCAGCGGAACGCCCAGTAGGTGACCCAGATCACCGGGGCGTAGTTGCCCGGTCCGTAGAGGCTCGTGTACTCCGCTTGCAGGTCATTGATACCCTCGACGGTTCCGTTGAGCGTGTGGGTCGACAGGAACGAAAGGAGGTACGGGATGCGGATCGAGAACAACTCGTTCACACCGTCCGGTGTGCCGAGGGTGAAGATCGAGAACGAGGCGTCGGCTCCGCTCGACGTCTTGTACAGCGCCTCGGCGGCGGCCATTTTCATCGGCTGGGTGGACACCATCGCGAGACCGAGCTGGTCGCCGGTGAGCACGGTGAGGATGCCGGCGCCGATCATCGTCCACATCCCGAACTTGATGGCGGGACGCATGGTGTCCAGGTGCTGGTTGCGGGCCAGGTGCCAGGCCGCGACGCAGATCACGAGGGCGGCGGACACCATGAACGAGGCCACGATCGTGTGCGGGAAGGCGGCTAGCGCGACCTTGTTGGAGAGCACCGCCCAGATGTCGGTGAGCTCGGCCCGCCCGCGCACCTTGTTCAATTCGAAGCCCACCGGATGCTGCATGAAGGCGTTCGCGGCGATGATGAAGTAGGCGGAGAGGATCGTGCCGGCGGCGGTGAGCCAGATGGTGGCGAGGTGGAGGCCGCGCGGCAGCTTGTCCCAGCCGAAGATCCACAGGCCGATGAACGTCGCCTCGAGGAAGAACGCCAGCAGGCCCTCGAGGGCGAGCGGTGCCCCGAAGACGTCGCCGACGAAGCGAGAGTATGTCGACCAGTTCATGCCGAACTGGAATTCCTGCACGATGCCGGTGACCACGCCCATGGCGAAGTTGATCAGGAACAGTTTGCCGAAGAAGTGGGTGAGCTGCAGGTACTTCGCCTTCGACGTGCGCACCCAGGCCGTCTGGAAGACCGCGGTCGTCGTGGCCATGCCGATCGTGATCGGCACGAACAGGAAGTGGTAGATCGTCGTCAACCCGAACTGCCATTGCGATAGCACGAGGGGACTGAGCAGGTCGTTCACGTGGCGCTCCCGTTCCGGCGAACGCTGGGTCCGCGACGAAGGATGTCGAATGCCGCCGCGTGGGCGTGTCCGCCCGGGCGGTCACGCCGTCTTCGGGGCAGGGCCACAGTATTTTCCCGCCGCGCACCGCCGAGGGACTTTGGTCCCGCAAGTTGCGGGGCACTCACGGCGTGGCCGCGAGGGCGGCCGTCGCCAGCCGCCCGATCCGTTCCCCCCATGCGCGGGCGCGCTCGAGTTCGCCGGCCTTGATGGCCTCGGCGTCGTCGACGAGAAAGCTCGAACGCCGCGATACCTGCCGCAGACCGCGGCGGGCGAGTGTCTTTCCGATCGACACCGACGCGGCTCCCGTGAGGATGCGGGCCATGTCCCGGCGGGTGTCGAATGCCGCGAAGAGCCCGGATCCGGTCGGCACGGTCTCGAGCCACTCGCGCACCCCGACACCGACGGCACCCGACTCCAGCGCGAGGTGGCGCTGCGGGTCGTTCGACATGGCAGCCGCGGTGGCTCGGGTCGCGGGCATGCTCATCCCGTGCACGTGGGTCGGTGCCCCGACCACGATGAGGTCGGCGAGCCCGATTCCCAGCGGGTCGGCGTCGTGAACCCTCACGAGCACCACCGTCGACGACTCGGCGAGACCGACGGCAATCTGCTCCGCGATCCTTCTCGTGCTACCGAACATCGACTCGTAGATCACGAGCGCCTTCATCCCGGGCTTCCTCCCGTTCGAGGTGGTCGGCGTCCTGGTCCCCGTGCACGACGAGCGTCGGTCCGGCGAGATTGAGAAGCACATCGTGGCTCACCGGGCCGAGGGCCCGCTGGGCCAGCCCGTGGCGACGGGAACTGCCGATGACCAGCAGGCGGGCTGAGGTGGAGGCCTCGATAAGGGCTTCCGCCGGCGTCCGGCGCATCGTGCGCGACTTCACCGAGACGGTGACGCAGTGCTCCTTGGCCAGCGACACGGCGTCGGCCATCATCTGCTCGACGGCCGCATGCACGAGCTTCTCGTGCTGGAGCGTCCTGTCGTCCGGGTCCAGCCGCAACTGGGGGAGCCGCCACGAGCGGACGAGGGTGAGGTCCTGGCCGGTACGCTCGGCCTCCGCCGCGGCGAATCGCACGGCGGCCCAGCCCGCGGTGGAATCGTCGACTCCCGCCACGATTCCCCGGCGGTTTCGCACCGAGGACTCGGGGATGATCGCAACCGGCGCCTGGGCGCTCGCCGCGAGTTGGAGGCTTCGGGAGCCGAAGGCCCTTCCGTGCAGGAACCCGGTCTTGTGGGTGCCCACGACCACCAGTTCGGAGCGCGCGGAGGCGCTCGCGAGTTCAACCATCGGGTCGCCGCGGAGCACCTCGCTCGTCACCGGAACAGTCGGTTCCAGAGACCGCGCGAATTCCGACTCCGCCTCCACGAGTTCTCGGGCCGAGCGGTGGATCTCCTCGAGGGCGAGGGTGCCGATCATGCCCCATTCGTCATCGACCACGTGCACGAGCAGCACGCCCGCACCGGTAGCCGCGGCGCGCCGCATCGTCCAGGTGAGCGCGGAGCGGCTGGGTGACGACCCATCGATCCCCGCCAGGATGGTGCGTTCCATGGTGCGGGCCTCCCTGCCGTGTGCCGCTTGTCGGCTCGTCCATCGTGCCGAACCCGCCCCGTTCGCGACAGGGGCTTTGGTCCCACCGGGCGACAGAACCGCTCATTTACGCGCGGGAGGAGGCAAACCGGGGATAAACTCACGGTTACGAGGACCCGGCCCGGCGGATGTCCCCGTCGCCAGTGAGTTGAGGTGTAGCAGTGACGAGCGAAGATGACTCCATGACCTTCCCCGACGAACCGCGCGGCGAGCTGGACCGGGCACTGAGCGAACTCGTCGACCGCGCCCAGGAGGTGCTCACCACCCAAGGCAGGCTCCGTGCACTCCTCCGGGCCAACCAGGCGGTGGTCGAGCAGCTCGAACTTCCGGTGGTGCTGCGCAGGATAGTCGAGTCCGCGGTGGGTCTCGTGGGTGCCCAGTACGGCGCGCTCGGTGTGATCGCGCCGCTCGGCGGACTCGAGCAGTTCATCAACGTCGGGATGCCGCCGGAGCTGGCGAAGACGATCGGGCACCTTCCAGAGGGACACGGGCTGCTCGGGGCGCTCATCGACGATCCGCGACCGATCCGGCTGCGGCATATCACCGATGACTCCCGCTCGGCCGGCTTCCCCGCTTCGCACCCCAGCATGGACAGCTTCCTGGGCGTCCCCGTGCGCGTTCGCGACGAGGTGTACGGCAACCTCTACCTCACCAACCAGGCGTCGGGTAAGTTCAGCAAGGAAGACGAAGAACTCGTCACTGCGCTGGCCGCCACCGCCGGGTTCGCCATCGACAACGCCCGCCTTTTCGCCGAGACCCGGCGACGCCAGGCTTGGGCGGCCGCGTCCGCCGAGGTGACGGCCGCGCTCCTCTCCTCCGAACGGAGCGACTCGATCTCCATCCTCGTGGGCCGGGTGCTCGCGCTGGCCGAGGCGGATCTCGTCTGCGTCGTACTGCCCACCGACGACCCGGCGAAGCTCGCGGTTGGCACGGCCCGCGGGGTCGACGAGGAGTCCCTGGAGGGGACGATCGTGGAAGCCGAGGGCTCGATCGCGGGCAGCGTGCTCGAGGGACTGCAGCCCCGCCTCGTCAATGACGGCGATCGAGACGAGATCGCGCTGCCCAGCGGTGCGAGTCTCGGCCCGGTGATGGCGCTCCCGCTCGTGGTCGGCAGCCGGGCCGAGGGTGCCCTCATCGTCGCCCGACTCCATGGCTCGACGAGCTTCTCGCCTGCCGACCTCGAAATGGCCGCCGATTTCGCGGGCCAGGCGAGCGTGGCCATGGAGCTCGCCAAGGCCAGGGCGACCCGCCAGCGGATGCTGCTCCTCGAGGATCGCGGACGCATCGCCCGCGACCTGCACGATCATGTCATCCAGCAGCTCTTTGCCACCGGACTGGAACTGCAGAGCCTCGCGGGGGCCATCGCGCCGTCGCCCGAGGCGGACAGGGTGCTCCAAAGCGTCTCCAGTCTCGATGCGGCCATCGCGCAGATCAGGACCGTGATCTTCGCGCTTTCCTCGCAGTCGGCCGACCGCAGGGACACGGTGCGGCACTGGATTATCGATCTCGCCAATGAGCTCGCCCCAGGCCTAGCTCGCACCCCCACCGTGCAGTTCTCGGGCCCCGTGGACCTCGTGGTGACCGACGACCTCGCCGACGATGTGCTCGCCGTGACCCGGGAGGCGCTCACGAACGCCGCCAAGTATGCCGGGGCCCAGAACACCACAGTGTCGCTCGCAGCCACCGACGGCTGGGTGGCGTTGGAGATCACCGACGACGGCGTCGGGGGAGTGTCGGCGAGTCCACGCCGCAGTGGCCTCGCTAATCTCGAGGAGCGGGCGGTGCGCCGTCGCGGCACCTTCGACCTGGACTCCGACGACAGCGGCACCCGTGTGCGCTGGAGTGTCCCCTTCGATCTGGCAGACTGAACGACCGATGGACGGAGCAACCCGATGATCCGAGTTTTCCTGGTTGACGATCACGAGATCGTGCGCCGAGGTATTGCCGACCTGCTCAATGCCGAGCCAGACATCGAGGTTGTGGGCGAGGCAGGTACCGCCGCCCAGGCCCGAGCGAGGATCGCGGCGACGCTACCCGATGTGGCGCTGCTCGATGTGCGCCTGCCGGACGGGAACGGCATCGACGTGTGCCGCGACGTGCGATCGAAGAGCCCGGAGGTTCGGTGCCTCATGGTCACCGCCTACGACGACGACGAGGCCCTCTCCGCCGCGGTCGTGGCCGGTGCAGCCGGGTATGTGCTCAAGGACGTGCGAGGAAGCGGACTCGTCGAGTCCATCCGCAAGGTGGCGGCCGGCCGCATGCTCATCGATCCGGCGCTCTCGAGGCGGGTCGTCCAGCGGATGGAACACACCAGGGACAGTGATCCTCGACTGGGGTCGCTCAGCGCCCGGGAGCGCCAGATCCTCTCCCTCATCGCCGACGGCCTCACCAACCGGCAGATCGGCGTCGAGCTCTCCCTCGCCGAGAAGACCGTGAAGAATTACGTGTCGAGCCTGCTGAGCAAGCTCGGCCTGCAGCGCAGGACCCAGGCGGCCGTGCTGCACCTGGGCACGCTGCACACCGACCAGTAGCCGTCACCCCGGCAGCGGGGGACTTTGTGCTCTAACGTCTCGAAGGGGACGCCGTGAGCATGGGGTCATGGATGCAACGAATCGCGCGGAACAGACCATCGTCGGCTGGGATCGTTCGCCTGCCGCCCACGCTGCCCTTGCCTGGGCGATCGACCGGGAACGACCGCGCAACGGCACTGTCACGTTGCTCTGGGTCTTCGGCGACATCGCCACCAGCCGGCACGACCTGGAGACCGCTCGAACTCTCGCCGCGAAGGATGCCCGACAGGCGATGGAGTCGGCGCCCGAGGTGACCGTCCTCAGTGAGGTCGTGCTGGGGGAGCCGTACGACAGACTCCTCTCCCGATCGGAGCCCGGTTCGCTCATCGCCGTCGGCGTGCACGATCGAACCTCGAGGCGAGTGCTGCGCGGTGCGTCCATCGGACTCCGACTCGCGGCATCCGCCCCCGGTCCGGTGGCCATCATCCCGGCGCCGCACGGCGAACGGGAGGGCGTCGTCGTGGGGGTCGACGGTTCAGAGGCATCCCTCAACGCCGCGAGGTTCGCGGCACGCGAGGCGGAGCGACGCGGAGAGGTACTCACCGTGATCCACGGCTGGCTCGAACCGAGTATCTGGCTCGACGCGTTTCCCCTGGAGCCGGAGTTCCTGCTTCAGTTGCAGGAGGCCCACGACCTGATCCTCAACCAGTGCCTCGCCATCATCAGCCAGGAATTTCCGGACCTCCGCGTCTCCGGACGCACCGCCCGCGGCCACATCCCGCGCTCCATCCTCGAGGCCTCGCCGTCCGCGGCGCTCGTCGTCGTCGGGAGCCAGAGCCGCCGGCTCGTCGGTCGCACTCTGCTCGGCTCGGTCAGTCACGAAGTGATGCTCAATCTCGAGGTGCCGGCGGTCGTGGTGCACAGCCCGGCGCCGGACGGCGTGGCCCCGACCAGCGCGACGAGCCGCACGGCGGCGGCAGCCACGACGTGAGCGATACGCGCCAGGTGTCCTCGGCGGGAGTCGCCGCCGAGGTTCGCACCGCGTCGCGTGTCTTCGCCCGGTATCCGGTCGTCGGGGCCACCGTCCTCGTCGGCGCACTCGGAGGAGTGATCTGGCTCGCCGGCGCCCACGACGTCGCCCGCTGGGTCGTGAGCGGGTACGCCCTGGTGATGGCGGCCGTGCGCGGCTGGCGGATGCTGCGCGACATCATCCGGGGACATGCCGGCGTCGATATTCTCGCGATCGCCGCGATCCTGGCCACCGTCGCCGTCGGGGAGTACTGGGCGAGCCTGGTGATCGTGCTGATGCTGTCCGGCGGAGAGGCGCTCGAAGACTTCGCCGGGCGCCGCGCGCGCCGGGAGTTGACCGCGCTCCTCGCGCGGGCTCCGCAGTCGGCGCATCGTGTCGGGGTCGGAGACTCGGTCGACGAGATCCCCATCGACGCCGTGGCGCTCGGTGACGAGTTATTCGTGCGACCGGGCGAGGTCGTGCCCGTCGACGGCACGCTGCTCTCCGAGATCGCGACGTTCGACGAGTCGCAGCTCACCGGTGAGAGCCTCCCGGTCGAGCGCGGTGCGGGGGAGCAGGTGCTGAGCGGCAGTGTGAACGGCGAGTCGGCCATCCGCATCCGCGCGACCGCCGTGGCGGCGGACAGCCAATACCAGCGGGTCGTGCAACTCGTGGCCTCCGCTGCCCAGAGTCGGGCGCCGCTCGTGCGGCTCGCCGACCGGTTCGCGGTGCCGTTCACCGTGGTGTCGGTCGCCATCGCCGGCTTCGCCTGGTGGCTGAGCGGGGAGCCGGTGCGGTTCGCGGAGGTGCTGGTGGTGGCCACCCCGTGCCCGCTCCTGATCGCCGCACCGGTGGCCTTCATCGCCGGGATGAGCAGATCGGCCAAGGCGGGCGTGATCGTCAAGTCGGGGCAGATCCTCGAACAACTCTCCCGGGTGAAGACCGTCGCCTTCGACAAGACGGGCACCCTCACGCTCGGGCTGCCCAAGGTCGTCGGCGTGCTGCCGCGTGAGTCGCTCGCCTCCAACGAACTGCTCTCGCTGGTGGCCTCGGTCGAACAGTATTCCCCGCATGTGCTCGCGTCAGCCATCGTCGACGCCGCTCTCGCGGCGGGCCTGGCGCTCCAGCCGGCCACCGAGATCCACGAGGAGACGGCCGCCGGAGTCACCGCCACCGTCGGCGGCCGTCGGATTGCCGTGGGAAAGCGGAGATTCGTGTCGGGGCTCGCCGGTGATATCGACTCGCCACCCCCGCGGTCCGGGCAGCTGGCCGTCTATGCGGCGGTCGACGGCGCCTATGCCGGCGAGATCCTGCTCTCCGACCGGGTGCGGGACAACGCGAAGTCCACCCTTGCCCAGCTGTCGCGGCTCGGTGTGCGGCGCACGATCCTGATCTCCGGCGACCTCGCCGCCACCGCGCAGCATGTGGCGGACGAGCTGGGAATCACCGAGGTGCGCGCCCAGTGCCTCCCGGAGCAGAAGGTGGAGGCGGTGAAGGGCATCACCGACCGACCGGTGATGATGGTGGGTGACGGCGTCAACGATGCGCCGGTGCTCGCGGTGGCCGACATCGGCGTGGCGATGGGCGCCCGAGGTTCGACGGCAGCCAGCGAGTCGGCGGATGTCGTGATCATGGTCGACGACCTGTCACGCGTCGTCCGCGCAATCACCATCGGTTGGCAGACCAACGCGACGGCCTTGAGGGCGATCTGGCTCGGTATCGCGCTGAGCCTCGCGCTCATGATCGTCGCGACGTTCGGCGTGCTCCCGGCGATCGTCGGGGCGGCCCTGCAGGAGGTCGTGGACCTCCTGGTCATCCTCTACGCGCTCCGCGGTCTCGTGGAGCGACCGGACCGCCGGCTCGGACGCTGATCGGCGGTCGGGTCAGGGTCGCCAGACCATCAGCACGACCACCGCGACGAGCAGGAGCGAGACGATTCCCGAGCCGGCGGCAACAGCGGGGTAACGAGGCGCGGCGTTCGCGGCGCCGGAACCGGGGGTCGCCCCCGCGGACTCGAGGTCCGCCGCCGCCCGGCGCAGCGTGGGCACTACGAGGGCGAGGCTCAGGGCGATGGCGATCGCGTAGAGGATCAGGGAGATCAGGATCCACGGGGTGGTCATCGAGAGCTTCTCCTTCGGGTCGGTCATCCCCATGACAGCGAATCCCAACACGACAACCACGAGCGACAGCAGGCTGAACAGGTTGGTGGACTTGGCCAGCAGCCCCACCTGGGACGCATTGCGGGCACGAATCGCTCGCATCGCGCTCATCGGCAGAATCGCCATCGGTCCGACGATGAACACGGCGCCGACGACATGCAAGACATTCACGAGAGTTTCCATGGGCCACAGCCTAGTGACGTCCCGGTCGCCCACCCGGAGAACCGCGCGAGGGGCGGGTATTCCGCGGCGTACACTGATCGCCATGCTCATCGTGATCGTCGTCGTGTTGCTCGTGCTCTGGCTGGTTCTCTCGATTCTGGGTTTCGTGGTCAAGGGGCTGCTCTGGCTCGCGGTGCTCGGCATCGTGCTCTTCGCCATCACCGCCGTCGTGGGCTTCCTGCGCCGAGCCGGCGGTCGTCGGCGCTAGCGCGAACGCCTCCCGGCGTGGCGGCCAGTGCCGTCGCGAGGTCGTCCGGCACCGCTAGTTCGCGTGGCGCGGTGTGCCGCTCGAGGGTGACCCGAACGCTGTCGCCGGCCGCGACCCACCAACTTGGTGCGGTGTTCCGAGCTGAGGGGAACGATGAATCCGCGGCCGCTCTGCGCCGGAAGGCCCGAATTCCCGGGCATTTTCGGACGCGAATTAGTAGTCGCCACGAGTTATTTGTTGAGTTTCCTGGGACGTTTCGCCCAAAATTCGGCCTCGTGGTCTACGCTGGGTCATGCAGTTGCAGTACCTCGCACATCTTGAATGCTTGGAACCCTTAAGATCGGCCGCCTGAGAAATCAATCGGCTGGGTGCCATGTCTCTTTCGGGAGCGGACGATGAACACCGCGACGAGCGGGCCCGACAGTCGGGTTCGCGCGAAGACTCCTGAAGGAGAAAATAATGGCACTAGGAACAGTGAAGTGGTTCAACGCTGAAAAGGGCTTTGGATTCATCGCCCCGGACGACGGAAGCCCGGACGTGTTCGCACACTACTCGGCGATCGCCTCGAGCGGATACAAGTCCCTCGACGAGAACCAGAAGGTCGAATTCGACCTCGCCCAGGGCCCCAAGGGACCCCAGGCCGAGAACATTCGCCCCCTGTAAGACGCAAGTCTTCCGGCCGTAGTGGCCGAACTGGATGCAACTAATGCTGATGAATGTCAGCCGTAGACGTTGAAACTCCATGAGACCGGCCCCCGCACCTCGGTGCGAGGGCCGGTTTTCTCGTTAAGGGAATCGCGGCATGTCCCGGCTCGTTACAGTGAGGGACTTCAGCGAGGATGGAACCCATGACCGACACCGCCACAACAGCCACGCCCGCCGAGCAACTCGCCGCCTTCCACTCCAGACGAGAGCTTTCCGTCGTTCAGCCGAAGGGCAGTCTCGCCCTGGTGAACACCCAGTGGATCGACTCCGAGCAGACCATTTGGGGCGTGCCGGGCACCTGGGGGCCACTACCGGCCGGTGAATCGGGACTCGCGCTCACGGCGACCGCGGCCGACGGCATCCAGGTCGACGGCGCGCTCGTCGACGGCGAGGTGGTCGTGCGGGGCAAGGATTCGCCCACGCCGAGCGAGATCACCTTCAGCGACACCAGGTCGGGATTCGTCATCGCGAGCGAGGCGGGAAGCTACGCGCTACGCGTGTTCGACTCGAACTCCGAGGGAATCCAGGAATTCGGTTCGATCTCCGCCTTCGACTACAACCCCGACTGGGTGGTCACGGGCACGTTCACCGAGCTCCCGGATGGCACCACCGTCGGCTTCGAGCACCTCAAGGACGACGGCAAGTCCCGCGAGCTGCCGGTGCCCGGCGAGATCACCTTCACCAAGGACGGCGTGGACTACAACCTCGCGGCGTTCAAGGCCGGGCGCGCGCTCCAGCTCGTCTTCTCCGACTCGACCAGCGGCGACAGCACCTACAGCGTCGGCAGGTTCCTCTTCGTTGCGCCGAACGCCGACGGCACGATCACGCTGGACTTCAACCGGGCCATCCTGCCTCCCTGCGCCTTCAGCTACGCGTTCAACTGCCCCATGCCGCCCAAGCAGAACCGATTCTCGGTGCCGATCGAGGCCGGCGAGAAGCAGGTTCTCAAGAAGGACGGGTCGCTGCTGCACGAGGAGTAGGCCTGTTTCGCTCGGGTCGGGGCACCGGACGCAGGAATCCGGGCAGTGCGGTCATCCCGGGCTGGCGTGCCGGCCCGGGCTGACCGTGGTGGCCCGGGCGACGAGCCAGTGCACGAGCGCAGGGGTTCACGGACGGTACGCGGCGCCTCCGGCTAGGATTGCGCCACTCGACCAACGATGATCGGAGCGCTGTGGCCAGTCCCTGGATCGTCACCCATACGGATGACGTTCGCGATCGCGCGCGTATCGCCAGCGCGCACGACTCCGTGGTGGGCACCCGAATGCCGGCGACGGGAGTGCGGCGCCTGGTCGAAGAGTCCTGGCAGCGGTCCCTTCAGCTGAAACTCGATCCCGATCGTCTCGGCACCGCCCTCGAGTTCGACGACGACGAACTGCGGGAGTACCGGGACGCGCATCCGATGTCCCTCGTGCTGCCGACCATCCACAGCCTGCTCATCCGGCACACCTTCGACTCGGGGCTGATCGTCGCTGTCGGAGACGAGGCCGGCCGTCTGCTCTGGATCGATGGCGACCGTTCCCTGCGTCGTAAGGCCGAGGGGATGCTGTTCGTGGAGGGGGCGGACTGGTCCGAGCGGGCGGTGGGCACGAGCGCCCCCGGCACCGCCCTGGCCCTGGACCACGGGATCCAGATCCAGGGTGCCGAACACTTCAACCGGATCGTGCACCCGTGGAGCTGCACGGCGGTGCCCGTGCACGACCCCGCGTCCGGGCGGGTGCTCGGCGTCATCGACATCACCGGCGGGGAGGACGCCGTTGCCCCGGCAACCCTCCCGCTGCTCGAGGCCGCCGTCGCGGCCGTCGAATCGGAGCTTCGCATCCGACGCCTGGACGAGCTCTCCTCCCGGCCGAGGCGCGCCACCCTGCGCCGGCCCTCTGCCGTGGCGGCGGAGCCGCTGCTGGCGGTGCTCGGCAGCGACACCGGTCGTCTCACCAGCCGGGGCAAGGCCGTCGAACTGAGCATGCGGCACGCGGAGATCCTCACCCTGCTCGCCTGGCACCCCGAGGGGCTGTCTGTGGACCGCCTCGCGGGCCTCGTCTACGAGCGCGAGGGCTCGGTGGTGACCCTGCGCGCCGAGATGGTGCGCCTGCGTAAGGTGCTCGAGGTCGCCGACGAGGCGCTGGTGCCCCTGTCCCGACCGTATCGGCTGCCGCGCAAACTGGAGCTCGACGCGCATCGCGTGCTCGCCTTCCTCGATCGAGGGGCCCATCGGGTGGCCCTCGCGGCCTACTCCGGTGCGCTGCTTCCCACCTCGAGCGCCCCCGGGATCGTCGCGATCCGGGCGGAGTTGAGCGCACGGCTGCGAGATGCGCTCCTCACCGACGCCTCGGTCGACACGCTTCTCAGCTACGCGCGCTCGGACGAGGCGGTCTACGACGTCGAGGTGTGGCGGGCGTGCCTGATGATGTTGCCCCCGAAGTCGCCCAAGAGGGCGGCCGTGGTGTCGCGGCTCGAACGCATCGAGATCGAGCTCGGTGCGGTGCAACAAGTTGCAACGTCGCCGCAACCTCGCCGCTCCTAGTCTTCCTGAAGGCCACCAGTGGGCCATTGGACAACGACGTCGACAGGAGTTGCAATGACCGTTTACGCGGCCCCGGGTTCCCCGGATGCGAAAATCACCTTCAAGCCACGGTACGAGAACTGGATCGGGGGTGAGTGGGTCAAGCCGGTCAAGGGCCAATACTTCGAAGACATCTCCCCGGTCAATGGCAAGCCGTTCGCCGAGGTCGCACGCGGTACGGCGGAAGACATCGAACTCGCTCTCGATGCCGCCCACAGGGCCGCGCCGGCGTGGGGCAAGACGAGCGCCACCCAGCGTGCCGCCGTGCTCAACAAGATCGCCGACCTGATCGACGCGAACACCGAGCTGCTCGCCCTCGCGGAGACCTGGGACAACGGCAAGGCGATTCGGGAGACCCTCAACGCGGACATCCCCCTGGCCGCCGACCACTTCCGCTACTTCGCGGCGGCGATCCGCGCCCAGGAGGGCAGCTTCGCCGAGATGGACGGCGACATGACGGCGTACCACTACCACGAGCCGCTCGGCGTCGTGGGGCAGATCATCCCCTGGAACTTCCCCATCCTCATGGCCGTCTGGAAGCTCGCGCCGGCCCTGGCCGCCGGCAACGCGATCGTGCTCAAGCCCGCCGAGCAGACCCCGGTGTCGATCCTCGTGCTGATCGAGCTCATCGGCGACGTCCTGCCGCCCGGGGTCGTCAACATCGTCAACGGGTTCGGCGTGGAGGCGGGCAAGCCGCTCGCGTCGAGTCCGCGCATCCGCAAGATCGCGTTCACGGGGGAGACGACCACCGGCCGTCTAATCCTGCAGTACGCGAGCGCCAACATCATCCCGGCGACGCTGGAGCTCGGCGGCAAGAGCCCGAACCTGTTCTTCGCGGATGTGGCCGACAAGGACGACGCGTTCTACGACAAGGCGCTCGAGGGCTTCGCGCTCTTCGCCTTCAACCAGGGCGAGGTCTGCACGGCTCCGAGCCGCGCGCTCATCGAGAAGCCGATCTACGACCAGTTCCTCGGCGCGGCCGTGAAGCGCACAGCACTCGCCGTGCAGGGCAACCCCCTCGACACCGAGACGATGGTCGGCGCCCAGGCGTCGAACGACCAGCTGGAGAAGATCCTCAGCTACATCGACATCGGCAAGCAGGAGGGCGCGAAGCTACTGCTCGGCGGGGAGCGCGCCGACCTCGGCGGCGACCTCAGCGAGGGCTACTACGTGCAGCCCACCATCTTCGAGGGCCACAACAAGATGCGACTCTTCCAGGAGGAGATCTTCGGGCCGGTGCTCGCCGTGACGAGCTTCGATGGCTACGACGACGGCATCGCGATCGCCAACGACACTCTCTACGGCCTCGGGGCCGGCGTCTGGTCACGGAACGGCAACGTGGCCTACCGCGCGGGCCGCGACATCCAGGCCGGTCGCGTCTGGGTGAACAACTACCACGCCTACCCGGCGGGGGCGGCGTTCGGCGGCTACAAGAGCTCGGGTATCGGCCGTGAGAACAGCCGGCTGGCGCTCGATCACTACCAGCAGACGAAGAACCTTCTGGTGTCGTACTCCGAGGAGAAGCTCGGGTTCTTCTAAACCCGCACCGGTTCGGGAATCTGGCCTGTCGAGAATCCTCTCGGCCGGCCAGATCCCCGTCGGGCCGACGCATACTGGATACAGATCGAAAGGACACCGATGTCTGTCATCGAAAGCTCCGGAGTGGTCACCGCGTCGGTCACGGTCCCGGGTGAGAGCATCCCCCGGGTCGAGTTCCTGCCCGTGACCGTTGAGCTGTTGCGCAAGCTCTGGGACCAGTACGGGCCACTGATGATCCATCAGTCGGGCGGATGCTGCGACGGCTCGAGCCCGATGTGCTTCCCGGCCGGGGACTTCATCACCTCCGACCAGGACGTCCTCCTCGGCCGACTCGACATCGCCCCGGAAGGCGCCGAACCCCAGGTGATCGACTTCTGGATGTCCGCGGAGCAGTTCGAGTACTGGAGCCACACCTTCCTGTCCGTCGACGTCGTTAAGGGCCGGGGGAGCGGTTTCTCGGTCGAGGCGCCAGAGGGCGTGCGATTCATGATCCGTTCCCGTCTGATGGAGACCGCCGCGCCGTTCGTGTGACGCGCACCGCCCCGTGCGCCCGATGTCGCGGGCAGGCGGCAGACTGGGAGCGTGCACGTCTCCCTGTTTTCCGCGCCACAGGGCGCAGTCCTGCAGGCGATCGACGACGACGGCCGCGTGAGCGGCGACCCGAGGACCGTGCCCTTCGATGCTCTGGCGGAGGCGGTGGCGCCGCTCGAGGCCGAGCATCCCCGCTGGGTCTGGGACGACACGAGCCGCTGGTACCCGCCGCTCCTCGAGGCAGGGGTGCGCATCGAACGCTGCGTCGACCTGCGTCTCTCGCACGCCATCCTGCGTGGCTCCGCCCTGACGGAGGGCTCGGCACTCGCGAGCGCCGCGAGGAGTTCGTGGGACCAGCCGACGCCGGAGGCCCGGGTGCAACGCGAGGAGCACACCCTCTTCGACCTGGAGGAGCGTCCGGTGTCGACGGCAGCCGAGGACACCCTCGTCGAGTTCGCCCTGCAACGGGAGGCCATCGCCGCCGCCGACGATCCGCGAAGGATCGGCCTGTTGATCGCCGCCGAATCCGCCGGGGCGCTCGTTGCCGCGGAGATCCGTCACGCGGGGCTCCCGTGGAGCGCGGAGGCGCACGAGGCGATGCTCGGCGAGCACCTCGGGCCGCGGCCGCCGAGCGGGCAGCGCCCGGAGAAGCTCGAGGCGGTCCTCGCCCGCCTGCGCGACGCGCTCGAGGCGCCGGCGCTCAACCCCGACTCCCCGGCGGATCTGCTGAAGGCCCTGGGCGTGGCCGGCCTCATGGTCAAGTCGACCAGGTCGTGGGAGCTGAAGAAACTCAAGCATCCGGCGATCGCGCCCCTCCTCGAATACAAGAAGCTCGCCAGGCTGCTGGCGGCGAACGGCTGGCACTGGCTCGACACGAATGTGCGCGACGGCCGATTCCATCCCGACTACGTGCCGGGCGGTGTGGTGACCGGTCGCTGGGCCAGCAAGGGCGGCGGGGGAGCGCTGCAGCTGCCGAAGCAGATCCGCGGCGCCGTCATCGCCGACCCCGGCTGGAAGTTCGTGGTGGCGGACGCCTCGCAGCTCGAGCCGCGCATTCTCGCCGCGCTGTCGGGAGACCGCGGCATGGCGGAGGCGGGCAGCGCCGGTGACCTGTATGCGGGAATCGTGGCGAGCGGGGCCGTTGCGACTCGTGACGAGGCCAAGGTCGCGATGCTCGGGGCGATGTACGGCGCGACGACGGGGGAGAGCGGCAGACTGATGCCCGCACTCACCCGTGCCTATCCGCGGGCGATCGGGCTCGTCGAGGAGGCGGCGCGGGCCGGGGAGAAGGGCGAGGTCGTGACGACCAGACTCGGCCGCAGCTCGCCACGCCCGGGCTCCGAGTGGCGAGAGGGCCAGGCGGAGGCCTATGGCGAGACCGCGACGGATGCCGACGCCAGTCGCGCCCGGGGCCAGGCAAGGGGCTGGGGGCGGTTCACCCGCAACTTCGTGGTGCAGGGCAGCGCCGCGGAGTGGGCGCTCTGCTGGATGGCCGGTCTGCGCGGACGCCTGCACGAGATCGGCGGCGGACTGTGGATCACGGACTCGCCGCACCTCGTGTTCTTCATGCACGACGAGGTGGTCGTGCACTGCCCGGAGGGGCTCGCGGCGGAGGTCGAGGCCGCGGTGCGCGCCGCGGCGGCGGAGGCGGGCCGGCTCATGTTCGGACCGATGCCCGTGACCTTCCCCCTGACGGTGGCGGTCGTGGACAACTACGGCCAGGCGAAATAGCCGCGGATCGGCGACGCTACACCTGTGCCTTGCGCCCCCGTCTGGGTCGCACGTCGGAGAGTGCGCGCGACGAGTCGTAGTGCGACAGGGCGGCGATCGCCGCCCCGAGCCACGCGATTGCCGCCACCGCCTGGGCTTCGCGGGCGACCCGGGCGAGGTGCACCTCGGTGGCGGGGGAGGCATCCGGTGTCGGTGTTCGCGCGCGCCGGAGATCGCCTTCCCACCAGCGGCGATAGTCCTCCGCGACGGCCTTGGCCGCCACGGGATCGATCGATCCCGAGATGATCACCTGGTCGAGCATCTCGGTCCACTCGGGCAGCGCGTCGAGCATCGGATGCCGCATCCACTTCAGGGCGGCGTTGCGGCCCTCCGCGGTGAGGCGGTAAAGCGGGAGGGCGTCATCCGTGGTTCCGGCCGGCTCGATCAACCCCTGCTTGGCCACGCGATCGAGGGTGCCGTAGATCTGGCCGACATTGACCGGCTTGCGGTGCGGTGCGCGGCTCGTCAGCTCCGAATGCAGCTGCAGTCCGTAGGCGGGCCCCATGGTGAGGATCGCCAGAATGCCGTCCCGAACCGACACGGCACCTCCTCGCTGCTGCCAAAGCTATACCGAGTATAGGGAGAATGTGCCCCGACACGAAGTCCATCGCACTACACAGTTGTAATTTCGAGCCGCCATCAGCAATAATTGGGAAAACGGCTTGCCGTAAAATTTCATACGCAGCACGCAAGGGCCATTCCGAGGTCGATGGGGAAGTCGCACCTCAACGGAATGGAGTTATCGTGGCTGCACGCAATGCCGGTCTCACTGATCACAACAGTGTTGCTTTGGCACGAGGAGTGCTTTATGTGCACTCCTCTCCTCGCGCGCTCTGCCCCCACATCGAGTGGGCCGCAGGAGGCGCCCTCGATCGTGCCGTGAACTTCCAATGGGTGGAACAGCCCGTCCTCAAGGGCTCCATGCGCACGGAGTTCTACTGGGAGGGCGTGCAGGGCACCGGGGCGGCGCTCGCCTCCGCGTTGCGCGGCTGGGAGCACCTGCGCTTCGAGGTCACCGAGGACGCGACGCCCGGGAGCGATGGCGGACGCTGGCTGCACACCCCGGACCTCGGCATCTTCTTCGCCCAGACCGACACGGTGGGCAACGTCGTCATCCCCGAGGATCGCATCCGCTACGCGATGGAGATCGCCGGTTCGGACGCCTTCGAGTTGCACCGTGAGTTGCGGCTCGCCCTCGGGCAGGCCTGGGACGACGAACTGGAGGCGTTCCGCCACGCCAGCGACACCAACCAGGTCGTCTGGCTGCACAAGGTCGGCTAGGGCCTCAGCGGGCCGCGTAGACCTTCGTGATGCGCTCGACGTAGCGTGTCGGCGAGAACAGTTCGCGGTCGATCACCGCGCCCCTGGACAACTCGACGAGAAGCGACGGCGTGGTCACCAGGGTGACGAGCGCGTCGGCGAGACCGGCGTCATCCGGCGAGTCGGCCAGGAATCCCGAGTTGTGCAGTCCCTCGCTGAGCTTGGGGTCGCAGTAGAGCACGCCTCGCTCACGGCTCACCGCCTCCGCGATCGTCATCGGCTGGTTGTCGAAACCGACCGAGGTGAGGGCGATGGCCGAGGAGGCGTCCATCAGCGCGAGCACGTCGTCGTGCGGAAGGGCGCCCTGGATTCGGATCTCGGGGTGGCCGGCGGCGAGCCGCTTGAGGGCGGCGAGGTCGGAGCCTTCGCCCACGAAGTCGACGGTGAAGCCGTTGCCGGTGCGGGCCAGAGCGTCGATGACCGCGCGAGCGAACGGGAGGGGCCGTTTCACCGGTTCGCAACGCGCCACCCAGAGGAAGTGCGGCTTCTGGCCGCTCTTCAGGGTGATCGCCTGGGAGGGGAGGTCTGGGGTGGCGATCGGGTTGGGGATCACGAAGATCTCGCCCGTGACGCCCGCGTCCTTCAGATCCGCGGCCTGGTGTGCCGAGGGCGACACCACACGCTTGGCCTTGCGGGCCATGGCGAGCACGAGGTTGCGCAACAGATTGTCGGTCTTGCGGGGGGTGAACAGCACATTCGGGATCTTCTCGCCGATGGCCTTCTCCAGCGCCCAGCGGATGAACCAGGCCACCGACGCTTGCGGCGGCCCCTCGCTCGCCCAATAGAAGCTGTGCACGGTGTGCACGAGCGGGATTCCGATGGCTTCCGCCGCGGCATCCGCGACATGCGCGAGACCGAATTCGGTCTGCACGTGCACGACGTCGATGTGTTCCTCGCGCAGGTAGCGTTCGAGCGCCGCCACGTTCTTGGCGGTCTTCGGGATTACCGCGAGGTCGAGCACCGGCAACCGGAACAGGGGCTTGATCTGCAGTCCGTCCGCCACCCTCTGGTAGCGCGCCCCGAGGGCTCCCCGTGCCGGCGAGACGACGACCACGGTGTGGCCGGCCTCCTCGAGGGCGAGCTTCTGCTGTCTCATTGAGGTCTGGGCGCCTCCGACATAGTCGAAGTAATAGTCGCTGAGGATGGCAATTCGCATGGGGAACGCGGGGTTCTCCCGACTAAACACTCCTGAAGGCGAGAACGGCGTTGTGGCCGCCGAATCCGAATGAGTTGCTGATCGCGAGCAGCGGGCCGTCGGGCAGCGCGCGCGGCGAGGTCACCACGTCGAGCGGAATCGCCGGATCCTGCTCGGTGAGGTTGATCGTGGGCGGGGCGGTGCGGTTGCGCAGGGCGAGGATCGTGAAGATCGCCTCGAGCGCACCCGTTCCACCGAGCAGGTGGCCGGTCGCGCCCTTGGTGGCGGAGACCGGGATGCTGTGCACCCGATCACCGAACGCCGCCTTGAGCGCCGCGTACTCGGCGATGTCGCCGACCGGGGTGCTCGTGGCGTGGGCGTTGATGTGACCCACCTCGTCCGGGGTCGCGCCGGCCTGGGCCAGGGCGAGCGCGATCGCGCGCGATGCCCCGCGACCCTCAGGGTCGTTCGCGGTGATGTGGTACGAATCGGCGGTGACCCCGCCGCCGGCGACCTCGGCGTAGATGTGGGCGCCGCGGGCGAGCGCGTGCTCCTCGGTCTCCATGACGATGCTGCCCGCTCCCTCGCCCATGACGAAGCCGTCGCGGTCGATGTTGTACGGGCGAGACGCCGTCTCCGGGGAGTCGTTGCGTCTGGACAGCGCCTGCATGGACGAGAACGAGGCGAGCGTGATCGGGTGGATCGCCGATTCGGTGCCACCGGCGATGATCACGTCGGCGAGACCGAGCTGCAGGTTGGTGTACGCGTTGTGGATGGACTCCGTGCTCGATGCACAGGCCGATGCCACGGTGTGGGCGAATGCTCTCGCATGGAGGGCCATCGAGATGGCGGCGGATGCCGCGTTCGGCATGAGCATGGGGACGGTCATCGGCAGAACCCGTCGCGGTCCCTTCTCACGCAGTGTGTCCCAGGCGTTGAGCAGGCTCCACAGGCCGCCGATTCCGGTGGCATAGTCCACGCCGAGCCGCTCGGGGGCGACATCCGGCGATCCCGCATCGGCCCAGGCCTCGCGCGCCGAGATCAGGGCGAACTGGGAGGACGGGTCGAGGCGCTTGGCCTCGGGCCGCTCCAGGACCACCTCGGGGCGCACCTTGGCCTCCGCGGCGAAGGTGACGGGCAGTTCGTACTGGTCGATCCAGTCGTGAGTGAGCGCGTGAACGCCTGACTCGCCGGCCAACAGGGCGCTCCACGACTCCGGAGCGGTCCCGCCCAGGGGGGAACTCGCGCCGATTCCGGTAACTACGATCTTTTTGGTCATAACGGCATCTCTCTTGTGGATCAACGATTCTGCATCGTCACGCGGGCGCGGCCAGCCCGGACCGGGGTCAGGGCTGGCCAGCCGCGTCGTGCGTGGCAGTTAGCCCTGTGCTCCGACGATGAAGCTCACGGCGTCTCCGACGGTCTTGAGGTTCTTGACCTCTTCGTCCGGGATCTTCACGTCGAACTTTTCCTCTGCGTTCACGACAATGGTCATCATCGAGATGGAGTCGATGTCCAGGTCGTCAGTGAACGACTTGCCCAGCTCGACCGAGTCGGTGGCGATGCCGGTTTCGTCGTTGATGAGCTCCGCGAGACCTGCCAGAACTTCTTCTGTGGACAATGCCATTGTGTTTTCTCCTTGGGGGTGTGTCGTTTGACCGTTGATTATCTTACGGGAGGACGACGACCTGGGCCCCGAAGACGAGGCCGGCGCCGAATCCGATCTGCAGGGCGAGACCGCCGCTGAGCTCGGGGTGCTCCTGAAGAAGGCGATGGGTGGCCAGCGGAATCGACGCGGCCGAGGTGTTCCCGGTCGTGGCGATGTCGCGGGCGATGATCACGGACTCTGGCAGCTTCAGCTGCTTCGCGAACTCGTCGATGATGCGCATGTTGGCCTGGTGCGGAATGAAGGCGGCGAGGTCCTCCGCCGTGATGCCGGCGACCTCGAGCGCGCGCTTGGCGACCTTTGCCATGTCCCAGACCGCCCAGCGGAACACGGTCTGGCCCTCCTGGCGCAGCGTGGGCCACGGGGCGACGCCGTCGCGGAACTGGGTGAGGGTCGCGTTCATGCCCACGGCATCCGCCTTGGACCCGTCGGATCCCCACACGGCGGGGGAGATGCCCGCTGTCTCGCTCGGCCCGATCACCACGGCTCCTGCGCCGTCCCCGAGCAGGAACGAGATGGAGCGATCGGTGGGGTCCACCACGTCGGAGAGCTTCTCGGCGCCGATGACAAGCGCGTAATGGGCGGCGCCGGCACGGATGAGGGCGTCGGCCTGGGTGACGCCGTAGCTGAAGCCGGCGCACGCCGCGTTCGTGTCGTAGGCGGCGGCGGGGTTGGAACCGACGCGGTCGGCGACCACGGCGGCCATCGACGGGGTCTGCTGCACATTGCTGATGGTCGCGACGATCACGAGATCAATCTGATCGGCCGGCACGCCGGACTTCTCGATCGCCTCACGCGCGGCATCGGTGGCGAGGTCCACGGCGAGGATCCCGGCCGAGGCGCGGGTGCGGGTGATGATGCCGGTGCGCTGCTGGATCCACTCGTCGCTCGAGTCGATCGGGCCGATGAGCTCCTCGTTGGGCACGACGAGGTCACCGCGTGCTGCCCCGTAGCTGTAGATGCGGGTGAACTGCGGTCCGTGGGACTGCTGGAGCTGGGTCATGAGTTACCGTCAATCAGTTCGAAGGCTGCTGCCAGGTCGTCCGGGGTCTTGACGGCCACCGTTGGCACTCCCTTGAGGCCGCGCTTCGCGAGCCCGACGAGGGCTCCTGCCGGGGCGATCTCGATCAGACCGGTCACGCCAGCGGCCGCGAATGCGTCCATTGTCTTGTCCCACCGTACCGGGGATGAGACCTGGCCGACGAGCAGGTCGACGAATGCGGCCCCCTCGGTGACTCGGGAACCGTCCCGGTTGGTCCAGATCGGGAGGGTCGGATCGTGCGATTCGATGCCGTCGGCGACCTCGCGGAGATGGTCGACGGCCGGGGACATATACCGGGTGTGGAATGCGCCGGCGACCTGAAGCGGAATCACGCGGGCGCCCGCCGGAGGGGTCGCCCTGAGGGCGTCGAGCGCCGCGAGTTCGCCGGCCACCACGATCTGTCCTCCGCCGTTGAAGTTGGCCGGTTCGAGCCCCAGCTCGGCGAGCTTCTGCAGCAGTTCGGCCTCATCCCCGCCGATCACGGCGCTCATGCCGGTCTTCACGAGCGAGGCCGCTTTGGCCATCGCGGCGCCGCGCTCGCGAACGAGCGTCATGGCATCCGGTTCACTCAGGATGCCCGCCGCCGCCGCCGCGGTGATCTCGCCCACCGAGTGCCCGGCGACACCGCCGATGCGGTCCCGGCGCCCCTCGAGCAGTGCGGACAGGGTGAGAAGCCCCGCGGCGACGATGAGCGGCTGGGCGACCGCCGTGTCGCGGATCGTGTCGGCATCCGAGACCGTGCCGTGCGCGACCAGATCGATGCCGACGACGTCGGAGATGGCGCCCAGGTGGTCCGAGAATCTCGGTTCGGCGATCCAGGGGGAGAGGAATCCGGGAGTTTGGGAGCCCTGACCCGGGCAGACGACGACAATCACTTACCAAGTATCGTGCCATTGGGACCGAGCCGGGTTGTAGAAGCGCACCAAGAACCCGGCGAACCTTTGGCGACCATCCACACCGCCCCGCTATCCCCGCCTCTCCTCGCCGCCTCCTTCGCCGCCTTCCGAAATCCATGCAATCGTGCTCAACTCGCCGCTCAACTGTGTCTTGGAGTCGGCCTGTCGGCAGGAATGCATGGATTTCGGAAGGGGCATGCCGGCCCGACGTGCTTGCCGGCGGAGTCACTCAGCCGTCACCAACTGCTCCCTGGCGCGTCCCAGCCAGCACTTATTCACGGTCGAGAGGGACGCACGGCGTGTCGAGCACTCGGGCAGGTGGGCGGGGCGACTCGCGTCGGGCGACGTGGGGCACCGACGGGACCCCCGCCGACTTCCGAAATCCATGCAATCGTGCTCAACTCGCCGCTCAACTGTGTCTTGGAGTCGGCCTGTCGGCAGGAATGCATGGATTTCGGAAGGGGGCGGTGGTATACATGACACAACATTGTATGATGTGACATGTAAATGGGAGGAACGATGAAGCCGATCGCGAGGGTCTCGATGCTGAGCACGGGCAGCGTGCGGATCAGGCCCCAGCACGTCGAGTCGACGGGATCGCCGATGCTGTGGTGGCTGCTCACGTCGCGGCGGTGGACGGATGCGCGGCCGATCAACGTCTACCTCATCGAGCACGAACGCGGTCTGGTGCTCTTCGACACGGGCCAGGACCGGCACTCGGTGACCGATCCCGGCTACTTTCCCCGCGGCATCGTCGGGCGGCTGTACGCGCGGCTCGCGCAATTCTCGATCGGGATCGACGAGACTCTGACCGCCCGGCTGCGTGCGCTCGGCCACGCGCCGGAGGACGTGCACACGGTGGTGCTGTCCCACCTGCACCAGGACCACATCGGCGGCCTCCCGGAGCTCAGCGACGCGCGGATCGTCGTCAGCGGGAGCGAGTGGGCACAACTCGACGGCCGGTTCGCCGAGGTCGACGGTCTGCTCGAGCGGCACATCCGGCTCCCGGGGCTGCGCTGGGAGCCCGTGACACCCGCCCCGGTCGACGACCCGTCGATCGCGCCGTTCACCGAGTCGCACGACCTCTTCGGCGACGGCAGCCTCGTCCTGCTGCCGACTCCCGGCCACACCCCGGGATCGCTCTCGCTCTTGCTTCGGCAGGAGGGGATGCCGCCGCTGCTCTTCGTCGGCGACCTCAGCTACGACGTGGAGCGCCTCGCCGCCGAGCGCGTGCCCGGCGTGGGCAGGCGCTCGGGCCTCCTGAAGTCGACGCGCCAGGTGCTCGCCCTCAAGGAGCGCCTTCCCGACCTGGTGATCCTCGCGGCGCACGACCCGGCGGCGGCCGGCCTCCTTCAGCGGGCGCTCGATCGGAGCGGTTCCCGGTGAGGCAGGCCGAAATGCTGCGCTACCTGGTGCTCGCGGCCCAGAGGGAGGGCAACCGTCGCCTCACGCAGGACCTGCGGGATCTCGGGCTCACCCCGTCGCAGTCCGAGGTTCTGCGCATCCTGGGCGATCATGAGCCGCTCACGCTCACCGGCCTCGGCGAACTGCTCATCTGCGAGAGCGGCACGAACCCCAGCCGCCTTGTCGACCGACTCGTCGGGGCGGGGCTCGTGGAGCGCGCCACCGCGGTCGACGACCGCCGGCAGGTGACGCTGACGCTCACCGCGGCCGGGCGCACGGCCGAGGCGGGGGTGCGCGAGATCGAGCAGCGCCTCTACGCGGATCTGGATGCCGCAAGCGCGGGACTCGACCTCGGACCGACGCTCGAGCTGCTGGCGCGGGCAATCGCCGGCCAGCCGGCCGGGGACGCCTTCGATCGGCGGGTGCGCCTCGCGGGTTAGCGGCGGCGCAGCGGGCCGTCGGGCTCGGCGATCGACCCGAGGATGAGGGCGGACTGCAGGATGAGGGACTCCCTCGCCCCGGTCGCGTCCCAGCCGATGACCTCGGTGACTCGCTTGAGGCGGTAACGCACGGTGTTGGGGTGCACGAAGAGCTCTCGGGCGGTGGCCTCGAGGGATCGACCGTTGTCGAGGTAGCACCAGAGCGTGGCCAGCAGCTCGGTGGAGTGCGCCTGGAGCGGCTTGTAGATGCGGTTGATGAGCGTCGAGCGGGCCAGCGCGTCCCCGGCGAGGGCACGCTCCGGCAGCAGGTCGTCGGCGAGGGTCGGCCGCGGGGCGTTGCGCCACGACCGGGCGACGGCGAACCCGGCGAGGGCGGCCTTGGCGCTGCGGGAGGCTTCGACGAGGCTCGCGACCTCGTGCCCGAGCACGAGGTGCCCGTCACCGAATCCCGGCTCGAGGGCCGTGGCGATGTCGAGGAAGGGGGTGAGGGTGGCGCCGGCGGGCTCGTCGTCCGAGGGGGTCGGATGCGCGCGGCCGATCACGAGCACGAGCCGGCTTCCCTGCACGCCGATCAGCACGTCTGCATCGAGGTGGCGGGCGGTGCGCCGCAGCATGTCCACGTCGAGCATCTTCGGCGCGGTGCCCACGAGCACCGACACCTCGCCGTGACCGTGCCAGCCGAGGGCCGCGATGCGGCTGGGAAGCTCGTCGTCGTACTCGCCGCTGAGGATCGAATCGACCACGAGGGCCTCGAGGCGGGCGTCCCACAGCCCGCGCGCCTCGGCGGCTCGGGCGTAGACATCCGCCGCGGCGAAGGCGATCTCGCGGGAGTAGAGCAGGATCGCCTCGCGCACGGACTCGTCCGAGCCCTTCACGCGGTCCTCCACGACCTCCACCGTCGCCTTGATCAGCTGCAGCGTCTGGGTGAGGCTCACCGAGCGGAGCAGCTCCCGCGGTGCCGCCCCGAACACGTCGGCGGCGATCCACGGCGTGGAGGTCGGTTCGTCGTACCAGTGGATGAACGACGTGATGCCCGCCTGCGCGACGAGACCGACCGCCGACCGCCGCCCCGGTGGCATCTCGCCATACCAGGGCAGCGTGTCGTCGAGTCGCTTAAGCGTCGCGGTGGCGAGCTCGCCGGAGATAGCGCGGAGCCACGCGAGCGTCTGCTCCTTAGTCTTCGCCACCGGTGTCATCTGAAGTCGAGCCGGGCGCCCTAGCTCTCGCCGCCGGCCGTGCCCGTGGTGCCGGCCGTCACATCGTGCAGCTGGTAGCGGTCGATCGCCTGCTGCGGGATGCTCGGGTCGAGTTCGCCACGCGCCACGAGAAGCTCGAGCGCGCGAACGACCATCGACGGGCTGTCGATCTTGAAGAATCGCCGGGCGGCGGCACGGGTGTCCGAGAAACCGAAGTCGTCGGCGCCGAGAGTGGCGTACTCTCCAGGCACGAACTGGCGGATCTGGTCGGGCACGGCGTGCATGAAGTCGGTCACCGCCACGAACGGTCCGGCCGCCCCCGCGAGCTTCTGCGTGACGTACGGCACCCGCTTAGGCGCGTTCGGGTTGAGGAAGTTCTCGTGCTCGGCCGCCACGCCATCCCGGCGCAGCTCGGTCCACGAGGTGACGGACCAGACGTCGGCCGAGACATTCCAGTCGTCGGCCAGCAACTGCTGGGCCTCGAGGGCCCACGGCACGGCCACTCCGGAGGCCAGCAGCTGCGCCTTGGGGCCGGTGGGTCCCTGCGCGTCTCGAGGCGTCGCCTCGCGCAGCTTGTAGATGCCCCTGAGCAGGCCGTCCACATCCAGGTTCTCCGGTTCGGCCGGCTGAACGATCGGCTCGTTGTACACCGTCAGGTAGTACATGACGTTGGGATTCGGATGCGTCCCGCCGTACATGCGCTCGAGTCCGTCCCGCACGATCCGGCCCAGTTCGTAGCCGTACGCGGGGTCGTAGGACACGACGGCCGGGTTCGTCGACGCGAGCAGGATGGAGTGGCCGTCGGCGTGCTGGAGACCCTCGCCGGTGAGCGTGGTGCGACCGGCAGTGGCGCCGACGATGAATCCGCGGGCCATCTGGTCGCCCGCCGCCCACATCGCGTCGCCGGTGCGCTGGAACCCGAACATCGAGTAGAAGACGTAGACGGGGATCAGCGGCTGGCCGTGCGTGGCGTAGGACGTGCCGGCGGCCGTGAAGGCGGCGAAACCGCCGGCCTCGTTGATGCCGACGTGCACGATCGCGCCCTGCGGGCTCTCCTTGTAGGCGAGCAGTTGCTCGCGGTCCACGGAGGTGTACTGCTGGCCGTTGGGGTTGTAGATCTTGGAGGTGGGGAAGTACGCGTCCATGCCGAAGGTGCGCGCCTCGTCCGGGATGATCGGCACGATGCGGTGGCCGAAGTCCTTGGCCTTGAGGAGGTCCTTGAGCAGGCGGGCGAAGGCCATGGTGGTGGCGATCTCCTGCTTGCCGGAACTCTTCTTGGCGATCGCATAGGCCGAATCGTCGGGAAGGGTCAGCGCCACGTGGTTGCTTCGGCGCTCCGGCAGGTAGCCGCCGAGCGCACGACGGCGCTCCTGCATGTACTGGATCGCCTCGTCGTTCTCGCCCGGGTGGTAGTACGGCGGAAGGTACGGGTTCTCCTCCAGCACGGCATCCGTGATCGGGATGCGCATCGCGTCGCGGAACTGCTTGAGGTTGTCGAGGGTGAGCTTCTTCATCTGGTGGGTCGCGTTGCGTCCCTCGAATGACGGGCCGAGGCCATAGCCCTTCACCGTCTTGGTGAGGATCACGGTGGGCTGGCCCTTGTGCTCCTGCGCCGCCTTGAAGGCCGCGTACACCTTGCGGTAGTCGTGCCCACCGCGCTTGAGGCCCCAGATCTGGTCGTCCGTGTAATCCTTGACCATTTCGAGGGTGCGCGGGTCCCGACCGAAGAAGTTCTCGCGCACGTAGGCGCCGTTCTCCGCCTTGTAGGTCTGATAGTCGCCGTCGGGGGTGCGGTTCATCAGGTCGCGCAGGGCGCCCTCCGTGTCGCGGGCGAGCAGGGCGTCCCACTCGCGGCCCCAGACGACCTTGATCACGTTCCAGCCGGCACCACGGAAGAAGCTCTCGAGCTCCTGGATGATCTTGCCGTTTCCGCGCACCGGTCCGTCGAGGCGCTGCAGGTTGCAGTTGATCACGAAGTTGAGGTTGTCGAGGCCGTCGTTCGCGGCCAGCTGGAGGGCGCCGCGGCTCTCCACCTCATCCATCTCGCCGTCGCCGAGGAAGGCCCAGACCTGCTGGTCGGAGGCGTCGATGATTCCTCGGTTGGTGAGGTACTTGTTCGACTGGGCCTGGTAGATCGCGTTGATCGGGCCGAGGCCCATCGACACGGTGGGGAACTGCCAGAAGTCGGGCATGAGACGCGGATGCGGGTACGACGACAGTCCGCCGCCCGGGTGCGACTTCTCCTGGCGGAAGCCGTCGAGCTGGTCGGTGGAGAGCCTGCCCTCGAGGAAGGCCCTCGCGTACATGCCGGGGGAGGCGTGGCCCTGGTAGAAGACCTGGTCGCCGCCGCCCGGGTGGTCGTGCCCCCGGAAGAAGTGGTTGCTGCCGACCTCGTAGAGGGTGGCGGATCCCGCGTAGGTCGAGATGTGCCCACCGACCGAGATGCCGGGGCGCTGAGCCCGGTGCACCGTGATCGCGGCGTTCCAGCGGAGCCAGGCGCGGTAGCGGCGCTCGAGGTCCTCGTCGCCGGGGAACTCCGGCTCGTTCTCGGGGGCGATCGTGTTGAGGTAGTCCGTGGTCGGCACCATGGGCACGCCGAGGTGCAGCTCCTTGGAGCGCTTCAGCAGGCTGAGGATGATCTCGCGTGCTCGTTCGTGGCCCTGTGAGGCCACCAGACCATCGAGGGATTCCTGCCATTCGGCAGTCTCCTCAGGGTCCTTGTCGATGTGGTGCACCGAATATGGGTCCTGGTCGTTCACCGTCAACGTTGACCTCGCTCTTGTTCGCGGACAAAGGGCGCCAAGCACAACCGGCGATCGGATTGCGACCACCGGCCAGACGTGCAGGGCCTCAACGATTCTAGTTCGCGCGCCGGGCATGGTCGTGCGCCGGAGGCCCGAGTGGGCGGAGTAGCGTCGACGTCATGGGCTTCCTGCAATTGGACAACGGCATCCTTCGTGTGGCGATCAACCCCTTCGGGGCCGAGCTGTCGAGCCTTCGGCATCGCGGCGGCGGGGAGCTTCTCTGGCAGGGCGGCGAGCCCTGGCACCGGCGCGCGCCCATCCTGTTTCCCCTCGTCGGGCGGATGCCGGGTGACCGGCTCGTCCACAACGGCGTCGCCCATCCGATCGGCCAGCACGGGTTCGCGCGTGATCTGCCGTTCGAGCTCGGGCAGAACACCGAAACCTCGGCGGAGTTCACCCTCGCGGACTCCGCCGAGACCCGGCGCCAGTTTCCGTTCGCCTTCCGGCTCGCGGTGCGGTTCTCGGTGGAGGGGGAGACCCTGTCGATTCGGCACACCGTGGACAACCCGGGGAGCGAGACGTTCTCGGCGTCGATCGGCGGTCATCCGGCGTTCGCCTGGCCGCTCGTGGAGGGGCTGGCACCCGAGAGCCACGTGCTCGAGTTCGCCCAGGACGAGCCGGCCCCGATCCGCCGCCTCGCGGACGGGCTGCTGCTTCCGGATGCCGTGGAGACGCCGGTGCGCGGGTCCACCCTCGCCCTCGACGAGTCGCTCTTCGCGGCCGACGCGATCATCTTCGACGGCCTGCGCAGCCGCTCTGTGCGCTATTCGGCGCCCGGCGCGCCGGCGCTCACCGTGCGTTTCGACGACTTCCCGCTGCTGGGACTGTGGTCGAAGGCGCCGGGAGCGTTCCTCTGCATCGAGCCGTGGTACGGCATGACCGCTCCCCGGGACTTCGCCGGGGAGTACGCGCAGAAGCCGGGCCAGTTCGTTCTGTTGCCGGGCGAATCCCGGTCGTTCACTTACAGCGTGACGGTGCAGAACTCCTAGCGGTTGGTCGGCGCAGCGCACAGGCGTAGGATTGCGAACCGTGTTTACCGGCCGTTCACTTCGGCCGGGGATAAGGACTAAGAACATGGCTCTGGAAAACGACACCCAGGCACCCGATTTCGAACTCCCCAACCAGTTCGGGGAGCACATCAGGCTCAGCGACTTCCGCCACAAGAAGCCGGTGGCCCTCGTCTTCTTCCCCCTCGCCTTCTCGAGCACCTGCACGAGCGAACTCTGCGAGCTTCGCGACAACCTCGCCCTCTTCGCGGACAAGAGCATCGAGTTGATCGGCATCTCCGTGGATTCCAAGGCCACCCTGAGAGCGTTCGCCGAGAAGGAGGGCTACGAGTTCAACCTGCTTGCCGACTTCTGGCCGCACGGCTCGGTGGCCAAGGAGTATGGCGTGTTCCTGGAGCAGAAGGGCTTCGCCAACCGGGCGAGCTTCCTGATCGACACGAACGGCATCATCCGCGCGAGCTTCATCACCGCCCCCGGCCAGCCACGCTCGATCGCCGACTATCGCGCAGCGCTCGCCGAACTCGCGCCGGTGACCGCCTAGCTCTTTTTCGTCCCCGCCGGGTCGAGTCTGCCCAGGATCTCCTGAAGGTCGGCGATCATCAGAAGCTGGCGTTTGTTGATCTCGAGCACCGCCTCAATGTCCTTCTTGGCCGCGACGTTCGTGTTGTAGTCGTGCTTGGAGAGCGCGGCCGCGATGGCGTCCTGCCTCTTGGCTGCGATCAGCAGGATCGCGCCCTGGAGCCCCGCGAGCATGCTCAGGAACAGATTCAGGAGGATGAACGGGTACGGGTCCCAGCCCTTCGTCACCGTGTTGATGATCGCCCACACGATCATGAAGGCGACGAATCCGCCCACGAAGGCCCAGCTGCCCATGCCATTGCGCATGAGGTCCGCCGCGCGTTCGCCGCGGGTCAGGTGCGACTTGTGATCGGCGTGCCAATCCCGAAGCGGGCTCGGAGTGGTCGTGAGTCCCTCAGTGGCGGCCTGTCTGGGGGCGGTGGGCGTGTTCCTCGTGCTGGATGTGCTGGGCATGGTGCGAGTGTACGTCTCGGGTCGTGCATCTTCCGCGGACAGTCCGCGAAGACTGTACGATAAAACTTCGTCGTAACCGGCAGCCGCGAGGCGCGCCGATTGCGGGCCTTTAGCTCAGTTGGTAGAGCGCCACGTTTACACCGTGGATGTCATCGGTTCGAGCCCGGTAGGGCCCACCACGTAAAGTGCTGGTCAGGTAGCGATTCTCACGTATTGACGCGGTGCGGGTCCGCACCGCGGGGAAGCTCCCTGCCTGAAGTTCGTGAACTGGCCTACTCGGCGATGCCCGCTTCGAGGTTCTTCTCGGCAGCCCTAGCGTTGTGCCTTCCACTGCGTGCTCCCACGCCACTGGTGTAGAGGTCCCCGCTTCGCTCGTTTCCTATCATCTCGTCGCGCACCTGCGTTTCTGAGATGATCCTGCTCAGGTTCGGCTACCGCCGGGATGAGGCGGTCCGCTGAGTTCCGTCCCGTTCGAATCCGGGGAGGTCCTGCCGTTTTGCGGCGAGAACGACGATGCCTTGCGCAGCTGAGGATGAGGCCGACCGTCGCAAACGTTGGAAGTTGCCACCCTCCGAGACTAGAAAATATTTCACCTATTGCACATTTAGTCCCCGGCTGATTGGATTACGAGCTATGGTCGCATTCCGCGATCGAAGTCGCTGTTCCGTCGCTTACCCGCATCCGGTTCAGCCCGAGTGGAAGACCGTCGTCGCTGACGGTCACTGCGCTATCGAGTTTTCTCCTTACCCCGATCGCCTCGACGCGCAGCCCAACAGCCGTTCCCGCCAGGGTGCGGCTGCGCAAGAAGCAGAGTGATGTCACCCGATTTCCGCTCCGCAAAACCCTGACGATCACACCGGTAATCGTCGCGCCCTCGAAAACCTCTCGCAGGTCTCTTTGGCAACCCCGAAATGAGCGATGCTGCCCGCCCGGGTGATGTCGCGCGCTCCGACACAGAAAGAAAATGATGCCCAAGAACTTCAAGGTCAAAGCCCTCTCCATTGCTGCCTCCGTCGCCCTCCTCGGCGGCACCGCGTTCCTCGCCTCCGGCGCGACCGGTGCCTACTTCAGCGACACCCACTCCGGAAACATCTCCGGCACCGTCGGCAACATCCACGTCACCCCGTTCGGTGGTGGCGGTGCGAACGGCACCGACCTCGCGTTCTCGAACCTGCTCCCCGGGGTGGCGCAGACGGTCAAGCTGAACTACACGAACACCGGATCCGACCCGCAGGATGTTTACATCGTGTTCAACAATGCGACCGCGCTCGGCGCACTGAACGACCTCGGGCACTACGGCGAGGCGCACCTGTCCGCTAACGGCGTCGCGCTCTTCGACTCCGCGAACCTCAAGGACACCGCCGGTAGTTGCGGGGCATTCAGCCCGACCGGCTGCTGGCCGTTGAAGGCGCAGTACCTCCTCACCAGCAACCTCCCCGCCGGAGCGACCGGTGACGTCTCGTTCAGCTTCAACTACGCCGGCAAGCTGAAGGGCCAGGCTCCGGCCGGTGCCCCCGCCGCAGCATGGAACACCTACCCGGCAGCGGATGGCCAGGCCGTCGTCAACCCCGCTGACGGCACCGGCTCGGGCCTCCCGTACCAGATCGTTGCCACCCAGCACGGCATCACCCCCGGCAACTGATCGAACTTGCGGATGCCGCGGCGAGCTGGTTACCTGCCGCGGCATCCGCTTCTCCACGACACAGGGAAGGTATCGATATGACGCGACGAAAGATCATCGCGCTAATCGTCGGCGCAGCTGTCGTCCTCACAGCGTTCCTCGTCGTCGTGTCCGGGATTCTGCCGTACCGAGTGTTCATCGTCCATACCGGATCGATGGAACCTACCATCTCCTCACGAAGCGCGGTCATCGTCCAACGGCACGTCTACCGGGTCGGTCAGCCGATCTCCTTCTACGAGCAGGGCGGTGTGGTCACCCACCGTCTCGCCCGGGTGAACTCCGACGGGACAGCGGTTACCAAGGGGGACGCGAACACGACCGCGGACCCGTGGACGATCAAGACCAGTTCGATCATCGGCGGTGTCGTCGCCGCCCCTCCCGAGCTCGGCTACTGGCTCGTGTACCTGAAGAACCCGTTCGGGCTGATGTCCATCCTGCTCTGCGTGGTCGTCTGCTGGCAGCTGCTCTCCCTCGGCGAGCACGAGTACGCCCCGGACGACACTCCAGCGAAACGTCGCTTCTGGCGCCGATCTTCGGTCAGTGAGCATGCCGCGGCGGACAGTACCGAGACGGAAGCCTGGCGCACGAGTCGGCGAGTTCGTGAGGCACCCGGCCTACACCGATTGGTGAGCTCCCACGGTCAATGCTGCAAGCTTCGTCTCACCGATCGGTTCCTCGGGGAGTAGTGGCACGATAGCCACTCGCGAAGTAAGTGCTCGCACTCGGGCGATCTGCTCGACCTCATTCGCCGCGCGCTGGCGCAAGAATGGCGAGTCCGGGTGAGCGGCAGCGATCGAGTTGTTGACCACCCACGCCCAGGGACGGATGCCCGCCCGGTCCAGGTCCTGCTGCAGCCCTTCGGCTTCGAGCACCGGGGTCGTCTCGGCCAGGGTGACGAGGATCACCTTCGTCTGCTCGGGATCCTGTAGCCGCATCAGCGGCGTGACGAATGGCAGGTTGTCGCCGATCTGACGCGCGACCTCGCGGTGGTACGACCCGGTGGCGTCCAGAAGCAGGAGGGTGTGGCCGGTGGGTGCGGTGTCGATCACCACGAACCGGTGCCTCGATTCGTGTACCGCGTGGGAGAACTGCTGAAAGACCGCGACCTCTTCGGTGCACGGGGACAGGAGGTCCTCGGCGAGGGCGGCTCGGCCGTTGTCGTCCAGGCCCTTGCCCTTTGTGGCCATGACGTGGTCACGGTAAAGCCGGGTCGCATCCTCCGGGTCGATGCGGGATACGGTGAGGCCGGGAACAATTCCGTGAAGAGTCTCGGTGAGGTGGGCCGCGGGGTCGGTGGTGGTGAGGTGTACCTCGTGTCCGCGTTCGGCGAGGGCGACGGCGACCGCCGCGGCGATGGTGGTCTTGCCGACACCACCCTTGCCCATGCACAGGATGAGACCGTGGTCGTCCTTCTCCAACTCATCGATGAGGGCGGCCAGGGGCGCGTCGGCGGTCTCTTCGGTGATCGCATCGTCCGTTGGCACCGGTGAACCGGTCGTGAACAGGGTGCGGAGCGCGGCGATGCCGACCATGTTGCCGGTCTTCAGTTCCAGGGTGTCCCGTGGCAGGGTCGCGATAGAGGTCGGGATGGTGGAGAGTGCGGCGCTCTCTCGATTCCGCACGGCGGTGGCGATCGCCTCGTCGCCGGCGGTCACGGGCAGTACCCCGTTGATCACGACGTAGCCGCCGCGGATCCCGATCTCGGTCAGCTCGGCAAAGGTGCGGTCTATCTCGATGAGCGAGGATGTCTGGGCGCGGCTGACGAGCACCAGCCGGGTGCGATTCGGGTCGGTGAGTTCTCTGACGGCGTTCGCGTAGACCGTCCTGTGCTTCTCCAGTCCCGCCATCGGTCCGAGGCAGGAGGCGTCGCCCTTGCCAGTGGATAGGAATTCCGTCCACGACCCGGGCAGCTGCAGCAGCCGGATGGTGTGCCCGGTCGGGGCTGTGTCGAAGACGATGTGGTCGTAGTGGCCGTAGGCGACGGTGTCGGTGAGGAGGTTCGTGAATTCATCGAACGACGCGATCTCGGTGGTGCACGAGCCGGAGAGGCTCTCTGTGATGCCGGCGATCTCGCTGTCGGGCAACAGGCCTCGCACGGGTGCGATGATCCGTTCCCGGTAGGCCTCGGCGGCCTGCTCCGGATCGATCTCCAGGGCCGACAGTCCGGGAACTCCGGGTATCTCCGTGATCGTGTTGCCGATCGTGATGTCGAAGACCTGCCCGATGTTGGACGCCGGGTCCGTGCTCACCAGCAGCACTCGCTTGCCGCGGCCGGCGAGCTCGAGTGCGGTGGCGCAGGCGACCGAGGTCTTGCCGACGCCTCCCTTGCCGGTGAAGAAGAGGAACCGGGGTGGGTCTTCGAGGAATCTCATGGTCGTCTCAGCAGCATCCGGTGCCGCCGCAGCACCCCCCGGTCGCCTTCTCTGTCAGCCCGAGTTCGAGTCGCTGCGTGGGAGCGGCGTCAGGGGCGCGCAGGCCCGCGAACTTCAGCAGGGCCTCTTTCGTCGGATAGGCACCGATGGAGACGGTGACACCGTCGACGACGGTCAGCGGCAGTCCTTTGGACCCGACGGTGTGCATGAAGGCGCGCACCGTTTCGTCGCTCGTGAACGCGGTCGGGTCACTGGCCAGGTTGTGGCGCGTGATGTCGGCACCCAGTTCCTGGAGGCTGCGAATGTCGGCGGTGACGGTCACGAGCGACTGGTCGAGGTCGACGCCGCAGACGCCGGTGTCGCAGCAGAGGGCGGGTTCGTAGATGCGGATCGTGGGCATGGTGTTCTCTTTCTTGTCAGGCTGAACAGGGCTGGGTTTCGAGCGTGGCGGGGGCATCCAGATGGATGGCGACGCCGAGGGCGCGGATCGCCGTGGACTCGACCGCGTAATGCACATTCATGCCGCGGCGCTCCTTGGAGACGAGTCCGGCCTTCTCCAGCGTCTTCAGGTGATGGCTCACCGTCGGCTCCGACAGCCCGACGGCCGGTGCCAGGTCGCAGGTGCAGGCCTCCTGATTGGGCCGGCTCAGCATGAACGCGATGAGCCGGAGACGCGCAGGATCAGCCAACGCCTTCAGGCGCACAGCGAGACGCACCGCGTCATCCATGGGAAAGTCCGCGGTCGACGACAGCGGCGCACAGCAGATCGGCGACACGTCATCCAGGACCGGGAGGGTTTTCGGCATGATTTCAGTGTCGCAGATATTCGACATATATCAAATAGGTCTGCGCGGTCCTGGCGGTTTGGCCGGCCTCACAATCGAAAGATTGCGATGGGATTGATCGCAGACGAAGGATGGCTTGGGCTTAGCGCGCTAAGAGTGGCCATCCGGTTGCCCCGCAAACCGTTCCCAAGTGACACGGCATCGGCACGCCTGGTCATGCCTACGCCGGGTTGAGGGTGGCGGTCTCGTCGGCTACTTGCCCGGCCCAGAAGTCGGTAACGAGGGCGGCGAGTTCGGTGGGGCATTCGAGGGAGGGGAGGGCGCGGGTTCCGGTGAGGACGGCTGTGCGGGAATCCTTCATCGCTGCCGTGGTCTTGGCGCATTCGGCGGGACTCCACTCGCCCCGGTCGTCGGTGGCGATCATGAGGGTCGGGCATGTGACGCGTGCCGCGGCCCAGGCCAGGTCCGTCCTGTTGAGAACACCGGAATGGACGGTCCGGCTGATGGCCGCTCGGTTGCTTCGGGACATCGGGGCAACGAGCGCGTCGACAGCCTCCGGATCAGTCCGGCGGGTGAGATCGGTGAACATCCCGTCAAGCAACCCATGGCGCACCGGCCCGCGCATCCCGATGGCGCGGAAGACGGGGAGCAGCATTCCCACCTGCCTTCGCATCGCCGCACTCGCTGCCTGGACCGGAGTGCTGACCGTGATCAGGCTGCGCACCAGGTCGGGCCGGACCGCGGCCAGCTGCAAGCCGACGTGGCCTCCCCACGCGCTGCCCACCCAGTCAACAGGCCCCGGGGTCAACTCCTGTTGGATCTGGGAGACGACCGCGATGGCGCCCTGCGCGCAGCGCTCGATGAAGTCGTCCACCAGCTCGTCGAGGTCGTCGCTCGCTCCGAAGGACCAACCGTCGACCAGCACCAGGGTGCGTTGCTTCCGCAGATCGTCCACCACACGGTCCCAGCTGCGCGAATCGGTGAACATGCTGTGCCACAGGACGGCCACCCGGGACGGCCCTGGGACGACCCGGGCGTCGAGCCAACCGAGATCCGTGGCGATGCGCATGGCTTGACTGTAGCTTCAGCAGCGCGAAATTGCTCCCCGGCGAGACGGCCTTCGCCCACCAGGCCGCGGGCGGATTGGCCTCAGGAGTGTCGGGCTACCCTTCCCGAACGATGGAACGCTGACACCCAGAGGCGTGTTCTTCCGTTCCGAGAACGTCGACCGGGTTACCCCGTTGGGGTGGGACCAGACGCACGATGCAGGCATCCGCACCGTCGTCGACCTCCGCCAAGAAGGCGGACGCAGGACGGCCAGCCGCGCCCCCGCTGGTTGACAACCTTAAGCGTCGATCTGGACGGTCTCGACAATGCCGAATTCTGGAAGGAATTCTGGAGCAACGGCCTCGCATTTCGCGTAGCGCTTCTCCTCAGAAACATGATCGGCAGACTGCTCCATTGGATCGAGCGGGCCGAGATCTGCCGCGCTTGCCGTTCCGCTAGAGAACTCGAAGGCGGCTGGTGAGTCCCTTGCTCGCCACTCTTGCGTCAGTCCGCGCGACGCTTCGCCAACGCGACGCCTATTCCCGCCGCCACCACGATCAGGCCGAGCGCAACGACCAGCATGCCCATCCAGAAAACGGTGTAGTCGGGCGGCACGTAGTGGGCAGACGACGGGTCAAAGGTCAATACGAGCGGCTTTGAGGCGTCGACGCCAATGAGCCGTGTTGCTTGGGACGCGGCGTAGGAAGCGCGGTCGGCGAATTGCTTCGCGACCAGCCCTCCGAGTAGGCCGGCTGTCACCAGGAGCACACCCCACCGCACAAGGAGGGCGGCCCACGAGAACAAACGAGGGGTCACGCCGGGCCGAGCATCGGTCATGGCAACAAGAATAATGCTCATGGCGGCGAGCTTGGGCAATTGTTTCTTGGCATGGACCCCTCTAATGACTTGATCCCCTTGGCCTGACGGGGGCGACGGTGCGAATATAGATAGTTTGCGGGCTCCCTGATCGCGGGCTGGCCAAGTGCAGATCGCCGCTAGCGTTGTGTGGTGACCAATCCACCGTTACGTCCTGTGCTTGTCGTTCTTCGCGGCAACTCCGCGTCGGGTAAATCCACGGTTGCTCGGGGCGTCCAAGGCAGGTTCACCTCCGGCGATTGCGCGCTGATTGAACAGGATCACTTCCGTCGAGCGGTGTTGCGTGAGCGGGATGTCGTGGGCGCGCTCAACATCGACCTCATGGAGCAGGCCGCGTCGACCTGCCTTGAGCGGGGCCTGGTCGTCATCGTCGAGGGCATTCTGAACGCTGCGCGGTACGAATCGATGCTTCATCGACTCAGTGCGAAGACTCCGCGAGCGAGCCTTTTCTACGCCTACGATCTCAGCCTCGCAGAGACCTCGCGTCGACATGTCACCCGGGCGAAGTCAGTCTCGTTTGGCAGTGCGGAGATGGGGGAGTGGTATCACGGCTGGCAGCCGTTAGCCTTTGTCTCTGAAGTGCGTATCGATTCGTCCTGGACCGAGAACGAGGCGATCGATCGAATTGCGGCTGATATTGCGGCTGCGCGAGCAACCGGTCGCTAGCCTTCTCATATGATCCGCAGGAGTTCCATGTCAGGCATGCTGAAGGTGTGACAGGGTTCTCGTATGGGTCTCGGATCGAAGCTCCGCATCGGCTGGCTGTACACGATCAACCACAGCCTGAACCGACTTACCGGCCGCTGGGCCCGCCAAGGCAGCGAGCACTTCTCGATTGTGCGCACTGTGGGCCGCAAGAGTGGCAAGACTTTCGAGACACCGATCATCGTGCGGCCGATTGAGGGTGGCTTCGTCTGCGAGCTCACCTACGGTCCCGAGGTCAACTGGTATCGGAATCTGGTCGCGGCCAATGGCGGCGAGATAGTGCACAACGGCGTGACCACCAAGATCGTCGGGCTGGAACCAATGACGACCGCCGAGGGTATAGCCGCGTTCACCCCGTTCCAACGGCGTGTGCTCAGGATGCTCAAACGCACCCATTTCGTGAAGCTCATTGCTGCCTAAGAATCCAGGTGCCGGACCTCTGACAAATGACTCGCGCGCCGCCGCGGTGTTGCAGTTCTGGGAATTCCCTGGACGCCCTCGATTAACGTGCGAGCCCTTGTCTCATCGGTAGTCGCACTCGTGATGGTCAGCATCATTGTGCGGCGCAACCGCCCTGAGCTAATCTGTGGCTCTCGGACTTCACCCTCAGGTCATGAGCGCATCAGATGCCCGGGATCACCCGAACGGTGAATCGAGATGGCACATGGCTGTTGACAGGCGCGAATTCGGCCCCGTCACATTCGCGGGCGGAGTGCTCGACCGCTACCGCCACGTCTGCGCCTTCGTGAACGACCCGGAGGAGGAGGACGCCGTCCTCGATCCATTCGTGCGGCAGGGGCTCGATGGCGGCGACCGGATGCTGTACCTGGTCGACCCCGCGGAATCCGCAGCTCCCGTCAACCGGCTCCGACACCTGGGCTATGACGCGGGGAGACTGCTCGAAGACCATCGTTTCGAGGTGCGGACGTGGACGGACACCTACCTCCGAGGCGGCCGGTTCGACCAGGCGGCGATGCTCGATCTTCTGGACACGATGCTGCTCGATCCGGAGTCCCCCCGCATCCGCCTGGTCGCGAAGATGGGCTGGGCGGTCGACCGGCGCGATGCAGCCGAGCACCTGATCGAGTTCGAGGCGAGGGCGAATTTCCTCCACGCCCGACACGAGCACGTCGTGATCTGTTCCTACGATGCCGCGAAGTTCGACGGCGCCTTCATCATCGACATCCTGCGCACGCACCCGATCGTTCTGGTCGGAGGGGTGTTGCAGGAGAATCCGTTCTTCGTCCCGCCGTCCGAGTTCCTGCGGGATCGCGAGCCTCAGCCGGACCGCTGAAGCGCACGGTCGAGGCCACCATGGACGATGCGTCGCGCGACGGCTCTGCTGACCGGGAGCTCGAGGGCGCATCGGAGGCGGACACCCGGCGGTCGCTGCGGGACATGAGCGCGCTGCTCGCACTGCCTGCACTCTGGGTCGACCACGAACCGCCGGAGATCGCCACCGGCCTGCTGAGTGTGCTCTTCGGCATGCTCCGTCTGGATGGCGCATACGCGCGGTTTAACGATCCTGGCGGCGGGCCGCCGCTGGAGACGTGGCGCCCTTCGGGGCCGACGGCGCCCCCTGAACTGGTGCTCGCGCTCCAGACTGACCCCCCGCCAGGGTCCGGCATGACGACGAGCGTCGTCGAGGGGCGTGGAGCGGGGCTCATGCGCGTCACGAGCCTTCCGCTCGCGCTGCCGTGGGAGACCGGATTGGTGCTGGTATCGGCCGAGCGGAGCAGTTTCCCGACCGGGGTTGAGACACACCTGCTGCGCGTCGCGGTCAGCCAGGGTGCGATCGCCGTCCACACCGCGCGACGTCTCGTCCGTGAACACCTCGCCCGCGCCGCGGCGGAGGATGTCCTGCTCCGGCAGAACGAGATCCTGCGGCTGCTCGCCGACGACGTCGAACCGTCGCTCGCGTCGATTTCGCGACGCGTCCACGAGGCGTCGCATCTCGTGGCCGAAGTGGACACGACCTACAACAACCGACCGCGGGTACGCGAATCCGTCGAACCCGTGGAACTCGCAGGCTCCACGCAGCCCCGTGCCGCGCGCGCCACGGCGCTGCCCTTGACGCGCCGTGAGGTGGAGGTGCTCGGGCTGCTCGCCCAGGGACTCAGCAACAGGGAGATCGCGGGCCTGATGTGGCTGAGCGACCGAACCGTCGAGAGGCACATCACCAGCGTCTACCGCAAGATCGGGGTGGCTCGCCGAAGCGAAGCGACCGCCTTCGCCCTCCGCCACGGGGTCGTCAAGCTGGGCCCGGACTAGCCGAACGTGAAGCAGTAGGCCTCGACTCCTGGCTCGAGGAACTCGATCTCGACGACCCGGTCGGCGATCGGTCCGTTCTGACGGAGCAGCTGGTAGGTGTTGGGGTTGTCGACTACTCCGCGTCCGTCGCCGTGCAGGTCGCTCCCGTGAGCGCTGCCCACTGGGCTCCCGTCGAGGGTCATCTGGAAGGGAATGCGCGTGCCGGCTACTCCGGGAGCCATGACCAGGTTGACGTCCCTCGCGTGGAAGGCGAAGGAGATCCGCCCGCCCGCCTCGTTCAGCACCGCCGCGTGCAGCGCAACGGTCCAGTCACCGGTGAGGTCCCAGGAGTTGAGCGGAAGGGTGCCGCTGCCCCCGTAGACGTGGGCGCGGTCGTAGAACTGCGGATCGGCGGACGCGAAGCCGTTGCTCTGCCCATAGCCGAGGTAGGTCTCTGGCGACCGCAGCGAGGCCCAGTCGGCGGCCACCTCCAGTCCCACGGGCTCGACCGACGCGAGATCGAGATCGACCGGCGGCATCCCGGCCTCGAGGAGGAGTTGCTGGATGGCCATCTCGGTGATGGCATATTCCCCCTCACCGAAGTGGTGGTATCGGAGGCGTCCTGCCGAGTCCGCGAGATAGATTGCCGGCCAGTAGTGGTTCGCGAAGTCCTCCCAGACCCCGTAGTCGGTGTCCACGGCGACCGGGTACTCGATCCCGAGCCCGCGCGCGTGGTCCGTGACGTTCCGGAGGTCCCGCTCGAAGCCGAACTCGGGAGTGTGGACGCCCACCACCGTGAGCCCGGACGGCCCGTACTTCGCGCTCCAGGCCCGCAGGTACGGGAGGGTCCGAAGCCAGTTGACGCAGGTGTAGGTCCAGAAGTCGACCAGCACCACTCGTCCGCGAAGGTCGGCAGGACCAAGCGGCCCGGAGTTGAGCCACCCCGTCGCGCGGTCGAACGAGGGCAGGCGCCCCTCGTCGGGAAGGGTGCGGCTGTCGCTCTTCAACCGATGGGCGATGGAACGGAACGGGCTTTCACCGGACACTGGGCACCTCCGCGTGCCACCCCGCCTTGATTGCGGCGCGGTCCACGCCGATCACCGCATCGGCGAACGCCCGAGGGGCCTCCTGGGGCAGATTGTGTCCGATTCCGCCGGTGATTATCCGATGCTCGTAGGCGCCGACAAAGAGCGGGCGATAGGCGCTCGCGTCCGGATGGGGGGCGCCGTTGGAGTCGCCTTCGAGCGTGACGGTGGGCACCGCGATCGTGGGTCGTTGCGCCAATCGCCGCTCCACGTCGTCGTACTTCGCCTCGCCATCGGCGAGCCCGAGCCGCCAGCGGTAGTTGTGGATGACGATGTCGACGTGGTCCGGATTGTCAAACGATGCGGTGGTCCGGTCGAACGTCGCGTCATCGAAGTTCCACAGCGGTGACGCGGTCTGCCAGATGAGCCGGGCGAACTCCTTGCGGTAGCGGTCATAGCCGAGGCGACCCCGCTCGGTGGAGAAGTAGAACTGGTACCACCAGGCGAGTTCTGCCGCAGGAATAAGGGGTGCGGCGTTCGCCGCCTGGCTGCCGATGAGGTAGCCGCTGACGGCGACATGCCCGCAGCATCGCTCGGGCCAGAGGGCCGCCAGGATGCTTGCCGTTCGGGCGCCCCAGTCGAAGCCGGCGACGATCGCGCGTGAGATGCCCAGCGAATCCAGAAGGGCTATCGCGTCGAACGCGAACACCGACTGCTGGCCGTTGCGCATTCCCTCCTCCGACCGGAACCGCGTTGTGCCGTACCCGCGAAGGTGGGGGACGAGCACCCGGAACCCCGCGTCAGCCAGCATCGGAGCGACCTCCGCATAGCTGTTGATGTCGTACGGCCAGCCGTGAAGCAGGAGCACCGCCTGGGCGTCCGAGGGCCCGATGTCGGCGAGCCCGACGTCCAGGTCGCCCGCGGTCACCTGGACCATCGGGCCCAATGCCTCGCTCACCGCAGGGACCGGAAGGCGGCGCGCATCTCCTGCGAAAAGAGCGCGGGCTGCTCCCACGCAGCGAAGTGACCGCCGCGATCGAGCCGGTTGAAGTGGATGAGGTTCGGGTACGCCTGGCTGGCCCAGCTCCTCGGGGCGGCGTAGATTTCGTCCGGGAAGACGCTGACGGCCACGGGGAGAGTCACCCCCTTCGGGGCGAAGAACGCGAGCTTGCTCTCCCAGTACAACCGCGCAGACGACACCGCCGTGTTGGTGAGCCAGTACAGCGTGACGTTGTCGAGAATGTCGTCCATCGTCAGTCCCTCGGGGGTGCCGGCGAAGACCCTCGCGATCAACTCGTAGCTGCGCGCATCGTGGTCGAGCATCCAGGCGGCCAGGCCCACCGGCGAGTCCGCGAGCCCGTAGAGGGTCTGCGGCCGGTTCGCCATCTCCTGGGCGTAGCCCAGCCCATGTGCGTAGAAGGTCGCCAGCTGATCCCACGCACCGCGCTCCTCGGCCGAGAGATCTGCGGGCGGCGGATCGCCGTTCCCCAGCGCCTGCTGGATGTTGTCGGGGACCGTCGCCGGCATGTTCGTGTGGATGCCGGCCAGCCCTGGCGGTGTCTGGAGGGCCATCTGCTCGGTCACCGCGTTGCCCCAGTCGCCGCCCTGGGCGACGTAGCGGTCGTAGCCGAGTCGGCGCATGAGTTCGGTCCAGGCGCGCGCGATCCGCTGGGGATCCCACCCGGTCTCGTCGGGCTTGGCCGAGAAGCCGTGCCCGGGCAGCGAGGGGATGACGAGGTGAAAGGCGTCGGAGGCGCTCGCCCCGTGAGCGGTGGGGTCCGTGAGTGGGCCGATGATCTTCAGCTGTTCGATGATCGAACCCGGCCAGCCGTGGGTGACGATCATCGGAAGCGCATCCTCGTGCGGCGACCGCACATGAATGAAGTGGATGTCGAGTCCGTCGATCTCCGTGACGAACTGTGGAAGGTCGTTCAGGCGCGACTCCGCCGCCCGCCAGTCGTGTCTCTCCACCCAGTACTGGGCGAGGTTCTGGATCACCTGCGACTGCACGCCCTGCGAGGCGTCGGCCACGAGCTCCCTCTCGGGCAGGCGAGCCTCGCGCACCCGCCGATGCAGATCGTCGAGATCGGCCTGTGGCGTCGACACGGTGAACGGGCGGATGGCGGCGTCATCGTGCTGCGCCAGGTCGGAACGGGGCTTGGTGATGGTCATGATCGCGTCCTCTGCATTCGGCGGGTGGGGCGACGTCGCGTCACGTCGCGTCTTCATCCAGCCTGTCCGGGGAGGAGTGCGCCGGCATCCGGGTCACCCCTCAACCTGAGGCCGACGGCACCAGACTGTGGCGAGAACCCCCCAATCGCCGATGGGCGACGGGGCAAAGGCGACGAGTCGAGTGCTGTCGGCGCCGAGCCGGGCGCGCCATAATCGCAGCCGAGAAATTTGACGGAGGGATGCCGCCCAGATGACTACCGCGACCGATGGCGTTCGCGATAGTGGGAGGTGCTCGACGCAGCTGACGCCGGGGAGGCGGGGGTGCAGCCCGAGATCGGGCGGGAACCGGCCTGGCGTGTGCCACACCTGCCTCACCGGACTACTCAGCGGAGGGGTGGGCTATGCCGCCGGTCAATTCGGGGACGGCGCCTGCGCGGCACGGTCGAGCGCTGTGACGGCTCGGCCGAGCGAGTCCCCGAGTCCCCAGCGGGCCCTGAGTCGCTCGATCTCGTCGCGACCCGCATCCGGAATTCGGATGCCCGCGTCGAAGGCCGGCAGCTCCAGGTCGCGCGCGACGGCGACCACCACGCGGGCGCGGGCGAGGTAGTCGTCGGCCGCGCGGATCTTCTCCCTCGCCCGCGCGGACAGCGCGGTGTGCGAATCCGCCGCCGCCTGGATGAGGCCGTCGAGCGTTCCGAATTCGGCGAGCAGCGAGGCCGCGGTCTTTTCGCCGATGCCCGCGACGCCGGGCAGGCCATCGGAGGCATCGCCACGGAGGGCGGCGAAGTCGGCGTATTGCGCGGCCGTGACCCCGTACTTCGAACGGAGCACACCGTCGGTGATGATCTCGAGATTGCTCATTCCCCGGGCGGTATAGATCACGCGCACCCCGCGAGAGTCGTCGACCACCTGGAACAGGTCGCGATCCCCGGTGACGACATCCACCGGGCCGGCAGCCGTCGCGGCGAGCGTGCCGATGATGTCGTCCGCCTCGTATTCGGGAAGGCCGACGACGGCGATCCCGAGGGCGGTGAGCACCTCGGCGATGATCGGCACCTGCGTCACGAGCAGGTCGGGCACCACTTCGACGTCGGGCCCGCCCGGCACGAGTTCAGCGACCCGGTGCGCCTTGTAGCCGGGAATGAGGTCGACGCGCCACTGCGGCCGCCAGTCGTCGTCCCAGCACGCGACCAGGCCCGTCGGCTGGAAGTCCGTGACCAGGCGGGCGATCATGTCCAACAGCCCGCGCACGGCGTTCACCGGACTCCCGTCCGGCGCCCTCACGGTGTCGGGGATGCCATGGAACGCGCGGAAGTACAGCGCAGCCGTATCCAGCAGCATCAGTCGGCCATCGTTCACCCGTCCAGTGTGGCGTGCCGGGACCGTTCGGGGAAGCCCGGCGGATCGGGTCCCCTCGCGGCTGGCCACGGTGGGGCTATCCCTTCAGCGACTGGTGCGGCGATGTGAAGACGATTGACGCGGCGGTCACCCCGACGAGGCCGAGGTTCACCCGCAGCAGTGTCGGAGGCAGCTCGTTGCCCGGTGGGGGAGTCGTCGCCCCGAGGGTGAGCGCGGTGCCGTCGAGCAGGGATCCGGTGATCGAGTCGAGGTAGATGCGCACGTTGCCGTGCAGGTGCATGCGCGTGGCGCTGGTCACCAGCGACGGCCCGGTGGCCTTGCGCACATCGAGCATGAAATCGTCGACGACGACGTCGTCGGCCACGATCTTGAGCACCGGCGTGCGGGTGCCGTTCGCGAGCGGCACCGTCACCGCGGTGACCGAGTGGAGTCCCTCGATGGTGATCGAGGAACCGCCGAGTTGCGCGGCGGGCACCGTGAAGGTCGGGGCGTCCGGGTCGGCCAGCGCCGCCACCGGGGGCGCGGTGTCCGGCGCCCCGCCGGGGCCGGGAAGCGGAACAATCGGGGTCGGCGCCGGCCCGGGGGCAGGTGCCGGGGAGGGCGTCGCCGGCCCGCACTGTGTCACGAGCGGGATGCACACGGCCGCCTCGGCGGCCGGGACCCGTGCGGCGCCGATGCCGGCCAAGGCAACTACGAGGCAGGTGGCGACCGCAGCCCTCGCAGCGATGCCGGTCACGATCGACTCGATGCCAGCGGGGGCGACGACTCGTCAAAGAGCGCGGAGTCGCGCTTCTCGGCGGTGGCGTCGTCGGTCGGCTTCGGCATCCACGAGACCACCAGCACACCCCCGACGGTGCTCAGGAGCATCCCGAGGAAGAATCCGCCGAGGTTGACCCCGATCAGGGAGTACACCGACACGGCCAGGGCGAGCACGCCATAGAAGATGCGGTGCACCGGCATCGCCACGGCCAGAACGCCGAGGAGCACGAGGAGCACGGGGATGATCGTGGCCTGAAGCCCCTCGATGCCCACTTGCACGTGGATCTTGCCGATGTCGAGTTGCCCGGAGAAGAACATCTCCACGCCGGCGAGGGCGGTCAGTGTTCCGCCGAGGAACGGCCTGCGCCGGGACCAGGCACGGAAGGCGGACCGCCTGCTCGGGGCGGCGGGGCCGATCTCGGCGTGGGCCGAGGCATTCACTAGAAGCACCCCTTGGTTCCATCGGTGAGCTTCAGGTGCATGCCGGTGAGAGTGAACACCGACGCCTGGGTCGACCACGCCGTCTGCTCCAGGTGGGCGATCTTCACCGTGTCGGCGTCCTGGGCGAAGTCGCCTGCCGCGCCCTTGTGACTGGTCTTCACCGTCGACGCGTCGACACCGATGCGGATGTTGTTGAAGGTGGAGTCGCCCTTGAGGTCGGTCATGCCGATCTGGAGGTCGGTGGCGGTGGCGGGTTTGCCGCCGCCCCCAGCGGTGATGACGAGGCCGACCTTGCCGAGCGGGGTGTCCGTTACGACGGACTGGCAGAGGTCGGCGAGGTTCGCCGAGGCGATGTTGGCGATGGCGACCTGGTGCGGCTTTCCCGCCGTGTCGTTGGTGACACCCGCGTACTGGGAGAACCCGGTGCCGTCGAGCTGGGTCGCGCTGATCTGGAACTGGCTGCCGGACACCGCGAACGACACGGGAACCGCTCCGTTGGCCACGCCGGCCATCAGCACGGTGGACACGACGGCCACCGGAACCGCCGCGAGAATTATCCTGCCGGCATGGGTTTTCGTGAGAGTTCGGAACTTCATGAGATCCTCCTTGATCCAGGCCGAGCACTGCGCGGGGGCGCAGCGCCTCGTCGTTCGAGCCGAGCTTCGTTGCTAGAGCGACCCATCACGAGTCGAATCGTGCCATCCGTAGCGAAAGTTGCCCTCCGGCGCCGATGTTGTGCAGCAGCGACGCTACAGCCTATTGACGAGATGTCAATAGGGGGTGCTGCCGATAGGCTCGCAGAATGGAAGCGGATCGTCGCACCCGGCTGACCCCCGAGCAGCGTCGTGCCCAGCTCGTGTCGCTCGGCGTTGCGGCGCTGGTGGACCGGCCGCTCGAGGCGCTCACCATCGAATACCTGTCGGAGCAGGCGGGGGTTTCGCGCGGACTCCTCTTCTACTACTTCGGCTCGAAACACGGCCTTCACCGCGAGGTGGTGCGCACCGCCCGAGACAGCATGCTGCATGCGACCGAGCCGTCCCAGGACCTGCCGCCGCTGGATCGGCTGAGGGACACGTTGACCAGGATCGTGCAGTTCGTGCGCGACCATCGGGAGACATTCTTCTCACTCGTGCGCGGCGCCGCCAGCGGCAACGCGGAGGTGCGCGCGGTGGTCGAGCAGGCACGAGCGTCGCAGGCCGAGCGGGTGATCGCCGTGTTCCTGGAGCTCGGAGTCGCCGATTCCGAGCTATTGCGGATCGCGCTGCGATCGTGGGTGGCCTTCGCTGAGGAGGCGTTGGTCGAGAGTGCCCTCAACACCGAGATGCCGTCGGGCGAGATCGCGCTGTTCCTCGAGCGAACGGTGACGGCCATCGCGGCGTCGGTGGAACAGCGCGAAATCGGCTGAGTCGCCTGCCGCCGTCGCGGTTACCAGGCGCTGGCCGGAGCCTTGACCACGGGGACCGGGCTGTAGTGCCAGTGGGAGCCGTTGGCGTAGTGGCTGCTCGCCCACGGCGACGCCCAGATGGCCTGCTCCGTGATGTTCGTCGGCGCCGAGGCGGCAAAGGCGGCGGCGATGGTGCCGAATCCCGGGTTGCGGTGCAGGTTCTCGGCGACCTTCTGCGCGGCGATGACGAGATTCGGGTAGCTGCCGGTGCCGCCGCCTCCGCCGGAGCCGAGGCCGTTGTTGAGCGGGTTGTTGCGGTTGAACCAGCTCGGCGGACCGTTCTCCTGCCGCATCCAGCGAACCAGGACGGTGACGTTGGAATCCGACGTCGGCCATCCGCCCGAGACCAGTACGAGCTTCGCCCAGTCGTAGTTCGTGCCGGCGGCGGCCAACGACTGCTGGCCGGCCGTGGCGGAGTAGGAATCGCGGTCGATGCCGCCCAGCTGAACGGTCTCCTTCACGGTGATCGCCTGCGAGTGCGCAGCGATGTACGCGTCGAGCTGCGCCGCCGCACTGGGCGGGGCGGGAGGCACGAGGAAGATCGCGATGAGGGTGAAAGCCGCGCTGGCCGCGCACACCGACAGGGTCTTCCCCGTGCGCCGTGGGGCGCGTCGGCCCGGCACCAGAGTGTGGCGGGCATCGAGAAGGCGGCGAGAAAAATTCATAGGCTTGCGGTCCTGCGCCGACGGATCGGTTCGGCACGGGCTGTTCGCACGTCGGGCGACTAAGCCCTCAAGGCTACCAGAGCGCCTTCTAGACTCCCAGAGTGATCGAAGAAACGCCCCAGGAGGTGCAGGTGGTCGAGGGGGTGCTCCTCGCCCACGGTATCGAACCGAGAACCCACTGGTTCGAGGCCTCCACCGCCACCGCCCTCGAGGCTGCGGCCGCTCTCGGGGTCGACGTGGGTGCCATCGCCAACTCCCTCGTATTCAGGCTCGACGAGGAGGTCATCATGATCATCGCCTCCGGCGCTCATCGCGTGGATACCCACTTGCTTGGCGAATGGCTCGGCGGTATCGTCACGCGCGCCTCGGCGGACATGGTGAGGAGATCGACCGGACAGGTCGTCGGGGGAGTGTCGCCGGTCGGGCATCCCGAACGGCTTCGTACCCTCGTGGATGTCTCGCTCGGCGCGTACGAACGCGTGTGGGTGTCGGCGGGGCATCCGCACGCTGTCTTCCCCACCACCTTCGAGGAGTTGTTGCGCCTGACCGGCGGCACCGCGGCCCTGGTCGCCCGCGACTGACGCGCTCCCCGGGGCGCCATTCACAGGGTTGTGGAGGGCTGATGGGCTAGATTTCAATGATGTCTTGCTGGATGATACGGAAAAGGGTGACGACATGACGGATAATCTGCCATCGGCCTCCCCTCCGTTGCGCCCGCGAAACCGAAACCGCAACGAGGGAGCGCCCACCAGGCACGGCCAGTTGCGCTCGCGGCATCCGTTCGCCACCGCGGCCAAGTGGCTTGCCGCCATTGTGGGAGTGCTCGCCGTGAGCACCGCCTCGGTAGCCGCCTTCGCGATCTACGACACAGTGTCGAACACCAAGCCGGGCATCCATCTGGCTACCCTTCCGGGTACCAAGGCGAAGCCGGTGCCCGACATCGGCGCGATCGAGGGCGGGGCCAACCTGTTGCTCGTGGGCACGGACACCCGCACCGGGCAGGCCGGATTCGAGACGAAGAGCGACCTGGCCGGCAGCTCCGGAGCGGGCAACAACGACGTCACCATGCTTCTGCACATCTCCGCCGATCACACCAACGCCTCGGTGGTGAGTTTCCCCCGGGACATGATCGTGTCGGCTCCCGCGTGCGGGAATCGACCGGCGGCCAGCGGGGTCATGTTCAATTCGACCCTCGCGCGCGGCGGTCTGTCCTGCACCGTGCTCACCGTGGAGAAGATGACCGGGCTGAGCATCCCGTACGCCGCGGAGATCAGTTTCGGTGGCGTCATCGCGATGTCCAACGCCGTCGGCGGCGTCACCGTGTGTCTCGCGACCCCGGTGAAGGACAAGTACGTGGGACTCGACCTCGCGGCCGGCCAGCAGACCCTCGAGGGGGCAACGGCTTTGGCCTTCGTGCGCAGCCGCCACGGCGTGGGCGACGGAAGCGACCTCGGTCGCATCAGCAACCAGCAGGTGTTCCTCTCGGCGCTCATGCGCAAGGTGACGAGCGCTGGGGTGCTCAGCAACCCGCTCACGCTGTATGGGCTGGCCAAGGCGGCCGTGGCGAACATGCAGCTCTCCGACGGACTCACCCGACCGACCAACCTGGTGTCGATCGCCCTCGCCCTCAAGGGGATCGGCCTGGAGCACATGGTGTTCGTGCAGTACCCCACCATCGGGGACCCGGCGAACCCCGCCAGGGTGATCGCCCAGCAGTCTTCGGCGACCATTCTCAACGCAGCGCTGCGCGCAGACCAGCCCGTGACGCTCACCGGCAAGACCGGTCGCGCCGCGGAGGTCGACCCGGCCGCCCCGGCCACCCCGGCTCCCGGCGCCAGCGCTCCGGCGACTCCGTCGGCAACCGGCTCGGCAACGCCGGATCCCGCGTCGACGGCCGTTGCCCTGCCCTCAGACGTGTCCGGACAGTCCGCGTCGCAGCAGACCTGTACGAAGGGCAACCACTAGCTGCACTTCCCAGGGACGTTGGTTGACCAGCTGATGGGTAGCGGGCTCCGATCGCGGAGTGGGGCCCGCCTGTCCCCGCCGCTGTGCGGCACTCCCTTGGCCTGGCACGCGTTGTGCAGGACGGCTCGGCGTCCACGGGTGCCCGCCCCACGGACTCCAGTTGTGCAGGACGGCTCGGGCGTCCACGAATGCCCCCCCGTGCAGACTCCAGTTGTGCAGGACGGGTTGTGCAGGACGCCTCGGGCAGGTAGCGAGGACGATAGGTGCAGAACCGACTGGAGCGTCCTGCAGACCGAGACCCTTCGGGTCGCTCGACCCCTTACCCTGTCCCGCACAGACAGCCTTGCACAGGCTGTCCTGCACAAGCTGTCCTGCACAAGCTGTCCTGCACAACTGGAGTCTGTGAGGGTAGGCACCCACACCACCGGGGCCCGTCCTGCAGAACGCGGCCCGACCGACGCGGGCGGCACCGCCAGAGGGCCGAGAAGGTCCAGCTTCCGGCGCGAGTCGCCACACCCAATCAACCAACCTGCCTGGGCAATACAACTAGCGGTCAGTCGCGCGCTGCGACCACGGGGTGATGGGGCGCGCCCTGGCCGCGCCGTCCACCACGATGTCGACCCGTTCGTCGAAGAATGCGACCTGGCCGCTGACGCGAAGGGCGTCGTCGAGCGGGGACTCGTAGCGCCACGCGATGTCTCGCTCGAGGCGATCGGGCATCCGCACCGATGAGTAGGAGGCCTCGCCCTTGTACGCACACCAGGAGCGCGTGTCGCTGGGTTCGAGCTCGACGAGCACGTCGTCGGGCGGAAAGTAGAACCGCACCGGCAACAGCGTCTCGTAGAGCAGCATGGCCCGAGTCGAGTCCGCGAGAATCCGACCGTCGACGGCCACCTGCACCCGCCGAGACGACGTGCGGATGTCGATCCGGCTGTACGGGTCGTGCGGGTGGCTCACGACCCGGTCGGCGTCTTCGAGCCACAGGTCGACGCCCGCGAAGTCGAGGATGACGAGGCCCGCAAGGTCGGGATCGGCCGGCAGGAAGCCCGCCACCGCGCGGGATCCTCCCGGGAATGTGACGGTCACCGGGCGTCCCTCCGTGCTGTGGACCGCGAACGGGACGCGCGGGTCCAGCACCGGCCGGGAGCCGAGGTCGGGCAGTGGGAATCCGATGTCGTCTTCGCCGTCGCGGCCCTGCCCGGCATCCAGGACCTCGCCGCCCAGATCCGCCAGCGGTACGGCGTAGGTGGGGACAACCCGTCGGGGCTCCCACACCAGAACGGCGCGATCGGTGTCGACGACGAGAGTGTCGTCGAGGAATCCCCTCACCCGCTTCGCTGTCGGCTCGTGCCGAAGTTCGACCAGCGTGCGACCAAGCACCTCACGCATCCGAGCGCTCATGGAAACCTCCTTCTCCGCGACGTCACCCTCGGCCCACGGGCCGGGGACCGAATCCTTCCCTCCCGGAATACCCATCGCGACCCGGAAATGTCAATCCCTTGTTTGAGCGGAGAACTGACCTAGCCTTGATTCCGCAAGGCAGACGAGACGGTTCGGTCCCGGCAACGGGGAGCACGCGCAGCGATGCTCCGAGCAGGGGGTTTGATGTGAAAGCGACTCGCAGGAGTTGTCCGGTGGCGGACATAGAGGTTCGCCGCATATCCGAAAACGAGTGGCGAGTCGGCGACGGCCGAGTGGAGGAGCAATCGCCGGAGAAGATCCTGGGCCTCATTCAGCGGCGGGGATCGGTGTTCGAGGTGATGGCGATGGATGCCCCGCGCCGGGATGTGAGCTTCGACAGCTGGGAGGCTGCGGTTCACTATTTCGTGGGCACGTCCGACGTCGCTCGTGTGCGCGCGCGTCCGTCGGGCCTGCCCGGCGATGCCTAACGACCGGGACGAGTAGCAACCCGGCGGTGTGCATGGCTGGGTGCGGCTGTCAATCCCTCGCGGTGAGTGTCTGTCGTCGATACGGTTAATGTGACCAATTTGGGGGACAGATGACTCTTCAGCCGAACAACACGGCTCATACTGGGCACGCGGCGCCCCGCGCTGCAGCGCAGGTCTCGAGTGACCCGCTCCGCGACTACCTGCAGGGGATCGGTCGGGCCGCGCTGCTGACCGCGGAGCAGGAGGTGGACCTTGCCAGACGCATCGAAGCGGGCGTCCTGGCCGCGGAGCGCCTCGCCCAACGGCCCGGACTCTCGCCCAAGCTGAAGCGGGAACTCGCCTGGCTCTCCCGGGACGGCGAGCGTGCCTTCGAGGACTTCGTCTGCGCAAACCTGCGCCTGGTGGTGAGCATCGCCAAGCGCTACGCCGGACGTGGCCTGCCGATGATGGATGTGATCCAGGAGGGCAACCTCGGTCTCGTGCGCGCGGTCGAGAAGTTCGACTACACGATCGGCAACAAGTTCTCCACCTACGCCACCTGGTGGATTCGGCAGTCGATACAGCGCGGAATCGCCGACTCGAGCCGCATCATCCGCATTCCCGTACACACGGTCGAGAAGATCGAGAAGCTCAACCGGCTGCGTCGCGACCTCGGGGCGGTCATCGGCCGAACCCCCACCGTGGAGGAACTCGCCGACTCGGCCCAGCTCACCGAAGCCGAGGTGGTGAAGCTCGAGGCCACCGAACACGACATCGTCTCCCTCGGGCTGCCGATCGGCGACGACGGAGCCACCGAGCTCGGCGACCTGATCGAGGACACGGACACCCCGACACCCTTCGACGCCGTCGAAAGGGACTTGCGCTCCAACGACATCCGACGCCGCCTGGACGCCCTGCCGGCGCGGGATGCGACAGTGCTCCGACTCAGATTCGGTCTCGAGGGCCGGCCGGCGCTCACCCTGGACGAGGTCGGCGAGATCTACGGAATCACTCGCGAGCGGGTGCGCCAGCTCGAGATTCGCAGCCTCAAGCGCCTGCGCAGCGCTGACCTGCACTCCTACCTCGGCTAGCAGCCAGCCGCTACAGCGACTGGGCCGGGTGCTCTCCCTGCTCCACGGACGCCCCTCCTCTCATCGTCGTCTCCCCGGTCGTTGCTCCTCCGAGGTCCTGCCGAGCGCGCCGACCTCATCGGTGAGTTCCCGGTCGCGACGGGTGAACCCGGTCACTCGATCCGCACCTCGGCCGGAGACTTGTCTGGTCTCCAGCCGCGCCACGATGGCTGGCGCAGCCGCCCGCTCGACGTCCATTCGGCGAACTCCACCTCGCCCACGAGGGTGGGGGAGACCCAGTGCGCGTCGGCACCATCGGCCGAAGGAACGCCCTCGAGCGAGGGGGCCTCGCGGGCAAGGGGCTGGAGAATGCGCGCAATGTCATCGAGTTGACGGTCGGTGAAACCCGTGCCCACCCGACCGACGTACCGCAGCGTCTCGCCCTCCGGCACGCCGACGAGCAGTGAGCCGATGCTCGACGCCCGACGACCGTTGCCCGGCCTCCACCCGCCGATCACTACCTCCTGGGTCATGTGGTGCTTGATCTTGATCCATGATCGCGACCGTACCCCCGGTCGGTAGGGTTCGGTCCGTCTCTTCGCGACAACACCCTCGAGCCCGAGCTCGCGGCTCACCGCCACGGCCGAGTCGACGCTCCCCGTGAGGGAGGGCGGAACCTGGATGCCGCTGGACGCGCCGGGCACGAGCACGGCCTCGAGGCAGGCCCGACGTTCGTCGTACGGCGCCGCGAGCAGACTCCGGCCGTCGACCGCGAGCAGATCGAACGCCATGAAGTGGACGGGTGTCGATCGGGCGGAGCGCTCGACGTCGCTCGCCTTGGTGAGGTTCATCCGAGTCTGCAGCAGGCCGAAGTCGGGGCGGCCGCGAGAGTCGAGAGCGACGATCTCGCCGTCGATGGTCGCTGTCGCCGCCGAGACGACGCTGCCGAGTTGGCCGAGTTCCGGGTAGCTCGCAGTGAGGTCCTTGCCGTTGCGGCTGGTCAGCCGCACTGAGCCGTTCTCGACGGAGGCGATGGCGCGGATGCCGTCCCATTTCATCTCGAAGGCCCAGTCGTCGTCGTCGCTCACATCGCGCACGCTGCCGAGGGTCGCGAGCATCGGGGCGATGGTGGTCGGGGAGACCGGCCGCGTGGCGCTCGGCGTTGCGGCTTTCGGTGGGGCAACGGTCGAGGGGGGAGTGGCGGATGCGGCGCCGGCATCCTTCATCAGGTGGATGAGCCAGTTCTGGGCCGTCTTCTCGTCGCGGCCGGTGTGGATGAGTGCGACTCGCCGGGGCGCGCCGAGCCCGCCGTTCTCGCGCCCGTGCAGAGTCACGATGACCTCCTCGCCCTCCCGCCATTTCTCGAGGTCGTAGCGGCCGGCATCCCAGATGGAGACCGCACCGGCGCCATATTCTCCGCGAGGAATGGTCCCCTCGAACTCGCCGTACTCGAGGGGGTGGTCCTCGGTCTGCACGGCGAGGTGGTTGTGCTGCGGGTCGGTCGGCACGCCCTTCGGCAGTGCCCAGCTCACCAGAACGCCGTCGTGCTCGAGCCGGAAGTCGAAGTGCAGGCGGCGCGCGTGATGTTCCTGGATCACGAACGACTGGCCGTCCGAGGGCGCGGGGGCGTGCGAGGGCACCGGCTCCGGCGTCCTGCCGGCGTTCCGCATGCCGCGGTAGGTGTCGAGTCGGTCGGGCGCCGCCTCGAACCCCCGCATCCTCGCCGCCGTCGGCTCGAGCGACTCGAGGTGGCCCGAGACGACCCCCGCGAGCGGGTCGCCGCGCCTCTTCACCCGGCGCAGCACCTCCCGATAGTCGAGCTGGGCGAGATCCGGCGAGGCGAGCTCCCGCCAGGTGCGGGGTGCGGCGACCATGGGGTGCGCGCGACCCCGCAGCGAGTACGGAGTGATGGTGGTCTTCGCGGCGCTATTCTGGCTCCAGTCGACAAGCACCTTGCCGCCACGGAGAGCCTTCTTCATGTCGCTTACCACAAGGTCCGGATGATCGGCCTCGAGGGATCGTGCCAGCTCGTGCGCGACCGCGGACACCTGGTCTGAGGTCTGGGCGCCGTCGATCGCCGCGTAGAGGTGGATGCCCTTGCTTCCGCTCGTCACCGGCATCGGGTCGAGCCCCATCCCGCCGAGGATCGCCCGGATGTATCGCGCCACCTCGGCGCACTCGGCGAGCCCCACTCCCTCGCCCGGGTCGAGGTCGAGCACGAGGCGGTCGGGGTTGCGCACCACTCCCGTCCGGCCGAACTGCCACTGCGGAACGTGGATCTCGAGGGCGGCGAGCTGGCCGAGCCAGACCAGGGTCGCGCGGTCGTTCACGAGCGGGTAGACGTTGGTGTGGTCGCTGTGCTGGATCGTTCTCCGCTTCACCCAGCTCGGCGCGGAGTCTTCGAGGTTCTTCTGAAAGAAGGACTGCCCCGGATGCTCGGGCGTGCCTACTCCGTGGACCCAGCGCTTTCGCGTGGCCGGTCGGTTCGCCGCGTGCGGCACGAGCACGTCCGCGATCTCCGCGTAGTAGGCCAGCACGTCGCGCTTGGTGGTTCCGGTGGACGGGTAGAGCACCTTGTCGAGGTTGGTCAGGGTCAGGCGGTGGCCGTCGACGGTTACTCTCTCGGAATCGTCGGATGCCATCGGTCCTCGTTCGCCCAGGGTCGGAGGTCGTTCGAGACCGAATGTACTCGCAAATGTCTTCAGGTCAACTCTCGTCCGGTGAGGCCGCGTGTGGTCGAATTGAGGAATGCGAGCGATCTGGACCGGCGCCATCACCTTCGGGCTCGTCAACGTGCCCGTGAAGGTCTACAGCGCGACCGAGGATCACGACATCTCGCTGCATCAGGTTCACGACGAGGACGGCGGCCGCATCCGGTACCAGAGGCGGTGCGAGGTCTGCGGCAAGATCGTGAGCTTCGACCACATCGATAAGGCCTATGACGACGGCGAAAAGACGGTGGTGCTCACGAGTGAGGATCTCGCCGGTCTGCCGGCGGAGCGCAGCCGGGAGATCGAGGTTGTCGAATTCGTGCCGAGCGACCAGCTCGATCCGATCATGTTCGACCGCAGCTACTTTCTCGAACCGGACTCCAAGTCGCCCAAGGCCTATGTACTCCTTCGGCAGACGCTCGAGCAGACCGATCGCACCGCCATCGTGCACTTCGCCCTGCGGCAGAAGACGCGGCTCGGCGCGCTGCGGGTGCACGGCGACGTGCTGATGCTGCAGTCACTGCTGTGGGACGACGAGGTGCGCCACGCCGAGTTCCCCGCGCTCACCGAACCGACCAGGGTCACCGAGAAGGAACTGGAGATGTCGTCGTCGCTCGTCGACAGCTTCGCCTCCGACTTCGACCCGGGCAAGTTCAGCGACGAATACCAGGAGGAGCTCCGCACCCTCATCGAAGCGAAGCTCGCCCACGGCGACGCGATCAGCACGGCGGAAACCTTCGGTGAGCAGGAGGAGCCGGACCGTGGAGGCGGCGAGGTGCTGGACCTGATGGATGCGCTGCGCAAGAGCATCGAGAAGAATCGCGGTGCGGCGGAGACCGGCAAGAAGCCCAGGGCGCCGAAGTCGTCGGCACAGAAGTCGTCGGCACGGAAGTCAGCCGGCTGAGCTCACGGCGGTGCCCATACCCCGACAGCGAGAGAGAATCAAGCCCCTGTTCACGGGCGGCCGATCTTCCTAGGCTTGCTGAGGCGAAGGCGGCACACCGTCCTCGCGAAACCACAGAAAGGCTCCTTGTCGTGAACCTCCTTCTCATCATCGTGGCGGTCATCGCCGTCGTCCTGCTCGTGACCGGCGGATTCGTCCAGTCGCTGAACTTCCTGATTTGGGTGGGGATCGTGCTGGCGATCATCGCGGTCATCATCTTCCTGGCGCGCGTGATCACGGGGCGCCGCGGCGTCTGAGCCAGCACACACTGTGCGGGCGGTGCGATCGATTCTTCGGCCGCGCCGCCCCTTTTTTGTGAAGGAAGCTCGGTGGGGTCGGCCCGATTGAGGCGGCCAGATAGAGTCGGTGCTCGTGGGTGTCGAGATCGCCGGCCGACGCCGAGCGCCATGAGGAAGACCGGAGTCGTCGCCCTCGTTCTCGCCTCGGTGTTGTGGGGAACCACCGGCACCGCCGCGACCGGGATGCCGGCCTCGGTGAGTCCGGTAGCCGTCGGGGCGGCGACGATGACCATCGGCGGCCTCCTCCTCGCCGCGACCTCGTTCCGCGGGGTGCTGTCGGTGCTGCGGGAGCCGGGGTCGCGCGGGTGGATCCTCGCGGGTGCCGTCGGGGTGTTCAGCTATCCACTCGCCTTCTATTCGTCCATGAACCTCGCCGGCGTTGCCATCGGCAATGTCGTGTCGCTGGGCTCCGGCCCCGTCTTCGCGGCGCTGCTGGAGTGGGTGGTGGAGCGCCGACAACCGACACGGCTCTGGCTGGGTTGCGCAGCCGCGGCCATTGTCGGCGTCGCCCTGCTCGCGTTCACCGGTCGAGCGGGCGTCGAGGGTTCGCCCGGCCACGGTTCGGTGACGGTCGGGGTACTGCTCGGCCTCCTCGCCGGCCTGTCGTACGCGTTCTACACCTACGCCTCGTCGAGGGCCATGCACGGCCGCGCGAACAGCCGAGCGGTGGTGGGGTCCATGTTCGGCGTCGGGGCCGTGGCACTTCTGCCCGTGCTGCTGGCGACGGGAGGGCCCCTCCTGCAGTCGCCGACGACCATCGGCATCACCGCCTACCTCGCCCTGGGGCCGATGTTCGTCGCGTACCTGCTCTTCGGCATCGGCCTGAGGACCATCCGGAGCAGCATGGCCACCACCATCACCCTGATCGAGCCGGTGGTGGCCACGGTGTTGGCCGTGCTGGTCGTGGGGGAGCGGCTCAGCGCGACCGGATGGGCCGGTCTGGCCGTGATCCTGGGGGCGGTCTGCGTGCTCGTTGCGGCCCGTCTCCCGGGGAAGATCGGCTGAACCCGTATTATCTTGGGCATGGGATTCGACGACGACGCGCAAACGAGCGGTGTTGCCGGACCGGCGCAACCGACGCGCACCCCCGAGGAGCCGCCCTCGACGGAGGATGCGGAGGTCTACGACGACGACGCCCTGGCCGCGGCGCTCTCCGAGGAATCGGTGCGCCTGGGGTACTCCGGTCCCATCTCGATCATCAGGCCCGATCCGCGCCCGGAGCCTCAGCAGCCGGCGGGTCTCTCGGGGTCGATGACCTCCGCCCCGGCGCCGCGTCCACCCGAGCCGGTGCGTCCACCCGAGCCGGCGCCGACCAGTCAGATCCCGCTCGCCGACCTTCCGGCGCCCACCGGTCCTCCCGTGGCGTTGCCACCCATTCCGCCGCCGACCGAGTTCGCCGTCGCCCCGCCGGTCGTGCTCCCGCCGCCCCCGCACCGGGAGTCGCTCCCCGACGCCGAGCTCGTGCGCGGATTCGACGGCCAGGCGGTGGCCGAGGGCAGCACGGCGAACGCGATGAAGACGCTTGAGCAGCAGCTGAGGCTCCGCGCCGATGAGGCGAGCGCCTATCGCGACTGGGAGTCGCGGATGCTGGCCATCGGCACCCCGGAGGCGATCCGCTCCGTCGAGGCCGCGCGCCCGGGATTCGCCGGTGTCCTCACCCCGGACGAGGGTTTCCTCGAGTTCCTCGAGGCGGCGAAAGGCTCGGACCAGCCTGTGGATGCCGCGCCGACGTCCGGACCCTACGACCTGGTCGAACCGTCACCGACCGGCCGCGCACCGATGGAGGTCGTCGCCGCCGCGCCCACCTGGTCCTCGATCGTGCCGTCCGCCGCCGACTACCCGCATCCCGCCGAGACGAAGTCCACCGAGGTTCCGCTGCTCGATTCGGCACTCGGGCCGCTGGGCACGGACTCCCAGCCGGTCTCCGGCCCCCTCTACGACGTCGAACCCGAGGACGACGTCGATGAGACCGACCGGGTGCCGTCGGATGCGACCGGCCCGTTCGCGGTGACGCTGTCGGGCGTCGCGATCGCCCAACCCGGCGCCGCCGTGGGGCCGATCACTCCCCTCGAGACCCCGCGTACCTCCCCGGCCGAGACCGTCATACCCCACGAGGAGCGGCAGGCACCTCGGGCCTTCGCCGTCGAGCCCTTCGGGGTGGAGCCCACCGCCGTCGACCAGCGCGTCGGGCGGGCGGCCCGGCTGTTCTGGCTGTGGTTCTCGGCGAACTCCTCGGTGCTCAGCCTCGCCTTCGGCGGTATCCTGATCTCGCTCGGGGTGAGCCTTCGCCAGGCGATCGTCGCGGCCTTCGTCGGAGTCGCCATCTCCTTTCTGCCGCTGGGCCTCGGCACCCTCGCCGGCAAATGGAGCGGTCAGCCGACCATGGTCGCCTCCCGGGCGACGTTCGGGCACGTGGGCAACGTCCTGCCCGCGGTTCTCGCGGTGATCACCCGTCTCTTCTGGGGAGCGGTGCTGCTCTGGCTCCTCGCCGCATCGACGGCGCGCATCCTGGTGGGCGCCGGGCTGGGCGGGCCGTTCAGCGAGCGTCAGGTCGCGCTGCTCGCGATGGCCCTGGGGTTCCTCATCGCGCTGGTGGTCGCCTACTTCGGCTACGGGCTCTTCGCGCGCATCCAGCTGGGTCTCAGCATCGTGTCGGCCCTGCTCATCGCGGGCCTGGTCGCCCTCACCTGGACCTCGGTGGACATCACCAAGGCCCTCACCATCGGCGACGGCCCGTGGATCCTGGTCGTGACGGGCGTCGTTCTCGTCTTCAGCTTCGTCGGCCTCATCTGGGCGAACAGCAGCGCCGATCTCGCGCGTTACCAGCGCCCGGGAACCTCCGGTGCCGCGTCCATGCTTCTCGCGCCGTTCGGCACGACTCTCGCGCCGTTCCTGCTCATCGCCTACGGGGCGGTACTGGCGGCGTCCAACCCGACCACGGCATCCGGTCTCGCCCGGACGCCGATCGACACGATCGTGGCCCTCCTCCCGGCCTGGTATCCCATACCGCTCCTCGCCGCCACGACGCTGAGCCTGCTCTCCGGCGTGATCCTGAGCATCTACTCCGGCGGATTCGCGGTGCAGGCGACGGGGCTGAGGGTGCTTCGGCCGTGGGCGACCGTGATCGTCGGGGCCCTCCTGTTCGCCATCGCGATGCTGCTCAGCTACACGGTGACGGATGTCGCCCCGCTCTTCCGGGATGTCGCCACGACACTCGCCGTGCCGGTCGCCGCCTGGGCCGGCATCTTCGCGGCGGAGATGCTGATCCGCCGTCGTCGGTTCGACACCGGCTCGCTCCTCGCCCGCGGCGGGGTGTACCCAGCGGTCAACTGGGTGAACCTGTCGATGCTCGTGGTCGCGACCGCCATCGGGCTGGGATTCACGAGCGCGACGGTCGGCTGGCTCGGCTGGGAAGGCTACCTGTTCGGAGCCACCGGGGTGCCGTTGACGAGTGAGCTGGGCGGCACCGACATCGGCGTGCTGATTGCCCTCGCTCTCGGCGTGCTCACTCCGCTCGTCTCGGGTGTGCCCACGGTGCGCCGGCAGGAGCGGGCGCGAGCCTGACCGTACCCCCGCGGCAATCGGTCGTGGGTGCTCTGAAACTAGAATGGCCTCATGCCTCACACCGTCGTCGACGTCAACGCGGTCGTCGAGCGACTGTGGCCCATGAGCGGCGCCGAGGCCTGGGACGCGCCAGGGGTGCTCTCGGGCGACCCGGCCGCCCCCGTCACGACCATCCATCTCGCGGTCGACGCCGTGCTCGATGTGGCGGATGAGGCGGCGGCCGCCGGGGCCGACCTTCTGCTGGTTCACCACCCGCTGCTGCTGCGCGGAGTGACCTCGATCGCCGAGGACCGCTACAAGGGGGCCGTGCTCGCGCGGCTGATCCGGGCGAACTGCGCCCTGATTGCCGCCCACACCAACGCCGACGTCGTCGAGACCGGCACGTCGGCCGTGCTCGCCGCCGCGCTCGGACTCGTCGACCCACTGCCGATCACGAGCGCCGAGACGCCGACCCGCGGAATCGGCCGGGTGGGCAGGCTCGCCGAGCCCTCGACGGTCGGCCGACTCGCGCGTCTGCTGGCCGAGATCCTCCCGGCGACCGCCTCGGGCATCCGGGTGTCCGGGGAGTACGACCGCCCCGTCAGCACGGTGGCGCTGTGCGGCGGAGCGGGCGATTCGCTGCTCTCCGAGCCGGCGGTCCTCGCGGCGGACGTCTACATCACGTCGGACCTGCGGCATCATCCCGCGTCCGAATCGCGGGAGAACTCCCGCGTCGGCGGCGGCCCCGCCCTCATCGACGTGTCGCACTGGGCGAGCGAATGGCTGTGGCTCGACACCGCGGCCGCGGAGCTGCGCGCCGCGCTTCCGGGAGTCGACGTGACCGTGAGCGACATCCGCACCGACCCGTGGGATTTTACGATTGTCCAATAACCAGCAAGCGAGGGCCACATGCCACTGAAATCCAGCCCGAACGACCAGGCGCGACTCCTGGAACTGCAGGCGATCGACATCCGCCTGCAGCAGCTCGACCACCGAGCCAAGACACTGCCCGAGATCGCCGCCCTCGCCGGCCTGTCGAGCGACGCCGACGCGCTTCGTCGCGAACTCGCGAGCTCGAACGGCGCGCTCGAAGACGCGCGCCGGGAACTCGGTCGCATCGAGTCGGATGTCGCCGTCGTCGAGGCGCGGATCAAGCGGGACACGGAGCGCCTCCAGGGCTCGTCGTCCGTGAAGGACGTCGCGGGATTCGAGAGCGAACTGGCGGGCCTCCGGCGCCGCCAGCTCGACCTCGAGGAGATCGAGCTCGGCGTGATGGAGCGGGTGGACGGGCTCGAAGCGGCGGCGGCGGAACTCACCGGACGGCACGACGAGCTCGCGGCGAGGATTGCGGCGGCGGCGGCCGAGAAGGATGCCGTGCTGGAGGCGCTCACGAGCGAGCGCGCCCACGCGGCCGCCAGCCGGTCGAGCCTCGCCGGCACGCTGCCGGAGGACCTCCTCGCCCTCTATGAGCGCCAGCGGGCGCGCTATGGGTTCGGGGCGTCGTTGCTGCGCGGCGGAGTGTCGAGCGCGAGCGGCGTGAAGCTCAACGAGAACGACATGGCCGCGATCCGGTCAGCCGACCCCGACGAGGTCCTGCTCTGCCCGGACAGCAGCGCGATTCTGGTGCGCACGGCCGAGTCGGGGCTCTAGGCGAGAAGCGGGCTCACCCGCGGCGTGGCGAGCGCGCTGCGAAAGCCGGGGGTCGCCCGGAGATTGCCCGCACGATCAACGGTGAGTGCATCGATCGACCAGCGTGCGGTGAACTGGTCGAGGCTCGTCCCGCCCCCGGAGACGATCGCCGTGGCGAGCACGTCGGCCGTGACGATGCTGCTCGCGACGACGGTGGCCTGAACGAATTCCGTCGGTTCGAGGCTTCCCTTGCGCCAGATGTGATCGCCCCGCTCGGCGCTGCCCGAGGTGGCGATCGCCCGGCGGTCGCCGACGAGGGTCACCGAGCACAGCAGGGCGAGCCGGTCGGCCGGGTCCGCAATGCCCAGCGTCCACGGCTGGCCTGGCGATTGCGACCCGCGGCACAGGATGTCGCCGCCGGCGTTGATGCTCCAGTCGACGAACCCGGCGTCATCCAGCACGGAGGCCGCCCGCTCGATTGTCTCCGCCTTGACGATTCCGTTCAGGTCGATGATTCCGTCCGGACGGTGCGGGGTGAACGCGCCTCCGGTCTCGTTGCGCCACAGCAGTGCCTCGGCGTACGACCTCCTCAGCTCGGGGCTCGACGCCATGAGGGCGAGGGAGCCGGAGGCGACCCTGCTCAGTTCAGAGTCGGCGCGGTACAGGCTGAATCGGTGGTCTGCCTCCGCGAAGATCTCCTCGACCCTCTCCAGGGCACGACCCGCCGAGTCGACACCCGGCAGCTCGACGGAGACCGCCGTGCCCATGGTGAAGAAGACGTGGCGCATCGAAACCTCAGAATCCGGCCTGGTCGAGGGCCGACTGAGCCGAGCTCAGGTAGCCATCGGTTGTGTAGGTCGCCCCGCTCACGTTGGATACCTTGGCGGACTGCGCCTTGATCACTTCCGACCTCAGGATGGGGGCGGCGTAGTTGCTGATCTGAACGGACCGACCACCGTTGTCGGTGAGCTGGAGGGCCACCACGCTGGTGATCTTGCCGCCCGCGACGACGACCTTGACCTGAACGTTGCCGAATGGCGTGTTCTCGCTCGTGCCGGTGTATGAGCCGTCCTTCGGGCCGGCCGCCGCAGTGGTTGCGGTGGTGGCTCCCGCCGACGCTCCGGCCGTCGGCGTGGCGGCCGGGGCCGCACCGCTCGAGGCGCCCGTCGTGCTCGTGCCTTGCGAGGCGGAGGTCGCCGTGCTGATGGCGGCGGCTCCAAACTGCCAGCCGATCACCAGGACGCTTACCGAGGCGAAGATACCGGTCAATGTTGCGCGTGTTCTCACCAGTCGAACCTTTCCGTGTGAAGTTGGTGTTGCGGCAGTCCGCTCGCGCGGGCCTCGGCTTCGACGAGGTCGAGCCAGGCGGTGGGGCCGCAGATGTAGAGGTCGGATTTCGCGAGGTCGGGAAACACGCTGCGAAGGCTCACGCCGCGCTGCGCGTCGGCCGCGGGCATCCAGGTGCGTCCGGTTCTCGCGCGGCGCCCGATCATCGTGTAGACGGTGGCGCCCTTCTTCTTGGCGAGGGAGATGATCTCGTTCCAGAGGTAGGTCTCCTGCTCGTCGGATGCCCGAAGCAGGATGGTGGCCTCTCCCGGTGCCAGAGGGGACTGTTCGAGCAGCGCCCGCACCGGCGTGATGCCGATGCCGGCGACGACGATCGCCAGGCGCGGAGCGGAGCGTGCCCGATCGGTGAACAGGCCGTACGGGCCCTCGAGCGAGACGCGGGTTCCCGGCGGGATCTGGCTGATGCTGCCCGACCCACCGCCGAGGTCGCGAACCGTGATTCGCGCCGCCCGGTCGGTCGGCATCGCCGACAGGGAGATCGGGTGCGAGTGCCACCAGGTCCTGCCCGTCCAGAACCGCCAGATGAAGAACTGTCCGCCAGAGGAGCCGAGCTCGCGCAGGTCGTGCCCGGTCATGTGGATGGAGACGACGCCGGGGGCAACGGTCTCCACCTTCTGCACCCGGATGCGGTGCCGGAGGCTCGACACCACGGGCTCGACGAAGCGATAGGTGATGATCGCGCCGAGCGCGAGCACGTAGAGCGAGATCCAGTAGGCGCGCTCTAGGCTGCCCTGGGCGAGGATTCCGCCCACGCTCAACTGGTGCGGGACCGCCGCGATCACCGCGGCATAGCTGAGCAGGTGAACGAGGTGCCAGCCCTCGTAGCTGAAGCGCTTGCGCACCGCCACGAAGGAGGTCACGACCACCACGATCAGCAGGCCGAGGCCCACGAAGGCGAGCGGCATGTCCGGGACGGCGAGCAGACTGAAAACCTCGGCGACGGGGTTGACGCCCTCGGTCATCCCGTAGCCCACGAGGAGCAGCGCGGCGTGCGCGAGCAGCAGGTAGAGCGCTGGCTTGCCGAGGGATCGGTGCACGGCCATGGCCCGGTCGTGGCCGATCGTGCTGTCGATGATCGGCACGCGGGCCGCCAGCACGAGCATCACGAGGATGAAGTCGGTGCCGACCAGGCCGGCGATGATGCCGAAGGAGGTCACAGCGCCGGCGACCGTGGCGAACTTGGACATGCCGCCGGTGGCGAGGAAGAGGGCGATCGCGACCGCGCCGGACGACCAGAGGGCGGCGACGAGGAGATCCGCTGCGCGCGCACGGCGTCGATATTGGCGGCGGCGGTCCGGGCGCGGCGATCCGGCGCGGCGAGGCATCGGCTGGGCCGACTGCCGGGTCTGCGTCTGGGAGGGCATGGCATCCTGACTGAATCGCGGCCGCCGGATTTCGACGACTAGTTCAGCATTAGCTCAGAAGCTATGCAGGCACCGTGAAGCAGGCATGGGCGCCGTGAGAGTTCTCACATCTGGGGTAATCGCACGGTCACGACGAGCCCGGGGCCGCCGTTGTGCAGAGAAACGCTGCCGCCGGACGAGTCGATGATGGCCCCGACGACCGCGAGCCCGAGCCCGCTGCCCCCGGTGCTCGAGGTGCGTGAGTCGTCGGGCCGTGAGAAGCGGTCGAAGGCGTGCGGGAGAAAACTCTCCGGCATCCCGGGCCCGTCGTCCCGGATCTCCAGAACGAGGCCGCCCGGCTCCGTGCTGAGCGACGCCGTGACCACCCCCTCCTCATGTACCGCGGCGATCGCGTTGGAGAGCAGGTTGTCGACGACTCGGCCGAAGCTGTGCTGGCCAATGGCGAATGCGGCATCCTCTCCGGTGACGTTCACCGAGAACGCCACCTCGACGTCCTTGGCGATCGCGAGCATGCGGGCTCGATCGACGCTTCCCATCAGTTCGGTCACCAGTTGTTCGGTGCTGCTCGGCGTCGTGGGGGTGCCGGCGGACTCGAGCTTCGACAGCTCAAGCATGTTGGTCGCCAGCGCGGAGAGCCGGTCGACAGAGACCTCGGCGGCAACGAGTTGGCGGGCGAGCGCCTCGGCGTCGCCGAAGTCGTCGTGGGCGAGTTCGAGCTGGGTCTTGAGAACGGACAGCGGCGTGCGCAGCTCGTGGGCGGCATCCGACACCATTTGCTTCTCGCGTTCAGTCGATTGGCGGATGCGGTCGAGAAGGGCGTTGAGCGTCGAAGCCAGTTCCGCGATCTCGTCCCGGGCCGGACCCACCGGAAGACCGCCCTCGCCGGGGTCGGCGCCCAACAGCTCGGCCTTCCGGCGCATCCGTTCGACCGGTCGGAGTGCGGCGGAGGCGAGCACCCACGACGCGACGCCGAACCCCGCGAGCAGCACCAGGGCACCGATGATGAGGGTGGAGTCGAGACCCTGCAGGGCGAGGGTGCTCGATCCGGTGCTGCGCGCGGCCCAGAGCGACCAGGTGCCCGCGCTGGTGTGGACGACGCGGCCCACCACCACGAAGTCCATCCCCTCGACGTCTTGCGTCAGCTGCTCGTTCGCTCCATCGCGATGCTCGAGGTGCTCGCGGATGATGTGGGGCATGGTGTCGACCTGCACCGTGCCGTCCGGCGCGCGAACGAACAGCAGCACCCCGGTTCCCGGGTCGTCGAGGGTGTTGGCCGGGTTCGCGATGATCTCGTCGGCGAAGGAGTTGAGATCCCCGCGAGCGAGGGTGGAGTCGGCAGTGGTGAGAATCGTCGCGACCTGCACGCGCACGGCGACGAGGGCGATGGAGAAGATCACGACCGCGACGAGGATGCTGCCAAGGGTGATCCGTGCCCGGATCGACAGCCGCGAGAGCACCCTCACACCTCGTCGTCTACCTGCAGGGTGTAGCCGACGCCGCGCACGGTGGTGATCGTGAAGCCGGCATCGACCGGCTCGAGCTTGCGGCGAAGGTACCGCACGTACTGGTCGACGATCGTCGGGTCGATGTGCTTGGTCGTGCCCCACACCTCGCTGAGGATCTCAGTGCGGGAGAGCGTCGTGTCCTTGCGGGTGGCAAGCAGCCTCAGCAGGGTGAATTCCTTGGTACTGAGCGGGAACGCCGTGCCGTCGATCGTCGCGCGCACCGTCTCGGCGTCCAGCGACACCCGGCCGACCCGCACGACGGGTCTCGAGGTGGAGGCCTCGCGGCGCACCAGGGCACGGATCCGGGCGCTGAATTCGACGAAGGCGAACGGCTTGGTGAGGTAGTCGTCCGCTCCGGAGTCGAGCCCGAACACGCGGTCTTCCACGGCGTCACGGGCGGTGAGGAGCAGGATCGGCAGTGTGTTGCCGTGGTTGCGCAGGTGACGGCAGATCTCGAATCCGGTCATCTCGGGCAGCATCACGTCGATCGCGGCCGCGCCGAACTCTTCGTTCGCCGCGGCGATGAGGGCATCGATGCCGTTGCCCACGAGCGTCACGTCGTAGCCTTCATCTCGCAGCCCACGCTCCACGAGCGCGCCCATGGCCGCGTCGTCTTCCACGACCAGGATTCTCGTCACCATCAACACCCTACCGGCGGGAGTCTGGACGTGCCGTAGGCTTTCCTATCGAATGGGTCGGCAAGACGGTCGCGTCGCATTCCGGGCCCGAGAGGGCGCGGAAAGCGCCGAGGAACGTCCGGGCTCCGCAGAGCAGGGCGGTGGGTAACACCCACCCGGGGTAACCCGCGAGAAAGTGCAACAGAAAGCAGACCGCCACGGACTTCGGTTCGGGGTAAGGGTGAAACGGTGGTGTAAGAGACCACCAGCGGCCCGCGTGATCGGGTCGGCTAGGTAAACCTCGCCAGGAGCAAGGTCAGACAGGAAGCGTTACGGGCTGCTCGCCTAGCTTCCGGGTAGACCGCTAGAGGTGTGCGGCAACGTACATCGTAGATAGATGGCCGTCGATGGTGTCGTTCCCGCAAGGGGGCGCACCGGGACAGAACCCGGCGTACTAGCCGGCCCATTCACCAGTCTCTGCTGGGGCGGCACCTCGGGCGCGGTTCGCGTGGGGCCGGCTCCTGGTACCCGTTACCCCTTCCTGTGGCGCGCCTCCTCGTGGCGCGCCTCCTCGTGGCTGCGTCCTCCTCCTGGTTGGTGTGTCTCCACTCCTCCACAGGCTGTCTTTTGCCTGCGTCGTCCACAGGAAGTGCTGGTCAGGGTGGGTATTGTCGGCGGGAATGTCGGTGGTGGCTGGCAGGCTTGGGTCATGGAAGACGGTACTGCGGCCCGGCTCGAGGGCACTGTCGACGGGTTGATCGACGACGCCTCGTTGACCGGCGACGCGTCGTTGCTGGATGACGCGTCGTTGCTTGCCGTGTTGGGGCGGGGTTTCGAGTTGCGGCGTGCGGCGGATGCCCGACTGGTGGGTCTGGCCGGGGAGGTGGTGCACCGGTCGAGGTCGAGTCTCGGGCCGGAGGGTCTCGCGTCCCGGTTCGGTGCCACGAGCGCCGCCGCCCTGTTGGCGGAGGTGGGGCGGATCACCCTGGCCGAAAGTCACCGGTTCTGCCGGGTCGGCGACGCCACCACCGACCGGGTCGGTCTCCTCGGGGAGATGTTGCCGCCAGTGTTCCCGCTCCTCGCGGCTGCGGTGCGGGCCGCGATCATCCCAGTGGATTCCGCGAGCCTGATCGTGACGGCCCTGACCGAGGTCTCACCCCGCGCCGACCAGGAGAATGTGGTCGCGGCCGAACAGGCTCTGGTGGGCTTCGCGGGGGAGTATCCCGCCGATCTGGTCCGGCGGCTCGCTGCCCGGTGGCGGGACGCCCTCGACGTCGACGGGATCGAACCGCGGGAGGCGGAACTGGTCGCGTCCCGATCGCTGCGACGCAGCATTCTCGCGAACGGGCTGAAACGATACCGGCTCGACCTCGACCCGC
>NZ_VRMG01000098.1 GCF_008040105.1 Lacisediminihabitans profunda
GGTGACGAAAGGCGAGTTGATCGTAGCGTAGGTCGCTATCCAAAACCAAAATTCCGCAGTTTGCTCGGTGCTTCTACGACAAAGTAGGGTCAATTCTGTGTCTCTGGATACGACGCTCTACGGCAGTGCGCTTAGCTTTCTCAACTTGTCAGGCAAAAATTTTCGGAGAAGAAATTTTCGCGGGAACAAATTTTCGCGACTTGGCATTCGATCGCGAAAATCGCGAAAATTTCTGCCTCGCGAAAATTTCCCGCTATACGGTATCCTTGTAGTATGCGATTATGCTACACGATATCCTGAAGCTATACCACTGAAGAGCATCGATGCTCCACAAATCGCTGAGCAGCTGGTCACACTATTCTCACGAGTTGGAATTCCTGACGAAATTTTGAT
>NZ_VRMG01000099.1 GCF_008040105.1 Lacisediminihabitans profunda
CCCACCTGCCCCACCCCCGGCTCCCGGTGGGCGATGCCGGTGTTGATGGTCGGCGCGAGCCCGCTCGCGACCACCTTGCGCGCGTCGATCCCCGTCGGCGTCCCGGCGAAATCCAGCGCCGGGATGGTCCACTCCGGATTCCGCGCCGCGGTGATCTCGTACATCGAGCGGGTCGCCCCCAGCGCCGCGCTCGCGCCGCCCGCCCCCACGAAACCCGCCACC
>NZ_VRMG01000100.1 GCF_008040105.1 Lacisediminihabitans profunda
TTTAATTTTATTATAAAAGTTTCGTTTTTTAATATTGTGAGTTTTCGATGTTATAATTTTTTAAGTATCGGCGTTTTATGGTATCGCGGCGTTTTAGTTTAGTTTTCGCGTTGATAATTAGCGTTCGGTAGTTTAGAGCGTTTGTCGGTTTTTGGGTCGAGTTTTATTTAGGGTTATTTAAACGCGGTCGCGCGCGCGGTTTGTCGGGATAGTTGGGAAAAGTGTTAATAAGT
>NZ_VRMG01000101.1 GCF_008040105.1 Lacisediminihabitans profunda
GGGGAGGGCCGGGAACGGCGGGTGCATTCCGTAGGCAAGAGCCCCCGCCGTCGCCACCACGCCGAGCTCGGCACCGGGCGCCCCAGCTCGACGGAGCCGCTCGAAGTTGCCGTCGCCGGAGTAGCAGCGCACGAGCTCCGGGTCGGAGAGGTCGTCCGGCCGAGCCCTGCCGGTGAAGAACCCTCTCGCCTGCGACGACCAGGGGAACAGCGGCGTCGGGGTCTGCGTGAGCCAGAGCTTCGAGGCGGCGGCGGTGGCGTGCCGGCGGCCGTCCCACGGCACGTCGTACGCCTCCGCGAGA
>NZ_VRMG01000102.1 GCF_008040105.1 Lacisediminihabitans profunda
GAGATCCTCGAGCGCGGAACTACGGCATCCGTGCTCTCGCACGCGGCGCACGATTACACGCGCGCGCTGCTCGACGCCAGCCCGAGCCTCGACCGGCTGCGACCGGCAGAGGCGGCGCACGACGACACCACGGCACTCCTGCAGGTGCCCGGACTCGGAATATCGTCCGTAGCGCACGCAGCACGCATCGATGTCGACGTAACGGTCGGTCGGGGTGAGATCGTCGCCATCGTTGGGGAGAGCGGATCGGGCAAGAGCACGCTCGCCCGCTGCATCGCGGGACGCGAGAGTCCGGATGTGGGCAAGCTCAGCTTCTCTGGGCAACTTCTCCCCCCAGGTCGCAGGTATCGCAGGCCGTCGCAGATCCAGATCGTGTTCCAGGACCCGTACTCGACCCTCAACCCG
>NZ_VRMG01000103.1 GCF_008040105.1 Lacisediminihabitans profunda
GGGCCGAGCATTGTTCACCCGGCGGGCGGACTGCAGAACTTCGCCGACGTCGTGGCGGACGTGCGCTTCTTGCCCGCACTGATGAACGTCGTGGTCTTCCTGCTGCTGTACGTGCCGATCATGATCATCGTGGTGTCGGTCATGTCTCTTCTCCTGGACACCGTCCAGGGCAGGTGGAACCTCCCCCTGCGCCTGACCTATATCGTGCCGGCCTCGATGACCGGGGCCACCGCTGTACTCATCTGGTACTTCATGTTGGAGCCCTCCCGGAGCCCATACCAGAGCGCATCACACGCCCCGGGG
>NZ_VRMG01000104.1 GCF_008040105.1 Lacisediminihabitans profunda
CCCAGCGAACGGGGTTGGCGAGTTTGCTTTCGCCCGCGCGCCCTTCGGGCATTCCGCTTGCGACTGCGTCAAGCCGCAGTATGTCCCGGATACTCGGCAGGAGCGCACGGTCCGCGGCATCCAAGTTCAGACGATCTGTATTGACTACGGGAAATCGGCGACGATCTGGCACCGATCAAACCCCTGTCGCTCTGCACCCATTGAGTCATCAGCATAATGCCTTTGTCGGGCATTTCGTCCGATCGGCCATTCTATTCGTGCGCCCGGTCGAATCTTGAGAGAGAAGACCGCCCATGGCCCTCATCAGACACTTTGTCAGCGGAGAAGAATTCGGGAGCCCTGAGCGCACCGGTCCGGTCTTCAATCCGGCGACTGGTGAGCGCCAGCACGAGGTCATCCTTGCCTCAGTCTCCGATGTTGAGACCGCAATAGCGGCTGCGCGGACGG
>NZ_VRMG01000105.1 GCF_008040105.1 Lacisediminihabitans profunda
TTTGACCGGTACTACTTTTTGAAGTAACTCATAAGAGGCGATGGGTTTATTAACTTCTAGCAACTGGAAAGTTCCACTACCGGTTGTTAAGGTTAATACATCATCAGAAATACTCCAAGAAGTTGGCGTACCGGTAGCAGTCCCACGAAACCAAGAAGTTTGGGTGGCTGAATCATAAAGAATAGTATAAGAATCAACAGCTACTTGTGTATTTAGAATACCAACTTCTGATTGCTTAACTCCGTTTACTCTTGCTATAGCTTGTTTATTAACCT
>NZ_VRMG01000106.1 GCF_008040105.1 Lacisediminihabitans profunda
CACTAGTTCACAGCATTGCAGATGACCGCTGCTGATGACAGCCCATTCATTTTGGTGTTTTGTACCAATACAATTACTGGTACATAATACAAAATAAAAGTTAGATGATAGCAACAAAAGAAAATTCAGACCAGAATTCGCTATCATCAAAACACATTTCAATAAATGGGGATTCTGACAGCACATATAAGGTGGCTGCTGCTAACACCCACTTCACTGGTTGTAGCAGAAAGTGTTACTCCTTTAGCGTAAATATAAAGCCTAAGAGAGATCTAGCCTGAGAATCGAACTGTGTCCATGATAATACGCTGCTTTAATGCCCTATATAGCTCCAGTGGCTCATTTTTCAAGAGCATGTA
>NZ_VRMG01000011.1 GCF_008040105.1 Lacisediminihabitans profunda
CCCACCACATCCGCTGGTGGTCCCACCAACCAGAAACGAACCTCGCCAACGGGATCCTGCTCTGCACCGCCCACCACCACACCATCCACCGCAACGGCTGGGGCATCCACGTCACCGACAACATCCCCTGGTTCACCCCACCCGCAACCATCGACCCCCACAGGCGACCACGACGCGGCGGGAAACCACCCCTGCCCACACTGCCACCGCGACCGGAGGCACGCACCATGCGGCAATGAAACCCATGCGGCAGTGAAACTCATGCCACTGCCACAGCGAAACGCACTGAGCGCGGCCAGCACAGCCGAACACGAAGACGCCCCCTCGCGGCCGGACTCAGGCCGGGTGGGCGAGCGCGAGGGCGAGAGTCGCCGCCACCACCGTGAGCGGCGCGGCGATGAGCCCGAGCAGGCAGTAGCGGGCCCAGGAGAAGTGCACGTCGAGCGCCTTGAGCCTCTCGTGCCAGAGCAGCGTGGCGAGCGAGGCCCACGGCGTGATGAGGGGGCCGACGTTCACCCCGATGAGCAGGGCGACGAGACGAACCGGGTCGCCCGCGACCGGTTCGAGCGCGAGGTACGCCGGGAGGTTGTCGATCGCGTTGGCGCCGAGCGCGCCGGTCGCCGACAGCTGCAGCAGGCTCAGCGGACCGTGTCCGGCTCCGGAGATCGTGGCGAGCAGGGTGCCGAGCCCCAGCGAGTGGGCGGCCTCCACCACGAGGAAGAGCCCGGCCGCGAGCAGCACAAGCTGCCAGGGCAGCAAGCCGAAGCGGATCACGGCGGGCCGACGCACGAGGAAGAACCCACCGAGCACGAGCGCGGCGCCCAGAGCGGGCATCCACACCGGGATCCCGGAAACGAGCAGCGGCATCAACACCGCCACGATCACGCCGCTGGCGATGAGCAGCACGCGGTCGTCCGCCTCCCTGCTCTTCTTCGGCTCGTAGCGCGCGAGAAGGTCCTTTCGATAGACGATGAACAGGATGGCGGCGGGGATCACGATCGACACCACGGCGGGCGCCGCCATCAGGGCCGCGAACTCGAGCGGGCCGACCCCGGGAAGTTCGTGTTCGGCGAGCAGATTGGTGAGATTGGAGACGGGGAGCAGCAGCGACGCGACGTTGGCCATCCACACCGTGGTGAGCGCGAACGGCAGAGGCGAAAGACCGACGTGCCGGGCGAGGATCACCACGACCGGGGTGAGCAGCACGGCGGTCGTGTCGAGGGAGAGGAAGATCGTGCTGAGCACGGCGAGAGAGAGCACAAGCAGCCAGAGCAGCCAGGCCCGACCGGCTCCCCATTTGGCGGTGCGCTCGGCCACGGCTCGAAAGATGCCCGCCGCGGCCGCGAGCTCCGTGACGACGGTGATCGCGATCACGAAGAGCAGGATCGGCCAGACGCGGTCGGCAATCGCCAGGGCTTCCGGCACGGGGAGGATTCCCACGGCCAGCGCGACCAGGCCCACCACCACGAGTGCCGCGCCCAGGATGGCTGTTCGCATCGCGCCCCTTCGACCGGCTCGCCGCTGCTCGGCAGTCAACTCTATGCCGGGTGTGCGCTTTCCCAGTGACGGGGTAGCGTTGTTCCCACCACGGTGGGGAGGCGGTCATGCGCAAGTTCATTTTCAGCGGAACTCTGATCAGCGCGATTCTCGGAGGCTGGAGCACGCTCCAGACCACGAGACGCGGCCCCCGCGACTGGCGGCTCGTCCTCATGTGGATCAGCTGGGCGGCGACCGTCGCGATCGCCGTTGGCACAGTAATCGAACAGTCTCGTGATGCTGACGAGCTAGAGGAGTAGGCATGTACAACCCCTTAATCCCCAACATCCAGGACATGGGCTTCGGTTTCGCGGGGCTGCTCGGCGTGGCCGTGTGGGCGTTCTTCATGCTGCTCTTCCTCTCCGTGGCGATCGGGCTGATCTTCCTCCTCGTCCGCTTCCTGCTCGTGGCCACTCGCGCCGCCCAGATCTACGTGGCCCGCCACGAACCGCCGAAGCCAGCGAAGCCGGCGGCGACCCCTCCGGTCGGTCCGTCAACCGGTCCCAGCCTCGGGCCGTGGGGCGAGACCCCGGCGGCCGGCACCTCCACCACCAAACCGGCGACGGTCGCACCCACGCCGGCCACGCCGCAGGCCGAGCCGAAGGCACCGGCCGCGACCGCGCCTGCCGCGGCGACTCCCCCAGCGAGCAGCACGCCCGAGCCGGCGAAGACGACCGGCCCCGTAACGACCGACACGGCGACCAAGGTCATGCCGGCGGCCTCCGCGACCAGGCCCTCCACGAAGCCGGCCGCGACGGCGCCGGCGACAACGACACCGACCGCACAGCCGGTCACGTCCGCGAACGACGAGACCGAGGTCCTGCCGTCCGCGAGACCCGCCACCCGGACACCTCGGGTGCCGCGCCGCGCGAAGACTCCCCCGCCCACGCCGTAGCCGTCGGTCACGGGGTGACCACCAGGCTCACCCCCAGCGTCACCATGAGAACGGCGATGGCTCCGTCGAGCACCCGCCAGGCCACGGGCCTCGCGAACAACGGAGCGAGAAACCGGGCGCCGAAGCCGAGCGCCGAAAACCAGGTCGCGCTGGCTGCCGCTGCTCCTCCACCGAACAGCCAGCGTCCGCCGTCGCCGTGGGTGGCGGCCAGCGAGCCGAGCAACACGACGGTGTCCAGGTACACGTGCGGATTGAGCCAGGTCAACGCGAGACAGCCGAGCGCCGCGGCCGCCAGCGACATCTCGGGTGCCATGGCCGCCTCCAGCGCACCCGGCCGGAAAGCCCGTCTCGCCGCGATCAGCGCGTAGCCGATGAGGAAGGCCGCGCCGGCCCACCGAGCGATCTCGAGGGCGACGGGCGCCGCCCGCACGAGGGCGCCGACCCCCGCGACCCCCGCGAAGATGAGCACGGCGTCGGAGAGCGCGCAGATCGCCACGACGGGAAGCACGTGCCGCCGGAGCAGACCGATCCGCAGCACGAAGGCGTTTTGCGCGCCGATCACGACGATGAGGGAGCCGCCGGCGGCAAACCCGGCAAGCACGGGAAGGAAGAGCATCCTCGAACCCTACGAAGACCACCACGGGTAATCCAGCTAAACATTCTTATGATTCATTAGCATTGCTTCATATGGATCTCCACCTCGACCAGCTCAGGACGCTCAGCGTCGTCATCGACACCGGGAGCTTCGAGTCGGCAGCCCGCGCCCTGCGCGTGACCCCGTCCGCGGTGAGCCAGCGAATCAAGTCGCTCGAACAGCAGGTGGGTCGGGTGCTGGTGCAGCGGTCGAAACCCGCGAGGCTCACCGACTCGGGCCTCGTGGTTCTGAAGCTGGCACGGCAGGTGCAGCTGCTGGAGCACGACACGGCCGCGGCCTTGAACCCGGCCGAGACCGCCGTCACGAGCGTTCCCCTGGCGATCAACGCGGATTCCCTCGCCACCTGGCTGCTCCCCGCCCTCGCGGAGGTGACCGGCATCTCCTTCGACCTCTACCTGGCCGACCAGGACCACTCCGCCGCGCTGCTGCGCGCAGGGACCGTCATGGCCGCGGTGACCTCCGAGCCGGATCCCGTGCAGGGCTGCACCGTGTCCCGCCTGGGATGGATGCGCTACCGCGCGGTGGCGAGTCCCGGATACGCCGCTCGATGGATGCCGCACGGCCCGACCGTCGATGCGCTCGCGGTCGCCCCCATGCTGGTCTTCGATCGCGCGGACAGCCTGCAGGACCGCTACCTGCTCGCCCGCAGCGGCGACGTCCTCGCCCCGCCCAGGCACTTCATCCCGGCTTCGACCGAATTCGTGACGGCCGCGGCGCTCGGCCTCGGCTGGGCGATGCTGCCAGACGCCCAGAGCGCCGGGCTTCTGGCGGATGGTCGGCTCCTGCTGCTCGATGCCGACACCCCGATCGACGTGCCGCTCTACTGGCAGCAGTGGTCGCTCGACTCCCCCGCACTCGAGTCGATCGCCGACGCGGTAGCCCGCGCCGCCGCGGCCCACCTCTTCTAGACGAGTACTAGACGAGAAAGCCGCGCAGCAGGGCGGCCGATCCCTCGAGGTGCTCCTGCATCGCCGACGCCGCGCGAGCGCCGTCGCCGGTGAGGATCGCGATCACGATCGCCTCGTGCTGTTGGTTGGAGTGTTCGATGTTGGGCTGCAGCAGCGGGATGTTCTCGAGCAGTTCGTTCACGCGCATCCGGTTGTCGGCGATGAGCGGCACGAGCGATGGCGCTCCGGCAAGCTCGCCGATCGTGAGGTGCAGCCGGGAGTCGAGCCGACGATAGTCCGCGATGGACGCCCCCGCCGTCTCGCCGAGCCGCGTCCAGAGCGCCTCCCGCTCCTCGGCGGAGAGCGAGCGAGCCGCGGCGGCCCGCGCCGCCCCCACCTCGAGGATCTCGCGCAGGCCAAGGATGTCGTCGATCTGCTCGGCGGTCGGCGGCGCGGTAGGTGCGAGCCCCTCGATCGCAGCACCGGCGCTCCTCGCCGGCAGCTCGTCGACCACGAAGGTGCCGCCGTACCGGCCGCGGCGGGAGACTAGGTAGCCGGCGTCGGCGAGCGACCGGATCGCGTCGCGCACGGTGTCCCGGCTCACGGAAAACCGCGAGGCGAGCTCTCGCTCGGCCGGGAGGGCCTCTCCGGGCGCGACGATTCCGAGCCGGATCGTCTGCAGCAGCCGCGACACCGTCTCCTCGAACGCGTTGCCGGCCCTGACCGGCCGGAACAGGGCATCCCCCGCCACGCTCGAGCGGCCGGTGTCCTCCCCCGGGTCGCTCACGGCGACCGCCATCACAGTGGGGTGACGTAGGCGGCGCTGATGCCGCCGTCAACCAGGAAGGTCGAGCCGGTGATGAACGACGAGTCGTCGCTCGCGAGAAAGGCGACGGCCGCGGCGAGCTCCTCCGGCTCGGCGAAGCGGCCCTTCGGAATGTGCACGAGGCGACGCTGGGCGCGCTCCTCGTCCTTCGCGAAGAGCTCCTGAAGAAGCGGAGTGTTCACCGGACCAGGGCAGAGCGCGTTCACCCGGATACCCTGCCGCGCGAACTGCACGCCAAGCTCGCGACTCATCGCGAGCACGCCGCCCTTCGAGGCGGTGTAGGAGATCTGGCTCGTCGCCGAACCGAGCACGGCGACGAACGACGCGGTGTTGATGATGGAGCCCGACTGTTGCGCCACCATGTAGCGCAGCGCCGCCCGGCAGCACAAGTAGACCGACTTGAGGTTGACGTCCTGCACGCGCTGCCAGGCCGGGAGCTCCGTGGTCTCGATGGAGTCGTCGTCGGGCGGCGAGATGCCGGCGTTGTTGAAGGCGATGTCGACCGAGCCGTAGGTCTCGTTGGCGAGGGCGAACAGGCGGTCGACCTGCTGCTCGTCTGTCACATCCACCTGCACGAAGAGGCCATCCACCTCGGCCGCCGCGGCGGCCCCGGTCTCCGGGTTGAAGTCGCCGATCACGACCGTCGCCCCCTCGGCCGCGAATCGGCGTGCCGTCGCGAGGCCGATGCCACTCGCGCCGCCCGTGACGACGGCGACCTTGCCCGCGAGCCGCTGCGTGAGGTCGATCTTCGGAACTGCCATGGCGATTTCTCCTAGTCGGTGCTGATGAAGACGTTCTTGGTCTCGGTGAAGGCCGCCGCGGCATCCGGCCCGAGCTCGCGCCCGAGACCGCTCTGCTTGAAGCCGCCGAAGGGAGTCGAGTACCGCACCGAGGAGTGCGAGTTGACCGAGAGGTTGCCGCTCTCGATGCCGCGAGACACGCGGAGGGCGCGGCCCACGTCGCGGGTCCAGATCGAGCCGGAGAGACCGTACTCGCTCGCGTTCGCCAGGGAGATGGCGTCGGCCTCATCGTCGAAGGGCAGCACGGTCACGACGGGTCCGAAGATCTCCTCTGTCACTGCCCGATCGGTGCGGGATCCCGGCAGCAGCACCGTGGGCGGAAACCAGAACCCTGCGCCCTCCGGCGCGCTCCCGCGGAAGGCCACGCGGGACTCGTCGGTCACGTACGACCGCACCTTCTCCCGGTGGGCGGCGGAGACGAGCGGACCCATCTCGGTGGACTCGTCGGTCGGCGAACCGACCCGCACGCCCTTCACCGCGGGCTCGAGCAGTTCGAGGAAGCGATCGAGAACGCTGCGCTCCACGAGGATGCGGCTGCGGGCGCAGCAGTCCTGCCCGGCGTTCTCGAACACCGCGTATGGCGCGGTCGCCGCCGCCCGCTCGAGGTCGGAATCCGCGAACACCACGTTCGCCGACTTGCCGCCGAGCTCGAGCGTCACGGCCTTGACCTGGTCGGCACACCCGGCCATCACCCGCTTTCCGACGGCGGTCGACCCCGTGAACACGACCTTGCGCACGTCCGGGTGGGTGACGAACCGGTCGCCGACCACGTCGCCGCGCCCCGGCAGCACCTGGAATAGCGCGGGCGGGAGACCGGCCTCGCGGGCGAGTTCGCCGAGCCGGATCGCGGTGAGCGGGGTCCACTCGGCGGGCTTCAGCACAACCGCGTTTCCGGCCGCGAGCGCGGGGGCGAAGCCCCAACTCGCGATGGTCATGGGAAAGTTCCACGGCACGATGACGCCGACGACGCCGAGCGGTTCGAGGAAGGTCACGTCGATGCCGCCGGCCACCGGGATGGTCTTGCCGATCATCCGCTCCGGCGCGGCGGCGTAGTAGTCGAGCACGTCGCGCACGTGGCCGGCCTCCCAGCGCGCCTGGGAGATCGGATGCCCGGAGTTCGCGACCTCGAGACGGGCGAGAGTCTCGATGTCGTTGCCGACCGCGGCCGCGAAGCGGCGCAGCGCCCCGGCCCGCTCGGCCGGGGCGAGCGCCGCCCAGAGTCGCTGGGCGGCGACCGCGTCGCCGATCGCCTCGTCGACGCGCTCCACCGTGGAGTGCTCAACGGTCTGCAGCACACGCTCGTCCGCCGGGTTGATGATCGTGGTGACGGTCACTTCTTCGCCTCCCGCGCAGCATCCACGAGCCCGGCGAAGAGCCGCAGGTCGTCCTGGTTCTGTTCGGGATGCCACTGCACGGCCACTCCGAACGGCATCCCGCTCACCTCCACGGCCTGCACGACGCCGTCGTCGCTTCGCGCGGTCACGACCAGTCCGTCGGCCACCCGGTCGATCGCCTGGTGGTGGTAGACCTCCACGTGCAGGGGCTCCGCCCCGATGAGGGTCGCCACCGCGCTGCCCGGCTCCGCCTCGATCGGCACCCGGTTGAAGGTGCCGCCCCCGAGCTGGTACCTCGAACTGCCGATGACCTCGGGCAGGTGCTGGTGCAGGGTTCCGCCGAGCGCCACGTTGAGCATCTGTGCGCCGCGGCAGATGCCGAGGAAGGGCAGTCCGCGCTCGATTGCCGCGGTGAGCAGCGCATCCTCCCAGGCGTCGCGGTCGATGCGGGGCTCGTCAGTCGCCGCGTGCCGATCCTGGCCGTAGCGACCGGGGTCGACGTCCTTACCGCCCGTCACGATGAGCCCGTCGATCGAGTCGAGAACCCGGTTGGCGATCTCCTTCGACACCGGCTGGGGCGGCAGGAGCACCGCGATGCCGCCGGCACGAGTGACCGCGTCGAAGTACAGCTGAGGCAGGAAGGCCGCCGGCACGTCCCAGACGCCGGTCTGCGCCTGCTCGAGGTAGGTGGTGAGGCCGATCACCGGCGCGCTGGAGCTATGGTGATCGCGCCAGCGATCACGCGACGCCAGCGCCGACGGAGCCTGCGACGTCGGGTTTGTATGGGCCGTGTTCTCAGAACCGCTCAAAGCCGCGCACCCTCTCCCAGTCGGTGACCGCGGCGTCGTAGGCCGCGATCTCGATGCGCGCGTTGTTGAGGTAGTGCTCGACGACGTCGTCGCCGAAGGCGGCTCGCGCGATCTCTGACCGGCCGAACAGCTCGGCCGCCTCGCGAAGCGTCGTGGGCACCCGCGGGGCGTCGCTGCCGTACGCGTTGCCCTCGAACATCGGCTCGAGCTCGAGCTCGTTCTCGATGCCGTACAGTCCGCCGGCGATGAGGGCCGAGACCGCGAGGTACTGGTTGACGTCGCCACCCGGCACTCGGTTCTCCACGCGCAGCCCGAGGCCATGCCCCACCACGCGCAGGCTACAGGTGCGGTTGTCGAGCCCCCACGCCACGGCTGTCGGGGCGAAGCTGCCGTCGACGTAGCGCTTATACGAGTTGATGTTGGGGGCGAAGAAGAGGGTGAGTTCACGCATGGTCTTCAGCTGGCCGGCCAGAAAGTGCCGGAACATCTTCGACATCCCGAGCTCGTCGTCCTTGTCGGCGAACACCGGGTCGCCGTCCACGCCGCGGAACGAGATGTGGATGTGGCAGCTGTTGCCCTCGCGCTCGTTGAACTTGGCCATGAAGGTGATCGCCTTGCCGTGCTTGTCCGCGATCTCCTTCGACCCGTTCTTGTAGATCGAGTGGTTGTCGCAGGTGGTGAGGGCGTCCTCGTAGCGGAAGGCGATCTCCTGCTGGCCGAGGTTGCACTCGCCCTTCACCCCCTCGCAGTACATGCCAGCCCCCTCCATCGAGACGCGGATGTCGCGCAGCAGCGGCTCCATTCGCGTCGAGGCGAGCAGGGCGTAGTCGATGTTGTAGTCGCTCGCCGGCGTGAGGTCCCGGTAGCCCTTGGCCCAGGCGTCGCGGTAGCTGTTGTCGAAGACGATGAACTCGAGCTCGGTGCCCACGTACGGCACGAGCCCCTTCTCGGCGAGGCGTGCCATCTGGCGCTTGAGGATCTCCCGCGGCGCCGGGGCGACCGGGGTCTCGTCGAGCCAGGTGAGGTCGGCCATCACGAGGGCGGTGCCCGGCAACCAGGGCACCAGCCGGAGTGTGGACAGGTCGGGGATCATGGCCATGTCGCCGTAGCCCTTCTCCCAGGAGGAGATGCGGTACCCGTCGACGGTGTTCATCTCCACGTCGACGGCGAGGAGATAGTTGCAGCACTCGGCACCGTGCTGGCTGATCTCTTCCTTGAAGAGCCTGGCGGACGTGCGTTTGCCGACGAGTCGACCCTGCATGTCGGTGAACGCGACGATGACCGTGTCGATCTCCTGCCGGTCGATGAGTCCGTTGAGCTCGTTGGTGGTGAGCATTCCGGAGCGTTTTGTCATGCACGTTCTCCTCGGTCGGTGAGAGTCCTGCCGACCATTACACCACGCGATTTCGTCGCGCGGGTGAGCAATCGTGTGAAGGGACGTAACAAGATATTTACACCCAAAGGTAGACAAGAGGTACCAATAGGCCAGTACGCTCGGAGCACTCTGATCCACCTCGCGCGCAATGGAGCGCGCGAATAACTCGTTCTACCCATGGGAGAGAAAACGAATGACAGATCACGGCAACACGAGCGTTTCCGGGGTGACGTACACGAGGGCGGAGGTTGGCTACTTCGAGAAGCGCACGCTCAAGCGGTCGGCGGGCGTCTGGGGGCTGTGGGGTCTCGGAATCGCCGCGGTCGTCTCCGGTGACTTCTCCGGCTGGAACCTCGGACTGGCCACGTCGGGCTGGGGCGGCATGGTGATCGCCTTCATCATCGTCGTCATCATGTACTTCGCGATGCTGTTCAGCATCGGAGAGATGTCGGCGGCGATGCCGCACACGGGCGGGGCCTATTCCTTCGCCCGGGCCGCGATGGGCCCGTGGGGAGGCTTCGTCACCGGACTCGCCGAGACGATCGAATACGTCGCGACGACGGCCGTGATCGTCTACTTCTCGGCCGGCTACGCGAACGGGATCACCGCCACGTTCGGCCTCCAACTGCCGACCTGGGTGTGGTGGATCATCCTCTACATCGTCTTCATCGCCCTGAACACCGCGGGCGCGTCGATCTCCTTCAAGTTCGCCGTCGTGGTCTCGATCCTCTCGATCGCGATCCTCGCCGTGTTCACCGTCGCCGCTCTCGTATCAGGCGCCTTCAGCGTCGAGCACCTCTTCGATGTGAAGCCGGATGCCGGTCAGAGCGCGTTCCTGCCGCACGGGGCCTTCCCGATCCTGCTCGTGTTGCCGTTCGCGATGTGGTTCTTCCTGGGAATCGAAGAGCTGCCGCTGGCGGCCGAGGAGGCGCACAATCCGGCCAAGGACATCCCGAAGGCCGGCATCGTGGGCATGATCACCCTGGTGATCTGCGGTGCGGTTGTGCTGCTGCTCAACCCGGGTGTCAACGGGTCGACGAAGCTCTCAGCATCCGGCGAGCCGCTGCTCGACGGCTTCCGCGCGATCCTCCCCGACGGCCTGGCGGCGATCCTGTCGGCCTTCGCCCTCATCGGCCTGCTCGCCTCGCTGCAGGGGATCATGTTCGCCTACGGTCGAAACATGTATTCGCTCTCTCGCGCGGGCTATTACCCCAAGGTGCTCTCCCTCACCGGCGCGCGCCAGACGCCATGGCTCGCCCTCATCGTCGGCGCGGTCATCGGCTTCATCGCCATGATCGTCGTGGACCTCACCGGCGGAGCCACCGGATCCGGCGGAGCGATCGTACTCAACATCGCGGTCTGGGGCGCCGTGCTCTCCTACCTGCTGCAGATGATCTCGTTCGTGGTGCTGCGCCGCAAGTTCCCCAAGGCGCACCGGCCATACCGGAGCCCGGTCGGGGTGGCGGGTGCGGTGGTCGCCGGCGTGATCGCCGCGGCGACCTTCGTCGGCTTCCTGCTCAACCCACCGTTCCTTCCCGCCATCGCGGCCATCGCGGTCGTCTACGTCGTGATGCTCGGCCTCTTCGCGCTCTTCGGGCGCCAGCAACTCGTGCTCTCGCCGGAGGAGGAGTACGCGTTGAGCGGCGGCCTGCACGGTGACCCGCAGGAGGAGGGCTACGACGCCATGGAGACCGAGGTCTTCGGCACGAAATAGACCAACACCACCACGGCGGGGCTCGGAGCACTTTCGGGCCCCGCCGTCGTTGTCTGGCGTGTCATCAGGGGCGCAGGCGCGATGGTCGGTGATAATGAGCACACCATCGTCCCTCGTGGTGGAAGGTTCGAGAAGCATGTCCCAGACAGTCAGGTCCAACAGCAGCGTGAGTCCCGCCGATAACGAAGAGCTCCAGGAGCTCGTCTTCGATCTCGTGCGCGAACGCGTGCTCGCGGCCATCGGCGTCGGCGGAATGTGGAGCATCGACTTTCGCAAGGCGGGCGACACGGACGCGTTCTTCGGCGAGACGGTCGCCGAACGGATCGCCAGGGACGTCGCCGCCCAGATCGCACCGCAGTCGGCGGAGCTGGCCGATAGCGCGCCGGTCCTGGGCTCCTACTACGTGGCCCCCGCCGTTTCTCCTTCCGTGGCCTCCACCGTCTCCGCTGACGTCGAACAGAGCACGGGCGAGCCCGCATTCTCGAACGAGAATCCCGCGCCCGTCACCGGGAGCGTCGAGCGTGTCGTCTGGGTCGCCGAGCCGTCCCAGGTGGCCTGGGTCGCCGAGTTCGCCGAGGCTCGCACGAGCGACCGAGCCGCCGCCGCGACCGCCGAGACGGAAGCCGAAGCCGAGCGCGCGCACCGCAGGCTCGTCGCGTAACACCCCCGCAGCAGCCGTCCCACGCCGCTTGTCCCGTCATCGGCGCGCCCGGCGCTTAACCGTAGATCGCCGCCGCTCCGATGGAGCGGCGGCGATCGAGTCGGTCTCTATTTTCCCGAATTGAGACACGCCTGGACCCGCCGTGCGATTCAACGCCCCCGCGTTTCCGCTCGGCGACCAGGAGAAGATGAGGTAATCCCCGTCATCTGTTTAGAAAATTACCAGACGATACTGAGCAATTCTTGCCCCATTACGGGGTTAGACGGGTGGTACCAGTGTTACTGGAGTGACGAGTGTGACGAGTGTGACTTCATGCCACGCTTCCGGCGCTGCAATACGAGCCGGGGCTGTGGATGAGGTGGGCGATGCGCAGCTCGGCCTCGTCATCCTCCCCCGTCTCCGGCGTGTACCGCTCATCGATTCGCCAGTCGAACGGATCTTCGCCCGGGTTCGCGCGAGCCCACCGGCGCGCTACCGGCGGCAGCATTCTCTCGGCTGATCCGCCCGGCGCTCGACTCAGCGAACGGCCTTACCAGCGCTGCCGAGGGCCACGATCTTCTCCTCCACCACCGCCTGCACGGCGTCGCAGACGACCGGCATGAGCCTCGGCACCGAATACTCCGAGGGGTTCTCGGCGAGCACCCGCTCGAGTGTCGTGCGAAAGGCGAACCGCAGGTCGCTGTTCACATTGACCTTGCTCACCCCGATGCGCGCCGCCTCCTCGAAATAGTGCAGCGGCGTGCCACTTCCGCCGTGCAGGCTGATCTGGCAGTCGATGGCCTCGCGGATGCCGGCGAGCAGTTCCAGGTCGAGGATCTTCGGCGCGGGGTACCGTCCATGGAGGTTACCGACCGCCGCGGCGAAGGTGTCGATGCCGGTCGCGTCGACGAACGAACGCGCCGTCTGCGGGGTGCTGAACGTCTTCTTGATCTCCTCGTAGTCGAAGTCTTCGGAGTGCACCGTGCTCGACCCGGCGAAGTAGTGCGGCTCGCTCTCGACCTGAGCCCCGGTGAAGAGCGCGTACACCACGACCTCCCTCGTGCCCTCGATGATCTCGTCGAGCGAGGCGTCGTGGTCGGCCTGTGAGATGTCCAGGTGAATGAACTCGTAGCCCGCGTCGATGGCCCGCTTGCAGCCGGCCACGGTCGGACAGTGGTCCAGGTTGAGATACATCTCGATGCCGTACTCGTCCCGGTAGTTGTCCACGAGGTCACGGATGTTCGCCAGCCCCATCGAGGCCACCTCGCCGTCGCTCGCCTCCACCAGAACCGGTGAGGCGAGCTTCTGCGCGGCGTGCGCCACGGCGATGAGCGTCTCCTGGTTGTCGATGTTGAACGCGCCGACCGCGAAGTGTTCCCGGCGGCTTCGCGCCATGAGCGAGCGCGCTCGAGCGCTGTTCTCGCGCATCCGGCGGATCGTCTGCTCCATCGTCACTCCCCGGCTCTCAGGACGGCACGCTCACCGCGACGCGATCACACCCGCGCCGGCACGACGGGCCGCACGGCCTCGACTCGCTTCTCGGCCTCGGCGATGCGACCGACGGTCTTGAGGAAACTGTCCGGATTGAGCGAGATGGAGTCGATTCCCTCGCTCACCAGGAAGGCGGCGAAGTCCGGGTAGTTGCTGGGTGCCTGCCCGCAGATGCCGATCTTGATCCCGGCCGCGTGCGCCTTGTGGATCGCCTCGCTGATCATCCGCTCGACGGCCTCGTCGCGCTCGTCGAAGAGCGCGGCGAGTTCCTCGGAGTCGCGGTCGACGCCGAGCACGAGCTGGGTGAGGTCGTTGGACCCGATCGAGAAGCCGTCGAACATGGCGGCGAACACCTCGCCGAGGATCACGTTGGAGGGGATCTCGCACATCATGTAGACCTGCAACCCGTTCTCTCCACGCACCAGGCCGTTCTCGGCCATCACGGCGAGCACCCGATCCGCCTCGGCCGGGGTTCGGCAGAAGGGCACCATCACGATCACATTGGTGAATCCGATGTGCTCACGCACCCTCTTGAGGGCCTGGCACTCGAGGGCGAAACCCTCGCGGTAGCGTTCGTCGTAGTAGCGCGAAGCACCTCGGAATCCGAGCATGGGGTTCTCCTCCAGGTGCTCGAACGCCGAACCACCGACGAGGTGCGCATACTCGTTGGTCTTGAAGTCGCTGAGCCGAACGATCACCGGGTTCGGGTAGTACGGCGCGGTCAGCTTGGCGATGCCGAGGGCGAGGGACTGAACGAAGTATTCCTTCGGGTCGCGGTAGCCGCGGGTGAGTTCGGCGATCCGGCGCCGGTCGTTCTCGTCGGTCACCCGCTCGGGGTGAACGAGCGCCATCGGGTGCACGGCGATCAGGTTGTTGATGATGAATTCCATCCGGGCGAGGCCGACGCCGTCGGCGGGCAGACGCCACCACTGGAACGCCGCCGCCGGACTCGCGATGTTCACCATCACGGCAGTGCGGGTCTTCGGCAGGGATCCCAGATCCACCTCCTCGGCCTCGAAGGCGAGCGTTCCGTCGTAGACATGGCCCTGGTCGCCCTCCGCGCAGGAGAGGGTGATGGTCTGCCCGTTCCTGATCGCGTCGGTGGCATTCCCGGTGCCGACGACGGCCGGAACGCCGAGTTCCCGGCTGATGATCGCGGCATGGCTCGTTGGGCCCCCGTGGTCGGTGACGATTCCCGCGGCCCGCATCATGATCGGCACCCAGTCTGGATCGGTCATCTCGGTGACGAGGATCGCGCCATCCTGGAAGCTCTCGATGTCGGCGGGGTTGCGGATCACGCAGGCCGGTGCCGAGGCGATCGAATCGCCGATCGCGGCGCCGGAGACGAGCACTGTACCCGTCTCGGTGAGACGGTGGATGGTGAACCGCGTTCCGCTCTTGCGGGACTGCACGGTCTCCGGGCGGGCCTGCACCATGAAGAGCTCGCCGGTGACGCCGTCCTTGGCCCACTCCATGTCCATGGGGTGCCCGTAGTGTGCCTCGACGAGGGCCGCCCAGCGGCCGAGCTGCACGATCTCCTCGTCCTTCAGCACGAACGACTCCCGCTCGCGCACCTTCGTGTCCACCATGCGGGTGCGCGCGCTGCCTCCCTCGGCGTAGATCATCTTGCGTTCCTTGGGGCCCATGGTCTTCTCGATGATCGGAGAGCAGGTCGGGTCGTCGAGGAGCGGTTTGAAGACGAGGTACTTGTCGGGGTTGACCGTCCCCTGCACCACGGTCTCGCCGAGTCCCCAGGTGGCGCTGATCACGGCGGCCCCCGGAAATCCCGTCTCGGTGTCGATCGAGAACATCACCCCGGAACCGCCGACATCCGAACGCACCATGCGCTGGACGCCGATCGAGAGAGCGACATCCAGGTGGTCGAACTCCTTGACCTCTCGGTAGCTGATCGCCCGGTCGGTGAAGAGCGAGGCGTAGCAGCGCCGGCACGCGTCGAGCAACTCTCGTTCGCCGGACACGTTGAGGAAGGTCTCCTGTTGGCCGGCGAAGCTCGCATCCGGCAGGTCTTCGGCGGTGGCGCTGCTTCGTACCGCTACCGACAGCGGCCCGCCGCCGGCGCCCTTCGAGAGCGCGGCATAGAACGTTCGGATGGTCTCCGCGATCTGGTCGGGAAACTCGCCGGCCAGGAAGAGTTCGCGAATCGCCTCGCCCGTCACGCGCAGGGTCGCGTCCCCGGAATGGTAGCGGTCGAGAGCCGCGCGGATGGCCGGCTCGAGACCGTTGGACCGCACAAAGGCCCGGTACGCGGCGGAGGTCGTGGCGAACCCGTCAGGCACCCGCACTCCCTCGCTCCCCAGGGTGCGCACCATCTCCCCCAGGGAGGCGTTCTTGCCTCCGACCTGGGGGATGTCCGCCATCCCGATCTCGTCGAAACGCACCACGTAACGCTCGTCCATCTCTTCTCCCACCTCGTTGGGCACCTCGTTGGCCGCCACGCTACTCCGGGCCCGCCGCCCGGCTTGGGGCTTTCGGCTCTATTCGGCGAGTGCCGTGTGTCCTTCGATGGAGGGGTCGGCTCGACCGATTCCGGCCGGCGATCGAGAGTGAGGATTACCGTGACCACGAGCGAGAAATCGAGTCAGCTGCTCATCACCGAGGCTCTTCTGGCGGCCGCCAGCGACGTCGCGGATTCCGTGGCGCAGATTCCGCGGCCCTCTGACTCCTACGCCATCCTGGGCGACCTCGCCCGGGTGCAGGAGTCGCTCACCCTGGCCTACGAGCGGCTCGCGGCTTGGCACGGCCAGGTCGTCGAGGGGGTTCACCACGCCGGCGACGGCGGCGACGACCCGGACAACCCGGCATGGGTCGACGCCGAACGCTCACTCCGGCGGGCCGCCGACAGCAGCACGGCCGCCGTCGACGCCCTCCGACACGCGCACAGCGCCAACGGCGTCGCCCGGTGGTTCGACGAGATCAGGGCCGACGAGCCCTGACCTGGAGCAGCCGCGCCAGCGACCCCAACTCGACGATCGGGTCGCCGCCCGCTGGGATGAGCACGACGCTCGTGGCCCCCGCCTCGTGCAGTTCGTCGATGCGGCGGCGGGCGGATTCGGGGGTTCCGACGATCGCAAGCTGGTCGATCCACTCGTCCGGCATCGCCGCCGCGAACTCCGCGCGCGAGCCGCTCGCCGCCCTCAGGGCGAAGAATTCGTCGGCGAACGGCAACGGCACGATGTGCGGGAGCCAGTCCGGTTCGCCGATCCACTCGAGGGCGGGTCGGGCCAGGAGCCGCGCGGAGCCGGCATCGTCGCGCACCGCCGCCACGTTGTAGGCCACCACCTGGTGCCCCGCCGGCACGTTCTCCAGCTCGACGAAGCCCCGGCCATCCGGTGCCTCCCTGCCGACGCCGATTGCCGCCAGCGCTGCGGCCAGGTATTCGGGCGTCACCGGCTCGGCGAGGATCGTGCCGTCGGCGTGCCGTCCGGACACGGCGAGGGACTTCACCCCGCGCACCCCGGCGAGCACGGGCGGAACCCGTTCGAGTCTCGCGTTCAACTCCACGTCATCCGCGTCAACGTAGTGTCCGGCCACCATCACGCTCTCGCCGCGCAGCAGCGCCCTGGTCACGTCGAGGTGCTCGGCGAGCAGGTTGAGGATGCTCGCGGGCCACGCGCCGACCTGCCTCATCCACACCGGCATGCCGTGCCCGATGCCGACCGAGACCCGCCCGGGGAAGAGCTCGGCGAGGGTCGCCGACTCGATCGCTGTGAACGACGCGTTGCGCACGGCAGCCGGCAGGATGCCGATCCCCACGTGGATGCGCGTCGTGGCGGCGAGCGCCACGGCCGCCTGGCTGAACCCGCCGCGGTAGAAGCAGTCCTCGACCACCCAGAGATCGTCGAACCCCGCATCGTCGGCGGCGCGGGCGAATTGAACGAAGTCCCGGGGCGCGATGTCGCGCGGCAACATGACTCCGATGCGCCGCTGGGTGGTGGGTTCGAGTTGTTCGGTCACGGCCCGATGCTATGCCGCCCGGCGAGTTAACACGATGTTTACTCGGAGCGTCTGTTCCCGGCAACCCCGTCGTGCCTAATCTGTGAGCATCTCTAGCATTGCGGCCTCGAGGAGAACGACATGACGATACCGGTCCGGAGCACTCCCGCCTACGAGGTCGTGGCGTCGTGGATGTCCTCGCCCGCCTGAGGGGACGGCCCCCGGTCCCGCGGCGGGCCGGCATCCCCTCGTCGGCGTCCCCCGTCGAGACTCCCCCGCGCGCCGAGGGGCTCGTGGTGATCCGCTGCGTCGGCCGTGAGTTCCTCACCCGGATCAGCATGGCGACGATCTTCCTCAAGCGTTCCGCGGAGGTGATCGCCTCGGATGGCTCGGAACTCGTGCCGCTGCTGCACGAGGGCGGCATCGAGCTCCTGGCGGTGACGAAGTCCATGCCGATCACGGTCGCGGAGGCCCCGGAGGGTTAGCGGGGGAACCAGGCACGTGCTTCGTCGCTCGCGGGGGGAGTCCCGCTGTGCTCCCGCGTGTCGCGGCGGGAGTCGTGACCCCGCGGAGGGAGTCTCGCAATGCTCCCCCACGTCGCGGAGGGAGTCGTAAACCCGCGGAGGGAGTCGTAACCCCCGCCGCGAGCACATTTCCCCGCCGCAGGGGGTCACAACTCCCGCCGCGAGTAGAGCAGCTCGGGCAGCCGCGAGGCCGCGAGTAAAGCAGCTCGGGCAGCCGCGAGGCCGCGAGTAGAGCAGCCCGAGCATCCGGCTCGATTGACGGCTGAGCTGCACACGGCGGACAGACCCCCGCTAATTCAGCGGCGCGTTCTGCCGGAGCCGTGCCGAATCGGAAAGTGCGGCGGCGTCCAGGGCGAACAGGTCGCGGGAGCCGGCAGTCGCCGCCCCGAACAAACCGCCCGACTGCGGCAGCAGCTGCTCGGCGTAGAACCGGGCGAGCACGAGTTGCGTCTCCGCGAGTTCCGCGTCGTCGATCCCGCGCGCGGCGAGTGCGGAGCGCGCGAGCAGCCAACCCCCGGTGCAGAGCCCCCACATCCGCAGGTACGGCGTGGATCCGGAGAGCACGGCGTTCGGGTCCGCGCGACCGGTGCGGAGCATCCACTGGGTCGCGGTCTCGAGCGTGTCGAACTGGCGGCCGAGCTCGAGTCGGATCGAGTCGAACTCGTCCCCGGCGTCGGCGAGCTCCGCCTCGACCTCGCGCATGGTCGACAGGAACTCGGTCACGGATGCACCGTCCCGAATCCCGAGCTTTCGCCCGACGAGGTCGGCGGCCTGGATGCCGTTGGTGCCCTCGTAGATCGGGGTGATGCGCACGTCCCGGTAGTGCTGGGACGCTCCGGTCTCCTCGATGTACCCCATACCGCCGTAGACCTGGAGTGCCAGCGAGGTGAGTTCCACGCCGAGGTCGGTGCCGAACGACTTGCAGATCGGGGTGAGCAGCCCCACGATCTCGTTCGCCCGCGCGCGGCCCGTCTCGTCCGGGTCGTGGGTGCTGCGGTCCATGTGCACCGCGTTGAAGAGCATGAGACGCCGCAGCGCCGCCAGGTAGGCCTTCTGGGTCAAAAGCATCCGGCGCACGTCCGGGTGGTCGATGATGGCCGAGTTGACGCCGGTCGCTCCGATGGCCAGGCCCTGCCGCCGCTCCTGGGCGAAGTCGAGAGCCTGCTGGTACGCCCGTTCACCGATGGCGAGGCCCTGGGTTCCCACGGAGAGCCGGGCGCTGTTCATCATGACGAACATGATCCGCATGCCCAGGTTCTCCTCGCCGATGAGGTATCCCGTCGCATCCTCGTAGGACAGCACGCAGGTGGGAGCTCCGTGGATGCCGAGCTTGTGCTCGATCGAGAGGCAGTTGACCCCGTTGTGCTCACCGAGCGACCCGTCGTCGTTCACGAGGAACTTGGGAACGATGAAGCAGGAGATCCCCTTGGTGCCGGCCGGGGCGTTGGGCGTACGGGCCAGCACGAGGTGCACGATCTGGTCGGCCATGTCGTGCTCGCCGTAGGTGATGTAGATCTTCTGGCCGGTGATGGCGTACGTACCGTCGGCGCGGGGCACGGCGCGCGTGGTGAGCGCCCCGACATCCGATCCGGCCTGCGGCTCGGTGAGGTTCATCGTGCCTGTCCACTCGCCACTGATCATCTTCGGCAGGTAACGCAGCTTCTGGGCCTGATCGCCGTGGTGCAGGAGCGCGTCGATGGCACCCTGGGTGAGCAGCGGACACAGCGCGAAGGCCATGTTCGAGGAGGCGAGCATCTCCTGGATGGCCAGTCCGACCGACCACGGGAATCCTCCGCCGTCGAACTCCTCCGGGAACGGCACGGAGCCCCATCCGGCATCGACGTACTGGCGGTAGGCGGGCTTGAACGACGCGGGGGTCGTGACCGAGCCATCCGGCTGGCGCCGCGCACCCTCCACGTCGCCGGGCTGGTTGGTCGGCGCGACGACGTTCGCCATGAAGTCGCCACACTGCTCGAGCAGCTCGACCACGGTGGCGAGGTCGGCATGCTCGAAGCCCGGTAAGCGGGCGACGTCGGGATACCCGACGACGTGTTCGAGGACGAAGGCAAGATCGGAGACTGGGGGTCGGTAATTGCTCACGTTCGTCAGGGTACCTCCGACACCGTACGGAGCCAAAGGACGTTGTACCTAGTCTCACGTGTAGCGTTGCGGCAGCCTCGAACCACACTCGGATATCGACTATGGGGCACCCATTTCGGGCCGAACGCGACTACTACTGAAAGAATGAGAGTCGCTGAGCGCGGCCCCCGGCAAAGAAGCAGGAGACTAATCGTGAAGATCGTCGTGTTGGTGAAGCAGGTGCCAGACACCTGGGGCGCGCGCAGGCTCAACCTCGACACCGGTTGGCTCGACCGCGGCGGAAGTGAGGCCGTGATCGACGAGATCGATGAGCGCGCTCTCGAGGCGGCACTCGCGTACCAGGACTCAAACGACGCGGAGGTGGTCGCCCTCACGATGGGGCCGGACTCGGCCAAGGACATGCTGCGCAAGTCCCTCGCGATGGGCGCCGATTCCGCGGTGCACATCCTCGACAGCCGGCTGGCCGGGGCCGATCTCGCCTGGACCGCCAGGGTGATCGCCGCGGCACTGACGAAACTGGGGTACGACCTCGTCATCGCGGGCAACGAGTCGACCGACGGTCGCGGCGGCGTGCTGCCGGCCCTCGTCGCCGAACACCTGGGAGTGCCGCTGGCCAGCTATCTCGACTCGGTGGCCATCACCGCCGACTCGATCGCCGGGGAGCGGTCGACCGAACTGGGGACGATGTCGGTGCGAGCGCCCCTCCCCGCCGTCATCTCCGTGACCGAGCGCACCGCCGAGGCGCGATTCCCCAACTTCAAGGGCATCCTGCGCGCGAAGAAGAAGCCAGTCACCGTGTGGTCGCTCGACGACCTGGGGGCGGATGCCGCGGCATCCCCCGTCCGTTCCGTCGTTCTCGCCACGAGTGAACGGCCCGCCCGTTCCGCCGGCACGCAGATCGTCGACGACGGCACCGCCGGCGTCGAGCTCGCCGAATTCCTCGCCGCCCGGCACCTGATCTAGGAAGGCACGCCCTCATGTCGAATGTTCTGGTCCTGATCGAGACCGCGCCCGATGGCTCCGTCGGCGCGAGCGCCGCGATGCTGCTTGGGGCAGCATCGCGCCTGGGTACCCCCGTCGCCGTGCTCGCCGCCGCGCCGGGTTCGGCCGCCGCGCTGGCCGAGAGCCTCGGCTCGCTCGGCGCCGAGCGGGTGTACCTCGCCGAGACCGACAGCGTGTCGTCGCTGCTTCTCACCCCCCAGGTTGCGGCGCTCGCGGCGGCGTTCACCGCCCTCGAGCCCTCGGCGATCCTTGTCGCCAATTCGATCGACGGGCGCGAGGCGGGCGCCCGCCTCGCCGTGCGAGTGGGCGCCGGACTCCTGGTCGACGCCGTGGATGTGCGCGCGGAGGCCGACCGCATCGTCGCCTCGCACTCCGTGTTCGGCGGTTCGTACACCGTCGAGTCGACGGTCGAGGGCGGCCCCGTCGTCATCACCGTGCGCCAGGGCGCGATGGACGGTCGCGCCGAGGCGAAGGTCGCCGTCGTCGAGTCGATTACCCTCGACATCGACGCGACCGGCTCGACCGTGATCGAGTCGATGCGACCGCTACCCGCCGCGTCAGACCGTCCCGATCTGCGCGGGGCGGCAACCGTGGTCTCCGGCGGCCGCGGCCTGCAATCCAAGGAGAAGTTCGTGCTCGTGGAGCAGTTGGCCGATGCCCTGGGCGCGGCGGTGGGAGCCTCGCGCGCCGCGGTGGACGCCGGCTACGTGCCCCAGACCTCCCAGGTGGGCCAGACCGGCGTGACCGTCTCACCCCAGCTCTATATCGCGCTCGGAATCTCGGGAGCGATCCAGCACCGGGCTGGCATGCAGACGGCGAAGACGATCGTCGCCATCAACACCGACGCCGACGCCCCTATCTTCGAGATCGCGGACTTCGGTATCGTCGGTGACGTGTTCACCGTCGTCCCCCAGCTCATCGACGCCATCGGCAAACGAAGCGGCACCAGTTGACCGCCAACGGTGGCCGGCTCTCCGCGTTTGCCCAGAGCCGGTGGTTCAAGCTGGTCTGGATAGTCCCCGCCGTGCTCGTCGCGCTCTTCCTGCTCGTGCTCGCGGCGCGAGGCATCCGTGCATTGCCCGCGGTCCAGTCGTTCATGACCGACTTCCCCGGCGCGACAACGCTTCCGGCCGGCGCACCAGTGGGCTTTCCGGCGTGGCTGGCCTGGCAGCACGGGTTGAACGGGTTCTTCATCCTGTTCATCATCCGTTCCGGCTGGCAGGTGCGCACGGTCAAGCGCCCCACCATGTTCTGGAAGCGCAACAACACGGGAGTCATCCGCACCAAGAACCCGCCGACCAAGATCAGCCTGAGCCTCTGGCTGCACCTCAGCTTCGACACGCTGTGGGTGCTCAACGGCGTGCTGTTCTACGTGCTGATCTTCTCCACGGGACAGTGGCTGCGAATCGTGCCGGTGAGCTGGAGCGTGTTCCCCAACGCGGTGTCGGCCGCTATTCAGTACGGCTCGTTCGACTGGCCGGTGGAGAGCGGCTGGGTGAACTACAACGCCCTGCAGATGCTCACCTATTTCGTGGTCGTCTTCATCGCCGCCCCGCTCGCCCTCCTCACCGGGCTTCGGATGTCGCCGGTCTGGAAGTCGAAGCGGCTGAGCGCGATCTACCCCATCGGTGTGGCGCGGGCCGTGCATTACCCGGTGATGCTCTTCTTCGTGGCGTTCATCATCGTGCACGTGATTCTCGTGTTCGCGACGGGCATCCTGCGCAACCTGAACCACATGTATGCGGTGCGCAACGACGAGAGCTGGCTCGGCTTCGGCATCTTCGCGGGCACGGTCGTGCTGATGATCGTGGCCTGGTTCGCGGCGCAGCCCGTCGTGCTGCGCTCGATCGCCTCCCTCACCGGATCGGTCACCCGCTAGGGGTGCCGGTCAACGGTGCTGGAAGGCCGGCTGCCGCTTCTCCAGGAACGCCGCCATGCCCTCCTTCTGGTCGTCGAGGGCGAAGGCGGCGTGGAAGCTCCGCCGTTCGAACCGCACGCCCTCGGCGAGGGAACTCTCAAACGCCCGGTTCACCGCCTCCTTGGCCGCGATCAGCACCGGCAACGACTTCTCGGAGATCGTCTTCGCCACGGCCAAGGTCTCCGCGAGGAGGCGATCGGCCGGGATCACCCGCGCGACCACTCCCCAGCTCTCCGCCTCCGCCGCTCCGATCGAGCGGCCGGTGAGAATGAGGTCCATCGCCTTCGCCTTGCCGATCGCCCTCGTCAGCCGCTGCGATCCGCCGATGCCGGGGATGACGCCGAGGTTGATCTCCGGCTGCCCGAAGCTCGCGGTGTCCGCGGCGAACACGATGTCGCAGAGCATCGCCAGTTCGCAGCCGCCGCCGAGCGCGTACCCGGCAACCGCCGCGATAATCGGCTTGCGCACCGCGGCGAACCGATCCCAGGCCGCAAACCAGTCGGCGAGATAGACATCCTGGTAGGACTGGGACGCCATCTCCCGGATGTCCGCTCCGGCCGCGAAGGCGCGCTCGGACCCGGTGATGACGATGACCCCGACGGCGGGATCGCGGTCGAAGGACTCCGCGGCGCGGATGACCTCGTTCATGAGCGCCTCGTTGAGCGCGTTGAGCGCCTTCGGGCGGTTCAGGGTGATGAGGGCCACCCGCCCGGTGACCTCGACGAGGATGTTCTCGTAGTCGCTCATGCCGCCGCTCCCTCGGACCGCGCGCGGATCACGGTGATGATGGCGGAAAAATCGAGCCCCGCTCCGCCCTCGTCGGCGAACTTGCGATAGATGTCCGCGGCCAGCGAGCCGACCTCGGCCTCCACCCCGGTCGAGTGCAGTGCCTCGACGGCGAGCCCGAGATCCTTGGCCATGAGCGCCCCGGCGAATCCGGGCTGGTAGTCCCGGTTCGCCGGACTCGCGGGTACTGGGCCCGGAACGGGGCAGTTGGTGGTGAGGGCCCAGCACTGTCCGGAGGCGGCCGAGGCGACGTCGAACAGGGCCTGGTGGGTGAGACCGAGCTTCTCGCCGAGCACGAACGCCTCGCTCACCGCGATCATCGAGACGCCGAGGATGAGGTTGTTGCAGATCTTCGCGGCCTGCCCCGAGCCGGGTTCGCCGCAGAGTACGACGCGGCGGCCCATCGTCTCGAGGATCCCGCGCGCGGACTCGAAGTCGGCGGGCGACGCCCCCACCATGAAGGTGAGCGTGCCCGCGATCGCTCCGATCACGCCGCCGGAGACGGGGGCGTCGATGTTGCGGTGGCCCGCCTCGGCGGCGAGGGCGTGAGCCGCGCGGGCATCGTCGACGGCGATCGTCGACGATTCGATGAAGAGGGTTCCGGCCCCGGCCGCGGCGAGAAGCCCCCCGCCGGGCCCGCCGCCCCGGTAGGCCTCGAGCACGTGCCGGCCGCTCGGCAGCATCGTGATCACCACGTCGGCGGTCGCCACGGCCTCGGCGGCCGTTGCGGCGATGGCCACCCCGTGAGTCGCGGCGGCCTCGAGGGCGGCGGGCACCAGGTCGAACCCGGTCACGTGGTGGCCGGCGGCCACGAGGTTGGCGGCCATCGGGCCGCCCATGTTCCCCAGGCCGATGAAGGCGATTGATGCACTCATGCGTTTTCCTTTCCGATGCGTCGAGGAGTCGACGCGGTGACGTGTGGTGCGGGCGATCCGAGGACAAGATCTCCCTCGGCGGGCTCGGTGAAGTACGCGGCGACCACTGACGGGTCGACGTCGGCAAGGTTCGCGGGCCGCCAGTGCGGGGTGCGGTCCTTGTCCACCACCTGGGCGCGAATCCCCTCGGCGAGGTCGTGGGACCGGAGCGCGTGCACGGAGGCGCGGAACTCCTGAACGAGCGTCGCCGCCAGGTCGGGCAGCCGGCGCGCGGCGCGCAGCGAGGCGAGGGTCACCGCGAGCGCGATCGGGGACTTCGAGGCGATGGTGGCGGCGGCCTCCCGGGCCGCCGGCACCGGCGAGGCGAGCAGCCGCCGCAGGATCTCCTCGACGTCGTCCGCCGAGTACGCCTCGTCGATCCATTCGCGGTCGGCGAGCAGGGCCGAGGCCCCTGGAGCGACGGAGGCCGCGTCGATCGCGGACCGAGCGTCGGCGTTCTCGAGGGCTTGCAGGAGTTGCGGGAGTCGATCGGCCGGCACGAGGTGGTCGGCGAGTCCGATCGCGATCGCGTCGGCGGCTCCCACCGACCCTGCCGTGAGGGCGAGATGAGTGCCGGTCTCCCCCGGGGCGTGGGACAGCAGCCAGGTGCCCCCGACATCCGGGGTGAATCCGATCGAGGTCTCCGGGAGCCCCACCGAGGAGCGCTCGGTGACCACGCGGAACCTCCCGTGCGCCGACAGCCCGATGCCGCCGCCGAGCACGATGCCGTCCATGATCGCCACGTACGGCTTGGGGTAGTCGGCGATGGTCAGGTTGAGGCGGTACTCGTCGCGCCAGAACTGCACCGATTCCGATCCACCGCCCCGCGCGTCCCGATAGATGGAGACGATGTCGCCGCCGGCGCACAGCCCGCGCGCACCGCTTCCGGTGAGCAGCACGGTCTCCACCTCATCGTCGTGCGCCCACTCGTCGAGCACCCGCTGCAGCGTTCTCACCATGTCGTGATTGAGGGCATTGATCGCGCGCGGCCGGTTGAGGATGAGGTGCCCGAGCCTGCCGCGCTTCTCGACGAGCACCGGCGGCTCGGCGGCCTGCGCCGCGCTCTCGGGGCTCACTGGGCGTCCTCCACGATCGCCCGCCCGACGATCAGCCGCATGATCTCGTTCGTGCCCTCGAGGATCTGATGCACCCTGAGGTCCCGCACCACCTTCTCGATGCCGTAGTCGGCGAGGTAGCCGTAGCCGCCGTGCAGCTGCAGCGCGGTGTTCGCGGCGGTGAAGCTCACGTCGGTGACGAAGCGCTTGGCCATGGCGCACAGGCTCACGGCATCCGCGTCTCCCCGGTCGAGCGAGCTCGCGGCGTGGCGCAGCAGGGACCGCGCCGCCTCGAGCTCCGTGGCCATGTCGGCGAGCTGGAACAGCAGGGCCTGCTGGTCGATGAGCGGCCCGCCGAACGCCGTGCGAGTGCGCAGGTGCGCGACGGTGCGCTCGAGCGCCCACTGGGCGCCGCCCAGGGAGCACGCGGCCATGTTGAGGCGACCGCCGTCGAGCCCCTTCATCGCGATGACGAACCCGCCGCCCTCCTCGCCGAGGCGATGGTTCACCGGCACCCGAACGTTCTCGAGGATCACCTGGCGGGTCGGCTGGGCATTCCAGCCCATCTTCCGCTCGTTCTGGCCGAACGACAGCCCCGGGGTGCCCGCGGGCACCACGAACGCGGTGATGCCGTGCGGGCCGGGTTCGCCGGTGCGCGCCATCACCAGGTAGACGCTCGACGCCCCGGCCCCGGAGATGAACTGCTTCACTCCGTTGAGCAGGTAGTGGTCGCCGTCGAGGATCGCGGTCGTGCGCAGCGCCGCCGCGTCGGATCCGGCATCCGGCTCGGTGAGGCAGTAGCTGCCGAGCTGCTCCATCGTGGCCAGCGGCGGGATCCAGCGCCGGCGCTGCTCGTCCGTGCCGAACCGGTCGATCATCCACACCACCATGTTGTGGATGGAGATGTAGGCGGCGATGGTCGTGTCGCCCCTCGCGAGCTCCTCGAAGATGAGGGCCGCGTCGCTGCGGGTCAGGCCGGACCCGCCGACATCCTCGTGTGCGTAGATCGCGCCGAGCCCCAGTCCACCCGCCTCGCGCAGCACGTCCACCGGAAAGAACTTGGCCTGATCCCACTCCACGGCATGCGGGGCGAGCTGCCGATTCGCAAAGTCCCGAACGGCGTCGACCAGGTCCTGTTGCTCTTCGTCGAGAATGAACATGTCAGCTGCAATCTCCGCATCCTTGCGGTCACCCGTGCGACGACTCCACGTTTTTCACCCTAGTTGGCATTCCCGTGATTTACGAGGATGCCCCAGCTGCAACTAGCCGAACTCGGCCAGAATCGCCTGCGCGGTCCACGGGGTGCCGCCACTCTCTTCGGTCCAGCTCGCCGAGAGGGCACACCACGCGGTGAGCCAGGCCCGCAGTCCCTGCCGGTCGATGCCGGAGTGCTCGCTGACGATCGCGAGCCGCCGCGGGAAGTTCGCGATGGCCGTCGCGGTGTCCGGATTGCAGAAGATGTTGGCGTAGTCGAACGCGCGATGGCCGATGAGGCCCTTCGGGTCGATGGCGCGCCAGCGTCCGTCGAAGTCGAGCACGTTGGCGTGGTGAATGTCGCCGTGCAGCACGACCGCGTGGGCGTCGCCCGCAAGCAGCTCCCGCGCGACCGCGGCGGCACGCTCGATTCCGGGCTCTCGTGCGGCCCCCGGCGCCGGTTCGATCAGGCCGCGGAACCACCGCGTGAGCGGCACCAGCGCGTCCGGCGGTTCCTTCGTCCCGGTCACCGCGTGCAGGGCGGCGATCGACTGGCAGAGGATGCCGGTGGCCTCGTCGTCGAGGCCGTCCGACCTCGTGCACCGCGACCGCCGCGCGATCCCACCAGCCCAGAACGAGTCCGGCCCGCGCCTCCTCCTCCACCCTGGCAACCTTGAGCATCACGCGCCTGCCGCGCCAGACCCCGGGAACCAGCCAGCTCGACGGGGTCGACATCGCCTCGCCGTCTGGACGCACGCCCCACCGCTTCATGTAGGCAGGCAGGCTCCCCGCACTCCAGCTCATACCCGTCACGCTATCTCCGTCCCGTGGCCCATCCAGGCGATAGATTCGGCTCATGCGACTGGGAGTTCTCGACATCGGGTCAAACACCGTGCATCTGCTCCTGGTCGACGCGCATCCCGGCGCGCGACCCATCCCGTTCACCTCGCACAAACGGCCGCTGCAACTCATCCAGTTCCTCCAGGACGACGGATCGATATCGGCCGCCGGCCAGCGGAAACTCATCGAGTTCGTGGGCGAAGCGGCAGACCTCGCGAGGGAACACCGAGCCGAAGACATGATGGCCTTCGCTACCTCGGCGATCCGCGAGGCCACCAACGGTCCGGCCGTGCTCGAGCGCGTCTTCGCTGAGACCGGCACCCAGCTCATCGAGCTCAGCGGCCCGGACGAAGCCGCGGCGACGTTCCTCGCGGTGCGCCGCTGGTATGGCTGGGGCTCCGGCACCATCCTGAACCTCGACATCGGCGGCGGGTCGTTCGAGTTGGCGATGGGCGCAGACGAGCAACCCGAACTTGCGCTGTCGCTTCCGCTCGGCGCGGGCAGACTCACCCGGGACTTCCTGCACGAAGACCCGCCGACGGCAAAGAGCATCAAGGCCCTCCGCAAGCACGTCCGGGCGATGCTCGACAATCCGATCGCCGACGTCGGGAGACTGGGCTCACCGACGATCGTCGCTGGAACCTCCAAGTCCTTCCGCTCGCTCGCCCGGATATCCGGTTCGGCGCCTCGGGCGAACGGGCCGTACGTGCGGCGGGAGCTGCGGTTGCACGATCTGTCCCTCTGGGCGACGCGACTGTCCGCGATGGCCTCGGCGGACCGCGCCGAGCTTCCCGGAGTGTCCGCCGTTCGCTCGCGGCAGCTACTCGCGGCAGCCCTGGTGGCGGAGACGGCGATGGAGGGTCTCGGTGTGGACTCGGTGCAGATCTGCCCGTGGGCGCTACGGGAAGGGCTGATCCTGCGGCGTTTCGACCACCTCAGGACCACCTAGGTGTACTGATCTCGTGGTCGTGGACCTCGACCCCGTCGCGGCGGTCCCGGACGCCCTCCGCTCCATGCCGGTCGCTGCGACGACGCGTGCCGGAGGCTGGACCTTCTCGGCCCTCTGGCGGTGCCGCTCGCGTCGGTCGGGCCGCGTTCTGCAGGACGGGCCCCGAAGGCGCGGATGCCTACCCCACAGAATCTGGTTATGCAGGACAGCTTGTGCAGGACACGGCAGGGGTGTCGCGACCCGAAGGGTTCCGGTCTGCAGGACGCTCCCCTCGGTTCTGCACCTATCGTCCTCGCCATCCGCCCGAGCCGTCCTGCACCACCCGTCCTGCACAACTGGAGTCTGCCGGGTGGGTACCCGTGGACGGCGGAGCCGTCCTGCGCAACGCGCGCCAGGGGCAAGGGAGTGCCGCACAGCGGCGGGGACAGGCGATCCCCACACCTCAACCGGAGCCCGCCCACCCATCAGCTGGTCAAGTACAACTAGGCGAACGCGCCACGGTAGCGCGCGGCCGGGTGACGCTCGTTGAGCGTGTCCGTGCCGAAGAGCTTCTTGCGCAGCGTGCCCTCCGCATACTCCGTCTGCGCCAGTCCACGCGCCCTCAGCACCGGCAGCACCTTGTCGGCGAATTCCGCGAACGAGCCCGGAAGCACCCAATTGATGACGTTGATGCCGTCCACCCCCGCATCCTGCCATTCCTGGATGCGGTCCGCGATCTGCTCCGGAGTCCCGACAATGCGCGTGCTGCGCGAGCGGGTGATGGCGAGGTCCCTCACGATCGGCTCGCGGTCGGTGATGTGCTTGGCCACCGACTCCAGGAAGCCCTTCGCCGTGTTGCTGTCGACATCCCTGATCGGGGTCTCGGGGTCGTAGACCCGGCCGGCCTTGTCGACGATGGCCGAGTGGGCCAAATACCCGTCCACGCTCACGTACTCTTCGTACTCTTCCGCCTTCGCGAGCGCCTCCTCTTCCGTGTCACCGATGACGAAGCTCAGCCCCTGGAAGAATTTGATGTCGCCGGGGTTACGGCCGAACTCGACTGCCAGCCTGCGGGTCTCCGTGATCTGGTCGCGGGCGATCGCCGGCGTCGGCGCGATGATGAAGACCGCCTCGGCATTGCGCGCCGCGAACCGACGACCGGACTCCGACGAGCCGGCCTGATAGAGCACGGGCGTGCGCTGTGGCGAGGGCGACGGGAGGTGCGGGCCCTCGACGGAATAGCGCTCACCGACGTGGAAGATCTTGTGGATCTTCGACGGGTCGGAGAAGGAACCGCCCTCCCGGTCCTTGAGCAGCGCGCCGTCGTCCCAGGACCCCTCCCAGAGTTTGAATGTCACGTCGACATATTCCTCGGCCCAGCGATAGCGCTCGGCGTGGTCGGTGAGGCGCGGCAGGCCGAAGTTGCGCGCCCCGTTGTCCTGCACCCCGGTCACGATGTTCCAGGCGACCCGGCCGTTCGAGATGTGGTCGAGGGTCGAGAGCTGGCGAGCGAAGTTGAACGGATGATTCTGCGCGACGTTCGACGTGAGCGCGAGCCCGATGTTCGTGGTGCTCACTGCCAGGGCGCCGAGCAGGACAGTCGGATCGTTGCTGGGAATCTGAAGTCCCTCGCGCACGTACACGTCGAAGTCGGCGTCCGAGTCGCCGTAGAGTCCGCTGACGTCGGCGAAGAACATGCCGTCGAACTTCGCATCCTCAAGAAGCCGGGCGAGCGCGATCCAGGTGTTCACGTCGTTGAACTCGACCTGCCCGGCGTCGGGGCGGCGCCACTGCCCGTGGTGGATGTGGCTCGCCGTGTTCATCACGAACGCGTTGAAATGGAGGGGCCGTGTGGTCATAGTAAGTGTCTCTCTTCCGGGTGCGGTGGTCAGTCGTCCAGCGTGGGCACTGAACTGACGAGCTGCTGGGTGTAGGGATGCCGTGGGTGGTTGAAGATCTGGTCGGGAGTCCCCCGCTCGACGACCGCGCCGTCCTTCATCACGAGCACGTGATCGCTCAGGTGGCTGATGACCCCGAGGTCGTGGGAGATGAACAGGTAGCTGAGTCCGAGCTGCCTCTGCAGCCCGACGAGAAGGTCGAGGATCTGCGCCTGGATCGAGACATCGAGCGCCGAGACTGCCTCGTCGAGCACGATCACCGACGGCGACGGCGCGAGCGCCCGCGCGATGGCGATGCGCTGACGCTGCCCGCCGGACAGTTGCAGCGGGAAGCGGCGGAGCACATCCTCGGGGAGGCCGACCTGGCCTGCCAGTTCGCGAACCCGCGCGTGACGCGCAGCCGAGTCGCCGTCGAGTTCGGCGGGCAGGCTGTCGAGGAGGATGCGTTCCGCATTCCAGCGCGGATCGAACGAACTCAAGGGGTCCTGGTAGACGACTGAGATCCGCCCCCGCAGGGCGCGCCGGCGAGGTTCGGCGAGGGTCGTCCAGTCCCGGCCGAGTAATGACACCGAACCACCGTCCGGGCGCGACAGGGCGAGGGCGAGTCGCGCGGTCGTGCTCTTGCCCGACCCCGATTCGCCCACGATCCCGAGCGTCTCCCCCCTCGCGAGGGTGAACGACACATCGTCGACCGCGACGCTGACGCTGCCATCGGGCGTCGTGAACCGCTTGACCAGATGCTTCGCCTCGAGCACCGGTCCGTCGTAGTCGGCGAACTCCTCGGCGACCCGGGGCGGGTGCGGCGTCGCGATGATCTCGACGGGCGGACCGAGCGGCTTGCCACGGGTGTGCTCGCTCGGCACCGCGTCGATCAGGCTCCGCGTGTAGTCGTGCCGGGGATCGTGCAGCACCTGATGCGCCTCCCCCGATTCGAGCACCTGCCCGCCCTTCATCACGAGGATGTGGTCGGCCAACTGGGCCACCACCGACAGGTCGTGGCTGATCAGGATGACCGAGACCCCGCGCGACTTCATGTCGGCGATGAGCGAGAGCACCTGCGCCTGCACGGTAGCGTCGAGCGCCGTCGTGGGCTCGTCGGCGATGATGATCTCCGGGTCGAGGGCCAGCGCCGAGGCGATCAGCGCGCGCTGCCTCAGGCCACCGGACAACTCGTCGGGGCGCTGTCTGGCACGATTCTGCGGATCGGGCACGCCGACGGAATCGAGCAGGTCGAGGACCTTCCTCTTGCGCTCCGAACGGTTTCCCCAGTTGTGCAGCCGCAAGGCCTCGTCGATTTCCCTGCCGACGGGGCGGAGGGGGTCGAGCGAGACCAGCGCATCCTGCAGGATGAAGCCGATGCGCCGCCCGCGGGTCGAGCGCCACTGCCGCTTGGTCGCGCCGATCAGGCTCTCGCCATCGAGGCTGATCTCATCGGCCGTCACGGTGGACCGCCCGCCGGTGAGCCCGACGATCGTCCTCGCGGTGACGCTCTTACCGGAGCCGGACTCTCCGACGATGGCGACGCACTCGCCGGGCTCGAGCGTGAACGACACGTCGTGAACAACGTGGTGCTCCGTGCCGCCGCGGGTGAAGCTGACGTTGAGGTTCGCGACCCTCAGCCGACCCTCGCGCCCGTGTGGAGCGGTCACGACGCGATCCTCGATGCGTCTCGTCTCGACGATTCCGGTCATCTTTCGCCCCTCTCGAGTGCCTTCTGGATGTATTTGCCGAGAGTCGTCGCCGCCAGCGCGAGCGCGACGATCACGAGCCCCGGGATGACGGTGAGCCACCACGCCTGCGTGATGTACGCGCGGCCGCTGTCGAGGAGGGCGCCCCACTCGGGCGACGGCGGCGCGACGCCGAGACCCAGGAACGACAGGCTCGAGGCCCAGACGATGGACTGGCCGACCGACAGTGCGATGATCGCGACGAGGGGGCGGAGGGCATTCGGGATGATGTGCTGCCGCAGAATGCGGGGTCGGCTGTGCCCGAGCGAGATCGCTGCCTCGACGTAGCCGGAGTTCTTCGCCGACAGGATCTGGCCTCGGATGATCCGGGCGTATCCGGGCGCGGTTCCGATGCCCACGGCGAAGATCTGCGTGAGAATCGACGGGCCGAGGATGGCGACCAGCAGCAGGGCGAGCAGCAGGGTCGGAAAGGAGAACAGCACCTCGATGACGCGGTTGACGACCCCGGCCGCGAACCGGTTCGACAGCGCGGCTATCGACCCGAGCAGCACCGCGAGGGAGAGGCTCACGCCGGTCGCGCCCAGGCCGATCAGCAGTGACTGGCTCGTGCCATAGACCACCCGGCTGTACAGGTCCCGACCCGACTCATCGGTGCCGAACCAGTAGGTGAGGGACGGCGCGTGCAGCGACTCCTGCAGGTGAAGGGCAAAGGGCCCGTGGGTGGCGATCAGCCCGGGAGACGCCACCGCGATCGCGAAGAGCACGACGGTGGCGACGGAGGCGATGAGCCCGAGCGGAACGGCCGTGACGCGCCGGGGCGAGAGGATCCCGTTGTGGGTGAGGAGGGATGTCATTGGGCCTTCAATCTCGGGTCGATGAGCACGTAGGCGATGTCGACGAGCACGTTCGCGACGACGTAGAGCGTGGCGATGAGAATGACGATTCCGGTCACCACGGGGAGGTCCTGCGAGTTGACCGCGGTCACGAGCACCTGGCCGATGCCGGACCGGGAGAACACCGTCTCGACGACGACCGCGCCGGACAGGGTCGCTCCGAGCCCCCATCCCGACAGGGTGACGGCGGGGAGGATGGAGTGCCTCAGCACGTGGCGGAGGCGGACCTCGAAGTCGCCCATCCCCCGCATCCGGGCCGAGATGACGAACGGCTGCTCGAGGGAGTTCTCGAACTCGGCTCGTGTCGCCTGACCCATGAATCCCGCGAGCGGGATCGCCAGGGTGAGCGCGGGCAGCAGCAGGCCGGCGATGCTGTTTCCGCTGATGACCGGGAACCACCCGAGGCCGAGCGCGAAAACGAGCAGGAGGATGATGCCGAGCCAGTACTGGGGAAGTCCCGCGGCCGTGGTGTCGACGACGGACCCGAGCGCGCTGACCCGCGCAGACCGCCCAGCGGTCAGTGTCACCCAGAGGATCATGATCACCCAGGACAGCGCGATGGCCGTGAGGGACAGCACGATTGTCGGCCCCATCTGCTCGGCAATGATCTGTGCCACCGGACGATACTGCTGGTAGGAGACTCCGAGGTTGCCGGTGACGAGACCCCGGATGTAGTCGAAGTACTGCACGATCAGGGGGTGATTCAGCCCGTACTCGGCGTTGATCTGCGCGAGTTCGGCGGCGGTGCGGCGGATCGCCTGGCCGGCGCGGATATTGAGGATGACCGTGGCCCGGTCGCCCGGGAGCGAGGCCTGCGCCACGAAGGCGGTGGTGGCCGCACCGAGGAGAACGACGACGGCGTTGACGAGCTTGCCGCCCGCGAGGCGCGCGAGACGCGCGCCCGAGCGGGGGGCGGCCCCGAGCGACTGAGCGCTCGGAGCCGACACTGCCGGACTACTTGACGAAGTACGCGTCATCGAAGACCGGCCCTCCCTGGGCGTTTTCCTGCCAGACGCCCTTCAGCCTGGGCGAGACGGCCAGCGTGCTCAGGCGGTCATAGACGCCGATCGCCAGCGCGTGGTCGGCGATGTACTGCTGCGCCTGCTCGTAGAGCGCGTTCTGCTTTGCCACATCCGACTCCGAATTCGCGGCGAGGATGATCTTCTCCAGCTCCGGCTGGTTGACGAACGCCGCGTTGTTGTAGTTCGGCGCGGCCGCGGTGCTCTGCTTCCAGTTGACATAGAGGATTCCGGAGGTCACGGCGGTCCAGTACCCGACCGACAGGTCCTTCTCGGTCGGCTTGGCGTAGGCGCCCGCGAACAACTCGCTCTGCGGAACCGGGACCAGCCTGACCTTGAAGCCGACGCCCTTCGCCTGCTCCTGGATCCCCTGCAGGATGGCGGCGCCATCCGCGTTGATGATCGAGCCCGCGCCGTAGGGCAGCACGACCTCGAGCGTCGTTCCGCCCTTCGTGCGGTAGCCGTCCTTGTCGCGCCCCGTCCATCCGGCAGCATCCAGCAACGCCTCCGCCTTCGCCGGGTCGGATGTGTACGCGCCCGCCGCCGCCGTGCTGTAGCCGGGGGTGGTCCGGCTGACGCCACCGTTGCCCTCGAACGGGATGACTCCGCGTCCGATGGTCTGCACGATCGCCTTGCGGTCCAGGCTGTAGGCGAACGCCTTGCGCACGTTCTCGTCGTTGAACGGCGCGCGGCTTAGATTGAAGGTCAGCTGCTGCGGTCGACCGGGCGTGACGTAGCGGTCGAGTTGGAATCCGCCGCTCTTCAGCGTGGACCATTCGATGGACGGAACGTCGTAGATCGCATCGACCTGGCCGGACTTGAGCGCCGCGGCGCGAGTGGTCGCGTCCGGGACGAACTTCCAGTCGATCGCGTTCACGTATGGTGCGCCGGAGTGCTTCGCATTCGCGGGGGCCGACGCGTAGTTCGTGTTGCGCGTGAGCAGGATGTTCTGCCCTCGGTTCCACTTCTTGACGATGAACGCTCCCGATCCGATCGGGGCCTCGCAGTTCTGCGCGGCGGTGCGCGTGGTGAGCGCGTGCTGCGACTGGATGCCGAAATAGCCCTGGGTGAGAGTGTCGGCGAGACGCGGATAGGGCGCGCTCAGGGTGATCTGGAGAGTCTGCGAGTCCACGGCCTGCGCCGACTTGTAGTACCCGGCGAGCCAGACCTGGGCGGTGCTGTTGCCGCCCTTGAGCCAGTAGTCGAAGTTGTAGGCGACGGCCGCGGCATCCACCGGGGTGCCATCGGTGAACGTCACGCCCTTCTTCAGGGTGAAGCGCCAGGTGAGACCGTCGGCGGAGGTCGACCAGGAGTCGGCGAGCCAGGGGACGACCTTGTGGTTGCTGTCGAGCGAGACCAGGTTGTCGAGCACCTGGTACGACAGGTACGCCTGCTCGATCCATCCGCCGAAGACGCACGACGGTTCCTGTTGGTGGGCGTACTGAATGGTTCCGCCAAGAACCTTTGTTGCCGCGGCGTTGCCGGCGGGGGCCGCGGTTCCTGCACCGCATCCCGTCAGCGCGAGGGCGGCGCCAAGCGCGAGCGCGAGCGTGGGGAGAAGTGCGGAGGTCTTCTTGGGCATGTGGTTGTGACTCCTCGAGTGATGCCGTGGTCTGAAGCCACCACGGAAACAGGAATCGCAACCCGGTGCATCCAATGCGACGCCGGAGGGACACATTTCGTAGGCGGGAGTAATGAAGTGGCGAAATCCGAACTTCCGTGGCAAAGGTTGAGCACTACCCCAAAGGAGCACCGGTGACCGCACCCAAGAAACTGATCCTCAATCTCTTCGAGATGAACTGCGTCAGTCACATCACCCACGGTCTGTGGCGGCTCCCCGGCAACAATCGGCATCGCTTCAACGAGATCGGGTACTGGACGGAGCTTGCCCAACTCGCCGAGGCCGGTGGATTCGACGCGATCTTCCTCGCGGACGTGATCGGCGCCTACGACGTCTTCGGCGACAGCGCGGCGGCGGCCCTCGAGGAGGGACTGCAGATTCCGAACAACGATCCGATGCTCGTGGTGCCCGCCATGGCGGCGGTCACGAAGAATCTGGGGTTCGGCGTGACCTTCTCCACAAGCTACGAGCCGCCCTTCGCGTTTGCCCGCCGAATGAGCACGCTCGATCACCTCACCGACGGACGGGTCGGCTGGAACGTGGTCACTTCCTACCTGCCGAACGCGGCCCGCAACTTCGGACTCGACGACCAGATCCCGCACGACACTCGCTTCGAAATCGCCGAGGAATACCTCGAAGTGCTCTACAAACTCTGGGAGGGCTCGTGGGAGGACGATGCCGTCGTCATCGACCGCGAGAACAACCTCTACACGGATCCCAGCAAGGTGCACCGCATCGACCACGTCGGCACGCATTTCTCCGTCGCCGGGCCGCACCTGTCGCAGCCGTCTCGCCAGAGGACTCCCGTGCTGTTCTTCGCCACGGCGTCGTCGGCGGGCATCGCCCGTGCCGCAAAGCATGCCGAGGTCGTGTTCACTGGCGGCACCCAGGTTCGCCGGGTCGCCGCGGAGGCCCGGGCGGCTGCCGTCGAGAACGGCCGCCGTCCCGATGACATCGCCTTCCTCGTGCAGGCCGGAGTCATCACCGCGCGCACCCAGGCCGAAGTGGATGTGAAGCTCGCGCTGTACAGGGACCACGCGAGCAAGCGGGGGCGCCTCGTTCACGCGAGCATTCCGTTCGACGCGCTCGCACACCCCCTCGACAGAACGCTCGGCGAGGCGCTCGCGATCGACGGAAAGAGCCAGCACCCCGCTGCGGCCACGCTGCCACGGGACAAGACCATCGCGGAGTTCCTCGCCCTGATCGACGAGTCCTGGTCGGGGCCCTTCTTCAGCGCGGGGACTCCCGAGAAGGTCGCCGATGACATCGAGCGATGGCTGGACGAGGAGGGCATCGACGGAATCAACCTGCGGCAGTACCACAGCTTCGACACGCTGAAGGACTTCGTCGAGCTGATCGTGCCGGTGCTCCGTCGACGCGGACGGCTGCGAGAGAGCTACGTCGATGGGCAGAGCCTCCGGGACCGGCTCTTCGGCGAGGGCGATCGACTACCCGACCGCCATGTCGCACGGAGCTATCGGCCCGTCGTAGTCGGCTCATCTGATTAGTGGGGTGCCCCGGACGTGAAGCGGGAACCCACTGATTAGCCGACGGCGATTCAGGGACGTTTTGACCTACGTCATGACGATCGAGCCGAGGAGGGATCAGCCCGTGTAGGGCGCCGCAGCGAGTATCTCCACGGTCATCTGCGAGCCGGACGGCGTGGTGTAGCTGATGACGTCTCCGACATAGCTGCCGATAATGGCGGACCCGAGGGGCGATGTCGGGGAATACACATCGACTGTCACGTTCGGGTCGAGAGCTGACAGGTTTCTGTCGCCGAGCAGGAACACGGTCGCGCGGGTTTCCCCGGCGAGCCGAGCAGTGATGCGCATTCCCGGTTCGACGAGTCCGTCATCCGGTTTGATCGTGGCTTCTGCACTCCGCAGCAGCCGTCGCACTTCGCGGGTTCTTTCGAGCTCGGTGTTGCTTGGGCTGGGGAGGTCGGTCAGGTGGGCGAGTTCTTCCGTGAGAGTTGCGAGAACGGCAGGGGGAATCCAGGTCATTTCAGTGGTCACGGTTGCTCCATGTGTATTGGCGGGTTGCCGAAGGTCAACGCACCAGAATACCTGCTTCGGCAGAGCGGGGGTGAGGATTCAGGAAGGCGATGATCGGGCGTGGTCAGGCGAGCACGCGATCGGACAGCCGTCCGTCGACCATGTGCACGACCGCGTGCATGCGCGGCAGATGCACGAGGTTGTGCGTGACGAGCAGAGTGGAGGTGTTGAGGTCGTCCGTGAGGCGCAGGATCAGCTCGATGATTCTCGCCCCGCGATCCTGGTCGAGGGCGCTGGTTGGTTCGTCGACGAGCAGCACGCTCGGGTCATTCATGAGTGCCCGCGCGATGTTCACGCGTTGACGCTGTCCGCCGGAGAGCTGGTGCGGAAGTTCGCCCGCCCGCCTGGTGTGAACGAGAATCGGTCCCGACCGGCGTCTGGCGCGCCGGCTCGTGGGTCGTCGCCTGCGCCGGAGAAAGGCTCGAGCAGCGGACGCGCTAAGCGGCATGCGTGCGCGGCAACGAGCGTGCCGCCCTTGCGTCGCATCGCGAGACCGGCCAAACTGACCTGACTGACCGTAGGTCACGGTCTCTAGGTAGAGCGATCGGAAGACAACCATGGGTGGGTTCAAGAAGTTTCTTCTTCGCGGCAACTTGGTTGATCTAGCCGTCGCCTTCGTCATCGGTGCCGCCTTCGCTGGGCTCGTGACCGGCTTGGTGAAGGACCTGATCACCCCCCTCATCGCCGCAATCGGTGGTCAGGCCAACTTCGCCGACCTGTCGTTCACCGTCAACCACTCCAAATTCCTTTACGGCGACTTCCTCAACCTCCTCATCTCGTTCCTGATCGTCTCGGCCGTCGTGTATTTTCTGGTGGTCGTGCCGTTCGGCAGGCTGCTCGATCGATTCAAGCCCACCGCAGAGGAACCAACACCCGTGCATGACTGCCCGCATTGCCTATCGTCGATCCCGGTCGCGGCTTCGGTATGCGCGTATTGCACGCGCGACGTGGCGCTGCCTCGCACGGAGCACACCGGGGCGCACGTTTAGCGCGCAACTCGCTGCCATCTGAGTGAGTTCACACCGCACTCACCGTGCTGCTCTGAGCGCACAGGCGGTCTCCGCGATCTCTTCCAGTTCAAGCGTCGCCGACGAAACCTCTCCGCGGCCATCAGCGCGAGCCCACAGGCTTTCCATTCGGGGCACTACCCCCGGCGGTCGCTGTATTGATCACAGATCCGGAGACCACATCGGGCGGACGTGACGGTGTACAGATCGGCCGTCACGGCTTCGCGCTGGCCGGTCAGAAGAGTGGCACGCGAGGTTGCCGCATCATCCTGCCAGAGTGAGCACCCCATCTACGCGTCGGGGAACAGATGTGTCGGCGTCGCGCAGTTCGGTCGGCAATAGTGTTTCGGGGGCATCCTGCCAAACGAACGGGCGCAAGAAACGCCGCACCGCGGTCACACCAACCGAAGTGTGGAGCGAATTGGTTGCGGGCCACGGGCCCCCGTGGTGCTGCGCCCAGCTGACTCGGACGCCTGTCGGATAGCCGTTGAAGACCAGTCGACCGGCACGCGGGCTGACCGTTTCGACGAGGGAAGCGACGAGTTCATCGTCACCAGGTTCGCTGTGGATCGTGGCAGTGAGCGAATTGGGAATCACTCCGAAGGCGCGATCTACATCAAGGAGATCGTCGTACCAGGCGACCACCAGCAGTGGGCCAAACGCCTCCTCCGAAGTCGCCGCGGTGAGGTCTGAGGCGTCTATGGTCAACAATCGCGGTGCGACCTGGAATCCGTCACCTGAGACTGTTCCCACGGCGCTCACCGCTGCGCGACCAACGCTCTCGATTCGTGATTCTATTTCGCCGAACGATTCAAAAATGCGCGCGTTGAGCAGTGGGTTGCTGGTTGCGGCATTGACCCGATCGATGATGCCCTCCACCAGCACGCGTCCGGCATTCGTTCGGGGAACGAATGCGATGCCGGGCTTGGTGCACAGCTGGCCGGATGATGCGGTGAAAGAAGTAAACAGGCCCTCGGCGATGGCCGCGGTTCGCGCTGCCGCTGCCGCAGGCGTGATGATCAGCGGGTTGATGCTGCTGAGTTCGCCGTAGAACGGGATCGGTTCCTCACGTCCCGAGACGATGTCCATGAGCGCCTGGCCACCAGAAAGTGACCCGGTGAAGCCGACTGCTTTGATGTTGGGGTCGGCTACCAGCGCCGCTCCGGCCGCGGTGCCGTAGACAATCCCCAGGGTGCCCGCTGGCGCACCGTAGGCGACTGCGGCATTGTTCAGGACTGTGAAACTGGCGAGAGACACGAGTGGATGCGACCCGTGCGCCTTGAGTACAACCGGGCAGCCTGCCGCGAGCGCCGATGCCGTGTCGCCGCCCGCCACAGAAAAAGCGAACGGAAAGTTGCTCGACCCGAAGACCGCGACAGGACCGATCGGTATGAGCATTCGCCGCACATCGGGACCGGGACCCATGGGGGTCGGGCCTGCGTGGTCGATGGCCGCATCGAGGTACCCCCCATCTCGGAGCGCTTCGCCGAACAGTCGGAACTGGAACACAGAGCGGGTCAGTTCGCCGGTGAGCCGTGGCAGCCCGAGAGCCGTCTCCGCCTCAGCGGTGGCGACAAGTTCGGCGCGGTTCGCCTCGAGGGCGTCGGCCAGCGCGTCGAGGAGCCCGGCCCGCCAAAGGCGGCTGGACTTCTGGATGGTGGCGAATGCGGTGCTCGCAAGGGAAGCGATTGACGCAACGTCATCGGTCGCGGTGGGCCCGAGGGCGGTGTCCGATTCGACAGCTGTCCTCGGGTTAGTCGTGGTAATCAAGAGATTCCTAACTTTTGTGCATGAAAGAAAAAGGGCTCAGGCGCTCTCGCGCGCCACCACGGAGAAGCCGAGATCGACCATTTCGGATTCTTCGCCGATGCCACTCATGCGAGCGATGAGAAGCTCGCCGGCGCGAGTGCCGATTTCGACGTTGGGAACTGCGACGGTCGTGAGCGTCGGTAGCAGATGGCGAGAGATCTCAAAGTCTCCAAACCCTGTGATGGCAAGGTCGCCGGGGACGGAAATCCCCCGGCGGCGACATTCGAGAAGCGCTCCGGCAGCAAAGATGTCGCTGGCGAACATGAGCACGTCGGTCTCGGGGTGCCGTTTGAGGGCGATGTCGAGGAGACGAACTCCGGCATCCATGTCTATGACGCCGGTGCCGGAATCGACAACGCGAGGGGGCTCTCCGGGGAGTAGCCGGGCAACGGTTCGAGCGAAACTCTCCTGTCGGTCGAGTGCGCGTGAGTCACCGGGCTGCAATGATGCAGCGAAGGTCGGGTGTTTGTACCCCTTGCTGACAACATATTCGACAATCGCTTCGATTGCGTCGCTGTTCGAGAACCCGACGAGGTTATCGATGGGCTCATCCGTCCAGTTCCATGCCTCGACGATCGGTATGCGTGACTTTCTGAGCAATAGGGTCGCGGCGGGGGTGTGTTTTGTCCCGACGATGAAAAGCCCGTCAGGTCGACGACCCATGAACGCGCGAATCAGTTCCTCTTCACGATCGATGCTGTAATCGGTGGCACCGATGAAGAGTTGGTAGCCGTGCGGGGTCAGCACTGCGTCCAAACCGTGAAGAGCGTCAGCAAAAACCGACGCGCTGATGGTGGGGATGATTGCCGCGATCGTTTTACTTCGATTAGAGGCGAGGTTGCTCGCAGCGAGGTTCGGCACATAACCGGTCGTGGAGATCGCCCATTGAACCCGCGTGACGGTTCGTTCGGAGACCAGTTCCGGGTTGCGAATGGCACGAGAAACCGTCTGCGGCGATACGTTGGCAAGGCTCGCGACGTCGTTCAGAGTCACTGACAGCGTGGCGCGGCGAGTGAGTGGCGGTCCGAGAGGATCCGCGGTCACAGCAGATTTCTTTCGGCCAGGTTTGCCATCAGCGCTGCCACTCCGAACTGCCACGGGGCGCACCTTTCACTAAACTGCACGTGATTCACCAGAGTACCCAGCAGCGGGGCCGAAATTCTGACGACATCACCCACGTGATGGGTGAAACCCTGGCCGGGTTCGGCACGGTCAACCACCGGCGCGAACATCGTGCCGAGGTACAGCACAACGCCGTCGGGGTATTGGTGATGCTCGCCCATGAGTTGGGCCACGAGATCAGCGGGGTCTCTGCTGATCTGGTCGAGGTGCGAAGTGGCGTGAAGGGTGAACCCATCATCGCCTTCGATTTGCAGCGTGACGGTCGTCGCCCGCACGTCGTCGAGGCTGAACCCAGCATCAAAGAAGCGAATGAACGGGCCGAGAGAGCCCGACGCGTTGTTGTCTTTCGCCTTCGGTAGAAGCAGCGCTGACCGCCCTTCGACATCCCGCAGATTCACGTCGTTGCCGAGGCTCGCACCGACAATGCGACCGTCCGATGCCACGGCCAGCACTACTTCGGGCTCCGGGTTGTTCCAATTGGAGGTAGACAAAACGCCCACTTCGGTTGCCGTGCCGACCGTCGCCAAAATCGGTGCTTTGGTGAAGATCTCGGCATCCGGTCCGATGCCCACCTCGAGGTACTGGCTCCACAACCCCTGCTCGATGAGCAGTGCTTTGAGTTTGATCGCTTCGGCAGAACCTGGGCGAATGATGGAGAACTCGCCGCCTATTTCACGCATGATGTTTTCGCGGATGCTGGCCGCGGCCTCCACATCCCCTCTCGCACGTTCTTCGATCACGCGTTCGAGCATCGAAACGGCGAACGTGACACCGGCCGCTTTCACGACCTGGAGGTCGATGGGCGAGAGCAGATACGGCTTGGAGTCGTCACGGGTTTCGGGCACGGTGTTGGCTAGAACATCGGCGAAGCTGCCGAGGCTGTCTCCCTCTGCAGCCGCGAGGGAAGCCGCGGGGTCGGCCTCTTCGAACAGTTCTCGCATCGTTGCGAATGTTGCGCTGAGGTCAAAGACACCGTCTTCGCGAAAGGCCACAACCGAGGGGCCCTCCACCGCCGGATTGAAGACGCGGCCCGCGAGTGAGCCGGCGTACCGATCGATGGGCAGCGCGGCTTCGGTGCCACCAGTCCAATCAGATGAAGTCATTGTTGGGTCCCTTATGGTTAGCGACGGTTGTAGAGGCCTTGGCGCTTCTCGGCAAAAGCTGCGCGCCCTTCGGCTGCATCTTCGGTGGCAAGACAGATGGTCTGCAGGTCGCGTTCGTAGCGAATGGCCTGATCCTGCGGCAGGTTGAATGCTGCGTGCAGGTTCGCTTTCGCCGTTTCGGCAGCGATCGGCGGTCGGGATGCGATGGTTTTGGCGAGTGCGATTGCGCGCGGCAGCAGTTCGTTCGGCGCGACAACTTCGCTCGCGATCCCCCATGCCTCGGCCTTCGCCGCGCTGATCGGGTCGCCGGTCATCAGCATGAGGGCCGCGTTGCTCGAACCGATGGAGTGGGCGAGCAGGCTCGACATGCCTCCCCCGCCAATCCAGCCGAGCTTGATTTCGGGGGCCGCGAAGCTTGCGGTCTCGGAGGCGATACGGATGTCGCAGGTGAGAGCCGTTTCGAGCCCGCCGCCGAAGGCATAGCCGTTGACGGCCGCGATGATCGGTTTTCTGAGTGCGGCAATGGCGTCGCAATAGTCACGGCGATTGCCGAAATCGAAGGGTGTTTTGTAGTTGTCGAGTTCGCGAATATCCGAGCCCGCACAGAACGAACGCTCCCCCGCACCCGTGAGCACGACGGCGCGGACGCCATCCGATTCGTTGCACCATTCGACGGCGCGAACGAGGTCGTCTGACATTTCAGCGGTGACCGAGTTGAGCTTCTCGGGGCGGCTGATGGTGATGACGGCGACAGAATCGGCCACGGTGAAAAGCACGTTGCTGCTCTGAAGCAAGGGAAGTTCGGTGGTCATGCTGCTGCTTTCTCTGGGAAGAGTTGATTGAGCGCTTCAAGGGTTGCCGCCGTGGCCGTTCTGTTGATCACGGCTTCGCGAATGATGGCGGATGCCGCGGACTGCACAGGCACGAACCCAGCAAAGCGCGGACGCACCCAAGCATCGTCGATCGTGGCGAGGGTGTTGCGGTAGAAATCGTGGGAGTCGCGGTTCACGGCCTCGTTGGTCCAGGCATCCCGCGCTGACGGCTGGCCCTCGTGCTGCGGAATGTAGCGCTGCTGCGCACTGGCCGACATCAGCCAGCGGATATGGTCGAGCAGTTCGGGCGTGACCTCGCAGCGTGCGCTGATGGCGATGCCTGTGCCGCCGATCACCGAACCGTGCCGGCCGCCTTCTTTCACAACGGGAGCGTCGCCGAATGCGACAGCGCTGGAGTAATTGACGTAGCCGTAAATGAGCGGGCAGTAGGCGAGCTCGTCGGTGTTCTGGATGAGCTCGAGCAGCGCGATGGGGTTGAGAGACTCGGTGCCAACGGGCGCTCGGCTGGAAATGTCGGTCATGAGATTGAGCACGCGAATGCCCGTTTCGGGCGAGATGAACGGCGCGCTGCGGCTCGGCTCTTCACCAATGGCAACCGCAATAGAACAGAACGTGAGAAATGCGTGCGGGCCGGCGAGATTGAGGGCAACGCGGGCGCTGTGCGAGAGGGCGACAACGTCATCCCAGGTGGTGGGGATTTCGGAGAGATTCTTGGAGGCGGAGACCTGAGTCGCAGCGTCCAGCGGCAAAGCCCACAGTTTGCCCTCGTAGCGGTAGCTTTCCAGGCTTGGGCCGACCGCTTCGAAAACATGCGGAAAATACTCATCGAGCGGCAAGAGATGACCGCCCTCGACGGCATCACCAAGATGGGGATGATCGAGCACCACGAGATCGTAATTCGCGGCATTTTCGGCAATCGAGCTGGACTCGAAGCCTTCGAGGGGCTGTACCTTCCAGTCGATCGAGAGGGCCGAGCCGCTGATATCAGCGGCGGCAGACAGCAACGCTGTTCGGCCCCGTGGATGATCCCAAGTGAGACCTGCATACGACGACATTAGGAGGCGGCAGCGATTTCGACCGATGGTGTTCCGACTGCCTTCGAGTTCAGCAGCTCATCGATGCGCTCCTCGGAGATGCCGCTTTCGGCCAGAATCTCACGCGTGTGCTGGCCGGTGAGCGGTGCTCCGCGGTAGACCTGCGGTGGGGTTTTGGAAAACTTGTACGGAAACCCGGGTGTCTTCACGAGCCCTTCGGTCGGGTGCTCGTACTCGACGAAAGTGCCGTTGTGGGCGATCTGCGGGTCGTTGAGGAGGTCTTCGTAGCCATAGACCGGGCCGGCCCAGATGTTGCTGGCGGCGAAGGCATCCAACCAGTATTTGTTTGTTTGTGTTTCGAGTTTGGCTGCCGTCTTGCGGTGCAGTTCGTCGCGGTGGGTCCAGCCGTGGATTTCGCTCGACATACTCAGAAAACTGTCTTCACCGATGATCCTGCCCAGCTCATCGAGGGCTGGCATGGCGAGGGCAATGAAGCCGTCGAGCGTTTTGAACGTGCCGTACGGCGCACGAATGTAGACGTGGGCGTGCGGCTCTTCGCTGCGCTCTTGCGGCACTTTGCCGACGGTGAAAACCGAGAGCTCCTGCATTTGCAGTGTGGTGATCGAGTCGAGCATGTTTACCGTCACGAGTTGGCCTTCGCCCGTGCGCTCGCGGTGCAGAAGGGCCGCGAGGGCGCCTTCGAACGCCGTGGATGCCGTGATCGCGTCCACCAGATATTGCCCTGCTGGCGTCGGTGGCTCCCCCGCGCGACCACTCGAATTCATTGCGCCGGACATGGCTTGCAAGAGCAGATCTTGGCCGGGGCGGTCTTTGTATGGGCCGTCTTCTCCGTAACCCGAGATGGAGATGTAGATGAGTTTGGGGTTGATCGCTTTGAGTGATTCGTAGTCGACGCCGAGTCGCGCTGCGACGCCTGGGCGGTAGTTCTGCAGGAAGACGTCAGCCGTTTTGACGAGTTCGTAGAGGGTGTCCTTGCCGCCGTCAGACTTGAGATCGATGGCGACCGACCGCTTGTTGCGGTTGAGGGAAAGAAACGAGACGTTGATCTTGTTGCCTGCGGCCCCGCCGGCGGCGGCGTGACGCTGCCACTCTCCCGTTATGGGTTCGACCTTCACGACATCGGCCCCGAGGTCGCCGAGACGTTGCGCGGCGAACGGGCCGGCCATCGCGATCGAGCAATCGAGCACGCGATAGCCGGCGAGGATGCCGGTGGCTTGAGAGGTTGAGCCGGTGTCAGTCATGAGGCCTTTCAGGGATGGCAGCGCAACTGCTAGCGCTAACATTCAGTCTACTGGGAAGAAGCGGAGCGTGGACTAATCACTCGGGCTGGCCATAGATCGCCCTGATCGCCGCGCGACTCGCGCTGGTTTCAGCCACACCGTCGAGCACGCGGATCGTCGTGCGATATTCGCGTGACTCGCCGTGTTCGAGCCAGGTGAGACTGCCGTCTTCCCGCGCCGCCGTCTCTCCCTGAACCCGGTTGGTTGAGGGCTCGAGGCCGAGGGCGTATTGGCCGTCGCGCAGGTTCTGCCACTCGAAGAAATAGGGCATGGTGGCGGCATCCCAACTCAATTCGATGCCTCGCCCGCCATCACCGCTGATCAGCGCGACCCGGTGACGACCATCCGGGCCGGCCACGAGCTCATGCTCGGTGACCTGCTCGACGAAACCGCGAATCGGCTCGGGCAGTATGCGGTAGCCGATGCGCTGCTCGGCAATCGAATCCGATTGCCAGAGGTGAGACTTGATCGGCGCGACCACTTCGGAGCCGGCATCCACGTACGGCCAGCCGAAATTGAGGTGATAGAGGTACATATGCGGGGTCTTCTCGAACCCGAGATTGTCGACAACATCGTGCAGGCGAATCTCTTTGCCATCGAAGTCGACTTCCACAGTTCGGTGCAGTCTCAGATGCTCACCGAACGCTGTCGCCTGGATGACCTCGCCCGAAACCTTCAGTGTTCCGCTCTCGCCATCCCAGTGTTCGCCAGCCTCGAGCAGTCGGGCGGGAATTGCCGTGAGACGGCCGTGCAAGCCATGCGTGACGGTTGGTTTGGGGGGATACGCGTAGTTCGAGGAATCCACTGTTCCACCGAAGAGGGTGTGGTCGAGGCCACCGCTGACGAGCAGACCGTCGATGGAGCGCAGCCAGCTGAGGCCGCCCTCGTCATTGTGCTCGTGCAGGCCCGGGTGCCGGAAACCATTGCCCGAACGCCAGCCGAACGGCACGCCCCTGAAGCGTGCGTTGCCGATATCGAGCGCGCGATCAACTAAGAGATCGAACTCGAGACCGGCGGCGGTGCGAACCTCGACGGCTCGAACACCCCGCTCGGACCCGTTGTCGAGAACCACCTGGCGGATGCCAGCGATGGCCGAGAGGTCGCCGGTTCGGCGTTTCAATTGTGCCGCGCTGAGGTCGTGTCCAAAAATATCCATGATTAGTCCATCGTCCAGCCACCGTTGACATTGATCGTTTGACCGGTGACGAAGCTCGAATCGTCTCCCGCTAGGAATGAGACCACTGAGGCAAGTTCTTCGTTGGCACCGCGACGCTTAAGCGACTGGTGATCGAGCACAAACTGAGTATAGATTTCGGGGTTGTCGTGAATTTTTTCGGCGTCCGTGGGAAACGCGCCCGGCGAAACCACATTGACGCGGATGTTGTGGGGCCCTAACTCTCGCGCCAATGCACGCGCCATCGAGACCGAGGCACCCTTCGTGGTGACGTAGCTCGCAAGCGACGCCCATCCCCCACCCCAGGTGATCGATCCGATGTTGATGATCGAACCGTGCCCGCGCGGCACCATCAAGCGAGCCGCCGATTGTGCGGCCACAAAGTAGGCGCGCTGGTTGACGGCGACAACGTCGTCGTATTCGGCAATCGGTATCTCGAGAAACGGCGTGTTCGGGTAGATCGCCGCATTGTTCACGAGCACCGTCACGGGTCCGAACTCGGCTTCGACGGTGCGGATCTCGCGATCGATGGCGTCAGCATCGTGGAGATCACACGTGACGGCGATGGCTCGGATGCCAGCATCCACGAGTTGCCGCAGCGTTTCGGTCAGGCCCTCGCCGGCCCGACCGAACGCGGCGATCGAGAATCCGTCCTTCCCGAGGCGCAGCGCCGTGGCGCGCCCTAGAGCGCCGGCGGCACCGGTGATTATTGCCGTGCGATTCGGGAGGACGGAGGTCATCTCAGATACCGTATTTCTTCAAAGTGTCGTCAACAAAGCGCTTGGCGCGGGGAACATCGCTCTCATCGAGGTGCTCGATGATGAGCGGTGCGTTTGGATGCTTCTGGCTCAACCTTTGCAGGTAGAGGTCATAGTTGAGCTCACCAAGGCCGGCGGCGGGCAATTCGATCTCGCCAACACCGCGAAATGTGTGCGACTCGGGGGCATCGTCGTTGCCAATGCTCGCGTGCTTCTCGGATTTGTCTTCGCCCGATCGCTTCACATCTTTGGCGTGCGCGATCTTGATGCGGTCCGTGATGGGGTGGTCGAATACTTCATTGAGCACGGCATCCATATCGTCGATGTTGTGCGATTCGAAGTAGTTGGTCGGGTCCATGAGAAGTTCGATGCCGGGGCCGGAAACGTCGTCGAAGAGGCGGACGGTCTCATCGAGCGAACCGATCACGTTGTTCACATAGGTCTCGAGCAGGAACACTGCGCCGTGGTCGTGAGCGGTCTGTGCGAGGTCCTCGAGCACCAGGCGCGCCGCGTCGTAACCCTCGGGTGTGTTGTTCTTCGGGTCGGGCGACCAGTCGCTCTCCGTGTTGAAGGTGCCCGATTCGCTGATCACGTAGGGGGTGCCGAACTTGCGGGCATTGCGCAGGATCTCTTTGAGGTAGCCGACTCGCCGGCCGCGCTCGTCGAGATCCGGGTGCACGATGTTCGTGTAGGCAGAGATGCCGCAGATGGGCAGATTGTTGTCCCGGAAAGTGTCGCGAACCCGTTTGGCCTTATCGTCTGTGATCTGGCCGGCCGAGAGGTCGATGTCCTTGAACTGGAGGTCGAGCTGAACGGTGTTGAACCCGAGGCCGCGAATGGTTTTCGCCGTCGTTTCGAGGTCATACGGAAAGTATCCGCTGAAGATTCCTACCTGGATCATTTCGTAGTGCTCCTTCTTTTTGCTAGTGAGAGAGGGAAAATTCATTGAGCTTCACGGGCCGGTTTTCGGCAATTGAGCGGTACCCGGCTTCGACCAGCGCCATCGTCTTGACGTTGTCGGCCACGGTCAGGGCGGGCTCCGTTGCCGACTCGATCGCATATTGCAGCTGCTCCATCACGCCGATGAACGCGTGTGGGAACCAGTGGGTATCCCAGCTCGGGCTTACCCACTGGCCGCTGGTCGAAATGTTCGACGAATACCGAATAGTGGATGGCACACCAGTTGCCCAACCGATGGTGCCCTGTGCGACTCCCGCCGTGCCCTCCACCCGCCACGTGATGTAGTCATCCGATACGAAGCCATCGGTCTTGGGGCCGCCCCACACGTCTTCGAGCGAGACAGCGATGAGGCCACTCTCAAAACGCAGGGTCGACACCACGATGCCGTCGGTGTGGGCGAAGTGGGTACGTGGATCTGTGCGGGCCGCGGTGAAGATATCGATCGGTTCGCCGAACAGAAAACGGAGGGCATCCAGATGGTGAACGCTCATGTTGGCGAGCGTCAGGCGATCGTACTCGCTCAAGAAATCTTGCCAGTGTGGCACGGCGCGCATGTCAATCGAGGCGATGACGGGTTCGCCGAGTTCGCCCGCATCGAGAATTTGTGAAAGCACCTGGATGCTCTGGTCGTAACGCATGTTCTGGTTGACCGAGAGAATCTTGCCGGCGGCGGCCGCTTCATCCCGCAGCGTGATCGCCTCTTCGAGGCTGAGAGCAAGCGGCTTTTGCGCAAGGATGCCTTTGATGTGCGGCTGCGTGAGGGCGTGGCGAATGAGATCGGGTTGCAGATCGGGCGGAAATGCGATGTCGAGAATCTGGATGCGCTCATCTTCGATGAGTTCGCGGGGCGTGGCGTGCACTGTACCGATGCCGTAACGCGCTGCCACCGCCGACGCTTTGGCTTGCGTTCGGGAGGCAATTGCCACCACATCGAACCCAGCCTCGGCGTAGGCCGCAAGCTGCACTTCGGAGACGATCATGCCGGCACCGATCACGCCGATGCGCTGGGTTCTGGCTCGCACTACGACGTCTGGGGTGATGGTTGTCACGTCGATTCCTCTCGCTTCGTTGCGAATGTTGGTGGCACGTACTGAGCTGCTGCTCGAAATGTTAGCGCTACTGGTAACGCTATTACAAATGCGCTAGTGTCCCAATCAATCACTCGCCTGGCACTGCGGCATCACCGGGGTTTCGCTCGGCCGAGGCAATCACACTGCGTTTCAAAGGAGAAACAATGAGGCACTTCAGTACCCATGTCGTGAGACGAGGCGTTCTACCCGCGCTCGCAACAATTGCAGCGATTGGCCTCCTTTCCGGTTGCAGCAGCGCACCCGGCGCAGCAACAGCAGCAGCCAAAACCGATAAGAAGTTCGTGATCGGGTTCGAGCAGCCTCTGGGCGGCCAGGCTTGGCGCGAAACCGGCCTTGCGGCCCTTCAGGCGCTCGCTCACTCCCCCGCCTACAAAGACAAAGTCACCCTCAAGATCGTTCGCACCAACGACAACGATGCGGCTCAGCAAAACGCAGCAATGCAGAACCTCATCGCCTCGGGTGTTGACGCCATTCTCTTCGACCCGGCCTCATCATCCGGAGCCAATGCGGCCATCACCCAGGCGACCGCCCAGAAGATTCCGGTGATCGCCAACGGCGGCCCCTACGACAGCAAAGACGTCTACGTGGTCTCGACCGACTGGGGCAACGCTGGCACGATCGGTGCGAAGTGGCTTCTGGCCAACCTCGGCACAAACAAGAAGGTGGCCGTTCTCGAGGGCCTCGCTGGCGTTCCGCTCAACGATGGAACGATGCCTGGCGTCCTCAAGATACTGAAGGACGGCGGCGCAGAAATCGTGGCGCAAGGCACCAACGGCTGGAACGAAGCGACAGCGCAGCAGAACATGGCGACCATTCTTCGTTCCAACCCCGATGTTGGAGGGGTGTACTCGTTCCTCACTGGCGGCCAGGGTGTTCCCGAGGCGTTCAAGGCTGCTGGCCTCAAGTTCGTGCCGACCGTTGGTGGTTCCGGCTACAACGGCGAAGCGTGTGAGCTTTCGAACAACGCCGCAGCCGGGCTCAAAGGCGACATGGTCTTCGGTCAGCCCGCCATTTATGCCAAGGGCCTTGAGCAGGCAGTGAAGCTCCTCGAAGGCAAGAAGATCGCCAAGACTCAGCTCTTCCCGCCCCTCGAAATCACCGCTGCGAACGCCAAGACCTATTGCCTGCCAGACCAGGCGGCAAACTTTCAACTCGGCTACGACTTCCCCGGCCTCGACATCAAGGTCGCCGATGTCGTGACCTACTACCAGGGCAAGTAACCATCTCACGGCAAGTTAGGCACCATAAATGACTGTACTGACAGCGGATGGCGTCGCGACACCTGTCGCGGCGCCGCCCGCGCCCTCGAACGCATTGCTGGTTGTTCAGAACCTCACCAAACATTACGGACCCGTCGTGGCTGTGCAGGATGTCTCGTTCTACTGCCTGCCCGGCGAAGTCCACGCGCTCATCGGCGAGAACGGTGCCGGCAAGAGCACCATCGCCAAGATGCTCGCAGGCGCTGTTGTGCCAACCTCGGGCAGTGTGACGGCGGGCGGAATCGCCCTCGTTTCTGGCCGCATCAAAGACGCCCGCCTCGCCGGTGTCAGTTGCGCCTTTCAAGAACTCGCCCTTGTGCCCGATTGGACTGTGGCCGAAAACCTGGCCCTGCCCGACGGCGCCGCGTTGCGCGGTTTCTCGCAGCGCAAATCGATTCACGCAGCAACGGCGTTGCTCGCGGGGCTCGAACTCGATCACATTGACGCTCGCGCACTCGTCTCGAGCCTTTCGCTCGCCGACCGCCAGTTCGTAGAAATCGCGCGCGCCATCACCGGCGCGCCTAAGGCACTGATCCTCGATGAGGCATCCTCGGCCCTCGGCCCTCCCGGGGTGGAATGGCTGTTTCGCCGCATTCGCGAACTGACCGCGCTCGGCACAAGCGTGATCTATGTGTCGCACCGGCTTAGCGAACTGGCTGTCATCGCCGATCGCGGAACCGTGCTTCGCGACGGTCGGGTTGCTGGCGAGTTCAGCCGAGGCAACTGGAGCGAAGACCAGCTCATTTCGATGATGGCGGGGCGCGAAGCTTCCAAAGCCTTTCCTTCATCGCCACCGCTGCCCGTGAGTTCGAAGCCAGATGTTCTGCGGATTGAGAACCTGGTCGCCGAGGGGCTCAACGGCATTTCGATTCTCATCAAGCCCGGCGAAATTCTGGGAGTCGGCGGTTTGCAGGGGCACGGCCAGCGCGAACTTCTTCGCGCGCTATTCGGCGCGACGCCGGCCTCAGCAAGCAAGTGGATGCTCGGAGGCAGGCCCGTTCGCCGCCTCACCCCGGTGAAGGCGGTGCGGCTCGGAGCCGGTTATGTGCCCGAGGATCGCAAAGTCGAGGGGCTCGCGCTCGAGCTCGGAGTGGGTGAAAACCTGCTCGCACCGTGGTTGAAACCTTTTCAGCGTGGAGGGCGACCACGACTTGCCAGTGAGAAGACGTGGATCTCCGGGGTGATCGCATCCCTCTCTATTCGCACGCGCGGCCCGCTCGAGAACGCAGGCGCTCTCTCGGGTGGCAACCAGCAGAAGATCGTCTTCGGGCGCTGGACCGACCGGAGCCGAACGCTGATTCTGCTGCACGACCCCACCCGCGGCATCGATGTGCGGGCGAAGCAAGAACTGTATAAAGCGATCATCGAGCTCTCCCGCCAGGGCGTTGGCGTGCTTTGGTTCTCGACCGAGGTCGAAGAACTCGTCAACATTTGCCACCGCGTTGTGGTGCTCTACGAAGGCAAAATCGCCGACGAGCTCGAAGGCGACCGGCTCACTGCTGAAGCCGTAGTCGGGGCGGCCGTTGGCGTGGCTTCACCGGGCGTCTCACAGAGAGAGATTTCATGACTCTCCCCACTGCACCAAGCCGGGCCTGGAATGCGCACGGCGTCACACGCCTGCGCCGCGAGGGTGCCGTTGCACCGGTCGCCGCGTTTCTCGTGTTCTTCATCGTCTACGTGATCATCAACCCCGGCCTGCTCACCCGTTTTCAGCTGCAATCGGCGGCAAATCTCGTGGTGCCGCTCGCGCTTGCAGCCCTCGGCCAGCTCATCATCGTGCTCGTCGGCGGCATCGATATCTCCATCGGGGCCATCATGAGCCTCTCGAATGTGGTCTTCGCCCTCTCGATGGAGCACCTTCCCGTACCACTGGCGATGCTCGCCGGTATCGGCGCTGGACTCGCTTGCGGCCTCTTCAACGGATTCCTGGTCGCCTACCTCCGGCTGCCAGCGATCGCCGTCACCCTCGCCAGCGCATTCATCATCGGCTCGATCACCCGCGAGATCATGGACCGCCCGGGTGGCGGAATAACCCCAGCGTTCTACCTCGCAACGAGCGGCGAACTGCTGCCTTATCTACCGATCTCCATCTTCTGGCTCGCCATCGTCGGTGTGGCGCTGTGGTTGGTTCTGCAACGCTCGGCCCTCGGTCGCCACATCTATGGGGTCGGTTCGAGTGCCGACAGCGTGCGCGCAGCCGGCCTCAACGCCCGCGGTGCCCAACTGGCTGCGTTCGCCCTATCGAGTGTGATCGTCTCGTTCGGCGCGATTATGCTCGCCGGCAGCACCATCACCGGCGACCCGCGAAGCGGTGACTCTTACCTGCTCAGCTCTATTGCTGCCGTCGCACTCGCCGGGGCTGCCTTCACGGGCGGTCGGGGCAGCATCCTCGGCACCATCCTCGCTGCCTGCACGCTCGGCCTCGTGGGCAGCCTGCTTTTCTTCGCCGGCGTCAATTCTTATTGGCAATACGTGATCTCGGCCCTCATCGTCATCTCCGTGGTGGGCGTGCCCGTGATCTGGCGCACTACCTACCTCGCGATCAGACGGGTTCGATCATGACCACAACAACAGCAATCCAGACCGTGGATGACACGAGAACCCGCGTCACAAACCTGGCAAGAATTGTCTCCCGCATGCCTCGCAGCGCCTGGCCCCTGCTCGTCTTCGTGGCGCTCTTTCTTATCGGCGGGCTCATCCGCCCCGGGTTATTGAGCATCGACTCACTGATCGGCACAGCAACTTTCGCCATGATTCTGGCCATCGCCTCTTTCGGGCAAACGGCCGCGGTCATCCAGGGCGGGGTGGACCTTTCGGTACCGAACACGATCGCGTTCTCGGCGCTCACCTTCCTGACCCTCATCGGGCCCCTCGGCCCGCTCGGCGGCCTCATCGGCGCTCTCCTCGGCGGGCTAGCAATCGGCCTCATGAACGGCGTGATCGTTGCCAAGCTCGGCCTGACGCCCATCGTCACGACGATCGCGATGAACGGGCTACTTTTCGGAGTACTGCTGCTCACGTTCAAGAACTCCGAGTTAACGGTCATCCCGCACCTGCTTACCCAGCTGACCGCGACCAAGTTCAGCCTATTCGGCGTCAAAATTGCCGCAGTGCTTCCGCTCGGGCTTCTGCTCATGATCGTCTTGCAGCTCATCTTGAGTTACACGGGCTGGGGCCGTTCGCTGTTTCTGGTTGGCTCAGCGCCCGAGGCGGCGAAGCTTGCCGGGCAGCCTGTGGACCGCATTCGTATCGCCGGTTACGCACTCAGTAGTGTGATCGCGGCGATCGCCGGGATCGTGCTCGTTGGCTTCTATGCGCAGGCATCGGCCACGATGGGGGCCGACTACCTGCTGGGGTCCGTGGCTGCAGTGTTGGTGGGTGGGGCATCCATCGCGGGTGGGCGCGGCTCGATGGTCGGCACGTTCGGCGGCGCGCTCGTGCTCGGGCAGGTTGCGACGCTGGTTGCCGTGGCCAACCTCGGCTCGAACATCCAACAGCTCATTTATGGCGCGATCGTGCTCGTGGTCATTGCGTTGTACTCGCGGCGGGCGCGCGACTAGGCGTACTGCCCAGGGACGTTGGTTAACCAGCTGATGGGTGGGCGGGCTCCGATCGCGGTGTGGGGCCCGCCTGTCCCCGCCGCTGTGCGGCACTCCCTTGCCCCTGGCACGCGTTGTGCAGGACGGCTCCGGCGTCCACGGGTGCCCACCCCTCCGGGGCCCGTCCTGCAGGCGGCGACCGGCCTGCAGCGGAGGGCGGCCGCGAAGGGGTCGAGGTCTACGACCGCGAGATTCGCAAGGTCACGCCCGGAGGACCTCGCTCACGTTCACCGACTACAGCGAGTCGTCACACCCAATCAACCAACCTGCCTGGGCAGTGCACCTAGCGGGGCGTACTGCAGCCACATTCACGGACTGCTCGACTGCCTCAGTCGCGGTGGAGGCGTGATCGAGCAGATGATGCGGACGTCGTGGCCGCCAGAGCGAGCAGTGAAACATCATTGGACACCACGACGAACCGATAGCCCTTCGCGTAGAGGCGAAGATCGACGCCCTCGGAGTTCCCTACCGCTGTTCCCAACGCGATTCCTGAGCCCGCGGCGGCTTCGTACGTGGCCACCAGTCGATCCACGCCATCTGGCCCTGCTTGCCGCCCCATCGACACCGTGAGGTCGGTCCTGCCGATCAACAGTCCGTCCACTCCCTCGGTATTGCCGATCTCGGCCGCAACCGACACCGCGTGGGCGGTCTCGATCTGGGCGATGACGTATGGCTGGCCAGCTCCAGGAGCGAGATACTCTCCGAGATCCATGAGACCCCACCCGCCCGCCCGACTCGTTGGCCCGACACCTCGCTCCCCCATCGGGGGGAATCGGCAGAGCCGCACGGCTTCGACCGCCTCGGCGACGGAATCAATATGCGGAAACACGATTCCAGCGGCGCCAGCGTCGAGCAGCCTCCCCACGTCAGATCGCGCAGCGAGAGGCAGTCGAACCAGTGGAAGAATCCGCAGTGCTCGAGCCATCGCTATCTGTTGCGCGGCGCGCTCCGTGTTGATTGTGGAGTGTTCGAGATCGATCACGACGAAGTCGTAACGCGACGCCGCCGCGATCTCGATCGATTCGACCAGGGGCAGTTTGACCCACAGCCCGAGGGCGACCCTGCCGTCCTCGATCAGGGTGTCATTCATCTGTGTCGCCGTGTGCGTTGAGCAGCCATCCGGGCTGTCCGGCGAAGTCCGCTCGCGGCGGCCCGAAGATGTCGACCAACTGATTCAAAGCGAGCCCTGTCGCCTGACTTGTGTGGATGAGCGGCGGAGGGAAGATCACGATCGACGGTCCCGTGCACAGCCGGTGCTCGTCCGGGCGCCAGTTCCCGCTGTCCGGCCCCCAGCTGGTTCGCACGTGGTGGACGAATTCGCCGTGAATCTGCAATGAGATCTGATCGAAGCTATCATGCACGTGAGGCGAGAGAGCAGAGGGATCCCTCGGTCCGTGCTGCGGGTAGAACACATTGACCATGGCAGAGTCGCTGCGGTAAATACGTCCGAATCTCCCCGGAGCGGGCTCCACCGTCCCGAAATCGAAGCTCACCGGGGTCGAGTTCGGCGCTGCGTCAGACCACGGGCGGAAGGGGGGGATGTTCGGGTCGTCGATCGTGTAGTACGAGGCATTCAGGCATCCCGACAACAGGTCTGTGTTCCCTGCTGAAAAGACTCGCACGATCGGGCCCGCAGCACTGACCGACAGCGTCGCGGTTCCTGGGGGCACCACCGTGAACGTGTTCGGCTGCAGTTCGATCGTCGCCTCCGCTTCGCGCTCATCGCCGCGCCAGACGAGCGTTGCTCGCGGGCCCTCGCCCGGCAGCAGCACAACCATCTCGTCGCCGGAACTGGAGCAGTCGAAGGTGTCGCCTTCGCACGCCTCCGAGTACCCGACGACGAGGTTCTGCGATCTAACGAGCCAGGTCCGGGAACCGTGCTGGCTCAGCTCGCTCGGATCAATCGCACCGAATTCGAAGAACTGCGGTTCACGAGCAGGGAACGATGCCTCCGACGACTCGGTAGCGAGTGCCCGCCGTGGGTCAGCTGTGGGATACATCAGAGGCGGCATCCAGACGGCCTGAGTTGGAGGTGAGCAGGGCCTCTGGAGCGAGTCCGCCGAAGAGTTCCACCAGGTTGCTGACGGCCAATGCCTCCATGTCGTGCTCTGCCTCCGCGACAGTCGACGCCGAGTGCGGTGTCGCGAGAAGGTTCATCCGGTCGAGCAGAGGTTCGCCCAATATCGGGGGCTCCGGCTCGAACACGTCCAGAGCCGCGACCGCCACGTGTCCGCTCGTCAGCGCGGTGTTCAGTGCGCCCTGATCGATCAGGAGCCCCCGCGCGGTATTCACGAGGATGACCCCTGGCTTCAGCTTCGGGATCGTGTTCGCGTCGAGGATAGGTTTCCCGCCCGCCTGCGTCGAACTATGAAGCGACACGAAGTCCGACTGGGCGAGGAGTTCGTCGAAGGACACCATTCGAACGCCCTGGTGAATCTCGCCGGGTGTTACCGAGATGTCGTGTGCGATCAGCTCCACCTCCCAGCCCGCAAGACGTCGTGCGACCGCTCGGGCGATTCGACCGAATCCGATGAGCCCGAGGACTCGGCCCCGCAGTGCCTGCGCGGGTACGGAGGGATCAAGCCAGCCGCCACTCTGCATGCGCGAGGTCGTATAGAAGTCCATACGCTTCGCGGCGGCGAGAAGCAGCGCGATGGCGTGCTCAGCGACGCAGTCGATCTCCACCCGAGAGGGAGTATTCGTCACAGCCACTCCGAGGTCGCTGGCCGCATCCAGATCGACGACGTCATGACCGATGCCGATCTTGGAAACGGCCTTGAGATCTGGCAGCCTCTCGAACACCCGGCGCGTGAACCGTGCCGAGCTGATACCGAGCACTGCATCGAAGCCTTGGGCGAGTTCGATGAAACTCTCCTCACTGAATCGTGCATGGCGAAGAAGGGTGGCGTGGGGACCATACGGCAGTTCGACATCGAATCCCTGCGCCTCGAGTGCGTCGACGATGAAAGTGCCCTGTCGAAGCTTTTCGTAGACCAGCACTCGTGAGGGGCGCACCGGCGCCCGGAGGTTGGCCGAGATCGGGTCCCCCTCCAACGCAGGCGTACCTGCGCGGGGGACCGACGGCTCTGGCAGGGTCACCCGACACCCCAGATCTTCTCGTACTCATTGCGGTAGTTATTCGCCGGGTCGAAGGTGCCCTTCTTGCCGCCCTCGAGGTCGACGTTCTCTTTGGTGACCAGTCGCGGATAAGTGACGAAAGGCGACGGGGCCTGGTGGTTGATCGCTCGATTCACCTCGTCCGCCATCTGCCAGCCGTGCTCCTGAAGTGGCTCAGCAACCGTGGCGATCTGGTACTCACCCTTGCGGATCCGAGAGAACGCGGCGGGGCTTCCGTCGCCAGCCGCGATCATCGCCGGCGGTCCGGAGGGGCTGACTCCTGCTGCCTGCAGTGCCGGTATCGCCGAGTCCCAGTAGAGATCGTTGATCGAAAGCATGTAGGTGAGCTTGCTGCCGTACTTCTGGTAATCGGCAGTGGCGAGGCCCGGCTCCTGCTGGCTGATGTTCTCGAACGGGAACGTCTCATTCGCCAGTACAGTGCAGCCGCTGCATGCTTCCACGGCCTTGCGCATTGCATCCTGCTTCACCTGGCAGATGGAGAACTCGGCACCGCACCCCACTATGGTCACACCCGCCTTGCCCGCGCTCGCCACAATGGCGCAGTCCGCGGCTACCCTCGCGATGGTGACCGGGTCGCTGGTGATGTTGGTGAAGAGGTCGGGGTACTCCGACTGGACTCCCGCGTTGTTACCAGTGTGGTTTCCGATCACGGGGATGCCCGCCGCCGCCGCCTGCGCGAACAGCGGTTCCGATGAGTTGGCATCGAAACTGCTGACGACGATCGCCGACGGGTGGAGCGCGATCGCCTGACTCAGGGCATTGAGGTTGGCGCTGCCCGAACCTTTTCCATCGATGAACGTAAGCTTCCAGCCCAGCTTCTCCGCGGCCTGCTTGAGTCCGGTGTATGGGGCTGTGTCACCCGTGTTGCTCGCGTTCGAGGCGATGTAAACAACGCTCGTTCCCGGGTGTGCCTTCGGTCCGGTAGTCGGGCCGTCCCACTTCGTGACTGGAAGAGACGCCTTCTTCACAATCTCCAGGGCTGCCTGCACACCCGGCGCGTCGGACGCCGCGGCCGTGGGGCTGCACGTCGCCGACGCGGCGGCAGAGGTGGAATTGGATTCGCCGCCAGCACTTGCGATGGTTGTCGTGCACGCGCTGAGGGCGAGGATGGCGCTCAGAATTAGTCCGCCGCTCGCGAGCGCCGTGCCGACCGACAGTTTTCGCCGGCGGCTTCCCGGTGATTCAGGACTGTGAAACATGTGCTACCTCCTTGTAGTTGTGCTGCCTAGTGTTTTTCGGGGGATGAAACTGCGGGGAGCGGGGGCGGCTGGGCCTGCGTTGGCTCGGCGTCGACAAGCTGCCGCCGCACTCGGCGGGTGCGCCTGCTCGCGTAGCCGGCGAGTCCAACGCCGATGATGAGTGTCGCGCCGTTGAAGAGAGGCTCGACGAAGTACGACGCCCCGATCTGCTCGAGCCCGGCTATGCCGATGCCCAACAAGACGACCGCCACCACAGTTCCCCAGGCGTTCGGCCGCCCGGGTTTGATCGTTGTGGAGCCGAGGATCGCGCCCACGAAGACGGGCAGGAGATAGTCGGGTCCAGTGCTCACCGATCCGATTCGAAGGGATGAAGCCAGTACGACCCCGGCGACGGCGACGATGAGGCCGGCAGCCACAAAGACGCCCAGGATGACTCGTTTGGACGAGATTCCCGTCAGCTCCGCGGCCCGACGGTTCGACCCGAGCGCGTAAAGGTAGCGGCCCGTCGGGGTGTACCCGAGAACGAACCAGAGGATCGCCGCAAGCACGACCACATAGATCGCCGCTATCGGGATACCAAGAATTCGAGTGCCGTAGATGTTGATGAAACCCTGGGGCAGCGTGCCGAAGAGCTGGGCTCCCTGGGTGTACCAGTTCGCGGCGGCATAGGCGAGCGTGCCAGTACCGAGCGTCGCGATGAACGAGTCGATCTTTGCGTAGTAGACGAGCACACCGTTGACCAAGCCGATGAGCGCACCAATGATCAGCACGAGCAGCACGGCCAGAGGCCAGGGAATGTGGTCGGTCGTGATGAATCCGATCAGCAGGATCGTTTGGAGGCCAACCACGTATCCGACCGAGAGGTCGAACTCGCCGACGATCACCACCAGCATCTCTGCGAGCGCCAGGATAGCGATCACCGCGGTGCTGTTCAGGATCGACTGCGCGGTCGCCGCCGTCGGAAACGTTCGCGGCAGTGCAATCGAGAACACGATGATCAGCACGAGCGCGAGGATGGGCAGGAGGAAGCTCGAGAATACGCTCGAGCGTTTGGGCTTCGGGGTCGTTGTGGTCATGACGGGTCTACTTTCTCTGCCGCTCCGCTGGCGAAGTGCGTGAGGTTGTCGAGGGTGAGGCGCTGGCCCACAAGCTCTGCATGGATGACGCCGCGGTGGAATACGAGGACTCGGTCGCACACGGTCACGAGCTCCTCGAAGTCGCTTGAGATGACGAGCGCGGCGAGACCTTCGTCAGCCAGGTTGTGGATCAGCGTGTAGATCTCGGCTCGAGCACCGACGTCGATCCCCATGGTGGGCTCCTCGAGGACGAGGAGTTTGAGATCGACGCTCAGCCATCGACCAAGCACCACCTTTTGCTGGTTTCCGCCCGACAGCGTGGCAACCACGGCCTCGGGCTCTGCCGGACGAAGTTTCACGTCGCCGACTATCTGGGCCGCGTTCCGACGCTCTGCGCCCGCGAGTACCCGCGGTCGGTATCTGCGCTTCGCGACACCGGGGTTGAGGAACACGTTCTCCCGCACGCTCAGGGTCATGGCGAGCGCCTCCTGCTCGCGACGACTGGTTGCGAACCCGATCCCATGCTCGATTGCGCGGCGCACGGTATCGATCCGTACCGGCTGCCCCTCCAGCATGAACTCGGCCCGAGCCATGGGCTCGACGCCGGCCACTGCCCGCCCGACGAGCTCATGCCCGGCCCCGCGCAGTCCGGCCAGGCCGAGTATCTCGCTCCGATGGATATCCAGTTCGAGCGGTCCGGAGTCATCGGTGACGCGGGCGTTCCTGATGCCCAAGGTGACGGGCGCCTGCTCGGTCGAGCTGTGACGCACCGGGTTTACGACTGCGCCTCCGACGATCGCCGAGATGATGTCCTGGTCGGTGACAGCATCGATGTCCTCGTCGGCGATTACCCTGCCGTCACGCAGCACGGTCACACGGTCGGAGATCCGTCGAATCTCGTCGAGCCGGTGCGAGACGTAGAGAATGCTGACACCGCTCACCTTCAACCGTTCGAGGATCTCGAACAGGCGGTCGACGTCGGCGTCTGGCAGGCTCGCGGTAGGCTCGTCGAGCACTATCGCGCGAGCGTTGACCGAGACCGCCCGCGCGATCGCCACCAGCGACTGGTCGGCTCGGGACAGCTCGCTGACCTTCGCATCCACGTCGATTCCGCCCGCGACGGCTGACATGACCGCCTGCGCCTGCGCTCGCACGGCCCTCCACGAGATGGATCCGCGGAGTCTCGGGTAACCGTTGAGAAGCGCGATGTTCTCGGCCACCGTGAGGTCGGGGACGAGGGCGAGGTCCTGGTGGATGAATGCCACCGCCGTCGACCTCAGGTGCGGCTCACCGTCGACGAGGATCTCCCCCGAGTCAGCCTTGTAAAAGCCGGCGAGGATCTTGATCAGCGTCGACTTTCCTGCGCCATTGGCGCCGAGCAACGCGTGAATCGATGAGGGCGCGACGTCGAATTGAATTCCCGAGAGGGCGACAACGCCGTCGAACGTCTTGCTCACATTCCGGAACGACAACACCGTCGGCCCGGTAGACCGTATCTGCATGTCACTCATACTGGATCCACTTTTCTGATCTGTCAACAAAAATCTGCGACAAAGATGCTCGGCTTCGCCCGGCGCGGAAATCTTGCGCGGTGGCGAGACTTCCCATACAAGAGCGTAGATATTGATCAATCTGCCGAATATGCGCTAGTCTGCCGCTGCAGGCGTCACTCGAAAACCTGCCATCCATGTCACTGGGAGTGGATACAGATCGAGAACCTGACACCGGTTAGTGGATGCACTTGGAGGCCAATGATGGTTCCGACAGGACCTGTCGATACACAGGGGAAACCGCCGGCCGCGCCCGGCAGGACGCGCGAGGGGCGCACGGTCATCGCGGTCAGGGATCAGATCCGAGCCGCGATCATCGCGGGTGACCTCGCAGCTGGCGCTCCACTCTCCAGCGAGAAGCTCTCGAGCGCATATGGGGTGAGCCGCACCCCGGTGCGCGAGGCTCTGAGGATGCTGCAAGAGGAAGGCTTCGTCAGCGTTGAGAGCAACCAGCGACCGCGGGTCGCCACCTGGTCGTCCGATGAGCTCGAGGCCGTGTTCGTACAGCGGATCCTTCTGACCGCGCTCTGCACGAGCCTCACTGTATCCAGACTCAACGCGACGCAGCTCGAGGAGATCCGCCTCATCCTTCAGACTCTCTCCCGCGCGGAGAAGGAGGGCGATCATGAGACCTGGCGCACGTCCGACATCGCCTTCCATTCAGCCCACACCGCGCTCGCCCCTGCCGCGCTCGTCGCCGACCTGCAGAAGCTGAACGCGCGAGCCCTCATGTTTCGCTACATGTGGCTCGGCCAGCGCAGCTCGACGATGACGCTCTCGTTCGACGACCATCACACGATCTACGACGCCTGTGTGGCGGGCGACGGCTACAAGGCGGCGAACGCGGTCGCGCACCACCTCGCGACGGTCGGGATCACCCTCCTTGCACGAGTGGACCCCGCGCGCGAACCGGCAGCGATCCGGGAATCCCTTCGGTTCGTCGGCGCCTCCTCGGCAAACGCTGCCGTGCCCTTCGACCACCGGGAGAGCTGAAAATGACCAAGAACAACGACCAATTCAAGCCAGACAGTGCCGCTGGAATCTCGTTCGTCGGCCACTCCGACCAGGGCGGTCGAGGCGACGGGTGTCAGGTGATGGTCACCGGCGGTCACGCCTATGTCAGCCACATCTTCAGCGGCGGGGTGAGCGTCATCGACGTGTCGGATCCCCGCAACCCGAGCACGGTGAACTTCATCCCATCACCGCCGAACACCTGGTCAATCCACCTGCAGACCCACGGCGACCTCATGCTCGTCATCAACGAGTTCGATTTCTATTCGCAATATCAGAACGAGAGCGACTACTACGGCAGTTCGGTCAACGCGACAGACGGCCGCAGGTTCGTCGCCGGCATCCGGGTTTTCGACATCTCCCATCCCGCTTCGCCGCGAGAGATCGGCTTCATGCCCGTCGACGGCAAGGGCGTCCACCGTATCTGGTGGGATGGCGGTCGTTATGCCTACGCCTCTGTCATGCCGTGGGGCTTCACCGATCACATCTTCGCCGTGATCGACCTTCAGGACCCCACTCGCCCGGTGGAAGTTGGCCGATGGTGGTTCGAAGGAATGTGGACCGACGGAGGTGAGGTTCCCACCTGGACCAACCGGTGGGCACTCCACCACGCGGTCGTCCAGAACGATATAGCCTTCTGCGGCTGGCGTGACGGCGGCCTTGTTCTGCTGGATGTCAGCAATCCGGAGGCTCCCTCCATGATCTCGCACCGAAACTGGTCTCCCCCGTTCGGTGGAGGCACTCACTCAGGCCTTCCACTGCTCGACCGGGGCCTGTGCATCGTGCCGGATGAGGCCATTGCCGACAACTGCGAGGATGGCCTGAAGCACACTTGGGTGGTCGACGTCTCCGAACCCACCAATCCAGTCACGATCTCGACGCTGCCGACTCCGGCCGAACGTGACTACGCCAACAAGGGCGGCCACTTCGGGCCCCATAACGTGCACGAAAATCGGGCCGGGTCGTTCCAAAGTTCGGAGCTCATCTTCGCCACCTACCAGAACGCTGGCGTGCGGGTCTTCGACATCAGAGACCAGTTCCAGCCCGTCGAGACGGCCCACTATGTGCCGCCAACCCCAACGAACTGGACCGATTACCGGCCGGGCCGACCGCGCGTCATCCACACGACGGACGTCTACGTCGAACAGGACGGACTAATGTACGTGACCGACTTTTCGGGAGGCGGTCTCACGATCCTGCAGTACGAAGGGTCCGTCGGGTAGATCGCCACAACGGGACGGTCAGCCGCACGCTGAAGCGCGCGAGGATGCACGCAGCCGCGGGGCGCCCCTACCGTGTCTATTGCTCGTGCATCCCTCCCCGGGATCTCGACCCAAAACAGTGATGTACTCGCTGGTCCGCGAACTGGCCGTCGACGGGGCTCCCGTCACGGTGATCTGCCAAACTCCCGGGTGCAAAGACGCGCCAATACCCATCGGCACTGTGTACCAGGGCGCGGTCTGACAATGCTGCCGGGTGCCTTTCGTGCGCTACTTGCTCTTCGTCGCCCCGAAAGACCGGATGTTTCCCTGACCAGCATGTGCGGCCCTCGTTCGGGCTCACAGGGGCAAAGGTCCTGAGAAGAATCGCCAGCGTACAGAGCGTCCCGCATGGGACGGACCCAAGGTGCTGCGAAGGATGCGGCGGTCTCAGCGCAGCGGGCGAGAGCGCTGGGACGTGCCCCAGGAATCATGACGGAGTCATGACGGCGGGTCCTACTGGGAAAGCAGTTCGGCGGCGTATTTGTTGAGGCTCGTGCCGTGCCTGAGCGCATCAGTGACTAACTTACGATGCACTGACGGGTCTACGCGGACCACGACGCGCCCGGAGAACTTTCGCTCGGACAATGGTTCCGGGAGTTCTTCACCCGACTCGATCATGTCGTCGATGACCGATTTGACGAGGGCCTCGACACCACGGAGCGCCTCGATTTGCGTCGGTGCCAGCCACGAAAGGGAGGGAAACTCGGTAACCGTCGCAACGAACTCGCCGTCCGGCGAACTCCACTCGACGGCGTAACGGTAGTGCTCGACGTTTGGCCGCTCAACAGCTGTCATTTCGCTTCTCCCTTCTTCCTGTCAATGGCTGTCAGCAGTTGTTCGACTTGATAGCGCTTGGCTTTGCCGCCGTCGCCCTTTTGCAGATTGACTCGGGGGTCACCCTGCCAGCCCATCTTGAAAATGGCGACATGACTCCCGGATCCCTTTCGCGGAGGGCCGAAGTAGTACTCGGCCAATGCGCATGCATCGTTGAACGAGAGAGAGCCAGGAGACCGACGCGCCTTGTTCTCGATCTTTTCGATTGAAGGCACATTTTATGGTGCCATATTTGGCACCATTTATCAACTGTATCGACGCAACTGCTGGATCTCGTTGGCGGGCACCGCGGACAATGCATCGGCCCGAAGCCCGGCGACCCGATGTAGCGCTCGATCCATCATGACGAAGTCATGACGATAGGCCCAAACCGGCGGTTGATCGGAAGAGAAGATAAGCCGCTGATCGGCTATTTTGGTGCACCCCCCCGGACTTGAACCGGGAACCCACTGATTAAGAGTCAGTTGCTCTGCCAATTGAGCTAGAGGTGCGTGCGGCCCGCACGCTAAGGGGCGAGCCGAAGGTCAACATTAGCATTGCCTGGGCCGGCCTCGCCAACCGAGGCTCCGGCGTGCCGCCGGAACCGGGTCGGGGCCGTGAAGTCCTCGCGGATCCGTAGAATTGTGAGCACCCCATCCGGCCCTCTCGAGGAGTATCAATGTCGACATCCGTCAAGCTCGAAGCGGGCGACACCGCCCCGGCCTTCACCCTCACCGACCAGGACGGCGCGCCCGTCTCCCTCGCGGACTACGCGGGCAAGAAGGTGATCGTCTACTTCTACCCGGCGGCGAGCACGCCGGGCTGCACGACAGAGGCGTGCGACTTTCGGGACAACATCAACTCGCTCAAGTCGGCCGGCTACCAGGTGCTCGGGGTGTCGAAGGATGAGGCGCCGGCGCTCAAGAAGTTCCAGTCTGAGCAGAGCCTCAACTTCCCCCTGCTGAGCGACCCGGACCTCGCCGTTCACAACGCCTACGGCGCGTACGGCGAGAAGTCGCTGTATGGCAAGACCGTCACCGGAACGCTGCGGTCCACCTTTGTCGTGGACGAGACGGGCAATGTGCAGCTCCCCCTGTACAACGTGAAGGCGACCGGCCACGTGGCATCGCTGCGCAAGAAGCTCGGACTCGACTAACCCTGTTTAACGCTGTTAGGTGCGACGCGTCGCGGCGATCACCGACGGCGTGAAGAGGAGCACGAGCACGAGTACAGCCGGCAGGATGAGCCACCAGCCGATGTCGGCGCGGGAGAAGTAGCCGCCCTGGAAGCTGCCGATCGCAATGGCGATCTGCAGCACCTGCCAGACGACGGCGCCTCCGCGGATCCAGGACCTGCCGAGTAGCGTGTGCACGCCCATCGCACCGAGCCAGACCGCGGCGAGGGCGGTAAGGACGAGGATCGCGACCGCGCTGGTGAGAGAGTCCGCACGCGCGGTGAGCAACTCGACCACGAGGTAGACGGTCGCGGCCGCCAGAAGCGCGCACTCGAGCAGGATCACCACGGCAAGCAGTACCAAAAGTGGCGGCCTGCGCAACATTCTGGGTTCGCTCACAGCTTCATTCCCCATCCGACTATTGATTTGCTACAACCAATATGAGATTCTATGTGAGGTTGATTTGCACTCACAGGGCCGTGGGGCGCATCCCGAATTCTCATCTCATCCCCTCGAATCTTGGGTCTCAGGACCTTCGCATTGGGCTGTCTTGCCCTGTGTACGCAACAAAAGGAGCACCCCACGATGGATTGGCGCGACAAAGCCGCTTGTCTCACGGCAGACCCCGAACTCTTCTTCCCGGTGGGAAACACCGGTCCGGCGGTCGACCAAATCGACAAGGCCAAGGCGGTCTGCGCACGCTGCAGCGTCACGGAAATGTGCCTCCAGTACGCCCTCGAGACCAGCCAGGACTCCGGCGTCTGGGGCGGCCTGAGCGAAGACGAGCGTCGCGCGCTCAAGCGCCGCGCCGCCCGCGCCCGCCGCGCCTCCTAGGACTCACCCGACCGCGCCGCGCTTCCTCGAAGCGTGGCGCGTTCGCATGCGCCGGCCAACGAACATCGACTAGCTCTTGGTGAGCCAGGCGAGCGGGATCTCGATCGTGACCTCGGTTCCGCTGCCCACCATGGTGTGCCAGTCGATCGTGCCACCGAGCTCGCCCTGGATGAGGGTGCGCACGATCTGGGTACCGAGGCCCGAGCCGACCTTGCCCTCCGGCAGCCCGGTACCGTCGTCGCGCACCTGAACGCTCAGCGTCTCGGCGGTGCGCTCCGCGCTGATCTCCACGTTGCCCTCTCGGCCGGCGAGGCCGTGTTCGACGGCATTCGTCACGAGTTCGGTGAGGGCGAGTGAGAGCGGCGTCGCGTACGCGCTCGGCAGTACCCCGAAGCTCCCGGTGAAGGTGGGGTGAGCCTTGGTGTTGTGAGTGGAGGCGACCTCGGCGATGAGCTTGAGCACGCGGTCGAAGACCACGTCGAAGTCCACGTTCTGGTTGAGTCCCTCGCTCAGGGTGTCGTGCACCACGGCGATCGCCGCGACCCGGCGCATCGCCTGGTTGAGCGACTCGCGGGCCTCGTCCGAGTGCGATCGGCGAGCCTGGATCCTCAGCAGGGAGGCCACCGTCTGCAGGTTGTTCTTCACCCGGTGATGGATCTCCCGGATGGTCGCATCCTTGGTGATCAGTTCGCGCTCCTGGTGGCGCAGCTCGGTCACATCGCGGCAGAGCACGATCGCCCCGATGCGCTCGCCCCGATCCCGGATCGGGATTGCGCGCAACGACACCGTGACTCCCCTGGCCTCGATGTCCGTGCGCCACGGCGCGCGCCCGGTAACGACGAGCGGCAGCGACTCGTCGACGATGAGGCGGCCCTTGAGCAGCGAGGTGGTCACCTCGGCGAGAGACTCCCCCTCGAGCTCGCCGGCGAAGCCCATGCGGTTGAACGCCGAGAGACCGTTCGGACTCGCGAAGGTGACTGTGCCGTCCACGTCGAGTCGCAGCAACCCGTCGTTCGCGCGGGGCGCGCCCCGGCGGGGTCCGGTCGGCGCACCGAGATCCGGAAAGTCGCCGGCACAGATCATCGCGAACAGGTCGTTGGCGCACTCGTTGAAGGTGAGCTCCTGCCGGCTCGGCGTGCGCGCCTCGCTGAGGTTGGTGTGGCGGCTGATCACGGCGATCGGATGCTTCGTCGTCTCGGTACCCGTCGCCGCGAGCCTGCGCAACACCGGTACCGCGCGCACTCGGGTCGGGGTCTCCTCGTACCAGTCCGGGCTCGCCGAGTCCACGATCTGAGCCGATTCGAAGGCGTCGGTCACCTGGCTCTTCCACTCCGGCTTGATCTGCTGCCCCACGAAGTCGCGGTAGAACAGAGTCGCCGAGCTGGACGGGCGCGCGTGGGCCACCGCCACGAAGCTGCCCTCATGGGTCGGCACCCACAGCACGATGTCGGCGAACGCGAGGTCGGCGAGCAGCTGCCAGTCGCCGACGAGCAGGTGAAGCCATTCGACGTCGGCTTCGTCGGAGCGTCCCTGGGCGAGCACGAGGTCAGAGAGGGTCGACACGCTGAACAGCCTACGGCCGAATGCCCACGGCTTTGTCGCGGTGTCCGTCCATTGCGCAATCGGCCGCAGTCGGTGAGGCTGAGCGCATGGAGCCTTCCCCGCCGAGACCCGATCGCGCCCTCATCGTCGTGCTTGCCGTGGTCGCCGTCATCGTGGTCATCGCCCTCGTGGTCGTCTTCTCGCGCGGAGCGCCGAAACTTCTCGACGCGTCGAGCCCCGAGGGCGTGGTTCAGCGGTACTCGACGGCCGTGATCGACGGCGACGAGAAGAAGGCCGCCGGATACCTCGTTGCGGCCACCCGAGACGGCTGCGTGAGGTTCGACGCCCCCCTCACCGACAATATCCGGGTGACGCTCGTGTCCACCAGGGTGCGCGCGGATTCGGCGGATGTCAGGGTCTCCATCGCCCAGTCCTTCGACAACGGCCCGTTCGGCACCTCCGAGTCCCAATTCGAGGACGTCTTCTCGCTGGTGAAGCAGGGGGGCGACTGGCTCATCGAGACCGCGCCGCCGATCCTCACCGTGTGCAGCCCCGCCGGGACGAACAAGTGAGCGTGCACCAGCCGACGACCTCGGTCGGCCCGCAGCAGTCGGTGCGCCGAGTCATCGTGTTCGTGCTGCTCTTCGCCATGGTCGCCATCACCGCGAGCGGGGTGAGCGGTCTGCTCGGGAGACTCTTCGACGCCGCCAACTACCGACTGGCGTCCAACGACGTCGCCGGCCTCGCCCTCTCTCTCGCCTTCAGCCTCGTCGCCGGACCGCTCGCCGCGGTGCTCTGGTGGCTTCTCTGGCGCCGGATGGCCGTCGCCGCCGAGCGGTCGTCGCTCTCCTGGGGCCTCTACCTGGCCGGCATGTCCACGGTGGCTCTCATCACCTTCACGGCGGCTCTGCTCCAGACCCTGAGCGCCCTCGTTCGCGGAAGCTGGCAGCCGTACGGCCTCGGCACCGCGATCGCCTGGGGCGCGGTCTGGGTCTGGCATCGCTGGATGTCCGCCCGCGCCACCAAGTCACCGACGAGGCTCGAGGGCGTGGCTCCGGTGCTGGGGGCGTTCTACGGCCTCGCGATCGGGGTCGGCGGTGCCGTCACGGCCCTCGGCGGGCTCCTCGACGCCGTGGTGGGCGGCTTCGATTCCTCGGTCGAGGTCGGCAACCCGTGGTGGCGACCCGCGCTGCAGGCACTCGTCTGGGCGACAGGCGGTGCCGTCGTCTGGTGGTGGCACTGGATGCGGGACGACGCGCGCTCCCGGCGCACCGGACTCGGCCCGGTGGTGCTCGTGATCGTCAACGGGTTCGGAGCCGTGGTGCTGACCCTCGGCGGCGTCGCCACCGCCCTCTTCCTGCTCCTACGGGTGGCCTTCGATCGCACGGAACCGGTGGCCGCCATTCTCGACCGTTTCGGCACCGCCATCGCCGCGGCCTCCGTCGGCGCGCTCGTCTGGGCCTACTATCGGGGACGCGTGGCCGCCGCATCCGAGCCGACCCGCACGGCCAGCCGCCTCGTCACGTCGGGCGTCACCCTCGCGGCAGCGGCGTCCGGATTCGGGGTGATCGTCAACTCGATTCTCGCGGCGATCGGCACACCCCTCACCGAGTCAGGCGCCCGCAGCCTCCTGCTCGGAGGCATCAGCGCCCTCGTCGTCGGCGCGCCGGTCTGGTGGTTCGTCTGGCGCCCCGCCTCTCGGGTGAGCGCAGCGGAGAGCGGGTCGACGGGTCGCCGGATCTACCTGGTCGCCGTCTTCGGGGCGAGCGCCGTGGCCGCGCTCATCACCCTCCTGGTGATCGGGTTCCGCATCTTCGAGTTCACCCTCGACAGCCTCACCGGGCAGAGCCTCCTCGACCGGGTACGAGCGCCGCTCGGCCTTCTTCTGGCGACCGGGCTCGCCGCCGGCTACCACTTCACCGTGTGGCGGCTGGACCGCGCGGCCGCGCCGGCGGCGCCACGCGCGGCGCGCACGATCGGCCGGGTGATCCTGGTCGGCGGGCAGGATGCCGAACCGCTCCGGCAGGTGATCGAAGACGCCACGGGCGCCGCGGTGACGCTCTGGGTGCGGGCCGCCCCCTTCCCGGCGCCCACGGCCGAACAGGTCATCGCGGCCCTGGCCGGCGTGAGCGGCAGCCGCGTGCTTCTGGTCGCGGGACCGGACGGACGGCTCGAGGTCATCCCCCTCCTGGGCTGACCGAGGTCCGGCAGACGGGGCGCGACGCGCAGTGTGGGAGAAATCCTCCCCTCTGTGGGGCGAGCGGGGCAGAATGGGGCACCACGGGCTGTGTCGCGCCCGCCCCGAGGAGGATGTCATGGCATCGAAGTCCGAGAAGAAATCCAAGTCCGACAAGAAGTCGAAGCCCAAGAAGAGGGACGAGGAAAAGGGCGGCAGGCCCGAGGCCCCGAGCAGCAAGAAGTCGAAGGCCGCCCTCACGCGGGAGAAAGAGCACGCCAAGATCCAGCGCGCGAAGGACAAGAAACGGGCGAAGAAGCTCGAGCAGGAGTCGAAGGCGGCTCCCGCGTCTCGCGCAACGGCCAGTTCCGAGAAAAAGGCCAAGCGAGGCAAGAGCGCGAAGAAGACCGTCCCCGTCACGAAGTCTTCCTCGCGCCCGGCCGTCTCTCGCCGGATGAGCGTCGTGGCGCCGCGCCCGCGCAAGCCGCGCGCGGTGACGACGCCCACCGGGGAGCCGTCGTCGGGGTGGACGATGATCGCTCTGCGCGCGCGCGCCCGCGAGTCCGGCAAACGAGGCTGGTCGCGGCTGAGGAAGGCCGACCTCCTGAACTGGCTCGGAGTGCGCTGAGCGCGCCCCGTCAGCCGGCGGCCTGCCCGCGACGGTCGACCCGGCGGCCGAATCGGCGCCTGGCCGGTTCCGGCGTCGGAAGCACGCGCTCGCGGGTGAGCTGGCGGATGGCGACCCGCGCCGCCGACTTCGGCGCGACATCGCACAGGGTCCTGCCGCTGAGCACCGCCGCATCGAGCGCCGCACGGTCGTACGGCACAAGCGCGAGGTCCGAGATCCCGCCGAATCGTTGCAGCGTCTGCCTCACCTGGGACGACGCACCCGGTCCGATCGCGCTCGCACGGATCTTGTTCATCACTACCGCGACCCGGTCGGTCTCGATCGTCTCCACCAGGTCGACGTGGGCCCGCAGGAAGCGGGAGAGGCCCACCGGATCGGCCGAGCCGATCGCGACCACCTGGTCCGCCTCGCGGAGCGCGGCGATCGTGGCGGCATTTCGGCGAGGGGCGAAGAGGTCGCTGCTGATCTCCTCGTCGTTCTCGAGGCTGGATCCCGTGTCGACGATGGTGAAGTCCACCCACTCGCGGCAGGCACCGATCGTACCGACCACACGCTCGGCCGACAGCTCGGGCCAGCGGCTGGGACGCCCGATGCCGGTGAGCACCCAGAAGCTTCCCCGCGGCGAGAGGTAGCGCTGGCCGATCCGCTCGAGTTCACGCTGAGTGAGACTGTCGGCTCCGGCAAGGCGGCACGCCGCGGCAAAACCGGGCGCCTCGTCAAGAAGGCCGAGGGCCGGCGCGACCGAGCCGCTGTGGGTGTCCACGTCGGCGAGGGCCACCGTGTGTCCCTCGGCGGCGATCTCCGCGGCGAGGGCGATCGCGAGCGTGGTGCGCCCCGGCGAGCCGGCCGGACCCCAGATCGCGACCACCTGCCCGCGACGTTGGGCGCCGTCGGCACCCGCGGCCGGCCCAGCACCGAGCATCATCTCCTCGATCTCCGGCCACGCGGCCGACGCCGCCACCACCTCGCGCAGGTCGAGCGTTGCCGCGTTGCGACGTTCGTCGTCGCCGGCGGCCATCGCGACGATCCGCACTCCCGCGGCATCCGACTCGGTGAGCAGCCGACGATTGAGGTACCGGGGCGATGCGGCAACGATGGCAACCGCGGCGGTCGCGCCGCGCAGCACCGACGCGAGCTCGTCAGCGCTCGAGCAGCGGGCGACCACGTCGTGGCCGTGCCGCATCAGCTCGCCCGCCAGCCGGTCCTCGAGTTCGATGGGCAGCGCAAGCGCAACGCGCACCATCCGTCAGCCCCTCGCCGGAATGCCGACGGGCACGAGGGAGATGGCGTCCTGGTTGGCGATCGCCTCGAGCACCCGGGCGGTCTTCGACTTGGGCACCAGCAACTCGACCGAGCGCCCACCCCGGTCGGCGACCAGCCCGCTCGGTTCGATCACGCGCACCACGGTCGCGGAGGCGACCAGCACGGACGGAGGCCCGAAGGAGTTGCTGTCGGTGGCCGGCGCCGACCACAGGTCCACCACCGAGACCGCGGCTATCGACCTGGCGAGCTCTCCCCGCACGGTGACCACCACCGAGGCGACCCGAAGCCCGGAGGCCTTGCCCACGGAGGAGACCGGCACGAGCTCCCCCGCCGCCACCGAGCGCGTGACCACGAACCCGGATCCCGGGATCTCCCCGGCTCCCAGGTACTTGGCGCGCAGATCGCCGAGACGCACGCTCTTCACGCCGAGGTCGCCGACGACCACTCGGTCCCCCGGCGCGAGGGCCGATCGGGCGGCATAGACCTGCACGCTGCTGTCGGCGGTCGAGACGACGGCGAAGACCCCGGCCACAGACCCCAGCACCAGCAGGATGCCGATGGCGAACCGAGGGTCGAACCAGAACGACCGCGGGGTGCGCTCTCGCGGTTGTGAGTTGCTTCTGGCGCGCATCCGCCACCTCCCGGCTCGTGATCGTGCAGTGCGTCGCTCCATCGTCACGGCGTTCTGCGGTGTCCGGGAAAGTTATCCACACCGCCGTCGGCCGGGGGGACGCGCCCCCATAATCGAGGCATGAACAGCGTGGATCCCCCGAACGGCAATGGCGGCGGCCTCGCGCGCTTCCTCACTCTCGCCGACACCGCCGAGATCCTCCACATCTCGGCGAGCCAGGCCTACGCGCTCGTGCGCTCGGGAGAGCTTCCCGCCATCAAGATCGGCGGCCACGGCCACTGGCGCATCGAACGGGCGATACTCGAGGCGTTCATCGAGGCGAAGTATGAGGAGGCCAGACGCCTGAGCCTCTGGCATCAGTCCGAGTGGGCGAGCGCGCCGGAGTATTCGTTCGACTCCGGCGCCAGGGATCACAGCCGCACGAGTTCCACCTGAGCGAACGGCACGACCCGCAACTGCCGCACGGCCGACTCCCGCCGCGGGGTTCCCGGATCGTGCAGGGCGAGGTCGAGGTGGTCCCGGCCCACCCGGTCGATGGTGCCGTGCTGAGCGCCGGCCGCGATGTCGATGTCGACCTCGCGTCGGCGACGGCACAGGTCACGGAGCACGAAGCCGAAGCCGAGTCGGCCGGAGAGTGACCTCCCCGACTCGGCGACGGATGCCGCCCCGAGACTGGATACGACCTGGTCGCGGGTGAGCAGCAGCCCCGCGATCGCCGCCAGGGGCACTATGCATTGCGACCGTCGAGGCGATTCGTCCACGAGGTCGGCTGAGAACCAGTCACGGCCGAAGGTCATCGGGGCCACCGAGACCACCCGGCCGGCGCCGAGCAGCAGGCGGATCGGTGCTCCCACCCCGGCGGGCCCGTGCTCGCGGATCGCGACGAGGCGGTCTCGGAGGCTCATCCTGGCGAGGCGCAACCGTTCCTCCTCGGCCCGGAGGTCGATCTCCTCGGCGCTGAGCTCCTGTTCGAGCTGACCCTCCAGGTCGTCGAAGAGGTTGTCCCAGCGCATAGTCGGTAACCGCCTGAGGTGTCGATGACGAACGTTGCTGCGATGCTACGTCACCGGCGCCGCGCCGCCCGGCGTTATCCACACCGCCCGAGAGGCCGCGTCCCCTCCGGTTATCCACACCCCCGCGTTGGGGCGTGGACATCCGAGCGCACCTGCTGCTTTAGTGATCTGCCAAGGGAAGACCCCCGAATGGGGGGTGAGAGCAACGGTGCCCGCATTCCCTCTCAGGGTTTCGGAGCGAACAATGAGTGATGCGGTCCCGGTCAGCAGCCCCTCCGGCCCCCTGCACGAGATCTTGCCGAGCAAGGTCATCCGGTCGCGATTCCAGCCAGACGAGTTCTTCGGCCAACAGCCGGCCTCCCGCACCGAGCTGCCCAATCCGGAACCGCTGCTGGTCAACCTCACCCGCTGCGTGATCGAGATCCTGTCCGGCGCCCGGGAGCTCGAGCAGATCTCCCGCTGGGTGACCGACGACGTCTACCGTCACCTTCTCAAGCGCGTCGTGCTCTCCGCGCGCGCCCGCGACGCCCGCGGGAGGGCGGTGGCGCGGCCCACCTTCACGATCGGCTCCACGACGATCAGCGAGCCACGAGACGGGGTCGTCGAGGCGGTGGTGATCGTGCACGGCCGGGCGCGCACGCGCGCGGTCGCCATCCGACTCGAGGGCCTCGACAACCGCTGGCGCGCGGCGGCCATCAACGTCCTCTAGTTGCTCCTGCGCTTGTCCTGTGCCCGGCGCTCGGCCCGGTTGGCCGGGGCCGGTCCCGCCGGAGCGGTCCGTTGCCCGAACGCCCCGCGCTGGCTGCCCTGGTTCTCGGCATCCGTCGCCTTGGCGCTCGCGGCCTGGTCCAGCTGTCCGCGCTGGTTGCGCACCTCGACCTCGCCGTCCGCGTTCGGCGCGGAGTAGCTGAGCCGCTCCACGGGCGCCGCCGGGGCGCCGAGACCCTTCGCCGCGACCGTCGGCACGGCCGCCGTGGCCTCGCCACCGCCGGTGACCTCGACCTCGAGGTTGAACAGGAAGCCGACAGACTCCTCGCGGATCTGGCCCATCATGCTCTGGTACAGGGCGAAACCCTCGCGCTGGTACTCCACGAGCGGGTCGCGCTGGGCCATCGCCCGCAGGCCGATGCCGTCCTTGAGGTAGTCCATCTCGTAGAGGTGGTCGCGCCAGCGGCGGTCGATCACACTCAGCACGACGCGGCGTTCGAGCTCGCGCATTGCCGGTTCGCCGAGGGCCTTGGTGCGCGCCTCGTACTGGAGCTTCGCGTCGGACAGGATCTCGTTCGCGAGGAAGTCGCGGGTGATCTTGTTGCGCGAGCCGGCCTCGGTGTACAGCTCGTCGATGGTGATCGAGACGGGGTAGAGGGTGCCCAGCTCCGTCCAGAGCGCGTCGAGGTCCCAGTCGTCCGCATGGCCCTCGGAGGTGTGAACGTCGACGACCTCGGTGATCACGTCCTCCAGGAACTTGGCCGTGCGGTCCTGCAGGTCGTCGCCCTCGAGGATGTGGCGGCGGTCTCCATAGATCGCCTCACGCTGGCGGTTGAGCACGTCGTCGTACTTGAGCACGTTCTTGCGGATCTCGGCGTTGCGCGCCTCGACCTGGCTCTGGGCGCTGCGGATGGCCCGGCTCACGACCTTCGACTCGATGGCCAGGTCCTCCGGCACGTTGCCGCGGCCCATGAGGGATTCGGCGGCCGCCGAGTTGAAGAGGCGCATGAGGTCATCGGTGAGCGACAGGTAGAAGCGGCTCTCGCCCGGGTCGCCCTGGCGGCCGGAGCGGCCGCGCAGCTGGTTGTCGATGCGGCGAGACTCGTGGCGCTCGGTGCCGAGCACGTAGAGCCCGCCCGCGGCGACGACCTTCTCGGCCTCTTCGGCGACGATGGCCTTGACCCGGTCGAACACGGCGTCCCACTCCGCCTCGTACTCGTCCGGGGTTTCCACCGGGCTGAGGCCGCGCTGGTTCATCTCCGCGACGGCGAGGAACTCCGCGTTGCCGCCGAGCATCACGTCGGTGCCACGGCCGGCCATGTTGGTGGCGACGGTGACGGAGCCGAGGCGACCGGCCTGGGCCACGATCGCGGCCTCGCGCGCGTGGTTCTTGGCGTTCAACACCTCGTGCTTGACGCCGCGCTTGGCGAGGAGCTTGGAGAGGTACTCGCTCTTCTCGACGCTCGTCGTGCCCACCAGAACCGGCTGGCCCTTCTCGTGGCGTCGCACGATGTCCTCGACGACCTGGCCGAACTTGGCCTCCTCGTTCTTGTAGACGAGGTCGGGCTGGTCGAGGCGCTGCATGGGGCGGTTGGTCGGGATGGCGACGACACCGAGCTTGTACGTGCTCATGAACTCGGCGGCCTCGGTCTCGGCCGTACCGGTCATGCCGGAGAGCTTCTTGTAGAGGCGGAAGTAGTTCTGCAGGGTCACCGTGGCGAGGGTCTGGTTCTCGGCCTTGACCGCGACGCCCTCCTTGGCCTCGATGGCCTGGTGGATGCCCTCGTTGTAGCGCCGGCCCATGAGGATTCGGCCGGTGTGCTCGTCGACGATGAGCACCTCGCCGTTCATGACGACGTAGTCCTTGTCCTTCTTGAACAGGGCGGATGCCTTGATCGAGTTGTTGAGGAACGAGATGAGCGGGGTGTTCGCCGACTCGTACAGGTTGTCGATGCCGAGGTAGTCCTCGACCTTTTCGATGCCGGGCTCGAGCACGCCGACGGTGCGCTTCTTCTCGTCGACCTCGTAGTCGACGTCGGGGATGAGCCTCTTGGCGAGGTTCGCGAACTCGTTGAACCAGCGGTTGGCCTCCCCCGACGCCGGGCCGGAGATGATGAGCGGGGTGCGCGCCTCGTCGATGAGAATCGAGTCGACCTCGTCGACGATCGCGTAGTTGTGTCCGCGCTGCACCATGTCGCTCGCCTGCCACGCCATGTTGTCGCGCAGGTAGTCGAAGCCGAACTCGTTGTTCGTGCCGTAGGTGATGTCCGCCTCGTACTGCTCGCGGCGCTCGGCGGGAGTCTGGCCGGAGAGGATGCAGCCCGTGGTCATGCCGAGCGCGCGGAAGATGCGCCCCATGAGCTCCGACTGGTAGCTGGCGAGGTAGTCGTTGACCGTGATCACGTGCACGCCGCGCGAGGGGATGGCGTTGAGGTACGCGGCGAGGGTGGCCACGAGGGTCTTGCCCTCACCGGTCTTCATCTCGGCGATGTTGCCCAGGTGCAGCGCGGCGCCGCCCATGAGTTGCACGTCGAAGTGACGAAGGCCCAGGGTGCGGGTGGATGCCTCGCGCACGGCGGCGAAGGCCTCCGGCAGCAGGTCCTCCAGGGACTCGCCGTTCGAGTAGCGCTCGCGGAACTCGTTCGTCTCGTTCTTCAGATCCTCGTCGCTGAGTTCCTTGAAGTCGTCCTCGAGGTGGTTCACGGCGAGCGCGTATCGCTCGAGCCTGCGAAGGGTTCGTCCCTCGCCGACGCGAAGGACCTTTTCAAGAACGTTGGCCACTGCTCACTCCAGATGCATCAAGTCGGGTCAGGTGCTGGGCCGCAGTCATCGCGACCGCGCGGCGCCTGTGTCGGTGCCGGACCCGAGTTTTCGGTTCGGTCACGCCGTGCCACTCGCGCGACGCGCGTGACCAATCCGTAATCTTAGCAAGCCTAGCTTGCGCCCAGCCTGACAACCGGGCGCTTCGCGGCATCCGCACCCCCCGTTAACGGGCAGTCCCGACGGGCGGCTTCTCGCCGCCCGCCGGGACCGGACTCAGCTGCGCAGTTTGCGGTTGGCCGTTGCGACCTCCTGGAACTCCTCGGCGTCCTGGTCGAGGGCGATCACGCCGTAGTCCCAGCCCTTGCGGCGGTAGACCACGCTCGGTCGCCCGGTCTCGGAGTCGATGAAGAGGTAGAAGTCGTGCCCGACGAGTTCCATGTAATAGAGCGCGTCGTCCACGGTCATCGGCACGGCGGCGAAGACCTTCTTGCGGATGACGACGGGGCTCCACTCCGGCTCGACCTCGGCCACCTCCTCGGCGCTCTCCACGGTGGGGATCGCCCCGGTGCGCACCTTCTCCATCACCGCCGGGTCGGCCGGGCGGATGTCGGTGACGCTGAATCCGTTCGCGCTCGCTTCGCGCAGGGAGGTCGGGCGATGCTGGCCCCGATGCACCTTATGCCGGTCCTTGGCGCGGCGAAGTCGCTCCACGAGCTTGTCGATCGCGAGGTCGAATGCCACGTACTTGTCGGGGCCGGTCGACTCGGCCCGGACGAGGGGGCCCGGTCCGATGAGGGTCAACTCGACGCGATCGTCGGTGCTGGAACTGAGCTTCTCGTTGTGCCGGCTGACTCTGATCTCGAACGCAAGGGCCTTGTCGGCCAGGTGGGCGATCTTCTCGGCCTTTTCACTTGCATACGCCCGGAATCGGTCCGTGATCCCAACGTTGCGGCCGGTGATGGAAATGTCCATTGCTCTCCCCGTTCCTATTCGGCGCGATGCCCGGTGGAACCAGGCGATGTTTCCGCGCCTCTTTCGATCACCGTAGACCTGTTGCACGTGCCGTGTCACTGTTTTGCCCGTGTGTGTCCTAGGAATCGGCGGACCTCTTCGGCGTGTCGGCGAGAGTGGCCGCCGAGACGACCTCGGCGCCCGCCGCGCGCAGGGCTCGAGCCGCCTCGGTGATGGTCGCCCCGGTGGTGAGGACGTCGTCGATGAGCACGAAGCGACGCCCGTCGAGAGGCATCGTCGCCCGCATCGATCCGGTCAGGTTGCGCGCGCGGTCCTCCCTGCCCAGGGACTTCTGCTCCGTTCTGGCGGCCGACGGGGCGAGCACCCTCGCGGCTTGCCCGAATCCGGTCCCGCGCACGAGAACCGCGACCGGGTCGAAGCCCCGCCGGCGGAACGAGCCGCGGCTGGACGGCACGGCCACGAGCTCCACCCGCCCGTGCACGGCGGTGCTGATCGCCGCGGCGAGGGGTCGGGCGAGCGCCCGCGCCACATCCGTTCTGCCCTGCTCCTTGAAGGCCAGGATCGCGTGCCGCACGCGCGCCTCGTAGCGCAGCGCCGACGTCACCGTGGTGCCGTCGGCGAGCCGGATGCTGCGCCGCTGCGGCTCGAGGGCCGCCCGACAACCGAGGCAGAGCCCCCGGTCCTCCGCGCCACACCCCGCGCAGCTCACCGGCGACAAGACCGACCAGGCGTCGAGCGCCGCGTCGAGGAGAAACCGATTCATCGGCCAAGGATGTCCTCAGGAGGGCGCGCCGCGGCCGGGGAGGCTCGGATCGGTGGACAACCGACCGCTCAACGTTGGGTGGCGATGAAGTCGACCTTGACCCTGGTGTTCTGCCAGCTGCTGCCCTGATACGCCCAGATCGTGGAGTCGCCCGCGAGAACGCGCAACCCCGTCTGGCCGTTACCGCCCACGATGGCGCTCGCCGTGGCGGACGGCAGACTGTCGAGCGACTGGCGCTGACCCCCGATCGTGAACGCCTCGATGCTCGACCCCTCACCGGTCGACACGAGAGTCGCGACCGTCAACTGGTCCACCCACGTCGCATCGACGGCCACACCATCACCAAGGGGCAGGTCGACGATGGGCGCCTTGAGGCTCAGGGGCGCCTGCTTGTCCGGGTCGCGCAGGATCGCCGAGACGATGAGCCGCGGTCCGGTGGGAGTCGAGAGCAGGATCACCACACGGGCGCCGTCTCGCGACACCTCGAGGGACTGGACCTGCGAGTCGCCAGGAAGGGCCGCCATGACCGGGTGCGCGACGCCGGCAGGATCGAAGGCCGTGATCGCGTTGGGCTGGTTCGACGGCACCGACCAGACATAGCCGTTTTCGTCGAGCGATGGCGCCACGAGATCGTCGCGCGCATCGAGCGGCGCGGTCTGGGCCACGCCCTTGCGCAGCAGCGACACCCCTCCGGCGCCGAGCACGGCGATCGAGGCGCCGTCGGAGGACAGCGTCGCCGCGCGCGCCTTGAGGCCGACGACCGCCCGGCTCAGGCTGAGAGCGGCGACCTTTCCGTTGGCGTAGAACCCGAACTCGCCCTTGCGCAGCACAAGTGCCTGCGCGTCAACCTTGGTGTCGGCCTGCGGGCCACTCGGGCCGAGGTCGTCGATCTGCAGGGGTGTCCCCTCCACCGAGATCCGTACGCTCGAGATGTTGCCAACCGAGCGCAGGCTCTCGGTGAGCTGCACCTTCATGAGCTGGCGCTCGCGCGGGCTGGCGGCCAGGGCCTCCTTGGAGAGGTCGATGGTGGCGACCCCGTCCTCCGGGGTCACGATGCTGCCGGCATCGCTGAGCTGGGTGCCCTCCGGAAAGCGCGAGAACGCCGCCCCCTTGAGCCAGGTGGGAGGGCCGGCGAGCAAGGAGGTGGCGACGCCAGTCGCGGCCGTCCCGCGGGGGAACCAGCGCAGATCCGGCACGAGGTGCTCGTTGTTCGAGTCGAGGAAGTACAGCGTCTGCTGGGTGAAGATGCGCTGGAAAGTCTGGTCGGAGAGCACGATTCCGGCCGGCGCGGCATTGATGCGCCACTGGCCGTCCTCCTTCACGAAGCCGAACTGCAGCGTCGACGGCTGGGAGGACTCGGTGTACGCGCCGAGGGCATCGACCGTGGCGATCGTGGCGAACGAGTACTGGATGGTGCTGTCGTTCACTGTCGAGAGCCGCGGCTGCCCGCTGCGCACCTGCACGCTCGCGCGCGGGTCCCACTTCTCCTTGAAGCCCGAGGCGAGGAACTTCTTCGCCACGGCGTAGCCGCCGGTCGCCGAGGTGAACGCGGCGACGAATCCCTTGAGGATGCTCTCCTTGCTGGCGCCGAGCTCCGGTCCCTCCGGGTTGAAGTCGAAGTTGGCGCCGCCGGACCCTGCGCTGAGCGAGAGCCCCTGGTTCACCGGCCCCTCGCCGGGGATGCCGACGCAGCCGCTGGCCCCGGCGACGACGACGATGGCGATCGCGAGCGCGAGCACGCGGCGCACGACGGGGCGCTCAGGCATCCTCGCCCCCGAGGTGGATCGAGTCGTCCGGCGGCAGGTCGAGCGGCGACGACACGATCGGCTTGCCGCGTTCGCGGGGCAGGGTGAGCCGAAAACAGGTGCCGACCCCGAATTCGGACCAGACCTCCAGCCGGCCGTCATGCAGCGCGGCGTCTTCGAGCGAGATCGCGAGCCCGAGTCCCGTGCCGCCGATGGTGCGCTGCCGGGACGGATCGGCCCGCCAGAACCGGTCGAAGACTCGCGACACCTCCGACGGCTTCATCCCGATCCCGTAGTCCCGCACGGCGAGCGCGATGGCGCTGGCGTTGCTGTCCACCATGACGACGATGGGCCGCCCCTCACCGTGCTCGATCGCATTGCCGAGGAGGTTGCGCAAGACACGGCGGATGCGCCGGGCATCCACCTCCGCCTCGAAGTAGCCGCCGGGGGCCACGACCCGCAGGGCCGATCCGCGCTCGTCGGCGAGTGGCCGCATCGTGTCCACCGCGTCCTCCACGAGGCGCACGAGGTTGGTCGGCTCGAGTTCGAGCTCGACGGCGCCCGCGTCGTAACGACTCACCTCGAGAAGGTCGGCGAGAAGCACCTCGAAGCGCTGCACCTGGGTGCGCAAGAGTTCCGCCGTGCGCGCGGTCGAAGGCTCGAAGGAATCGCGCTGGTCGTAGAGCACGTCGCCGGCGAGCCGGATCGTCGTGAGCGGGGTGCGCAGTTCATGCGACACGTCGGAGACGAAGCGCTGCTGCAGCCTGGACAGCTCGGCGAGCTTGGTGATCTGCTCTTGCAGGCTGTCGGCCATGCCATTGAAGGAGCGCGCGAGGGTGGCGATCACGTCGTCCCCCTTCTCCGGAATGCGCTGCTCCAGCTGCCCGGCGGCCAGCTTCTCACTGGTTTCTGCGGCCACCCTGATCGGCCCGACCACGAGTCGAACGACGATGTAGGTGACCGCCCCGATGAGCAGGATGAGGGCGAGCCCTCCGAGCAGGAGGGTCTGCTTCACGAAGTTGAGAGTCACGGCAACCTGCGAGAGGTCGTAGACGAGGTAGAGCTCGTAGCTGCCGGCGGACGGCACCGTCACGTTCGACCCCACGACGAGACCCGGCGACCCGTCGGTGAGCGTCACCGACTGGAATTGCACGTGCTGGGGGTCGGCGACGACCCTCTTGCGCAGGGCCTCCGTCACGACATCCGGAAAGTTCGTGGAGCTCGCCGGCTGCATGATCGCGGAGGTGGTCTGCCCCGGAGTGCGCAGGATCGCGAACGCCGTGCCGCCCTGGGTGGTCGTGGAGGGCAGGATCTTGTCCCGAACGGTTCCCGGGAGGCTGTCCAGTTCCACCGTCGGGCCCTGGTCGCCGGCGGGCTCGGCCGCGTCGAAGATGCCCTGGGCGAGGTTGTGGGCGCTGCGCGCCTCATCCTGCACCTGGTTGCTTCGCGACGCGAAGAGATTGTTGCCGATGCTCACGACGATCGAGGAACCGATGATGAGCACGGCGAGTCCGGAGAGCACCACGGTGATGGTGACGGTGCGGAACTGCAGCGACGTGCGCCAGAACCGCACGAGCCGACCGAGATACGACCGCCAGTCGAGGATCTTCATGGGGAACCGGAGGAGTTAGGTGCTGGCACCCGCGCGATAGCCGACACCGCGAACGGTCATCACGATCCGCGGGTTGTCCGGATCGTCTTCGACCTTCGCGCGCAGCCGCTGCACGTGCACATTCACGAGGCGAGTGTCCGCCTTGTAGTGGTAGCCCCACACCTGTTCGAGAAGCATCTCGCGCGTGAACACCTGCTGGGGCTTGAGGGCCAGCGCCAGCAGCAGCTCGAACTCGAGCGGGGTGAGGTTGATCTTGCTGTCTCCGCGCCGCACCTCGTGGCCGGCCACGTCCAGTCGCAGGTCGCCCACCTGGAGCACGTCGGCGCTGCCGGTCGGCGTCGGGCGGAGGCGGGTGCGGATGCGCGCGACCAGCTCCTTGGGGTTGAAGGGCTTGACGACGTAGTCGTCCGCCCCGCTCTCCAGGCCGCGCACGACATCCGACGACTCGGACTTGGCGGTGAGCATGATGATGGGCACGCCGGACTCGGTGCGGATCTCCGCGCACACCTCGATGCCGTCCTTGCCGGGGAGCATGAGGTCGAGAAGGACGAGGTCGGGCTTGGCCGCGCGGAAGGCCTCGAGAGCGAGGGAGCCGTCGGCACAGAAGATCGGCTCAAAGCCCTCCGAACGGAGAACGATGCCGATCATCTCTGCGAGCGCGGTGTCATCGTCCACCACAAGAATTCGTGCGGTCATCGTCCCGTCTTTGGTTCGGAGCCCCCGGTGATTTCGGGATTCGTGAGGCTTTCGCATAAGAGTAGTCGAGTGTGAAAGCATAATTGCCGAGGGTGTGAAGAGCACGAGAGCCGACCGAGGGGAACGCGAGTGACCGACGACACGCAGTGGCAGTCGCCCGGAGGTCGTCCAAGCGGCGCCAGTGGCGCGGGAACGCCCGGAATCCCGCCGATTCCGCCCGTGCCCGCACCCGCCTCCGGCTACTACACCCCGCCCGGGCAGGGGTCGGGACCGCAGCCGGCGCAGGGGCAGCCCGGCTGGACACCGCCGCCGAAGCCCGGGCTGATCCCGCTTCGACCGCTCGACCTCGGCACCATTCTCGGCGCGTCGTTCCGCGTGTTGCGGCGCAATCCGCGCCCCACTTTTGGGGCGGCACTGTTGCTGCAGGGGTCGGCGTACCTCCTCCTCTACGCCGTCATCGGCCTCGTCACGTTCCTGTCGTTCTCCCGGATCAACTCGAGCACGAGCGCCGACAACGCCACGATCGCGGCCGGTTCGGTCGCGACGATCGTGCTCGCGAGTCTCGTGCCCGTGCTGCTGTCGGCGATCGTCGGCGCGCTGGTGCAGGGAATCATCGTGCTCGAGATCTCCCGCGCCACGCTCGGCGAGAAGCAGACCTTCCGCGAGCTGTACCGCCGGGCGCGGGGCCGCATCGGCGCCCTGGTGGGCTGGACCCTCATGGTGGGCGCGGTGCTGCTCATCGCCTTCGGCGTGCTCGCTGGCCTCGTCGCCCTCGTCGTGACGACCCTCGGCATCGCCGGAATCGTGATCGGGGTGCTGCTCGGCGTCTTCGGTGGGCTCGGCTTCATGGTGGTCGCCGCCTGGATCACCACCAAACTCAGCCTCGTGCCGAGCGTGCTCATGATCGAACGTCTCAGCATCCGGCAGGCGGTGGCGCGCTCCTGGAATCTAACTCGCGGCTCCTTCTGGCGCGTGTTCGGCATCCAGCTGCTGGTGAGCGTGATCATCAGCGTGATCTCGCAGGTCGTCTCCGCTCCGCTCAGCTTCATCGCGCCGATCGTGATCGGCCTCCTCGACCCGAACGGCCAGCAGGGCGCGGTCACCACCGTCGTCACGGTCGGGCTGCTCGTGGTGACGGTGATCGTGACCGTCGTCTTCCTCGCGATCAGCACCGTGGTGCAGACCGCGACGACCGCGCTCCTCTACGTCGACCTCCGGATGCGCCGGGAGGGGCTGGACCTGGAGCTCGCGCGCTTCGTGGAGGCCAGGCAGTCCGGCGCCGCCGGTGTCGCCGATCCGTACCTGCCGAGGGAGGCCGGCGTGCTCGTACCGACGGACGATTCGCCCTGGGCATGAACCTCCCGTTCGACGTTCCGGTCGATCCGGATGCCGCCCAGGCCCAGCAATGGATCATCGCCGAACTCGCCAAGGCCCAGTACCGCCCGGCGCAACCCACCTGGTTCGACCGGCTGTCCGCCGCCTTCTGGGACTGGCTGAAGTCGCTCACCGCCGGGATCGGCGGGCCCTTCCAGGGACCCATCCTCGCGATCGCGGCCCTGGTGGTTCTCGCCGTCGTGGTGGTCGCGTTCCTCATCTTCGGGGTGCCGCGGCTGGGGCGACGCAGCACCGTCACCGGCGCGCTCTTCGGCGTGGGCGACGAGCGCGACGCCGCGGCGATGCGGCGCGCGGCGAATGACGCGGCGGCACGGGAGGACTGGGCTCTCGCGATCGAGGAGATGTTCCGATCCATCGCGCGGGGTCTCGCCGAGCGCACCATCCTCACGACCTCGCCGGGCACCACCGCCCGGGAGTTCTCCGCCCGCGCGGGGGCCCTCTTCCCCTCCCTCGCCGCGGCGCTCGCCTCGACGGCCGCCGTGTTCGACGAGGTGCGTTACCTCGACGGCCCAGGCACGGAGGCGGCCTACCGCCGCGCCGCCGAGCTCGAGGCCGAACTGCGGTCCGTCCGGTCCCCCCTGGCACCCGCGGGCGGCGGCGGATGACCGCGACACCGTCGACTGCCACATCCACGACACCGACGATTCGCCGGGCCACCCGGCGGTCGCTGTTCTGGATCCTGGCCGCAACCTTCCTCGTTCTGGTCGCGATCATCGGGATCGCCCTCACCGGGTCGGCCCTCTCCCGCGGCACCGAGTTCTCGGCCACCAATCCCGGGCCGATCGGCAGCATGGCGGTCGCCGAGGTGCTTCGGCAGCAGGGGGTGGACGTGCGGGTGGCCGGCTCGTTCGGCTCGGCGAAGTCCGCCCTCGTCGCCCGGCCGGGCTCCACGCTGTTCCTCTACGACTCCGGAGACTTCCTCGACGACACGCGACTGACCGAGATCGCCGGCCTGGCTCGGGATGTCGTGGTCCTCACCCCCGGGTTCGCCCAGTTGCGGGCGGTGGCCCCGCAGGTGGCCCAGGCCGGGACGGTGAAGCGGAAGGTGTTGCGCAGCGACTGCGCGCTTGCCGCGGTGGCGAAGGCGGAGTCGGTGACCGGGGCGGGCCGCGGCTACCGGGTGACCGGCACGGGCACGGTGGCCACACGCTGCCTGGGCAGCGGGTCGCGGGTCTTTTCGCTCATCCGTCTCGAGCGCGGCGCCCACACGATCACCGTGCTCGGCACGACGGACGCCCTGAGGAACGAGCATGTCGCCGAACGCGGCAACGCGGCGCTCGTGCTCAACCTGCTCGGCGCCAACCCGCGGCTCGTCTGGTACCTGCCGACGATCGACGACAGCGCGGCTGCCGACGCCCCGAGCATCGCCGAGCTCACCCCGGTCTGGGTCAGCTCCGTGATGGCACTGCTCGTGATCGTGGCGATCGCCGCGGCGTTCTGGCGGGGTCGCCGGATGGGTCCGCTCGTGATCGAGAACCTGCCAGTCACCGTGCGCGCGAGCGAGACGATGGAGGGGCGGGCCCGGCTCTACCAGCGCGGCGGGGCGCGACTGCGCGCCCTCGACTCGCTGCGGGTCGGCACCATCGCCCGCGTTGCCGCCCAGTGCGGCCTGCCGCGGCTCGCGACCGTGGACGACGTGATCGCCGCCGCATCCGCCGTCACGGGTTCCGACCCGAGGCAGCTGCGCTCGCTGCTGCTCGACGACACCCCGCGCACCGACCGCGAACTCGTGCGACTGTCCGACCGGCTCCTCGAACTCGAGCGCTCGGTCGCCCGCTCCATCCGCCCCGCCTGACCGACCATGGAGAATGAACGCATGACCGACACCGCCCAAGGATCGCCGGAAGCCCCGGCAGCGCAGCAGCCACGCCACCAGTCCTCCGTCGTGCGCGACCAGTTCGCCCTCGTGCGCACCGAGGTGGGCAAGGCCGTCGTCGGCCAGGATGGCGCGGTCACCGGACTCATCATCGCGCTCCTCGCGGGCGGACACGTGCTGCTCGAGGGAGTGCCCGGGGTCGCCAAGACCCTGCTCGTGCGCACCCTGAGCCGGGCGCTTCGACTCGACACCAAGCGCGTGCAGTTCACCCCGGACCTCATGCCGGGCGACGTGACCGGCTCCCTCGTCTACGACGCCAAGATCGGCGAATTCGACTTCCGCGCGGGCCCGGTGTTCACCAACATCCTGCTTGCCGACGAGATCAACCGCACGCCTCCGAAGACCCAGGCAGCGCTGCTCGAGGCGATGGAGGAGCGCCAGGTGAGCGTGGACGGCGACACCCGCCTGCTCCCGGTGCCGTTCATCGTCGCCGCCACCCAGAACCCGATCGAGTACGAGGGCACGTACACGCTGCCCGAGGCCCAGCTCGACCGCTTCCTGCTCAAGCTCGTTCTCGACATCCCGGAGCGGGCGGATGAGGTGGAGGTGCTCACCAGGAGCGCCGCCGGCTTCAACCCGCGCAACCTCGAGGCGGCCGGGGTGAGCGCCGTGCTCGACGCCGCGGGTCTCGCCGCTGCCCAGGCCGAGGTCGCCCTCGTCGGCTCGAGCCCGGACGTGATCGCCTACATCGTCGACCTCGCCCGCGCCACCCGGCAGAGTCCGTCGGTGAAGCTCGGGGTGAGCCCGCGCGGAACGACGGCGCTCCTCTCGGCCGCGAAGGCGTGGGCCTGGCTGAACGGCTCCGCGGCCATCACGCCGGATCACGTGCAGGCCATGCTGCTGCCCGTCTGGCGGCATCGGGTGCAGCTTCGCCCGGAGGCGGAACTCGAGGGCGTGTCGTCAGACTCGATCCTCCGCTCGATCATGCAACAGGTGCAGGTGCCGATCTAGCCATGGCGGTCTCCGGTCGGTTCGTGCTGCTCGTCGCGCTCGGCGTCGTGCCGATCGTGCTGCTCGACGACCCGGTCTGGCTGCTCGGCTGGCTCGCCGTCGTCGCGCTCGTGGGCGCCGGAGACCTCATCCTCGCCGGCTCTCCCCGGAGCCTCGTGCTCCACCGCGACCTGCCGGAGCGGGTGCGGCTCGGCGAGAGTGTGCCCTCGACCCTGTACCTGGCCAACGCGGGCCGGCGGCGGGTGCACGGGATCGTTCGCGACGGCTGGCAGCCGTCGGCCGGGGCGAGCCCCGGCCGCGCTCGCCTCGACCTGCCGCCCGGCGAGCGCCGGGCGATCGTCACCACGCTCACCCCGTTCCGCCGCGGCGAGCGCCGGGCCGCGCAGGTGACGGTGCGGTCGTTCGGACCGCTCGGCCTGCTGGCCCGCCAGGCCACTCTGGAGCTCGCCGGCGCCATCCGGGTGCTCCCGCCCTTCAACTCGCGCAAGCACCTGCCCTCGAGGCTCGCCCAGCTGAGGGAACTCGATGGCAAGACGAGCGTGATGATCAGAGGACAGGGCACCGAGTTCGACAGCCTGCGCGAATACGTGCGCGGGGACGATGTGCGATCGATCGACTGGCGGGCCACCGCGCGGCGCACCGACCCGTCGACCGGCGCGGGGCCTCAACTGGTCGTGCGCACCTGGCGCCCCGAGCGCGACCGGCGGGTGGTGATCGTGATCGACAGCGGCCGCACCTCCGCCGCGCGCATCGCCAACGAGCCGCGCATCGACACGGCATTCGAGTCGTCGCTGCTGCTCGGCGCCCTCGCGACGCGGGCCGGCGACCGTGTCGATCTCGTGGTCTACGATCGCCGGGTGCGTGGACGGGTGCAGGGAGCCACTGGCGCCGAACTGCTCTCCCGCATGGTCAACGTGATGGCGCCGATCGACCCCCAGCTCATCGAGATGGACTGGTCGGCGGTGCCCGGGCTCGTCGCGTCGATCACGAGCCATCGTGCGCTCGTCGTGATCATGACCTCTATCGAGGCGGCAGGGGCATCCCAGGGGCTGCTGGCCGTGCTCCCTCAGCTCACCCGCAAGCACATGGTCGTGGTCTCGTCGGTGGTCGATCCGACGATCGCCGAGGCGACCCGCGAGCGGTCGAACCGGGACGAGGTCTACCGCGCGGCCGCGGCGGAGCGCTCTGCGCTCGACTCGAGCAGGATCGCGGCCGCGATCCGGCAGCTGGGGGCGGATGTCGTGACCGCAACCCCGGCGGAACTACCGCCGGCCCTCGCCGACCGCTACATCGCGCTCAAGGCCGCCGGGCGCCTGTAGGCTCCCCCGCGCCCCGCCCTTGTCATCCGGGAGACTCCAGTTGTGCAGGACAAGTTGTGCAGGCGGCGTCCTGCACAACGGGAGTCTGCTGCAGCCTGCCGCCCGGGAGACTCCAGTTGTGCAGGACGGGTCGTTCAGGACAGGTCGTTCAGGAACGGATGTTCAACCCAAGGATGTGCAGGACAGCACAGCTTCCAGGGAACCGGAGGGGTTGTGCAGGACGGCCAGTGCAGGACGCGTCCTGCAGAACGCGTCCTGCACAACTGGAGTCTGCAGGAGTAGTGCCGTCCCTCTGCCGCGGATGGGAGGCCCGTCGCCCGGGAAAGACGACGGGCCCCCCACGAGCTACTCGGCGACGCCGATGTACTCCGCGGACGCTCCCGAGAGCGCGGCCCGCAGCGCGGTCCCGAGCTGCGCGTCGACGTTCGTCCAGTACTGGATCGCGCGCTCCCGGATCTCCGCCGACGTCACGCCGCCGACGGCTCCCGTGATGGTGTCGAGGAATCGGCCCTTCGCCGCGTCATCGAACACGTCACGGTAGAGCGTGCCGGCCTGCCCGAAGTCGCTGTCCTCGGAGTGCAGGGTGGCGGCGGAGCGCACGAGGTCCCCGTCACTCTCCCAGCTTCCCTCGGCAGCGGCCGCGGCATCCGCCACCGCACCGCCGAACGAGTTCGGCGCGTAGACGGGAGACGAGGCGGGCTTGAAGCCGTGACGCCCCGCGCCGTCCTGGGTGTAGCTGTTCACCGGCGCGATCGGCGCGTTGACCGGGATCTCGTTGTAGTTGGTGCCGACCCGGTAGCGCTGGGCGTCCGGGTAGGAGAACACGCGTGCCAGAAGCATCTTGTCCGGGCTCACCGCGATGCCGGGCACCGTGTTCGCCGGGGAGAATGCCGCCTGCTCGATCTGCGCGAAGAAGTTCTCCGGATTGCGGTCGAGTGTGTGGGTGCCCACCTTGATGAGCGGGTAGTCCGCCTTCGGCCACACCTTCGTGAGGTCGAAGGGGTTGAACCGGTAGGTCTTCGCGTCCTCGTACGGCATCACCTGCACGTGGACATCCCACGACGGGAAGTCGCCGGACTCGATCGCGTTGTGCAGGTCGCGGCGGTAGTGGTCCGCGTCGGCTCCGGCGATGAGCTCGGCCTCCGCGCCGCCGATCTCGACGTTGCCCTGGTTGGAGGTGAAGTGGTACTTCACCCAGAAGCGCTCGCCCTCGGCATTGATCCACTGGTAGGTGTGCGAGCCGAAGCCGGGCATTTCGCGCCAGGAGCGCGGCAGGCCGCGGTCGCCCATGAGGTAGGTGACCTGGTGGGCGGATTCCGGAGACAGCGTCCAGAAGTCCCACTGCATGTTTGGGTCGCGCAGTCCGGAACCCGGGAGGCGCTTCTGCGAATGGATGAAGTCGGGGAACTTGATGCCGTCGCGGATGAAGAACACCGGCGTGTTGTTTCCGACGATGTCGTAGTTGCCCTCGGTGGTGTAGAACTTCACCGAGAAGCCGCGCACGTCGCGCCAGGTGTCCGGGCTGCCCTGCTCGCCGGCGACGCTCGAGAAGCGCTGCAGCGTCTCGGTGGTGGTCCCCGGCTGGAAGACGGCGGCGCGGGTGAAGCGCGACACGTCCTCGGTCACCACGAAGGTGCCGAACGCCCCGCCGCCCTTGGCGTGCACGATCCGCTCCGGGATGCGTTCGCGGTTGAACTGCGCCAGCTTCTCGACGAGATACCGGTCGTGCAGCACCGCGGCGCCGTCGGCCCCGACGGTGAGCGAATGCTCGTCGCTCGCTACCGGGGTTCCGGTCTGGGATGTGGTGGGTTCCGTCACGATGTCTCCTTCATTTCTTGCGGTCGTTGGTTTGCTGGCAGGAGGCGCAGAGGCCCCAGAAAGTCACTTCGGCGGTGGTGATGATGTACCCGCTCGCGTCGTTCGGTGCGAGGCACGGCGCCGATCCGTGCACGCAGTCGACGTCGGCGACCGCCCCACAACCGGTGCAGACGATGTGGTGGTGATTGTCGCCGATGCGCCGCTCATACAGCGCCGGGGATCGTGCGGGCTCGATGCGGCGCACGAGCCCGGCCGCCGTGAGGTCGGCCAGCACGTTGTGCACCGACTGCACGGACATGTCGGGGCGCTCGGAGCGCACCGCGTGGCAGAGCGTCTCGGCGTCGGAGTGGGGCAACCGATCGAGCGCCGCGAGAACCGCGAGCCGACCGGGGGTGACCCGAAGCCCCTGCCCATGGAGCTGAGATTCGATGGGCGTGGTCACCGCTCCACTCTGCCAGTTATCGTGAACTATTCATAATTAGGCGAGGGTCAGGCGGACGCGGGTTCCGTCTCCGTGGGGAGCGTACGCATCCCGAGCAGCGGCGAGAACACCACGAAGGAGGTGCCGGCGATCGAGCCGGCGAACGCGATCCAGAGTGTGGGGACGATGCCGATCCATCCGCCCAGGGCGCCGCCCACGAGACTCGCGATCGGCATCACGCCCCAGACGACGCAGCGGATCGATGCGTTCATGCGCCCGAGCAGCCGCGGCGGGCAGAGCCGCTGGCGCAGCGTCACCTGCGTGATGTTGTAGACCAGCACGAGGAAGGACTGGAGGAACTGCGCGACGATGAGCACGGGCAGCGCCGCGCTGGGAACCACGGCCGCCAACGGGAGGGCGCCGATCAGCAGCGCGCTCGCGATCGCGGACAGCGGGATGACCGTGCCCTCGCCGACGAGCCGGGCGAGGTGCGGCGTGGCCAACGCCCCGAGCAGGCCACCGACAGCACCCACCGACAGAATGAGTCCGAGCGCGCCGGGGCCGAGTCCGAGGGTGCGCAGCAGTAGCAGCGGGAAGAGCACGAAGGCGAGGGCGGAGAAGAAGTTGAATGCCGCGGTGCTGCCGACGATCCGACGGATCAGCGGCTGGCCTGCCACGAACCGGACCCCCTCCGCGATCTCGCGGCCCAGCCCCAGGCGATCGGCCGGATCCGCGCGCACCTCGTTGTCGCGGATCCGGGCGAGCGCGGCCGCCGAGATGAAGAACGAGATCGCGTCCGCGAGCAGGAGCAGCGGCGCCGAAATCACCGTGAGCAGGGCGCCGGCGAGACCCGGCCCGCCGATCCGCGCCACTTCGAAGCTCGCCTCGAGCTTCGAGTTGGCGTCGGCGACCTGTCTCGACTCGACCAGGATGGGGATGTAGCTCTGGTACGAGACGTCGAAGAAGACCGTGGCCGTGCCGACCACCGCGCCCACGATCACGAGCTGCCAGATCTGCAGCACTCCCAGCCACCACATCAGCGGGATCGCGGCGAGCGCGACCGCCCGCACCAGGTCGGCGACGATCATCACGCGGCGCTTGAGCATCCTGTCCACCCACGCCCCGGCCGGCAGCCCGACGAGGAGGAAGGCCGCGGTGTCTGCCGCGTTCAGGACGCCCAGTTGCCAGGCCTCGGCGTGCAGCACGAGCACGGCGAGCACGGGAATGGCGAGTTGGCTGAACTGAGAGCCGAACTGGCTGATGGTCTCCGCGCCCCACAGCCAGCGGAATCCCGGGTGCCTGAACACCGACGCCGGCCTCGACGCGGCGTCCGCGTTGGCGCTCACGCTAGCCGGCCACGATCTGCCGGGCACCCGCCTCGAACTCGCCCAGGTCTCCCGTCTCGCCCGCCCGGTGCGCGCGCCGCCCGACCACCCACTGGTAGAAGAGGAACGCGCCGAGGGCGACCGAACCGATCCCGATCTTGATCACCCACGGCCAGTCCTGACGCGTGACGAACCCCTCGATGATCCCGGAGACGAGGAGGGAGAGGATGAGGCCGATCACGACCGTGAACAGGGCCCGGCCCTCCTCCGCCAGCGCCCTGGCCCGCGTGCGGGCGCCCGGCGCGATCCACGCCCAGAAGATGGCCATCCCCGCTGCTCCCGCGGTGAAGATCGAGTAGAGCTCGAGCTGGCCGTGCGGGGCGATGTAGAGGAAGAAGATGTCGAGCCGGTCGTGCGAGGCCATGAGCGCGCCGGACAGCCCGATGTTCTGGGCGTTCATGAACAGCAGGTACGGCGCGTAGACACCGGTGATGCCGAACGCTATGCACTGCGCGGCCAGCCAGGCGTTGTTGGTCCAGACCTGGCCGGTGAAGGACGACGGCGAGTGGTTGGAGTAGTAGTTGACGAAGTCCTGCTCCACGAACTGCTTGCGGAACTCCGCCGTGCCGAAGTGCGCGATCACCCCGGGCGTGTTGAGCGCCCACAGGGCGTAGAGCGTGGCGACGAGCGCGGTACCGAACGCGATGGCGAGGCAGAGCCAGCGGATGCGGTAGAGCGCCGCGGGCAGCTGGGCGGTGAAGAACTGGGGTACCTGGCTCACCACGTTGCGACCGGCACCGGTGAAGCGCAGGCGAGCGCGCGAGAGCCCCACGGAGAGCCGGTCGCCCTGGATCGTCTGGCCGGCCGTGGTCTTGATCGCGGAGAGTTGGCTCGATCCGGCCTGGTAGCGCTCGATCAGCCGGTCGGCCTCCGCACCGCTGAAGCGACGCTTCTTGCCGAGCCGGGCAAGCTCGTCCCACTCATCGCTGTGCGCGGCGGAATAGGCGTCGAGATCCATCTGCTTAAATACTAGACATGGCATTCGAGCCCCGCTCCGCTTTTGTGTCGTCGGCGGTTCCGACGACGGCGGACGACGATGCCGAGCTCATGACCGGCGAGGCCGTCGCGCTCGATCTGCGTCCGACCAGTTTCGTGCTGAGGGCCGCCGGAGCGCTCATCGACTTCGTCGTGTATCTGGGCACCTGGCTGCTCATCATCCTCGCCCTCTCCTCGCCCCTGTTCGGCAGAATGCTCGATGACGCGAGCGGGGCCGCGGCCGCCGTCGCCGCCCTCGTCTTCTGCCTCATCGTGCTGCCGACGGCGGTGGAGACGGTGACCCAGGGCAAGTCCCTCGGCCGACTCGCGATCGGGGCCCGGATCGTGCGAGACGACGGAGGCTCGATCGCGTTCCGGCATGCCTTCATCCGGGCGCTCACGGGCGTGCTCGAGATCTTCTTCACCCTCGGCGGGGTCGCCGCTATGGTGGCCATGCTCAACGGCCGGTCGAAGCGGCTCGGGGACCTTCTCGCCGGCACCTACAGCCAGAACGAACGGGTCTCCGGACCCACCCCGGCGGTTTTCGGCATGCCGACGGAGCTTCTCGACTGGTCGAAGACCGCGGATGTGGCGCGGCTGCCAGACGGACTGGCGCGGCGGATCGCGCAGTTCCTCGGCCAGGCCGCCCGACTGTCGCCCGAGGCGCGGGCCAGGCTGGCCCGCGACCTCGCCAACGAGGCATCGGCCTTCGTGTCACCGCTGCCGCCCGTGCATCCCGAGCTGTTCCTCGCCGGAGTCTCCGTGATCCGTCGCGAGCGGGAGTCCCGCGCCCTTGAGCTCGAACGCGAGCGCCTCGAGCATCTCGCTCCGGTTCTTCGCGCGCTCCCGCACGACTTCCCCGACCGCTGAGAGCGCGTCGCCCCGCGTCGCCCCCGCCCGCGCGCCCCGCCCGCCCGCACGCCCCGCCCGCCGCACGCCCCGCCCGCCGCATCCGCCCCACAGCTTCCGAAATCCATGCATTTCTTGCCCGGCCCCGGTGTGTCTGCGACGACACGCCGAGTCGCGCCGAGAAATGCATGGATTTCGGAAAGGGAAAGGGAAAGGGAAAGGGAAAGGGAAAGGGAAGGGGAAGGGGAAAGAGAAGGGGAAGGGGAAGGGGAAGGGGAAAGAGAAGGGGAAGGGGAAGGGGAAAGGGAAAGGGAAAGGGAGGAGGCCGCCGGGCAGGGCCGCTCAGCGCCAGTAGGGGTCGCTGAGCAGACGGGTGCCCCAGTGGCGCCGGATCGTGGCCAACTCCTCCGGCACGACGGTGGCAACCCGGCTCTTCGACTCGAAGTGGAAGAGCTCAGCATGAGGAGTCCAGACGATGCTCCGGCCGGTGGAGCGCACCTTGAGCGAGAGGTCCACGTCGTTGTAGTTGCCGGCGTAGAGCGGGGAGAACCCGCCCACCTCCCAGAAGGTGTCCGCGGAGATCATGGCGCACGCCGCGGTGACGCCCGAGACCTCCCGGTCGACGCCGAGGGAGCCCAGCGCATCGTCCCGCCCGGATTCCCAGCCGAACGCGATGTGACCCGCCCAGCTGTCACGATAAAGATGCCCGCCGTGCTGAACGGTTCCGTCCTCGAAGTAGAGCATGGTGCCCACCAGACCGATGCCCGGCTGCTGGGCGAGGCCGAGCATCACCTCGATCCAGTCGGCGCTGATGAGCTCCACATCATCGTTGACCAGAACGAGATAGTCCCCGCGGGCGTGAACCGCACCGCGGTTCATCTTGCCCGAGAAGTTGAAAGGGCCCGACCAGCGCACCAAGCGAAGTCGTTCCCCGGCAACCTCGACGAGACTGTCGATCACGGCCTGGGGTGTCTCGTCGTCGGCGACGACGACTATCTCGATCGGGGCATACGTCGTGCGCTCGAGCATGCCTCGTACGGCATCAACGACGAGCACGCTCTCGGCGCCTCGAATCGTGGCTCGTCCGCCGCGGGTGGGGATGACGATCGACACGAGCGGGGCGCCATCGATCGGATAGCGCAGCCTGAGCGCCGACCCGGCAAGCGACACCTCGGCGGTGACGCCGCGCGCGGCAACCGCGTCCGCCGACGCACTCCGGTGGGCCTCGGTCAGACTGCCGATCGCGCTAACGGAGCGGCTGAGCACCTCGGGGATCGCGAGCACTCGCCTCTCGTCCGCCCCCAACCGCAGTGCGATGTCGTAGGGATGCGCGCCGTCAAGGCCGGGGCGGAAGCCGCCGACCGACCGCAGCCGGTCGGACCGGAAGCCGCGCACGCCGCCGAGGTAGTCCTGCGAGAGCAGCCGGATCGGCGAGGGTGCCGGCCGACGACGCACCTCGCCGTCCGCGAGCTGCGTGTCGCCGTAGAACAGGTCGATGTCGAACCGGCCGACGGTTCGCCCGAGCGTCGCGTTCGCCTCACGCGTGAGCTCGTTGCCGGCATCGAGCCACACTATCCAGTCGCTCGGCGTCTGGGCCAGAAGCGTGTTCAGCAGGCCCGAGCCGTCCCCGTCCGGTGCCGCGATCAGGCGCGTCGGCGAATCCGGAAGGCTCAACTGGTCGAGCATACCGGCGTCGACGATGCCCACGACCTCCTCGAATTGCGACGACTGCCCAAGCGCCGAGCGCAGCGCATTCCGCACGGAGGAGATCGGATGCCCGGCTCCGAAGACCCACAGGGTGCGGCTGGCACCGCTCATCGGCGGCGAAGCCGTCGTCCGGCCCGCTGGAGCACCCGTACCGGAATGGTCACCACGCGACCGACGCGCCAGGGCAGGGAGCGCCGAAGCTCGAGCAGTTGCTGCTCGGCGCTGAGCTGTTCCGTGGGCGTGAGCTCCCGAGTGGCGGCGACCTGGGCGAGTCGGGCCTCGAGGCCCTTCACTCGATCGATGAGCTCGAGCTGCTGCTCCGGCGAGAGCGAACGGGTCGGCGCCGTCGCCTCATCCTCACGCCCGGCCCATGGCGCGCTCCCCACATCGGTCACGACAACCCGCTTCTTCCTTCGTTCACTCTCCGCCCTACTGTAACGCCCCGGTTCGGAGGCGCATCGCGGGCCGTCGATAATGGGGTGTGACCGAAACCCCTCCGACCGGCGCGACCAGGGTCATCGCCGTCGTTCCCACCTTTCGGCCAGACGAGGCGCTTCTCGACGGCTTGCGGGCGCTCGCGCCGCAGGTCGATTCGATCATCGTCGTCGACGACGGCAGTCCCGCCGAGTCGCGCGCCCTGCTCGAGAGAGTGGAGGACGCCGGATTCGAAGTGCAGCGCAGCGCGCGCAATGCCGGCATCGCCGCGGCGATCAACGCCGGAATCAGGACCGCGCTCGAACGCGGAGCCCACTTCGTGCTCACCATCGACCAGGACACGGTGCTACCGGCCCACTACGTCTCCGATTGCCTCACGGCGTTCCGCATCGCGAGTCCGGCCACCCGTCTCGGTATCGTCTGCACCGACCGGGTCAACGGCCAACCCTCCATTCCGGAGCACTACACGAAAGAGGGCCTCGGCCTCGTTCGCGAGGCGATCCAGTCCGGATTCCTCATCAGCGCCGAGTGTCTGGCCGAGTGCGGCCTGTTCGACGAGAGACTCTTCATCGATTGCGTGGACACCGAGTACTGCCTCCGGATCGCACGTCACGGCTACCGCATCGCCGTCGCGCCCGGCACCGACATCACCCATTCGCTCGGCGAACAGGCTCCCCTCCGACCGTTCGGCTTCCCGGTGCGAAACCCGGACACCGGCGAGATCGAGACCTACGAATATCACGGTCCGACCCGGCGATACTTCATCACCCGCAACAACGTGGACCTGTTCCTCCGCTACGCGAGGGTTCGGCCTCGCTGGGTCGTCTCGGCGGTCAAGCGCGAGATCGTTCCCACCTTGACGACGATCGTCTCCGGCCCGCGGCGCGGAAGACAACTGCTGGCCACCGTGGTCGGGGCCACGCACGGGCTCGTGCGCCGGCGCGGGCCGCTCACTCCGACCCTGCGGCGCGTGCTCTCGGGGTCTCGCCCCTAACCGCCGCCGCGGGCATCCCGCGTCTTCTCGTGCTCGAGGGAGTGCGCCCCGATGGCGCGATGATCGTCGAGCCTCACGCTCAGGGCGCGCCGATAGTTGCCCCACTTGGCCAGGTGATAGAACGGATTGACCACGAGCCAACGCAGCTTGGCGCCGAGCGGATAGCGGTCGTCGCGCACAATGCGCACCGAATCCCGCAGGATGTCGTAGCCGGCCCTGAGCACCTGCTTGCCCGTGCCATACCTGGCCGCGTTCTCATCGAGACGACGCAGCGCGAGGGTCTCGTCGAAGACCCGCTTGCCGAACTCGCGCAGGGTGAGGTCGTTGGAATGCTCGACACTCCCCCCTGGCGCATAGGCCTTGCGGTATCCCGCAGCGATCAGGTCCCGGCCGAAGGCCATGTCCTCCGAGTAGCGGAGGTCCTGGTACGGGATGACGTCGAGCAGGAAGTCGCGCCTCGTCGCCGAGTTGACGTCGGAGTAGAACGCGAGAAGGTCCATCTCCTGGGCCGTCGGCTCCGTCTCACCCCGCTGATAGACGGTCGGGGCCGAATCCGGGCCGAACCTGGCGAACACCGCGTCGATCTCGTACTTCTGCAGGGGGAAACAGTCGGCGCGGGGAATCTGCTTGCCGAGCACGGCCACGGCATCCAGGCCGTCCGCGCGGAGGGGGTCGGTCAGCTCTCGCAACCAGCCGGTCGTGAGCGGAACCGCATCCTGGGTGAGAAAGACCAGGTTCCTTCCCCACGCGAGCCGGGCGGCGAGGTTGCGGGTCTTGCCGTGGCCGAACTCGGAATTGGGGATGACGTGCAGCCGCACTCCCGCGTGCGAGCCCACGATCTCGAGCGTGCGATCCGTTGAGCCCGAGTCGATGACGAGAACCTCGACGGTGCCATCGAAGTCCTGAGCGTCGATCATCCGCAGGATCCGGTCGAGATACTTCTCGCCATTGAGGGTCGGGATGATCACGGTCACGTCAACGGACGTGGTCTCCCGCGAATCGTCTCCGGTCGACTGGGTCACCTAGAGCGCCGTTCGCATGGCCTTTTCGAAGACCGCGATGAACGTCTCCGCCGGGTCTGACCAGCCGGCCGAATCGACGGAGTGGGCGATCGCGGCGCCGTGTTCGACGGCATCCGGCCGATCGACGATCGCAATGAGGCGTTCGGCTATCGCCTTCGGCGACATCGGCACGTACTCGATGTACGGGCTGTCGAAGACGCCGCGCGTGTTCGGGGCGTCGTTCACGACAGGAACGACCCCGCTCGCCATGACCTCCATCGGCAGCAGCGACATGTTGGTGAGGGAGAGCACGAGGCCGGCGGCGGACCGGTTGTAGATGGTGTCGAGCCTGGCGATGTCGACCGCTCCGTGGTTGACGTGCGGGAAAGGCACGTCATAGCCGGACATGTCCCAGCCGATGAGGTTGATGGTGATGTCCGGCCGGAGACGGTTGAGTTCGCGCAGCGCGAGAAGGCCGAATTCGGTCGCGCGCCGGGGAGTCGGCGGCCGGGCATAGAACACCACCTCGTTGCGCCGCTCGGTGTTCGAGTAGGTGTACCGGCTCGTGTCGACGGCGAAGTCGTATGCGTCGCACGACATCCCGTACTCGCTGCGGAGCTTCTCGCCGAGCCACTGGCCGGCGGCGATGCCGTGGAATCCGAGCCGGTACGAGTTCTCGGCCAGGACGTAGTCGCTGCCTTCGGCGAAGAAATACGGTTCGAAGTCCTGCGCGAAGTAGAAGCGCTTGGCCTCCCCCTCGTAGCGGTACGCGGCGTAGGTGGCCTCCCAGTCCGACGCGAAGATCGCGTCGAAGCCAGGAGCGAAACCCTCGGCCGGGTCGTACAGCCTCATGTCGCCGACGAGATCGGGATAGCCGGTCATCCCGTGCATCATGGCCCGGATCTCGTCGACATTGACCACCGGATACTTGCCGGGAGAGTAGAGGTAAACGGTCAGCTCGTGTCCGGCCTTCTCGAGAAAACTCATGAACCGGAAGGCGTTCTGATGCCCACCGCTGGTGCGGCTCGGGGGGCTGATCACCCACGCGATGCGGTATTTGCCGTCGCGACCCTCCATCGGAACCGCGTTGAAGGCGCGCGGTTTGGTCCAGTCCACGGCGATGACGTCCTCCGTGTAGACGGTGGAGAGGGGAGTCACGACGAACGGGCTGAAGCGGTTCGACAGGTACTTCGCGCTCCGCCAGGCGGTCGATCGAATGCCCTCTGTCTTCAGAATCGAGAAGGCCTTGCCCACTGCACTCATGCCAGAACGTCCGCTTCGGTGCAATCACTCACAGATCGACCTTACAGAAGTTGGAAGGCCCTCACCGCGTCGATGACCCGACTCACCTGATCCTCCGACATCCCTGGCCAGAGCGGAAGGCGCACGATTCGCCGGGAGAAGTCCTCGCTGACGTCGAGCGAACCGAGGGTGCGACCGTAGCGGAGGCCCGCCGGACTCGAGTCGAGCGGCACGTAGTGGAAGCTCGCGATCACCCCGGCGAGCCGCAAACTCGCGATGAGATCGGTCTGGGATGCCCAGGTCGGCATGACCAGGTAGAAGAGGTGCGCGGCGTGGATGCCGAGGGGCGGGCTCATCAGTCTCGCGCCCAGCGCATCCGCCCACTCGTCCAATTCGAGGGCGTACCGATCCCAGACGCTCACTCGTTGGTGCTGGATCTCGCCGATTTCGCTGAGCTGGGCATCGAGCACGGCGGCGCTGATCTCGCTCATCAGATAGCTCGACCCCCAGTCCACCCAGCGATACTTGTCGACTTGGCCCCGAAGGTACTGGGACCGATTGGTGCCCTTCTCCCGCATGATCTCGGCCCGTTCCACGAGCGCGGGATCGTTGATGAGCAAGGCCCCGCCCTCCCCGCAGTGCACGTTCTTGGTGTCGTGGAAGCTCTGCGCCGCAAGCACACCGACACTGCCGAGGGTGTGCGCGCCCGCCCGAACGCCCAAGCCGTGTGCGTTGTCCTCGATTATCGGCAGCCCGTGCTCCCTGGCGATGGACAACATCGACTCGATGTCGACCGGCACCCCGCCGTAGTGCATCACCGAGATCGCCCGGGTCCTCGGCCCGACGGCCTCACTCGCCTGATTGGCGTCGATGTTGCCGGTGGACGGATCGATGTCCACGAAGACGCAGGTGGCTCCCGTGCGTGCCACCGCGTCGGCCGCGGACGGAAAGGTGAAACTCGGAAGGATCACCTCGTCGCCCCGCCCGATCCCGAGCAGCGAACTGGCCATCTCGAGGGAGTGTGTCCCGGACGGGGTGAGCAACACGTGCCCGGCGGTGGTGAGCGTGACGATCTTTTCGCTGGCGCGACGCGTGAACGGGCCGTCGCCGTGTGAGTGGTCGGAGGCGAGCACCCGGGCGACGTTGGCGAGTTCGTCCTCGCTGCGATACGGACGCGAGAACGGCACGATGTCGGACGCGACCGCAACCCCGTCACCCATGACCACCCCCGCGACCAGCACCCATTGCTGAACTTCGCTCAGTCTAGGTTCGACCCGCCGGTCCGGGATGTCGCGGCGCGCCCCAGTCTCGGCGCCCCACCGCATCCGAAATCCATGCATTTCTTGCCCGGCCCCGGCGTGTCTGCGACGACACGCCGAGTCGCGCCGAGAAATGCATGGATTTCGGAAGGGGAAGGAGGGGAAGGAGGCGGCGGCGCCGAGGGCGGGCCGGCGTCGATCAGTAGCGGTAGTGATCCACCTTGTAGGGGCCGTCGACCGGCACGCCGATGTAGGCGGCCTGCTGCTCGGACAGCACGGTGAGCTTCACGCCGAGCGCGTCGAGGTGAAGGCGGGCGACCTTCTCGTCGAGGTACTTCGGCAGCACGTAGACCTTCTTCTCGTAGTTCTCGCCGTGCGCGTAGAGCTCGATCTGGGCGAGCACCTGGTTCGTGAAGGAGTTGCTCATGACGAAGGACGGATGGCCGGTCGCGTTTCCGAGGTTCATCAGGCGTCCCTCGGAGAGCACCAGGATGCTTCGCCCGGTGGGCAGCCGCCACTCGTGCACCTGCGGCTTGATCTCGATCTTCTCGGTGCCGGCGAGCTTCTCGAGGCCGGCGATGTCGATCTCGTTGTCGAAGTGGCCGACATTGGCGACGATCGCGAGGTGCTTCATGCCGAGCATGTGGTCCACGGTGAGCACGTTCTCGTTGCCGGTGCCCGTGACGAAGATGTCGACGTCGCCGACGACGTCCTCGATCGTGGTCACCTGGAACCCGTCCATCGCGGCCTGGAGGGCGTTGATCGGGTCGATCTCGCTCACGATCACGCGGGCACCCTGGCCCTTGAGGGCCTCCGCCGCGCCCTTGCCGACATCCCCGTAGCCGGCCACGAACACGACCTTGCCGCCGATGAGGACATCGGTGGCTCGGTTGAGGCCGTCGGGCAGGGAGTGGCGGATGCCGTACTTGTTGTCGAACTTGCTCTTGGTGACCGAGTCGTTCACATTGATCGCCGCGAACTGCAGCTCGCCCGCCTTGGCCAACTCGTAGAGGCGGTGCACGCCGGTCGTCGTCTCCTCCGTGACGCCCTTGATCTCGGCGGCGATGCGGGTCCAGCGGTCCGGTGATGCGGCGAGCGAGGCGCGAAGCGTGTCGAGGATCACGCGCCACTCGTGGCTGTCGCTCTCCGTCGCATCCGGAACGGCGCCGGCGAGCTCGAACTCGCGACCCTTGTGCACGAGGATCGTGGCGTCCCCGCCGTCGTCGAGGATCATGTTCGGTCCATCGAAGCCTTCGGCGCTCCAGTCGAAGATCTGGCTGGTGCACCACCAGTACTCCTCGAGCGTCTCGCCCTTCCAGGCGAAGACGGGAACCCCGGCCGGCGACTCCGGCGTTCCGTTCGGCCCGACGGCGACGGCGGCCGCCGCCTCGTCCTGGGTGGAGAAGATGTTGCAGCTCGCCCAGCGCACCTGCGCGCCGAGCGCGACGAGGGTCTCGATGAGCACCCCGGTCTGCACGGTCATGTGCAGAGAACCCGCGATGCGGGCGCCGGCCAGCGGCTTCGACGCACCGAACTCCTCGCGCAGGGCCATCAGGCCCGGCATCTCGTTTTCGGCGAGCCTGAACTGGTGCCGACCGGCCTCGGCGAGGGAGAGGTCACGCACCTTGAACGGCGCGGCAATGCTGGTGGATGTGAGCGACATGCTCCCAGATTACGCGATCGGGCGATCCCGGCCTGTGCGGCGCCCCCGACCCGCGCCGCTCCCGCGACCCACGCCGGCTACTCGCGGATGAGCGCGAGCACGGCATCCCGCACCCGTGCCATCTCCTCGGGGGTCGCCGCCTCCACGTTGAGGCGCAGCAGCGGCTCGGTGTTGGACGGACGCACGTTGAACCACCAGAACGGCTCGTCGGCGGACACGATCCCCGTCACGGTGAGGCCGTCGAGCTCGTCGAACTCGGCGATGCCGTTGTACGCGTCCACGATGCGGCTGTAGGCAGACGGCACGTCCGTGACGGTGGAGTTGACCTCGCCGCTCGCGGAGTACGGGGTGTACTGCTTCGACAGCGCGGAGAGCGGCCCATCGTGCGACCCGAACTCGGCCAGGATGTGCATCGCGGCGAGCATGCCGTTGTCCGCTCCCCAGAAGTCGCGGAAGTAGTAGTGCGCGGAGTGCTCCCCGCCGAAGATCGCGCCGGTCTTGGCCATCTCATCCTTGATCAGCGAGTGGCCGACCCTCGTGCGCACCGGGATCGCGCCGGCGGCTTCGATGGTCTCCTCGACGATCCGCGAGGTGATGAGGTTGTGGATCACGAAGATGTCGCCGTCGGGCTGCAGGGCGCGCACCCGGGTGATCTCGCGCAGCGCGACGATGGCGGCCACCGCGGAGGGCGTGACGGCGTTGCCCTTCTCGTCCACGACGAAGCAGCGGTCGGCGTCCCCGTCGAAGGCGAGCCCGAGGTCGGCGCCGTGCTCGATGACGGCCTTCTGCAGGTCCACGATGTTCGCCGGCTCGAGGGGGTTGGCCTCGTGGTTGGGGAAGGAGCCGTCGAGTTCGAAGTAGAGCGGGATGATCTCGATCGGCAGTTTCGCGAGCCCCGCGGCCTCGCCGAGCACAGCGGGAACGGTGAGTCCGCCCATGCCGTTTCCTGCGTCGACCACGATGCGGATGGGCCGGATGCCGGACAGGTCGACGAGGGACCGCAGGTAGGCGGCGTAGTCGGCCAGCACGTCGACCGTGCGGAAGGTGCCGGTCTCGGCGACCTCGCCGACGCCGGTGGACAGGTACTCCTGCGCGCGGTCGCGGATCGAGCGGAGCCCGGTGTCGAAGCTGATGCCCCTGGCGCCGGCCCGGGAGAGCTTGATGCCGTTGTAGGTGGCCGGGTTGTGGCTCGCCGTGAACATCGCGGCCGGGGCGTCGAAGTGTCCGGAGGCGAAGTAGGACTCGTCGGTGGAGCAGAGGCCGATCGAGAGCACGTGGGCGCCTCGGGCCTGAGCTCCGCGCGCGAAGGCGGCGGCGAACTCCGGCGACGAATCGCGCATGTCGTGGCCGACCACGACATCCGTTCCCGCCGCCTCCACCTCGTCGGCGAAGGCGGCACCGAGCGCCTGGACCACCTCTTCCGTCAACTGGGAGCCGACGAGGCCCCGCACGTCGTAGGCCTTGATGAATGGTGTGAGATCGATAGCGCCCGAAGAGCTGGCAGAGTTCATGCCGACAACGCTACAGGGCGGAATGCTCCGTGCGACCGAGCGAGACGTGCCGCACGACCTGCCAGCCCTGGGGCACGGACAGCCGCTCGGCATGTCTCGAGCAGAGGTCGTAGCTGTGCGGCTCGGCCTGGCGACTGAGCGGGCCGAGTACCGCCATCGAATCGGCGTAGACATAGGTGAGAGTGGAGACGGCGTCGTTGGTGCACGCGACTTTGCTACAGGGTCTGCCATCCATTTGGCTCCACTCTAACCACGCGCCGGCCGTCTCGGCGCGAGCCTCGCCGCGCACATCGGGCGGTCCGCTGCGGCGGATAGAATCGAGGGATGGCTCGCCCCCGAAGTGCAGGCGCCTCGGCGAGACCGGGCTGGCGCGATCGCCACGGCCGGGGGATGCGTTCGGCCGTCACCGGGCCGCAGCTGCCGCTGCTGCACTCCCGCGCCGACCTCTTCGACATGACGGTCGCGTCGACCGCGGAATACCTCAAGGACATCTGGCCGGACGAGCTTGCCAATGTGAGCTTCGAGGTGGCCGGCCTGCCAAGCGCGGTCGGGGACAGCGGCGGAATCGACCGGTGGCACGTCATCGCCCCGGAGCGCCGCGTGATCCTCTACCGGCTTCCGATCGAGCGCCTCGCGCACCTGCACCACCACGACGACCTTCATCGCCGCATGCTCATCGAGAGTTGCGTGTTCCGAGCGGTGGCCGAACTGCTCGGCAAGGACCCCTGGGATCTGGCTCCCGAGCGTTTCCGGCACCTGTAACGGCCGCCGCTCCGCCGACGGGAACTACGGGAAGATGCGGATCGGAAGCGACGCGGGCGCCGAGCTGCTCACCGAGTATGCGCTGAGTTGCGCGTCTCCGGTGTAGCTGACCGCGAGCGACAGGGTCGAGAATCCGCTGATCGTGTAGGCGGAGGAGGCCACGACCGGGTAGGTGACGGTCTGGCCGGCCGGGATCGTCACCGTCGCATCCGGCTGCCCCTTCGTGGCGATCTTCACGGTCGCCGACGCCCGGGCCGAGTTGGCCAGGTGCAGCAGGGGCGACGGCCCGGGAGCCACCTCCACCAACGCCTTGCGGTCGAGCGGTTCGGCAGCCGCGAGCCAGGCGAAGTCGCTCTGGCCGGTGGAACCGACCGTGGACACCCTGGCACCCGCCACGAGGGGGATGTCGGAGCTGACCGAGATGGTGTAACTGCCGTCGGCGAGGGTGTCGAGGGGGACGTCGGTGACCACTCCGGCCGGAACATCCACCGCCACCGACTTGATCTCCGCGGTGCCGTTCTCCGGCACCACGCTGACGCGTGCCTTCGCGGCCTTGTCACCGGGCACGAACAGTCGGATCACCGACCCGAGGTCGGCGAAGCCCGGCTCCCCCTGGCGGCCGACGACCGCATCCGAGTTGGCGACGACCATGCCGGGGATCACCGAAGTGCTGCTTGGGCCGGATGCCGCGCCCACGATGTCGACGCCGCCCGGTTCCAGGGTGCGCACCGTCGACTGCTGCAGGTTGGCGACGACCTGTCCGCCACGGCTCTGCACGCGCACGACGGGAGACACGGTGTTGGGTGCGAAGCCGGCCAGCGAGAACACCCGCTGGCTGCTGGCGGGGACGACGATTCCGTCGGTGCCGGCCGCACTGACGACCCCGGTCTCCGAGTAGATGGTGAGGGTGACCGTGGCGGGGACCGCGCTCGGGTTGCTGAGGGTGAGGAGGGTGGTGCGGCCGGTGTCGGTCGCGCCGCCGACGAGCCAGCTGTCGCTCGTGGCCTCGGTGCACTCGGCGGCGGCGAAGCCCACGAGGTCCTCGGAACTCACGGCCTGGGACTGAGCGCCGGCGAGGAGGGGCCGCGCGGCGGACGAACCGGCCGGCAGCGTGAGCAGCTGCGGGGCGACCCCCGTCGTGTTCTCCGTGGCGCTGAGCGGTGCGGATTGGGCCCGTCCCGCCGACTGGGCGAAGCGCACGGTCGGTCTGCCCACGGAGCTGGCCGTGGCGGCGCCGGCGCCCGTCTCGTCGCCGAGGCGCAGCAGCGGTCCGGCGCAGACGCGCTCCTGGGCCGTGGCCACGGGGGTGACGAGCACCGACGGCGGGCTCACGGTGTGCCTCGGGATCGGAAGCAGGGCGGCGGCGGCCAGCGCCAGTGCCGCGACGCCCACGCCGACGGTCCCAGCGACGATTCGCGCACCGACGAGCACGGCGCCGCGCGCGCGGCCCGGGGTCTTTGAAGACGGCAGAGGTTCCGGCAGCGGCTCGGGAGCGACCTCGAGTTCGGGTTCCGGTTCCAGGTCGTCAGTCATGATCCTCCTCGTCGAAGGTTCCGGCCGGCTCGCCCAGCACCGACCCGCTCACGTTCTGCCGGCGTCGGCGGCGCGCCGTCGGAATCCCGAGGAGCAGGGTGAGTCCGAAGACGATGCCCTGGCCGACGAGGATCCCCGCGCCGAGCTGGGTGCTGGTGTTGCCCGGCCGCTGCGGAGCCGCGCCGTCCGGCAGCGCATAGCGCCAGAGCAGCCCGTTGGCCGTGTTGCCGACGGGGGCGAAGAGCGAGTTGCCGTCGAGTGCCTCGGCAGTACGCTGGTGCACCGCCTGCTGGTTGTCCTCGGGCGGGGTGAGGAGCACGAAGCCGATCGACAGTTCGCCCAGGCTCGATGCGGCGTCGAATCCGCTTCGCGACGCGAGATTGCCCGAGAGCGTCGCGACGCGCTTCTGGTCGGCGGAGAGCCCGGTCGATGTGGAGGCGAGCGTCGACTGGTCGTCGAGAGTGGTGCCAGAGCCGCGTTCGACGACGGCCGACAGGGCGCCTCCGGCGAGCGGCGTCAGCACGAGGGTGCCGACGTCCGGACGGCCGTTCGCCTGGGCGGTGACCACGGCCGGCAGGATTCGGGAGCCGGGCTGCACGGTGGCCGTCGGCGCGAAGAGGGAACCGAGCAGCGGCACCACGAGCAGGGTCGAGGCCACCCCGGCGAGAACCCCGAGCGGAACCGAGACCCGGCCGAGCGAGTCGAGGCCGATGACGACGCTTCCGATGAGTCCGAGCCAGTAGAGGCTGAGCGCCGCTCCCGGCCAGATCACGACCGCTGCCCCGCCGGCCGTCGCCACGGAGAGGTGCGATCCGATCACCGCGGTGACGAAACCGAGGAGCGCCAGGATCATCGACGGGGCGGCCCGCCGGGACCCGGGCACGAACAGGGCGAGCAGCGCAAGGGCGCCGATCGGTGCGAGCAGCACCGCCACGAGCACGACCGGGGCCGTGCCCGGCAGGGAGAGCGAGTGGAGAACCGAACTCCAGCCGTGCAGGCCCGTTCCCGGCGAGGCGAGGGCGAGACGCAGGCCGGAGGTCTCCGCCCCGCCGGCAGGAACGCCAGGGTCGGCGAGAAGAGCGAGCGGGTTGCCGCGGGCGAACTGCTGCACCACAAGGGGGAGGAACAGGGCGGCCGCCGGCAGCGGAATCCAGATCAGCCGGTGCAGGCTCTTCGGGCGGGAGAGCAGGAGCGCGAGCCAGCAGACCAGCAGCGCGGGCGCCACCGATGGCGCGGATGCCGCAGCCACGGCGAGCAGAAGCGCCGAGCCGGCCGACGCCGACCACGATCTCGACGCGGAGAGGCCGGCGAGCAGCAGCCAGGGCAGAACGACATGCACGATGGATGCGCCGAGGTGCCCGGCCGCGAGCGACCCGAGCAATGGAGGCGCGAGGGCGTACACGGCGGCGGCGAGGGCCGGCAGCCCCACCCGCGTGGTGAGACGACGAGCGAGGAACCAGGCGCCGAGGGAGGCGAGGGGAAGCGCGAGCAGGTAGACGCCGAGGATGCCGAGGGACGGCTGCCAGAACGTGATCGAGCCCAGCACGGCGAGCACGTAGGCGAACGGGTCGGAGGCGCCGAGGAATCCCACCCCGATCTCGCGCCAGCCGTAGCCCACGTGCGACCAGAGCTGGCCGACGGTATCGCTCAGGGGAAGCAGGGTGCCGCCGACAAGGGAGGAGGCGCCGAGCACCGGACCGCTGAACACGATTCCGACGACGGCGGCCAGCACGACGACCCAGAGGCCGCCATGGGCGACGAACTCGGCGCGCGGTGCACCTTGCACCGCCACCACGGTGGAGGAGGCCGCCTCTTCCCTCGCTTGCGCGCGCCGCTCGCGCACCACGCGGCCGGGGACCCGCAGCGAGGCGATCGCCGCCCAGCCGAGGGTGCGACTGCGGGCGAGGTTGCGCCTGGCCCGGCCAACCCCTGTCGTTCCGAACGCCACGGCGAAGGCGGCGGCGAACTCCCCGCCGACGAGTCCCGGTCGTTTGGCGAGTACCTGCCCGATCGCGCGCAGCACGGCGAGCGGCACGAGTGACAGCCAGTGGAACACGAGCGAGGCGGCCGGTGCGTAGACGAGTCGGCGATGTAACTGGGCCGTCCGAGCGATTCGGGCCCGCCGCATCTCGGACACCGACGCGCGGGAGAAGGTCTCCGGGCCGCCGGCGCTCGCGACCTTTGCTCCCGGCACGACGACCACGCGGTAGCCGGCGAGGCGCGCCCGCACCGAGAAGTCGAGAGCGGCATCGATGCTCGGCAGTCCCGGGTCGAATCCGCCGAGCGCGGTCCACAACGAGCGCCGAACGAGCATTCCGCCGGCCGCGACGCCGAGAACGTCGTCCTGCACGTCGTGCTGGGCCTGATCCAGTTCACCCTCGACGAGGGCGAAGGAGGCGCCGAACCGCGTCATGGTCTCGCCGAACTCGGCGATCACATCCGGCTGTTCCCAGCGCATGAGCTTGGGGGCCGCGATGGCCACCGAGGGGGCGATCTCGACGGCCCCGAGCAGTTGGGCGAGCGCGTTCGGCTCCGGGGCGTTGTCATGGGCGAGCAGCCACAGCCATTCGTCGTCCGTCGCGCCACCCGGAGGCGCGCCGGGCGCGGGCGGAGCGAATGCGGCGGGCGCAGCAACGTGAAGGGCGCGGGCGACGGCCGAGCCGAAGGTCGTCTTCGATCCGACCGAGACGAGCTGGGTGGGCCCGAACTCGGCGAGGAGCTCGGCGGAGTCGTCCGTCGAGCCGGCGTCGACACCGATCACGTCGTCGGGCAGACGGGACTGCCGAGCGATCCCCGCGATGGTTCGTTCGAGGTACGCCGCCCCCGAGTGGACAACGAGTATCGCTGTGACTCTCGCTTGCATCTAATCGAGACTAAGCGGGTTGGGCGTGGATCGGGAGGCCGACACGCACGGGGCGCGGTGAATCATCCGAGTCACACCGGCCCCACCTGATGCGAGCGGGGATGGTTACGCGCGCTTGCGGAGTTTGCGACGCTCGCGCTCCGAGAGTCCGCCCCAGATTCCGAAACGCTCGTCATTCTGGAGCGCGTACTCCAGGCACTGGGCCTTCACCTCGCAGGATGAGCAGATCTTCTTCGCGTCGCGCGTCGATCCGCCCTTTTCCGGAAAGAAGGCCTCCGGATCGGTCTGCGCACAGAGTGAATCCGTCTGCCAGGAAAGCGGATTCTCGTCGTCGAGTTTCCCACGCACGCCGGGAACTCCCAGTCGAACGGGGTCGACGAACCAGTCCTCAGGTACACCTCGGCGCTGTTCGTCGATCGCCATAACATATCTCCCCTCGATAATGCGCTCGGCATGCGCATCACGTTAGAAGTAATTACACCCGTGTAGTTCCGTCCCGTCAAGTCGCAAATGGTAAAGCCTCAATTCGCTGTCGAGGGTTCGCGACGCGCCGCGGCCCTCAAATGGGGGGCACGATATATCGGGCCGCCCGGGAATAGCCTCTCAGCGGCCGTAGGCCCGGCGTGCGGCCCACGCGCTCGACACCATTTCGGTGAGTGAATGCCGCATTTTCCAGTCCAGATCCCGAGCTGCGAGGTCCCCGGCGGCCACGATCCTGGCGGGATCCCCCGGGCGTCGCGGGCCGATCTCCGGAACGAAATCGATGCCGGTGACCTGCGCCACCGTCGCCATTATCTCGCCGACCGAGACGCCGTCGCCGCTGCCGAGGTTGTAGGCGGGCTCGAGCGGTTCGCCGGCATCCAGGCGGCGCGCGGCGGCGACGTGCGAGACAGCGAGATCTGCCACGTGGATGTAGTCCCGCACGTTGGTGCCGTCGGGTGTCGGATAGTCGTTGCCGTTGATGCGCGGCGTGCGTCCGGCCACGAGGGCGTCGAACACGAGCGGGAAGAGGTTGTGCGGACTCGTGTCGGAGATGCTCTCATCCCCGGAGCCCACGACGTTGAAGTACCTCAGCGACGTGTGCCGCAGCCCCTCGGCCACGGCCTGATCGCGCAACAGCCACTCGCCGATGAGCTTGGACTCGCCGTACGGCGACTGGGGGTTCTTCGCGGTGTCCTCGGTGACGGTGTCGACGTCCGGCGTGCCGTACACGGCCGCGCTCGACGAGAACACGATGCGGTCCACCTTGCGGTCGCTCATGGCGGCGAGCAGGATCGCGGTTCCCGTGACGTTCTGTTCATAGGTGTGCAGCGGGCGCTGCACGGAGACACCCGCGTATTTGAAGCCGGCGACGTGGATCACGCCGGTCACCTCGTGCTCGTCGATCGTGTCGACGATGCGGGCGCCATCCAGAATCGATGCCTGCACGAACGGGGCTCCCCGCGGCACGAAGCTCTTGTGTCCGGTGGAGAGGTCGTCGAGCACCACCGCTCGAAGGCCGGCATCGAGTAGCGATCGAACAACGTGTGCACCGATATAGCCGGCGCCGCCGGTCACAAGCCAAGTCATGACCTACAGGCTAGTACCGGGCGCCGACCGGCCGGCGTGCTCAGTACCGCGGACGCGTGGGCTGGCGCCGATAGCCGTCGTGGTGGATGGCGAAGAGGGATCCGGCGATCGCCCAGACGGCGAGGCCCGTGATGATGAGTGCGAAAGTGATCATGGCAGTAAATCTAGGAGTTGCAACTAACTGCCACGAGTGGCAGTATTGCCATCAATCGTACATATCCAGCCAAAGGTGTGACCATGCTCAAGAAGGTCGTTCTGCTCGCACTTCCCGGGGTCGCCCCGTTCGAGTTCGGCGTGGTCTGCGAGGTGTTCGGCATCGACCGCGTTGACAGCGGCGGGCCGGCGTTCGACTTCACCATCGCGACCGCCGCCCCCGGCCCGGTGCGCACCAGCCTCGGCTTCGACATGATCATCGAACACGACCTGGCCGCGGCAGCCGATGCCGACCTCATCGCGGTCCCCGCCCACTCTCTCGACACGATCGACGAGGCGTACCTCGAGGTGATCCGGGCCGCCGAGGCGCGCGGCGCGTGGGTGTTGAGCGTCTGCAGCGGGGCCTTCGCGCTCGCGCAGGCCGGCATCCTCGACGGGCGCCGAAGCACCACCCACTGGATGCACACCGACCGGCTCGCGGCCGCCTTCCCCGCGACGTCGGTCGACCCCGACGTGCTCTTCGTGGAAGACCGCAAGGTGGTCACGAGCGCCGGCACCGCCGCGGGCATCGACGCCGCCCTGCACATCGTGCGCAAGGAGCTCGGAGCCTCGGTGGCGAACGTGATCGCGCGGCGGATGGTGGTGCCGCCGCAGCGGGACGGCGGGCAGTCCCAGTACATCGACTTTCCGATCACCGAGCGCTGCGCCGACTCCTTCGCCGAGGTGGCGGAGTGGATGCTGAAGAACCTCGCCGAGGACCTCACCATCGACCAGCTGGCCCGCAAGGCCCTCATGTCTCCGCGCACCTTCGCGCGGCGCTTCCGTGCCGACATGGGAACCACGCCGGCGGCGTGGCTCAACAAGCAGCGCATCATCCGTGCCCAGAACCTGCTCGAGACCACCGACCAGAGCCTCGAGTCGATCGCCGCGGACACCGGCTTCGGCACGGCGGCGGTCATGCGCCACCACTTCGTCAAGGTGCTGCAGACCACACCGACCGCCTACCGGCGCACCTTCGGCGAGCGCCTCGCCGGCTGAGTCGCCCGCTCCCAGCCCACGGAACGCGCCAACGATGGGGCCGGCAAGCGACGCCCGCGAAGGGAACGCGGAGCCCATCTGAGCTCGCCCGATCGGACTCGGCCGTGACCAACGTATGGCAGGATGCATGGGTGCGCGAAGGAGAGTCAGTGAAGCGAAGCGTGGTGCTGCCGGTCTATAACGAAGAGGGCTCGGTGGCTCGAACGATCGCTGCGGTCGCCTCCGAGGTGGCCGAATGGCCCGATTGCGAGATCCTGGTCTGCGACAACGCCAGTACCGACGACACCGTCGCCGTTGTTCGCGATCTCGCCGAGGCCGACCCGCGAATCAGGGTTCTGACCGCCGAGTCCAACGGGCTGTATGCCTGGAACGTCGGCCGGGGGATCAACTCCGCCCAGGGCGACAGAATCTTTGTACTCGACGGGGACGGGCAGTATCCACCGTCGGTCTTCCACGATCTCGACAGGGAGCTCGCCGGTGGGGCGGGCCTCGTCCTTGGACACCGCACTGTGCGGGTAGGCGGCGCTGTGCGCGTGATCGCGTCGTACACCTACTTGACGCTGTGCCGCCTGTACCTGGGATTCGACCTCAGGGACATCAACGCCGGGGCTCGTGGGCTCTCCCACGAGTTCGCGTCGCACGTGCAGATCCGTCACCTCGGGTCGATGGTCAACCCGGAACTGTACGCGACCGCGGTGAGCCTCGGCTTCGCGGTGCAGGAGGTGTCCGTGGGTCACGAGCACCGCGTCGCCGGAGAGACGAGCCACGTCTTCGGCCGTCCGCTTGCGCTCATCCGCCAGGCGACCGAGTACTTCTCTTTCCTCAGGAAGAGCTACTCCCCGCTCGGACGACCGAGGCTCACGCGTCGCCGATAGAACCTCGGTCGGTGGGCAGGCCCGGGGTTACGGGCGGGAGAGCTTCCAGATCGTCATCGAGAATTCCTTGTTCTTAGAAGGATGCACGGCGGCCTTCACGAAGTCCCCCGGGAAGCTGATGCCGCAGTCTTGGAGTGCTGAGACGGTCTGCTTCACGACCTGGCTTCCTGCCTTCGCGTTCCCCGGCTGAAGCACGAAGAGCTTCGTCGGCGCCTTGTGGTCAGCGCACGCGGCGGTGATCGAGCGGAACGATACCGGCCAGAACGTCTCGACCCACGGACTGGCGAACGGGCTGTTGTTGAACGTCAGGATGCCGCCCGGCGACGAGATCGCTATCGTCGGGGTGCTTCCCGCCTTCAACGACCGCGCCTGCGAGCTGATCCAGTCGGCCCATTCCGCCTCCTGCGCCGTCAGGAGCATCCCCTGCAGGTGGGTCGCGTTCGTCGGCGACTGCTGCAGCGCATAGGGCGCGGTGCGGTACGGATGGTTGACCACATCACCGCGAACCGCGATCGCCGACAGGAGCAGTAGGCAAACCAGGATCACCGGGGGCATCGTCGACAGCCCCGAGTGGCCCCTGAGCGCCAGCCGCTGGCCCAGGAACACCAGCAGGAATGCCAGCGCAACCGCCCAGATCGTGGATGAATAGAGCAACTGTCCGATGATGCCGTTGTTGGTGCCGACGGCGCCGGCGAACGGAGTCGCGATCACGACGATGCAGCCGAAGATCACGACCCATTTCGCCTGGGAGGTGAGTTCGCCCCCGCCACGAGAAACACCGAGCCACAGTGTCACGAGTATCAGCGCCGCGCTCCCCGTGAACAGGGTGAAGTAGCCGAGGTCCGCGAACGGCACGTTGGTGACCGGCCAGACGAACAGCGAAATGACGGTCAGCACTCCGAATATCCCCGCCGTTGCGGCCACCAGGCCCGCGGCCTGGCGGCTCACTCGGGCAGAAAGCAGCCCAAGCAGAAGCGAGACGAGCACGACGAAGAAGGTAATCGACAGGAGGATCGTGCGAACGGAGCCCGCGAACGAGAGTCCATAGGTCTTGAGAAGTTCGCCCACCGGATGGTCGTAGGCACTCCTCGCCGAGTCATCGAAGATCAGGGAGAGAAGGTTCTTGGCGTAGTCGAAGAACGGGAATCCCGACACAAGCAGCAAGAGCAGTCCCACAACGACTCCGACGGCCAGGGTGAGCACCCGCCGCGAAAACACGAGGGTCGGCCTCGAAATGAAGAGCGCCGCGATGACGAGGGCACCGAAGACGATCCCCGTGGTGATCTTGACCGCGACCAACAGCACGACGATCGCGCCGAGGCCAACCCAAATCGAAAGGACGATGCGCGGGCCGACAACGGGCTTGGCCGTGATTCGCGAAACCACGAGAAGCACGATCAGGCCTGCGCCCACCTGGGTGAGCCAGGAAGAAATCTCGTTATAGCCGAGGTAGCGGGGCGGATACGCCCAGGCCACGAACGTACCGATCTGGCTCACCGCGAGGATGAGCAGCCAGTTGGTCAGGCGCAGAGTCCAGCCGAGCGCGCTCGCCGTGCGATGAGCGACGACGAGAAGGAATGCCGAGACCAGGAAGTACCCGACCAGGCGAATGACACGGAAGGCGATGACGCTCTGCCCTGTCGCGACGAAGAGCGGATGCAACACGTGCTGGAAGCCCCACGCCTCGCCGACGGCGATCCGATTGCTCGAGATGAGGCTGTAGACCCACGCCTCATCCGTCCAGTCGAATCCTCGCGGGATTGCCCAGGCAAGCACGCCGTAGACGACGGCCACAAGCACGAGTGACGCGATCAGCCAGACGATCGAGAGGCGCGTGAACAAGCGGGTGTTGGGCTCCTGCATGGGAGATCAGGTCCTTTAGTCGGCGTTTCGCGGCCGCCCTATACTGGACCGTCGAGACTCATTCTCAGATCAGTGAAGTCACGACGCCGCTCGGAATCGATGCTAATCGATCACCTGACACGAGGCGCACAAGGGAACCGGTACATCAAGTGAATCCAGAAGACGTGCCCGTCTTTATTCTCGCGGGGGGCCTCGGGACTCGCTTCCGGGAGCAGACCCACTCGGTGCCGAAGCCGATGATCAACATCGACGGCAAGCCGATCATCTGGCACATCATGAGCAAGTACGCCTCGCATGGCTTCCGCAAATTCGTTGTCTGCGCCGGATACAAGGCAGAAGTCATCAAGGACTACTTCCTCAACTACCAGGAGATCAACTCCGACTTCACCGTCGACATGCGCGACAAGTCGGTGACCTTCCATTCGAAACAGGTGGAGGACTGGAGCGTCACCGTCGCGTTCACCGGCGCGGAGACGATGACTGGGTACCGCATCCACAACGCCACTGAACGCTTTCTTGGCGACGCTCCGGCCTTCGCGCTGACCTACGGTGACGGCCTGACCGACGTGGACCTCGCCGAGGAACTCAAATTCCACGAGGCGCACGGCAAGACCGGAACCGTCCTCGGCATCCACCCTCCTGCCCGGTTCGGCGAGATCCTGGCCAGCGAAGGCCTGGTCAGCACGTTTGCCGAGAAGAAGCCCCTCGCCGCCAGCTGGATCTCCGGTGGATTCTTCTTCTTCAATCGCGACTTCCGTTCCTATCTGCGCGATGAGGAAGACCTGGTTCTCGAGGAGTCGCCCCTGCGCAGTCTCGTGGACGACAAAAAACTCATGCTCTTCGAGCACGAAGGCTTCTGGGCCTGCATGGACACGCAGCGCGACCACGACCTGCTGGACAATCTCGCGCGCTCGGGCGATGCCCCGTGGCTGCGCTGACCCACCCCAAAACCGAGAGAGCAAACATGACACACACCTCGATGGCGTCTGACCTGCAGGACATCCATTCGCGATTCACCGCCAAGGACAAGCTCGACGGCAGCCACGTTCTGATCACGGGAGCGGGTGGCTTTCTCGGCTACTACCTCGTGCACTACCTGGTGGACTATGCGGACCGACTCGGGCTGAGGAGCGTCATCGCCGTCGATCCCGCCGCCGCCAACGACACGCACTGGCTCGCGGCGCTGGCTCGGGAGTCCGAGAGCCTGACCGTGGTCGCCGCGAGTGTCAACGACCTCGATCTCGGATCGGTGGTGCCCGACGGTGAGCCGCTCTTCATCGTGCACGCGGCCTCCATCGCCTCGCCCACGTTCTATCGCCAGTTCCCGATCGAGACGATCGACGCCAATATCTGGGGACTCCGACGGATGCTGGATGCGAGTCGCGAGATGAATCTCAAGGGATTCCTCTTCTTCTCGAGCAGCGAAATCTACGGCGACCCGGTGCCCGAAGCCATCCCGACCAACGAGGAGTACCTGGGCAACGTCTCGTGCACCGGGCCGAGGGCCTGCTACGACGAGTCCAAGCGCTTCGGCGAGACCATCGCCTGGGTCTACGCGCAGCAATTCGGCATGCCGATCACCATCGCCCGGCCGTTCAACAACTACGGCCCCGGCATGAGCCCGGCCGACAAGAGGCTCCCGGCGGACCTGGCCAGCCGCGTGCTTGCCGGGGACGACATCGAGATCTTCTCGTCGGGCGCGCCGACGCGCACCTTCTGCTACGTCTCGGATGCGGTGGTCGGTTACCTGCAGTGCCTCACCTACGGCAAATACGACTACTTCAACATCGGCAACGACACCCCGGAACTCTCGGTTCTCGAATTCGCGGAGATCTTCCGCAGCGCAGCCGCAGACGTGCTCGGGTATACCGGCGCCGTGGTGATGGCGTCGAACGATGACCCGGAGTACCTGACCCATAATCCTCAGCGACGCTGCCCGGACCTGACGAAGGCCAAGTCCCTGCTCGGCTACACGACCACGGTCGATGTGGAGAGCGGCGTGCGACGCTACCTCGAGTACCTGAAGGAAACGGCGGTCTTCGCGTGAAGGTCGCCATCATCGGCACCGGCTACGTCGGGCTGGTCACCGGGGTCGGTCTGGCCAGCGTCGGACACTCGGTCACCTGCCTGGACATGCGGGAGAGCGTCGTCGAATCGCTGACCGCCGGCATCCCGCCCATCTTCGAGCAGGGCCTGGAGGAACTCCTGGCCCAGCTGCTCGAATCCGGTTCGATCTCGTTCTCGCTGCCCGACGTCGACCGGCTCGCCGAGGCCGACATCATCATGATTGCGGTGGGAACACCGTCCAGGGACGGCGACATCGACCTCAGCCAGATTCGGAGCGCTGCCGAGCTGGCCGGCCGCGCCGTGGCGGCCGCGGATCATCCCATCGCCGTGGTCGTGAAGAGCACGGTGGTGCCCGGCACGACCAAGGGGCTGGTTCTCGACACCATCGCCGCCTCGGGGGCCGATCGAGAATCGTTCGGAATCGGGATGAACCCCGAGTTCCTGAGGGAGGGCAGCGCGCTCGTCGACTTCAACAGTCCCGACCGCATCGTCATCGGCTTCGAGGACGATCTCGCCCGCGACCGACTGCGCGAACTGTACGCCGATTTTTCCTGCCCGAAGCTCGAGGTGAACACTCAGACCGCGGAACTCACGAAGTACGCGAACAACCTGTACCTCGCGCTCCAGATTTCCGCGGCGAACGAGATCGCCAACGTCGCGGCGCGAGTCGGCGGAATCGATCCGCTCGACGTCGTCGAGGGCGTGCTCAGCGACCATCGCTGGAGCGGCGGCGATGGCGTCGCCGGCGCGCATCCGATCGCCAAGTACCTGATTCCCGGTCCCGGCTTCGGCGGCAGCTGCTTCCCCAAGGATGTGGAGGCTTTCCGCGAGTTCGGATTGACGCTCGAGCTCCCGATGCAGATGTCCTCTGCCATCCTCGAGGTGAACGGCGCCCAGCCCGGATTCAGTCTGGACTCGATGACCGAGGGTTTGCCGCCCCTCGACGGGAAGCGTGTGCTCGTGCTCGGCCTCTCCTTCAAGCCCCAGACCGACGACGTGCGGGAGACACCCGCCCTCGGCATGATCCGGGCGCTCAGGGCAGCCGGGGCCACCACCCTGGCCCACGATCCACTCGCCATGGACGCCTACGCGAGAATCGATGGCGGCGAAGTCGAGTTCGTGGTCGATTGGCGGGCAACGGTTGCCACGGTCGACGCGGTGCTCGTGGTGACCCCGTGGGCCGACTACCGCGGGATCGGCGACCTGCTCTCGGGCGACCAGGTGCTGCTCGATCCGCGGCGATCCGTCGACCCGGCTGGCCTGGCTGCCGGCGTCGTCTACCGATCCATCGGGGTGAAGAAGTGACCGTCGTCGAGAAGACACCGATCGAGGGTTGCTTCACGCTTGATTTTCCTCGGATGGAAGACGAGCGGGGATGGTTCCAGCGCGGGTTCAGCTCGGCGGAGCTCGAGGCGGCCGGCGTGTCGTTCGAGATGAGCCAGGCGAACGTCGCGTTCACCCGACTCGCCGGAACGACGCGCGGGATGCATTACCAGCGCGCGCCGCACGGCGAACAGAAGCTCCTGAGGTGCGTCGCGGGGGCCGTCTTCGACGTCGTCGTCGACCTGCGGGAAGACAGCCCGACGTACCTGAGCTGGTTCGGGGTTGAGCTGAGCGAGGAGAACGGCCTGGCGATCCTGGTGCCCCGCGGGTGCGCCCATGGCTACATGGCGGTTCGGGACAACTCCCAGGTGGTCTACTTCGCCGACCAGAACTATGAGCCGTCGGCCGAGGGTGTGCTGGCCGCCGCGAACGTGCACGTGGGGGTGGCCTGGCCGATCCCGATCGCGCACCAGAGCGCCAAGGATGCCGCGGTGGACCCCGCCGAACTTCCGTCCCCCTCGGGATACTGACTCCGTGCGCATTCTCTTGACGGGGGCCTCATCCTTCACGGGGTCCGTCCTCGCGAACGGCCTGGTGGCGGCCGGCCACGAGGTACACGCGGCACTGCGCGGCCCGGATGGCGGGTACGACGGAGTCCGGGGAAACCGGGTCGCCTCGCTCTCCACGAAGGTCACGGCCCACTTCGGGGTGTCCCACGCGACGGGGAGCCTCGCGAGACTGATCGCCGAGGTGCGACCTCACGCGCTCCTCGTGCACGCGCATCCGATGGACGGCTTCAAGAATGCCGACTACCCGTTGCTCGCGGCGGTCGGGGAGATGTCCGATCGGATTCCGGAGCAGATGGATGCGCTTGTGGACGGCGGCGGCACGCACGTGGTGTACTCCGGCAGCTACTACGAACCGTCGTCCGGCCTCGGAACGTTCCGGCACGCGGCGGTGTCGCCGTACGGTCTCTCCAAGGCGATGGTCTACGAACTCTTCCGGCTCCATGCCGAGCAGCGCGGGCTGGGAATGCGCAAGTTCGTGATTCCGAACCCGTTCGGCCCGGGTGAGGACGGCCGGTTCGGCAACTACCTGGCACGGGTCTGGGCGGAGGGCGACGTGCCCGTCATCCAGACTCCGAACTACGTTCGCGACAACATCCCCGTGCAGGAATTGGTCGCGCGCTACGTTCGATACGTCGCCCACCTCGACGTCGCGCCGCCGGAACTCCGGCCGAGCGGCTACATCGAAACGCAGGGCGAGTTCGCCCGTCGAATGGCTCGCGAGATCGGCGCCAGGCTCGGGCGCCGGCTCGACGTCGACCAGCGCGAAGACGCGCCGCATCCCGAACCGCTGGTCATCGCGAACGACGGAAGTCGCTCGGCCGAGTTCGGCGAACTCGAGTCCGCGTACTGGGACGCCTATGCCGAGGGCTTCTTCTCCTGACCGACCGTCGGGAGGGGCGGCCCTACGACCCCGTGGTGGCCAGGAACACCGTTCCACCGCCGGAGAGGTGCAGCGAGCCCTCGTCGGGCGTCACGTAGGCCGCGGAGCCGCGCGCGAGGGCACTCGACGAGGAGGCTCCGGTGATGGTCACCGCACCCGAGGTGCAGAGGGCGATCGCCGGGCCGGTGATGGCGACCGTCGCATCCGCGTCCACCCGGTAGAGCACGAAGTCCGGCACTCGAGGCCGGAACACCGAGACGCCGGGCGCGGGGGTCTCGGCCGTGAGATACGGCACGGGTACCGGGGTGAAGTCGAGCACGCCGAGCAACTCGGGCACGTCGATGTGCTTGGGCGTGAGCCCCCCGCGCAGCACGTTGTCCGAGGCGGCCATCAGTTCGACGCCGAGCCCGCCGAGGTAGGCGTGGATGTTTCCGGCCGGCAGGTAGAGCGCCTCCCCCGGGGTGAGCGTCACGTGGTTGAGCAGCAGGGAGATCACGATGCCGGGGTCGCCCGGGTACTCGGCGGCGAGCGCGCGCGCCACCGCGAGCTCGGGCACGGTGTCGGCGAGTGTGCTGACGAGGGCGACCAGGGTGGGCACGCCCGGTCCCCGGGTGATGAGCCATTCGAAGGTCTCGCGCAGCCCGGTCGACAGGGAGTCGAGCAGGTCCTCGATCGGCTGCGGCTGCGGGTCCTCGAGCGCGTCCGCCGCGGCGAGAAGGCCGGTGACGAGCTCCCGCACCTCCTTCAGCGGGCGGAATCCGCAGAGCGCGTCGAAGGTGGGGCTGAGCGCGAAGATCAATTCCGGCTTCGGATGCGCGTCCTTGTAGTTGCGGTGCGGGGCGTCGAGCGGCACCCCGAGCGCGTTCTCGCGCGCGAATCCGGCGGCCGCCTGCGACGGGGTGGGATGCGCCTGCAGCGACAGCGGGGACGCCGCGGCCAGGATCTTGAGCAGGAACGGCAGCCGGCCGGATGCCGCGAAGGGTCCGAGCGCGGTCTGCGGGTCGGCCGCGATCCAGGCCGCGAGATCGGTCGCGCCGCCGGTCTGCGTCGGGTCGAGGATCACGCTCGGCGAGCCGGGATGCGCGCCCAGCCACAGTTCGGCCTCCGGTTCGCCGGACGGCTCCCGTCCGAGAAGCTCGGCGATCGCCGTGGTCGACCCCCAGGCGTACGGTCGGGGCGTATTGGTGATGCCTACAAACATCGGCGGTGTCCTTCAAGTCTCGGTTAGACAAAAGTACCAACCGCTTGGAGAACATGCAGCCACCCCGAATAGCCTCGAGGCGGGTCACGCACCACGACACCTCGACTCCCCCACACCCCAACGCACTGGAGCCTTCATGACGTCTCTCCTCGAAACCAGCCAGCTGCCCGACGAGGCACTCCCGTTCCAGACTCTGCCGAGTGACTTCTACGGCTTCGAGAACGGCCTCACCGACCGCGAGAAGCAACTGATCATGGAGCTGCGCACCTACCTCGAGGCCGAGGTGCGTCCCATCGTCAACGACCTGTGGGCGAAGGCGGAGTTCTTCCCGCGCAGCGTTGTGACCAGGCTCGCCGAGCTCGGCCTGTTCGGCCAGCCCTGGGAGGAGACCCGCCAATTCGAGAACTCGGCGGTGTTCCGCGGCTGGGTCGCCCTCGAGCTTGCTCGCGTCGACGCGAGCCTCGCCACCCTCGTCGGAATGCAGAACGGGCTCGTGATGGGCTCGATCGCCGTCGCCGGCTCCCCGGAGCAGCGCGCGGAGTGGCTGCCGCGGTTCGCCTCGGGCGAGCTGCTCGGGGCGTTCGCGCTCACCGAGCCGCTCTCCGGTTCGGATGCCGCCCAGGGCCTGCGCACCGTCGCCCGGCGCGACGGCGACACCTGGGTGATCAACGGCGCCAAGCGCTGGATCGGCAACGGCTCGATCAGCGACGTCACGATCGTGTGGGCCAAGGATGCCGACGACGGCCAGGTGAAGGGCTTCATCGTTCCGACCTCCACCCCCGGCTATGTCGGCACCCGCATCGAGAACAAGCAGGCTCTGCGCATCGTGCAGAACGCGGACATCACCCTCGACAACGTGGTGGTGCCGGAGGCGAACCGCCTGCAGGGCTCCCGGTCGTTCCGCGAGACCGCCGCCGTGCTGCGCCTCACCCGCGCCGAGGTCGCCTGGGCGGCCGTGGGCAACTCCGTCGGCGCCTACGAGGCGGCGGTGCAGTACGCCGGCGAGCGCACCCAGTTCGGCAAGCCGATCAGCAGCCACCAGCTCATCCAGGAGTTGCTCGCCAAGAGCCTCGGCAACATCACCTCGTCGATCGGCCTCGTCACCCGGGTCTCCCAGATGCTCGACGAGGGCACGCAGGGCGACGAGCACTCCGCCCTGGCCAAGGAGTTCACCACGAGCCGGATGCGGGAGACCGTGGCCTGGTGCCGCGAACTCTTCGGCGGCAACGGCATCGTTCTCGACTACGACGTGATCCGCTACTTCGCGGATGCCGAGGCCATCTACTCCTACGAGGGCACCCGCGAGATGAACACCCTCATCGTCGGCCGCGCCATCACCGGTCGCGCCGCGTTCGTCTAGGTCCCGGTCGGCCGCCGAGGCCCCGGTCATCGGCACGCGGCGGTCGTACCATGGAGGCGTGAGGAAGCGAATCGGATTCGCCTTTGCGGTGCTCGCGAGCGTCGCCCTCGCGGCATGCGCGCCGGTCGCCGGCGGCGGGCCCGCCGAGAGTCCAACGCCGAGCGGCGCCCCGTCCTCGCTCACCCCGCGGCCGCTCGACACCGGCCAGCTGCCACTCAATAGCCAGGACCCGGATGCCGCGACCGTCGACGGCTACAGCGCCCGGCAGGTCTGGGACCTCTGCGTCGCGACGCTGCGCCAGGCCTACCCGGGGCAGGGTCTCGATGAGAGGTTCGAGGCGTCCGCGATCACCGTCCTGGACTCCGCGACCGCGCCACACAACGCCAGGCTCCAGGTGACCGTGAAGCGGTCGAGCGAATCCCCTCCCCTGCGCTGCTTCGTGGCCGGCGCGGCGTCATCCCCCGCCGTGGTGGGCACCTCCAACTCCGGCTGACCGTCCGCCTCCGCTCCTCTTCAGCGGCGAGCGCCTAACCTGTTCCCTATGGAACAACTCGATAGTCGCGGATTCCGTCTCGGGTTCGCCGGCTTCGTGCTGTTCACCGGGCTCGCCGGTGACTTCTGGCGCAACTCCCTCTCCTGGTACGGCTACGGGGCGATCGTCGCGGTGATCGTGGCGATCTCGATCGTGCTCCTCGTGCGCAACCGAGCCAGACTCCGCCTCAGCGGTCTGCCGTACACGCTGCTCGCCTTCCTGCTGGTCACCACGGTCTCCATCGCCTGGTCGTTCTACCCGCTGTACAGCGCCCTCGGCGCGACCGTGCAGCTCGTGACCACGGCCGCCGCCGTCTCGATCGTGATCACCCTCAGCTGGACGCAGCTGCTCACGGTTCTGGGCTGGGTCTTCCGCGCCGTCCTCGGTCTCTCGTTCCTGTTCGAGTTCGTCGTGTCGGCGTTCATCCGGCACCCGATCTACCCCATCTGGATCGCCCCGGAGGCGCACCCGGCGGCGCTGCTCTACTGGTCTCGCAACCTGCTCTTCGTGAGCGGCAAGATCCAGGGCATCCTCGGCAACTCGAGCCTGCTCGGCATGGCGGCCCTGCTCGGTCTCATCGTGTTCGCGATCCAGCTCGCCTCGCGCCGGGTGGGGCGCGGTTGGGGCTGGTTCTGGATCGGTGTGGCCGTGCTCACGATCGGCCTCACCCGATCCGCCACCATCTTCGTGGGAGTTCTCGTCGTGGCCGTCGTCGCCGTGGCGGCGCTCGTGGTTCGCCGGGCCAGGTCCCGCCGGCTCGCCTATGCGGGCGTGGGCGTCGGCGTGCTGGTGCTCGCGGCGGTGGGCTTCCTGCTGCGCAACCCGATCCTCGGTGTGCTCGGCAAGAGCGACACCCTCACCGGCCGGCAGGGCATCTGGGACAAGGTGATCGGACTGGCCACCGAACGACCAGCCTTCGGCTGGGGCTGGTTGAGCTACTGGATTCCGTGGATTGCCCCCTTCAAGGGACTCATCAGGCGCGGCGGGGTCGCCGTCGCTCACGCGCACAACGCCTGGCTCGACGTGTGGCTGCAGGTGGGCATCGTAGGCCTCGTCGTGTTCGCCGCCCTCGTGCTCGCCACCCTGCTGCGCTCGTGGATCATGGCCACCGACGGCATCATCACCAAGCCGGGCGAACCGGGCCGGCTCACCTGGGTGGCTCTGCTGCCGATCCTCATGCTCGCGGCGCAGCTCGTGCAGAGCGTTGCCGAGAGCCGAATTCTGCTCGAGGGCGGCTGGATGCTGCTGGTGATCTGGGCGGTCAAGACCAAGCTGACCCCGCTGGCCGCCGAGCCGTCGATCGCGGAACGCGAGACGACATGACGCAGGTTCCCCCACCACACCAGATTCTCGCCGCCGGCAAGAACTTCTTCGGCTCGCCGCGGTTCGCGGCCGCGCTCACCCTCACGATCATCGGCAGCGAGCTCGGCGCCCTCTTCCTGCAGCAGCTCATCGGCTGGGCCGGGTTGCTCGGCATCCTCGCCGTGCAGGTGCTGTTCGCATCGCTGTCGATCCTGGCCAGACGGGAGGGAATCGAGTGGCACGGCATCCTGCCCATCTCCCTTCTCGTGTTTGTGGGCTGGGCGGCCCTCTCGGTGTTCTGGAGCGAGTACCAGTGGGCCACCTTAGGCAGCGTCGTCTACCTCGGCGCCACGACGATGCTCGGCATCTATGTCGCGCTCAATCGCGACACGATCCAGATCGCGCGGGCGTTCGGTGACGTTCTGCGCGTCGCCCTCGTGCTCTCGTTCGCTCTCGAAATCTTCTCGGGTGTGCTCATCGACGCGCCGATCCGCTTTCTGGGCATCCAGGGCAACCTCGCCGAATTCGGGCCCATCCAGGGCATCTTCGGCACCCGCAACCAGCTCGGCGTGATCGCCCTCATAGCGATCGTCACCTTTGGCACCGAGTTGCGCACCCAGTCCGTGCGGCGGGGGGTATCGATCGGTTCGCTCGTGCTCGCCGGACTCCTCCTGCTGCTCACCCGCTCCCCGATCGCATTCGGCAGTTTCATCATCGTGCTGGTCGCGGCCCTCGCACTCTTCGGCCTGCGCCGGGTGCCCGCCGAGAGCAAACGGTTCTGGCAGATCGGCCTGCTCGCCGCGACCATCACCGTTGCCGCCGTCGCCTGGGCGGCCCGCACGCCCATCATCAACGCGCTCAGCGCGAGCAACGAGCTCAACAAGAGGCTGGCGCTCTGGCGGCCGATGCGCACCCTCATCCCGGCGCACGAGCTCGAGGGCTGGGGCTGGGTGGGCCACTGGCGGCACGACGTCCCACCCTTCCAGATCTTCCCCAACTACTTCGACCGCACACCCACCTCGGGCCTGAATGCCTACCTCGACGTGTGGTTCCAGCTCGGCCTGATCGGCCTGTTCGCCTTCGTCGGCCTCGTCGGCCTCACCTTCATCCGCTCCTGGCTGCTCGCCTCCCGCCAGCGCAGCTTCGTCTACGCCTGGCCAGCCCTCGTGCTCGTGGCGCTTCTCACCACCGCCCTCGCCGAGAGCTCCCTGCTCGTGGAGTTCGGCTGGCTCACCTTCGTGGTCTGTTGCGTGAAGGCCGCGCGGGAACTCAGCTGGCGCAAGGCCTTTGCCGCGACCGGGCCGCCCCGGCCCGTCGAAGAGTAGCCCTACGGACGACCCAGCCCGAGGTAGGTCCAGCCCGCCGCACGCCAGGCTGCGGCGTCGAGCTTGTTTCGTCCGTCGATGATGGTCCGATTGCGCACCAGGCCCGCAGCCCACACGGGGTCGATGCCGGCGAACTCCGGCCACTCGGTGACGAGCACCACGGCATCCGCATCCCTCAGCGTTTCCGCGATATCGGCGGAGTAGGAGATTTGAGGGTGCCGTGCCCGTGAGTTCTCGATGGCCTGCGGATCCGTCGCGATGACGTTCGCCCCGAGCCCACGCAACTTCACGGCGACGTCGAGGGCCGGTGAGTCGCGCACGTCGTCGGAATGCGGCTTGAAGGCGAGGCCGAGCACCGCGACCTTCTTCTCGTTCACCACCGAACCGAGGGCGTCGACGGTGAGATCGACGACTCTCTGGCGCCGCCTCAGGTTGATCTGGTCCACCTCCTTCAGGAACGCGACGGACTCGCCCCGGCCAAGCTCCTCCGCGCGCGCGGTGAAGGCGCGGATGTCCTTGGGGAGGCATCCGCCACCGAACCCCACCCCCGCGTTCAGAAAGCGACGGCCGATGCGGCTGTCGTAGCCGATGGCGTCGGCGAGCTGGGTGACGTCGGCCCCGGTGACTTCGGCGATCTCGGCCATGGCGTTGATGAACGAGATCTTGGTGGCGAGAAAGGCGTTGGCCGCGACCTTGACGAGTTCGGCGGTCGCATAGTCGGTGACGACGACCGGAGTGCCCGCAGCGATCGCGGTGGCGTACACCTCGTTCAACGCGACGACCGCGGTGTCGTCTCCGGAGGCCACGCCGTAGACCAGGCGGTCCGGCGACATGGTGTCGAGCACCGCGAATCCTTCGCGCAGGAACTCGGGGTTCCAGGCGAGCACCGCTCCGGTTCCGGATGCCTCGAGCACGCCGGCGAGGCGGGTCGCGGACCCGACCGGCACGGTGCTCTTACCCACCACGATGTCTCCGGGAGCGAGGTGGGGCAGGAGGGCGTCAATGGCGGAGTCGACGTACGTCATGTCCGCCGCGTTGCTTCCGTCGCGCTGCGGCGTGCCGACGGCAACAAAATGCACGCGCGAACCCGCGACCTCGGCGATGTCCGTGCTGAAGCGCAGGCGGCCGGTTGCCAGTGCCGAGCTGAGGATCTCGGGCAGGCCCGGCTCGAAGAACGGGGGTCGGCCCTCCGTGAGCTGCGCGATCTTCGCGGCATCCACGTCGATGCCCACGACGTGATGCCCGAGTTCGACCATCGCCACGGCATGTACCGCTCCGAGATACCCGCATCCGATGACCGAGATCTTCATGTGTCCCTCCATACATTCCGGCGGCCGAAATGGCGCAACTGCAGACAGTCAAGCAGACGGGCGTGTCAGCCGAGTCGCGCCGGAGACGGAGCGTTCTCAGTTTCCATGATCAGCTGCGCGTGGTCCTTTGCGTGAAGGCTGTCCGGGAGCTCAGCGGGCGCAAGGCCCTTGCCGCGACGGGCGGCCCGCACCAAGTGAGTAGGAGTCTTATTTGCCCGTGACTGTCGCGCAGTCGAGCGGCGGGCGATCAACCGTCGCGGCATGCACCATCGGGGTGACAATCGCGTCGAGTGCCTTCGTGCCCGCCTGGGCCGCCACGATGTCCACCGTGATCTTGACCGTGGCACCGGCAGTCACCGAGACCCGCAGCTTCGCAACCGGGTAGGCCTCGTCGTGTTGGGGATCGAGGCTCACCGCCGCGCCGTTCACCGTCGCGCCGGCGAACTGGGTGCCGGGCGGGGCGTAGACGAACACGAACATGCGCTGCACGCCCGGCTTGACCTTCTCGGCCTTCCAGTCGCCCAGAATCGACGGCGAGAGCGCTTTCGCTGCGTTTGCCGGCACGGTGCTTGTGAGGTCCGCGCCCACCCGATAGGTCTGGCGCCCGTCGGTGCGGCAGACGCCCTGCTGCAGGTGAACGGCCTGACCCAGGTAATAGTTGAGCTTGGACCCGACGTTGTCTTCGAAGTACACGCCCACGCGGTCGGTCTTCGCGTCGCTCACCGGCAGGTCGCCGGTGAAGCCGCCCTTCTCGAGTTCGGCCTGCTCTGCCGGCTTGGCGCTCCAGATGAGCAGGCGACGCTCCGCGGTGCTCTGCATGATGGCCCCGAGCAGCAGCTTCGGGTCGAGCGGACCTCCGGAGAGTTTCGCGAACGTGGCCGCGACGGCCTCTCCGTAGATCACGTCCTGCGACGCGTTGTCCTTCACATCGTGCCCGGTGTTGAACCGCTGGTACAGCCCGTTGAGCAGCAACGGAACCAGCGAGTCGCTGGTGAGGATGTCGCCCGAGCTGAGCGTGATGGGCGTTGTGGCTCGCAGAATGTAGCTGAGCGCCACGGGGTCGATGGAGATGACGCCGTCGACCTCGGTGCCGAACTGTCTCTTCCACATTTCGAAGGTCACCTGCGCGGCCGTCGCAAACTTCGGCCGCACGGTCGCATTGGGGATGAATGTTCCGAATGTGCCCTCATACAGGCTCTGCAGCCCATCAGGCACGGGGATCACCGAGTCCGGGTAGTGAGCGAAATGGTCAAAACCCGCACTCACCGTGCTCGCGAGCGTGATCTTGCCCTTGTCCATCGTGACGAGGGCGAACGAAAGCGCCGTGCCCCCGAGGGGCCGCGATTCCGCGTTGTTCTGGAACATCACCACGTAGTTGCGCGGCTTCTCCGAGCCCATGGCTGGTGCGATGAACGGAAGGACCTCATTCGCCGTGTCGATCAGGGGCGACACCCCGCCGAGCAGCCCCACCAGTTTCAGCTTTGCGGCACCGAGGGCCGCGACGGTGCCCGAGGTATCGATGCCGTCGAGAGTGACCGTCGCCGCGTGGATGCCGGCCTTCGCCTGGGCCACGGCGGGCACGGCTGCGGTGAGCGGGGCCAGATTGATGGCGCCGTCGACCGGGGCGAACGACTTGAGACTCAGCGTGGAGGCGACCTTTACCAGAGGGGCTACCGCATCCACCACCACCGTGTCGGTGGCAGCGGCAAGCTGGCGCACCACGGTGAGATTCTTGCCGGCGACGGGGATTGACTCCGCCGCCTGCCACACCGGATCGCTGGTGAGGTCGCGAGCCTTGGCGGCGTGCACCTCGATCTTGGCCATGGTCTTGCGGAGCCCGGAGAATTTCTGGGCGGCCAGGTCGGCCTTCAACTGGCCGACCTGGGTCTGGGCCGCCTCGAGCTCCGACTTGGCGGCGAGGGCCCGCGTGCCGATCCACGCCGTAGTGCCAATCAGAAGGAGTACGACCGCAATGATGAGCCAAAACCACCAGCGTTTGAGAAGGTTTCTGGCGGCGTGCGTGTGTCGTGGCCCAAAGCCGTGGGCGGTGATGGCCATGGGGCTATTCAATCAGACGAATTAGAATCGAACGCTTCTCAGGACCGCCTTGGGGCTTAGTCGACTCAGAGAATCAGTTGTTCACGCGGCCGTGAAGGCCACGCCGATTGTGTCAACGCGATCGGGTGACCTTACCGAGACGGCGCTACACGAGGTGGTTCGCTAGATCGTGGTCGCGACGCGCTGTTCTTCATACGTCGCCGACTATTGCGGTGTTGGGACGCCGAAGGCGTGTCACTCGGCACGGTGGTGGCTCCCGTGACTAAACGAACCAACTCTCTCGCGGACATAGAACAGCAGGCATAGCTGCCGCCCATCGACCCCCTTGTTCGGACGAGCGGTCGAATAGAGCCCTGGAGCCGCCATGCGCAAACCCTGTCGGAACACGGCACGTGTTCGCTCCGGGAAAAGGTAGCCCGAGCGTCCCCGCGAGCGCAACGGCAGCCGGCTGGCGAGTGCATGACCCCTCGATCACACGATTGTGGCAAACGGCACGTCGGTCACGATCACACTCCTCGACCCGACTGTTGTCGCACTCGGGCGGAGTCATACGGTGAAGAATCAACGCATCCGCCTGCGCTGTTGTCTCCGCTGGAACGTCGAAGATACTCGACGGTGCTGCGTCGCAGTCCCTCGCACAGCGGGCGAAAGCCACGTATGTGATTCGGCCTGGGTTTAGTTCCGTCTTTTGATCAAGGATGGAACTGATGGCTAGATATACGACTGAGATGCGTGAGCGGGCTCTGAGGATGCTCGGTGAGGCGCGGGTGGATCACCCGAATCAGATGACGGCGATCCGGCATGTGGCAAGTCTGCTGGGGATGAGTCCCGAGACGTTGCGGGTGTGGCAGCGCCGTTACGAGGTCGACGCGGGCGCAAGGCCCGGCGTCACGTCGGACATGGTCGAGGAGAACCGGCGGCTCAAGCGCGAAAACGCCGAGCTGAAACGGGCGAACGAAATCCTCAAGGCCGCGAGCGTGTTTTTCGCCAAGGAACTCGACCGCCCCACGACGAAATGATTCGCTTCATCGATCAGATGAGGGACCGCTTCGGGGTCGAGGCCATCTGCCGGGTGCTGCGTCCGGCAGTTCGTGGGTTTCTGACCTCCCGCGGGTATCGTGCGGCCAAGGGCCGGCCCGCTTCGGCACGTCAACTGCGTGATGAGTTGCTCGTCCCGGAAGTCGCTCGTCTGCACGCGGAGAACTACGGCGTCTACGGGCGTCGCAAGATGCATGCCCTGCTGAAACGGCAGGGCTGGAATGTCGGGCGGGATCAGACGGAACGGCTGATGCGTCTCGCGTCTGTTCAGGGAGTGAGGCGCTCGAAGCGAGTATTCACAACGAGACGAGATCCCGCTTCGGTGCTGCCTGCCGATCTCGTGCAACGGCGCTTCACCGCTGTTGGTCCGCGCCGGCTCTGGGTTGCTGACGTGACGTATGTTGCCACGTGGTCTGGGTTCGCTTACGTCGCATTCGTCACCGACGTGTACTCCAGGCGGATCGTCGGTTGGAACGTCGCGGCGACGTTGAAGGCCGACATCCTCCCGCTTCGCGCACTCGACATGGCCGCCTGGGGCGCCGGCGGGAAACTCGACGGGCTGACACATCATTCCGATCACGGCTCGAACTACATGGCCCTCGTCTACACCGATCGGATCGTCGAGCTTGGGGCGACGCCCTCCACCGGGACCGTCGGCGACAGCTTCGATAATGCCTTGGCTGAGGCGGTGAACGGGCTCTACAAAACTGAACTCATCCGCCGACAAGGGCCTTGGCGAACGGTCGAGCAGGTCGAACTCGCGACGCTGGAATATGTGTGGTGGTGGAACAACCAACGCCTCCACGGCGAACTCGCCCTGCGCACCCCGATCGAGGTCGAGGAAGAGTATTACGCTGACCAAGAATCGTCCCAGCCGGCACCCGCCAGACAGGGAAGCAACTAGGAACTAAACCCAGGCCGAATCAATGGCTTGGTCGTGAGAAACCCATGCGAGGGGATCCGACTTCCCCGAATTGTCAAAAAGGAGCGTGGCTACCTGTCCCACGACCAAGTCGCGAAACTCGCCACTTCTGTTGGGGACCAGGGCGATGTCGTGTTGCTGCTCGCGTACACAGGAATCCGCTGGGGTGAGCTCGCTGCCCTGAAAGTTGAGCGCGTAGATTCCGTGCGG
>NZ_VRMG01000107.1 GCF_008040105.1 Lacisediminihabitans profunda
CACACACTGCTGTCATCACTCCCTCCGGCACAAACCCTGAGTCACACTGGCACACCACCACTGAGCCTTCTGTTGTGTTGGTATGAGGCTGCACAGATCCATCGACTGGAGGGGGTGGGGCTCCACAGTTAACTGTGGGATTGAAACAGTTATCAGTCTATAGGCAACATGCATTTGATCTTTCCAACCTCGTCATCATTACTGCATTTC
>NZ_VRMG01000108.1 GCF_008040105.1 Lacisediminihabitans profunda
TGTCGTCAAGCCTGGTTCGGTCACGCCGCACACCGAGTTCGAGGCGAACGCCTACATCCTGTCTAAGGATGAGGGTGGACGCCACAACCCGTTCTACGCGAACTACCGCCCGCAGTTCTACTTCCGCACCACGGACGTCACCGGCGTCATCTCGCTGCCCGAGGGCACTGAGATGGTCATGCCTGGTGACACCACCGAGATGACGGTCAACCTCATCCAGCCGATCGCCATGGAGGAGGGCCTCCGCTTCGCTATTCGCGAGGGTGGCCGCACCGTCGGCGCCGGCACTGTTGTGACGCTCCTCCCGTAGCACCTGTTCCACACGAAAGGCCGCACCCTCGGGTGCGGCCTTTTGTCGTTGGGGTGTCCTCGCGCGCGTGGCCGTTTGTCGTTGGGGCGTTCGCGCGCAGGTGCCCGCTTGTCGTTGGAGCGTTCGCGCGTGCGTGCCCGTTTGTCGCGCTTGTTCCTCGTCGAACTGGCACAACGGCAACGAGCGGACACAGTCACGCGAACTCCGCCGCCGCATCCACCTGCC
>NZ_VRMG01000109.1 GCF_008040105.1 Lacisediminihabitans profunda
CGACGACCTCGGCCGGCGGCGCCTAGAACCCGGGACAGATGTCGTAGCTGTCGAGCGGACCGACCAGTCGTGGGTGCACGACCCGGGTGAAGACGGGAGGCAACAGTCCGCCGGTGTTCGACTGCGTCACTCGCGACCACCCCTCGCCCTCGAGCGCCAGAACGAGCTGGAGCTGGTGCATGGGGTCCCCGATCACTGTCGCGTTGGGCGACACTCGGGGCGGGATCAGTCCGAGCTGGGCGAAGATCGGTCCGCCGGCGGCCGTGCACCGGCTGTGTTGCTCCC
>NZ_VRMG01000110.1 GCF_008040105.1 Lacisediminihabitans profunda
TTCACGCACCCGTTCCGGGTCGAATACCCGGTCGTCAACCTGGAGAAGCTCGCCGAGCTGTACCCGGCCGGCGGAGACGTCACGCTTGGCGACCTCGTCGCCAAGGGTGCCGTTCGCAAGAACGCAACGGTCAAGGTTCTTGGCGCAGGTGACATTGCGGTTAAGCTGAACGTTGCAGTCGACAAGGTCTCCGGCTCTGCCGAGCAGAAGATTGTCGCAGCGGGCGGTTCCGTAAACTGAAGTCCCCGGGCGGATCGTTCGCTCGGTTGACCTACGTACGGTAGTCGCCCAGGTGGCCCGCAAGGGCCACC
>NZ_VRMG01000111.1 GCF_008040105.1 Lacisediminihabitans profunda
GACCAAGCGCCAGCCGGGGCGCGAAGCGATCGAGGAGCCGGTCGCCGCGATCGAGGCGTCAGCAGCAGCACACGGATGGCCGGCGAGGAGACTCGCCGGCCATCCGTCGTTAACGGCGGTGTCTGCCACCCGCAGTATTCGTAGGGTGGTCTTGTGCCCGGCCAGACTCCCATGCTGCCGACCGCCTGAGTCGCGGCGACCACGCTGAAGGTGAACCACGAGCCTGAGGCCGTCTTCCCGGTATAGAGCGGAAAGCTACCGTCGGGATAGTAGTCGGTTCGCTCAATCTAGGGGTAGGCGGACGTTAACTCCGCTGCCGTCGAGCTGTAGCCGATTCCCAGTGCGGTGTGCGGGCAAGCGAGGCCGCGGGGGCGGGTGGGGCTGGCGTCCACCCCGACTATGTTTCCCGCACTATCGACGAACACGGCTATACCCACATCCGTGCCGGTGAAGAACGCCGCCCTAGGGTTTGGGCAATTCTTAGTATCGGCGGACAGGCCTATGAGATCCGCGGTTACCTTCTTCAGGTTCGCGCCCAGCTGGAAGGGGCCGATGCCGGTTTCGGAGACGATCCAGGTGGCGGGATCGGCCGCGTTGATCGGCGTGGCCGTGGCAGTTGGTGCTTGACTCGGGGCATTGCTCGGCGCCGACGATCGTGGGCCGTGTGAG
>NZ_VRMG01000112.1 GCF_008040105.1 Lacisediminihabitans profunda
CGCTGGGTGGGGCCTGGGAACAAGACTTTAACATTTGCATGTATGTGAGTGTATGTTGGCGGTGCGAACTGTAACACTGTGTTTGGAGGAGGGTTGCCATTGAAACAGTCATTACTGTGCCCTCGTTATCACATTCCTCTTGTATGCTTAGTGTTGTTGCCATGGAGATGGTTACCATGGAAACAGAGTCACCCACCAATC
>NZ_VRMG01000113.1 GCF_008040105.1 Lacisediminihabitans profunda
GCCGGCCTGGAAACGCCAAACGCCCCGAAAGTACGCGACGGCCGAACCTACCGTGAGTGGGCCACCACCATCGCAGCCATCATCGCTCAACAACTCGTGACCGTTCAAGAACACGAATTTTCGATGCTTCCGCCGGAAGACGTTCACGGCGAGGATTCGGGAGTTCACATTCCGTAGCTGCGGCCGCTCCGGGAACGATGCTCACGATAGTCAAAGGCGTGGCTCTGCGCTTTTGGCGGGTCTTCGTGCTGGACGGTGCGCAGTTCCCGTGGGTTGCTGGGGGTTCTGAGTCGGTCTAGCCC
>NZ_VRMG01000114.1 GCF_008040105.1 Lacisediminihabitans profunda
ACTGGACCGCGGAATCCATGCTCGCTGTGGCGAACGCCCTCGGTGAGGAAGTGCAGGTGGTGAAGGAGCCGATGCCCCGCGCGGCGTTCTTCGCCCGGTATCCCGGCTCCGCCTACTGGTTCGAGCACCGACGGGGACTGGCCATCGCGGCTCTTGCCGCTGCCCTCCTGGTCTGCGTGGGCGTCGTCCTGGGTCTGATGCAGCTGCTCGGCCTCCCGATCGACTCGTAGCCCGCCGACTCGGCGGTCGGCTAGTAGCCCCGCCGCGTGCCGAAGATCCCTCCCACGACGGCGTTCATCCC
>NZ_VRMG01000115.1 GCF_008040105.1 Lacisediminihabitans profunda
GACGTCATTGAGCTGCCGCTTCAGACGCCGGATGACATCGCGGCGCTGCGGGTTGTCGTCCGGGCCGCCCGCGAGCGGGGAAAGGTGGTAGGCGCCGGCACCCTCGTCTCGCTCGAGCACGTGCGGCAGGCGGCGCATGCGGGAGCCGAGTTCACCGTGTCTCCGGGCTTCGATCTCGAAGTCGTGCGTGCCTCGTCCGCTGCCGGGATGCCTTCGCTGCCGGGGGTTGCAACCCCACGCCCGGTGCACCTCTCCCTGACGGCGGGACCCACCCGGCTCCAGGCGTTTCCCCCATCCGTGCCCGGGCCTGCGTGGACTCC
>NZ_VRMG01000116.1 GCF_008040105.1 Lacisediminihabitans profunda
CACCCAGAATGCCGGGAGCGAGAAGAACAGGGACGGGAGGCACGTCACGGTGTAGTCGTCGCCGCTGTACTGGCGGATCGCCGTGCTCATGCCGATGGCGACGCCGAAGATGACCGCAAGCAACGTTGCCGCGGTGACGAGCTGGAGGGTGTTCGCCGCTGAACTGCCGACCAGGCTGATGACGGAGTGCCCGTTGACGCTGTCGCCGAGAGTGAACTGACCGAGGAAGACCTTGAGGATGCCGCTCAGCCAGATGAAGAAGCGCAGGGGCGTCGGCACGTTGAGCTGACGCTGGTCGATGCGCGCCGCGCTGAGCGCCGCCTTGTTGGGGGCCGTCGACCCGCGCAGGTCACCGCGCGGGTCTCCCGCGAGGGAGGCGAGGTTGTAGATGAGGAAACTGGCGACGAGGCGCACCAGGATCGAGGCGCCTAGGCGCCGAATAATGAACGAGAGCACAGTTGCTGGTC
>NZ_VRMG01000012.1 GCF_008040105.1 Lacisediminihabitans profunda
CACAACGTCCCTGGGAACTACACCTAGTACTTGAAGCCGAGTTCCTCGGGGTAGTCGCCGAGGGCCGTGAGGGTGGCCGCCGCGCGCTGCAGGTGGGCAAGGGTGAGGCCGAGCGTGCCCGGGCCGAAGCTCACGCGCGCGATTCCGAGCTCCGCGAGCCGCCTGAGCGGCACGGAGTTGGGGTCGGCGATCACCGCGACGGGTCCGTTCACGTCGCGCACGGCGCGCTCGACCAGTCCCTCGGTGGGCAGGCGCAGCACGAAGACGCTCGTCGCCCCGGCGTCGAGGTAGCGGTTGGCGCGGTCCATGGCCCCCGCCCAGTCGGCCGGCTTGCTCACGAGGGAGTCGACCCGCGCATTGATCGCGAGCGGCACGCCCGCGTCCTCCGCGGCGCGACGGGCGGCGGCGACCCGGGAGGCGGCATCCGCCGGCTCGCGCAGCGGTCCGCTCGCCGACTCGAGCGAGTCCTCGATGTTGAGGCCGGCCGCGCCCGCCTCGATCAGGCGGGCCACGTTCGCCCGCACGCCCGCGGCATCCGGGGCGTAGCCCTTCTCGAAGTCGACGGACACCGGAATGTCCACGGCGCCGGCGATGAGGCGTGCGGTCTCGAGGGCCTGCTGAACGGTGAGGCCCTCGTTGTCCGGAACCCCGTGCACGAAGCTCACGGCGTGGCTCGCGGTGGCGAGCGCCTTCACCCCGCGGGCCTGGGCCACGACGCGTGCCGTGACCGCGTCCCACACGTTCGTGACGATGAGGGGGTCACCCGGGATGTGCAGCGAGGCGAGCAGGGCGGCCTTGTCGGCGGTGGATGTCATTGCCTCAGCCTCTCAACTGCACGCCGCGAGCGCCAGCCGGGCGGCCTACTTAACCGGGGTGAACTCCCGCCGCGACTTCACCGGGATGAGCAGCAGCAGGCCGAGGAGCAGCACGATCACGATGCCCAGGATGCCCCAGTACTGTGCGCCCGCGACCGCCACGAAGGTGGAGAACAGGAGGGGGGCGAGGAAGCTCACCGCCCTGCCGGTCGTCGCGTAGAGGCCGAAGACCTCGCCCTCGCGGCCCGCCGGGGTGATTCGGGCGAGGAAGGTGCGGCTGGCCGACTGGGCCGGCCCCACGAAGAGGCAGAGGATGAGCCCGCCGATCCAGAACGCGCCGGCGCCCAGGTCGTGGGCGAGGAAGACGCCGACGCCGGCGAGGATCAGGCCGACCAGGGAGACGACGATCACCGGCTTCGCACCGAAACGGTCGTCGAACAGTCCGGAGACGAAGGTGCTCACGCCCGCGACGACGTTGGCGGCGATCGCGAAGATGATCACCTGGCCGCTGGAGAACCCGAAGGTGCCCTGGGCGAGGATGCCGCCGAAGGTGAACACGCCGACCAGCCCGTCGCGGAACAGCGCGCTCGAGATGAGGAAGAGCACGGTGTTGCGGCTCTCCTTCCAGAGGGTGGCGACATCCCGCACCAGCACGACGTAGGACTGGAAGAAGCCCACCTTCACCCGGCGGCTTCCCGCCTCGATCTCGGGCACGGTGAACAGGATCGGCAGCGAGAACACGAGCGTCCAGGCCGCGGAGATGACCGCGATGATGCGGATGTTGAGGCCGTTGTCGTGGGAGACGCCGAGGAAGCCGCCCGAGCTCGCGGTCAGCCCCACCAGACCGAGCAGCACGAACAGCAGCAGCACGATCCCGCCGAGGTAGCCGGCGCCCCAGCCGAGCCCGCTCACCTTGCCAACGGTGCGCGGGGTCGAGACCTGGATGAGCATGGCGTTGTAGTTGACGGTGGCGATCTCGTAGAACACGGTGCCCACCGAGATGAGCACCACGCCGAGCACGAAGTAGGCGGGCTTGCCCTGCACGAAGAAGAGCAGGGCGGTCGCGATGACCACGACCCCCGTGTTGATCGCGAGCCAGAGCTTGCGGCGGCCGGAGGCGTCCGTGCGCTGACCGAGCACCGGCGCGATCAGGGCGACGATGACGCCCGCGGCCGCGAGTCCGAAGCCGAGCCCGGAGGTGAGGGAGGCCTGCGCGGCGGTGAAGGCGGCGTGCGCCGGTCCCTTCAGGTCGACCTCGGCATCCCGTGCCGCGCTGATGGCGGGGCTCACGAAGTAGCTGCTCGTGAGGTACACGGTGAAGACGAAGGTGGTGATGACGGCGTTGAAGGCGGCGCCGCCCCAGTCCCAGAACGCCCAGGCCACGACCCAGCCGCGCGGGATCTTCTTTCCGGCCTGCAGGTCGAGGCCGGCGACCGTGGTCGTGGCGGTGTTGGCTGCTGGCGCGCCGGGTGTCGTGTCCGTCATGGTCACAGGGTAGTGGCGGCGCGCAAACAACGCGGGAACTGGGCTGCTCCCCTTCTGAAAACGCAGGAGATTTACCGCCAGACGGGTGGATCTGCATCGGATGCGGGGAGTCGGGGGCGGATCTCCTGCGTTTTCGGCGTGAGCCGTGGTCGGGCGCGAAACTGAGAGTTGAGCGGGATTGACTCAAGTTTTTGGTCCAGAACTTGACAATGAAATCCGCAGGTTCCAAACTTGAGTACGTGAGACTCAAGTCTCGCCGCGAACTTCGACGTACGAACCCGCGAAACCCCGCGCGAACTGACGCACAGCACCAAGGAGATTGAGCACATGGCTCGAGCAGTAGGCATTGACCTGGGAACCACCAATTCGGTGGTCTCCGTTCTCGAAGGTGGAGAACCCACCGTCATCACGAACGCCGAGGGCTTCCGCACGACCCCCTCCGTCGTGGCCTTCACCAAGGATGGCGAGGTGCTCGTCGGTGAGACCGCGAAGCGCCAGAACGTCACCAACGTCGACCGCACGATCTCGTCGGTCAAGCGCCACATGGGCACGAACTGGACCGTCGACATCGACGGCAAGAAGTACACGCCCCAGGAGATCTCGGCCCGCATCCTCGGCAAGCTCAAGCGCGACGCCGAGCAGTACCTCGGCGACACGGTGACGGATGCCGTGATCACCGTTCCCGCCTACTTCAACGACGCCGAGCGCCAGGCCACCAAGGAGGCCGGTGAGATCGCCGGACTCAACGTGCTGCGCATCATCAACGAGCCGACCGCGGCGGCGCTCGCCTACGGCCTCGACAAGGGCAAGGAAGACGAGCTCATCCTCGTCTTCGACCTCGGAGGCGGAACCTTCGACGTGTCCCTGCTCGAGGTGGGCAAGGACGACGACTTCTCCACCATCCAGGTGCGTTCGACCGCCGGCGACAACCGCCTCGGCGGTGACGACTGGGACCAGCGCGTCGTCGACCACCTGATCAAGCGCTTCAAGGACTCCACCGGCGTCGACGTGTCGAAGGACAAGATCGCCAAGCAGCGCCTCAAGGAGGCCGCGGAGCAGGCGAAGAAGGAGCTGTCGAGCTCGATGAGCACGAGCATCCAGCTCCCGTACCTCTCGCTCACCGAGAACGGCCCGGCCAACCTCGACGAGACGCTCACCCGCGCCAAGTTCGAGGAGCTCACCTCCGACCTGCTTGAGCGCACCCGCAAGCCGTTCCAGGACGTGATCAAGGAGGCCGGCATCAAGGTCGCCGACGTCGCGCACGTTGTTCTGGTCGGCGGATCGACACGCATGCCCGCCGTGGTCGAGCTGGTCAAGCAGCTCACCGGCGGCAAGGACCCGAACAAGGGCGTCAACCCGGATGAGGTGGTCGCCGTGGGCGCCGCCCTCCAGGCCGGCGTGCTGAAGGGCGAGCGCAAGGACGTTCTGCTCATCGACGTGACCCCCCTGAGCCTCGGAATCGAGACCAAGGGCGGCATCATGACCAAGCTCATCGAGCGCAACACGGCCATCCCGACCAAGCGCAGTGAGACCTTCACGACGGCCGACGACAACCAGCCGTCCGTGGCGATCCAGGTGTTCCAGGGCGAGCGCGAGTTCACCCGTGACAACAAGAACCTCGGCACCTTCGAGCTCACCGGCATCGCGCCGGCGCCGCGCGGCGTTCCGCAGGTCGAGGTCACCTTCGACATCGACGCCAACGGCATCGTGCACGTGTCCGCGAAGGACAAGGGCACCGGCAAGGAGCAGTCGATGACGATCACGGGAGGTTCATCCCTCTCCAAGGACGACATCGAGCGCATGGTGCGCGAGGCCGAGGAGCACGCCGCGGAAGACAAGGCCCGCCGCGAGGCAGCCGAGACCCGCAACACTGCCGAGCAGCTCGCGTACTCCACTGAGAAGCTCATCAAGGACAACGCCGACAAGCTGCCGGACGACGTCAAGACCGAGGTGCAGGCGGATGTCGACGCCCTCAAGAGCGCCCTCGCCGGCGACGACGAGACGGCCGTGAAGACCGCGTTCGATACCCTCAGCGAGAGCCAGCAGAAGATCGGACAGGCCATCTACTCCCAGGAGCAGGCGGCGGCCTCCGAGCCGGCCGCGTCGGGCGAGGCGCCCCAGGGGGCCCCGGCCGATGACGAGGACATCGTCGATGCCGAGGTTGTGGATGACGAGCCTGAGGAAGGCAAGAAGTAGCCATGGCCAACAAAAAGAATCCGAATCCGCCGGAGGGCGAGGACGGCAAGAACGGCAAGGACGAGCCGACCACGCCCGAGACACCGGGCGAGGAACTCATCGAGGCCGAGGGGCCGGACATCGAGACGTCGTTCACCGACGAGGATCTCGCCTTCCTCACCGGGCAGACGGCCGAGGCGCCGGCGGCGAGCGAGAACGTGGACGTGGCGCTCGAGCACCTCGCCGACCTCAAGCGCGTGCAGGCCGAGTTTGCGAACTATCGCAAGCGCGTCGACCGCGAACGGGCGGCAAGCCGTGAAGTGGTGATCGCCGAGGTCGTGAAGAGCCTGCTCCCGGTGCTCGACGACCTCGCGCTCGCCGAGGCGCACGGCGACCTGGAGGATGGGCCGATGGCCGTCATCGCCCAGAAGCTGCGCGCCGGTCTCGACAAGTTCGGGCTCTCCCTGGTGGGGGCGAAGGGCGACGTCTTCGATCCGCACCTGCACGAGGCGCTTGTGCAACTCCCGACCCCCGACGTGACGGTCAATACCGTCGCCGACGTGATCGCCCCCGGCTACAAGCTCGGTGAGCGATTGCTGCGTCCGGCGAAGGTCGCCGTCTCCGTTCCGGCGGAATAGCGTGAAACGGGGCGGCGGGCACACCCGCCGCCCCGTGAGCGCCCGGGAAGGTCAGTCTCTGTGACAATCGATCACAGCAAGTTTCAGCAGGGAGGCGCCCATGGCCAGCCAGGACTGGTTCGATAAGGACTTCTACGCCGTGCTCGGCGTGTCCAAGGACGTCTCGGCGGCCGATCTCAAGAAGACGTACCGCAAGCTCGCCCGCAAGTACCACCCCGACTCGAACCCGGGAGATGCGGCGGCCGAGGCGAAGTTCAAGGAGATCAGCGAGGCGCATTCCGTGCTCGGCGACCCCGAGCAACGCAAGGAGTACGACCAGATGCGCGCGATGGGCCCGGGCCGGCCGCGCTTCACGTCCGGCGGGTCCGGCCAGGCCGGCGGCTTCGAGGACGTGTTCGGCGGCATGTTCGGGCAGGGCGCTCAGCGAGGCGGATTCGCGCCGAGCGGTGCCGGAGCCGGCGGCTTCGACGACATCTTCGGCGGCCTCTTCGGCGGCGGGGCCTTCGGCCAGTCGAGCGGCGGCTTCCGCGGGGCGGCCGGCCCGACCAAGGGCCGCGACCTCGCCGCAAGCACCACCCTCGACTTCGTCACGGCCATCAACGGCGACACGGTGAAGCTGCAGCCGGCGGAGGGCAAGCCGATCAGCGTCAAGATTCCGGCCGGCGTGAGTGACGGCCAGAAGATCCGGCTCAAGGGCAAGGGAGAACCGAGCCACGACGGGGGCGCCCCGGGCGACCTCGTTCTCACGATCACCGTGCGGCGGCATCCGGTGTTCGAACGTGACGGACTGAACCTGCGGGTGGATGTGCCGGTCACCTTCACCGAGGCGACGCTGGGGGCGACGATCGAGGTTCCCACTCTCGGCGCAGAACCCGTGAAACTGCGGGTCGCTCCCGGCACCCCGAGCGGACGGGTGCTGCGCGTGAAGGGCCGCGGAGTCACCTCGACGAAGGGCGTCGGCGACCTGCTCGCCACGGTGCAGGTGGCCGTTCCCGCCCATCTCACCGCCGAGGCGCGCGAGGCGCTCGAGAAGTTCGCCGCCCTGCAGCCGGCCGAGAACCCGCGCGCCGAGCTGATCGACAAGGCGAGGAGAGGCTGACCGTGGAGTCGACGGACCCGGTGTTCGCGATAGCGATCGCCGCGGAGCTCGCGGGGATGCACCCGCAGACGCTGCGCCAGTACGATCGGCTCCAATTGGTGATCCCGCAGCGCACGTCAGGGCAGTCCCGGCGGTATTCTCTGCGCGACATCGACCAGCTGCGCGAGATCGCGAGACTCGGCGCCGAGGGAGTGAGCCTCGAGGGCATCCGGCGTGTGCTCCAACTCGAGAACCAGGTCGCCGCCCTCAGCCGTCGGGTTCGCGAACTCGAGCACGCCCTCGCGGACGAGATGATCGCCCGCCCGGGGCAGCGGGTGTTCGCCGCTGGGGAGTCGGGCGATGTCGTGTCGATCCGGGCGGGAACGCGCGCGCGCCGCAACACCCAGGTGGTGGTGTGGCGGCCGCTCGGCCATGACTGATTCGCCCCCGTCCCGCTCGCACGACCTGCCGAACGAAGGAATCCGCACCATGTCCGACTCGTCTCCGTACCGGGCCGCCTACGCGCCGCGAGCCATCCGCCCCCCGATCGCGACCAATGCCTGACAACGACGCTCCCCAGTTCGATCTCGATCGGCTGCGCCGCTGGCCCGACGTTGAGGCGCCCAACCTGTTCGCGGTCGATGCGAGCGACCGGCTCATCCTCGACGAGGCGGCGGAGGCGGTCGCCGCCGCCCCACCCGGCACCGTCGTCGTGATCAACGACCATTACGGGGCCCTCGCGATCGGTGCCGCGGCGAACCTCGGTGCCACGGGCGTGCGCGTCTTCCAGGACGCCCTCGTGGGGGAGGCGGCGCTCGCCGCGAACGCGCGGGGCGTCACGACCGATCTGACGAGCCTGCCGCTCGGCGAGTCCCTGCTCTCCGGCGCGACCGTCGTGCTGCTGCAGGTGCCGCGCTCGCTCGCCGAGCTCGACGAGATCGCGGGCGAGATCGCTCGCTGGGCGGACCCGTCCGTCGTCGTCTACGCCGGGGGACGCATCAAGCACCTCTCGCTGACCATGAACTCCGTGCTCACGAAGCACTTCGGCCGGCTGGATGTCTCCCTCGCGCGCCAGAAGTCCCGGGTGCTGATCGCCCGCGAGCCTCGCGCCGCGGCGTCGGACTTCCCCGTGCGCGAGTACAACCAGGAGCTCGGGCTCTGGGTGTGCGCCCACGGCGCGGTGTTCGCCGGGGCGAAGCTCGACCTCGGCACCCGCCTGCTGCTCTCGGTTCTGGACGACGCGCTTCCCGCTGCCGCCACGGCCATCGATCTCGGCAGCGGCACCGGCATCCTCGCGGCCTCGCTCGCGCGATCGCGCCCGGGCATCTCGGTGATCGCCACCGACCAGTCCGCCGCTGCGGTGGCATCCTCCCTGGCCACTGTGGAGGCCAACGGTCTTGCCGACCGGGTCTCGGTGGTGCGCGACGACGGGCTGAAGTCCCAACCAGACTCGAGCGCCGACCTGATCGTGCTGAACCCCCCGTTCCACGTGGGGGCGACTGTGCACACCGGTCTCGCCGACCGCCTGTTCCGGGATGCCGCCCGCGTGCTGCGGCCCGGCGGCGAGCTCTGGACCGTCTACAACTCGCATCTCGACTATCGGCCGACGCTGCAGTCGGTGATCGGCTCCACCCGCGAGGTGGTGCGCAACAACAAATTCACGGTCACGTCCTCGCGCAGGCGTGTCCTCCTGACCGCTGGTGAAGTTAACTTGAGTCCGATAGACTCAAGTTTGGAAAGGTAGAACTCATGGCCAACATGCAGGGCGCCCCCGGCTCCGACGAGGAGCAGCAATCCGCGCTCGAGAAGTACGGTGTCGACCTCACGGCGATCGCCCGCACCGGCAAGCTCGACCCGGTGATCGGTCGCGACGCCGAGATCCGGCGCGTGAGCCAGGTGCTCACCCGTCGCACCAAGAACAACCCGGTACTCATCGGTGAGCCCGGCGTCGGCAAGACCGCCGTCGTCGAGGGCCTCGCCCAGCGCATCGTTGCGGGCGACGTCGCCGACTCGCTCAAGGGCAAGCGTCTCGTCTCGCTGGACCTCGCCGCCCTCGTCGCCGGCGCCAAGTACCGCGGCGAGTTCGAGGAGCGCCTCAAGGCCGTGCTCAAGGAGATCAACGACGCCAACGGCGAGATCATCACCTTCGTCGACGAACTGCACACGCTCATGGGTGCGGGCGGCGGGGAGGGCTCGGTCGCGGCATCCAACATGCTCAAGCCCATGCTCGCCCGCGGCGAACTGCGCCTGATCGGGGCGACCACACTCGACGAGTACCGCGAATACATCGAGAAGGATGCGGCGCTCGAGCGCCGCTTCCAGCAGGTGTTCGTGGGCGAACCGAGTGTCGAGGACACCATCGCGATCCTGCGCGGACTCAAGGAGCGCTACGAGGCGCACCACAAGGTGGCGATCGCGGACACCGCCCTCGTTGCCGCCGCCGCGCTCAGCAACCGCTACATCTCCGGCCGTCAACTGCCTGACAAGGCGATCGACCTCATCGACGAGGCGGCCTCCCGACTGCGCATGGAGATCGACTCGGCTCCGGTCGAGATCGACGAGCTGCGCCGGAGCGTCGACCGGCTGAAGCTCGAGGAGCTCGCGCTCAAGAAGGAGAAGGACGAGGCGAGCAAGCAGAGGCTCGAGAAGCTCCGCTCCGACCTGGTGGAGAAGGGGATGGCGCTCAAGGAACTGCAGGACCGCTGGGAGAAGGAGCGCGCAGTGCTCAACCGCATCGGCGAGCTCAAGGAGAAGCTCGATGCGGCCCGCATGCAGGCCGAGCGGGCCCAGCGCGAGGGCAACCTCGAGAAGGCCTCCCGGCTGCTCTACGGCGAGATCCCGGTGATCGAGCGGGAGCTCGCCGAGGCGGAGAAGTCCGAGGCCGGAACGCCGCTGATGGTCAACGACCAGGTGACGGCCGAGGACATCGCGGCCGTGATCGCCATGTGGACGGGCATCCCGGTCGGTCGGCTCATGCAGGGCGAGACCGAGAAGCTGCTGGGCCTGGAGGGCGAGCTCGGCAAAAGGCTCGTCGGCCAGAAGCGTGCGGTGCGTTCCGTCGCCGAGGCCGTGCGGCGTTCGCGTGCCGGCATCGCCGACGCCGACCGCCCCACCGGATCGTTCCTCTTCCTCGGCCCCACCGGCGTCGGCAAGACGGAGCTCGCCAAGGCGCTCGCCGAGTTCCTCTTCGACAACGAGAAGTCGATGATCCGCATCGACATGAGCGAGTACGGCGAACGCCACTCGGTCGCGAGGCTGCTTGGTGCCCCTCCCGGCTACATCGGCTACGAGCAGGGCGGCCAGCTCACCGAGGCCGTGCGGCGACGCCCATACTCGGTCGTGCTGCTCGACGAGGTGGAGAAGGCCCACAGCGACGTCTTCGACGTGCTGCTGCAGGTGCTCGACGACGGCCGGCTCACCGATGGCCAGGGCCGCACGGTGGACTTCCGCAACGTGATCCTCATCCTCACCTCCAACCTCGGCAGCCAGTATCTGGTCGACCAGACGCTGACCCTCGAGGCCAAGGAGGACGCGGTCAACGCGATGGTGCGCCAGGCGTTCAAGCCGGAGTTCCTCAACCGGCTCGACGACATCGTGATCTTCTCGGCGCTCTCCATGGACGACCTCGCCCAGATCGTTGAGCTCTACATCGACCGCTTGTCGAGGAGACTGCAGGACCGCCGCCTCGAACTCGCGGTGACCCCGGATGCCCGGGCCTGGCTCGCCGAGCGCGGCTACGACCCGATCTACGGCGCCCGGCCGCTTCGTCGGCTGATGCAGCACGAGATCGACGACAAGCTCGCGACGGCGCTGCTCAGCGGGGAGATCCGCGACGGCAACACCGTGCTCGTCGACCTCGACTCCGATCACGACACCCTGACCATCCGCAAGGCCGAGTAGCGCCGCTGCCGCCTCCCCACCCTGTCCCGCCCCAGCCCCGCCTCCCCTTCCGAAATCCATGCATTCCTGACGACACGCCGGGTGGTTTACCCGCCACGCCGCAGGTCGCCGAGAATTGCATGGATTTCGGAAGGGCACGGGGCACGAATAAGCTCGAATCATGCGCGCAACAGTGATTCACGGTAAGCGGGATGTCCGACTCGAGGAGGTCGCGCAGCCGCGGCTTTCGACCGGGGGAGACGCGATCGTGCGCGTGGTCGCCTCCTGCGTCTGCGGATCGGACCTCTGGCCGTACCGCGGCGTGACGCCCACCGATCATCCGCACCGCATCGGGCACGAGTTTGTCGGCATCGTGGAGGAGGTCGGGCCGGACGTCGTCACGGTCAAGCCGGGAGACTTCGTGATTGCGCCGTTCTACGACTGCGACATGACCTGCGTGAACTGCCTCAACGGCGTCAGCACCTCCTGCCTCAACGGCGGGTGGTGGGGCGCCGACGACCGCCTCGGCGGCTTCGCCGACGGCGGGCAGGGCGAGTTCGTGCGCGTCCCGCACGCCGACGGGTCCCTCGTCGCGACGCCCGGCAAGCCGGACGCGTCCCTCATCCCCGGCCTGCTGAGCCTCGCCGACGTGATGGGCACCGGGCACCACGCCGCCGTCTCGGCCGGCGTCACGGTCGGCAGCACGGTCGTCGTCGTGGGCGACGGCGCGGTCGGATTGTGCGCCGTGATCGCTGCGAAGCGCCTCGGTGCCTCGCGAATCGTGTCGATGTCCCGGCATCCCCAGCGCCAGGCGCTCGCGAGAGAGTTCGGAGCCACGGATGTCGTGGAGGAGCGCGGGGACGAGGGCGTCGCCCGCATCAAGGCCATGTTCGACGGCGTCGGAGCGGATTGCGTGCTCGAGTGCGTCGGCACGAGCGAGTCGATGGACCAGGCCATCCGTTCCACCCGACCGGGGGGAACCGTCGGCTACGTCGGCGCCCCGAGCGGCGGCTCTGCGTTGCCGATCCGTCCCCTCTTCAACTCCAACATCGGGGTGAACGGCGGAGTGGCGCCGGTGCGCAACTACGTGCAGGAGCTGCTGTCCGAGGTGCTCTCCGGTGCGATCGAGCCCGGCCGGGTCTTCGACCTCGAGCTCCCTCTCGCCGAGGTCGCCGAGGCCTACGCGGCCATGGACGAGCGTCGCGCGATCAAGGTGCTGCTGCGGCCGTAGTCCTGGGCCGCTTGAGGTCCGGCCCTCGAGATCCTACGCCGAGAGCTCCTCGGTGATCGCCGCGACGAACGCGTCAACGTCGTCCTCCGTGGTGTCGAAGGCGGTCATCCAGCGCACCTCGCCGCCCGCGCGGTCCCAGTCGTAGAAGCGGAATCGTTCGCGGATGCGGTCGGCCGCCTCGTTGGGCAGCACCGCGAACACGGCGTTGGCCTGGGTCTCCTGGCTGAAGGAGAGCCCGCTGATGGCGCCGGCCGCGATCTCGGTCTCGAGCGAGTGCCGGAGATGCGCCGCCATCGCGTTGGCGTGGCGGGCCGAATCGAGCCACAGGTTGTCGGTGAGCAGCGCGATGAGCTGCGCGGAGACGAAGCGCATCTTCGAGGCGAGCTGCATGTTGAGCTTGCGCAGGTAGATCAGGCCGTCCGACGCTTGCGGGTTGAGCGCGACGATCGCCTCGCCGTAGAGCACGCCGTTCTTGGTGCCGCCGAAGCTCAGGATGTCGACTCCGGCATCCGTGGTGAACTCGCGCAGTGGCACCCCCAGGGCGGCCGCGGCGTTGGAGACCCGGGCGCCGTCCATGTGAAGCTTCATCCCGAGCGAGTGGGCATGCTCGGCGATGGCGCGCACCTCGTCCACGCTGTACAGCGTGCCGAGCTCGGTGGTCTGCGTGATGCTCACGGCAAGCGGCTGCGGTCGGTGCTCGTCGCCCCAGCCCCAGGCCTCCCGGTCGATGAGATCCGGCGTGAGCTTGCCGTCCGGCGTCGGGATCGTGAGCAGCTTGAGCCCGCTGATCCGTTCGGGCGCTCCGCCCTCGTCGGTGTGGATGTGGGCGGTGCTCGTGGCAACGACCGCGCCCCAGCGCGGCAGGATGCTGGTGAGCGCCGTGACGTTCGCCCCGGTGCCGTTGAACACCGGGAACGTTTCGGCCTGGTCGCCGAAGTGTTGCTTCATCACGTCCTGCAGCCGGGCGGTGTAGACGTCTTCACCGTAGGCGATCTGGTGGCCGCCGTTGGCCTCCGCGATCGCCGCGATGACCTCGGGGTGAGCGCCTGCGTAGTTGTCTGAAGCGAAGCCGCGGTAGTTCTCGTCATGAAGTTTCACGAGACCAGTCTCTCGCGTTCGGGGGCTTTCTGGGCCGTCCGCCCACGCGGTCTGGCTCAGGAGACTCCCGTTGTGCAGGACGTGGTGTGCAGGACGTGCCGTTGCCGGTTGTTCGGGGCGGCTGTCTGGGGTGGTCTTGCTCGGCAGACTCTGGTTGTGCAGGACGTGGTGTGAAGGACGTCTCGTCGCCGGTCGTGCGAGATGCGCCGGGACGGGGTGTCCTGCAGAACGGGAGTCTGCGGGGCGGCGGGTTCGTGGGGGCGGGTGTCCTGCAGAACGGGAGTCTGCGGGGCGGCGGGTTCGTGGGGGCGGGTGTCCTGCAGAACGGGAGTCTGCGGGGCGACGGGTTCATGGGGCGAGGTGTCCTGCAGAACGGGAGTCTGCGGGGCGACGACACGAGTGGGCGAGGGTGGGGCGAGCGGGCGGGCGGGTGCCGGCCGACGGGTGTCGGGCGGAGTGGCGTGGGGCTCAACGGGGGTGTCGATGCGTATCGAAAACGGCTTGCCTTGCAAACTAAACCGGTATAGAGTGCCCCTAAACCGGTTAAGAAGCAGCCCAAAACTCAGCGCGGAGGCCCTCATGACGATACGACCGACGATCGCGGACGTGGCCCGCGAGGCCGGCGTGAGCAAGGGCCTGGTGTCTTTCGCTCTCAACGATCGCCCCGGCGTCGCCGCTGAGACCCGCGACCGCATCCTTTCCGTCGCCAACGCGCTCGGCTGGCGGCCGAGCGTTCGCGCACGATCGCTCAGCACCGACCGGTCTTTCGCCCTCGGCCTCGTCATCGCCAGGGACCCCGAGATCATCTCGAGCGACCCGTTCTTCCCGGCCTTCATCGCCGGCATCGAGGGCGCGCTCGCCCCCGCCGGCCAGGCGCTCGTCGTGAGCATGGTGTCGAACGAGGAGGCGGAGGTCGCGAGCTACCGGCAGCTCGCCGCCCACGACCGGGTCGACGGCGTGATCCTCACTGACCTTCGACGCAACGACCCCAGAATCGCCCTGCTCGAGGGGTTGCGCCTCAAGGCGGTCACCCTCGGGCATCCGGATGTGGAGTCAAGCTTTCCCGCGGTGGCGGTGGACGACGGGCCAGGCATCCACTCGGCCGTCGAGCACCTTGCCGCACTCGGGCACCGGCGCATCGCGCACGTGGCCGGCCCGTCGTCGATGCTGCACGGAGGTCGCCGCAGCCAGTCCTTCATCGATGCTCTCCGAGCCCTCGGCCTCGCGAGCGACCTCGTGGTCGAGACCGACTTCAGCGCGGCGGGCGGCGCCAAGACGACCGCGGCCCTCCTCGACCTCGACGAGCCGCCGACCGCGATCGTCTTCGCGAACGACCTCATGGCGATCGCCGGTCTCGGCGTCGCCCAGCGGCGCGGGCTGCGGGTGCCGGACGACCTCTCCATCACCGGGTTCGACGGCAGCGACATCGGTGCCTACCTCTACCCCTCGCTCACCACCGTGACCACCCCCGTGCTCGAGTGGGGTCGCGCCTCAGCCGAGCTGCTTCTCCGGTCGGTGATCGGCGACGACGACGTGCACGACATCGAGCTCCCGGCGGCCCAGTTGCTGGTGCGGATGTCGACGGCCCCACCCCGAACCATCCGTTAGCTCGACCCCAGACCATCCCTTCCATCACACCAACACCGACGGCGAAGTCGCCGTCGGACAACTGAAAGGAAACGACTGTGCAGAGACGAACAGTCATCGGAGCGTCAGTACTCCTGACCGCGGCACTCGCCCTCAGCGCGTGCAGCGGGGGAGCGACGACCAGTTCCACGGCCAAGCACGGACCCATCACCATCTGGTACTCCAACAACGAGCAAGAGGTCGCCTGGGGCAAGCAGATGGTGTCGGCGTGGAACGCCACGCACCCCAAGGAGCAGGTCAAGGGCCAGGAGATCCCGGCCGGCAAGAGCAGCGAAGAAGTGATCGGCGCCGCCATCGCCGCCGGTAACGCCCCCTGTCTCATCTACAACACGGCGCCAGCCGCGGTCGGCCAGTTCGAGAAGCAGGGCGGCCTCGTCGACCTGTCCAAGATCTCCGGCGGCGCAGCCTACATCGAGGCGCGCAGCGGAAAGGTCGCCGACCAGTACAAGAACGCCGCTGGCGACTACTTCCAGATGCCCTGGAAGTCGAACCCCGTCGTGATCTTCTACAACAAGGACATGTTCACCAAGGCGGGCCTCGACCCCGAGAACCCGAAGCTCTCCACCTACGCCGACTTCATCGACACCTCGAAGAAGCTCGTGGCTGCTGGAGTCTCCAAGGTGGCCATCCAGCCGGCACCGACCAGCGAGTTCTTCCAGACCCAGTTCGACTTCTACCCGCTCTACGCCGCCGCGACCAACGGCAAGCAGATCGTGCAGGACAACAAGTCGACGTTCGCGAACCAGGCCGGCTACGACGTGGCCGACTTCTGGCAGACGATGTACAAGGACAAGCTGTCGAGCCCCGAGCAATACACGGGAGACTCGTTCGCCGCGGGTAACTCGGCCATGGCGATCGTCGGCCCGTGGGCCGTGTCCGTCTACAAGGACGTGAACTGGGGATCGGTGCCGGTGCCCACCAAGAACGGCACTCCGGCCAACAAGACCTGGACCTTCAGCGACGCCAAGAACATCGGACTCTACTCCGCCTGCAAGGCCCAGGGCACGGCGTGGGATGTGCTCAAGTTCTCGACCAGCAAGGCGCAGGACCAGAAGCTGCTCGAGCTGACGGGACAGATGCCGCTCCGCAAGGACCTGCAGACCACCTACGCGAGCTACTTCGAGAAGAACCCGACGTACAAGGCGTTCGGCGACCAGGCCTCCCGCACGGTGGAGGTGCCGCCGGGCCCGAACACCGTCGAGATGCTCCAGGCCTTCCGCGACGCGTGGACGAAGACCGTCGTCACCGGCAGCGGTGACGTGAAGAGCGCCCTGAACGCCGCCGCTTCGAAGATCGACACGATCGCGAAGCAGAAGTAGTCATGACCTCCACCCTGACGCCTCCGGCGGTCTCACGACCGCCGGAGGGCGGCAAGCGGAAACGACGCCGGCCGTTCTTCGGCAAGAATCCCCTCGGTCTGCTGTTCAGCGCGCCCTACCTGGTGTTCGTCATCCTGGTCTTCGCGTATCCACTCGTCTACTCCGTGTGGATCTCGTTCCATGACTTCTTCTTCGCGGCCCCCGGGGCGCAGGTGGATCGCCCATTCGTGGGCCTGGAGAACTACATCACGGCGTTCAGCGACCCGGCGGTGATCCGCTCGTTCGGCAACGTCGGCATCTTCCTGTTGATCAACGTGCCGCTGACGGTTGTGCTGTCGTTACTGCTCGCCAGCGCCCTCAACAAGGTGACGCACTTCCGGGCGTTTCTCCGGGTGAGTTTCTACGTGCCGTACCTCACCGCGAGCGTCGCGGTGGTGGCGGTCTGGCTCTTCCTCTTCAACGGCAACGGCATCGTCAACCAGGTGCTCGGTCCGCTGGCGCCGAGTCCGTCGTGGCTGGTGAACGAGCACTGGGCGATGCCCTCCATCGCGCTGTTCGTCACCTGGAAGCAGCTCGGCTTCTACATCCTGCTCTACCTTGCGGCGCTCCAGGCAGTGCCGCAGGAGCTCTACGAGTCCGCGTCCACCGACGGGGCCGGCGCCGTGCGCAGCTTCTTCTCGGTGACGGTGCCGGGCGTGCGACCGGCCACCGTGCTCGTGTTGCTCGTCTCCACCGTGACCGGGGCGAACCTGTTCACCGAGCCGTACCTGCTCACCGGAGGTGGCGGGCCCAACGGGGCATCCGCCTCGCCGGTGCTGATCATGTACCAGGACGGCCTGCAGCAGGGCCACCCGGATACCGCGGCCGCCATCGGCGTCGTGCTCGTCATCGTGGTGCTGGGCATCGCCTGGCTGCAGAACCGCTTCGCGGGAGGTAATGACTGATGGCAAAGCAATTGTTCTCTCATACTCGGATGTCGCGTCCGCAGTACATCCTTCGGGGCGTCGTGCTCGCCATCGGCGCCCTCGCCTTCCTCTTCCCCTTCTACTACATGGTGATCGGATCTTTGCAGACGAAGCCCGACCCGTCTGTGGTGGGCGCCTTCCCCAACATCGCCAACATCACCGGCGAGAACTACGTGCAGATCAACGAGCGGATCAACCTCTTCCAGGGGCTGCTCAACTCGGGCATCTTCACCGGCGGAGTGCTGATCGGAACGATGGTCTTCGGGCTGCTGGCCGGGTATGCCCTCGCCGTGCTGCAGTGGAGGGGTCGCGGGGTCACCTTCGCCCTAGCGCTGCTGGTGCAGGTCATCCCGTTCCAGCTGCTCATGATCCCGCTGTACGTGCTCATCGCGCGTGACTACGGACTCGCCGACAACTACCTGGGCATGATCCTGCCGTTCTTCATCAACTCCACCGCGGTCGTGATCTTCCGGCAGTACTTCCTGCAGTTGCCGAAGGAGCTGTTCGAGGCGGCGCGGATCGACGGGGCGAGCGAACTCCGGCTGCTCTGGGGAATCGCGATTCCCCTGGTGCGTCCCGCGCTCATCACTGTCGTGCTGCTCACCTTCATCGGTCCGTGGAACGAGTTCCTCTGGCCGTTCCTCGTGACCAAGCAGTCGGCTCTGCAACCGCTCGCCGTCTCCCTCGCCAACTACATCTCCACCGTCGCAGCGTCGGCGTCCAATCCGTTCGGCGCCACCCTCGCGGGTGCCGTCGTCCTCGCGGCGCCCGTCGTCGTTTTGTTCATCGTGTTCCAGCGGTACTTCGTCTCGACCAACATCGGTTCGGGCGTGAAAGGTTGACCATGTCCCATCCCTTCCCCTATTCGCTCACCCGCGCCGGTGTGATCATGACGCCAGAAGAGGGCAATTCGCTCGAGGCCGAGGGGGTGCTCAACCCCGCGACCGGACACGGTCCGGACGGCAAGCTCTATCTGCTTCCGCGGCTCGTCGCCACCGGCAATGTGAGCCGGGTCGGCCTCGCCGCCGTGGTGATCGAGAACGGTGTGCCGGTCGGTGTCGAGCGCGAGGGCATCGTGCTCGAGCCGGACCGGGCCTGGGAGAGGGGCGCCCACAATTCGGGCGTCGAAGACCCGCGGGTCACGTTCATCCCGCGGCTCGGCCTGCACGTGATGACCTACGTGGCGTTCGGCCCGCTCGGCCCGCGCACGGCCATCGCCACCTCCACCGACCTGCGCGAGTGGACCCGGCTCGGCCCGGCGCTCTTCGCCTACGACGACGCGCTCGACATCGACCTCAACATGTTCCACAACAAGGACACGGTCTTCTTCCCCGAGCCCGTCACGGCCCCGGATGGCGTGGAGAGCTTCGCGGTTCTGCATCGCCCGATGTGGGACCTCGGTGAGATCCGCCCCGGCGAGGGCCTGTGGAAGCCGGCCGGCGTCACCGACCAGCGCCAGAGCATCTGGATCAGCTTCGTTCCCGTCGCGGACGTGCTCGCCGACATCCGCTCCATCGTCAACTGGCGCGGCCACCGGCTGCTCGCCGCCCCCGAGGCCCCGTTTGAGGCGCTCAAGATCGGTGGCGGACCGCCGCCCGTGCGGGTGGCCGAGGGATGGCTGGTGCTCTACCACGGCGTCACCGGCGTGATCGATAACGCGTTCTCGCAACAGCAGAAGGTGAACTACGCGGCGGGCGGCATGATCCTGGACGCCGTCGACCCGACCAAGGTGATCGCCCGTACCACCGAGCCGCTGCTCTCGCCGGAGACCGACGACGAGCGCAGCGGGATCGTGCCGAACGTGGTCTTCCCGACCGCGATCGAGGAGATCGAGGGGCAGCTCTTCGTGTTCTACGGCATGGCCGACTCCAAGATCGGTGTCGCCCGAATCGACCACGTGTAGCCGCCACCCGCGGCGATTGTGCCCGTTTGTCGCAAGTGTGCCCGGTCGCCCGGGCCCACTTGCGACAAACGGGCGCTGACGCGGGGTGCGGCCGGCTCAGCCGGTGATGCCCGCCGTCGACTCGATCACATCGGTCATCTTCTTGGAGAGCGCCTCGTAGAACATCGAGAGCGGGAACTCGTCGTCCAGCACCGCGTCGGTGAACCCCTTCGGCGGGCCGTCGAGCGGCAGGTCCCGCTTCGCCCAGGCGGACGCCGGATGCGGCGTGAGCGTCGAGGCGACAAGGTCGTAGGCGGCGAGCCAGTGCGCCGTCTTCGGCCGGTCGATCGAGTGCCAGTAGAGGTCGTCGATCTCGCGTCCGAGCGCGATCACCACCTCGGGAACCTCGGCCCAGTCGATCGTGAGCCGGGTGTCCGTCCAGTGCAACACGTGGTGCTGGTGCAGCCAGGCGAACAGCAACTGCCCGCCGAGCCCGTCGTAGTTACGCACCCGGCTGCCGCTGATCGCGAAGCGGAAGATGCGGTCGAAGAGCACCGCGTATTGCACGAGTCTCGCGTGGTCGAGGATCTGCGTCTGCGCCGGGGTGGCCTCGGCGAGTCCGTCGAACGCCTTCTCCAGCCGCACCGCCTCGCGGTAAGCCGTGAGGTCGCAGCGCAGTTCCTCGAGAGAGTAGAGGAAGAACGGCATGCGCTGTTTGATCATGAACGGGTCGAACGGCAGGTCGCCGCGCAAGTGCGTGCGGTCGTGGATGAGGTCCCACATCACGAAGGTCTCTTCCGTGAGGTGCTGGTCGTCCAGCAGTCGCGCCGCGTCGGCCGGCAGCTCGAGCTTGGTGATCTCGGCGGCGGCCCGCACCACGCGGCGGAAGCGAGCGGCCTCCCGATCGGCGAAGATCGCGCCCCAGGTGAACGTGGGCACGCTACGCATCGCCACCGTCTCGGGGAACAGCACTGCCGAGTTCGTGTCGTAGCCCGGAGTGAAGTCGAGAAAACGGATCGGCACGAACAGCTTGTTCGAGTAGTCGCCCGCCTCGAGTTCGGCCACGAATTCCGGCCAGATCACCTCGATCAGCACCGCCTCCACGAGCCGCTCCGCGCTGCCGTTCTGGGTGTACATCGGGAACACAACGAGGTGCCGTAGGCCGTCGATCCGCTGCTTCTGCGGCTGGAAGGCCTCGAGCGAGTCGAGGAAGTCCGGCACCCCGAATCCGCCTTCGACCCAGCGGGCGAAGTCCACGGCAAGAGCGACGTGGTAATCGGAGTCGTGCGGGAAGGCGTCGGAGAGCGAGCGGATGTCGTCAGTGATGGTGGCGACGAGTTCGCGGGCCCGCGCGTGGTCGGCCTCGTCGGGCAGGCTGCCGTCCTTCGCCTGGAAGGTGCGGAACTCCTCGACTGCCGCCTTGAGCGACAGCCAGGCCGGAGCCGAGACGAGGTCCTCCACCACCTCGGGTTCTCCAACGATCGCGTTCTGCGTCGTGACGTGTGACATGGGTAACCTCCGTTCCGGCATCGGCGGGCGCAACGAATCGGCGCCTCCTTTCCAGCCTAACGACGCTCACGCGCCGTTTGGTTGTGGTGGACGCGCGGAACCTGCGTCTACCGCGGGTCTCGCGCCGCAGTCCTGCCAACCGCTGCGGGGTCAGAGCCCCTTGTCGGCGAGCCAGGCGAGCAGCACGCGTTCGAACTCGTCCCGCTGCTCGACACTCGGAAGGTGCGCCGACTCGGCGAAGCGGTGCCCCTCCGCGTGGGGAATCGTGGTCAGCAGGTAGGCGTATTGGATGAGCACGATCGAGAGGTCGTGATCTCCCACGGTAACGAGGGTCGGCACGTCGATGTCGACGAGCCGGTCATACGCTGGAGGGTCGAGCGGAGTCGGCGTGGCGCCCTCGCCGCGGTGGGCCGCGTTCGCGCGATTGAGCGCGTAGGCCTCGGCGACGAAGGCCGGGTCGAGGTCCGCCTCGTCGCGGGTGGGGCCGATCGACCAGAGTCTCACCTCGAGGTCTTGTAGGACGTCCCAGTCCTCGGCCGCGAATGCCGCATCCAGCTCGTCGAACATGGCGTCTTCTGCCTCGGTGAGTTCGGTCTCGGGGAAGCCGCTCGGGCCGGATCCGATGGTGACGAGGCCGGCGACGCGCTCCGGATGCTCCACGGCCAGGTCGATCGCGATGCGGCCGCCGCGCGAGCATCCGATCAGCGTGGCCCTGGCGATGCCGAGGTGGTCGAGGAGGTCGATGGCGTCCTCCCGGTCGGAGAACGTCACGTCCTCCGAGGTCGTGGCCCCGTAGCCCCGCGCGTCGTAGCGGATCACGAAGTGGTTCGCGGCGAGCGCCGGAACGATCCCGTCCCACATGCGGAGGGTGGCGACGCCGGCATGGATGAGCAGGAGCGCGGGCGACGAGACGTGGCCATCGGTCTCGTAGTAGAGGCTCGCTCCCGGCAGTTCGAGATCAGGCATGTCTCGAGCGTAGGCGCTTGTCACCCGTTTGACACCGGGCGTCTCACAACCGCTGCTTAACTACGTCAGCGGACCGGCTCGTTTCGGGTTGAGCCGGTCCGCTGAATCGCCTGGGTAAGAGGCGACATAGCGCGCGTCGGTGCGGTTCGCCCGGTGATTAAACCGTCGGGATGGCGTCTCGCACCGTTCGTGCCTGCACTTTCGTACAGTGGTTACAAGCTAGCAGTATATTGGTCCTCCTTATAGGGGACAGGCGACCCCCGTTCGGGTGTCACTTCGGCGTGTCGGCCCAATCGGTCGATACCCGGATCGTGCCGAGCATCCTCAGCGCTCCCAGGGCCGCCGCCCTGTCGTGGTCGCGCGACGCCGCCACCAGAAGTGCCTGCGATTCGCTGAGGGCACGAAAGTCGATCTGGTCGGGGAGGTGCAGGCTACCGAGACGCACGACGTGCACCACCGACTGGATGCCGCGCCTGAGCACGGGATTCCGGGAGAGCTCGACGAGGTGGTTGAAGAATTCGGCGTTCGCGGTGGCGATCCGCTGCATGTCGCGGGTGGACAGCATCGAGACGAAGTTCTCGTGGTCGGCCTTCATCGCGGCGACGACCTCGGGCGACACCGTGGGGATCACCTCGCTGATGACGGCCGCGTAGAGGGCGAGCCAGACCACCATGGCATCCGCCGTCTGTTCGGGGCTCACCACCGCGATTCGGGTGAACCGGCTTGCCGAGGCCTCGATGATCCCGATCTCGCGCAGCCTCTGCAGCGCCTCGCGAACGGGGGTGCGGGAGACGCCGAGGCGTTCGGCGAGCTCGGAGTCGCTGATCCGCTCGCCGGGCTGCAGGCGGCCGTTGTGCACGGCGTCGAGGATCTGGTTGAACACCATGCTGACCACCGTGCTGCCGGAGAAGGTGTCATCACCGGAATCCGGCGCATCGCGCTGGTCGACTCCTGCCTCGCTCACAATGCTGATTTTAGAAGATCATCGGGCGATCGTCATCGTCCTCGGTCGGCAGGTCGAGGTCGACGACCACGGGAACGTGGTCGCTCGGTGCGTCTCCCTTTCGCTCGGCGCGGTGGATGCTCGCTCCCGTCACCAGTTCGGCGAAGGGCTTGGAGCCGAGGATGAAGTCGATTCGCATGCCCTCGTTGCGGGGAAATCGAAGCTGCTGGTAGTCCCAGTAGGTGAATCCCTCAGGCACCCGCTCGCGCACGACATCCTGAAGCCCGAGCGCCTCGAACTGCGCGAACGCCGCACGCTCGGGCGCCGAGGTGTGGGTGCTGTTCACGAAGTCCCAGGTGGGCCACACGTCGGTGTCGAGCGGGGCGATGTTCCAGTCGCCCATGAGGGCGAGCGGCTGCTCCGGATGCTCGGCGAGCCAGCTGCGAGTGTCGCCGGCGAGCCTGTCCAGCCAGTCGATCTTGTAGGCGAGGTGCGGGTCGTCGAGGCTCCGGCCGTTCGGCACATAGAGGCTCCAGAGGCGAACGCCGTCGACGGTGACGGCCATCGCGCGTGCCTCGAGCGGAAGGTCACCGTCGACCTCGGTCTTACTGAATCCCGGAGCGGAGGGGAATCCGCGCTCCACATCCTCCATGGGGCGGCGGCTCGCAAAGGCGACCCCGTTCCACTGGTTGAGGCCGTGCAGCTCCACCTCGTAGCCCGCCTCCTCGAAGGCGTCGAACGGGAACTGGCTCTCCTTGCACTTGATCTCCTGCATCGCCAGCACGTCGACGTCTTCACGACCCAGCCAGTCCACGACCCGGCCGACCCGGGTCCGAATCGAGTTCACATTCCAGGTTCCTACGCGCATGTCCTCAACGCTAGTTGGTTTGCGGTGTCTCACCGCATCCCGACTCCGCCGCGGCGATCGTCTGTGGTGTCGCGGCCCGGCTCGGCTCCGGCTCCGTCTCCCGGCTGCCGCGCTGAGGTGCCCAGTTTTGTCGCCTCTCCGGCGCTGAAGCGACACTTCTGGGCATCTCAAGAGAATTCGAGGGCGCGCGGGGAGGGAGGGAGCGGCAGGGCACGGCGACGGCCTCGGTTTCGGTGCGGCACACGCTGCCCTAAAGTTGGGTGCGTGACTGACGCACGCCAGAAGCTCATCGACCACATCTCGGCGGATGCCGTGTTCCACGGGGACTTCACGCTCACGAGCGGCAAGAAGGCCACCTATTACGTGGACCTGCGCCGGGTGAGTCTCGACCACCGGGTCGCTCCGCTCATCGGGCAGGTGATGCTCGACCTCATCGCCGACGTCGCCGACGTGAGTGCGGTCGGCGGGATGACGATGGGCGCCGACCCTGTCGCCGCCGCGATCCTGCACCAGGGTGCCGCCCGCGGGCTCGCCTACGACGCCTTCGTCGTGCGCAAGGAGCCGAAGGACCACGGTCGCGGTCGCCAGGTGGAGGGACCGGACCTGGCAGGCAAGCGGGTGATTGTGCTCGAGGACACGTCGACGACAGGCGGATCCCCTCTCGCCGCCATCGAGGCGCTCAAGAAGGTGGGGGCCGAGATTGCCGCCGTCGCCGTCGTGGTCGACCGCGACACGGGGGCCCGCGAGATCATCGAGGCCGCCGGCTACCCCTATCTCGCGGCGATCGGGCTCGCCGACCTCGGACTCTCGAAGTGACATGAGCGACGAACCCACCGGCGAGGACGCCCATGACGACCCGCTCGACTGGTTCTCCGACAAGCTGAACAAGGCGCCAGAGAAGAGGCAGCCGGACGACAAGGCCGCGTGGCCACCGCGCGCGCCCGGGTCCGGGGCAACCGAGCCCGACGCGGCCGCCTCCGCTGGCGGATTCCGCTGGGGGCTCACGCCGACGGTCGGCGAGACTCCGTCCGCCGCAGCCGAGCCGGCGCCTTCCGTTCAGCCCGCGCCGACACCGCCCGTCGAGCCGCCGACACCGCCCGTCGAGCCTCCGAGAGCGCCACCCGTCATGCCGCCGCCCGTCGAGCCGCGGCCCGCCCCGTCCACCTTCCCGCCCGCTCCGCCGCCCGCCCCGATGCCGCCGGCTCCCGAGACCACCCCCGCCCCGCCGGCTCCCGAGATCCCGCCCCTTCCCGAGACCCCGGTCTTCCCCGAGACCCCGGTGTTCCCCGAGACCCCGGTGTTCCCCGAGACCCCGCCCGTTCCCGAGACCCCGGTCGAACCGGTGCCGCCGTCGCCCTGGCCCTCTCCCGAGTTCCCGCCGGGCCCCGTCGCCTCCGGGTTCGTCGCTCCGGGCCGCTCGGCTCCCGGACCTGCCGCTCTCGAACCGGAACCCGTCGCCATCGATGCCGCACTCGGCGGTGCCCCGCACTCGCACGGCGAGCCGCCCACGGTTGCACTGCCGTGGGAGACGACGACACCGGAACTGCCGGCGACCGAGCTGGCTCCCGAACGCGTTGACGCGAGCGAGCTGTCCCCTGACGGCGCCGGAACCGACGGTGCGGCAACGGGCGACTCGGGAATCGACACCCTCTTCGGCCAGGACCAGTTCAAGGAATACGAGGACGAGTCCCTCATCCCGACGCTGCCCTTCGGCGTGCCGTGGGCGCCCAGGTCGCCCGACGCGGAGGATGTGGTGGCCGAGCCGCCCGCGCTCATCGAGCCCGCGCCCACGGTGGCGAGTCCGTTCGTTCCGGGGAGGATCTTCGGCGCCGGCGCCGGAGTCACGGCGCTGGGTGCCGACGTTGCGCCCGGTACCGATGCGACGCTGCTCCTCGGCCAGCCCGGCATCCCCGCGCTCGGCACCGAATCGACGATCGCCGCTCCGGCTATGCCGGCCGCTCCGGCGATGCCAGCCGCTTCGGCGATGCCGGCCGACGCGACGATCGCCGCCCCTGCCCGGCCGCGCCGCGCGGCCGGAGAGCCGATCTCACGCAATCAGCGGATTCTTCTGTGGTCCGCCGGCGGTGTCGTCGCGCTGCTCGCCCTGATCGTGCTGTTCCTGGCTGGCACCAAGCTCCCCGGTCTGGTCGGCAACGCGCCGGTAGTCGCCGTCTCGGCGAGTCCGAGCCCCACTCCGACTCCCACGCCGACACCGACGGTGGCGGCCGGGCCCGCGGCCGTCGGCGAGCACAAGTGGGATCAGCTCCGCGGCGGGGAATGCCTCGACCCGTTCACCTCGCCCTGGGCGGAGAAGTTCACGGTCGTCGACTGCGCCGCTCCGCATCCGGCCCAAATGGTGCGTCGTGGCACCTTCCCGGCGACGGCTGCTCCAGCGGCGACGGCCAGCCCAGCGCCGAAAGCCACCGGTGCGGCGGTCTCCGACTACCCGGGAGCCGAGGCACTCAAGTCGCAGATCAACCTTCTGTGCACCGCCGCCGGAGTGATCAACCTCTCGGTGGCCGGGGCCTTCAGCGACATCCAGATCCAGGCGTCATACGCCGCGAATGCGAAGGAGTGGGCGGGCGGCCAGCACGACTACTTCTGTTTCGTGAACCGGTCGTCTGGCGAGCCGCTCACCGGGAGCCTGGCCGGCGGGTAACTCGGCGCTGCACGGTCGCGACCCGCTGAGCGTTCCGCGATCCGCGTTCAGTCGATGTCGACCTCGATCGGCTCCGGCTCGAGAAGGTCGGCGACGCCGCCCAGGATCTCGTCCGGCCGGAACGGGTACCGCTCGATCTCGGCCTGGTCGCTGATGCCGGTGAGCACGAGGATCGTGTGCAGCCCGGCCTCGATTCCCGCGACGATGTCGGTGTCCATGCGGTCGCCGATCATCCCCGTGTTCTCGGAGTGCGCGCCGATCTTGTTCATCGCCGAGCGGAACATCATCGGGTTCGGCTTGCCCACCACGTACGGCTCCTTGCCGGTGGCCTTGGTGATGAGGGCGGCGATGGCTCCCGTCGCCGGCATGGGGCCGTCCGCGCTCGGGCCGGTCGCATCCGGGTTGGTCACGATGAAGCGGGCCCCATTCACGATGAGACGGATGGCCTTGGTGATCGCGTCGAACGAATAATTGCGGGTCTCGCCCACTACCACGTAGTCGGGGTCGCTCTCGGTCATCACGAAGCCGGCCTCGTGCAGGGCGGTGGTGATCCCGGCCTCGCCGATGACGAAGGCGGAGCCGCCGGGCATCTGCGACTTGAGAAAGTCGGCCGTCGCGAGGGCGGACGTCCAGAGGAACTGCTCCGGCACATCCAGCCCGGACGCCTTCAGGCGCGCGCTGAGATCCCGAGGGGTGAAGATCGAATTGTTGGTGAGAACGAGGAAGGGTTTGCCCTGGTCGCGCCACTGCTGGAGGAGGGCCGCCGCGCCCGGCAGCGGGTGGTTTTCGTGCACAAGCACGCCGTCCATGTCGGTCAGCCAGCACTCGATATCGCCGCGATTGCTCATGGGGCCATGGTAGCGGGCGCAGATTTCGAACTCATTGCCTCCGCTACGCTGAAGGAGTTGCGGGGGTGAAGCGGTGTCGGGTGTACTGATCGGCTTCGCGATCATCGCGTCCATCATCTTCGTCGGGTACCTGGTCGGCCGCCTCGGAATCCTCGGGCCGCACGCCGGTTTCGTGCTCAACCGGGTCGTCTTCTTCGTGCTTTCGCCGTGCCTGTTGTTCACGGTGCTCGAGAGGGCGCAGGTGTCCGAGCTGTTCTCCTCGCTCCTGCTCGTGTCGCTGATCGCCGCCCTGGTGTGCTTCGCGGTCTATTTTGTGGTCGCCCGGCTGATCTGGCGTCGTGGAGCCGCGGATGTCGTGATCGGGTCGCTCGCGTCCGGTTACGTCAACGCCAACAACATCGGCATCCCCGTCGCCGTGTACGTGCTCGGAAGCGCCGCATACTCCGCCCCGGTCGTGCTGTTGCAGCTTCTCGTGTTCACGCCGATCGCGCTGACGATCCTCGACATCCAGACCACGGGCAGGGCGTCGGTGCGCAGTGTCGTGCTGAAGCCGCTCACCAACCCGTTGATCATCGGATCGGCGCTCGGACTGCTGTTCGCCGTGACGCGGGTGCACCTGCCGGCGCCGGTGCTTCAGCCGTTCGTGCTTCTCGGCGGTGCCGCGGTGCCCGTGGTGCTTCTCGCCTTCGGCATGTCGCTGCACGGCCAGAAGCTGTTGCAGGCGGGGAGCGGGCGGCGGGATGTGCTGCTCGCGAGCGCACTCAAGCTCGCCGTGATGCCGGTGGTGGCGTGGGCCGTTGGCCACTTCCTCTTCGGTCTGGCCGGCCAGAGGCTCTTCGTGGTCGTCGCCCTCGCCGCGTTGCCGGCTGCGCAGAACGTGTTCAACTACGCCCAGCGTTACGGCGAGGGCGAGATCCTCGCCAGGGACTCGGTGTTCATCACGACCGTCGGGTCGATCCCCGTGCTGGTGATCGTCGCGGCGCTGCTCGGGCACTGAGCCGCGTCCCCCCTCCCGACTCAACCGTCACCAACTGCTCGCTGGGCGGCACCGGCGAGCAGTTAGTGACGGCCGAGTGCAATTGGGCCGAGTGCAATTGGGCCGGGTGCAATTGGGCCGGGCAATTGGGCCGGGTGCGGCATCCGGTGACTGTGCCCGTTCGACGTGATTGGTGCCGATCGAGCGGGCACGATCGCGACACAGGGGCACAATCGCCCCACGCGAGCATGCCGGCGCAGGCCGGCGGATGCCGGGTACCCTCGAGGGGTGCCTGAACAGACCCCCGACCCGAGCGTCGAACTCACCACCCAGGGCGTCGGACCCTGGAAGGGCGAACCGCCGACGGACGAGTTTTACGATCCGGAGCTGCTCGCCAAGGGCGACTCGCGCAACGTGATCGACCGGTACCGCTACTGGCGCATGGAGGCGATCGTTGCGGACCTCGACCTCACGCGGCATCCGTTCCACGTCGCCATCGAGAACTGGCAGCACGACATGAACATCGGCTCGATCGTGCGCAGCGCCAACGCGTTCGCGGCGGACACCGTGCACATCATCGGCCGCAAGCGCTGGAACAAGCGCGGTGCGATGGTCACCGACCGCTACCAGCACGTGCGCTACCACACCGACGTCGCCGAGTTTGCTCGCTGGGCGCAGGATGCCGCGCTCCCGGTAATCGCGATCGACAACGTGCCCGGGTCGGTCGCCATCGAGACCTTCGACTTTCCGGAGGCGTGCGTGCTGCTCTTCGGCCAGGAGGGACCCGGTCTCAGCGCCGAGGCGCTCGCCGCGGCCGGCTCGGTCGTGGAGATCAGTCAGTTCGGAAGCACCCGCAGCATCAACGCGTCTGCCGCGGCGGCCGTCGCGATGCACGCCTGGATCACCCAGCACGTGACGTTCTAGGGGCGCGAGCAGGCCCGCCCTACGCCCCGATCGGCGACGGGCGCAGCTGCCGCAGGGTGCGGAAGCGCCCCTGCTTGCGTGCTCCGAGCACCGAGAGCGCGAGTGACCCGACGAACCAGGCGGCCAGCGGCAGGAAGGCAGACCAGAGGTCGCCTCCCGTACCGCCGTACATGAGCTGCCGGATGCCGTCTACCGCGTGGCTCATCGGCAGCGCCTGGTGCAGCGCGGCGAGCGGTGCCGGCAGGGTCTGCCACGGGAAGGTGCCGCCGGCGGTCACGAGCTGCACCACCATGAAGACGAGCGCGAGAAACTGGCCGACGCTGCCGAGCAGCACGTTGAGCGCGAGCACGATCGCCGCAAAGGTCATGGCGACGAAGGCCATGAAGGCGACCATGCCGACCGGGTTGGCCACGGGGAGGTGCAGCGCGAGGGTGACGAGCGCGAACAGCGCCACCATCTGCACGACGCCGAGCAGCGCCGGCGTGAGCCAGCCCGCGAGGGTCGTGCGGATGGGCCGGCGCACCGCCGTGAGCGCCCGGCGGGAGAGCGGCCGCACCAGCAGGAAGAGCGCGTAGATGCCGATCCAGGAGGCGAGGCTGAGGAAGAACGGCGCGAGACCCGCGCCGTAGTTCTTCGCCTGGGTGATGGCATCCTGGTTCACCTGCACCGGGTTGGCGATGAGATTGGAGGTGGCGGCCCGCTCCGCCGCGGTCGTCTGCGGAATCTTGCCCACGGCATCCGTGAGCGAGTCGCTCAGCGTCTTCGAGCCGGCGGCGAGTTGCGCGACCCCGGTCGAGAGATCGGATGCCCCGGTCGACGCCGTCGCCGCCCCGCCCGCGAGGCTCGAGGCCCCGCCGGCCGCGGAGTGCACCGCCGAGGCGAGCGCGGGCGCCGAGGCGCTGAGGGCGGATGCCCCGGCGGCGACCTGGGCGGCTCCGGCCGCGGCCGCGGGCAGACCGGTCGGCGCGGCGAGCCCGCCCGCGTAGGCGTTGGCAGTCCCCACCGGCGTGCCGAGGGCCTGGATGTCGGCGAGCACCTGCGGGTCGAGAACGGCTCCGGGCACCTGGGCGTCGGCGACCAGCTTGGCGTACGCGGTCTGGGCGGCCGAGGTGTTGCTGGCGAGGGTTCCGGCGGTGGAGGATGCCGTGGACAGCTTCCCGGCGAGGCTCGATGCCCCGGCGCTCAGTTGCGCGGCCGACGACGGCAGCGCGGCGGTCTTCGCGTCGAGTTGGTGCAGGCCGGTCGAGAGCCTGGTCGCCCCGGACGAGAGCGTGGCGCTTCCCGAGGCGAGGGATGCCGCACCGGCCGCCGCGCTGGCGGCGCCGGAGGCGAGGGACACGGCGCCGTCATCCGCCTTCACGAGACCATCCCGGATGGAGCCGACCGCGTTGAGGAGGGTGATCGAGGCCGCGGAGCCCACCTGCTTCGCGATCTCCACGCGCACCGCCTCGGCGGCCTGCTTGGCGATGGTGGTGCTGAGGTAGCTGTTGGTGTCGTCGGTGGTGAGTTTCAGGGCCGCCGAGACCGGCTCGTCGCCGGAGGCGGACGCGAGTCTCGTGGAGAAGTCGGCGGGAAAGGTGAGGCCGAAGTCGTACCGGCCGTTCTTCACGCCGGTCGCGGCCTGGGCGCTCGACACCTCGACCCAGCCGAACTTCTTGCCGTCGAGGAGGCTCTCGGCGGCCTTCCGGCCGTAGTTGGTGGGGGTGCCGTCGACGGTGGTTCCGGTGTCCTGCACAACGAGAGCCGCCGGAACTTTGTCGAGGTTGGAGTACGGATCCTGGTTGCCCCAGAGGTAGAGGCCGCCGTAGACGAGCGGCACGGTCATCAGCGCGACGAGCGCGGCGATTCCGATGCGGCTGGCGGTGAGGCGCGCGAACTCCGCGCGAACGAGAACAGGGATGGTCATGAGAGCACCTGCAACGGGTCGGTGTGAAACGGGTCGGTGGCGCCGAGGTCGACGAGGATGTCGGCGGTGGCCTGGTCTGTCACGATGCTGACGGTAATGCCCCTGGCGGCGATCTCGGCGAGCGGACCGTACCAGCCGGTCGGCTCGCCGCCGTGGCGCTCGGGGGAGGTCACGACGATCGCCGATACCCCCGGGCGCAGCACGGCGAGTTCGCTGAAGACCCGGATGCGAGCGGCGGAGGGGAGCGCCCGCACCGGCAGCTTCGCGTAGTCGAGCAGCCCGTGGTCGCTGAGGAACATCCGCGCCCGCCGCCGTGAGCTGGGCGCTGAGGCGAACGCGAGTTCCTCGGCCACGATCGTGATGAGCGCGATGTCGGCGCCCGGCTCCGCCACGACCGGGGTGTCGACGAGGGCGCTGCCCCGTCGAAGCCGGTCGGGATGGTCGGCGCCGTGCACGAGTACGCGCCCGGAGTCCGGGCGGATCCGCCCGGCGAGGAGCATCGAGACGAGCATCGGACGCTCGTCGGATTCGACGGGGATGGCATTCGGCACACCGGGGCCGACGGCGAGACTGAGCGGAGGCACGGCGGCGCCGAGGCCGCTGCCGATCGCGGCCTGCTCGAGGGCGACGAGCATCAGTCGGCATCCTTCCACTGGAGGTCCGGCCGCTCGTCGATGAAGTTCCCGGCCTCGCGCCAGCCGAGACCGACCGCGCCGAGGGTCATCAGGATCACGAGCCGGTGGCCCTCCTCGGCGGGCAGCGGAGTGCGTGCGGCCTCCTCGAGCACGCCGAGGGCGGCACCCTCCACGAGCCGGGCGAGCAGGTCGACGGGCACGTCCTGGCGAATGGAGCCGTCTGCGCGCCCGTCGGAGATCGCCTCGCGCACGCTGGACCGCACGGAGCGCAAGGCGGTGCCGGTGTCCGAGGCGAGCGGACCGCGCACGGCGAGTACGGCCATGACGCGCACGCTCTCCACCTCGTGCCACAGGCGCGACGCGATGAGTGCGAGCCGGGTGAGCGGGTCGGGGTGCGTCACGGTGTCGAGGGCGCTGGCCACCCGCAGTGCGCCGAGGCTCACCAGTTCGCGCAGCAGGTCGTCCCGGTTGGCGAAGTGGGCATAGATGGATCGGCGGCTGAGGCCGGACGCGGCGGCGATGGCCTCGAGGGGGGCCTTGGGGTCGCGGTTGAGCACGATCTTGGCCGCGGCGAGGATAGCCTCGCGGTTTTCGGTGGCGTCGCGGCGTGGCGCGCGGGCTGAAGGAGTGGTGGACACGAGTAGCAAGCCTAATAACTTTCACAACACTGTGCAAGTTATTGTCGGACCCGGCCGAGTGTCTCGATAGAATGGGGTGTAATTCCCACCAAACTGAGAAGGACCCCTTCGTGCCAGCAATCGTGATCATCGGAGCCCAGTGGGGCGACGAGGGCAAGGGCAAGGCGACCGACCTGCTCGGAAGCCGCATCGACTACGTCGTCAAGTTCAACGGCGGCAACAACGCCGGCCACACCGTCGTGATCGGCAACCAGAAGTACGCGCTGCACCTCCTGCCGTCCGGAATCCTCACCGAGGGAGTCATCCCGGTCATCTCCAACGGCGTGGTGATCGACATCGAGGTGCTGTTCCACGAGCTCGAGGCGCTCACCGCCCGTGGGGTGGATGTCTCGAGGCTGCGGGTGAGCGCCAACGCGCACATCATCACCCACTACCACCGCACCCTCGATAAGGTCACCGAGCGATTCCTCGGCAAGAAGCAGATCGGGACCACCGGTCGCGGGATCGGACCGGCCTACGCCGACAAGATCAACCGGGTGGGCATCCGAATCCAGGACCTGTTCGACGAGAACATCCTGCGCCAGAAGGTCGAGGCGGCCCTCGACCAGAAGAACCATTTGCTCGTGAAGGTCTACAACCGCCGGGCCATTTCGGCCGACGAGATCGTCGCGAACCTGCTCTCCTACGCCGAGCGACTGCGTCCGATGGTGGCCGATACCGGCCTCGAGCTCAACCTCGCCCTGGACGCCGGCAAGACGGTGCTCTTCGAGGGCGGTCAGGCCACCATGCTCGACGTGGACCATGGCACCTACCCGTTCGTCACCTCGAGCAACTCGACCGCCGGCGGCGCCTCGACCGGGTCGGGCATCGGCCCCGGACGCATCGAGCGGGTCATCGGCATCGTCAAGGCGTACACGACCCGCGTCGGCGCCGGTCCGTTCCCCACCGAGCTGTTCGACGAGTCCGGCGAGTTCCTGCGCTCGGCCGGCTTCGAGTTCGGCACCACGACCGGCCGCCCGCGTCGCACCGGCTGGTACGACGCCCCGATCGCCCGGTACTCGGCGCGCATCAACGGCGTCACGGACTTCGTCATGACGAAGCTCGACGTGCTCACCGGCCTTGCGACCATCCCGGTCTGTGTCGCCTACGAGGTCGACGGCAAGCGCGTGGAGGAGGTGCCGGTGTCGCAATCGGACTTCCACCACGCCGTGCCGATCTACGAGGAGTTCCCCGGCTGGACCGAGGACATCACCTCGGTGCGGGAGTTCGAGGACCTGCCGGCGACGGCGCAGTCCTACGTGCTCGCGATCGAGGCGATGAGCGGATCGCGCATCTCGGCGATCGGCGTCGGCCCCGGCCGCGACGCCATCATTGTTCGGCACGACCTCCTCGGCTGAGGACGGGGTCCGTGGCTGGGGCCTTTCGACTGCTCCGGCCGCTCAGACGACGCTGAAGCCCTCGGGGAGCGGGCCGCGACCGGTGAGGGCCAGCAGCAGGATCTCGCCGTCGCCGCGCAGGGCGGCCGTCGACGAGGCGAGGGATACGGCGTCCGCGATGGCTGCCGGCGGGAGACGATGGGGGAGGCCGGTGGCTCGGGACAGGTCGATCGAGTGCACCACGAGCTCGAAGATGCGGGTGCGGAGGTACTCGGTGAGCAGGATTCCCATGCCCCCGATCGAGACGATTCGATTGGCCGGCTGGGACTCGATCAGGGCACGCGTGCGACCGAGAGCGGCGGAAACCTGGCCGACGGGGTCGTCGCCCAGCCACTCGCCGGCCTCGACACCGCGCGCGGCGACGGCCGCGTCATCCGTGAACTGGGCGTACACGCTGGTGTAGTACTCGGCGGCAGAGGGGATCGTCACGTCGCCCGGCTCCTCCTGGGAGAGGTAGTTCTCCACGGTGAGAATCGCCCGAGCCGTGTGCCCGGCCAGGCTGCGTACGGTCCAGGACCCGAGCCCGGGCTGGTCCCACTGTCCCGGCGTGATCTCCCGGAGAATGCCGATGAACGACTCGGCCGATCGCGAAAAGAGGGATGCGCTGGTCACGGTTACCATCGTGGCACCGACCCCTGCCAGACTGGGCATCGTGACAGCGACACGCCCCAGACCCGCTCCCATCGTCGGGCGATTCGTGCGACTCGAGCCGCTGCGGCGCGAGCATCTTCCTGCCCTGTTCGCGGCGATCGGGCATCCGATCATCTTCGCCGGTGGCTTCGGCGGCGGTCCAGCCGCCTACCGGGACACGGTCGACGGCTTCATCGAGTGGGCGGAGACGTACTTCGACTGGGAGAAGGGCAATCCGTTCGCCGTGTTCGTCGTCGGCGGCCCGCACGACGGTGAGCTCGTGGGCACGACCACCCTCACCGATTTCGACCTGGCGCGGGAGGCCACCCACATCGGCTGGACGGCCTACGACCCGCGGGTGTGGGGCACGGCCGTGAATGCGGAGGCGAAGCTCCTGCTGCTCGGCACCGCGTTCGACAGCGGATTCGGCCGGGTGCTGATTCAGGCGGATGCGCTCAACGAGCGTTCACGGGCGGCGATCGCGGGCATCGGCGCGACCTTCGAAGGGGTGCTGCGGCGCGACCGGCTTCGGGCAGACGGCACGTGGCGCGACAGCGCGCTGTATTCGGTGATTGTCGACGACTGGCCACGGGTGAAGGCACTGCTGGAGCAGCGACTCGCCGGCTACGGCGACCGGCCAGTGCTCTTCCGCAGCCGGACTCGCCGGCTACGGCGACCGGCCAGTGCTCTTCCGCAGCCGGGCGACAGCGTAGGTCGTGGGCTGGCAGTAGTCTCGGCCGAGTGGACACGAAGCGTTCTGGACAGCGGCAGGCCGTCGTCGTCGCCCAGTTTGTGGCGATGGGGCTCATCTGGGGCTCGAGCTTCCTCTTCATGAAGGTCGCCCTGAGGGGCATCTCGTTCGGGCAGCTCGCCTGGAGCCGGGAGATCCTCGGTGCGATCACGCTCGGCATCGTCATGATCGTGCTGCGGCAGCGGCTGCCGAGGGACCGGGTCGTCTGGCTGCACTTCGTGGTGATCGCCCTCACCAACGCGGTGATCCCGCACCTGCTTTTCGCCTGGGCCGAGCAATACGTGTCGTCGAGCCTCGGCTCGATCTACAACTCGCTCACCCCCATCGCCACGGCGCTGATGGCCACCCTCGTATTCCGGGTGGAAAGGCTCGCGGCCGGACAGGTCGCCGGTGTCGTTGCCGGCATCCTGGGCGTGCTGCTCATCATCGGCCCGTGGCGGTACGCCGCGCTCACCGGCAACCTCGCGGGCCAGATCGCGTGTCTCATCGCCGCCACGTCCTACGGCTTCGCGATCGGCTATCTTCGCAAGTTCGTCAGCCACCGCCCGATCCCCGGAACGACGGTCGCCTTCATGAACGTCGGCACCTCGGCCGCGATCATGCTGCTGCTCACCCCGTTCCTGGCCATCGGGCCGGTGCGGCTCGATCCCCTGATCGTGCTCTGTGTGCTCCTTCTCGGTGCACTCGGCACCGGGGTCGCCTACCTCTGGAGTGTCAACGTACTGCGCGCCTGGGGACCGACCGGGCAGTCCACGGTGACCTACGTGATCCCGGTCGTCGGCGTCGTGCTCGGTGTAGCGGTGCTCGGGGAGTCCCTCTCCTGGAATGAGCCGGTGGGTGCCGCGATCGTGCTGGCCGGAATCCTGCTCGCGCAGGGGCGCATCCTCCGCCCACGACGACAGCCGGCGGTGCTTCCGGTGTCTCCCGACCTCGGCGTCGCCGACGGTCCGTAGCGCGGGCCGCTCGGCGTGCGGCGGCCGCGGCGGTAACCTCGAGGTATGGCAGACGAACTCGACCCATCGGCCCAGCTCCTGAGCCTCCGCCAGAGCATCGACAATGTCGATGCCGCACTCGTGCACCTGCTCGCCGAACGATTCAAATTCACCCAGCAGGTGGGCAGGCTCAAGGCGACGAGCGGACTGCCGCCCGCCGATCCGGATCGCGAACGGCAGCAGATCCAGAAGCTCAAGGCTCTCGCCGTCGAGTCCCATCTCGACCCGGCCTTCGGAGAGAAGTTCCTCAACTTCATCATCGCGGAGGTCATCCACCAGCACGAGCAGATCGCCAGCACCGGCGCCGTCGCCACCCACTCCGAATGACCTGGGATCCCCGCGCCATCCCCTCGCAGGCCGGGAAGACCTTCGTCGTCACGGGCGGCAATGCCGGAATCGGATATTTCATCGCCGAACAGCTTGCCGGGGCCGGCGGCCGGGTGGTGATCGCTGCCCGCAATCCGGGCAGGGCGTCGGCGGCCATCGCGTCCATCCTCTCCCGGTATCCGCGTGCGGAGGTCAGCGCCGTGCACCTCGATCTCGCCTCGCTCGACTCGGTGCGAGCGGCCGCCGCCGAGCTCTCCGGGCTCGACCGCATCGACGCGCTCATCGAGAACGCCGGCGCGATCATGCCGAGCAAGTCACGGCAACTCACCGTCGACGGCAACGAACTCATGTTCGGCACCAACCACCTCGGACACTTCCTGCTCACCGCGCTGCTCTACCCCACGCTCGAGAGAACCCCGGGCAGCCGGGTCGTCACCATGGGCAGCGGAGCCACCCGGCTCACCGGCATCCGGCTCGACGACCTGCAGAGCGCACGCGCGTTCTCGGCCTGGGCGGCCTACGGGCAGTCCAAGCACGCCACGCAGGCCTTCGGGTTCGAACTCGACCGCCGGCTGAGGGCCGCCGGGAGCCCGGTCAGCGCCCTCGTCGCGCATCCCGGAGGCGGCCAGGACGGCAACACGCCCGCGCGACTCGGAGTCATGGAACCGACGCGAGGGCAGCGCATCCTCGCCAAGATCATGTTCTTCGTGGGCGGCGGGAAACACACCGCGGCCTGGCCGGCGGTGCGCGCGGCCACGGATCCGGGCGCCGTGGGCGGACAGTACTGGGGCCCGCGCGGTGGGCTCAGCGGGCAGCCCCGCGTGGGCAGGCCGGCGCCGGCGAGCCACGACCCGGCGCTCGGCGCCGCCCTCTGGACCGAGTCGGAGCGGCTCGTCGGGCAGACCTTCCCGGTCTGAGCACCCTCCTGGCCACTCGTCCGTCACTAAGTGCTGGCTGGCGCTGCTGGGCGAGCAGTTGGTGACGGTTGAGTCGGGGGAAGGGTGGATCAGCCGCGCCAGCCGGCCTCCGTGAGAGCGGTGCGTACCTTCTCCAGGAGAGTCCTGCGCCTCGCCATCAGTTCCTTGTTGACCCGGATGACGCGCCACTTCTCCTCCATGAAGTCGTCCAGTCGCTCGACATCCCGGTGGAACTGCTTCTCATCGTCGCGATGCTGGCCACCGTCGTACTCGAGGAGCACGCGAAACTCCGGGAAGGCCAGATCGGCGAGCCCCAGGATTGCGCCGAAGCGATTGCGCACCTCGAAATTCACGATCGGCTCGGGAAAGCCGGCCCGCACGACGACGAGGCGCAACATCGTCTCCCGGGCGGAGTCGGTGCGCACGCGAATGTCGGGAAGGGCCTCCCGAAGGGCCGCGACTCCCGGACGGTGACCCCACGCCGCCACGGCGGCAACGAGTTCGTCCATCGTCGCGACCGGGTTGGTCCGGCACACGAGTCCGTCGCCCATCACGATGAGGTCGTCGACACGAAGGTAGCGGGCCAGTTGGCACCAGGTGTCCACGGCGCAGCTGACACGGAGACCACCCGGCAGAGTCACGATGTGCGTGGTGGGGAGCAGTTCGTGTCCCCGCACCCCTCGCAGTCGCGGGGGGTGGGGAGCAGTTCGTGTCCCCGCACCCCTCGCAGTCGCGGGGCGCGGGATGGATGGCTGACCGAGACATCGAGACCGGCGGCGGTCGCTCCCTCCGGCATCCGCAGCCCGAGAAGCGCGGCCGTGGTCCAATGGCTGAAGTATTGATCGGGCGGCATGATCGGTGCATATGAACGGGCCAGGGACGGGATGTCGGGGGCCGCGGCATGCGCGCTGCGCACGGCGCGAAATGGTCGCGACAGATCCGCGCCCCGAAGGCGACCCACACCCACGCCAAGGCCGACGGCCTCGGCAATGGCGAACGGGCGAGTGTGGAGTGGGGTGGGCAGCGCGCGGTGTCTGGGCATCCCCGTAGGGTGCTCCATCCGTCGGATCGCCGCAGAAATCATCCCCAGCCCCGAATCGACCGTCACTAACTGCTCGCCCACGGCGATGGGAGAGCAGTTAGTGACGGTCGAGTGGGGCGCGCGGGAGGGACGGGATGGGGTGGGCGGGAGGGGAGCGGGCTAGTTGTAGTTCCCGGGGA
>NZ_VRMG01000117.1 GCF_008040105.1 Lacisediminihabitans profunda
ACTCTGGAAGGGCATTATACCCGCAACTGATGATACGGTTACGTTTTACTAGAACTGCACCAACCTTGGAACGAGTCGAGTCGCTGCACTTAGCGAAGGCCTCAGCGGCCTCCATGTAAGCTTTAATATGCTTAACCTTCACACCTAGCCTCCGCCGACGAGGACAGCAATCTCCTCGTACTCTTCAGTGGATGCGAACTCCATGTAATAGTCGTCCGTATCTGACAGGTAAACAACGATAGGCGGATAATAACTCCATACAGGGTCTCCGTGTTCGATTTCAGCTACCCTCACATTGCCATACACTGTGCGAAGAGTCTGTAGAGCTTCGATCACATCGTCAATACGCATTACAGTTGGTTCAGTCATACCTGCCTCCTCAGTTTTCTACTTTACAAACGGCAGCGCCGCGTCGAAGGAACACTTGCACT
>NZ_VRMG01000118.1 GCF_008040105.1 Lacisediminihabitans profunda
GTGCTCTGCGAGTATTGATCTGCACTGAGTACACAGTTAAAACCAAGTGGTATCAGACTGGCCTGTTCCAGGCAGTGACTGTTGTAGTAGCTGTAGCCGTATCCTGGTGGACAGGAGGTGCTTCATTATCTCTTATTGGTGCTCTGACTGCTGTAGCCACAGCCGCAGGTACAATGATAGCCTTCTCATTACTTAGTAAGTATGTCTTCAGTAAGCTTGGGAGTTGGGCTGCTA
>NZ_VRMG01000119.1 GCF_008040105.1 Lacisediminihabitans profunda
GACTCCGATGGCGCACCGCGCGTGCTTCCATACGCTCAGGTCGCGCCGCTCGTTGCCGACGTAGTCGAAACCGCCCTCGCCGAACCGCTCGACCAGGGCGGCGGCCTTGGCCTGCCCGACCAGACACGTGCGCCCGTCCGAGGCGATACACCCCGTCGCGCCCACCGCCTCGGCGAGCGGAGCGACCGCAAGCTCGTCGGAGGCGGAGGCCAGCCAGACCTCGCGCCCCGCGGCCCTGGCGGCGGCGATCTCGTCGAGCAC
>NZ_VRMG01000120.1 GCF_008040105.1 Lacisediminihabitans profunda
GACCACGACGTCCCGCCCCAGCACCGTCGCCAGCGAGGCGAAATCGACGCGTTGCGCATCTGCGAGCTCGCGGGGCGCGTACGGGTCATAGGCGATGAACGGGCACTCGAACGGTGCTAGGAATTCGCGCAGGCGCCAGCCGATGGGACCGAACCCGATCAGGCCGACCGCCTTGAACGTGAGCTCCCGGACGGGAGGCCTCGTGCGATATTTGCTCTGGCCCCTGTTGTGTCCGGCGCGGATCTTGCGAGAGACCGCCTTCTGCCGCAGTGCTATCCGCCTCAGGCCACGCCACCCCGCC
>NZ_VRMG01000121.1 GCF_008040105.1 Lacisediminihabitans profunda
AAGGTGACACTATAAGTATAAACATGCATGTGATAGGCAAGTTTATAGTGTACATGCAGTATACAGTATATAGTGTGCAGAAATTTGTTGTTACGTGTTATGTGTTCATGCAAGGTGAATAGTTTCTAGCAACTTGCTGCTACGTACTTACAAGTTATCTTATGCACTGATTAATACACACTTGCTCAGCAAATCATTCAACTACATGTATCAGATTTCTTGTACACTGTGTACAGTTTGTTCTGTAGTCAATCAGTGAGCTATTTTCCACCGTCTACATGTACAAAAGAAAGAAAAAAACATGTAGCACTATTTGCAATGGACTTGGATTAACTACAGAGACAGCAATATAGTCAAACTTACACA
>NZ_VRMG01000122.1 GCF_008040105.1 Lacisediminihabitans profunda
AAGCAGTCCCTGTACGGTTTTTATTAGAACGAGGGGCAGTACCAGACTTAGCCATCTTGAGGAAGACGACTTGTTGCTTCGAGAGCGGCATTTCTTTTCCTTTCAAAACGTAGGTTTTTGAGTCCTCCCGGATAGCTATCAGCTATTCGTCTGGCAAGACGATGGGAGATATTAAAGTGAGCTTCGGCCTGTTCCAGCGTGTGATCAAAGAGATAATCCAGGATTTTAATTCTGGTTTCATCTCTGATCTCTTTACGCAATTCAGAAAGTCCAT
>NZ_VRMG01000123.1 GCF_008040105.1 Lacisediminihabitans profunda
CAGTGAGAGTCTTCACAAAGATTTGTATCTTTGCTTTCTCGGGTAGTGCTGGTTCAGGAATGCAGTGCTGGACGCGATCTTGGACAGAGTTACGTTGTCCCATGACTTGTTCATCCTTTGAATTGAAGCAGGGAACGAACTTGAAGCCAACGCAAAGCGTACAGACAAATATACTGCCTCCCTGTTGCGTTAGAATTACATTCCATAAACGTCACTTGAGGTACATGTAATAGACGATTTTCCGCTGACGTCACGCATATGCGGAAGTTTGATTATTACTCCGCGGATCATACCTTGGGGGGCAGCCACGCGTTCCAAATGTAT
>NZ_VRMG01000124.1 GCF_008040105.1 Lacisediminihabitans profunda
ACCTCAAGTACTCGCACGGCACTCTCGCGCACGAGAAACTCCTGTCGCGCCTCGAGCTCTACGGCACCGTTGTCGCCCCCCGGGTGCGCGAACTGCTCGCCTGACCGGCGCGACCGGCAGGCCGGCATCCCGGTCGCCGGAACCCGACGTGTCAGAATGTTGACATGAAGGAACAAGATCGGGTGGGCCACCTCACCGAGTCGCTCGGCTATGTGCTCAAGCAGTCGGCCACGGCGCTACACCTCGCGACCACATGGGTGCTGCGCCCGTTCGACCCCACCGTCGCGCCGTTCTCCTGCCC
>NZ_VRMG01000125.1 GCF_008040105.1 Lacisediminihabitans profunda
CGGAGATCGTCTTTGGTCTCCGGCATCGCCGCAACCAAGATCATCCGCTTCAGGAAGTCCGGGCCACCCATTACCAGAGGCAGATCACCCAAGCTGGTGCGGATGTGTCGTGCAAGCATGCCATAGTCCAGTTCACCGTCCTCGGTCACGATGGAATCTTCCAGAGATTTACGGTCGGTCAAGGCTTTCTCTACCAGAGCCCGCTGCTCAGGGTTCATACCTGCCATTGCTTCTTCCATTTGCTCAGGGGTGATGTTGAAATCAGTCATTTTATATCTCCTTTTCGATTATTGAGATTTGCGGTCGATTTTGAAAATAGCGCCGCTGGTGCAGTGTACAGCACCGTCTCCGAAGAAGTCAACTCCGAA
>NZ_VRMG01000126.1 GCF_008040105.1 Lacisediminihabitans profunda
TTTCATTAATAAAATTTTGTTCTTGATAATCCGCAAAAGAAGTTGTTTCTAAACCGTCAGCTAAATCAAGAAATTTTTCTTGATGAACTCCACCGTCAATCGGAAAATAAGTATGAAGTTCATAAGTATTAGGTTGCTTCAGATAAATAGGTGCTAGCTTTAACTTTTCATGACTTCCTTTTTCATCTTTAACCGTTTCTTTTTCAACTAAACCATGCTTCACAACATAGTTCAGCAACAATCTTTTATAATTGTTTTTTGAAAAGAAAAGAAACTTGTGATAAAGCAAAATCAAT
>NZ_VRMG01000013.1 GCF_008040105.1 Lacisediminihabitans profunda
CTCAGATAGGCGAAACCGGTCCACTACGAGCATGCCGCGCCGGGCGATCTTGTCCACGTCGATATCAAGAAACAGGGCCGCATCCCCGATGGTGGCGGCCACCGGATGCTCGGCCGCACCATCGGCAACCGCAACAACAAAAAACAGGGTCGCGGCTACTCGTTCCTGCACCACGCGGTCGACGACCACTCCCGCCTGGCTTACTCCGAGATTCTCACCGACGAGAAGAAAGAGACCGCCGCCGGGTTCTGGATCCGCGCGAACACGTTCTTCGAAAACCACGGCATCACCGTCAAACGTGTCCTCACCGATAACGGCTCTTGCTACCGATCCGGTGCCTTCACCGCCGCGCTGGGCGAGACGATCAGCCACACGTTCACCCGCCCCTACCGGCCACAGACGAACGGGAAGTCGAACGATTCAACCGCACCCTCGCCCAGGAATGGGCCTACGCCCACACCTACAAGCGACGAGGCCCGAGCGGCGACCTACCAGCAGTGGCTCCATGACTACAATCACCAGACCCCACACCGGCATCGGCGGCAAATCACCAATCGAACGCGTTCACAACGTCCCCGGGAACTACACCTAGTCCTCGTCGTCTTCCGCGTACTCGCGCGGCTTCACGTACGGGTCCTCATCGCCGGCGTACTGTGCAGTGCTCTTGAGGCTGCCGAGCTCGGCGTCGCGGCTGTGGGCCTCGGCCAGAAGCGCCTCGATGTGCTTGGCGTTCTCCGGGATGGCGTCGGCGATGAACTCGAGCGACGGGGTGAGCCGCGCCGTGATGTTCTTGCCGACCTCGCTGCGGAGCATGCCGGTCGCCGACTTCAGCGCGGCCGCGGAATCCGCCCGCTCCTCATCGGTGCCGTAGACCGTGTAGAAGACGGACGCGTGCTGGAGGTCGCCCGTCACCTTGACGTCGGTGATCGTGACGAAGCCCAGCCGCGGGTCCTTGAGGCCCCGCTCGAGCGTCTTGGCCACAATCACCTTGATGCGGTCCGCCATCTTGGCGGCGCGAGCCGGATCAGCCATAGTCTTTCCCTTTTCCTTCTCAAACAACTGGTAGCGGACGGCGGAGGCCGGTGCCTGGGAAACAGGCTTGCGGAGCTTGCGGAGCTCCGCCTGTTTCCCGGGCACCGGCCGTAGCCGACTGCGGACGGGTGTTAGACCCGCACCTTCTCTTTGAGCTCGATCGTCTCGATCTCGTCGCCGATCTGGATGTCGTTGAACTTGCCGAGACCGATGCCGGCCTCGAAGTCCGTGCGCACCTCGGTGACGTCATCCTTGAATCGACGCAGCGACTCGATGGCCAGGTTGTCGCCGACCACGACGCCGTCGCGGATGACTCGTGCCTTCGCGTTGCGGGTGATCGTGCCGGAGCGCACGATGACACCCGCCACGTTTCCGAACTTGGACGAGCGGAAGACTTCGCGGATCTCGGCGACGCCGGACTGCACCTCTTCGAACTCGGGCTTGAGCATTCCCTTGAGCGCGTTCTCCACGTCTTCGAGCGCGGCGTAGATCACGGAGTAGAAACGCACGTCGACACCCTCGCGAGCCGAACGCTCCCGAGCCTTGGTGTCCGGTCGCACGTTGAACCCGATGATGATCGCGTTGTCGATCGTCGCGAGGTTGACGTCGCTCTCGGTGATGGCACCCACGCCGCGGTGGATGATGCGCAGCTGCACGCTGTCGTCCACCTCGATCTTGAGCAACGACTCCTCGAGCGCCTCGACGGCACCCGAGACGTCACCCTTGATGATGAGGTTGAGCGACTCGACCTTGCCGTCTTCGAGGGCCTTGGTGAAGTCCTCGAGGCTGATCCGCTTGCGGCTGCGGGCGAGCAGGGCGTTGCGCTCCGCTGCCTCGCGCTTCTCGGCGATCTGGCGGGCGGTGCGGTCATCGTCCGTGACGAGGAACGTGTCACCGGCGCGGGGCACCGACGTGAGTCCGAGCACGGAGACGGGGCGGGCCGGGGTGGCGAACTGCACCGCCGTGCCGTTCTCGTCGAACATCGCACGAACGCGTCCGTAGGCGGTCCCCGCCACGATCGCGTCGCCGACCTCGAGAGTTCCCGACTGGATGAGTACGGTCGCGACCGCGCCACGTCCCTTGTCGAGCTTGGCCTCGATGGCCACGCCGCGCGCATCCTTGTTCGGGTTCGCGCGCATGTCCAGTCCGGCATCCGCCGTCAGGAGCACTGCATCGAGCAGTTCGGGGATGCCGATCTTGTTGAGCGCAGAGACGTCGATGAACATGGTGTCCCCGCCGTACTCCTCGGCGACCAGGCCGAACTCGGTGAGCTGCTGGCGCACCTTGGCCGGGTTCGCCCCGACCTTGTCGATCTTGTTCACCGCGACCACGATCGGCACGTTGGCCGCCTGGGCGTGGTTGAGAGCCTCGATCGTCTGCGGCATGATGCCGTCATCGGCCGCGACCACGAGGATCGCGATGTCGGTGACCTGCGCGCCACGGGCACGCATGGCGGTGAACGCCTCGTGACCCGGTGTGTCGATGAAGGTGATGGCGCGCTCGACGCCCTCGTGCTCGGCGACGACCTGGTAGGCACCGATGTGCTGGGTGATGCCACCGGCCTCGCCGGCGACGACGTTGGCGTTGCGGATCGCGTCGAGCAGACGCGTCTTACCGTGGTCGACGTGACCCATGACGGTGACGACGGGCGGCCTCGCGACGAGGTCCTCATCGGTTTCGTCTTCGAGCTCCTGGTCGAGGTCGAGGTCGAAGCCTGCGAGAAGCTCGCGGTCCTCATCCTCCGGCGAGACCATTTCGATCTTGAAGCCGAGCTCGTCGCCCAGGATGTCGAACGTCGCCTCGTCCAGCGACTCCGTCGCCGTGGCCATCTGGCCGAGGTGGAACAACACGGTGACGAGGTTTCCGGGACTCGTGTCGATCTTGTCGGCGAAGTCCGTGATGGACGCGCCACGACGCAGGCGAACGACGGTCTTGCCGTCGCCACGGGGGACGCTGACGCCACCCAGCGACGGGGCTTCGCGCAGTTCGAATTCTGCTCTCTTCGTACGCTTCGACTTGCGGGCCTTGCTCTTGCCGCCTCCGCGACCGAACGCGCCTGCCGTGCCGCCGCCGGGGCCGCGACCGCGACCTCCACCGCCGGCCGGGCGGTTCGGGCCGAAGTTGGACCCTGGTGCTCCGGCGGGTGCTCCACCCGGACGGAAGCCGCCACCGGCTCCGCCGGGTCGGGCTCCGGCGCCACCTGGACGCTGGAATCCACCGCCGGCCGCAGCCGGTCGCTGGCCGAATCCGCCCGGGCGCTGGCCCTGGCCGGGTCCGCCGGGTCGCGGTGCGCCTGGGCGCGGTGCGGCCGGGCGCGGGATGCCACTGGGGCTGGCCGCGGGGCGCGTGTTCATGCCCTGGGTGCTCGCATACGGGTTATTGCCGGGACGCGGCGCGCCGGGGCGCTGCATGCCCTGCGTGCTCGCGAACGGGTTGTTGCCCGGTCGCGCTGTGCCGGGGCGCGGGATGTTCGACCCAGCGGCGGCGGGCGCCGCCGGGGTGGCCGGAGCGGCCGCGTCTGGCGTCACCGCGGGTGCGGCCGGCGCGGCGGGTGCGGCCTCCGCAGCCGGGGCAGGAGCGGCGGGCGCCACAACTACCGGGGCGGGGGCGGCGGGCGCCTCGACCACGGGGGCCGGACGCGGAGCCGGGGCGGGGGCCGGGGCGGCCACCTTCTCCGGCGCCTGGATACCGTCGGCGGCGAGCGCAGCACGAAGCTTGCGGGCAACCGGTGGTTCGATGCTTGAGGAAGGTCCCTTGACGAATTCGCCCATTTCCTTGAGCTTCTCAAGGGCCTTCTTGCTGTCAATGCCGAGTTCTGCTGCGATCTCGTGCACGCGTGGTTTTGCCACTGTTCTCCTTGTCGGGCCAACTCCCGATGAGGAGAAGACCTTAGTTACGGACGGGACTCATTTCGAGTCACTCATTAGTTGTCGCTCATTAGTTGGTCACTTTGCCGTTCAGCCTGTTCTTCTTTGGAACCGTGCGGTTCCGACTGGTGGGTGGTGCTGGTCTGTACCGCTTCGCTCAGTTGCTGCATCGCGAGCACGCCGTCGACCCTCAGCGCTCGGCCAAAAGCCTTGCGAGTGATCGAGGTTCCGACGCAGTCAACGGTGGGATGCACCCAAGCGCCTCGACCGGGGAGTGTCGCTGAGAAATCCACGACAGCCTCACCGTCACGCGCAACGACCCGCAGAAGAGAGGATCGTTCGGCACGCTGACGACAGCCAAGACACGTTCTTACAGGTTTCATACTATCCCCTTCGTCAACCGGATGCCGTGCCGGCCTATTCCCTCGCGCGCCGCCCCGGGCCGCCGGGGCCGGGGTATCAGCTGTCCTCGAGAATCGAGTCGGGCTGGATGTCGATCCGTGCGCCCGTCAGCTTGGCGGCGAGGCGGGCGTTCTGGCCCTCCTTGCCGATGGCGAGCGAGAGCTGGTAGTCCGGAACGAGCGCCCGAACCGCCTTGGTCGAGGCGTCGATCACGTACGACGACGTCACCTTGGCCGGCGACAGGGCGTTCGCGACGAACGTCGCCAGGTCCTCGTGGTAGTCGACGATGTCGATCTTCTCGTTGTTCAGCTCGGCGGTGACGGCACGAACCCTCTGCCCCATCTCGCCGATGCAGGCACCCTTGGCGTTGACTCCCGGCTCGTTGGCCTTCACCGCGATCTTGGTGCGATGCCCGGCCTCGCGGGCCAAGGACACGATCTCCACCACGCCGCTCGCGATCTCCGGCACCTCGAGGGCGAAGAGCTTGCGAACGAGAGACGGATGCGTGCGCGAAACGGTGATCTGGGGCCCCTTGACGCCCTTGCTCACGCTCGTCACGTAGACGCGGATGCGGGAGCCGTGCGCGTAGACCTCACCCGGCACCTGCTCCTCGGGCGGCAGGATCGCCTCGACGGTGCCGAGGTCGATATGGATCATCCGGGGGTTCGGACCCTGCTGGATCATCCCGGCGACGATGTCGCCCTCGCGTCCCTTGAACTCGCCGAGCACCTTGTCGTCGCCGATGTCGCGCAGGCGTTGGTTGATCACCTGCTTCGCGGCGAACGCCCCGATCCGACCGAAGTCGCTCGGCACATCCTCCGCCTCGCCGATGACTTCGCCCTCATCGTTGAGCTCCGGAACGAAGATGCTCACGTGTCCGGACTTGCGGTCGAGCACCACGCGCGCCTGCGGGTTGCCGTCCTTGGTTTCGACGGCTCCGGTGTGCTTGAGATAGGCCGTGAGAATCGCCTGCTCGATGATCACCACGAGTTCATCGAAGGGAATTTCGCGTTCGCGCTCCATGAGGCGTAAAACGCTCAGATCAATCTCCACCCGAGGGCCTCCACTATTCAACTAGTCCGTCGTGCACGAACCGCGCACACGACGTATCCCTCTAAGTTAGCAGCCCGCCGGCGGTGCTCCCCTGCGCCGCCGGTCCCCCGCCCCCTGCCTGCCCGCTCCCTGACTCCGTCTCCTCAACTCATCTCCCGTCGCCTCTCGCGTCGACTCGGCAGAATTGGCGCCACCGGCGCGCGGGAAGCGCCATTTCTGCCCACTCGGTGGATCGCCGTCGGCCTCAGCCGCGCCATCCGCGCTCTCGAAGGATGCCTTTCACCCGGTCGGTGAACGGCCCCGGTCGCACGAACACGTGGTCGGCGGTGACCCGCACGTGCCGCCAGCCCGCGGCTTCGAAGAGTTCACGGCGCTCGATGTCGTTGCGAAAGGTTCGCGCATCGGTGCGATGCCCGTCTCCCTCGTAGTCGAACACCACCCTCCACTCCTCGAGCGTGAGGTCGGCGTGCAGGACGAGTCGGCCACCATCGACCGGCGTCGGGGCATTCACCCGCGGCTCGGGGATGCCCGCTGCGACGAGCAGCAGCCGGGTGAGCGACTCGGGACGCGAGTCAACGCCGAAGCGGATTCGCGACACGGCCCACACGAGCCTCGTCACCCCTCGACCGCCGCGGAATCGCCGCACGGCGATCTCAAGGAGGGCAATCGAGGTGAGTGGTTCCGTGCGAGAACCTCCCGGCAATCGCCTCCCTGACGCGAGGAAGTCGCCCGCCGCGACCAGATCCTCGCGGGAGAGGAACGCGGCCAGGTGGCACCAGGTCGTGGCCGGATCCGTGACCGAGAGGCCGCCGAACATCGCGAAGTCCCCCACGGTGAGCCGATGACCGACCACCGCTCGGGACCGCGGCCGAGACACCGACCCCCTCGAGGAGACGTGGAGCGGTGCAACTTCGATCGACTCGGGCAGAGGGACTCCGAAAATCGCGGCGGCGGTGCTGTGGCTGAAGACCTCCCCCGGCCCGAGTCTCGGCTCGTAGGCGCGGCACAGTCCGAGGATCGAGGCGAGGTCGAGATCGAGGCAACTCACACCGTGGAACGGATGCGCGACATCCGCGCCGCGAAGGCGCCCCCGGGTGAGCGAGTGGCCGACGGTGTCACTCGTGAGAAACGCGGTGCCGAGGAGACGGCGCGGGATCGGGACGATTCTCGGCATGACTCATCCTCGACATCCGTCGCCGGTCGGCGCGCCCGTTCTCCACAGGCGGAGGCGCCCGCTGCGCCCCGCGACACACCGCGGCGCCCCCAGCACCTCACCCGGCTCGGTGAGTGGGCAAAAGTGGCGCCATCCGTGGTGCTATGGCGCCACTTTTGCCCACTCAGCGATATCGACGCGGCGCGCGCCAGCGGCGCGCGCAACGAACGGGCTACCTCAGGCGGGGCTCAGGCGAGCGCGGCGACGGCGTCCACGACCTCGCCGATGCCCACGGGCGTCTTCACTCCGGTGCGGCGATCCCACAACTCGACCCTGCCCTCGGCGATGCCCTTGCCCACGATCACGATCACCGGCACGCCGATGAGTTCGGCATCCCCGAACTTCACGCCGGGCGAAACCTTCGGGCGATCGTCGAAGAGCACGTCGAACCGGGCGTCCTCGAACTCGGCGACGAGCTTCTCCGCGGCCGCGTGCACCTCGGGCTCCTTCGTCGCCGCCACCACGTGGACGTCGAACGGCGAGACGTTCCGCGGCCAGATCAGGCCCCTCGAGTCGTTGTTGGCCTCCGCGATGACGGCGAGAATGCGCGTGACCCCGATGCCGTAGGACCCCATGGTCACCGTGACGAGCTTGCCGTTCTCATCGAGCACCTTGAGCCCGAGCGCCTCCGCGTACTTGCGGCCCAGCTGGAACACGTGACCGATCTCCATGCCGCGAGCCAACTCCACGGGGCCGGAGCCGTCTGGCGCCGGGTCGCCGGCAAGCACCTCGGCGACCTCGACCACGCCATCCGCCTCGAAGTCGCGGCCGGCCACCAGCCCGAAGACGTGTTTGCCGTGCTCGTTCGCACCGGTGATCCAGCCGGAGCCGTCGGACACGCGGGGGTCGAGGAGGAACCGGATGCCGGTCTCCGAGCGAATTCCGAGCACAGGCCCGGCCGCGGTCCAGGGACCGATGTAGCCCTTCACGAGCCCCGGGTGCTTCTGGAAGTCGGCCTCGGTTGCCGCCTCGACCTCGGCGGGCGCGAACGCCACCTCCGCGCGCTTGAGGTCGACATCCCGGTCGCCGGGCAGGCCGACCACCACGAGTTCCCGCGTGCCGTCGAGGGCGGTGAGGGCGAGCACGATGTTCTTCAGCGTGTCGGCGGCCGTCCACGCGCGGCCGTCCGGTCGCGGGTGCTTCTCGTTGGCGACATCCACGAGGGTCTGGATCGTGGGCGTGTTGGGGGTGTCGAGCACCTCGGCCGGGGTGAGCTTCTCGTACGAGCGGGACTCGGGGGCGATCGTGCGGAACGCCTCCACGTTCGCCGCGTAGCCGCCGTTCGATCGCACGAAGGTGTCCTCGCCCACCGGGGTGGGGTGCAGGAACTCCTCGCTGCGTGATCCGCCCATCGCTCCGGCATCCGCCTCCACGATGACGTAGTCCAGGCCGAGGCGAGCGAAGATTCGCTCGTAGGCGTCGCGCTGCCTCTGGTACGACTCGTCCAGGCCGGCGTCGGTGTAGTCGAAGGAGTACGCGTCCTTCATGGTGAACTCGCGGCCGCGGAGCAGGCCGGCGCGGGGTCGCGCCTCGTCCCGGTACTTGTCCTGGATCTGGTAGATCGACAGGGGCAGGTCCTTGTAGCTGGAGTAGAGGTCCTTCACCAGGAGCGTGAAGACCTCCTCGTGGGTCGGGGCGAGCAGGTAGTCCGCCCCCTTGCGGTCCTTGAGGCGGAAGATACCGTCGCCGTAGTCGGTCCAGCGGTTGGTGACCTCGTAGGGCTCACGCGGCAGCAGGGCGGGGAAATGCACCTCCTGGGCGCCGGCATTCGCCATCTCCTCGCGGATGATCGCCTCGATCTTGCGACGCACCTTGAGCCCGAGCGGCAGCCAGGCGAACACGCCGGGGGCCTGCCTCCTGATGTAGCCGGCTCGCACGAGAAGGCGATGGCTCGCCACCTCGGCATCTGCCGGGTCTTCGCGGAGGGTGCGGACAAAGAGTTGGGAGAGGCGTGTTGGCACCCTTGCTACTTTACCGGGCACGGATGGGCGATCCGCGGACGGGTCGGCTCAGGCGGTGACAACCTCGGGAGACCCGACGGCTCCGGCCGGCATCTCCGCGGCGAGCCGGTTGGCCTCCTCGATGAGGGTCGCGACGATCTCCGACTCCGGCACGGTCTTGATGACCTCGCCCTTGACGAAGATCTGGCCCCGCCCGTTGCCGCTCGCCACGCCGAGGTCCGCCTCGCGGGCCTCCCCCGGTCCGTTGACGACGCAGCCCATCACCGCGACGCGGAGCGGAACCGTCATCTTCTCGAGGCCGGCCGTGACGTCGTTGGCGAGCTGGTAGACATCCACCTGGGCGCGACCGCAACTCGGGCAGGACACGATCTCGAGCTTGCGCTCGCGCAGGTTCAGCGACTGCAGAATCTGCAGCCCCACCTTCACCTCCTGCACGGGAGGGGCGGAGAGGGACACCCGGATGGTGTCTCCGATGCCCTCGGAGAGCAGGATGCCGAACGCCGTCGCGGACTTGATGGTGCCCTGGAACTCCGGCCCGGCCTCGGTCACGCCGAGGTGGAGCGGCCAGTCGCCGCGCTCGGCGAGCAACCGGTAGGCCTTCACCATGATGACGGGGTCGTTGTGCTTCACCGAGATCTTGAAGTCGTGGAAGTCGTGCTCCTCGAACAGGCTCGCCTCCCAGACTGCGCTCTCGACGAGTGCCTCGGGGGTGGCCTTGCCGTACTTCTGCAGAATGGTGGGCTCGAGCGAGCCGGCGTTGACGCCGATGCGGATGCTCACGCCGGCCGCCTTGGCCGCCGCGGCGATCTTGCCGACCTGGTCGTCGAACTTGCGGATGTTGCCCGGGTTGACGCGCACGGCGCCGACCCCGGCATCGATCGCGGTGAACACGTACCGGGGCTGGAAGTGGATGTCGGCGATCACCGGGATCTGACTCTTCGCCGCGATGATGTGAAGGACGTCCGCGTCGTCCTGGTGCGGAACGGCCACGCGCACGATGTCACAGCCGGTGGCCGTGAGTTCGGCGATCTGTTGCAGCGTCGCGTTGATGTTGGTGGTCTGCGTGGTGGTCATCGACTGCACGCTGACCTGGGCGTCGCCGCCCACCTTCACCTTGCCGACGGAGATCTGGCGGGTCTTGCGACGCGGGGCCAATACGGGCGGAGTGGAGGGCATACCCAAGTTGATTGCTGGCACGCCTCCGATTCTAAGCGTCCCCGGTGAACGCCCGCTGGGCGGGTGCGCCATCGGCGCCGCGGCGGGGCTAACCGATGGGGATGGGTTTGACGATGTCCGCGTAGATCAGAAGCACGCTCATCGCGCCGAGGACGATCACGATGGCGAACGTGAGCGGCACGAGCCTGGCCGTGTCGACCGGCCCGGGGTCGCGGCGCTTGAAGAGCTTGGCGAAGAAGCGTCGGATGGCCTCCCACAGCGCGCCGGCGACGTGGCCGCCGTCGAGGGGCATGAGTGGCACGAGGTTGAACACGAGCAGCGCGACGTTGAGCGACGCGATGATGCCGAGGAGGTAGGAGAAGCGCTCGACGAACGGGATCGTGTTGATGCTCGTGATCTCGCCGGCGAGGCGGCCGACGCCGACCACGCTGACCGGTCCGTTGGGGTCGCGGGCGCCCGGGCCGAACGCGGCGTTCGCGACATCCACGAGGCGGGCCGGGAGGTTGAGGATGAGGTGCACGTCCTGGCCGATGGTCGTGCCGACCGCGGGCAGCACTGCGGACACGGGCTGCTTCTTGAGTTCGTAGGCGGCGCCGATGCCCAGGAAGCCGACCTTCTCGGTGACCGGCTTCTTGCTCGCGTCTTCGACGACCTTGCCCGCGGCGTCGTAGACGTAGCGCTCGGTGAGCAGCGGCGTCGCGGTGAGGTCCACCTTCTTGCCGTCGCGCAGCACGGTGATCGCGAGCGAGTCCCCCGCCGATTTGCGGATGATCGACGTCGCCTGGGTCCAGCTGTCGATGGTGCTGCCGTTGATGCTCAGGATCTTGTCGCCCGGCTTGATCCCGGCGGCCGCCCCCGGAGCCGCCGCGGCATCCGGAGTGCACTTCTGGCTCGCGCTCGAGGCCGGAACAACGCAGGCCGACACACTGCCGACGGTGGTACTCAGCTGCTGGGTGCCGAACCCGCAGAGCACGATCGCGAACAGCACGACGGCGATCACGAGGTTCATGAACGGGCCGCCGAGCATGATGATCACGCGCTTGTAGACCGGAAGCTTGTAGAAGACGCGGTTCTCGTCGCCCTCCCTGATCGTGTCGGCGCTCGCGCTCCTGGCGTCCTGCACGAGGCTTTGGAAGAAGCCAGTGCTCGCGCTTCTGACCTTGCCGCCCTCGCGGGCCGGCGGATACATGCCCGTCATCGAGATGTAGCCGCCGAGGGGAATCGCCTTGACGCCGTACTCCGTCTCGCCCCGCTTGCGGGAGAAAAGGGTCGGACCGAACCCGATCATGTACTGGCCGACGCGCACACCGAAGAGCTTCGCCGGCACGAGGTGGCCGACCTCGTGGAGCCCGATGGACACGGCGATGCCGACGAGCACGACAAGGATGCCAAGAATGTACAGCAGGACGGTTTCCACGGATCCAAGGATAAGCGCGTGACACTAGCAACTGGCTGTGTGCGCGGCCCCCGCTTTCAAGGGGCTACCCGCGGGCGGAGAGCATCCGCTCTGCGGCCTCCCGGGCCCAGCGCTCGGCGTCGAGAACGGCGTCGATGGTGAGCGCACCCTCGTGCGGGTTGTGCGCGTCCACGACTGCCGCGACGGTGTCGAGGATGTCGAGATAGCCGATCCGACCGGCGTGGAACGCGCACACCGCCTGCTCGTTCGCCGCGTTGAACACCGCCGGGAACGTGCCGCCCACCCTCCCGACGCTCTTGGCGAGCTCCACCGCCGGGAAGGCCTCGGTGTCGAGCGGCTCGAAGGTCCAGCTGCTCGCGGTTGTCCAGTCGAGGGGTACCCCGACGCCGGGCACGCGGTGCGGCCAGTCGAGGCCGAGCGAGATCGGCAGCCGCATGTCGGGCGGCGAGCACTGGGCGATCGTCGACCCGTCGATGAATTCCACCATCGAGTGCACGATGGACTGCGGATGCACCGTCACATCGATCCGGTCGTACGGCACGTCGAAGAGGTAGTGGGCCTCGATCACCTCGAGCCCCTTGTTCACCAGGGTCGACGAGTTGGTGGTGACGACGAGCCCCATGTCCCAGGTCGGATGCGCGAGCGCCTCGGCGGGCGTCACGTCGCTCAGCGACTCGCGGCTGCGGCCCCTGAACGGCCCACCGGAGGCGGTGAGCACGAGTCGCCGCACCTCTGCGGCAGTCCCCGAGCGCAGGGCCTGCGCGATGGCCGAGTGCTCGGAGTCCACCGGAACGATCTGCCCGGGGCTCGCCAGGGCGGTGACGAGGTCGCCGCCCACGATGAGGCTCTCCTTGTTTGCGAGGGCGAGCGTCGTGCCGCCCTCGAGGGTGGCAAGCGTGCAGCCGAGTCCGACCGACCCGGTGATGCCGTTGAGCACGACATCCGCGGCCACCGTGCGCACGAGCTGCTCGGCCTCGATCTCGCCGAGCGCCGTGTGTTCGACGCCGAAGACGCGCGACTGCTCGTCCATCGCCGCCCGGTTTCTGCCCGCCGCCAACCCCACGACCTCGAACAGGTCGCGGTGGGCCGCGATCACGTCAAGCGCCTGCACTCCGATCGAACCGGTCGACCCCAGGATGATTACTCGGCGCATGACGCCATCCTTTCATCCCCCGCACCAAACGACGAGAGCGCCGCCGCCGCCCGGTGGGGCGGCGACGACGCTCTCGTCTCGTTCTGTGCGACTACTGGGTGGCGAGGATGTCGATCACGAACACCAGGGTGTCCGTGCCGCTGATTCCGGCCTGGGCCTGGCCTGCCGCTCCGTAGCCGTCGGCGGGCGGGATCACGGCGAGCACCTGCGAGCCGACCTTCTGGCCGACGAGGGCCTTACCGAATCCGGGGACCACGCCCGTGGTCTGGAAGGTCGCCGGGGTGCCCTTCGTCCAGCTGGAGTCGAAGACCTTTCCGGTACCCCAGATGACTCCCGTGTAGTGCACGGTGACGGATGCCCCGTCCTTGACCGTGGCGCCGCTGCCCTTCTTGAGGTCGGCGATCTGAAGGGTCGCCGGCGCGTCGGTCTTCGGCACCGTGATCGTCGGTGAACCGCTCGCGGCGAGCTTCACCGTCGGCAGGCCGGCGGGCGCCGGCTGCGCGGTCCCGTTCGCCTTCTTGAGGACCGAGACCGGCTTCTTCGCGCTCACGACGTCGATGACGAAGATTATCGAGTCCTTGGCACCGATGCCGAGGCTCGGCGATCCGGTCTTGCCGAAGGCGTCGGCGGGCGGGATGATCGCCGACACGCGCGATCCCTGCGGCGAGCACGCGACGGCCTTGTAGAGCCCCGGAATGAGGCTCTTCTTGTCGAGGGTGAGCGGCTGGGCCTTGGCCTTGCCGAATCCGGTCGAGTCGATCTTCTTGCCGGTGGTGGCGTTGAAGACCGTGTAGTTGATGCTGACGGCGCTGCCCGACTGGGCGACCGTGCCCTTGCCCGCAATGTCCACTGTGCGTTCGGTGGCCTTCGCCGTGAGCGGCGTCGTGAACTTCACCGTCGGCTCCGCGCCGAATTTGCCCTTCACCGACACCTTGTCCGAACTCGCACCGGCCTTTGTCGCGACGCAGGAGCTGTCGGCGTTAGAGGTGGCCGAGCACGCGGCGAGCGAGAGTGCAAGCACGCCTGCGAGAGCGATCGAGCTGAGGAATTTCGACACAAATCTGCTTTCTGAAGTTCGGGAGGGTTTCGGCAAGTATTCCCGACCGACCTTTACGGAACCTGATCAGGGCCTGAATCAAGCGTACCGGAGCCGAAATAGCCGCGGCGACTCCGCCCGGAGACTGCTATTCGGCGAAAATGCGCGGCTCGTGCAGCACCGGAAAGTTGACGGAGTTCGCGATGAAGCACTTCGCGCCCGCCTCGTGGTGGAGTTCGAGCGCCAGGGCGGGGTCACCGGAGGAGATCGTGACGATCGGGCGCAGTGTGGCGCTGGTGAAGTGGCCACCCCCGTCCGCGGTCTGCACCATTGTGCCCTCCGCGGCATCCGTGTACGCCGTCACGACGACGCCGTTGGCGGCCGCGACATGGAGGTAGCTGAGCATGTGGCACTGGCTGAGCGCGGCGAGGAGAAGCTCCTCGGGGTTCCACCGGTCCGCGTCGCCGTGAAAGGTGCGGTCGCTCGACCCGCTGATCTCGTGCTTGCCGTCCGCGCGCACCACATGATCGCGGCCATAGGACTTGTAGTCGCTCGTGCCGGTGCCGCGGTTGCCGAGCCACTCGATTTCGACCGCGTAGTTGTGTTGGAGGATCACTCATTCCACGCTACCCCCTCAGCCGCCGCCCATCGAGTTTCTCGAGCCGCGGCGATAGGCTCGAGGCACCATGACTGACACGCTCGCTCCCCTGCAGACCACCGATCCGATCGTCCAGGAACGGCGAGTCCTCACCGCCATCCCCGGACCTCGTTCCCAGGCGATTCACGCGAGACGCCTCGCGGTCATCCCGGGCGGCGTCTCCTCGGCTCTCCCGGTCTACATCGCGCGGGCCCATGGCGCGATCGTCGTGGATGCGGACGGCAACCAATACATCGACCTCGGCTCCGGAATCGGCGTCATGACGATCGGTCACACCGACCCGGCCGTCGTCGCGGCCGCCACCGCCCAGCTCTCGCTCGTCACCCACGCGATGTTCACCATCACCCCGTACGAGTCGTACGTGCGCGTGGCCGAGCTGCTCGCCGAACACACCCCCGGCGACTTCGCCAAGAAGACGGTGCTGCTCAACTCCGGTGCCGAGGCCGTCGAGAACGCCGTCAAGATCGCCCGCAAGTTCACCGGACGCCCCGGCGTCGCCGTGCTCGAGCACGCCTACCACGGTCGCACCAACCTCACGATGGCGATGACCTTCAAGGCCATGCCGTACAAGGCAGGCTTCGGCCCCTTTGCGGGCTCCGTCCATCACGCCCCCAACTCCTACCCGTTCCGGGACGGCCTGAGCGGTGCCGAGGCGGCGAGGCGCACGATCGGCTATCTCGAGAAGACCGTGGGCGCATCCGACCTTGCCTGCCTCGTCGTCGAGCCGATCCAGGGCGAGGGCGGCTTCGTCGTACCGGCCGAGGGGTACCTTCCTGCCCTGCAGGAGTGGTGCACCGCGAACGGAATCGTCTTCATCGCCGATGAGATCCAGAGCGGCATGGCCCGAACCGGCGCGTACTTCGCGAGCGAGCACTTCGGCGTCGTGCCCGACATGGTGCTTACGGCGAAGGGCATCGCCGGCGGTCTGCCGATCGCGGGTGTCACCGGCCGTGCGGAGATCATGGACTCGTCGCATCCCGGCGGGCTCGGCGGCACCTTCGCCGGCAACCCGGTGGCGGCCGCCGCCGCGGTGGCGGTGTTCGACGCCATCGAGAGTCGCAACCTGCTCGCGGACGGCAAGCGCATCGAGGGGGTGCTGCTGCCGGCTCTGCTCGCCCTGCAGGGGAAGTACGACGTGATCGGCGACGTGCGCGGCATCGGAGCGATGCTCGCCATCGAGCTCGTGCTCCCGGGGACGGGATCGACCACCAAGGAGCCGAACCCCGCCGCCGTGTCGGCGATCACCACCTACGCCGCGCAGCACGGGGTGCTGCTGCTCAGCGCCGGCACGTTCGGCAACATCATCCGCTTCCTGCCTAGCCTCGCCATAACCGACGAGCTGCTGCGCGACGCGATCGGCGTGCTCGACGACGCCTTCGCCGCCCTGTGAGCCACCCGCTGCTGGCGGCCGAGGCCGTCGAGCTCGCGATCGTCTCGCGATCCGGTTTCGACGAGTCCAGGCACATCGGCGCGGCCGTCGTCGTCTCCGCTGACGGCTCCGTCACGCGGCAACTGGGCAACGGGAACGCGCTGATCTTCGGGCGATCCTCGCTCAAGCTCTTCCAGGCGATCGCCGTGCTCCGGGCGGGGGTCGAACTCGAGGGCGCCCAACTCGTGCTCGCCTCGGCGAGCCACGGCGGCACGGTCGACCACCTGCGCATCGTCGAGCAGCTTCTCGCGCGAGCCTGGGTCGGCGCGGAGGCGCTGCAGTGCCCGATCGACTGGCCCCTCGACGGCACCGCGCGGCACGCCTCGGCCGCCCCCAGCCGACTGCAGATGAACTGCTCGGGCAAACACGCGGCCTTCCTTCTGGCCTGCGTGACGAACGGCTGGCCGACGGACACCTACCTCGAACAGAGCCACCCGCTTCAGCTGCTCATCCGCTCCACGATCGAGGAGTTCACCGGCGAGAAGATCGACAGGGTCGGGGTGGACGGATGCGGCGCCCCCGTCTTCGCGACCAGCCTCCGCGGGCTCGCCACGGCCGTGGGCCGGGTCGCGTCGGCGACGGGCTCGAGGGGCGACCAGCACGCCGCGAGGCTGTCGGCGGCCATCCGCGAGAACGCCTGGGCCATCGACGGCGTCGGCAGACCGAACACCGTCGTGATCGAGGAACTCGGCATCGTCGCGAAGGGCGGCGCAGAGGGCGTGATGGTGATGGGACTGGCCGACGGCACCGCCGTGGCTCTCAAGATCCTGGACGGCGGGGCTCGAGCGGCGACCCTTGTCGCCATCGAGTTGCTCGCGTCCATCGGCGCGGTCGCGCGGCCGGACGCCGACCGGGTGATCGCCCTCACCACCGACGAGGTGCTCGGCGGCGGAGTGCCGGTTGGACGCCTGCGGGCGTCGGAACTCGTCCTCGAGCGCTGACTCCGGCACGGACGACGCGGCTCTACGCGAAGAGCGCCGCCACCGCCTCGCGGAACGCCGCCGTGTGACGCTCGACGTCGGCGGCCGTGGTGGCCGGACTCATCAGCGCCATGTTGTGGAACGGTGTGATGAGGATGCCCCGGTTGAGGGCGTGCAGGTGCAGGTACTGCTGCAGCTCGAAGTCGTCTGCCGCGGCGGCCTCCGCCCCGTCGACGGGCGGGGTGCGGCGGAAGCTGTACTCGGACCTGGCCCCGAGCTGGGTCACCTGCCACGGCACGTCGAACTCGTCGATGGCGGCCTGCACCCCGACCGTCCACTCGGTGGCCCGGTCGATCATGCCCACGAACGCGGAGGCGGTGAGCACCTCCGAGAGAGTGGCTCGGATGCCGGCGAGGGAGAGCGCATTTCCGGCGAGGGTGCCGCCCACCCCACCGACGTCGATGTCCTCGAGGTCGAGGCTCGCGCGCACGAGGGCCGCAAAAGATGCCGTCATTCCGTAGGCGCCGGCCGGGATTCCACCGCCGATGCTCTTGCCGACCACCACGGCATCCGGGTCGAGTCCGTCCCGGGCGATCATGCCGCCGGGGCCGGCGCAGAGCGTGTGCGTCTCGTCGATGATGAGGATCACGCCGTACTTCGTGCACAGCTCGCGGACGGCGGCGTGGTAGCCGGGCGCCGGCAGCACGATTCCGATGTTGGTCAGCGCCGGCTCCATGAGCATGGCGGCGATCTCACCGGTGGCGAGCACGCGCTCGAGGGCAGCGACGTCGTTGAACGGAACGACGGCGGTCGTGAGCGACGGCGGCACCGGAGCACCGATCGTGCCTCGGCGTTCGACCACGGCGCCCCGGTGGTCGAGGGTGGCATAGGCCTCGTCGACGGTGCCGTGGTAGCAGTAGTCGTGAACGACTATCTTGCGGCGGCCCGTGACCTGGCGCGCGTAGCGGATGAGGCTGCGGTTGGCGTCCGTGGCGGAGAGGCTGAACTGCCAGCTCGGCACGCCGAACCTCTCGGCGAGGAGCGTGGCTGCCGCGGCGGCGTCGGCCGTGGGGAGCATGAACGTCGAGCCGCGACCCAGCTGGGCGGTGATCGCCGCGACCGCGGCCGGCGGGGCGTGGCCGCACATCGCTCCGGTGTCGCCGAGGCAGAGGTCCACGTGGTCGATGCCGTCCGCGTCCACGAAGTGCGCGCCGCTCGCGCTCTCGACGTAGACGGGCCATGGTCCGGGCCACTTCGCCATCCAGAGCATGGGCACGCCGTCCGGCAAGTGCGGGAGCGCCTCGGCGAAGAGGGCCTCCGAGCGCGGCCTCGCCGCGGCGAAGGTCTGCATCTCGACGCGCCAGAGTTCGGCCAGGCGCTCTCGATCCTGGTACACGGCTACTGCACCTTTGCGAGCCGCTTGCGCCTCGCCGCCGCGGAGATCTGCTGGGCGAGCACGAGCACGATCGCGAGGATGAAGACCGCGGACGCGATGACGTTCGCCTCGGCCGGCACGCCGCGCGCGGCAGACACGTAGATGAACTTGGGGAACGTGTCCGTGGTGCCGGAGTTGAAGTTGGTGATGATGAAGTCGTCGAAGCTCAGGGCGAAGGAGAGCAAGGCCGCCGCGACGATGCCCGGCAGCAGCAGCGGGAAGGTGATGCGCCAGAACACCTGGCCGGGTGAGGCGTAGAGGTCGCGTCCGGCCTCCTCGAGCGCCGGGTCGAGGCTCGTGACCCTCGCCTTGACCGTCACGACGACGAAGCTGATGCAGAACATCGTGTGGGCGAGGATGATCGTGACGAGTCCCATGTCGGCGCCCAGGCCGAGGAACTCGGCGGCCAGTCCGGCGCCGAGCACGACCTCGGGCGTCGCCATCGGCAGGAACAGCAGCAGGTTCACCCCGGTGCGGAAGCGGAAGCGGTAACGCACGAGGGCGATCGCGATCGCTGTGCCGAGGGTGGTCGCGGCGAGGGTGGCGATGACGCCGATCAGGATGCTGTTGCCGAACGCCTCGCAGACCCCCTGCGCTGCACAGACGTTCGTCCACTTGTCGAGGGTGAACCCGCGCCAGGAGATGTTCGACTTGAGCGAATCGTTGAACGAGAACACGAACGTGTACACGATCGGCACGAGCAGGAAGATCAACGCGAGCGCCGAGTAGACGGGGAGCAGCCAGCGGCCGAGGCTGAATCGGGCCCGGGACGGCCGCGGTGCCGGCGTCTCCATCACCGTGCCCAGGGCCCGAGCCTCCTGGAGCGTCACAGCAGCCCCTCCGTTCCGGTCTTCCAGACATAGACCGACAGCAGGATGTAGACGATCACGAGCACGAGGATCGCCGACATCAGGATGATCGACAGCGCGGCGGCGGCGGGGTAGTTCTGCAAGTCGAAGAAGTTGCTGTCGATGACGTTGCCGATCATGGTCGTCCCCGTGCCACCGAGAAACTGCCGGCTCGCATTGACGTAGTCGCCGGCGGCCGGGATGAACGTGAGGAGCACGCCCGAGATGATGCCGGGCGCCGAGAGCGGGAGGGTGATCGTGCGGAAGGTGGTGAACGGCCGCGCATAGAGGTCGCTGCCGGCCTCCAGGTAGCGGGTGTCGAGCCGCTCGAGCACCGCGTACAGCGGAAGCGTCATGAACGGGATGAAGTTGTAGGTGAGCCCGAAGATCACCGAGAACGGGGTTCCGGTGATGTGCGCGTCCGGCGCCATGAGGGACAGTCCCTTGAGCGCCGAGACGAGGAACGACTCGTCGGAGAGCATCGACTTCCACGCCATCGTGCGCAAGAGGAAGCTGATGAAGAACGGCGCGATCACCAGCACCAGCAGGAGGTTCTGCAGGAGCGGCCGGTGCCGCACCTTCACCGCGATGAAGTAGGCCAGCGGGTAGCTGAACAGCAGCGCGAACACCGTCGCGACGAGCGAGTAGCCGAACGACCGCAGGATCTGGGGGCTGTACTGCGCGAGTACCGTCGCATAGTTGCCGATCTCGAAGCCGGGAACGTACTGCCCGATGTCACCGGAGGCCGTTGGCGCCTGCAGCGCGGTCGTCACGAGGGTGAAGAGCGGTACCAGGAAGAAGATCACGAGGTAGAGCACGCCGGGGGCGAGAAGCAGGAGCGCGATCTTGCTTCGGCGTTTCGGCGCCGGCTCCTGGGCGGGCGCCGCGCTGGCGAATGCTGAAAAGGCCACGGTTATGCCTCCTCGAGCTCCGACATGAGGGCGCGCTTCTTCTCGAGCGCGATGGATGCCGTGTCGGTGTCCGAGCTGAAGCGCGGCTGCCTGGGCGCCTCATCCTCCAGCCCGAATCCGTGCTCGACCTTCCAACTCACCCAGGTCTCCGTGCCCTCGCCGACCAGCGGACCCACGCCCATGTTCTGCGCGAAGACCACGATCGAGCCGAGGCCGGGGATCGCGACGATGTACTGGGTGCTCACTCCGCTGAAGGACACGTCGATGACCCGGCCGGGGCCGAGCAGGTTCGTGCCGGCCTCGGGCTTCGGCTCGGTCACGTGCAGCGTCAGCTTCTCCGGCCGGGCACCGACGGTGACCTCCCCGGAGTGACGTTGGGCGCGCGACTTGGGAACGACGATCCTGTTGCCCTCGACGTTGACCGAAATGCTGTCGCCGGTCGTGCCCTCGACGGGACCGGTGAAGAGGTTCGACTGGCCGAGGAAGTTGGCGACGAAGGCGGTGCGCGGAAGCTCGTAGAGCACCTCGGGCGCGCCGAGCTGCTCGATCTTGCCCTTGTTCATGACGGCGACGGTGTCGGCCATGGTCATGGCCTCCTCCTGGTCGTGGGTCACGTGCAGGAAGGTGAGCCCCACCTCCTCCTGGATCGACTTGAGCTCCAGTTGCATCTGCCGGCGGAGCTTGAGGTCGAGGGCGCCGAGCGGCTCGTCGAGAAGCAGGAGCGCCGGGCGATTCACGATCGCCCTGGCCAGGGCCACGCGCTGCTGCTGTCCGCCGGACAGCTGTTGCGGACGTCGAGCTGCAAGATGATCGAGCTCGACCAGGCGGAGCGCCTCGTGGGCCTTGCCCGTCGCATCCGCGATCTTGCGGCGACGCAGGCCGAAGGCCACATTCTCGATGATCGTCATGTGCGGGAAGAGCGCGTAGCTCTGGAACACCGTGTTGACCGGTCGCTGGTACGGCTTCGTGTCCGTGACGTCCTTGCCACCGATGAGGATGCGACCGGCAGTCGCCTCCTCGAGGCCGGCGACGAGACGCAGCGTCGTCGTCTTGCCGCAGCCCGACGGTCCGAGCAGGGCGAAGAACGAGCCGGCCGGGATCGTGAGATCCATGCCCTCGATCGCGGTGAACCCGGGGAATCGCTTCTGGATGCCCACGAGTTCCAGGTCGGCGCCGGACTCGGCGAAGACTCCGCCCGCCATTACGACCCCAGCAGCACGGCCTGGAAGGCCGCACCGTACTTGCTCTCCTCGGCGCCCGTGAGGGAGCGGAAGATCTTGGTCTTGGCGAGCGTCTCCTCGTTGGGGAAGATGAGCTGGTTGTCGGCGAGCGCCGGGTCGATCTTCTGCATCGCTTCCTTTGCCCCGACGACGGGGGTGATGTAGTTCACCCACGCGGCCACCTGCGCGGCGACCTCCGGCTCGTAGTAGTAGTCGATGAGCTTCTCGGCATTGGCCTTCTCGCTCGACCCGACCGGGATGATGAAGTTGTCGTTCCAGAGAGTGCCTCCGGCGGTCGGGATCGCGAACTCCCACTTGTTGCCGGCCTCCGCGTTGATCACGGTGATGTCGCCGGACCAGCAGATTGCGGCGAGGGTGTCCTCGCTCTTGAGGTCTTCGAGGTACGCGTTGCCCTTGATGTTGCGGATCTGGCCGTCAGAGACCTGCTTCTTGAAGACCTCGATGGCGTTGTCGAATTCCTTGTCGCCCCACTTGCTCGAGATGTCGACACCGTTCTGCATCATGATGAGGCCCATGGTGTCGCGCATCTCGGACAGCACACCGACCCGACCCTTGAGCGACTTGTCCCACAGGTCGTCGACCGACTTGAGGCCGTTCGGCAACTTCTCCTTGTTCCAGCAGATACCGGCGAACCCGCCCTGCCAGGGCAGCGACTGCTTGCGTCCCGGGTCGAAGTCGGGATTCTGCAGCGTCGGGGTGAGGTTCTTGGCGTTGGGGATCTTCGACTTGTCGAATTCCTGCGTGTACCCGAGCCGGATGAGGCGACCGACCATCCAGTCGGTGAGGCACACCACATCGGCACCGATGTCCTGGCCCAGGGCGAGCTGGCCCTTCACCTTGCCGTAGTAGGTGTTGTTGTCGTCGACGGCCACGTCGTACTTGACCTTGATGCCGGTCTGCTTCTCGAATTCGACCAGCGTGGGGTAGTTCCCCTTGTCGTCCTCGTCCAGGTACGCCGCCCAGTTCGCCCAGTTGAGCGCCTTCACCGAGGCCGACTTGTCCTTCGCCGGAGTCGGCTTCGTCGATCCCCCGGTCGAGCAGGCCGCGAGGGTGAGAGCAGCCGCACCGATTCCGGCCCCCTGCAGGATGTTGCGCCTCGTGATCGGTGCTTGCCTGGCTTGTTGGATCAATCGCTGGATCATCGGGTCTTGGGGCATTGATCTGGTCATCGAGGGCACTCCTTCAGCGACGGAAACAAGACGCGGACACCGGCGTACCGCATGCGTTGATACTTGCACAGAGGCGGGGCGAAGCGCATCCAAAATGGGGCAAATCCCCCATCACGAAACACAATCTTTACGAAATCAGCACCTAAATGCCCATTTAAGGTGCGGATTCGTGTGTCCGCCGAGACTACGCTTGGAGTTGCATCAACAACGTCGTTGACTGCCGAGGGTCGTGTCGAGTCAGGAGTGCAATGAAGATCGCAGTGCCAACAGAGGTCAAGAACAACGAGTTCCGAGTGGCCATCACCCCGGCCGGGGTACACGACCTCACGTCCAATGGACACGAGGTGCTGATCCAGGCGGGAGCCGGGCTCGGCTCGTCCATCCCCGATGAGGAATACCTGGCGGCCGGCGCGACGATCACCGCCGACGCAGCGACGACGTGGGCCGCCGCCGATCTCCTGCTCAAGGTGAAGGAGCCGGTGGAGAGCGAATACGGCCACTTCCGCGACGGCCTGCTGCTCTTCACCTACCTTCACCTCGCCGCCGAGCGCCGACTCACCGACGAGCTCCTCGCCGCGAAGGTCACCGCGATCGCCTATGAGACGGTGCAACTGCCGTCGAGGGCCCTTCCCCTCCTCGCCCCGATGAGCGAGGTCGCCGGCAGGCTCGCTCCCATCGTCGGGGCGAACGCGATGCTCAAGCCCAACGGCGGACCCGGATTGCTCATTCCCGGCGTGCCGGGCACCCGTCCGGCCCGGGTGGTGGTGCTCGGCGGCGGCGTCGCCGGCACCAACGCCGTCAGCGTTGCAGTGGGACTCGGCGCCGAGGTCGTCGTGCTGGACACGAACATCCAGCGACTGCGCGAACTCGACGCCCTGTACGCGGGTCGCGTGCAGACCATCGCGTCGAACAGCTTCGAGATCGAGAGGGCCTGCATCTCGGCCGACCTCGTGATCGGGTCGGTGCTGGTGCCGGGGGCGAAGGCCCCGAAGCTGGTGAGCAACGACCTCGTGTCGCGGATGAAGCCCGGCAGTGTGCTCGTCGACATCGCCGTGGACCAGGGCGGCTGCTTCGAGGACAGCCACCCCACCACACACGCGGACCCCACCTTCACGGTGCACCGTTCGCTGTTCTACTGCGTTGCGAACATGCCGGGCGCCGTGCCGAACACCTCCACCTATGCGCTCACCAACGCGACGCTGCCGTACGTGCGTTCCATCGCGAGCCTCGGCTGGATGGACGCCCTGCGCGCCGATCCCGCCCTCGCCCTCGGCCTGAACACCCACGCCGGCCACCTCGTCAACGGGCCGGTCGCCACGGCGAACGGCCTCCCGTTCCAGTCCATCGAGAGCGTTCTCGCCTAACCTGTCGCACGCACTGAGCGGTTCAACCCGGCTCCAGGTCGTCCAGCGCGCGCACCCGGCGGAGCGACCCGTCCGGCGCGAGCAGCCACCCGTCAGTCGACCGCCGAACTATCGGCGGCGGCAGGCGGCGCTGGCCGCTGACCGCCCGGAACTCGGCCGGAGTGCAGGCGTGAAAGAGAAACGACACGGAGCCGCGGATGCTCGAGGCGAGCCCCCACGCGGCCTGCCAGGCGTCCGGGTCGCCCACGATCACGGCGTGCGCGCCGACGCCGGTCACCTCCACGGTGGGCGCCGCCAGCGCGCTCGCGTCCCCGGCCCGCAACTGCAGCACCGGCTCGGGGTGCCCGGCCCGCCTCATGGCCTGCTCGAACGCCTCGGGCGTGGTCGACACCACCGCGCGACGCGTGCCGTCCGACCAGTCGACCCGCTCCACCTCGACCGAGTCGGGCTCGAGCGGGTCGGGCTCGAGCGGGTCGGCGGGGGCGAGTGCGAGCTGCACACGGTTGCCGAACCACTCGCCCCGACCGGGAGGAGCCGTCGGGTCGAAACCGGCCGCCTCTCCCCCGGCCATCAGGTGGTCCTGCCGCCCGGGTAGGCGCAGAATGAGTCTCGAGTCGCACAGCTCGGCGACGCCGTGCAGCGCCGCCGGGATTCGGCGCACCGTGAGCGCGACACCCCGACCGGACGAGCCGCTTCTCAACACAGCGAGAAGCATGTCCACGAAGGGCTGCTGATGCTCATCGGGCAGCCGGGCGACTATCGAGTCGAGGTCGTCCACCACGACGAGTGCCGGCGGGCGCCCGGCGAGTTCGCGCTCGAGGAACTCCCACGCCTCGTCGATCGACGCGGGCATGACCCTCACGACCGCGGCCGACGCGAGCACGCGCACCAGATTCGACTTGCCCGAACGATGACCGCCGACCACGAGCAGGTTCCCCTGGTCGACGGGGTCATAGGCGGCACTGGCCTGGCGCTGTTCAGAGGGGAGGTCGAGCAGACCGATCGGCACCCCCTTCGGGCCGACGGACAGCGCGGACACCGGGACAACGGCCGGAAGGTCGTCACACCAGGGTCGACGCGGAGCGATATCGCCTCGTGGGCGCGCGGCAGCGACCCGGCGCACATCGTCGCCGGTCACGAGAGCGACCCTGATCGGTCGCGCGGCCTCGCCGTCGAGGCTCACCACGGCGGCTCCCGGCCGGCCCGCCGGCAGCGCGGCGGCGACGGCCGAGCCGACCACCGCCACGCTGTCTGCCGCGTTGTTCACCCTCAGCGAGATCCGCAGCCTCGCGTTCGCGAGCACCGCATCCCGCACGACCCCTGCCGGTCGTTGGGTGCACAGGATCAGGTGGATGCCGAGCGAGCGCCCGCGCGCCGCCAGGTCGGCGAAGAGAGCGTGCAATTCCGGCCTGTCCACGACCATCGCGGCGAACTCGTCGACGACGATCACGAGACGCGCGAGTGTCTTCCCCGGCGGCATCCCTCCGATGTCCCGGGCGCCCAGCCCGGCAAGGAACGCCTCCCGAAACCGGATCTCCGCGCCCAGGCTGAGGATCGCCCTCGCCGCCACCCGCTCGTCGAGATCGGTGACGACGCCCACCACATGCGGGAGCCCGGCGATCGCCGCGAACGAGGCTCCGCCCTTGAAGTCGACGAGCAGGAAGGTGACCTCGGCGGGGCCGTGCGCCGCGGCCATCGCCAGGATCCAACTCTGCAGCAGTTCGCTCTTGCCGCTGCCCGTCGTGCCGCCGACGACGGCGTGCGGGCCGTGGGCGACGAGATCCACCGCGAAGGGTTCACCCTCGCTTGTGCCGAAGACGCACTCGAGAGAGGTCTCGGCCGTCGAGCCGACCGGGAGCGCCGCGAAGACGGGACCGGGCGCGTCGCTCCCTCCCGCTCGACCGAGGCCGCGAGCCCCGGCGGCCGCGGCGAGAAACAGCGCGCGCTCGAGAGCGGCCTCCCCGGAGGCGAAGACCGCGACGATGGGCTGGCCCTCGACTCCCGGGCATCTCAACAACCGCGCCGTCGTGCCCGCGCGCACCTCGAGCACCACGCGGCACTCGGCGGGGAGGGCCGTCGCCCCTGTTGCGACCGCCACGAGCGCGGTGCGGAGGTCCGAGATCCACTCGACCCGATTCGCACCGGCTGGCGCGTCGAGCACCCGGTGGGGCAACGACCGCAGCCACTGCCAGGCCGGGCCGGGCGGGACGGCGAGTGAGAACTCCTGGGGCGGGAGTGACCCGGCGAGTTGGAGCAGGATCTCCCGCGCGGCCGCGTTCACGAGAGCGGACGGGCCGCACACCCCGATTCCGAGGAACGGGTCGACGAGCAACGGAATGTCGGCCAGGTCGGCGGCGTAGGCACGCAGTTCGGCCAGGCGCTCCGCCGCCGCCGAGGATGCCGGCGAAGCCGGCGCCTCCGCGATCCGGACGGAGCTCGCGCCGACTCGAAGTCCGAGGCTGACCCGGACGCCGGGGCGGTCGTCGAGGCGCCACCGCTCCGGGTCTCCCGGCGCATCGTCTGGAGCGCCGCGAATGCGGTCGACCTCGGCGACGAGCCTCGCTCGCTCCTCGGCGTGGAACTCGTCGATGAGGCTCCTGGTGCTCGCCACCTGCTCGTCGAACCGCTTCCACTCGCGTTTCGCGTGCCGATGGCCGTGCAGCCGACCGTCGACGAGGCTCGCGACGGCGATCACCGGGCCGAGCACCGCGAAGGCGAGGGCGTACGGCGACCCGGTGATCGCCCACATCCCCAGCGAGACCACCACCGGGGCGACGGTGGCGACGAGAGGCAGCGCATGGCGCTGTGGGCTCTCCGGCGCGAGGGGCAAGGTGATTCCGCGAGCTTCGGGGGGACTGCTGGACACACCAGACAGGCAATCACGCCGGCCGTCGCGCGAGAGAGTCGGGCGAGGAGGCGTGGATCCCGACGCGGACGGTGCGTGCTGGTGGAGGAGGGGTCAGCTCACGATGAAGAACTGCTCGCCGATTTCCACCCGCGTGCCCCGCATGATCCGGTGTCGCTTGTTCGGCTCGCACCGCACGGGGGCCGAATCCGGCTCGCGCACGATCGTCCCGTTCCCGGAGAACCGGTCGACTATCCAGAAGCTACCGTCGTCCTGCCCGAACTCGAGGTGGGTCTTGGAGACCGACCGGCTCGGGTCGAGCACACGCACGAGCTGGTCGACGTACTCCCCGGGCTCCACCTTGGGGTTCCGACCGATGAGACCGGTGCCGTAGACGGTGAAACTCTCCCCCGTGCTGAACTGGAGCACGAAGCGCACGCCGTTCTCCCGCCGCACGATCCGGGTCGCCTCCACGTCGCCCGCGTCGGCCTGAGGCGACGGGGTGGGCGCCACGGGTCCTGCCACGGCATCAGTCGGAGGCGTTGGGGTGCCGGCCGATTCCCGTCCCGATGACGACTGTTCCGGTGTCGACTGTTCGGCCGGTGCCAGAGCCTCGGCTACCGGGAGAACATCCACCGCGGGAGGCGCGGGATCCGGCTCGCGCGCGACGGGCATCTCGCGCGCCTCGACACGCTCGATTCGATCGATGACGACGGTGTCGCGCGGGCGACTGAACGTGTCGCTCACCGCCCGAGACACATTGCCGCACTCGCCGCAGAAGATGTCGTCGGCAGCCATCAGGCTGCCGCACTGCTCGCAGAGCAGCACGCTTCCTGGCGTGACGAGCGGCTGCGCCACCGGTCGACTCGATTCCCCGAGCACGTCTGTGCGCACCGCGGGAGTCTGAACCCGCGGCAACCGACCGGTCGGTAGCTGCGATTGCGCCACCGCACGTCCGCATTCGCCGCAGAACAGGGCCCCCACCGGCAACTCAGTCCCGCAATACGTGCATCTCACCGTGCAACCCTCTAACGCTTGAACAGCTTCTTGACACTATAACCACCAAGGGATCGCAGGGAGATCGCTGCTCGGATGCGCTGCCGTCGCGTTCGCCCCCGATCGATGGTGATGATCATCGCCTCCACGGACCGCCAGACCTGGTCGGCCTCCTCCGCGCGCGGTTCGTTCGGGGAGAAGATCGCCCGGTCCGCGACCGTCGCGAGCACGAGCGGCTTCATGCCTCCCACGGTGGCCGCCACCTCGGTCCTGGTGGGGAACGGCGGCGGGGTGTATCCGCGGTCGATGACCGAATTCTCGAATTCCTGCCAGCCGCCGCTGATGCGCTGCAGAGGAGTCGGTGCCCTCCTGCGCAGGACACGTCTTCTCAGCTTCGCCGCCACGATTGCGGCGAAGGGGGCAAGGAGGATGGCCGCGCCCACCGCCACCCAGCCGAGGATCCGGAGAACGGCAAGCAGCACGACGAGGATCGGGCTGAGGTTGACGGGCTCGTCCTGGGTGCTGTCCGGGGGCACCGGGCTGTTGTCGGTCTTCTGGTCCTCGACCGGGGGCTGCACGGGCGATTGCGGCCTGGCGATCGTCGTCGGATCCTTGGGCTGCGCTGCCGGGATCTCCCGCACCGGCGGAGTCGGATCGATCGCCACCCAGCCGTACTGCGCCGTGTCCACCTCGATCCACGCCGACACGTCCTTGCCGAGCACCCTGGTGACTCCGGTCGCGTTCGCGTCCTTGGGCGCGAAGCCGAAGACGACCCGCGCCGGGAAGCCGAGCTGCCTCGCCATGAGGGCCGCCGTGACGGCGTACTGTTCCTGGTCCCCGATCATCCGCTGGTCGGTCAGCAGTTGGGTGATCCGGTCGGCGGCATGCCCGGATCGGCTGGCCGGTTCGTCCGCCGAGACGCCATGGCTCAGATAGCCCGCCTTCTTGAGGGCCGCGATCATGGCGACGAGGCGCGCTCCCCCTCCGTCGACCCCCTTCACCCAGCCGTCGAGCGTGGCGAGCAGGTTTTCGGGAAGCACGCCGATCCGCGGGACCACTGCCGCCCCCGGGCCGACGCTGGCAAGCTGGCCGCTGTCTGGCTGCCGGGGAAGTACCGCGCTGAGCGTGTAGGAATCGCCGGCATGCAGTTGCTTCACCACGGCCGCGGTGCCGCTCGCGTTGTTGTAGTAAAACGAGTCTCGGAGGGCGGCGGCGTCGTTTCCCGCGAAGGCGATGCTCTCGAACTTGCCCACTGTGGGAACCCAGACACCGGTGTACGAACCCACGGTGACCGTGACGGTCACCCGGCGACCGGTGACCGCCGACTGGTCGAAGGTGTACGGCACCCGGGTGAAGGAGCCGGACTCGCTCGAGACCGCGCCGCTGCCCACGGCGTAGACGATGCCGTCGTAGCTGTCGAGGGTGGCGATGCGGATGCGGCCGTCGGCCGGCAGGCCCGCCACGGTGAGCATGGTGCTGTCCGCGGTTCCGGACTCCTCGTAGCGGCGGAAGCCGCTCAGCGGGCTCGGATAGGAGCGGGGGTCGAATGGCTGCTCGATGGCCGTGCGGATCACCTGGCGGGTGGTGGTCGGGGGCAGGGCGAGAGCCGCGGCCACCGACGATCCGGCGGCGAGGGCGATGATGAGCACGGCACCGATCAGCGATCGGGCGGCGATCAGCCCGCGGTCGGCTGTCGCCTCGACAGGGGCACCACCCGGCACCGTACCCTGCGCGGCGAGCGCTCGGACCTGCTCGCGGCGGCGATACCAGCGCTGCCAGGCGATCCAGAGCAACACAACGCCCAGGAGGCCGAGCGAGAGTTGAAGCGGGAGAACTGCCGTGGCCGGACCGAACAGGATCCCGGCCACGAAGAGAGTGATGGGCCCGAGCGCGCCGAGCTCCCCCCACCGGCCTCGGATGGCGGTCGACAGTCCCACGACGGTCGTCACCAGCACGAGCACCAGGGCCGGCACGAGCAGAGCCTGGTAGCTGCCGACGGGCGGAGTGATGGTGACGAGCTGTTTCCAGCTCAGCGCGGTGCCGGTGGCGAGTTCGGCCAGCCCGTCGAGAGTGGGCAGCACACCGAACAGGGCACGGCTCGGAATGGCGAGCGGAACACCGATCGCGAAGTAGGCCGCGACCGTGACGAGCAGCACCACGAGACTCGACCAGCGGTAGCGCGCCCCGCCGATCGCGATGAGGGTACCGATGCCCATCGCGACGAGCACGACCACGACGAACTGGGGGCTCTGGTAGATCGGCCAGAGTTCGACGCTCGCGATCGCGGTCGCCAGCCACAGCATCGCGGTGTTGGCCACGACGAAGGACTGGGGCAGCGCCCGGCGGGAGGTCATGCCGCCGCCGACCGGGCGAGCGACTTCTGAAGATCCTCGAGGAATCCGATGGTGAGAACGCTGAGGCCGGCCACCCTGCGGAGCCCGGGCACCGTCTCCGGGTCGCACACGATGGCGACGACCTCGACGCCGGGCGGAAACTTGGTGGAGGCGGCCCGCAACTCGGTGGGCGTTGCGAGCGAACCGCAGACCAGGAAGGCCACGGAGATGCCGATCACCTCGTCCGCCGCGACCCGCGCGACATCGAGGATTCCGAGGGCCGATTCCGCGTGTTCGACCACCGAGAGGTCATCGAGCAGTCTCGTCCTCGTGAGCGTGTTGAGGTGCCGCACGGCGAGCACCTTCCGCTTAGCGAATTCCGGCGTCTTCTCACTCACGACGACCGAGACATTCCGGGCATCCCGGATCGCGCGCGCACCGAGCGAACCGGCCACGCTCACCGCCATCTCGAATTCCTCGTCCGTCGCGTAGTTCGCGGTGGCCAGGCTCAACGCGATCACGAGGTGGCTTCGCCGGGTCTCCTCGAATTGGCGCACCATGTACGTGCCGGTCTTGGCCGTGCTCTTCCAGTGGATGTAGCGGCGATCGTCGCCAGGAACATACTCGCGCAGGGCGTGGAACGAGACGTCGCTGTTGGAGATGTCGCGCGTGGGGTTGCCCTCGAGGTCGCGGATGAACCCGGTGCTGGTGCTGGGAATGCCGATGGTGCGGGGGTGCACGAACAGTTGAACGGCGCCCGTCCACACCAGTTCCCGACGCACGAGGCCCACCGGGTCCGCGCGCACCGTGCGAACCGGTCCGATCGAGAGGATTCCCCGCCGGGCGGTGGGCACCACGAATTCGTGCTCGGAGCTCGCACCGCGGTCGAGGCTCGGCATGGCGAGCTCGGCGAGTCCCGTGCCGATGGGCACCTCGACCTTCACCCCGGCGATCCGGCGACGCACGGGGTTGGTCACGGTCACGACGCCCGTGGCCCTCTCCCCCACCACGACTCGGCTGTGCGGAACCGTCAACTCGATCCTGACGGCATTGCGGCCGATGAGATAGAGCGCCGCGACGACGATCAGAACGCTCCCCGCGAACCCGACGGCCACCAGCTCGATCCAGCCGAGCTGGTATCCAAGCACGAACGCGATCGGCACGGCGAAGAGCATCACCCAGCCCAGCGGAGTGATGACCGCCGACACTCGTCGCGATACCCTGCCGACGACCAGGCCCAGAGCCCGCACGAGCCGCACCCCGACGACGATCGCGTCCGCCATGAGTCCGGTCCGCGTGCCGACGATGCGGGTTCGGGCGTTTGTCAGTCCCTCGGTCGTCGTGAAGTGCGCGGTATCGGCTCGCGCGGACGAGGTCGAGGTGGTCGAGCGGGCCGAGCGCTCCGGCAACCGCAGGAAGTCGCTTCTCTCGGTCACACCGCTTGCCTGTCACTCGGCGGTGGTGTCTCGATCAGGATCTGGGCGATCACGCTTGACGCGGTCACGCCGTCGAACTCCGCCTCCGGGTCGAGGAGGAGCCGGTGGGCGAGGACGGGCTCGGCGAGCGCCTTCACGTCGTCCGGAATCACGTAGTGGCGACCGTTTGCGGCCGCGAGGGTCTTCGCCGTGCGGATCAGCGCGAGCGCGCCGCGCACACTCGCCCCCAGACGGATCTCGGCGGTGGATCGCGTCGCCTCGACGAGCCTCGAAACATAGTCGTTGATCGAGGGGTCGACGTGCACGGTGCGAGCGAGCGCGCCCATCTCCACGATGACCTGGGCCGACGCGATGGGCGGCAGGATCGTCTCGTGGGCCTTGACCCCCGCTCCCTCGAGGATCCGCACGGTGGAGGCGTGGTCCGGGTAGCCGATCGACGCCTTCATGATGAAGCGGTCGAGCTGGGCCTCGGGCAACCGGTAGGTGCCCGCCTGCTCGATCGGGTTCTGGGTGGCGATGACCATGAAGGGCGCCCCGACGTCATGGGTCACCCCGTCGACGGTGACCTGTCCCTCCTCCATCACCTCGAGGAGCGCGGCCTGGGTCTTGGGGCTGGCGCGGTTGATCTCGTCCGCCAGCACGATGTTGGCGAACACCGGCCCGCGGTGGAACTCGAAGTCGTTGGCGCCCTGGTCGTAGATGCTCACCCCGGTGATGTCCCCCGGCAGCAGGTCGGGCGTGAACTGGATGCGGTTGGTCGACCCGTCGACGCTCTGCGCCATGGCACGGGCGAGGGAGGTCTTGCCGGTGCCCGGGAAGTCCTCGAGCAGGAGGTGGCCCTCGCTCAATAGGGCCGTGAACGACAGTTTGATCACGAAGGTCTTCCCGAGCAGTACCTGGTCCACATTCGAGACGAGCCGGTTGAAGCGCTCCGAAAACCAGGTGGCCTGTTCGGCTGTCATCGTCATACTGTCTGTTACCTTCTCGTTGGGGCGGCCGAGCGGGGCACTACTGCGGCTTCCCGCTCGTGTCGTACGTTATGTCATAGGTCTTGCCGCCGTTGGCCACCACGCGGATGTCGAGGTGCGGCGCACCGAGGGAGCCGTCGGCCTGGCACTGCCCGGCCTCGCTCAGGTCGGCCGCGCTCGCAGTCTGCCACGGTCCGCCGGGAGTGTCTCCGCAGCGGTACTGGATCGCCTCGTAGTCGCCCGCCGGCCAGTTCGCCCAGGTGAACGTTCCGCTCTGGTCGATCACGCCATCCCCGGTGAGAGCGAAGGCCAGGCTCGAGACCTGCGGATCGACGGGCGTGCCGAGGTGGAACGATGCCGACCACTGCGACTGGCAGATCGCGGCGGCGCCACCGTAGCTGCGACACGCGCGCAGCTGCACCGACACGTCCTGGCCGTAGAGCGACGTGGCGGTGAGTGGGTCTCCGATGCCGACCGAGCCTGAGGTGGATGGCACTCCGCCGCTGACCAGCCGGTAGAAGAACGAGTAGTCGCTGGTGAAGTCGGTCGGGCCACTCGAAGCGCCGGTCAGAATGAAATTGAAGACGTTCCCGGTCTGGGACGGGCCGGTTGTCGACACCCCGGTGATCACTCCGGGGCTCGTGTGGGCGGTGACCGCCGCGCTCGGCGAGCACCCCATGCTGTTGGTCGCGAAGACGACGAGGGAGTAGTTCGCCTCGCTCGAGAGGCCGGTGAAGGTGGTCGAGGTTGCCGTGCCCACCGACCTCGAGATCGAGCCGGGAGGGTTGGTCCTGGCACAGGTCGGGGCCGCCCCGGTGTACGCCACGGCGGTGTAGCCGCTGATCGGTCGCCCGTTGTCGGTGAAGACGCCGGCCCAGTCGAGCGAGATCGACGTGTCGACAGCCGCCGCCGTCGGTGCGGCCACCGCGATCGGCGCGCCGGCCGGGGTCGCGCTCGTGCCCGAGGAGGTCCAGGTGGTGAGCGGGGCGTACGCCGAGTTGCGGGCGCTCACGCTCACCGGCACGGTCTGGCCGTTGGTGAGGCCGTTGACGTCCACGGTGCAGGTCGACCCGGAGCACGCCGACGGGTCGACGTCGACCGCGCGCGAGCCGGCCGTGACGTGGTAGCTGTTTACCGGGCTGCCGCCGGAACCGGTGGTGACCTCGGTCCAGGAGATCCGAAGCCCGCCATCGAGCGGGTCGGCGCCGACCGAGGCCGGCGCGCCAGGCACGATGTCCGACCACACTGTGGTTCCGAGCCCGACCGGGTCTGAGTTTCCGATCGCATTCTTCGCCACCACCCGCAGACGCACCGCGTTGTCCGGTCCGTTGCCCGGCGTCGCGATGTCGCAGATCGCCGCAGCGCACGGCGTGGTGGACAGCAACACCAGCGACGGGCTGTACTCGAGAACATCGAAGCCGGTGATCGGCGAGTTGTTCGCGGCCCCCGCGCTCCAGCGAAGCGTGATCATCCTGTCACCGAAGGCGGTGGCCTGCACCGCGACGACCGGATCGGGCCGGTCCTGAACGGACACCTTCACGGATCCCCAGACATACCGGTCCGGGTCGCCAGTGGCATCGGCGACCTGGTATTGCAGGCTGGTGTCGCCGGGCGCGGCAGAGGAGGCCACGGTGATGGTGAGCCTCCGCTTGTCAGCGCTCGGCGAGATCGAGAGCCCATCCGGCAGCTGTCCACCGTCGAGCCCGCGAATGGCGACGACGCTGAGCGGCTTGCCGGGGAAGGGGTTAGTGGGCTCGTCGTTGGCGAGCACGTCCACCGTGGTCGTCTGGCCGCGTTGCGCGAGCACCGAGTCCGGCGCGGGCTTGGCGAGCGGGCGGGTGGACGCGACCACGTTGAGCTGGATCCGACCCGACTGACCGGCCGCGAGGGCGTCCCGCACGCCGAGCAGGATGGAGGTCGTCGAGTTCTTCGGAACGCCCTCGTTCGCGCGAATGGTGAGCGTCTGGTCAGCGAGGGTGTAGCTGAAGCCATCGGGCAGGGGGCTGAGCACCGTGTATGCGAGCTCGGCGACGTCCTTGGGGTACGGATAGTTCGTGAGTTTCACCAGGTCGAGGACCTTGGATTCCCCGGGTTCGAAGTCGATGACACCACCCACGAAGGAGGGCGGCTGGTTGGCTCTGGCGGTCACCTTGATCGGGAGCACGAGAGTCGCGACGTGCCCGTTCGGGTCGTTCACCGAGTCGCCGTCGGTCACCGTGAACGAAATCGAGGCCGGCCCGAAGTACTTCTCGGCTGAGGTGAACCTGAGGGTGTGGTCGTTGACGACGAGCGGGTCGCCGTTGGCGTGGGTGGCCTGCACACTCGTGGAATCGGTGAGTCGAACGTTCTTCCCGCCGATCGCGAGCACGTAGTCCGCGAGGTCGATGGTGAGCGTCGACTCGCTCGCCACCGTGAGCGGCGGTGCCTTGCGATTGAGCTGCGGCAGGGCGTCGTCGAGCCCCGGTACCCAGACGAAGGCATACGACACCACCCTCGAATCGTCGGGGTTCGCCACGGCGAACGGGATGATCTGGCTCTTGTTCTGCACGGACACCCGGATGCGCTTGGTCGAGGTCACCGTGGCGGTGGTGTCGTAGCCCGGCAACAGCGAGACCTTGAGGGTGTTGGCGTTACCGTCGGCGAAGAAGGTCTTGGCGAGCACGTTCACGTCGACCGTTTCGCGGCCGAGGATGTCGGTGAGCGTGAGGACCGTGTCGCTCACCACCGGATGGGCACGGGGAGCATTCGGGTCGACGGTCACGGTGATGAAGTTCGAGCTGGTGCCCCCGAAGGCATTCTGAATCGTGTAGACCAGTCCGTAGGTGCCCGGGGCGCTCGGCGGGGTGACCTTCACAACGTCCCCGACGATCGAGGCGACGATGTCCTTGGCGTTCGGCTCGACCTTGATGATCTTGAGCGATCCGCCGTCCGGGTCCGAGTCGTTGGCGAGCACCTGGATGGATACTGTGGTGCCCGGCCGTGTCGTCACCTCGTCCTCGATCGCGACCGGGTTGCGGGCGCCGTCCAGTTTCGGGCTTATCCCCACTCGCACGGTGCCGACGGCGCGGGCGCCGAGGGCGTCGATCACCGTGTAGGTGAAGGTGTCGGTGCCGGCCGAATAACTGCCGGCCTCGTAGTCGATGAAGTCGGTGCCGACGTCGATCACGGACCCCTTCAGCGGGCTCGTGGCCTGCCCGAGCAACTGCACGGAGTCGCCGTCCGGATCGATCCCCGTGAGCGGGACCTTGATGCGCACGGTCTCCCCCGCCAAGACCCGGGAGACGATGGTGACGGGCACCGGCGGGTTGTTCGTGGCCTCGACGGCCTCTCGAACCGCGATCTTCACCTGGGCCTGCGCGACCTGGCCATCCGGTCCGGAGACCTCGTAGATCGCGGTGAAGTCTCCCGTCTTCTGCGGGGCCAGGTAACGAAGCACGTCACCGGAGGTGAAGAGCAGCCCGGAACTGTTGCCGAGACTCGTGGTCAGCACCGGGTTGAGGGTGAGCTTCTCCCCGTCCGGCTGCACGTCATTGTTGAGGACGGGGATGTCGATCGCGTCGCCGACGCGCACGGTGACGGCGTCGTCGTTGGCGATGGGCGGCTGCAGCTGGGAGGGCACGGGGATCTCGACGACGGTCACGATTCCCTCGGACTCGGCGAGCCCGTTGCTCACTCGATAGTTGAAACTCACCGGGCCGGACTCGAGCGGGGCGACGAGCGTGACCCGGATGGACCGCTGCTCGATCACCTCGGCCCGGATGCCCGCGTTCGGCGCGATGTTGTAGACGCCGGTCACCAACAGCACCGCGCCGCCCGGATCGATGTCCGTGGAGGCGACGTCGATGGTCTGGCTGCTGAGCGTCTTCACGAAGATGGTCTTCGGAATGGTGATCGGCTTGCTGTTCGCGTCGGGCGGTGCGGCAACCTCGACCCGAATCTCCCCGGTGGCCGTCTGGTCCCCGTCGTTCACGACGTACTCGAGGTAGTGGGTTCCCACCTCGGTGCTCGAGAAGCGGAAGGTGCCGGCCTCGAGACTCGCCACGATGGTGGCGCCGGTCTTGGCCGGCACACTCGCGAGCCGGAGTGTGCCGCTGCCGCCGCGCACGTGCTCGAGCGGGTTCACCGTGACCTCCTGGCCCGCATAAGCGGGAACCACGAAGGGGTCGGCGATGATCGGTACCTGGCCGGACGGCTTCACGGTGACCGTGAGACTGCCCGCGCCGTTCGCCCGGCCGTCCGAGACGACAAGTGATACCGAACGCAGCGCGCCGGGCGCTCCACCCTCGGTGAAGACGACGCTGCCCTCCGGCTTGTAGCTCACTCGGTCCGGCGCCTCGGTCGCCGCGTTGGACAGGTAGAACGCGTCCCCGTCCGGATCCACCCAGTCGCCGAGCACCGTCTTGACCGTCACGCGACCGCCCTGAGCCACGATGGCCTTCGTCTGCCGCACCTGCTGCGGCGGCGAATTCTCGTTCGGGGTGCGCATGGTCACGGTGACGGTCGCGCTCGCTGAGCCTCCGCGCCCGTCGCTGATCGTGTAGCCGAAGGTGAGAGTCCCGGTGGCCGCCGGGCTCAGCGTCACCTGCAGCTGCTGCCCGTTGTTGATGATGTCCACGCGTCCGACGTTCTCGTCCACGGCGGTGACCGCGGTGATCACGAGCACGTCGCCGTTCGCGTCGTAGTCGTTCAGCAGCACGGGCAGCATGCTCGTGCGTGCCGGCCTCGCCCCGAACGCGTCATTCACCGCGACCGGCGGCACCTGTGCCTTCTCGTAGTTGGGCGGCGTGTCCTCCTGGTTCGTGTCGACCTTTTGCTGGTCCTGCTTCACGGTGATGAGCTCTGACCAGTTGTTGATGAGCTCGCCGCCCTGCTGCACCGCCCAGGTCGCGCCGCCGCGAGGGTCGTTGAGAACGACATTTCCGCCGTTCGCCTCGAAGGCGAGCCGGCTGGACGCCGAGGCCACCGACGGCAGGCGCAGCGTCCGCGCCGCCTCGGTTCCACACTTGCGCCAGGCGCCTCCGCCCGACCAGGCCGCGAAGGTGCAGCCTCCGACGATCATCGGCGCCGCGGCGAATCCGGTCTTCCCGGTCTCGAGGCGCACCGGGTCTCCGCCGCCGAGAGGCACCCGCAACAGGCCGCCGGAGTAGCCGACGAGCACCGCGTCGCCCGATGCCGTCGGCTGCTGAAGCACGGGATTGTCGGTGATCGCGATCTCGGCGGTGAGGTCGACGCTGCCGGCGGCGGTGTGGAGCACGCGGCTCGCCGAGTCGAGCACGGCCCAGCGCCCGCCCGCCGAACTGATAGAGAAGGTGCTCTGGGCATCGCCGAAGTTCGCGGAGTTCGTCTGGTCGACGGTGTCGCCGTGGGCGGCATCCACCCGGTACACCTGGTGGGCGGCCCGGGAGAACGCGTACAGCACGCCCTCCGGCGTGACGCTCGCGACCGTGTCAGCGCCCAGGCTCAACGTGGGCTGGGTCTGGGCACTGAAGGTCGGCAGTTGGGCGACCGGCAGAATCCAGAATTCGCCGGTGCCTCCTGACCCGACGACGACGTTGTCGCCGGCGAGGAACAGTTGGGGATTCTGCGGCGGGAGAGGCACGCTGTCGAGGACCTTCGAGGTGGCGGGGTCCACCACATCGACCTTGGCGTTGCTGTGGTCGAACAACAGCACGGTCGCACCATTCTGCACGACGTCGATGTTCGCGCCCGTGCTTGCAACCACCGTGTTGAGCGCGAGCACCTGGGTGTTCGCCCGGCCGATCACCTCTTTTGTGCCGTTGGCGACCCAGACCGAGCCGTCGCCGAGATCGAGTCGCTGAGCCGTGTAGCCGGTGGAAACGAACGCGACCGTGGCGAGCAGGGCGGCGATGACCGTGCCACTCGTCGCGGTGGCGACGAGCGACTTGTGGGATCCGAGCCACTGCCTAAACACGGGAACCGATCACTTGCCGAAGTCCACGCACTTCTCGCCGCTCTCCGGGCCGATCTTGCCCTCGCGGTTCACGGTGACGGTGATGCAGACGCGGTCGCCGGGCTTCGCCTCGACGGCGAACGCCGCCAGGCGCTGGATGCTCGACCGGCCGTCGCTCGTGGTGATCTGGTACGAGTCGCCCGCCTTGATGCCCGGATCGGTCCAGCTGAACTCGATGGACGAGGCGGCGGACTTGGCCGAGATGTCGGTCACCCGGGGAATGTCGCTCGTGTTCGCCTTGATGAGCACGAGGGTGGCGGTCGCACCGAGGGCGATCACGAGCACCGCGCTCGCCACCAGGCCCCACGCGAGCGCCTGCATCCCCTTGCTCTGGGTCAGAGGCTGGGTTCCACTGTTGTGCGGAGACCCCGCCGTCTGCCGCAGCACGGTGCCGACCGGGGAATAGACGCCGGGCTGGACACGCCGCCGGCGCCGACGTGCTGGCGGGGCCGTGGAGCCCGGCACGGCACGGATGCGGGTGCGGTCCTCGAGATCGGAGACCGTGGCGAGAGCCCAGTCGTCCATCGCGACCTCGATCGGCGTCTGCGGCACGCCGAGCTCGGTCTCGATCGCCTGGAGCTCACGCACGAGCTCCAGCACGGTGAGCGGACGAGCCTCCGGCTTGCGCGACATCGCCTTCTGCAGCACCCGCTCGAGGCTCGGCGGCACGTCGGACCTGCCGATGGGCTGCACCTTTGCGCGGTTGATCCGCGAGATGAGGTCGGCCGACTTGTTCGACTCGCCCGGCACCTCGAACGGCGAACGGCCGGCCAGCAGCGAGTACACCGTGGCCGCGAACGACCACACCTCGGACTCGATCGAGCCCGAGGTCTCATCCATCAGCACCTCGGGCGCGGACCAGGGGATGGAGAGGCCGACCGACTCCTGGGTCTCGGCCTCACTCAGGGTCGAGGCGATTCCGAAGTCCGAGAGCACGGGATGCCCGTACGCGGTGAGCAGGATGTTGGAGGGCTTGATGTCCCGGTGCAGCACCCCGGCGCGGTGAGCGGTCTCGATGGCGCTGCCGATCTTGACCGCGATTCGCAGCACCTCGGGAACCGGCAGTCGCTCGCGGCGATAGCGCTCGCTCAGCGAGGAGGAGCACAGCTCCATCACGAGGTACGGTCGGCCGTCCGACGAGACACTCGCCTGGTAGACGGTGAGGATCGACGGGTGCGAACTCAGCTGGGCCATGAGGTTCGCCTCGGCCTGGAACATCTGCCGCACCTGGTCGTTCACGACCTCGCTCAGCATGACCTTCACGGCGACCTGGCGCCTCGGCATGTTCTGCTCGTAGAGGAACACGTCGGCGAAGCCGCCGGAGCCGAGGATGTGGATGTGCGAGAAACCGGGCAGCACGGGAGGCTGCGACGGCAATCGTCGTGCCATGAGCCCCCCTTTGCAGCGCTCGCCGGAATACTGTCGCGGCGATTTTCCTGGTCGCACGACCCGGTGTCCCATTGTAGGCACCTGCCGAATCTGCCCCGTCGAACAAATCCGCTGGTGAAGCGCCTGTTTTTGTCCCCCCTTCGGGGGTGATTTGGTCGCCGTCGTCACACCCTGGTTGGCCTCGGCACCGTGTGCTCGAGGTCGTAGAGCCCGGAACTTTCCACCACATCCACCACGATCGTGGTGACGTTGTCGCGCCCGCCGGCGGCGACGGCCGCGTCCACGAGGGCCTGGGCGGTCTCCGCGGGGGCGAGCGCTGCCGCGAGGTGCAGGCGGATCCGCTCCGAGTCGAGCTCCTTCGTCAGTCCGTCCGAGCAGAGCAGCAGCCGCAGCCCGGGTCGAATCGGCACGATCCAGTAGTCCGGCAACGGGGCCGCGTTGAACCCCACCGCCCTCGTGATCACGTTGCTGTCCGGGTGGAACTCGGCGTCCTCGGCACGGATGAGGCCGGCATCCACCAACTCCTGCACCACCGAGTGGTCGATGGACACCTGGCTGAGGAGATTGTTCTCGAACATGTAGACCCGAGAGTCGCCCACGTTGAAGACCATCCAGCATGGTTCACCGTTCTCGAGGGTGAGGGCGGCTCCGGTGGCCGTGGTGCCCACGCCGAGCTCCTTCTCATCCGCGGCGAGCGCGATGTCTTCGGTCGCGGCATGCAACCCGCGTTCGACCGCACCGATCTCCGCGAAGTCCGAGGAGATCTCCTTCTCGAGCCTCGACACGACCGCCGCACTCGCCACGTCGCCGGCGGAGTGGCCGCCCATGCCGTCCGCGACCACGAACAGAGGCAACTCGGCGAGGTAACTGTCCTCGTTATGGTGCCGTTTGCGGCCCGTGTCGGTCGCCGCGCCCCAGGCGATCACGAGAGAGGCATCCGGTCGCCCGGGCACCTCAACGGAGCGTCGTCCTTCACTTCGTCCAAGCTCAGTCACAAGTCATGCCTTTCGCAGGTTGCGATGCCTGTGCATCATCCGCCGGCCGCAGACACGCGCTCGACCGGCAGGATCTCGACGAGGTTGCCGTCACCAATATCCACCACCGTGCCCGCCGAGACGACCACCGACTCGCCCTGCAGCAGCTTTTGGGCCGAAAACCCGGGCACGGTGATGATGGTGCCGTTGGTGGACCCGAGGTCGGTGACGATCACCGATGAGCCGTGCTGGCGCAGCTCGAGGTGCGTGCTGGAGACCTCCCGCAGCGGGGAGGGCACCCGCACGAGGCGCGCGAGCGGCCCCCTCGTGACGCGGGGCGCACTCGGCTTCCGGCCGAGAATCGCCGGCGCGTCGAGCGCGATCGGCTCGTGGTTGTTCACCCTGAACCGGTAGACCGGCGCCGTGCGCGAGGAGTCGTCGACCGGCGGCAACTGGGGCCGCGCACGCTCGACCACCGGCACGGATGCCGCCGGCGAGGCACGGTTCGGCTCGACAAGGGCGAACGGTGCGGAGGCCAGGCCCGCCCGTCGCGCCACTTCCTCGAAGATCGGGGCGAGGTCCGCGAACGGCACCCGTTCGCGGATGATGGTGTCATCGTCGGGGATCGCCGCATCGACCTCCGGAATCGCCCGCGGTCTGATGACCGTGTTATCGTCCTCGGCGTCCATGCGCTCTATTCTGCGGCCAAACCGGGCTCAGACCGTCACTCGCCGATGAAACTCATCACGTGTTTGACTCGCGTGTAGTCCTCGAAGCCGTACGACGAGAGATCCTTGCCGTAGCCGGAATGCTTGAATCCGCCGTGCGGCATCTCGGCGACGATGGGGATGTGGGTGTTGATCCACACGCAACCGAAGTCCAGGTGCTTGGCGAAGCGCATCGCACGCCCGTGGTTCTTCGTCCAGACACTCGAGGCGAGTCCGTACTGCACGCCGTTCGCCCACTCGAGGGCCTGCGCATCGGTGCTGAACCTCTGCACGGTGATCACCGGACCGAAGATCTCGTTCTGGATCGCCTCATCCGACTGCACCAGCCCAGACACGATTGTGGCCTCGTGGAAGTAGCCGGTCGAGCCCTGCCGGTGACCGCCGAGCTCGAGCACGGCGTTGTCGGGCAGGCGCTCGATGATCCCCTCGACCTGGGCGAGCTGGTGGGCGTTGTTGACCGGGCCGAAGAACACGTCGGCGGCGCTCGGCGACCCCGTCTTCGCGTTGTCCCTCGCGTACGCGGCGAGCGCGGCCACGAATTCGTCGTGGATCCCGGCCTGCACGAGCACCCGGGTGGCGGCGGTGCAGTCCTGCCCGGCGTTGAAGTAGCCGGCCGAGACGATCCCCCGCACCGCCGACGGGATGTCCGCGTCGTCGAAGACGACGACCGGCGCCTTGCCGCCGAGTTCGAGGTGCACCCGCTTGAGGTCATTCGCCGCGGACTTGGCGACCTCCATTCCGGCCCGCACCGAGCCGGTGATCGACACCATCTGCGGCGTCTTGTGCTCGATCATCGCGGCGCCGGTCGTGCGGTCTCCGGTTATCACGTTGAGCACGCCCGGCGGCAGGAATTCGGCGGCGACCTCGGCGAGGAGGAGCGTGGAGGAGGGTGTGGTGTCCGAGGGCTTGAGCACCGTCGTGTTGCCCGCCGCGAGTGCCGGCGCGAACTTCCAGACCGCCATGTTCAGGGGGTAGTTCCAGGGGGTCACCTGACCGATCACGCCGATCGGCTCGCGACGCACGAACGATGTGTGGTCCTTCAGGTACTCCCCCGCGGACATGCCGCCGAGGTGACGGGCCTCGCCGGCGAAGAAGCGGATCTGGTCGACGGACAGCAGGATCTCGTCGGTCACCAGGGACGCCCGCGGCTTGCCGGTGTCCCGGGATTCGAGGTCGGCGAATTCTTCGGCCCGTGCCTCCATGGCGTCGGCAATGCGGAAGAGTGCCAACTGGCGCTCGGCCGGAGTCGTCTCCCCCCATTCCTCGAAGGCGGATGCCGCGGCGGCGTACGCGGTGTCGACGTCCTCGCGGCTGGATACCGGCGACGTTCCGTAGGCCTGCTCGGTCGCCGGGTCGATCAGTTCGAACGACGATTCTGCGTGGGCGGCGACGTATTCGCCGTTGATGAAGTTGCGAAGTTGGTCACTCATGTTCACAACATAGTCAGGTCTATTCGCGCGCGCCATTCCTCGTTTTCCACCGATTCCGTCGCGAAACGCCCCTTTGACTTACGGATTCACTTGTCAGTGCCCCGATCCACTGACAGAATCACGTTATGAGCGTGAATCCCAAACCCCTCCAACTCGACGATGTCTCGAAGGCGATTATCGAACAGTTGCAGGCCGACGGGCGGCGCAGTTACGCCGAGATCGGCAAGGCGGTGGGGCTCAGCGAGGCCGCCGTGCGGCAGCGAGTGCAGAAACTCACGGATTCCGGGGTGATGCAGATCGTGGCCGTGACAGACCCGATGCAGCTCGGTTTCTACCGCCAGGCGATGGTCGGAGTGAGGGTGAGTGGCGACACGACCGTGGTGGCCGAGAAGCTCGCCAAGATCTCCGCCGTCGACTACGTCGTGCTCACGGCCGGGAGCTTCGACATCCTCGTCGAGGTCGTATGCGAGAACGATGAAGACCTCATCGATCTGCTCAACAAGGAAATCCGGGGAATCCCGGGGGTCCAATCCACAGAAACATTCGTCTATCTCAAACTGCAGAAGCAGTTCTACAACTGGGGAACTAGATAACCATGACAATGCCAACCCCCGTCGAGCCGTCAACCCGTCCGCTCGACCACGACGAAGCCGACCTTCAGCGCAAGGCGAAGGACCATCTCTGGATGCACTTCGCACGCCAGTCCGTGATGGAGGACGGTCACGGCGTACCCATCATCGTCAAGGGCCAGGGCCACCACATCTGGGACAGCAAGGGCAAGAAGTACATCGATGGCCTGAGCGGACTGTTCACGGTCAACGCCGGCCACGGGCGCAAGCGTCTCGCCCACGCCGCGGCGAAGCAGGCCGAGGAGCTGGCATTCTTCCCGATCTGGTCCTATGCGCACCCGAACGCGATCGAACTCGCCGACCGACTCGCGTCGTACGCGCCGGGCGACCTCAACCGGGTGTTCTACTCGACCGGTGGCGGCGAGGCGGTCGAGACCGCCTTCAAGCTCGCCAAGTACTACTGGAAACTCCAGGGCCGCCCCACCAAGCACAAGGTCATCTCGCGCAATGTCGCGTACCACGGCACCCCGCAGGGCGCGCTCGCCATCACGGGCATCCCGGCCATGAAGGAGATGTTCGAGCCGGTCACCCCCGGTGGTTTCCGGGTGCCGAACACGAACTTCTACCGTGCGGCCGAGATGAGCGCGCCGACCGATGACCTGGAGATCTTCGGCATGTGGGCCGCGAACCGCATCGAGGAGATGATCCAGTTCGAGGGCCCCGAGACCGTCGCGGCCATCTTCCTCGAGCCCGTGCAGAACTCGGGTGGATGTTTCCCGCCCCCGCCCGGCTACTTCAAGCGCGTTCGCGAGATCTGCGACAAGTACGACGTGCTTCTCGTCGCCGACGAGGTCATCACCGCATTCGGGCGGATCGGCAACATGTTCGCCTCGACCACCTACGGGATCGAACCCGACATGATCACGTGCGCCAAGGGCATGACGAGCGGGTACTCCCCGATCGGCGCCACGATCGTGAGCGACAAGGTCTACGAGCCGTTCAAGCATGGCAACACGTCGTTCTACCACGGCTACACCTTCGGCGGTCACCCCGTGTCGGCCGCCGTCGCGCTCGCCAACCTCGACATCTTCGAGGAGGAGAAGCTCAACGAGAACGTTCGCGAGAACTCGCCGGCATTCCGCGCGACCCTCGAGAAGCTCCTCGACCTGCCCATCGTCGGCGACGTGCGCGGTGACGGCTACTTCTTCGGCATCGAGCTCGTGAAGGACAAGGCCACTCGCGAGACCTTCGACGACGACGAGTCGGAGCGCCTGCTGCGGGGCTTCATGTCCAAGGCGCTCTTCGAGGCCGGGCTGTACTGCCGCGCCGACGACCGCGGCGACCCCGTCATCCAGCTCGCGCCACCGCTCACGGTCGGCCAGAAGGAGTTCGACGAGATCGAGAGCATCCTGCGCGGCGTGCTCACCGAGGCCTGGACCCGCCTCTAGCCTCTGGCCCGGTTCGCGCCACCCGAGCGGTCGCGCGAACCGTGCTTCCGAAATCCATGCATTCTTCCGGCGACACGGCTCAGCTGACACGAATTACGGCGTGTCGCCGAGAGATGCATGGATTTCGGAAGGGGACGAAGGGGCGGCAGGGACAGGACAAGAGGGGATGTCGACGATGATCGGGGCGCGTTCGTGACCTACCGGGACCTGAGCTTCTGGTTCGATTCCCTGGCGCAGTCGGGCGCCGACGCCCTCGAGCCGCGGGCGGCCCTGCCCGGCGACCGGGATGCCGACGTCGCGATCATCGGTGGCGGTCTCACCGGCCTCTGGACCGCGTACTACCTCGCGAAGGCGAGCCCGGCGCTGCGCATCGTCGTGCTGGAGAAGGCGATCGCGGGCTTCGGGGCATCGGGACGCAACGGCGGCTGGTGTTCGGCCCTCTTCCCCGCGAGCGCCGGCTCGCTCGAGCGCCGCCACGGACGGGATGCCGCCATCGCCATGCGACGGGCGATGGTCGACACCGTCGACGAGGTCGGACGGGTGGCCGCGGCGGAGGGCATCGACTGCGACTTCGTGCGGGGCGGCACCCTGGCATTCGCGCGCAGCCCGCTGCAGTTGCGCGAGGCGGAAGCGGAGGTGGCGGAGGCCGCGCGCTTCGGCGTGGACCGGCTGGAACTTCGACGTGCCGGCGAGATCCCGAACGCGGCCGGCGCCCTCGGGGCGGCCTTCGACCCGGCCTGCGCGAGGGTGCAGCCCGCCAGACTCGTGCGCGGACTCGCCGAGACCGTCGAGGGTCTCGGCGTCACGATCTTCGAGGACACCGAGGTTCTGGACTGGGCCGAGCACCGCGTCAGGACGACCCGCGGCACGGTCAGCGCGCCCGTCGTGGTCGTCGCAACCGAGGGCTACGGCGCGACGCTGCCCAGCACCCGGCGCCGAATCCTGCCGCTCTACTCGCTCATGATCGCCACCGAGCCGCTCGGCGAGGATGTCTGGGCCGAGATCGGGATCGAGCATGGGCAGACCTTCACCGACTACCGCCACCTGCTCATCTACGGGCAGCGCACCGCCGACAATCGCTTCGCCTTCGGGGGCCGCGGGGCGCGTTATCACTGGGGCAGCAGCATCCGTCCGGACTACGACCGGGTTCCGCACGTCTTCGAGCATCTGCGCAAGACCCTCGTCGACCTGTTCCCGGCCGCGAGGGGTGCGGCGGTCACCCATCGGTGGGGCGGCCCGCTCGGCGTGCCGCGCGACTGGCACGCCGCGGCCGGCTTCGACCGCGCGAGCGGGATCGCCTTTGCCGGCGGCTACGTCGGCGATGGCCTGAGCACCACCAACCTCGCCGGCCGGACCCTCGCCGACCTCATTCTCGAGCGCGACAGCGAGCTGACCAGGCTCCCCTGGGCCAACCACGTCTCGCCCGACTGGGAGCCAGAACCGCTGCGCTTCATCGGCTCCAATCTCGGGCTTGCCGCGATGGGCGCCGCCGACGTGGAGGAGCGGATCACCGGACGCGCGTCGGTGCTCGCGAAAATCATGGGACCGCTCGTCGGACACTGACGCCGCCCGGGGGAACGCCGAGGCGATCCTGCTAGCATTTCGAAGCCGATGGGGACGGCGAACGGCGCGATCGAGGAGACCATGACACTGTTCGAGGGGGCCGACGAGGCGTACTCCGCGCCGAGGCGACGTCGCCGAGGGCTCTCCAGGGTCGTCCCGACGGTGATCGCCCTCCTCCTGGTCGCCGCGGGCGCCTGGGGCGTCGTGAGCTTCCAGCGCCTCGTCGACCAGTACACGGTCTGGACCTTCACCCCCTCCGCCGCGACCGAGTCGATCGCCGACGGATCGCGGATGACCGCGGAGGGACGATTCCTCTTCTTCGCGAGCAAGCCGGCGGTGGAGCCCGCCGCCCTCTTCGACTCGAGCTGCGCGAGCGAACAGGAGGGAAGCGGGATCCTCGGCTGTTACCTGCCGACCGGGCGCACCATCCACCTCTTCGACGTCACCGACGACCGCCTCGCCGGCCTCGAAGACGTCGTCGGCGCGCACGAGATGCTGCATGCGGCCTGGGACCGGATGAACACGCTCGACCGCCAGCAACTCATCCCCGAGCTCGAGGCGGCCGCGAGTCGGCTCGCCGGGAACGCCGACTTCACCAGCCGGATGGCGTACTACGCGAAGGCGGAACCGGGCGAGCGCGACAACGAGCTGCACTCCATCATCGGCACCGAGGTCGCATCGATCGGGCCGGCCCTCGAGGCGCATTACGCCCAGTACTTCACGGACCGCGCGGCGGTCGTCGCCCTGCACGAGAAGTCGGATGCGGTCTTCACCGACCTGCAGGCCCGCTCGGCCGCGCTCTCCACCGCCATGGCCGCGCTCAAGGCCGAGATCGACACCGAGTACGCCGCGTACTCCTCCGGCTATGAGGGGCTCAACGCCGACGTTCTCGCGTTCAACGCCCGCACCGACTGGACCTCGAACGCGGAGATCGGCCGGGCCACGCGCTCCCTGGAGGCGCGGCGGGCGGCGCTCGACGCCCAGTACGCCGACGTCGTCGCCAAGCACAACGAGTACAACGCAGACCACGCGGCCCTCACCTCGCTCACCGACCAGACCAACGAGCTCTACAAGGGACTCAACCTGCAGCCGGCCCTGCCGAGCAAGTAGGCCCTAGAGCTCGGCGGTGGCCGGTGCCGCGAACTGCGCGTTGTACAGCCGGAAGTACGCCCCCTCCGCGGCGAGCAACTCCGTGTGCGTGCCCTGCTCGACGATGGCGCCGGACTCCATGACCAGGATCAGGTCGGCATCCCGAATCGTGGACAGCCGGTGCGCGATGACGAAGCTCGTGCGGTCCGTGCGCAGCGCTTGCATCGCCTGCTGCACCAGCAGCTCGGTGCGCGTGTCGACCGAGCTCGTCGCCTCGTCGAGGATGAGCACACTCGGTTTCGCGAGGAAGGCCCGCGCGATCGTGATGAGCTGCTTCTCGCCCGCGCTCACGTTGGACGCCTCGTCGTCGAGCACCGTGTCGTAGCCGTCCGGCAGCGCATGAACGAAGCGATCCACGTAGCAGGCCGTCGCCGCCTCCAGGATCTCGTCCTCGGTGGCTCCTGAGCGTCCGTAGGCGATGTTGTCCCGGATGGTGCCGCCGAACAGCCAGGTGTCCTGGAGCACCATTCCGAGCTTCGACCGGAGGCTGTCCCTCGTCATCGTCGTGATGTCGACGCCGTCGAGGGTGATGCGCCCGGAGTCGAGCTCGTAGAAGCGCATCATGAGGTTCACCAGGGTGGTCTTGCCCGCACCGGTCGGGCCGACGATCGCGATGGTCTGCCCGGGATTCGCCACGAGCGACAGGTCGTCGATGAGCGGGGTCTCCGGGTCGTAGCGGAAGCTGACGTGTTCGAAGGCCAGCCGACCGGGACCGGCCGCCGGAGAGGTCGCACCGACGGCATCCGGCGACTGCTCCTCGGCGTCGAGCAGTTCGAAGACTCGCTCGGCGCTCGCCACACCGGACTGCAGCAGGTTGGCCATCGAGCCCAGCTGGCTGAGCGGCTGCGTGAAGTTGCGGGAGTACTGGATGAACGCCTGCACGTCGCCGATCCCGAGAGATCCCGACGCGACCTTCAGACCGCCGACGACGGCGATCGCGACGTAGACGAGGTTGCCGACGAACATCATCGACGGCATGATGATGCCGCTGATGAACTGGGCGCTGAAGCTCGCCTGGAACAGCTCCTCGTTCTTCTCGGCGAACCTCGCGGTCACCTCGCGCTGTCTCCCGAACACCTTCACGAGGGCATGCCCGGTGAAGGCCTCCTCGATCTGGCCGTTGAGCGCTCCGGTGTGGGCCCACTGCGCCACGAACTTCTTCTGTGAGCGCTTGGCGATCGTCGCCGTGATGAAGAGCGTGAGCGGCACGGTGACGAGGGCGATGAGCGCGAGCTCCCACGAGATGGTGAACATCAGCACGAGCACTCCGAGCACCGTGAGTACCGAGGTGATGAGCTGGCTCAGCGTCTGCTGCAGGGTTGTCGAGATGTTGTCGATGTCGTTGGTCACCCGGCTGAGCAACTCGCCCCGGGGGGTCTTGTCGAAGTAGCCGAGCGGCAACCGGTTGATCTTGGCCTCGACGTCGCGGCGCATGCGGTAGACGGTGCGCTGGGTGACCCCGTTGAGCACGAATCCCTGAAGCCACTGGAACGCCGAGGCGAATACATAGAGTCCGAGGATCATCACGAGCAGGTTGCCGAGGGCCGTGAAGTCGATGCCGTGGCCCGGGTTGAGGTTCACGCCGCCGAGGAGACTCGCCTGGGCGTCCTGCCCGTTCGCCTTGAGGCCGGCGATGATCTGCGCCTTCGTCGTTCCAACGGGAAACTTCGAGGAGAAGAATCCGTCGACGATGAGGTTCGTCGCGTTGCCGAGGAGCTTCGGCCCGGCGACGGAGAGCCCGACGCTCACGATGCCGAGAAGCACCACGCCGATCACCTTGAGACGCTCCGGGCGCAACTGCCCGAGGAGTCGTCTCGACGACGCCCGGAAGTTCATCGACTTCTCGACTGGCATGCTCATGCCGGCCCACGGCCCGCCGCCTCCCGGCCCGCGACGAATCGGGGGACGGCCCTGGGCGGATGAGCTCTGTGTCGATGTCTGGCTCATGCCACTTCCTCCGCTCGCAGCTGGCTGCCGACGATCTCGGCGTATGTCGGGTTCGACCCGATGAGTTCGTCGTGCGTTCCCCTGCCCACTATCTCCCCGTGTTCGAGCACCAGGATCTCGTCGGCGCCGATGATGGTCGAGACCCGCTGGGCCACGACGATGACGGTCGCGTTGGCGACCCGCTGCCCGAGTGCCAGACGGAGCCGGGCGTCGGTCGCGGTGTCCAGGGCCGAGAACGAATCGTCGAAGACGTAGATCTCGGGGGTCTTCACGAGCGCCCGCGCAATCGCGAGGCGCTGGCGCTGACCGCCCGAGAGATTCGTGCCGCCCTGGGCGATCGGCCCCTCGAGCTTCTCCGGCATGTCGGCCACGAAGTCCCTCGCCTGGGCGATGTCCAGCGCCTCCCAGATCTCCTCGTCCGTCGCATCCGGCTTTCCGTAGCGGAGGTTGGAGGCGACGGTGCCGGAGAACAGGTACGGCTTCTGCGGGATGAGGCCGATGCGACTCCAGAGCAGGTCGGGCTCGAGCTCGCGGACATCCACTCCGTCGACGAGCACCGAGCCTCCCGTCGCGTCGAAGAGTCGCGGGATCAGGCTCACGAGCGTCGTCTTGCCCGCGCCCGTGCTGCCGATGATGGCGGTCGTGCGTCCGGGCACGGCCTCGAAGTCGAGATGGTGGAGCACCGGGGCCTCAGCGCCCGGGTAGGAGAAGGTCACATCGCGGAACTGCACGGTGCCCTTGCCCCGCAGCGACGTCACCGGGGCGTGGTGCAGCAGCACGCTCGACTCGGTGTCGAGCACCTCGGCGATGCGGTCGGCCGAGACGGCCGCCCGCGGAATCATTATCGACATGAAGGTGGCCATCATCACCGCCATGAGGATCTGGATGAGGTAGCTCAGGAAGGCGATGAGGGCACCGATCTGCATGGAACCGTCGTTGATGCGGAACGAGCCGAACCACAGCACGGCGACGCTCGTGACGTTGACCACGAGCATCACCACGGGAAAGACCAGGGCGAAGAGCCGGCCGGAGCGAAGTCCCGTGAGCGTGACGCCCATGTTCGCCTGTTCGAAGCGCTCGGTCTCGACCGTCTCCCGCACGAAGGCGCGCACGACGCGGATGCCAGTGAGCTGCTCGCGCAGAACCTGGTTGACCGTGTCGATTTTCTTCTGCATCAGGCGGAACTGGGGCACCATCCGCACGATGATCAGCGAGATGGACAGCAGGAGCACCGGAACGGCCACGACGAGCAGCCAGGAGAGCCCGACATCCTGCTGGAGGGCGGCGATGACACCGCCGATCGCGAGGATCGGGGCCGAGACGAGCAGTGTGCAGGTCATCAGCACGAGCATCTGCACCTGCTGCACGTCGTTCGTCGTTCGCGTGATGAGCGACGGCGCGCCGAACTTGGAGACCTCCCGCTCGGAGAAGGCGCCCACTTGGTGGAACACCGCCCCGCGCAGGTCGCGGCCGAGCGCCATGGCGGCCTTCGCACCGAAATAGACGGCGATGATCGCGCAGGCGACCTGGCCGAGTGTGATGAGGAGCATCACCACGCCGAGGCGCAGGATGTACGCCATGTCGCCCTTCGCCACTCCGTTGTCGATGATGTCCGCGTTCAGGCTGGGGAGGTACAGCGACGCGATCGACTGGGCGAACTGGAACACCACGACCCCGAGCAGCAGACGCCCGTGGGGTCGGAGGTAGGTGCGCAGGACCTTAAGCAGCATGGTCATTCCTCGTTGTCGTTGTCGGGTCGGGTGACGATCCCGTGCAGGATGATGTCGGCGAGTTCGTCGGTGGAGAGCGGGTGAGCGTCGTTGAAGGGGCCGATGGACGAGGCAAAGGCGATGATCCGCACGAGGTAGGCGACCTTCGTCGGGTCGAGTCTCAGCCTCGCCGCCTCCGGCTCGAGCACCTCGGCCACGATCTCGGCGAACTCGTTGCGTCCTCCGTGGCCCGGCGGGCGACCGGTCATGCCAATCGCGGACATGATGCCGATGATTCCGGCGAACCGGGCCCTCAGGTGGAACAGGATGTCGTGCACCTTCTGCTCGAGCGGGAGATCTGGGTCGATCGAGCGGAGTGCGGTGCGCAACGGCAGCGGGTCGAGGAACTTGTCCACGGCGGCCTGGATGATCGATTCCTTGTCGCCGAAGGCGCGGAAGATGGTTCCCTCGGCGATTCCCGCCTCGTCGGCGATCTGCCGGGTCGTGATGTCTCGGCCGTGTTCGAGGAGCAGCGGGATCACGGCATCGACGATCATCGCCCGTCGGTCATCGAGCGGGAGAGGCCGCGCCCGGCTGATCTTCGTCAACTCCACGTCGGAATTCTAAATGAGTGAGTGCTCACTCACAATACTGGGAGGCAGAATGGAAGGAATTCGATTCTAGGGAGCACACCGTGTCGAGAGCAGTACAGTTCAGTCGCCATGGCGGTCCGGAAGTCCTCGACGTGGTCGAGGTGGACGAGCCGCACGCCGGCACCGGCACCGTGCGGGTGCGCGTGCGTGCGGCCGGGCTGAACGCGTTCGACTTCAAGGTGCGGCAAGATGCCTCCTACCTCCCCTCGAAGAAGCTTCCGAGCGGCCAGGGCCAGGAATTCGCCGGAGTGGTCAACGAGGTCGGCGACGGCGTCGAGGGCTTCGCGGTCGGTGACGAGGTGCTCGGCTGGGTCTCCTTCGCTGCGCAGGCGGACTACGTTGTCGTGCCGCCCAGCCAACTCGCGCCCAAGCCGGCGGGCCTCGACTGGGCGACGGCCGCCGGCATCGGCCTCGTCGGCAACACCGCGAGGAGGGCGACGGATGCCGTCTCCCCCGGCCCCGGCGACACCGTGCTCGTCAGCGCGGCCGCCGGCGGCGTCGGACTGCTCGAGTGCCAGCTCGCGATCCGCGCCGGCGCGACCGTGATCGGCACGGCGAGCGAGGCCAACCACGAGTTTCTGCGCAGCCTCGGCGTGATCCCGGTCACCTACGGCCCCGGTCTCGCCGATCGGGTTCGCGCCGCGGCCCCCGAGGGCATCACGGCCGTGCTCGACAACGCCGGAGAGGAGACCGTGCTTCTCGGCCTCGAGCTCGGCGTCGACCCGAAGCGCATCAACACGATCGTCTACCACGCGGGAGTGGACGAGTACGGCATCCAGGCGGTCGGCGGCGGCAAGAAGAACTCGGCCGAACTCGCCGAACTCGCGAGGCTCGTGGCCGACGGCGACCTGGTGCTGCCGGTCGCAGCGACCTACCCGCTCGGCGAGGTTCGCGAGGCGTACACGCGACTCGAGTCTCGCCATCTACTCGGCAAGATCGTGCTTCTCACCGACTGACCCCGGCCGGCCGGGTCCGCATCGGCCGGCCCCGCTCATCCGTCACCAAGTGCTCGCCAGAGGCCCCCAGCCGACACTTGCTGACGGCCGAGTCGGTGCGCGGCGCCTCGACTCCGGTCAGCTCGGGTTCGCGAAGAGCTCCGAGATCTCGGCGATGTCGGCCACGGTGGGCTGCCACTCGTTGGCCGCGGCGATGTTCTGCACGATTTGCTCCGGCTTCGTGACGCCGGCGATCACGCTCGTGAGGCCGGGCTGGGCGAGCAGCCAGGAGAAGGTCGCGGCGAGCATGCTCACGCCGCGGTCGGCGCAGAACGCCTCGTACTTCTCGATCGTGTCCCAGGGGGCGGTCTCGAGCAGGTGCGGACGGATGGCCATGATCCGGCTGTCTGCCGGTCCGCCCTCCCGACTGAACTTGCCGGTGAACAGCCCGTTGTAGAGCGGGAAGTACGGGAGGAATCCGAGTCCGTAGTGATTCGCCGCCGGGAGCACCTCCGCCTCGACACCGCGCGCGAGCAGCGAATACTCGTTCTGGGCGGAGATGAACTTCGGATGCCCGCCCAGGATCGCCGTGTACTCGGCGTCCGCGATCTGCCAGCCGGTGAGGTTCGAGTGGCCGATGTAGCGCACCTTGCCCTCGGCGATGAGGTCGTCCAACACCGAGAGGGTCTCCTCGATGGGCGTCTTCGGGTCGGGGGCGTGCAGCTGGTAGAGGTCGATCCAGTCCGTCTGCAGGCGACGCAGCGACGACTCGACCGCGAGGCGCACGTACCGTCGCGAACCGCGGGCGCCCCAGTCGGGTCCGTTTGAGCCGGCCATGTCCATGCCGAACTTGGAGGCGAGCACGATGTCGCCCCGGCGGCCCTTGAGCGACTTGCCCATGAGCGTCTCGCTCAGGCCGCGCTCGCCGCCGTAGATGTCCGCGGTGTCGAAGAGGGTGACCCCGGCGTCGATCGCCGCCGAGATGACGGCGTCGGTGCCGGCCTGGCTCTCCGTCGTCGTCTTCGGACGCCCGAAGTTGTTGCAGCCGAGCCCGACCGTGGACACGATGAGGCCGGACCGGCCGAGGTTGCGGTACTGGATTTCAGTCATTCCTCCAGCCTAGATCGCGGCGGCCGGATGCTGCGACGTCCTCCAGTCCCCCACCGGCACCTCCCTTCCGGGCTCCGCAGCCGATGTCCGAAAACCGCCGGAGTGAGGTCGGAGGCCGCGGCTACAGTCGAGTCATGACCTCAGAACTGATCGGGCCGACGCCGCCCGCGCAACTTCGTCGATTGGAGTCTCCCATCGGCAGGATCGAATTGACCGGAGACGGCACCGCCGTCACCTCCCTCACCATCGAGCGAGCCGGCCACCTCCCGCTCGAGGAATTCCCCGAGACGAGCGATGATGTCCTCGATCGGGCGGCCGTCGAACTCGAGGAGTACTTCGCGGGCACCCGCACCAGCTTCGACGTTCCGGTGGCCGTGACAGGCACCGCCTTCCAGCAGGCGGTCTGGGCGGAGCTCACCGAGCTCGAGTTCGGCGAGGTGATCTCGTACGGCGAGTTGGGTCGCGCCACGGGCCGACCCTCCGCCGGTCGGGCGGTCGGCGGAGCCGTCGGCGCCAACCCCGTGCCGATCATCATCCCCTGTCACCGGGTGCTCGCCTCCAACCAGCGCATCACCGGCTACAGCGGCGGCAACGGCATCCCGACCAAGGTGTGGCTCCTCGACCACGAGGGGATAGTGCACGCCTCGTGACGGAGCCGGAGCCGACACCGAGGTCGGGCGACGTGCAACCGCCGACCCAGAGCGAGGGAAGGGCAGCCGTCGCCGTCGGCGACGACGGCGTGCCGCGCTGCGCCTGGGGCTCGAGCGATCCGGAATACCGTCGCTACCACGACGAGGAGTGGGGGTTCGAACTGCACGGAGACCGGCCGCTCTTCGAGAAACTCAGCCTCGAGGGATTCCAGGCCGGGTTGTCCTGGATCACGATCCTCCGCCGCCGGCCGACATTTCGGCTGGCGTTCCACGACTTCGACATCGACCGGGTGGCCGCCATGGACGATGCCGAGGCCGAGGCGCTCATGCAGGACCCGGGCATCATCCGCAACCGGGCGAAGATCAGTGCGACCATCGGCAACGCGCGCATCGTGCAGGAGCTGGTGCGCCAGACTCCCGGCGCCCTGGACGAGCTGATGTGGAGCTTCGCACCCGGCGCGCAGCGACCCCGCCCCCGGGGCTTCGGCGACATCCCCGCCGTGACTCCCGAGTCGACGGCGATGAGCAAGGCGCTGAGGTCACTGGGCCTGCGGTTCGTCGGTCCGACGACTCTCTACGCGCTCATGCAGTCTGCGGGCATGGTCGACGACCATGTCGAGGGGTGCTGGCGGGCGACCTGAGTCGACTCGGGGTCACGCGGCCGTCGGCGAGGGAACGTTGGGTCCGTAGAGGGGTCGAACGGCCATCTTCTCCGGCTCCCACCGGGAGCCGTCGAAGGCGATGATCCCGATCCAGATCACCGGCAGGAAGATGTAGAGCAGAAGCCAGCCCACCCCGGGCTTCTGGAAGGCCGAGCCGACGTGCCAGGCGGCGATGCAGGCGAACACCGCCGCGACGATGTTCACGCCGGGTATCAGGCTCAGCAGCGCGAGCCAGCCCAGCTGTCCGCCCATCTCGAAGAACACCCAGTAGTTGAACACCGGCACCCAGGCCTTCCACGGGAGCACGCCGGCCTTGGCGAAGACCCGGGACAGCATCCAGGCGACGAGGGCATAGACCCCGAGGAACACCACCAGGTAGACGACGATGATGACCAGCACCAGTGCCGCGGCCGCCGCCGCGCCCGCTCCGTATCCGTTGTCGTTCATCTGAACCCCTCTTCGATAGTTCGCCGGTGCGACGGGCCCACGACGAGGCCCGACGTCAGTAAACCACGAGTTCGAGCTCCGACTCACCTTTTTTCGTGAGCTGAATTCCGTCCGCCGCCGCCCAATCGAGAAGCGATTCGACCGACGAATGGTCGATTCCGGTCTCGACGAGTCGCCGCACGAACAGGCCCTTGCCCTTCTTGTTGAAGTGGTTGAGCGCCCGCACCCGGCCGTCCGGTCCCTCCGCCGACACCCGCACGAAGAAGGCGTGCCGGTCAGAGGGGATGGGGCCGAGCTGCACGTAGGCCTCCGAACGCAAGTCGACGATGAGCCCGTCGCGCCCGGCGAGCACCGACGACACGGCGTCGCGCCAGGTCGAACGGAGCGCGAGGTCGGGCAGTCGGGAGTTGTGCGAAAGGCGGTACGCGGGAATGGGATCGTCCGCCGCGACCAGTCCGAACAGCGCGGAATGCACCACCACATGCTCGGCGGCGAACGCGAGGGCCGGCCCGTCGAGCGACGCGGCATCGAGGGCGTCGTAGAGCACCCCGGTGTACCTCAGCAGCGCGGGCATCGTGGGCGACGTCGACAACTGCCGGTTTCGGTCGACCTCGAACGCCTGTTGCGGGCCGAGCCCCAGCGCGGTGGACATGGTAGCCCGATTGCGCGAAAGGCGGCGAGTGGACGCGAGCACCGCCTTGCGGGGGCGCGAGAGCTCCGGATGCCCGAGCAGCGTCAGATCGAGGGTCGACCCCTCTGCCCCGCCGTCTCGTTTCGTCTCGGAGGGGGGAAGCAGAATCAGCATCAGGACGCGATGAATGCCATCGCGGCGTCGACGTTGAACCCGATCGGGTTCACGGAGTCGAGGGTGATGCGGGCGACGGCCGCGCTCGGCCCGCTCCACGGGTCGTACTCGTCCACGCGCTGCTCCACCGCGTTCCAGTTCACCTCGGAGAGGTGAGGCAGCCGACGCTCGCGAGACTCGAGCCGCGAGCGATGAAGTTCGAGGTCGGAACAGATGACTTCGATGAACTTGAGAACCTCGCCGCGATCACGCGCCAGGTTCACCCACTGCTCCCGCGCCGGGTCCACGGCGTTGACCGCGTCCACGATCACATCGTGGCCGGCGTCGATCACGAACTCGGCGAGCTTCTCGGCCACGAGGTACGCGGCGAGCCCCGTGGGCTGGTCGCTGTCGATGCCCGCGCTCAGGATCGCGGACTCGATCGGGTCGACCGAGATCACCGAGGCGCGAAGTCGACCGCCGACGATCTCGGCGATCGTGCTCTTGCCAGACCCAGGAAGCCCGGCCATCGCGATCAGCACGTGCGGACTCCGGCTACGCCGTGGCGAGCTCGGCGTACCGCGCGACGATCGTCACGGTGTCGTGCTCGACCGACAGGAATCCGTCGTCGGCCTTCGCCCGCACGACCGTGCCGCGCGGATCGGTGATCCGCACCTCGCCGGCGGCGAGGATCGCGAGCAGGGGCTCGTGCCCGGCAAGGATGCCGATCTCGCCCTCCGTCGTGCGAGCCACGACCATCGACGCCGCGCCGGACCAGACCGACTGGTCAGCCGACACGACTGTCACCTGGAGCTCGGCCATGCTTAGCCGTTCTCCTTCTGGATCTTCGCCCACTGCTCTTCGACGTCGTTGATGCCGCCGACGTTGAAGAAGGCCTGCGTTGCGACGTGGTCGAAGTCTCCGCGCACGATCGCGTCGAAGGATTCGATGGTGTCCTTGAGCGGCACTGTCGATCCCTCGACACCGGTGAACTTCTTCGCCATGTAGGTGTTCTGCGACAGGAACTGCTGGATGCGGCGGGCGCGGGAGACGGTGATCTTGTCTTCCTCGGAGAGCTCATCGACACCGAGGATCGCGATGATTTCCTGCAGTTCCTTGTTCTTCTGCAGGATCGCCTTGACGTTCGTGGCCACGCGGTAGTGGTCGGCGCCCAGGTAGCGCGGGTCGAGGATGCGGCTCGTGGAGGTGAGCGGGTCGACGGCCGGGTACAGGCCCTGCGACGCGATCTCGCGGCTCAGTTCCGTGGTGGCGTCGAGGTGCGCGAAGGTCGTGGCCGGCGCCGGGTCGGTGTAGTCGTCGGCCGGCACATAGATGGCCTGCAGCGAGGTGATCGAGTGTCCGCGCGTGGAGGTGATGCGCTCCTGCAGGATGCCCATCTCGTCGGCGAGGGTCGGCTGGTATCCCACGGCGGACGGCATGCGCCCGAGCAGGGTGGACACCTCGGAGCCAGCCTGCGTGAACCGGAAGATGTTGTCGATGAAGAGCAGCACATCCTGGTTCTGCACATCGCGGAAGTACTCCGCCATGGTGAGCGCCGACAGCGCGACGCGAAGACGCGTCCCCGGCGGCTCGTCCATCTGGCCGAACACGAGCGCGGTCTTGTCGAAGACGCCCGCCTCTTCCATTTCGAAGATGAGGTCGTTGCCCTCACGGGTGCGCTCGCCGACTCCGGCGAACACCGACACGCCACCGTGGTCCTGCGCGACGCGCTGGATCATCTCCTGGATGAGCACGGTCTTGCCGACTCCGGCACCTCCGAAGAGGCCGATCTTTCCGCCGAGCACGTAGGGGGTGAGGAGGTCGATGACCTTGATGCCGGTCTCGAAGAGCTCGGTCTTGGACTCGAGCTGGTCGAATGCCGGGGGCTTGCGGTGGATCGGCCAGCGCTCGGTGAACTCGAACTTCTCGCCGGGGGCTCCATTGAGCACCTCGCCGATGACGTTGAAGACCTTGCCCTTGGTGGCGTCACCGACCGGCACCGTGATGGGCCCGCCGGTGTCGCGAACCTCCTGGCCGCGAACGAGGCCGTCCGTCGGCTTGAGGGCGATTGCCCGCACGAGGTCGTCGCCGAGGTGCTGGGCTACCTCGAGGGTGATCTCGTTGGACTGGTCACCGATGGTGATCGTGGTCTTGAGGGCGTTGTAGATGCCGGGGATCGCGTCGTGCGGAAACTCGATGTCGACAACGGGACCGGTGACCCGCGCGATCCGACCGACGCCGGCGATGGCGGTCGAGTCGGTCTCGGCGGTGTCAGCGACGGGATTCTTCGCAGCAGGGGCTGTCGTAGTCATTTGCTTCTCTATTCTCCTGGGCTGATTCAGTTCTTCACCGAGAGGGCGTCTGCGCCGCCGACGATCTCGGAAATCTGCTGGGTGATCTCGGCCTGGCGCGCGTTGTTCGCAAGCCGGGTGTAGTTGGTGATGAGCTTGTCCGCATTGTCGCTCGCGGACTTCATGGCCTTCTGGCGGGCGGCGTGCTCGGAGGCCGCCGACTGCAGCATGGCGTTGAAGATGCGACTCTCGATGTAGACCGGAAGGAGGGCATCCAGAACGTCGCCCACCTCCGGCTCGAACTCGTAGAGCGGCAGGATCTCGTTCTCGCCCGGCGTCTCGACGCCCTCCACGACCTCGAGCGGCAGGAGTCGAACGACCTCGGGAACCTGCGTCACCACGCTCACGAAGCGGTTGTAGACCACATGGATCTCGTCGACCCCGCCCTCGCTCGCCGGCTGGATGAACTTGGCGACGATCGTCTGGCCGATCTTCTGGGCCGTCTCGAACTCGGGCTTCTCGGTGCCACCGGTCCAGATCTCCTCGGCAGCACGCTTGCGGAACGCGAAGTAGGCGGCGGCCTTGCGACCGACGAGGTAGTAGACCACCTCCTTGCCTTGCGAGCGCAGGAGGGTCGTGAGCTCGTTGGCCTCACGCACGACGTTCGTGCTGAACGCGCCGGCGAGCCCTCGGTCGGAGGTGAAGAGCAACACCGCCGCACGCTCGATCTTCGGCGGCTCGGTCGTGAGGATGTGGTCCACGTTCGAGAAGGTCGCGACGGCGGAGACCGCCCGCGTGACGGCGCGCGAGTACGGACCGGAGGCCGCCACCCTCGCCTGCGCCTTCTGAATGCGCGAAGCCGAGATCAGCTCCATGGCCCGAGTGATCTTCTTGGTCGTCTGGGCAGCCTTGATCTTCTGCCGGTAGACCCGAAGTTGCGCTCCCATGTGTCTTACTTTCCTTTGTCGTGATGATCGGTGAGGTCGAGCTGGTGGGGCACCGGGGCGCCGCACCGTCCGCGAGGCGGCCGGTGCTCGGTCAGCGCTTGGCCTTGACGATCTTCTCCTGGTGCACTTCTTCCGGCTCGATCGCCACGAACTGCTCGGTTCCGACCGAGGCGAGCGGCTTGCCCTCGCCGGTCTGGAACTCGAGCTTGAACTTGTCGATCCCCTCGCCGAGAGCGGTCACCGTCGCGTCGTCGAGCACGTTCGTGCTGGCGAGGTTGGTGAGGATGTCGGTGTTGCGTCCGAGGTAGTCGAGCAGCTCGCGTTCGAAGCGCAGCACGTCTTCGACGGCCACCTCGTCGAGCTTGCCGTTGGTGCCGGCCCAGATCGATACGACCTGCTGTTCGACCGGGTACGGCGAATACTGCGGCTGGCGAAGCAGCTCGGTGAGGCGGGCGCCTCGGGCGAGCTGGCGACGGCTGGCCTGGTCGAGGTCAGACGCGAACATGGCGAAGGCCTCGAGCGAGCGGTACTGGGCGAGCTCGAGCTTGAGCGTTCCTGACACCTTCTTGATCGACTTGACCTGCGCGTCGCCACCGACTCGGGAGACGGAGATACCCACGTCGACCGCCGGACGCTGGTTGGCGTTGAACAGGTCGGACTGCAGGAAGATCTGGCCGTCGGTGATCGAGATCACGTTGGTCGGGATGTACGCCGACACGTCGTTCGCCTTGGTCTCGATGATCGGCAGGCCGGTCATCGATCCGGCGCCGAGCTCGTCGGAGAGCTTGGCACAACGCTCGAGCAGACGGGAGTGCAGATAGAAGACGTCACCCGGGTAGGCTTCGCGCCCCGGCGGGCGGCGCAGCAGCAGGGAAACGGCGCGGTAGGCCTCGGCCTGCTTGGACAGGTCGTCGAAGATGATCAGAACGTGCTTGCCGGCATACATCCAGTGCTGGCCGATGGCCGAACCGGTGTACGGGGCGAGGTACTTGAACCCGGCAGGGTCGGAGGCGGGCGACGCGACGATCGTCGTGTACTCCATTGCTCCGGCGTCTTCGAGCGCGCCCTTCACCGAGGCGATGGTCGAGCCCTTCTGGCCGATGGCGACATAGATGCAGCGCACCTGCTTCGAAGCGTCTCCGGAGTCCCAGTTCGCCTTCTGGTTGATGATCGTGTCGATCGCGATGGCCGTCTTGCCGGTCTGGCGGTCGCCGATGATGAGCTGGCGCTGGCCGCGACCGATCGGGATCATGGCGTCGATCGCCTTGATGCCGGTCTGCATGGGCTCGTGCACGCTCTTACGCTGCATGACGCCTGGCGCCTGCAGTTCGAGGGCGCGCCGGCCCTCTGAGGCGATCTCGCCGAGGCCATCGATCGGGGCGCCGAGCGGGTCGACGACTCGACCGAGGTAGGCGTCGCCCACCGGCACGGAGAGCACCTCTCCGGTGCGGGTGACCTCGAGGCCCTCCACGATGCCGGCGAATTCGCCGAGCACGATCACGCCGATCTCGTTCTCGTCCAGGTTCTGGGCGAGGCCGAGCGTGCCGTCCGCGAAGCGGATGAGCTCGTTCGCCATCACGCCGGGAAGACCCTGCACGTGCGCGATTCCGTCGGCCGCGTCGATGACGTAGCCGACCTCGGTCGTCGAGGCGGACGCGGGGTTGTAGGACTTGACGAAGTCCTTGAGCGCATCGCGGATCTCGTCCGGGCTGATCGTGAGGTCTGCCATTTCCGTTGTTTCCTTGTCTTCGCGAAGCCGTGCGGCTCCGGGGGGTCTGTGTTGGTGGCCGTGCTGCCCTAGCGGGCGAGCTGCAGCCGGAGATCCTTGAGCTTCGAGGCGACGCTGCCGTCCATCACCCTGTCGCCGACCTGCACGCGAAGCCCGCCGATGAGGGCGGGATCGACGACCAGGTTGAACTTGAGCGCCTGCCCGAACTTGGCCGCAAGGCCCTTTTGCAGACGCTCGAGCTGAACCGCGCGGATGGCGGTCGCACTCGTGATCGTCGCGACCGCGAGGCCCGACTGGTCGGCCACGATCGCCGCCGCGGTGCGCAGCAGTTCGCCGATGCGGCGGCCGCGAGGCTGCTGCATCAGGTGACGCACGATCGAGAGCGTCTGCGGCGAGGCCTTCCCCACCAGGAGCGCCTCAACGAGAGCCACCTTCGACTCGGGGCTGCCGAGTTTGCTGCTCACCGCCAGTTCGAGTTCGGAGTCCGACGAGACCGCCGTGCCGAACGCGAAGAGTTCCGCGTCGATGTTGACGGTGGCCGGGGCGGAATCCGCCGCCGCCCGCAGTCCGAGCTCCTCGATTCCCGCGAGCAGATCGTCGGTGCTCGACCAGCGGTTCGAGACCACGGTGTCGAGCAGTTCGAGCGTGGCGTCACTGAAGTTACTGCCGAAGACCGCCGACAGGATGGACCGCTTGTCAGCGGCATCCGTCGACGTGTCGGAGAGCATCGAGATGAGCTGTGCAGACCCGCCGATGATCCGACCGGCCGAGAACAGTTCGTCGGCAGTGGCCAGGTTGGCCGTGCCCGCGGACGACAGCTTCGCCCGTGACGCGGCGAGGGCTTCCCTGGTTGCTGATCCCATGCTCAGTTCACCGACTCCGGCTTCGCGCTGTTCTCTGACTTCTCGAGGTCGGCCAGGAACTGGTCGACCAGGCTTGCCGCCTTCGCGTCGTCGGACAGGCTCTGCCCGATGACTCCCGACGCGAGGTCGATCGCGAGCGACCCGACCTCGGCACGCAGCGACACGAGAGCCGACTGGCGCTCCGCCTCGATCTGCGCCGACGCGCTCGCGGTGACGCGGGCGGCCTCGGCGGCCGCCTGCTCCTTGAGCTCGTTCAGGATCTTGACGCCGTCCTGGCGAGCCTGCTCGCGAATGGTGCCGGCCTCGGCGCGCGCCTCGGCAAGCTGCTCGGTGTACTTCTCCAGGGCGGCGGCGGCCTCCGCTTGCGCGATCTCGGCCTTCTTGATTCCGCCCTCGATCACCTCGGCACGGGCATCCAGGTTCTGCTGCACCGACGGCAGGATCTTCTTCCAGAAGAAGACGAGAAGCGCGATGAAGCACACGGCGGACCAGATGAGGTCCGGAATGCCCGGAATCAGTGGATTGTGTTGAGCCTCAGCAGCTGCCGAGAAAACTGTACGGAGCATTACTGGCCGGTAGTGAAGATGAAGTACGTGGCGATGCCGATGAAGGCCAGCGCCTCGGTGAATGCGATACCGATGTACATGAGCACCGTGAGGCGACCCTGCAGTTCGGGCTGGCGCGCGACGGACTCGATCGTCTTCCCGACGACGATGCCCACGCCGATGGCCGGGCCGATGGCCGCAAGGCCGTATCCGATCGTCGCGATGTTTCCGCTCAGGGCGGCGACGGTGGTGGTGTCCACGTTGTGATTCCTTCCGTGATGGCGAAGCGGGCGGTCGCCCGATCCGATTAGTGCTCGTCTGCCAGCGCGAGCTGGAGATAGACAGCGGTCAAGATGGTGAAGACGTAGGCCTGCAACACCGCGACAAGGAGTTCGAACATCGTGAAGACGAACCCGAAGGCGAGCGTTCCGATGCCGAACAGTTTGAAGAGCCCCGGTGCCTCGAAGAAGAAGAACGAGGTCGCGAGGAAGAACAGAACGAGCAGCAGATGGCCGACGATCATGTTCATGAGAAGTCGGAGGGTGTGGGTGATCGGCCGCACGATGAAGGTCGAGAGCACCTCGATCGGCGTCACGATGATGTAGAGCACCCACGGCACTCCGGGCGGGAAGAGCGCGTTGCGCAGGAACTTGCCCGGGTGTTTGCGCAGTCCGGCATAGATCCAGGTGAAGTAGGCGACGCCGGCCAGCAGCAACGGAACGCCGATCACCGAGGTGCCGGCGATGTTGAACCCCGGGATGGCGCCGGTGAGATTCATCGCGACGATCATGAAGAAGAAGGTGGTGAGGATCGGCAGGAAGCGCCGGCCGTCCTTCTTGCCGAGCAGGTCTTCGGCGATGCCGACCCGAACGAAGTCGAGTCCCATCTCGATCAGCGACTGCCCGCGTCCTGGCACGATCTTCAGGTTGCGGGTGGCGAGCCAGAAGACGAGCACGATCACGATCGTCGTGATGATGCGGATGAGCATGACGCGGTTGAGCTCGAAGTAGGTTCCGGCGAACAACACGACGGGAGGGAAGAACTCGCCGATATTGGGCCCGACGAAGCCACCGCCGCCGCCGTCGCTGGCAGAAGGGAGGAGCAGATTGAGAGCGTTAGATAACAGCGCTATCTCCAGAATCGGGGCATGTAATCACGCGGCGATGGAAAGGGGGGCGTTCGTTCCCACTCTATCAACAGAATGAAGGCGGCCAGAATCGTTATTCGGCCTGTTCGCCCCTCGGCGAGGCCTCGGCGGCATCCCCAGGCAGGCGCACATCGCTCACGTAGGGCAGTCGAGACCGCGCGATGACGACGACGTCGACCACGAGGGTTCCGAGCACCGCCACGACGAGACTGAGGAAAAGAATCGTGGACTGGATCCAGGGCTGGTCCTTGAGCAGGAACACCAGTACGAGGAACAGCACGAACTTGAGCAGCCACGCCCCCATCACGATGCCGAAGAAGGCCACGCTGAGGAAGTCGCCCCGGGCGATGCGAGTGGCGACGACGATGCTCGCCGCCGTGATGCCGAGGAACACGACGGCCATCGCGGTGCCGATGAGAGCGCTCAGCACCCCGCTCCCGCCGGCCACGAGGAGGCCGATGATCGATCCGACGACGGCGATGACGATCGCGAGGATGCCCCCGTAGGCGAGGATCCGCTTGAGGATGGGGACGGCGCTCATGTGGTTTCCTTCTTCTTCAGGGCGTCGAGTGCCGCGTCTTGTGCGGCATCCGATTCTGCGTTGTCGTCGGTGTCGGTCCCGATCGAAATCGTGTCGGCCGCCGCATCGAGCGGGTCGAGGTGGGCAGCAACCGCCGGCACCTGATCCTCCGGGCCCGCCAGCTGAACGGCCGTCTCGGCGGCCTTGCGCCTGGTGAGCGGCGACAGGGTGACCACGGTGCAGACGACAAGGCCGATGGCGATGAAGGTGAGGGCCCGCGCGGCCGGCATGAAGAGGAAAAGCAGGCAACCGACCGCGACGACCGTCGTCCAGGCATAGAAGATGAGCACCGCCGGGATGTCGGTGTGCCCCATGTCGAGCAGCCGGTGGTGAAGGTGCTTGCGATCGGCGCTGAACGGCGACTTGCCGGCGCGCAGCCGGCGGAACACGGCGAGGCCGAAGTCGAGCAGCGGCACGATCAGGATCGCGAACGGCAGCAGGATCGGGATGAACGCCGGCACGAGCTGCTTGGCGAAGGTGAGCTGCCCGACATCCACCGAACCGGTGACCGAGATGGCGGAGGTCGCCATCAGCAGCCCGACGAGCAGGGCGCCCGCGTCACCCATGAAGAGTTTCGCCGGATGCCAGTTGAGCGGCAGGAACCCCACGCACGCACCGATGAGCACCGCGGTGATGAGCGACGCGAGGTTGAAGTATTCCGTTTGGGCGATATTGGTGGCGAGGATCCAGCTGTAGATGAAGAAGACACCGTTGGCGATGATGGCGACACCGGCGACAAGGCCGTCCAGGCCGTCGATGAAGTTGATGGCGTTCATCACCAGCACGATCGCGAGCACCGTGACGATCAGCCCGGTGTAGGAGGAGAGCACGACGATGCCCCCCACGATCGGCAGTGAGGTGAGCTGGACGCCCTGCCACGCGAGCAGGCCGGCGGCGATGATCTGGCCGGCGAGCTTCGTGACCCAGTCCAGGTCCCAGATGTCGTCAGCCACCCCGATCAGCACGATGATGAGGGCGGCTCCAAGGATCGCGAAGATCGGGCCGGGCTTGGCGAAGATGAGGTGGAATTGCGGCAGCTGCGACGCGACGCCGAACGCGATCAGGATGCCGAGGAACATCGCGACGCCGCCCAGCCGGGGCGTGGGGCGCTTGTGCACGTCACGCTCGCGGATCGCCGGGTACAGCCGGTACTTCATGCCCAGCCGCGCGATGAGGATCGACAACCCGAAGGTCACCACGGCCGAGAGGCCGCCGGCGGCGACGTAGAAGATGATCCTCACGAGGGGCCTTCCCCGGACTCGGTCATCCCCTGCTCCCGAACCGAGTCGAGCACGGCGTTGATCGCCTCCTCGGAGATCACCCCGTGTCGCACGATGCGCAGGGTCCCGCCCTCGGTGAGCAGCCCCGTCGCGTCGATGATCGTCGACCCCGTTCCCTCCCCGGCGTCGTAGTCGGTGCCGGCCACCCCGCCGTCGAGGTACACGCTTACGCTCTCGCCGAGCATGCGCTCCGCATCCTGCACCGTGGTCGCGGCCGGTTCGCCGGTGAGGTTCGCCGACGAGACGGCGAGCGGGCCTGTCTCGGAAAGCAGCTCGAGCGCGTAGAAGTTGTTCGGCATCCGCAGGGCCACGGTGCCGTCAGTGTCCCCGAGGTCCCACTTGAGGGACTCGCGGGCGGGGAGGATCACGGTGAGGCCGCCGGGCCAGAACTCGGCGACGAGCGCGCGGACCTCGTCCGGCACGGCCTCCGCGAGGGCGTCGAGGGTGGGAATCCCCGGGATGAGCACGGGAGGAGGCGACTGCCGGGTGCGGCCCTTCGCGTCGAGGAGCCGCTGCACCGCCTCCGGGCTGAAGGCGTCGGCCGCGAGACCGTACACGGTGTCCGTGGGCAGCACCACGAGCTCGCCTCGGCCGATAGCGACCCTCGCGAGGCGCATGCCAGTGAGAAGCCCGGTGGGGTCCGAGCAGTCGTAGATCGTCGCCATGTCGGTAGCCATCCTACTTCGACCGTCCTGACAGCCCCGCTGCGGGCCCCGCGCGCGGCGGGCTCGACGTCGGCTGGGATACTGGTAGCTGCGAGTGGAGCCCGGTGGACCTGTATTTCTTTGATTTCGACACGACCCTCTATACCTACGATTCCCGCAAGCGGCTGCCGGCGCTGAGCCTCGCGAGCGGGGTGAGCCAGTACCACCTCGCCAAGACCTGGTGGGAGAGCGGATTCGAGATTCGCGCCGAATCGGGCGAGTGGCCGACGGCGGCGGAGTACCTCGCAGAGTTCGGACGGTTCGACGCGCGACCGGAGGACACCTTCTTCGTCGACGACTCCGCCGCGAACGTGGCCGGGGCGGCATCCGTCGGAATCCACACGCACCACCTCGTCTACCGGGACCGCGTGCCGCAGCTGGACGGTCTGCACGAGGCCATCGAGCGGTTCGCCGCGAGGATGATGTGATGCTGCTCTTCATCTTCGACATGGACGACGTGCTCTACGACTACGACTGGCGTCGGCGGATGGAGGGGATGACCGGTCTGACCGGGCTCTCCCTCGCCGAGCTGCGCGAGCGCTGGTGGCACGCCGAGGGCGAGTGGGCGGCCGAGGCCGGCCGGATCGGCAGCGCTGACGACTATCTCGCCGCGTTCAACACCGCCGTCGGCATCGACGTGGACGAGGCGGACTGGGTGCGGGTCCGGGGCGCGGCCATGACGCCGTGGGCGGACTCCATCGCCGCCGTGCGTCGCGCGGCCGAACTCGGCCAGGTCACGCTCCTCACCAACAACGGTCCGCTCACCTCGCGCCACCTGCGCTCCCTCGCCCCCGACCTCGTGCCCGTCTTCGGCGACCACCTCTTCACGTCGTCGGACTACGGGGCACGCAAACCGGACCCGGAGGTGTTCGAGGCGGTGCTCGCCCGCTACGGCGTGCCGGCGAGCGACGCGTTCTTCGCCGACGACCTGCCGGAGAACGTCGCGGGTGCCCGCTCGGTCGGCATCACCGGCCACCTGTTCGTCGGCGCCCCCGCCCTGCTCGCCGCGATCGAAGACTTCGCCCATACCCGCTGACCCAGCCCTAGGCTGGTGATGACCACAGAGGGAGGGTGCTGGATGATCGACCAACCCACGCTCGACGAACTCTGGGATTTCGGCGATCCCGCCGCGTCGGAGGCCCGTTTTCGGGTCGAGCTGGAGCAGGGCGGCCCGTGGGACGACACGGAGCGCGCCGAACTCACCACGCAGCTCGCGCGGGCGATCGGGATGCAGGGCAAGTTCGACGAGGCGGCGGCGATCCTGATCGAGATCCCGGAGGAGTCGGATCCGATTGTGGGGGTGCGGGTGCTCCTCGAGTCCGGCCGCGTGATGAACAGTTCGGGGCATCCGGAGGCCGCCGCCGGCCTGTTCCGCCAGGCCGCCACGATCGCCGGCCGCCTGGGGGCGGAGTTCCTGCTGATCGACGCGCTGCACATGCTCGCGATCGTCGATGCCCCCGGCGCCGAAGACTGGACGGCTCGCGCGGTGGAACTCGCCGAGGCCTCCCCCGACGACCGCACCAAACGCTGGCTCGTTTCTCTGCACAGCAACCTCGGCTGGCGGTACTTCGACGACGACAACCTCGATGCCGCCTTCGCCTCCTTCACCGAGGCGGCCCGGTGGGCGGACCTCCTCGGCACCGCCCAGCAGCGCGAGTGGGCGCAGGAGGCGCTCGCCGAGTGCGCGGCGGCGATGGATGCGGCGAGCGAGTCCCTCTAGCGGCATCCGCCCTTCCCCCGCTCACCCTCACTCTTCCCTCTTCTTTCTTCCCTCTTCTTTCTTCCGAAATCCATGCATCTCTGCCCCGACCTCGGCGTGTCGGGTCACCCCACCGGCGTGTCGGCGAGGAATGCATGGATTTCGGAACGGGGTAGAGGAACGGGGTAAGGGGAACGGGGTAAGGCCAAAAGAGGGAACGGGGAGCGGCGGCTAGCGGAGAGCGGTGGTCGCGCGGTCGCGGCCGAGCAGGTCGCGGTGCGTGGCGACGGCATTCCAGCCGTCCGCGGTGAGCAGTGCGGCGATGGCGGCCCCCTGCAGCTCGCCGTGCTCGAGCACGAGTGTGCCGCCCGGGTGCAGCAGGCGCGCCGCCGTGCGTGAGACCTGGCGCACGACATCCAGGCCGTCCTGGCCGCCGTAGAGGGCGTGCTCTGGATCGAAAAGCCGCACCTCCGGGTCACGCGGGATGGCACCGACCGGGATGTACGGAGGATTGGAGATGACCACGGCCACCGTGCCGTCCAGATCGGGAAGGGCGTCGGCCAGGTCGACGAACACGGCGCGCGCGTTGTCGGCCCCGCTGGCGCGGAAGTTCTGGGTGGTCCAGACGAAGGCGCGCGGGGAGTTTTCGACACCGAACACCCGGGAGTGCGGAACCTCGGTCGCCATCGCGAGGGCGATCGCCCCGCTGCCGGTTCCCAGGTCGACCCCGATCGGCTCGGGTGTGGCCGCGGCGCGCAGCGCGTCGATCGCGAACTGGGCGACCTCCTCCGTCTCCGGTCGCGGCACGAAAACACCCGGTCCGACTGCAAGTTCCAGCGAGCGGAATGGAGCAGTCCCCGTGATGTGCTGGAGCGGTTCGCGGGCGGCCCGGCGGGCGAGCGCGGCGCGGATGGCGACGGTGTCGTGCTCCGCCACCGGCGTGCCGATGACGGCCTTCGCCTGCACCTCGCCGCGGCTGAGGCCGAGCACGTGGCCGATCAGCAGCTCGGCGTCGACGTCGGGAGTGGGAACGCCCGCCCGGGCCAACAGCGCGACGCCGTCGTCGCGAAGAGTCGCCACGCTAGCTGGAGGATTCATGGGAGCAGCCTGGTTGTCGGTTCGGACGAAAGCGAAGGGTGCGTGCGGAGCGCGCCGATCACTCCTCGGTGGAACCGAGCATCGCGAGTCGGGCTTCCTCATCCGCGTCGATGTCCGACTGGATCACGGCGTCGAGTGCGCCGTTCATCACGGCGTCGAGGTTGTAGGCCTTGTAGCCCGTGCGGTGGTCGGCGATGCGATTCTCGGGGAAGTTGTAGGTGCGGATGCGCTCCGAGCGATCCATGGTGCGGATCTGGCTCTTGCGCACGACGGAGGCCGCGGCGTCGATCTCCTCCTGCTGGCGAGCGAGCACGCGGGCACGAAGCACGCGCATCCCGGCCTCGCGGTTCTGCAACTGCGACTTCTCGTTCTGCATCGCCACCACGATCCCGGTGGGGAGGTGGGTGATGCGCACGGCGGAGTCAGTGGTGTTGACCGACTGGCCGCCCGGACCGCTCGAACGGTAGACGTCGATCTTGAGGTCGTTGGGCGAGATCTCGACCTCTTCCGGCTCGTCGACCTCGGGGAACACGAGCACGCCCGCCGCCGACGTGTGGATGCGCCCCTGGGACTCGGTGGCCGGTACGCGCTGCACGCGGTGCACGCCACCCTCGTACTTGAGGTGGGCCCAGACGCCCTCCGCCGGGTCGGTGGAGTTGCCCTTGATGGCGAGCTGGACATCCTTGATGCCACCCAGATCGCTCGAGGTCTGCTCGATGATCTCGGTCTTCCACTTCTTGGACTCCGCGTAGTGCAGGTACATGCGCAGGAGATCGCCGGCGAAGAGCGCGGACTCTGCCCCGCCCTCCCCCATCTTGATCTCCATGATCACGTCACGGCCGTCGTTCTCGTCGCGCGGGATGAGCAGCCGGCGAAGGCGCTCCTCCATCGTGTCGAGTTCCGCCTTGATCTTGGGCAGCTCCTCGGCGAAGGACGCGTCCTCCGCAGCCATCTCGCTCGCGGCCTCGAAGTCGTCGGTGAGTTTCAGCCAACGGTTGTAGGCGTCCACGATGCGACTGAGCTCGGCGTACCGCCGGTTGACCTTCTTCGACTTGGCCGGGTTGGAGTGGAGTTCGGGGTCGGCGAGCTGCTCCTGGAGATCCGCATGCTCCACCAGCAGCGTCTTCACCGACTCGAACACGCCAGAGTCTGCCATGGCTGCTTAGCCCTCTTTGGTACTCGATGCGCCCGGAAGCGACTTCTGGATCTTCATCAGGAACTCGACGTTGCTCGTCGTGTCCTTGAGCTGCGTGAGCACGAGCTCGAGGGCCTGCTGGGTCTCGAGTCCGGCGAGGGCGCGGCGGAGCTTCCAGTTGATCTTCGTCTCGTCGATGCCCATGAGCATCTCCTCGCGACGCGTGCCGGAGGCATTGACGTCCACGGCGGGGAAGATGCGCTTGTCGGCAAGCTGGCGCGACAGGCGAAGCTCCATGTTGCCGGTGCCCTTGAACTCCTCGAAGATGACCTCGTCCATCTTGGATCCGGTCTCCACGAGCGCGGTGGCGAGGATGGTGAGCGATCCGCCGTCCTCGATGTTGCGCGCCGCACCGAAGAAGCGCTTCGGCGGGTAGAGGGCAGACGAGTCGACCCCTCCGGAGAGGATGCGCCCGGAGGCGGGCGCCGCAAGGTTGTACGCGCGGCCGAGGCGGGTGATCGAGTCGAGCAGAACGACCACGTCGTGGCCGAGTTCGACAAGTCGCTTGGCGCGCTCGATGGCGAGTTCGGCGACCGTCGTGTGGTCTTCGGCCGGACGGTCGAAGGTGGAGGCGATGACCTCACCCTTGACCGTGCGCTGCATGTCGGTCACCTCTTCCGGACGCTCGTCGACGAGAACGACCATGAGGTGAACCTCGGGGTTGTTCTTGGCGATGGCGTTGGCGATGGCCTGGAGCACGAGCGTCTTGCCCGCCTTGGGCGGCGAGACGATGAGGCCGCGCTGGCCCTTGCCGATCGGCGAGACGAGGTCGATGATGCGCGTGGTGAGCTTCTGCGGCTCGGTCTCGAGGCGCAGGCGCTCCGTGGGATAGAGCGGCGTGAGCTTGCCGAATTCGACGCGATCGGCGGCCTGGTCGACGGGAAGCCCGTTGATCGAGTCGATCTTCACGATCGCGTTGTACTTCTGGCGACCGCTGTTGTCGTTGTCGCGCGGTTGGCGGATCGCTCCGACCACCGCGTCGCCCTTGCGGAGGTTGTACTTCTTCACCTGGCCGAGCGAGACGTAGACGTCGTTGTTGCCCGGGAGGTAGCCGCTGGTGCGAACGAAGGCGTAGTTGTCGAGCACGTCGAGGATGCCGGCCACGGGGATGAGCACGTCATCCTCGGTGATCTCGGGCTCGAAGTCATCGTTTCCACCCGGGCCGCGGCGCTTGCGGTCGCGGTAGCGGTTACGTCCGCTGCGTTCGCCGTCGTCGTCCTGCAGAAGCTGCTGCTGCTGGCGGTCGTTGCCGCTGCGGTTCTGCTGCTGGCGGTCGCCCTGCTGCTGGCGGTCGCCCTGCTGCTGGCGGTCACCCTGCTGCTGGCGGTTGTTCACATTGCGGTTGCTGGTGCGGCCGGAGTCGTCTGAGTCCTGCTCGCCGCGGGTGGTCTCCTGCTGGCGGTCGCCGCGGTTGCGGTTGCGGTTGCGGGAGTTGCGAGTCGGCTGTCCGTCGCTGTCGTCGGCGAGCGCCTCGCGCTCTGCTTCCTGCCCGGGGATGCGGTCGAGACCCTCGGTCGGCTGGGCGTCGGCGAGCGCCTCGCGCTCTGCTTCCTGCCCGGGGATGCGGTCGATGCCGGCCTGGCGGGCGTTGCGCTGGCGAGTGTTGCGCTGACGGGGGACGCTCTCGGTCGGCGCGTCGGCGAGCGCCTCGCGCTCCGCCTCCTGGCCGGGGATGCGGTCGAGACCCTCGGTCGGCTGGACGTCGGCCTGAGCCTCGCGCTCGGCCTCCTGCCCAGGGATGCGGTCGAGGCCGCTGGCTGCACGGTTGACGTGCTTGGTGACCGACTTGGGCGCCGCCTTGGCCATCGGCTCCAGCTCGATGGCCGGGGCGTCGATGATCGGAGCGGTGGAGGCGCCGGCGTCCACGATCGACGTGCTCGCACGCCGCGGTGCGCGCTTGCGGACGGCGGGAGCCACGGCGACCTCGGTGGCTGCGGTCTCGGCCGCCGCCGTGTCCGTGGCGGCCGTCTCGGTCACCGGGGCATCCTCGGTCGACGGTGCGGCATCCGCCGCTGTCTTGCTGTTGTTCTGGATCTCGGTGATCGCGTCCACGAGTTCTCCCTTACGAAGTTTGGAGGCACCACTCATGCCCAACTCGGCTGCCAGAGCGTACAGCTCGGGGAGGCGAAGGCTGGAGAGGTTTGTGCTTGAGTCCGGCCGGGTGGCGCGGACAGTGAGGTCAGTCACTAAGAGTGTTCCTTTCCCCTCGCAAGGTCCGCACCGAAAGGGTGCGGGATACGCTCGCGGGAGAGCTTGTCGTCCGTACTCTCCACCGGGCCCACGCGGCTGTTGTGAGCAGCAGCACAGTGAGGGAAAGTATTGAAGCGAGTGCTAGTGATTGTGCAAACCGGGGCTTTCGGCTATGCCGAGATATCTACCGGGTGCAGTGAAACTGTAGCACCTTTGAAGTCTACGGCCAGCACGAGCGACTGCCACGGCGCGCCCTCGTGGCGCCCGATGAGCTCGGCGGCGACGAGTCTCTGGGCCGGGTCGCTGCAGAGCACGAGAATCGACGGCCCGGCCCCCGAAACCACCGCGGGAAGCCCCGCAGCCCGCAATTCGCCGATCAGTGACTCGGTGTCTGGCATGGCGCTCGCGCGGTAGCTCTGGTGGAGCTTGTCCTCGGTCGCGGCAAGCAGCAGCTCCGGAGACTGGATGAGGGCGGCGATGAGGAGGGCGCTGCGAGACACGTTGAAGATCGCGTCCTCGTGCGGTACCGAGGCCGGGCGCAGGCTGCGCGCGAGTTCGGTGGACATCGTGGACTCCGGCACGGCGATGAGGGGCGAGACGCCGCGGTGCACCATCAGCTTCTTGTGCTGAGGGCCGGCATCCGAAGTCCAGGCGATCGTGAGGCCGCCGAACAGGGCAGGCGCGACGTTGTCCGGATGCCCCTCCATGGCCGTCGCCAGAGCGAGCAGGGAGTTGGAGTCGATGTCCACGATTCCCTCGAGGAGGCCCTTCGCCGCCATGATGCCCGAGACGATCGCGGCCCCGGAGGAGCCGAGGCCCCGTCCGTGCGGAATGTTGTTGCGCGCCACGAGGTCGAGCCCGGGAAGGGGCTGCCCGTACGCGGCGAAGGTGTACGCGATCGCCTTGACCACGAGGTTGGACTCGTCGGTGGGCACCTCGCCGGCCCCAACTCCGATCACCTCGACGGTGGCGCCCGGTTCGGGGCGCACCGTCACGGTGAGCTCGTCGTACAGCGACAGCGCGAGTCCGAGCGTGTCGAAGCCCGGTCCGAGGTTGGCCGTGGTCGCCGGCACCTTCACCGTGACCGAACGGCCGACGAGCGAGGGCGTCGACCCCGATCCCTCCGGCGCATCCGGCGTCTCTGGCATCATCCCGCGCTCCCGAAGACCACTGTGGTCGGCAACGCTAGGCCGTGACTTTGGACAGGCCGAGCACGCCGGCCACCTCGTCGGTGTCGTTCGCGACGACGGTGGGCTTGATGTCTGAGCCGTCGGCCGTGCGAAGGGCCCACTGCGGGTCCTTGAGGCCGTGGCCGGTGACGGTGAGCACCACGGTGGATCCGCGCGGGATCTGTCCGGCGGCCGCCCGCTCGAGCAGACCAGCGACGCTGATCGCCGATGCGGGCTCCACGAAGATGCCGACCTCGGCGGAGAGGATGCGGTAGGCCTCGAGAATGTGCTCGTCGGAGATCGCGCCGAAGTAGCCGTTGCTGGCCTCACGTGCCCCGAGCGCGAGTTCCCACGACGCCGGGTTGCCGATGCGGATCGCGCTGGCGATGGTGTCGGGGTTCTTCACCACGTGGCCGAGCACGATCGGCGCGCTGCCGGCGGCCTGGAAGCCGAACATGCGCGGAAGCTTCGTCGTCTCGCCCCGGGCCAGCTCCTCGCTGTAGCCGCGGAAATACGCCGTGTAGTTTCCGGCGTTGCCGACCGGCACGATGTGGATGTCCGGGGCGTCTCCGAGCACCTCGACGACCTCGAAGGCCGCGGTCTTCTGGCCCTCGATGCGATCGTTGTTGACGGAGTTGACGAGGTGCACCGGGTAGTTGGCCGCGAGGTCCCTGGCGATCTCGAGACAGTCGTCGAAGTTGCCCTGCACCTGGAGCAGCTCCGCGTTGTGCGCGATGGCCTGGCTGAGCTTGCCGAGCGCGATCTTGCCCTCCGGCACGAGCACGGCGGCGGTGATGCCGGCGTGCGCGGCGTAGGCGGCGGCAGACGCCGAGGTGTTACCGGTCGACGCGCAGATGATCGCCTTCGCGCCGTGCTCCACGGCCTTGGACACCGCCATGGTCATGCCGCGGTCCTTGAACGAACCGGTGGGGTTCATCCCCTCGTACTTCACCCAGACCGTGGCACCGGTGCGGGCGGAGAGTGCGGGAGCCGGCAACAGCGGGGTGCCACCCTCGCCGAGGGTGATGATGGGGGTCGCATCGGAGATGTCGAGCCGGTCTGCATACTCGCGGAGAACTCCGCGCCACTGGTGAGCCATTAGGATCCTTCTACTCTGAGTACGGACGTGACCGCTCGAACGACCTGACTGGTTTCGAGTGCCGCGACGGTTGCGGCGAGATCGGCTTCCGACGCCTCGTGGGTGCCGATAACTAGGGTAGCGCTGGGCCGGGCCGGGTCGGCGCCCGCCTGGACCGACTGCGTAACAGTCTCGACGGAGACCCCGTGCTCGCTGAAGAGCGTCGCCACCGCGGCGAGCACCCCCGGCTGGTCGACGACGCTGAGCGTTATCTGGTACCGCGTGATGACCCGCGAGATCGGCAGGATGGGCAGGTTGGCGTGGGTCGACTCCGCGACCCCCGGTCCGCCGATCACGTGCCGCCGGGCGGCGGACACCAGGTCGCCGAGAACGGCGGAGGCCGTCTCGATTCCCCCGGCACCCGCGCCATAGAACATGAGGTCGCCGGCGGCCTCGGCCTCGATGAACACCGCGTTCTTGGCACCATGCACGGCGGCGAGGGGATGACTGCGGGGAACGAGGGCCGGGTACACGCGGGCCGACACGCCCTCGACGCCGTCGGCATCCGTCATCCGCTCGCAGATCGCCAGCAGCTTGATCACGTAGCCGGCCTTGCGCGCGGCGTCGACCTGCTCGATGGTGATGGCGGTGATGCCCTCCCGGTAGACCGCGTCGAGCGGCACCGTGGTGTGGAACGCGAGGCTCGCCAGGATCGCGGTCTTCTGCGCGGCGTCGAAGCCCTCGATGTCGGCCGACGGGTCGGACTTCTCGGCATAGCCGAGCTCGGTCGCCGTGGCCAGGGCGACCTCGAGGGACTCCCCCGCGGTATCCATGCGGTCGAGGATGAAGTTGGTGGTTCCGTTGACGATGCCGAGGATGCGCTTGATCCGGTCGCCGGCGAGGCTGTCGCGCAGCGGCCGGATGATCGGGATCGCCCCGGCGACGGCCGCCTCGTAGTAGAGCTGGGCGCCCACCTGCTCGGCGAGCTCGAAAAGTTCTGGACCGTGGGTGGCGAGGAGCGCCTTGTTGCCGGTGATCACGTCGGCCCCCGAGGTGAGCGCCTGCAGAATGTAGGTGCGCGCCGGCTCGAGGCCGCCCATCAGCTCGATCACGATGTCCGCACCGAGGATCAGGGACTCCGCGTCCGTCGTGAGGAGTTCGCGCGGGATGTTCGCGGTGCGGGGCGCGTCGAGGTCGCGCACGGCCACTCCCACCAGTTCGAGCCCGGCGCCGGCTCGGTTGGCGAGCTCGTCACCGTGTTCGAGCAGCAGCGAGGCCACCTGGGCGCCGACGGATCCTGCGCCCAGGAGGGCGACCCTGAGGTTGCGGTACTCGATCATCGTGCTCCGTTCGTTGCCAGGATGCCCGCATCCCGGGAGAGAAGGTCTGCCTCGGTCTCGCCGCGCACGATCACGCGCGCCTCGCCGTCGCGCACGGCGACGACAGGCGGCCGGCCCAGGTAGTTGTAGTTGCTGGCCATCGACCAGCAGTACGCGCCGGTCGCCGGCACGGCCACGAGGTCGCCCGGACGCACGTCACCGGGCAGGTAGTCGTCGCGCACGACGATGTCGCCGCTCTCGCAGTGCTTTCCGGCGATGCGCACGAGCGCGGGGTCGGCGGTCGAACTGCGGCCGGCCAGTCGCACCGAGTAGTCGGCAGTATAGAGCGCGGGCCGGATGTTGTCGCTCATGCCACCGTCGACGCTCACGTAGCGCCGGATCACTGGTGCCGTTCCGTCCCCGGAGACGAGCACGTCCTTCACCGTGCCGACCTCGTACAGGGTGAGGGTGGACGGCCCGACGATCGCCCGCCCCGGCTCGATGGCCACGAGCGGCACCGGGATGCCGAGCCTCGCGCACTCGCCGGCCACGATGTCGGCAAAGGTCGCGGCGATCTCGTCGAGGGGCAGCGCGGTCTCGGCGCTCGTGTAGGCGATGCCGAATCCGCCGCCGAGGTTGAGTTCGGGCACCGGGCCGCCCTCGAGCAGGCTGGCCTGCAGCGCGAGCAGGCGCCTGGCGGCCTCGGCGAAGCCGTCGGACTCGAAGATCTGCGAGCCGATGTGCGAGTGCAGGCCGAGGAAGTCGAGCGAGGAGTGCGACCGGATCGCGGCGACGGCACCCGCTGCGTCGGCGAGCGCGATGCCGAACTTCTGGTCCTCCCGCGCGGTGGCCAGGTACTCGTGGGTGTGGGCGTGGACTCCGCTGTTGAGGCGCACCCGAACCGGCTGCACTCGGGAATGGCGAGCCGCGGCATCCGCGACCCGCTCGATCTCGATGTCGCTGTCGATCACGATCACGCCGACCCCGCAGGCCACGGCCCGGTCGATCTCGGCGACCGACTTGTTGTTGCCGTGGAAACCGAGCCTGGCCGGGTCGACACCGGCGGCGAGGGCGACGGCGAGCTCACCACCGCTGCAAACGTCGATGTACAGACCGGCGTCGCTCACCCAGCGGGCGACCTCCGTGGAGAGGAACGCCTTTCCCGCGTAGTACACCTTCGCCGCCGACCCGATGCGGGCGAACTCCCGGTCGAGCGACTCGCGAACGAGCACGGCCCTCGACCTCACATCAGCCTCGTCGACCACGAACAGCGGCGTGCCGAAGCGGGCGGCGAGATCGGACACCGCGACGCCGGCGACCTCGATCTCCCCCGACGCCGAGCGGGCGGTGCCGTGCGACCAGAGGCCGGGGGCGAGCGCGTTGGCGTCGACCGGATGAGCGAGCCACGATGGGGCAAGCGGATTGACTGTCACTGGGAAACCTCGGGGCTGGCCGGCGGGAAGATGGGGCGAGCGCGCCGGAGCGGGTGGATGCAAGCCCCCTGAATCCTATTACTTGGAGGCACACACGCCCTTTGTCGCGAACAGGTCGCTGTTCAGGGTGACGGTGTCGGCCGACACGGCCAGGGCCACCTTCGAGCCACTCACCGTCACCGCATCGAGCACAAGCGACTTGGGCAGGAATTGCGCGACGCAGATCTTCTGCGTGCTGAGGAGTCTGTCGGCGAGCGAGCCGAAGGTCTTGCGCAGGTCGGCCGGGGAGAGGGTCTGGCCGTTGAACGTCACCGACTTCGGCGTGAGCGCGAGTTCCCCGCCGACCGCCGACGGGGCGACGGCCACCGTCACGGGGAGGCCGATGCCGAGCACCGTGATCGTGGTGGCGAGGGCGATCGCCCCCGAGTGCACCGTGAGGGAGTTGACCGGGATGCCGGAGACCGTGCCGACGAGAGTCTTCAGCTGGGTCTCGTCCACCGTGAACTCGAGCGTCGCGTGATCGATGGGCTTGCTCTGGTCGATCGGGATGCCGGTGGCCGTGAGCGTGGCGTCGCCGGTGAGCGCCCCCACCGTGAGCCCCTTCGACGAGACATCGACTCGCTCAAGCTTGCCGGCCAGCAGCTGCAGCAGCACGGATGCCCCGCCGACCCTGGCGTCGACCGGCGTGCTCGCCGGAATGGAGAGCGACGACCGCACCTTGTTCTCGATGAGCGTGCCGGCATAGGACCGCGCCACACCGTCGACGACGACCGCCGCGACGACGAGAACCACGAGGATCGCGGCGAGCACGCTCCAGAGCAGCACGCCGCGACGGCGTTTGCGGGGGGCCGCCGCCTCGGGAGGCAACGGGAGGGGCGCCGTGGACTGGTCGCGCACTACATCCGCTCCGGCGCGCTCACGCCGAGCAGGCCGAGCGCATTGCGCAGCACCGTGCCGGTCGCGTCGTTGAGCCAGAGGCGGGTGCGGTGCAGGTCGGTGACCGGCTCATCCCCGAGCGGGGTGACCCGGCAGTTGTCGTACCAGCGGTGGTACGCGCCGGCCAGCTCCTCCGCGTAGCGAGCGACGCGGTGCGGCTCGCGCAGTTCCGCCGCCTGGCGAACCACCCGCGGAAACTCGGCGAGCACACCGAGCAGCTCGCTCTCGGTGTCGTGGTCGAGGAGGGAGGCGTCGAATGCCGTGCGTTCGACGCCGCTCGCCGCCGCGTTCCTCGCGACCGAGCGGGTGCGCGCATGGGCGTACTGCACGTAGAAGACGGGGTTGTCGTTGGTGCGCCGGGTGAGCAGGTCCAGGTCGACGTCGAGCTGCGAGTCGCTCGACGAGCGCACGAGCGCGTACCGCGCCGCGTCCACGCCGACGGCCTCCACCAGATCCTCCAGCACCACGACCGTTCCGGCGCGCTTGCTCATCCGCTGCGGCGTGCCGTCCTTGAGCAGGTTGACCATCTGGCCGATCAGAATCTCCAGGTTGACCCGCGGCACGTCACCGAACGCCGAAGTCATGGCCATCAGCCGCTTCACGTAGCCGTGGTGGTCGGCTCCGAGCATGATGAAGTTGCGCTCGAAGCCGCGCTCACGCTTGTTCAGGTAGTAGGCGAGGTCGCCGGAGATGTAGGCGGCGTCCCCGTCGCTCTTGATCACCACGCGGTCCTTGTCGTCGCCGAACTCCGTCGTGCGCAACCAGGTGGCGCCATCCGCCTCGTAGATGTGCCCGAGGTCCCTCAGTCGGGCGATCGCGCGCTCGACGTCGCCGCCCTCGTGCAGGAGGTTCTCGTGGAAGTAGACGTCGAAGTCGACGCCGAAGTCGTGAAGGCTCTGCTTGATGTCGCCGAACATCAGGTCGACTCCGGCGGCCCGGAATGCCTCCTGCAGTTCGTCCCTGGACAGGGCGGAGAGGTCGCCCGGGTAGCCCGCCACGACCCGGTCGACGATGTCGGAGATGTACTGGCCGCCGTAGCCGTCTTCCGGGGTCGGCTCGCCGAGGTAGCTCGCAACCAGGCTGCGGGCGAACCGGTCGATCTGGGTGCCGTGATCGTTGAAGTAGTACTCGCGGGTGACGATGCCGCCCTCGGCCTTGAAGATTCTGGCCAAGCTGTCGCCCACGGCGGCCCAGCGCACGCCGCCGAGGTGGATGGGTCCGGTGGGATTGGCCGAGACGAACTCGAGGTTGATCGTGACGCCCTCGTAGAGGTCGCCGTGTCCGTAGTCCTCGCCCTGCTCGACGATCGACTTGGCGAGCGCGCCGGCCGCCGCCGCATCCAGGCTGATGTTGATGAAGCCGGGGCCGGCGACGTCCACCGCCGAGACCCCCTCGATCGCGCGGATGCCGTCGGCGATCTCGGTGGCGAGCGCGCGCGGGTTGGTGCCGAGCTGTTTGGCCAGCTTCATGGCGATGTTCGATGACCAGTCGCCGTGCTCCCGGTTCTTGGGACGCTCCAGCAGCACGTCGTCGACGGTGAGCGCGGCCGTGACGTCGCCGCGTCGCTCGAGAGCGCCCTCGACGATGGCGAGCAGGTTGGCGGAGAGTTCGGCTGGGGTCACGAGCATCGATTCTATCCGGGCTTGCTGGCGCGTCCGGCTGGCGTCGCCCTCACCGTCGGCGAAGATGGGTTCAGAGACTTTCAGGGGGTCCACCATGTTTTCCACTTCGGCCGCACGCCGTCGGCTCGTCGCGCTCGCGAGCATCGCCATCGTCGTCGGCGGCCTCACGGCGTGCGTCGGCACGCCGAAGCCCTCCGGGTCGAGCTCCTCCCCCAGCGCCAGCGCCTCGGACTCGCCGACCCCGACCCCGGCGGGCACGCCCGCCTCGCCGAGCCCGACCCCCACCACCGGCACCCCCGCGCAGGCGGTCAGCATTGGCTGCAACACGCTCGTCTCGGCCCAGACGATGTACGACTTCAACCCCAACTTCGGGCTCGACGCGAGCTTCAAGCCGGCCGGCGGCACGCCGGCGGCGACGGCCATCGCGGCGAAGGGCGTCGCGTGCGACTGGACAAACCAGACCAGCGGCGACAAGGTCACCATCGCCGTCGCGCGCCCCGGTTCGGCCGCGCTCGCGGGACTCAAGACCAGTGCCGCGGCCGGTACCCCGGTGGCAGGCATCGGCGAATCCGCCTACTTCTCCTCGAGCGGCGGCGCCGGCCGTCTCGATGTGTTCACCGGCACCTATTGGCTCGTGGCCACATCCGTCTTCTTCGGGAGCGCGGCGGACTTCGGCAGCGGGGCGGACGCCCGCACCCTCGTGGCCTCCGCGGTCGCGCAGCTGCGCTAGCGGATCTCGGCGAGCCGCAGAGGGTCGTCGATCGGCAGCACGTCGGCGATGGCGAGCACCGTCAACTCACGCAGCGTGAGATTGGCCCAGTGGTTGGTGAGAAACGCGATGTCGGCGGCGTCGCGGCCGGTGGAGATCCGCACGAGGCTCTGCCTCGGGGCGAGCCCCGTCGCGTCCACGGCGTGCCACTGGCCGTCGATGAACGCCTCGGCCACGGCGTGGAAGTCCATCGGGCTGAGCCCCGGCGCGTAGACGGCCACCATGCGGGCCGGCACGTCGAGCGCGCGCAGCAGCGCGATCACCAGGTGGGCGTAGTCGCGGCAGACGCCCTGGCGGGCCAGGAGCGTGCCGACCGCGCCATCCGTCACCCGGCTCGAGCCTGGCACGTAGTACAGCCGTTCCTGCACCCACGCGCCCACCGCCGCGAGGAGTTCGAAACCCTGGATGCCGGCGAACTCGGAGCGCGCCGTCGGCAGCAGGGTGTCCGACTCGCAATACCGGCTCGGGCGCAGGTAGATGATGCGGTCGAGCTCGTCGATCGCCGCCGGCTCGGCCTGACCGACAACCTCGGCCGAGTACTCGATGGTCATCCGGCCGGCGTCGCTCTGCAGGGTGTGCAGCCGCGAACCATGCCGGTCCACGACCTCCTGGGGCTCGATCGGAGTGCCGTTCAGTGCTATCGACAGCCGCTCACTGCTGAGCTCGCCGCCGTGCGCCACGGCGAGGCTCAGTACCAGGTCGGCGCGGCCGGAAATGTCGAGTTCGAGTCGGGCGGAGACGTTGCGCAGCATCCGTCGATCCTCCCATGCCGGCGTTTCCTGGCCGTGCATGCCGCTCGCCACACCGGGTCGGCGCGCCGGCCTACGGCCAGAGCAGCTCGCGCGCCCAGCCCTCGCCCTGCCGGGTGTACCGCAGGCGGATCTGGTCGCGGTCGCGGGTGGCCTGCCAGAACTCGATCGCAACCGGGCGCAGACGGAAGGCAGTCCACCCTTCCGGCACGAATTCCGGATCCGTCTCGATCGCCCGACGCGACTTCGCCACCGCCGTGTCGAACTCCCCCAGTCCCGGCAGCACGTCGCTCTGGTTGCCCGCCGACGCGACGACCCGTGCGTTCGGGCTGCGCTGCAGAAAGTCCGACTCGCTGAGCGCGCGCGGGCCGGCCTCGGCATCCCCGGTCACCCGCACCTGCCTCCCCTGCTCGCGCCAGTAGAAGAGCAGCGCGGCGCGCGGATTGGCGGCGAGCTCCCTCCCCTTCTGGCTGGTCGACATCGTGGCGAACCACAAGGCGTCCGCATCCAGATCCTTGAGCAGGAGGGTGCGAGCGGATGGCGCCCCCTCGCCGCCCACGGTCGCGATCGCCATCGCGTGCGGCTGCGACACTCCCGACTCGATGGCCAAATCGAGCCATTCCGAAAACAGGGCAAGCGGATTCTCGGGGACGGCATCCGGGGCAAACGCGGGCAGTTCGCCGCCAAACACGCGAAGCCCGCGCAGCCGATCGCGCCAGGATTCGTCGGTCATGCTGCCAGCATACGTTCGCGTCCCCCGGCGGCTGGTAGCCTTGTCTCTTGACCCTGGCCCCCATAGCTCAGGGGATAGAGCACTGCCCTCCGGAGGCAGGGGCGGCAGTTCGAATCTGCCTGGGGGCACCTCTGTCGTGTGCCAGGTCAGTTCGGATTTTGCCACCTAAATCGGACAAACCGACTTGCGCATGATTCTGCCGCGGTTCCGGAGCGCGCCCCTTGTCGCGATTGACGTACGCGGGAACCTATTGATAGAAGCAACACCTTCTTTTAGGTGGTCGTTTCATTGTTTTGACGTCTTCGTCACCAGCAGCCCTGAGGTTCTTCGCGTCGATCAAGGACGGGCGGGGTCTCAAACCATCCGCCCGAGATGCCGGTATCGATAAAGAGGTCGGCTATCGGTGGCTTCGGGAGAAATATCTTCAGTCGAGGCGGAGTGGAATATCGGCTTCTGAAACGATCACCAAGTTAGGTT
>NZ_VRMG01000127.1 GCF_008040105.1 Lacisediminihabitans profunda
ACAGTTGGGTGGATGTCGCGGAGAGCGGTCCCCTGTCGCTGACGGTGAGTCTGCGCCTCGCCGACCTGGAGAGGCCGTCGATCGTCGCCGAACGACTGCCGAAGGTGCTCATCCACCGCAACGTGCCCGGCGAAAAGATCCACGCATTTCTGCAGGACCTGGACCGGCACTGGCAGCTCAACGCCCCGCTCTCGGTCTACGGTCCGTCGCAGCGATGGATCGCCACCGCTCAAGCCCTCGCCGATGGCGGCTGGCCGGTGCTGGTGAAACGGTCGCGCTGTGAGCTCGGAGAACTCACGC
>NZ_VRMG01000128.1 GCF_008040105.1 Lacisediminihabitans profunda
GCTCAGCCACTGGCTTCCGAAGCGTTCCAGGAGGTCGAGCGAGAGCCGGCCTTCCTCGCGGATGCGGTCCGCGAGGGTGTAGGCGCCGCCCCGGTTCTCGGCGCCGGCCATCGCGATGAACAGCGCCGCGTGCCCGGACAGCTCCACGTGGCGGTGGAACGCGACGACGTTCGGATGGCGCAGCGCCCCCAGCACCTCGCCTTCGCGCCGGATGCGCTCGTTGTGCGAGGGATCGAGGGCCACCTTGAGCACCCCGCCGCCGTCGTCGTGCTCCACCTCGAGGGCGACGGCGGTGGAGCCCTTGCCGAGGCGCCGTTCCACGAGGAA
>NZ_VRMG01000129.1 GCF_008040105.1 Lacisediminihabitans profunda
TGTGAAATGTGCGTTCATTTTAGTGCAGTAAAGTTCATTGTCATTAACGACAGCACGTGACTGCACGTCATGATCCGTATGCTATACAGTGATTTATATGGTTAGGGTGGGGTTAGGGTTGGGTTAGGGCTAGTATAAATACAGTATAGTATATGCAGGTAAGGCCATGGTAAGTAAATTAATTGTTTCTCAGGCTCAGATTTAGCAGAAACCTCCCTTGTTTTTGTTAATTAGTTCAGGGTCACCGATTATGCATCCACAAAGCGGCTACCC
>NZ_VRMG01000130.1 GCF_008040105.1 Lacisediminihabitans profunda
AATTCAATATCAGATGGGGAGCTTAAGAAAGCCAGGGTTCAATATAGTATTGGTATTGTTGAACCAAGGGTTAAAGTATCCAAGCTACGCATTAAAATGAGTATAAGAGTATCCGTTAAAAACGTAGTATTTCTCAACGATAATAAAGCTATGAAGCTTTATAAAGACGATCAAGGTTTCTACCTTAAGGAGATAGACTGGTGAAATACTTTGCAATCATCTCATCCTTCTGCAATGAGAACTTCAATAATGCACTCAATGTAATTGAGCAATATA
>NZ_VRMG01000131.1 GCF_008040105.1 Lacisediminihabitans profunda
GATACATGCCGAAGGAATTGCTCAGTACCGGAGCGCGGCCAGTATACAGCGACCCGACAGCCCAGCGGCGGCGCCTCGGGGTGATCTCACCCGAGGGCCCGGGCCTATCCGAGCAGGTTTTGCCCTCCGTCGTCGAGAGTCGCCGGTCGCTGCCAGTAGCTGAACTGCGGGGTCCAATCGGACTCGCCGAGGCCCGCGAGCGCCAAGAAGTTCCATGCCGGGCAGAACATGTCCCCCGGCCCGAAGACCACGGAGTTCTTGCGCAGGATCTCGCCGTCCCTGGATTCATACAAGACGGCGCCGGGCATGTTGTCGTGATCCGCATGGGTGGACTGCTCGCGCATG
>NZ_VRMG01000132.1 GCF_008040105.1 Lacisediminihabitans profunda
ATTGTCATATTACTCCCTCCCTTCTAGCTTTTTGAACTCTTTGTCTAGCTTTGCTAAGTGCTTGTCCAGTTTATCCATCTTCTTATCTTGATGGAGCTGGAACGCCTCCGAGCCCGGGGCCAACCAAGTCCCCTTATACTTAATTGCACCCCGGATCATATCTCCTCCTACTTACAATTCGTAAACGTATACCTGAAACTGGCCGAGCGTCTCCTCTATAAGAGGCTCGACATTGCTCCAGTCCTCTCCGGCTAAACCGCAGCCAATCTTCGGCAGACCTACACACAACTCCGAGGTAGGGATCGCCCGAGCATCAGCCTCTGCCTCAAGGAACAGAGACATAGTGTACAGGGCTTGGCCCAGTGCGTCAAGCTGAGTGTAGACTCGTCCCTCTTCTCGGCCATAGTTGTACTGCCCGTACAGATTGTAAATCGATCCGTACTCGTTCATCGTGAAGGTGAGGGAGCCGAGTTTGCCTCGGTCCCCTTTCACTGTTGCTTGGTCTGCCTCGTAGGCTTCCGGGAATTGCTCCCGGATTTGCTTAGCAATGCCACTGCCCATGGTGTTGAAGCAATTAGCCTGATGTGCGATAGCGTGCAACTCTTTGTTTTTGAACGCGGCGATAAGATCGCCCTTTCGGTATTTAATCATTTAAACCTCTCTACGCTTGTGAATCTGACACCAGCAGCACTTCTTGATCTAACGTCCGCGTACATCAAGTTGACGGCGGCAAATGGAGACCAATACTCCTTCTCCCAAATTTGGAACTTGAACAT
>NZ_VRMG01000133.1 GCF_008040105.1 Lacisediminihabitans profunda
ATTGTACACAATTCAAAGATGTAAACAGTATGTTTGCTATGGTTTTCTCCACACAAATGAAATATTTATCTCTCGTGTGTTTACCTGCCAGTCAATTTGGATTTTGTAACCTTGCTTGCATTGTATCACTGCACTGAGATTTGTTGGAGGATGAGGTTCTATATAAAGATGAAAAAACAGCAGCTTCTTTGTTGCTTCTTGCTTAACATAACTGCAAGTAATATGGCATGAATAGGTGGGCGTACTTT
>NZ_VRMG01000134.1 GCF_008040105.1 Lacisediminihabitans profunda
CATGGCATCTACGGTTCGGTCGCGGGCATGGATGGGCAGACCACCTACTACAACACGATCTTCCAGGCAGGCGGGAGCGTGCTCGCCTCGGACGGCAAGAAGTCCGGGTACGACAGTGCCGCAACGCAGAAGGGAATCCAGTTCTGGACCGATCTGATTGCCTCGAAGGGCGCTCCGACCATGCAGCAGCCCACTGATACA
>NZ_VRMG01000135.1 GCF_008040105.1 Lacisediminihabitans profunda
AGTTGCGAGAGTGGCGGGCGGCACCTCAAATGTCGCGATCCAGGAACGTATCCCCCGAACTCATGCCCGTGCTGTCACGAGGCAAAAATCGAAGCCCCAAAAGCGGTGCGTGCTTCATGGGCTACGCGTCCTGGCTTGCCGGCGAAAAATGGAGCGACCATCCGGCCTGCACCCATCCCGCGCTGGCCCCGCTCGCGAGGATGGGGAATGACTGCAGCCCGGATGCCGCACGCAGCGAGCCCGTCACCCACATCACCCCGGGGGGGGGCCTGAACGGCCCGGATCCGGACAACGGACTCCC
>NZ_VRMG01000136.1 GCF_008040105.1 Lacisediminihabitans profunda
GCATCGTAGTGTCCTTCAGATTTAACGCTCTGTTGTCATCACGAATATGGTTATCGTGATCTACATGCCCTTTAGGCCACTGCCTGTTGTGCATGTAGTAACAGATGATATGCTCTCCATAGGTAGTGCCGAAGATTGTTATATGGCGGTAGCCGCTAGCCTTGTGGAGACTCCCAGCGCGACTACCGATAACAATTCTCTTATTACAAGACTTGCTAATCCAAGTAAGATGTCCAGTAAGAGCATCATATTTTAGTACCTTTTCAAGCATTTCA
>NZ_VRMG01000014.1 GCF_008040105.1 Lacisediminihabitans profunda
CGAACAACTGAGCTGTTGGCTAATTCGAAACCTAGTTATATCCCTAGTGTTTCGGCGGCCATAGCGAGAGGGAAACGCCCGGTCACATTCCGAACCCGGAAGCTAAGACTCTCTGCGCCGATGGTACTGCAAGGGGGACCTTGTGGGAGAGTAGGACACCGCCGGACTTCTTCGTTCAGATGGCCACCCCGAGACCGGGGTGGCCAGCCTGCGTTAACCCACCAACCAGATCCCCGGACGGCAACGCCGGGCGGGTGGACCGACCGGTGAGGCCAGGCTGCGCGCGTGCCTGGGCCGAGCGTTCAGGCCAGGCTGCTCGCTGGTGCCTGGTGCCTGGTGCGGGTTCACGGTTCTTCGCGGGCGATGGCCGAGTCGTCCGTCGCGGCGAGCACCCGTTCCAACGGGACCACCGCGGCGAACTCTGCTCGAATCGCGGCTGCTCGAGCGCGCTTGCTCGCAGCCTGCGGCGTGATGCCGAGTCGCTTCGCGGCATCTGCCTGGGTGCTCCCGGTGCTCATCAGGTCGTAGATCTCCCAGCCCTCTGGCGACCGCCGGCCGCGGAGCTGGAGGAGCAGGTCGACGAGAGCCTCCGCGTCACCGGCGTCGATACCCGAGTCGCCTCGCAGCGCGAACCGCGTGTCCCTCTTCTTTGCGTCGTTCACTGCGGCCCGGGCCGCGACGAAGGCGGGCCCGCCGGCTTCGCGCGCGTTGGCCGGCAGGGGAGTGCTCACGCCGCCGACACCGCACCCCACGCTCCACTGCCCGTCTCTCGAGAGCGACAGGATTGCGGCGAGGGCGTGATGCGCGTCCTTGACGAGCATCTGGATCTCGTCGCCGGCCGTGCGGTCCACCGGCAGCATGAGTCCGTCGCGCAGGGAAGACGTCAGCGTGCGAATGGTCTCGTCGGCGATGTCGGGGCGGTTGCGGCTATCCACCTGGTCTGCGGTGACGACGAACATGGGTCTCCCTCCATCAGCCCTCAGGGGCTGATTTCCTATCCATCAACCCTATGTGGTTGATAGTGGATAAATCAAGCTTGAGGGGATGAGATCGTCCCGATCGGTGATCGCCTCGCTGATATCCTTGCCCGATGCCAGCATCCGATCTCCTGTCAGCTCAGCGCAACGACGATTCGTTCGACGACGTCTGGGACGAGGTGGTGTGGCGCGGCCTCGTGCATGTCTCGACCGATCCGGCCGAACTCAAGGCTCTGCTCGCCGGCGACCAGATCACCTACTACTGCGGGTTCGACCCGACCGCGCCGAGCCTGCACCTCGGCAATCTCGTGCAGCTCCTGCTCATGCGCCGACTCCAGCTCGCCGGCCATCGGCCGCTCGCCCTAGTCGGCGGATCGACCGGCCTCATCGGCGACCCTCGGCCCACGGCCGAACGAACGTTGAACTCGCCCGAGACGGTCAGGGAGTGGGTCGGCTACCTCGAGGGCCAGGTCTCCAAGTTCCTGAGTTTCGAGGGAGACACCGCCGCGCGGCTCGTCAACAACCTCGACTGGACGGCCCCGCTCTCGGCGATCGACTTCCTGCGGGATGTCGGCAAGTACTTCCGGGTGGGCACGATGATCAAGAAGGATGCGGTGAGCGCGCGGCTCAACAGCGACGCGGGCATCAGCTACACCGAGTTCAGCTACCAGATCCTGCAGGGCATGGACTTCCTGGAGCTCTACCGAAACCACGGCTGTGTGCTGCAGACCGGGGGGAGTGACCAGTGGGGCAACCTCACCAGCGGCACCGATCTCATCCACAAGGCGGAGGGGGTGAGCGTGCACGCCATCGGCACCCCGCTCATCACCAACTCCGACGGCACGAAGTTCGGCAAGAGCGAGGGCAACGCCATCTGGCTCGACCCGACCCTGACCAGCCCGTACGCCTTCTACCAGTTCTGGCTCAACACCGACGACGGCGATGTCGTTCAGCGGCTGAAGATCTTCACCTTCCTCCCGCGGGCGGAGATCGACAGGCTCGCTGAGGCGGTGGCCAGCGAGCCGTTCCGTCGCGAGGCGCAGCGCACCCTGGCCTTCGGGGTGACGAGCCTCGTTCATGGTGTCGACGACACCCTCGCGGCGATCGCGGCGGCGGAGGCCCTGTTCGGCCAGGGCGACCTCGAGCTGCTCGACCGGCCGACGCTCGAGGCGGCCCTGCGCGAACTCCCGAACACGACCACCATGCCCAACGCTTTGGTCACGCAGCTGTTGGTCGACACGGGTCTCACCGCGAGTCTGAGTGAGGCGCGGCGTGCGCTCGAGCAGGGCGGGGTGTACCTCAACAACGTGAAGGTGGAAGATGCTGCCGCGACACTCGAGGGCAGGACCCTTCCCGGCGGGATGGCGGTGCTGAGGCGGGGCAAGAAGACCCTTGCCGGCGTCTTCGTGGAGTAGTCCGCCGGGCGGATCCGAAACGTGACGCGCCCGGGATGCGCGCTAATTTGCGCAGCCCCCCGGATGGCCGTAATGTTTCCTCTTGTCACCCCAAAGGTTCACTAAGCGGAAGTGCTTAGCGGCCTCAAGAGGGACCACATCCAAGTCAAACAGCGGGTTCTCCAGCGGGGAATTCGTCTTCAGATCTTTGGAGTTTTGCCCAGTTTCACGGCAACGTCGAGATGATCTGCAGCCGGCCTTCGAGCCGCGCTGATCAACTTGACAAGCGGCCTGGAGGTGGTAGGTTGGACAGGTTGCCTTTCGCGGAAGTGGGGGGTGGCGTGGTAGTGGTGATTGGCCCCGGGTAGCAGCCGTGATGGTGAAAACCGGGAGCGTCCGATCCTTGAGAACTCAACAGCGTGCACAATGTCAAATGCCAAAAACCTCGTGCATTGGATCCCGTTTCTAGCGGGTGATGGTGTAGGAGATTCCTTTGGAAATTGAATTAAACAGATAAGCAAGTCAGTAATGATTTGTTCTTGTCAGTTTCAAACTTGTCACCTTGTCATCCCATTCCGGATGCGGGTGGCGCTAGATGTGCCGGTGCCTTTCGAGGTGTCGAGCAATCAAACATTTATGGAGAGTTTGATCCTGGCTCAGGATGAACGCTGGCGGCGTGCTTAACACATGCAAGTCGAACGATGAAGGGGAGCTTGCTCCTTGGATTAGTGGCGAACGGGTGAGTAACACGTGAGTAACCTGCCCTTGACTCTGGGATAAGCACTGGAAACGGTGTCTAATACCGGATACGACCTTCAGCCGCATGGCTAGGGGGTGGAAAGAATTTTGGTCAAGGATGGACTCGCGGCCTATCAGCTAGTTGGTGAGGTAATGGCCCACCAAGGCGACGACGGGTAGCCGGCCTGAGAGGGTGACCGGCCACACTGGGACTGAGACACGGCCCAGACTCCTACGGGAGGCAGCAGTGGGGAATATTGCACAATGGGCGCAAGCCTGATGCAGCAACGCCGCGTGAGGGACGACGGCCTTCGGGTTGTAAACCTCTTTTAGTAGGGAAGAAGCGAAAGTGACGGTACCTGCAGAAAAAGCACCGGCTAACTACGTGCCAGCAGCCGCGGTAATACGTAGGGTGCAAGCGTTATCCGGAATTATTGGGCGTAAAGAGCTCGTAGGCGGTTTGTCGCGTCTGCTGTGAAATCTGGGGGCTCAACCCCCAGCCTGCAGTGGGTACGGGCAGACTAGAGTGCGGTAGGGGAGATTGGAATTCCTGGTGTAGCGGTGGAATGCGCAGATATCAGGAGGAACACCGATGGCGAAGGCAGATCTCTGGGCCGTAACTGACGCTGAGGAGCGAAAGCATGGGGAGCGAACAGGATTAGATACCCTGGTAGTCCATGCCGTAAACGTTGGGAACTAGATGTAGGGGCCATTCCACGGCTTCTGTGTCGCAGCTAACGCATTAAGTTCCCCGCCTGGGGAGTACGGCCGCAAGGCTAAAACTCAAAGGAATTGACGGGGGCCCGCACAAGCGGCGGAGCATGCGGATTAATTCGATGCAACGCGAAGAACCTTACCAAGGCTTGACATATACCGGAAACGGCTGGAAACAGTCGCCCCGCAAGGTCGGTATACAGGTGGTGCATGGTTGTCGTCAGCTCGTGTCGTGAGATGTTGGGTTAAGTCCCGCAACGAGCGCAACCCTCGTTCTATGTTGCCAGCACGTAATGGTGGGAACTCATAGGAGACTGCCGGGGTCAACTCGGAGGAAGGTGGGGATGACGTCAAATCATCATGCCCCTTATGTCTTGGGCTTCACGCATGCTACAATGGCCGGTACAAAGGGCTGCAATACCGTAAGGTGGAGCGAATCCCAAAAAGCCGGTCTCAGTTCGGATTGAGGTCTGCAACTCGACCTCATGAAGTCGGAGTCGCTAGTAATCGCAGATCAGCAACGCTGCGGTGAATACGTTCCCGGGCCTTGTACACACCGCCCGTCAAGTCATGAAAGTCGGTAACACCCGAAGCCAGTGGCCAAACCCGTAAGGGATGGAGCTGTCGAAGGTGGGATCGGTAATTAGGACTAAGTCGTAACAAGGTAGCCGTACCGGAAGGTGCGGCTGGATCACCTCCTTTCTAAGGAGCACTCGAGGATGCCCTCTGTATACAGGGGCTAGTAAACCTCGTAGCCATTTCGGAGACACACGTTCTCCGGTGGCGCTCATGGGTGGAACATTGACATTGTGACCAGGTGAGAGAGTCGTCAAATCAGTACAGCCCGCTGCGTGCAGCAGGCTCGGAACGTTTCGGATCTTGAGTTTGGTCTTTTGCACGCTGTTGGGTCCTGAGGGACCGGGCCGGCTCGTCCTTTCGGGGGCGGGTTTGTTCTTTCCTCTGGGCCGCAATGATCATGGTCGTCTTCGGGCGGGTGTGGTCACGGTCTTGGACTTCGATCCCTGGCGAACCGCCGGCACAACCTTTCGGTTGACACGGTAGGCACGGGTTAGACGGAGTACCGCCCGTATTTTGAGAACTACACAGTGGACGCGAGCATCTTAGAGACTGCCTGTCGAGAAGGTTTCCGGTTTAGGCCGGTGGCTGGTTTTGGTGGGTTGATCTCTTCATAGAAGTTCTAGCAATGCGTTGTTTATTCAACGCGCTGCTGGTGCTTTGTGTAATTTTGTCATCAAGTTTCTAAGTGCAAACGGTGAATGCCTTGGCTTCTGGAGCCGAAGAAGGACGTATAAATCTGCGATAAGCCTCGGGGAGCTGATAATAGAGCTTTGATCCGAGGATCTCCGAATGGGGAAACCCCGCCAGGCGTAGCAATACGACCTGGTGACTCCCGCCTGAATATATAGGGCGGGTAGAGGGAACGTGGGGAAGTGAAACATCTCAGTACCCACAGGAAGAGAAAGCAAAAGCGATTCCGTAAGTAGTGGCGAGCGAAACCGGAAGAGGCCAAACCGATCATGTGTGATAGCCGGCAGGCGTTGCATGGTCGGGGTTGCGGGACTTTTTAGCAGTTACTGCCGTACTGCAACAGTTACAGCGCGATATAGACGAATGGGATTGAAAGCCCAGCCATAGAAGGTGCCAGCCCTGTAGTCGAAATGTCGCAATGGCTGAAGAAGTATCCCAAGTATCACGGGGCCCGAGAAATCCCGTGTGAATCTGTCAGGACCACCTGATAAGCCTAAATACTCCCAGAAGACCGATAGCGGACAAGTACCGTGAGGGAAAGGTGAAAAGTACCCCGGGAGGGGAGTGAAATAGTACCTGAAACCGTTTGCATACAAACCGTTGGAGCCTCCTTAGTAGGGGTGACAGCGTGCCTTTTGAAGAATGAGCCTGCGAGTTAGTGCTCAGTGGCGAGGTTAACCCGAGTGGGGTAGCCGTAGCGAAAGCGAGTCTGAATAGGGCGAAATAGTCGCTGGGTCTAGACCCGAAGCGAAGTGATCTATCCATGGCCAGGTTGAAGCGACGGTAAGACGTCGTGGAGGACCGAACCCACTTCAGTTGAAAATGGAGGGGATGAGCTGTGGATAGGGGTGAAAGGCCAATCAAACTTCGTGATAGCTGGTTCTCTCCGAAATGCATTTAGGTGCAGCGTTGCGTGTTTCTTGCCGGAGGTAGAGCTACTGGATAGCTGATGGGCCCCAAAAGGTTACTGACGTTAGCCAAACTCCGAATGCCGGTAAGTGAGAGCGCAGCAGTGAGACGGTGGGGGATAAGCTTCATCGTCGAGAGGGAAACAACCCAGACTACCAACTAAGGTCCCAAAGCGTGTGCTAAGTGGGAAAGGATGTGGAGCTGCACAGACAACCAGGAGGTTGGCTTAGAAGCAGCCACCCTTGAAAGAGTGCGTAATAGCTCACTGGTCAAGTGGTTCCGCGCCGACAATGTAACGGGGCTCAAGCACACCACCGAAGTTGTAGATTTCGTATAGTAGCCCGGCCCGCTTTTGTGGGTCCAGGCGTACGGAGTGGTAGGAGAGCGTCGTGTGGCGAGTGAAGCGGCGGTGTGAACCAGCCGTGGACGCCACACGAGTGAGAATGCAGGCATGAGTAGCGAAAGACGGGTGAGAAACCCGTCCTCCGAAAGAACAAGGGTTCCAGGGCCAGGCTAATCCGCCCTGGGTAAGTCGGGACCTAAGGCGAGGCCGACAGGCGTAGTCGATGGACAACGGGTTGATATTCCCGTACTGACGAAGAACCGCCCAAGCTAATCCAGTAATGCTAAGTGTCTGAATCCCCTAGATGGATCCCTTCGGGGTGAAGCGTGGGGCCTAGCACACGACCCTATGCTGGTGCGGTTAGCGTATTAACAGGTGTGACGCAGGAAGGTAGCTGAGCCGGGCGATGGTTGTCCCGGTCTAAGGATGTAGGGCGAACGATAGGCAAATCCGTCGTTCATTAAGCCTGAGACCCGATGGGTAGTCCTCACGGACGAAATCAGTGATCCTATGCTGCCAAGAAAAGCATCGACGCGAGGTTCAAGTCACCCGTACCCCAAACCGACTCAGGTGTTCAGGTAGAGAATACCAAGGAGATCGAGAGAATCGTGGTTAAGGAACTCGGCAAAATGCCCCCGTAACTTCGGGAGAAGGGGGGCCCGCGGTGTGAAGGGACTTGCTCCTGGAAGCACCATACGGCCGCAGAGACCAGTGGGAAGCGACTGTTTACTAAAAACACAGGTCCGTGCCAAGTCGCAAGACGATGTATACGGACTGACGCCTGCCCGGTGCTGGAAGGTTAAGAGGAACGGTTAGCCGCAAGGCGAAGCTGAGAATTTAAGCCCCAGTAAACGGCGGTGGTAACTATAACCATCCTAAGGTAGCGAAATTCCTTGTCGGGTAAGTTCCGACCTGCACGAATGGCGTAACGACTTCCCAGCTGTCTCAACCGCGAACTCGGCGAAATTGCACTACGAGTAAAGATGCTCGTTACGCGCAGAAGGACGGAAAGACCCCGTGACCTTTACTACAGCTTGGTATTGGTGTTCGGAGTGGCTTGTGTAGGATAGGTGGGAGACTGTGAAGCTTGGACGCTAGTTCAGGTGGAGTCATCGTTGAAATACCACTCTGGTCACTTTGGATATCTAACTTCGAACCGTAATCCGGTTCAGGGACAGTGCCTGGTGGGTAGTTTAACTGGGGCGGTTGCCTCCTAAAAAGTAACGGAGGCGCCCAAAGGTTCCCTCAATCTGGTTGGCAATCAGATGTCGAGTGTAAGTGCACAAGGGAGCTTGACTGTGAGACTGACAAGTCGAGCAGGGACGAAAGTCGGGACTAGTGATCCGGCAGTGGCTTGTGGAAGCGCTGTCGCTCAACGGATAAAAGGTACCTCGGGGATAACAGGCTGATCTTGCCCAAGAGTCCATATCGACGGCATGGTTTGGCACCTCGATGTCGGCTCGTCGCATCCTGGGGCTGGAGTAGGTCCCAAGGGTTGGGCTGTTCGCCCATTAAAGCGGTACGCGAGCTGGGTTTAGAACGTCGTGAGACAGTTCGGTCCCTATCCTCTGCGCGCGCAGGAAATTTGAGAAGATCTATCCCTAGTACGAGAGGACCGGGATGGACGAACCTCTGGTGTGTCAGTTGTTCCGCCAGGAGCACCGCTGATTAGCTACGTTCGGAATGGATAACCGCTGAAAGCATCTAAGCGGGAAGCCAGCTTCAAGATGAGATTTCCATGACTTAGGTCGAGAGGCTCCCAGCTAGACTACTGGGTTGATAGGCGGGATGTGGAAGCGAGGACTAAAGACTCGTGGAGCTGACCCGTACTAATAAGCCGATAACTTGATAACACTCTTCCCCCCGTTAGACGGGGGAAGCACAATGCTTGCGTCCACTGAGTGGTTCCCGATATACGGTCGGGAATCAGCACAACACCAGTTGTGAAGACCCTCCCCCGGGAGGACTTCGAACAACTGAGCTGTTGGCTAATTCGAAACCTAGTTATATCCCTAGTGTTTCGGCGGCCATAGCGAGAGGGAAACGCCCGGTCACATTCCGAACCCGGAAGCTAAGACTCTCTGCGCCGATGGTACTGCAAGGGGGACCTTGTGGGAGAGTAGGACACCGCCGGACTTCTTCGTTCAGATGGCCACCCCGATACCGGGGTGGCCATCCTGCGTTAACCCACCAACC
>NZ_VRMG01000137.1 GCF_008040105.1 Lacisediminihabitans profunda
GCAAGACCACCACCACCGAGCGGGTGCTGTTCTACACCGGGCTGTCGCACAAGCTCGGCGAGGTCCACGACGGCGCCGCGGTGATGGACTGGATGGAGCAGGAGCAGGAGCGCGGCATCACCATCACCTCCGCTGCCACCACGTGCTTCTGGCGCGGCATGAACCAGCAGTACGATCAGCATCGCATCAACATCATCGACACCCCGG
>NZ_VRMG01000138.1 GCF_008040105.1 Lacisediminihabitans profunda
AAGAATGGTTCGAACAACACCTTCATCCCGCGCGCCCTTGCGACGGGCAATTGCGATGTGCTCTTCGACGCCGAGGTCCTCGAGGTGCGCGACGGCGCGCGTTCGGCCAGCGTGACGCTCATCGCGTCCACGTCCACGCCTCCCGTGGAACTCACGGTGATCGGTGAGGTCGTCGTCGTGTCTTCCGGCGCGGTCGAGACCCCACGGCTGCTCCTCGCCAGCGGCATTGGCAACGATCAGCTCGGCCGACATCTGCACGATCACAGGGTTGTCACGATTCTCGGCACGACGGAGC
>NZ_VRMG01000139.1 GCF_008040105.1 Lacisediminihabitans profunda
ATTGACATCCAATACACTTACAATTGGTGTCAATCCAAACGCCTTTCCAGGGCAATATCCTGCACTGCATGAAGGTGGTGGGACACGAATGCCAAAGCGTCCTGTATATGAACCATTAGCGAAGAAGTTAGAACAGGAGTTGCCTGATTTACTGAATCGTTATTTAGCAAGGAGCGTGAGTCGTGTTTAGATGGGGTAGCGGTATATGGGGGACAGGCGCATGGGGTGGCGGTCCAGGCACAAGCCCCGCATGGGGTAGAGGTAGATGGGGACGCTTCTCATGGAGTGGCGTGGCAGGAGGAATAGATGACGTGTTTAGA
>NZ_VRMG01000140.1 GCF_008040105.1 Lacisediminihabitans profunda
TTAAAGTTAAAAGCTATAAATAAAATTTACTTAAATAGAGGCCCAGGAAGCTTTGCAGGAATTAGAAATTCTTTATCCATTGTGAAAGCATTTAATTTAACTAATAATATTGATTATTATTGTTACAGCTTTCAAGATTTTAAAGGTGAGGAAGATATAAAATACGAAAATATCCCTGATTTGTGTGATAAATTTAATATTAAAAAAAATTTGATTAACCCTATTTATTTAATTTAAAATTATTTTATGTC
>NZ_VRMG01000141.1 GCF_008040105.1 Lacisediminihabitans profunda
GGGTGGAACTGTAAATACAACAACTCCAATGCCTGATATGGAAACGTGTGATCGTATGAGGGATATCCATATGGATGACCTACCTAAAGAGAATGACTGGGGTACACCAGCTATATCTAAACCTAGATATGCATTCTGTATAGAACCAGTTAAACATTAACACAAAAGCCCTCACTGGAGGGCTTAGTTTATTAACGTGTTCTCCGAACACTCTTGTGCATCGATCTACTGGAGACAGGGGATGAAAACATACACTTTAGAA
>NZ_VRMG01000142.1 GCF_008040105.1 Lacisediminihabitans profunda
CGAGATTATGTTCGAGCATCAAAAACTTCGGGAACCTCTGATTTTAAAATTATGTTTCGGGAAATATGGCCCAACTTGTCCACCTTCGTCATTGCTGAAGCAACGCTTGTTTTTGCTGGAAATATTGGTTTAGAAACAGGGCTTTCTTTCTTAGGTTTTGGACTTCCAGCGGGGACACCATCTTTGGGAACAATGATAAATGAAGCGACTAATCCAGAAACAATGACTGATAAGCCTTGGACTTGGGTTCCAGCAACAGTGGTCATCCTAATTGTGGTGCTTGCTATTATCTTTATCGGAAATGCACTAAGACGAGTGGCTGACCAAAGACAAGCTACAAGATAAACAACATTCAAGAGTGATAAAAATGTTT
>NZ_VRMG01000143.1 GCF_008040105.1 Lacisediminihabitans profunda
GCCATCCGGGCGGCGGGTCTCGTTTCCTCCAGATGTGCGCTATCGCAACACCTACCTCACCTGGCTGGCCGAAAAACGCGACTGGTGTATCAGCCGCCAGTTGTGGTGGGGGCACCGCATTCCGATCTGGACGGCGCGCCTGAGTGGCCGGACTGTGGCCGATATCCTGGCTTGGCTTGAACCCCATCTCGGCCGCGAGGACCTGGCGGTACGCCTGCTGTACGCCGACGGGGCGAGCGAGCTGGTCCGGCCGGGAGCCGCCCGGCCCTGGACTGAGGACGAGCA
>NZ_VRMG01000144.1 GCF_008040105.1 Lacisediminihabitans profunda
TAAGAGAGACACATTCAACTATTCCGAAGCTAGGAAAAACAGTCAAGCAGCAGGAGAGACTCCTCTGTGGTATACGACGGCTGGCTACCAGTTGTTCATGAAGAAATATTCAAATGAGGGAGAGTCTGTTCGCTCTCGTTTTGAGACTGTAGCCAGAGCTATGGCTCAGCACGCCCCTACGGTGTATCCTGAGTGGTGGGAGGAGGACGAATACACTAGAGGCAAGGACTGGGAACAGGTATTCTTCGACATTATGTGGGACGGTTTTGTAAGCCCATCCACTCCGCTTCTGTCGAACGGTGGGCTCCGCAAGAAGGGCACTACGGTATCCTGTGCAGGCGGGTTGATGGACAACAA
>NZ_VRMG01000145.1 GCF_008040105.1 Lacisediminihabitans profunda
TCTTTCTCCTTGCCTCTGCTTTCTGGGTTGACTCAGCTTGCCGTTCTATATAGATCACTGTAGCATTACGGAATTTCGCTGTGTATGCCTGGACTCCACCATATCAAAATTATGGACACGTGTCAAGTCCGCGAATACCCGGACTCTACAGTATTAACCGTATTAAAATGGTGGATGATCACGATGTTAAATAGGAAACT
>NZ_VRMG01000146.1 GCF_008040105.1 Lacisediminihabitans profunda
TACTTGTAATGCAATCTTGGCAACCAATCGTTTGTATTCCAAAAGCTGATCAGTAGTGGTTGCCCTGGTAATGGGTCCATGGCAATGTAGGGGTAGTGATTACCATGATAAGGAGTAGTATATTGCAGGAAGTGCTCACAAGTATAGTTTGTAACAAACTTGTGGCTGATTATAATTATGGTAAAGCTAGAAAGTACTAGTTACATGCAAGGTATTCTCCCATGGTAGGCAGCAGGAAGTACTCACAAGTACTTTTTAGGCACAGTATGGTTAGCCATGATAAAACAATACTTGCCAGTGATATTTATGGTGCAGCAGAAAGTACTACAGATGTACCTGAGAGGCAGTAGTACTCTTCTCTAAATGTATAAACAAGAATGA
>NZ_VRMG01000147.1 GCF_008040105.1 Lacisediminihabitans profunda
GGAAAAGAGTATTCTCGAATCAAGACCATGAAGCTTCGCAAAGAGCTTAGCCAAGGACTGATCGTACCTGTTCATGCAGCGGGCAGTCCAGAGCCGAAAGTAGACGAAGATGTTACCGATCGACTGGGCATCCTGAAGTATGTAAAGCCTTCCGAGCAGGTAGTTATCAACGGAGGCAACAAGGGCAGCCGGACTGGCACTTCCAAGCTAGGGTTCCCCAACTTCATCCCGAAGACGGATCAGGCTCGCGTACAGAATATTCAGATGGCTTACGATCAGGCTCATCAGAAGGACGAGAAGTTTGAAGTGACATTCAAATTGGACGGTTCGTCTCTCACTATCTGGCACAAGGACGGAGAAG
>NZ_VRMG01000148.1 GCF_008040105.1 Lacisediminihabitans profunda
GACCAAGCTCATCGACCTTCCGATCTTGTTGTCAACTTTCAGGAAGATCATCATGAATCCAGTGGGGAAGATACACCCACTGATAGAGAAAAACAACCTGTACCTGGTGCATGCTGAGTTTCAGGATGAGTATACAGTGCTCCAGAGCAAGAGAGCCAACTTTGTAGTTAAGATTTTCTGCTATATTCAAGAAAGTATACAAGAAGGGTCTACTTTGAGTTTATGGGAGGATACAACAAGCATTTGTACAGCTTTGTTGGAAGTCACATGTTGTCACGTGACCTAAGTGTGCTACTATGGCTTCACTTTGTGAACTGATTTGGGAAACACGTTT
>NZ_VRMG01000149.1 GCF_008040105.1 Lacisediminihabitans profunda
GCGCGGTCAGGGTGATGACGACGGTATTGTCGGCGCCAGTCTCGACCGAGACCGCATCAGCCAGCAGGTTGGCGACGGTGCCTTCGGCCGCCAGCTGCCATTGAAGCGTCCAGAGAACATCGTCAGCGGTGACCGGGCTGCCATCATGGAAGACGGCGTCTTGGCGGATATGCAGGGTGTAGGCCAGGCCGTCATCGCTCACCTCCCAGGACGAAGCCAGGCGCGGCGCCAAATTGAAGGCGGCGTCGGTGTCGATCAAATAATCGTAGACGGCGTTCAAAATAGCGATCTCGCTGTCCCCCGAG
>NZ_VRMG01000150.1 GCF_008040105.1 Lacisediminihabitans profunda
GTACTACTCCTCAGATTAAAGGCCCGGGCGGTCTGCTTGAAAAAGCAACAGACCTATTCAAGCTCGTTGACCCTAAAGTCAAGTGGAAAGACAAAGACGGCAAGTTTGTGTTCTCTTCTGGTGCAGTTATTTTCCTTCGACACTTCGAACAAGAATCTGACAAAGACTCCTTCCAAGGTTGGGAGGTTAGTAAGTTCCTAGTCGACGAAGGTCAGCAGTTCACAGAAGGCATGGTGACATACCTTATCTCTCGTATGCGTAACCCGAAATGCTCGGTTGTTCCGCACATGAAGATTACATGTAACCCTGATTACAATTCGTTCCTTCGTAAATGGATTGAATGGTGGCTAGACCCTGACACAGGAATCCCGATCCCTGAGCGCTCCGGCGTAACT
>NZ_VRMG01000151.1 GCF_008040105.1 Lacisediminihabitans profunda
TAGAAGACAAGGGGAGAGGAGGGGGGACAGGAAGAAGCGGGAAGGAGAGACAAGATTGGTAATGAAGCTGGAGCAACCACAGTACTGGCTCTGTTCAGGATCTACCCATCCACCCACCTGGCTGTGATAGGACCTCCAGAGCATCCACCACATCCTGACACTCTTCGGGGCTTGGGAACTCAAAGTGAAACTTGCGAAAGTCCTTCAGAAACATGATGGTTGAAGAAGTGCCTGATTTGTGTTCCAAACGATCAATTGATGTGTGGAGAACCTGGTGAATGTTACATGATTGTGTGTGTAA
>NZ_VRMG01000152.1 GCF_008040105.1 Lacisediminihabitans profunda
TCTCCTGTGATAGCTACCCTAGTCAGTCTCCACACTTTTCTAGGTAGACTAACGAGGAATAGCATAGCCATAAACGGTACGGCGATAGGCCAGAATATTCCAGCTAACACCGCTCGGGCCTCTTTCTTACGCCTCTCCGTACTTTCTCCCCTCCACCCAAGAAGGGGTCGTAGAGATTCCCATACGAACATCCCTATCACAGAGTAGAACAATAGGCAGACCACTCCGACGACTATGCATACGAGAATGAGAAGCCCTACTTGTTCCATGGTGCGATCCTCTTAAGTAGTTTACGGCTGTTCCAGATAGACAGAGCCCACTTAGGTAACAACACCACTTTCAAAACGCTGTATGTTGCGTAG
>NZ_VRMG01000153.1 GCF_008040105.1 Lacisediminihabitans profunda
TTCTGCAAGGTCGTCTCTCTGTTCGTTCCATTAGTCTGTGGCAAGGTATTTCTGACCTTACATGGCATGTGAGAACTAAGGCACCTTATGATGTAGTCGTGCGTATTTCACGCATATATTTCTCCATCCATTGGCCAGGCATCTCGATCCGCTCCATCGATACCAAACACCATCGAGTCCAGTTCATAACATTGCATATTGATGGCACGTCGTGTGAAGTGTCACGAGCACAGCCTAGCCTACGTGAGGAGCCACAGGTCAATTTGTGCCCAGCATCGAGGAAACAGATGGACTTATCCGCCACCCGCTCTGCTGCATCACCCGAATTATCGCCATCGCCATCGCCAT
>NZ_VRMG01000154.1 GCF_008040105.1 Lacisediminihabitans profunda
AATTTCTGCATATTTCCGGATACTTCCCCGCTGCCCCTTTCAGAGGCAATGAAAAGGGAAAAGTACGGTGAAGCCACTCTATAAGCTTGCCATTGAGGTACAGAGCATGCATTTAGCTTCAACTTTATACTATGCAGAGAACTCGCAATGTAAAGCTGCTGTGCCTGTAAGATGGAAGACATGTGAACGCTGTGATCATGTCTTTCGATCCAAACGAAAAGTAGAGTGCAATTTGCGAGAGAAAGCTATGAAATCAGCTAGGAAAGCTAAAGTTGCACAAGGCCTGTAAAAGAGCGTCAGAAATTCGTGAGCGAACTTTGCATATCCCAGTAGGC
>NZ_VRMG01000155.1 GCF_008040105.1 Lacisediminihabitans profunda
GTTGTGCTTGATGAATGGCGCGCAGAGGTAAAAGGACTTCGTATTATTTCGCCTGCGACGGAATTTCACACGCTGCGGTTCGCCTGTTTCTTTCCACTTGCGCCGAGCGGCGGTGACAGCTTTCTGTGCATCCATCACGGCACCGACACGGATATGGCGCGGGCAATTCGCTGTCCACTCAGGTAGCGTCTTCAGTAAGTCAGGCGCGTACACCTTGCGGCCTTTGTTGAGTTGCTTCACCGCTTCGTTATA
>NZ_VRMG01000015.1 GCF_008040105.1 Lacisediminihabitans profunda
CTAAACCCAGGCCGAATCAATGTGAGCGACGGCTATCAATGGCTGACCGCGCGATCGAGCGCGACGCGACTGGTTCCGCAGTCTAGCCAGACCAAGCGGCGCTGTACGATCTGGAGTCATGCGACGATTCGACTGGGCGAACATTTGCCGCTGGATGATAACGATCGCCCTCGGCTACGTGATGTTCCTTCCGGTGGGGCACAACACAATTCTGTTGCCATCTCTCGGGTTGATCTTCGCCGCTTCGCTGACTCTCGCAATCAAGGGTCGGCGCACGATCGCGGGTCCAGCAGCCATACCCATCCTCATCGTGATCGCTGTCGGCGTGTACGGGAGCCTGATCGGAATTAGCAATCCCGGTGTGGCAAACGGTGCCCTGGTTTGGATTGTCGCACCGATCCTATTCGGCACGTGGGTGTGGGCTGGTGACAAGAAACTGATCCGTATGGTGATGTTCGCCGCAGTGATCGTCACGATCCTGATCTCAGTGATCGCCGTCGCATATGTCGCGTTGTCGATGGCGGGCATCCGCGTGCCCCAGTGGATCGTGACCCAGTTGGAGTTGAACTACAACGGGAACTCATTCGGGGCGACCGCGATAACTCTTTACGGATTGTCGACTTTGGTTGCGACTGGTCCGATGTGGCTTACCGCCTCATTGCTGCCACAACATCCCCTGCTACCGAAGAAGCCGTTGGTGATGGTCGCTGGAGCTCTGTCGCTTCTCGTGTCGTTGTTAGCCGGCCGGTCAGCGCTCACCGTCGTTGCGATTGTTGTTCCCGTGGGCGCGTGGGTAGTGTGGCGAATCTACTCGCGCCGCCTGCCCCGCAGTCTTCGAATGAAGATCGCACCACTTGGTGTCGTGGTTGTCGTTATCGTCGGAATTCTAGGTGCAGCAGCGGTCGGCACCAACGGCTTCACCCGCGCGCTGAAGCGCCTGATCTCCGTGGTCACGGGAACCGGACAGACGATCAGCGAGAAGATCCGTGCCGAACAGAGCGACCAACTCGTGCACGCATGGTTTAACTCGCCTATCTTCGGGCATGGGTTCGGCGCGACGATCGCCGGCTACTCTCGCGAAGAGGCACGGCCGTGGAACTTCGAGCTTCAATATCACCTGATCCTCTTTCAGGTCGGCTTGCTCGGGGCGGTCGTCCTTGCCATTGGGGTGACGTTCGCGATCTTGGGTCTTTGGCGGGCAGTCCGCATGCAACCGGCTATGCTCGCGCCAGTGCTCGTGGCTGCCGCTGGTGCTGCGGCGATGCTCGTGGCGAACGCAAGCAACCCATATCTTCAAGCCCCAGGCAACATGTGGCCGGTCTACTTCGTACTGATGATGCTCAATGTGAGTCTCGTGCCGAAACGCAATGCCGAGGGCCAAGAGCCAAGCGTTCCGGTGGCCGCTATCAACTAGTCGACCCGCCGACACTCACCTTGGCACGAGACGATTCATCCTCGCCGTAATATGAGCGCATGGGGGATCAGGTTCTACGCGCGCCGGCCATCAATTCGGAGCGATACCGATCGCTTGATGGCCTCCGGGGAATAGCTGCGGTGGTCGTACTGCTCCATCACTCGCTGCTGCTCGTCCCAGCTCTCGCGGCGCCCTACTACCAGACCCACGGTGTTCGCCAGACTGGCTCGTGGGCGTGGTGGTTGGTCGAGACCCCCCTTCACCTGATTTGGGAAGGCAAGGCGGCCGTCTACGTCTTCTTTGTGTTGAGCGGGATCGTCCTGACCCTCCCAGTCTTGAACTCGACAAGGTTCTCGTGGCGCGCGTTCTACCCGCAACGCCTGATCCGCTTGTATCTGCCCGTCTGGGCTGCGGTCGTGTTTGGCGTCCTGACCATAGAGCTTGTTCGACGCTCCGGCGACACCGGGAGCCTGTGGCTGCGGGAACGACTAACCACCGTGACGCCCGGCACATTCATCAAAGACATGACGCTTGTGCTCGGCAACGGCGGACTGGTTTCGCCGTTGTGGTCACTCCGATGGGAGATCCTCTTCTCCCTCGCACTTCCGCTGTTCGTCTGGGCAGCAGCGAAGTGGATCAATCTGAACGTCGCGAAGATTGTACTGTGCCTCGTCGTCGTCTCGGCCGGTGGTGTGACGCAGAATTCGGTCCTCTTGTACCTACCTATGTTCTTGGTCGGCACGGTCATCGCGACAGGCATGCCGGCGCTAAGGCGCATGTCCCAGAGAATTGGTCGGTCACGTTTCGCCGGCCTCACCTGGGGAACCGCGTTCGGGGCTGGGCTGCTTCTGATGACCTCCCACTGGATCGCGCAAGGCCTTGGGGCCTCTGTCGCTGTAGTCGATTCCACGTCCGGGCCAATGCTGGCCGGTGCCTGCGTCGTCGTCGTGAGCGCGATCTTCTGGAAGCCGGTCACCGGGTTCCTCACCAAGCCGGCAGTGCTTTGGCTTGGTCGCATCTCGTTCAGCCTCTACCTGGTCCACGAGCCCATCGTCGTGGCATCTGGCTACTTGTTCGGACCGAATCACGAGTGGCTTGGGATCCTCTGCACGATTCCCGCCGCCGTACTCGCCGGCTGGCTGTTCTACACGTTCGTCGAGAAGCCGAGCCACAGGCTTGCGAAGGTGGTTCGGGCTCGCATGAGTCCACACGCCACCGTCGTTTAGACGGTCGCACTTTTCGATCTCGGCAGCTTCCTTCACACGCCAGCTTCATGACCGCGCCCTCGCGGTTGCAGCGGGATGAGCAACCCGCTCACTGACTAGACCATCCTTTCGATCCATCCAGCCCTGCACACGTCGTGCGGTGCTTTTGCATTTCCACCCGAAGGAGACACCATGCTCAAAACCGAACCCACCGCGCAGGAGACAGTCGAGGAGCAACTCGCGCATGTCGACGAGGAAGGGGACCGCGTCGGCGATACTCTCGGCGGAATCGTGGACCAGCCGTGACCGCCGTGCAGTGGGTCGGCTCGACGCAGTTCCACCCGCAGAACGGCGTCCCGAAGCTCTTGGCGACGCTTCATTCCGACTGTACGATGTGTAGCTAACGGGGCGTTGCCTGATTGCGTTTCAAGTCGCCGCACCCCCGGGGTTCCTTCATCAGCGAGTCGATCGAGCGACTGTTAGCGCTCGCTGGATATCCGATCTGGCTCAGGCGGGTTCAGTCAAAGTCGTAGCACTGACTGTGGGGCCAGCAGAGCCCGGTAAAGAGTCGTGGGTGTTTTGTCACCGAACACTTTTCGAAGCGGTCCGTTTGTTCGATCACATTTCTTGATCGCACAGTCGACACTTTGAGCCAAACCGTCAGCGCGAACCTTCAACTTGGCGCGCGGTCGAGCGGGAGTGCAACATTGGCGGGTTCTTTCACGCCTACACGTCGAACGGGCAACACAGCGATCGGGATAATCATGACTGCAGCTTGGACCCGCAAGCGCTGCATCGTCCCATAGTTGCCGCTGGACACGATCAGGGCAAGGAGGAGAGCCGAAGCTGGAATCAACGCAACCAGAAGGCGGCGACGATGCTTGCTTTGTCTCCAGCCCATAAATACCAGCCACAACAGGAGAATCCATACGATCGCATCGATTGCAAATGCGACGCCAACGCTCGACCACTCCCAGGGGAGCGGCCCGAACAGAACCTTCGGCACGAGCAGGCCGAGAGTTCCGACCGCGGAAACCGGGTCAGCGACTTGGATTGCGGGGAAGTTCCCCGTCCGAGCCGAATGCGCGAGAAGACTCTGGCCGGTGGCGAGCAAATTCGCGCTGTAACCACCGATCACTTTGATCCCCCCGAACAAGACAAGAGCCGCCAGGGCCGCGATGACTATTGGGACGGCGATCCTAACGGCAATGTTGACTTTCCGCGCGAAGACGAGTGCTCCCGCCGCCGCGGCCCCGACTATGAGCGCCGCAGAGCCGCGAACCCACAGCAAAGCGGCCAGGGACGATGCACTGATGAGCAAAGTATGCCAATCAAAGAAACGGTCAACCAAGCAAGCGAAGGACCAGACGATCACCGCGAGCAGTAGCCAAGTAAGAGACTCTCGCAACAACATCCCGCCCCACAGCAAGAAAGGCGGGAAGGCCGAGGCAATCCATGCTCCCGTCTTCGGACTCCCGCCAAAACGCTTCGCGGTGGCGGCGATTACAGGTATCGCAACCGTTGAAGCGGTCACGTTGAGAATAATGCCGAGAGCTGGAATGTGGCCTGCAACGGCGTACAAGGCGGCGAGGAGAAGTGGAAACGCCTCTTTGCCGGCACCCAACGCGGGCAAGGCGCCACTGCCGTGCCACGCGTCCACAATCTGCAGCGCCGAATTGTCGTAGTGGATGGCATCTGGCGCGAAGAGACCCGCAACCACCCAAACACCCAGTGCTGCGACTATCCGCGCACCATATCCAACAAGCATGGGAGTTCGGACAGCAACTCCGATCTCAGAACGCCATGCGATCGCCGCGACGCTGAGCACGCTGAGGATGCAGAAGACCGACACGGGGATAATTTGCTGCACCCGCGCAGTTTAGTCTCGAACCCCTCATGTGCCGGGGAACTACAACTAGCCCCCCTTGGCCGGAGCTCTTCCACACGATCAAGCGGCCTTCGACGGCGACGGCGCCGCACGGTCGCGTGGATCCCGGACTGCAAAGAGGGGTGATGGCAAATTGCATCCCGGCGCAACTGCATGCCAGTCCCGCCAATTCGATTCTCGCGGCGCTGATGCCTTCGCGGCGAGATGCAAAAGCTGAGCGATCTCATGAGACGATGGTTTGAGACGATGCCGGGCCAGTTTTCGGTTCTTCGAATACAGGAAACGAGCACATGAAGGTACTCATCACCGGTGGCGCAGGCTTCATCGGCTCCAATCTCGCACGACACTTCCTTAGGCACGATCCCACCGGAGAAGTGCGGATCCTCGACGACTTAAGCACGGGCCGGATAGAGAACCTAGACGGGCTTGACGTGGACTTCGTCAAGGGTTCGATCCTCGACTACGACCTCTTGGTCGCGACGACTGCAGGCGTAGATTCCGTCGTGCACCTAGCGGCGCTGGGGAGCGTCCCGCGCTCAATTGCGGCGCCTCGCCCCACCCACGAGACCAACATCACCGGAACGCTGAATGTGCTGGAAGCTGCCCGGGAGACGGGGATCGACCATGTCGTTGTGGCTTCATCCAGCTCCGTCTACGGGAGCAATCTCGCGCTTCCCAAGTCGGAATTCGATTGGACTCGACCGATGAGCCCCTATGCGACAAGCAAGTTGGCCACCGAGAGCTATGCGATCGCATACAACTTCTCGTTCGGGTTGAAGACCCTCGCATTCAGGTTCTTCAACGTCTATGGCCCCCGCCAATTCGCAGACCATGTGTATGCGGCGGTGATTCCCAAGTTCATCGACGCCGCTTTGAATGATCGCCCCCTTGTCATCCACGGCGATGGCCTCCAGTCGCGGGACTTCACCTACGTTGGAACCGTGTGTGCTGCCTTGTTTGATGCCGTCAGCAGAAAAGTAACGTCGAAGGATCCCGTGAATTTGGCCTTCGGCACCAACACACCGTTGATCGAGTTGATCCAGGCGATCGAGTCGACCCTCGGCGTCCCGGCACGTGTGCAGCACGTCGAGACCCGCGCAGGAGACGTGCGCGCATCCCGGTCCGACGGGATTCGCATGCGCGAACTCTTTCCTACCGTCGGTCCGACTGCGCTTGGCGTTGGGCTCCGCGAGACGGCCGCGTGGTTTACACAAAGCAGGTCGTGATGGCAGGTGAATCCCGGCGAATTGTGATCGGCGTGACGGTCGACCAGTCGTTCAGGCTCCTCGAAGGCTTCCCTCAGTTCCTTTCTCGCGAAGGCTGGGACGTCCACCTGGTCAGCTCCCCGGGAGCCGGTCTCGAAAAGTTCAGTCACGAGTCGGGGATCACGACTCATTCATTGCCGATGGTTCGGAATCCCTCGCCGCTGAGAGACCTCGTTGCGCTTGCTCGCTGGGTGCGCCTTCTCCGGAGAATTGAACCCGACGTGGTCTCGGTTGGAACCCCGAAGGCGGGGCTATTGGGGTCGATCGCCGGAGCAGCCCTCCGGGTTCCAAATCGTGTCTACATGCTCCGGGGTCTTCGTTTGGAAACGGCGACAGGTGTTGGCTTCGCTGTACTGCGATTCGCCGAGCAGGTGGCCGCTCGTGCCTCACACCGCGTGTTGGCGGTGAGTACGAGCCTTCGCGCAAAAGCAATCGAACTGAATGTCGCGCCCGCGTCGAAGATCGTCGTACTGGGGCGAGGGAGCTCGAATGGTGTTGATATCGCTGCATTCAGTCGAGCCCGCTATGCGTTGTCGGAGCTGCAGGAGCTCTCGCTCAGGCTCGGACTGAAACCAGGGGTGCCGGTAATCGGATTTGTCGGTCGGATGTCCGTCGACAAAGGCCTCCAAGTGCTGACTGAAGCTCGGAAGTTGCTGAGTCAACGGGGAACTGCCCACCAGCTTCTGGTTGTGGGAGGATCGGACACGCAGCCGTCAGTGGCCACAAAGGGGGAAGACCTCCGATCACTTTCGACCGTTTACACCGGGCATGTGCCGGACCCGGAGATCTACTTCCAGGTAATGGACGTGCTGTGCCTCCCTACGTTCCGGGAGGGCTTCCCGAACGTGGTGCTCGAAGCGGGCGCCTCGGGAATTCCGACTGTCACGACGACGGCAACTGGCGCGATCGATTCGGTTGTCGACGGCCGCACCGGACTGATTGCACGAGTGAAGTCGGCTGCAGCCCTCAGCGAGCGACTCGAGGAGATTCTGACGAATGCAGAGCAACGGGAGAGAATGGGGCGTGCCGCCTTCGAATTCGTGAATGACCACTACTCCCGCGAAATCGTCTGGTCACTCACCGAGCAGTTCTACGCATCGATGGTCCTGAACTCCAGCCCCGCGCGAGAGACGCGGAACGATGCCGCATTTCGGCTGGGCCCCGATCGACCAAGAAGCGGCGAATGATGGTTAGTAACCCCTCCCTGGTACTTGTCTCGACGTACGACGAACGAGGGGCGAGTACCCGAGTGCGTCTGTACGACTGGGTGTCTCGACTCAACCTGACGGCGGAGAAGTTCCAGTATCTCGGCCGCCCCACCAACGGTGCCCGTGCCCTCGCGCGAAACCCCCCTGCTTTGGCCAGCGCAGAGATCCGACTTCGCGGGCTGCGTCGGCACATTGGCGAGCAGACCTTGGTGTTGAGTCGCTTGGCCTCCCCACTCAGCTCTGGCACGCTAGAAGAGTCACTCTTGAAACAGGCGAAGCACGGTGTGTACGACTTCGATGATGCCATCTGGTCTGACACCTCCGGGTTGGCGAAGAAGCTCTGGTCGAGAAACTCGTTGTGGCAAAGAGCGGTTCGCGCCGCCGACATTGTGATAGCCGGGAGCGACTACCTCGCTGAGGCAGCTTCAACGATATCTCGCCGGGTCGTAATGATTCCGAGCTGTGTGGAGCCCTCGTTGTACAGTCGAAAGACGACCTTCGATGTGACTGGGCCTCCGAAAGCAGTCTGGATAGGATCGCCGGCCACCGAACAATTCCTCAAACCGCTGCTAACCCCTCTGCTCGAGCTCAACAAGAGATACGGGTTGCGGTTGATTCTCATCGGAGCGACCGCGCCCAATCTCGGCGCAATGGAATCGATGGTCGACCGGCAACCTTGGTCGCTCAGCACGTTCGGGAGCGCGCTGTCGCAGGCCGATTTCGGCATCATGCCCTTGCCAGACAACGAGTACACCCGCGGGAAGTGCTCGTACAAGCTGCTGCAGTACGGGGCAGCGGGCCTCCCGGTAATCGGAAGCCCGGTGGGTGCGAATGCGTCGGTCTTGCAGCGAATGGGCGGCTTGGCCGCGACCACACCCATCGAGTGGTACGACGCCATGGCATCGATTCTGGAAATTGGCGCTGATGAGCGTTTGTTAATGGGGACGCGTGCGCACGAAACAGTGAACCGAGATTTCAGTTTCGATCGCTGGCAGGCTGAGTGGACTGCGGCCGTCGGCCCGGCCTCCGTTCCCAACCCAATTGTCGGTTCCTGAATGTGTGGCATCTGCGGCTATTTTGAAGATCCGCGGGGGCGGAAGACGGACCGCGCCGATGTCCTCCTGATGGCCGATCAGATCACTCACCGAGGGCCGGACGGTGGAGGCGAGTGGATAGACCCCCGAGCGGGTATTGCGCTCGGGCACCGCAGGCTGGCAATCGTTGATCTATCCGAGGCCGGGCATCAGCCGATGGTGTCAGCGTCAGGCAATCTCGTGCTCTCGTACAACGGTGAAATCTACAACCATCTCGATCTGAGGGTGCGCCTGGCCGATTCCGGGCTGGCGCCTGAGTGGAGAGGGCACTCGGACACCGAGACACTCGTGGCGTGCTTCGAAGCCTGGGGCATAGTGAAGACGTTGGACGCCGCAATAGGTATGTTCGCCATCGCTCTCTGGGATCGTGGAGCAAGCGAATTAACGCTTGCACGCGACCGCTTGGGCGAGAAGCCGCTCTACTACGGCTGGCAGGGAGACGCTTTCCTCTTCGGGTCGGAGCTTTCTGCGCTGAAGGCGCACCCGTCGTTCGACGGTGAGATCGACAGGAATTCGATATCGCTACTGCTTCGCCACAACAACGTTCCCGCGCCGTTCAGCATCTACAAAGACATTTTCAAGCTGGAACCGGGTCGCTTCTTCACAATACGGCTAGGGACCGGGCCGCCGGAGGTTGGCGTTGATCAGGCATATTGGAAACTCAACGACGTAGTTGAGAATGGCGAACGAAGTCCCTTCACCGGAAGCGCGGAAGAGTCCGTCGACCTGCTTGAGGACCGACTCGCGACCAGCATCGCCGGTCAAATGATGTCCGACGTGCCGCTTGGTGCGTTCCTGAGCGGTGGAATCGACAGCAGTGCCGTGGTCGCGCTCATGCAGGCTCAATCTTCCACTCCGATTCACACCTTCACCATCGGATCAGACCAGGCGAATTATGACGAGGCGGATCACGCGAAAGCAGTTGCTCGACACTTGGGCACCGATCACACCGAGCTTTACGTCACCTCAGATCTCGCACTGGAGGTGGTGCCGAAGCTCGCGTCCACCTACTCCGAACCGTTCGCGGACAGTTCCCAGATTCCGACCTTTCTCGTGAGCCACTTGGCCTCTCAGTCTGTCACTGTGGCCTTGAGTGGCGACGGCGGCGACGAGCTATTCGGGGGCTACAACCGGTACCTCTCGGCCCAGAAGACATGGTCTCGGATGAGGAAGTTGCCAGCGCCGGTGCGGGCTGCCGCGGTGTCGGCTTTAAGGGGGCTGTCTCCCTCATCGTGGGACCGGCTGGTCGAAGGTCTTGGCCCCTTCCTGCCCCCGTCGCTCCGCATCGCCACGCCTGGCGACAAAGCGCACAAACTGGCCGGGGTAATGCAATCGCCCGACGGACCGTCGTACTACCGGCACCTCACCAGCCACTGGCTGAACCCGGAAGAGGTCGTAATCGGAGCGGACGAACCTGCCACGAAGGTGACGGACTCAACCGCGTGGCCGACCACTGGCTCGCTCGAGACGTGGATGATGGCCATGGACAGCCAGACCTACCTTCCTGACGACATTCTCGCCAAAGTCGATCGCGCGGCAATGGCGAACGGCCTCGAGACACGGGTACCGATGCTCGATCACCGAGTCGTCGAGTTTGCCTGGCAACTACCTCTCGAGATAAAGATCCGTGACGGCGTCGGCAAATGGCCCCTCCGCGAAGTGCTCTTCCGCCACGTGCCGAGAGAGCTAATCGAGCGCCCAAAAATGGGCTTCGGTGTGCCCCTTGACAACTGGCTGCGTGGGCCGCTTCGAGACTGGGCCGAGGCACTACTCGACTCGGATCGTCTAATCGAGGAGGGCTATTTCAGGCCGGCACCCATCCGTGCGATGTGGGCCGATCACCTCAGCGGCAAGCGCAATTGGCAACATCACCTTTGGACAATTCTTATGTTCCAGGCCTGGCTGGAACACGAGAACGCGTTGCGCTAATCGCGCCGGGCAGATCCCGCTCGGAAGGCAAGCCACATCCAGACGAGGCCCGATATGAGGCTCGAGAGGGCAAAGCCCCAGATGGCGCCGTTGAGCCCCAAGACAAGGAAGCCGAGAATCGGCATGAGCACCACGAGCACGGTTTGCACCACACGCCCGCTGACAATCTGAGATCTTGACGCGTTTGTTCGGCAAACAATGTAGTAGAGAGTTCCTACGAGACTGCCGGCGACGAAGATCCCCGATTGCAGGGCAAACGGCTCCAACGAGGTGAGGGTTCCGAGACGGATCCCGATCAACGGCACCAACCAGGCAAGGGCGATGAAGCATCCCGCGGCCAATACGATCGTTGCGGCAGCCACCGCAGCGAGGCTTCGAGGATTGAAAAGCATTCGCGGAGGCGTTCGTCCGAGAGCAGGGCGTATCGGGTCAATGAGCAGCCGGATTGGCAGTGCGACGTTGGAAACGGCACGATAGACACCAAAGCGGGCCGTTCCAAGGAACCCGGCCAGGAGAAATGGCGTGCCGATTGCGCCGAGGTCCATCAGCAAAGAATCAATGAGAAGGGGCTTGATCTGGCTGCCGTGAGACACAACCCAAGACAGCGGTCCGCCGCCGCGGCCGAGTCGAGGTAATCGAAGAAGCACACAGCTAGCAGCAGCGGAGGCGAGCCAAGTAATTGCCACCATTTGCAGACTGTCGAACCCGGCGCCAACGGAGACAACCGCCGAGAGAGCGAACGCGACGATCCCTGCGACATCGGAGAACAACGCTCGCCGGAGTTCGCCTTGTGCCACAGAAAAGTACCGCGCACCGTTTCTATAGAGTGCGCAAATCACTGCAAGGGCGAAGATCCACCAGTGACCGGCCAGGGTGGGCAAGGACACAGCGGCGACAACGACGGCACATCCGAAGACCACGCTCAACGCAAGAAGCGCGCCCGAGAACGCCGGCCACGGCGCCTTTAGTCGCATGCGAGCCCATGCTTCGTTGACGACGGAGTACTGAACTGAGATGCCGAACGCGAAGAGCAAGTACAAGATCGAGAACGCGCCATAACGCGCGGGAGGCAAGACAACGAGGGCGAATACGGCAGTCATCGCACTGTAGACGCCACCGGACACCGCGGATGATGCTAGCCGAAGAACAGAGAATTTCACCGGGGTTATTGCCTCGCCCGAGGGCAGCCGCCCCAAACTACAACCGCTCGACTCTGACACCGGTGATACTGTCCTTCGTGTCGAGTACGGGCGCCGTTGATGCGCTCACGAGCGAGAGGTCAAAATCATCGTGATCGGTGACCACAACCACTACGTCTGAGGAATTGAGCGCTTCGGCTGAGAGAGCGACTCTCCCCACGCCATCCGGCCAGCGATAGTCCTCGACGTGTGAATCCACCGCAGATATTTCAGCCCCGTACTCTGTCAGAAGCTCAATCAGTCGCAGCGACGGCGACTCCCGAATGTCACCCGTGTTCTTCTTATACGCGAGCCCTACCAGCAGTACTCGTGCGCCGTTCAGCGCCTTTTTGTCTCTGTTCAGGATTGCAATCATTCTTTGCACGACATAGTCAGGCATGTGGTCGTTGATATCGTTCGCCAGTTCGATGAATCGGAAGCTCTGCCCTAACTTGCGACGCACCTGCCAAGACAGATAGCTGGGATCGACGGGAAGGCAGTGCCCGCCAACGCCTGGCCCTGGGGTGAACTTCATGAATCCGAAGGGCTTTGTGCCGGCCGCTTCGATGGACTCCCACACGTTCACCCCGAGTTGATGTCCGAAGATGGCGAGCTCGTTCACCAAGGCGATGTTCACGTGGCGAAAGGTGTTTTCAAGAAGCTTCGTCAGCTCTGCTTCCTTGGGCGAACTGACCGGAACCGTTGAGTTGACAAGTCCGTCGTAGAACCCCTTAACTCGCTCAAGGGAAGGCGCGTTGATTCCAGAGACCACCTTGGGCGTTTCGACAAACCCCCAGGTCTTGTTCCCTGGATCAATTCTTTCGGGACTGTATCCAACGTAGAAGTCCACCCCTGCCTTGAGGCCTGATCCCTTTTCCAGAATCGGTACGACGAGTTCCTGCGTCGTTCCGGGGTAAGTCGTCGATTCGAGAATTACGGTCGAACCGATCTTCAGCCGACTAGCGAGGGACTCCGAAGAGCGCTCGATGAAGGTGAGATCCGGGAGCCCCTCGCGAAGGGGCGTCGGAACGGTGATGACCGCGATATCGAAACCCTGAGTATCGTCATAGTCGACCGTTGGCAGGTAACGACCGGTCCCGAGAGCCGTCAACAGCCGCGGGGACGGAACATCGTCGACGTACGATTCGCCCGCTTTGAGACTCGACGTGCGGCGCTCGTCTAGATCGATGCCTACGACGTTGTATCCGACCTCGACGGCGCGCATCGCAACAGGCAATCCGACATAGCCTTGCCCGACGATAACCACGGTTTGGGCGCTGCTTGGCATAAGTCCTCGGTCCTTGATGATTGGGATGGAATGGTAAGTGGTTGGACAACGGAATCGGCGGCTGTGTACCGTCGAATTCAGCGGGCAGGTACGCCCTTTACGGTCGCACCGGGTTCGACGGGGCGAACAACGCAGGCGCTTGCGCCGACGACAGCGTGGTCTCCGACGGTGAGACCTTGAAGAACTACCGCTCCTGCACCGATCAATGCACCCGTGCCGATAGTAACGTCACCCGATATCGTTGCAGCCGGGTTGATCGAGACGTAGTCGCCGATGTCGGCGTCGTGGCCGACCGTTGCGTTGGGGTTCATGTGAACATGAATTCCTACGGAGGAATTCGTGGAGAGCTGGACTCCCCCGCAAACGACCGTTCCTTCGCCGAGCCGGACATGCGAACCAATCCCCGCGCGCGGGTGAACGGCTATAGCTGCCGTGAAACCAAGCCCGTGCAATCGCTCCCCGATACTGCGGCGAATCTCCGGTGATCCGATGCCCACCAGATACTCGACGGAGTTATCACCTTCGATCAACTGATCGATGTCCCCGAGGTACGGAACATCGAGATCACCTAGACGCCGCAGATTCAGCGCGGTGGGAGAATCATCGACAACTCCGAGAACGTCAAAGATCCCGTCCCCGATTCCATTGATGGCTTGCACGACGTCGAGTGCTTCCCGGCCAAACCCGCCTGCACCGATCACTACTAACCTGCGGCTCATTCTGTCTGGGTATTTCGTGGCGAGGACCCGAGGAATTCCGCGGCGGTCGCTTCGCCCTCAGCGGAGATGTCTTCTCTGCGCAACACCGTTTGAACGGTTCGGAGCAGGATTCTCAAGTCCAAGATGAGGCTGCGGCGGTCAACGTATTCCGTGTCAAGGTCGAATTTCTCTTGCCAGGTCAGTGAGTTGCGTCCGCTGACCTGCGCCAGACCGGTGATTCCCGGGCGCACGTCGTGCCTTCGCGCCTGCTCTGGCGTATACCGGTCAAGGTACTGCACAAGCAACGGTCGCGGTCCAACGATGCTCATCTCACCTCTGAATACGTTGACAAGAGTCGGAAGCTCATCCAGGCTCGTAGATCGGAGACCCTGCCCGAACTTAGTGAGGCGCTGTTCGTCGGTGACGAGCCCGCGAGACAGATCGAGGTTCTTCATCGTGCGGAACTTGTAGAGGCGGAATACCTTGCCCTTCAGTCCTGGCCGTTGCTGTGCGAAGAGCACAGGTCGCCCGAGCCTCGCCGCCACAAGCACGCCCACGACGATCATTATCGGCGAGAGCAGAACGAGGGCAATCCCAGACGAACCGATGTCCAGCCCGCGCTTGAGGGCCGAATATGCCGTCCGACGCGCAGAACCGCTCACGCCCGAACGCTCGCGAAGGGTTGGAGGCCTGCGACAACGCGCGAGATCTCGATCTCACTCAACGACGACCCGCTTGGGAGCGTCAAACCCGTCTCGAATAGCCGCTGCGAGTTCCCATTGCGCAGAGAGCCGGAGGCCTCAAACACGGGCTGAAGGTGCATGGGCTTCCACAGCGGCCGGCTCTCGATGTTGTCATCGAGAAGCGCGGCGCTCAACTCTGCCGGGGTCCAGCCGGTCCTCGCCGAATCGACAACGATCGACGTGAGCCAGAAGTTGTCTTCGTGATCGTCCTCGCCACCGAAGACCTCCACTCCATCGACGTCTGCGAAAAGTTCACGATAGACCTCTCGCATCGCCCGCCGTCGCGCGATCATGTCGTCGAGCCGGGTGAGTTGGGCGCGTCCCAGAGCGGCAAGCAGGTTGCTCATGCGGTAGTTGTAGCCGATGTCGACGTGCTCGTAATGAGCAACGGGTTGGCGCGCTTGCGTCGCCAGGTATCGGGTGCGTGCTGCAAGCTCGGCGTCGTCGGTGAGCAGCATGCCCCCGCCAGACGTCGTCATGATCTTGTTGCCATTGAAGGAGATGACGGAAGCAGCGCCGAACGATCCGGCGGCACGCCCTTGATGCCGCGCGCCGAGCGATTCCGCAGCATCCGCCAGAACCGGAATTCCGAACTCCGCCGCAATTGCGCAAATCCGCGTGTAATCGACGGCCTTGCCCAGCAGATCGACGGGCACGATCGCCCCGATGCGCTCGCCGTCGCTCCTGAGTTGCTCGATCGCCTGGCGCAGCAACTGTGGGTGCATGTTGCCGGTCTCGAGCTCGCAATCGATGAAGAACGGTTCCGCCCCGGTGTAGACGATGGCGTTGGCCGTGGCCGCGAATGTCATCGTCGAGGTGAGAACTACGTCCCCGCGCTGGACTCCCAGTCCGAGCAGTCCGAGGTGCAGGGCCGCAGTTCCCGAACTCAACGCCACCGCGTGAGCCACGCCCACTCGCGCGGCGAGTTCGGCTTCGAAGGCGTCTACATCCGGCCCCAGCGGGGCGATCCATCCGGAGCGCATCGCGGCGATCACGTACTGCTCCTCCAACTCCCCGACATCGGGGGAGGACATGTAGATCCGGTCGCTCACCGCGCCGCCTTGCGGCGAGACGATGACGCCGCCGCGAGCGGACGGGTCGGATGACCGCTCAGTCGCGCATGCCAGCCCGCTTTGTCCAAGTGGGTGGGGTCGATCCCGTCGATGGTCGTGTGGGAGATCGACGGGTGCACCGGGCGCTCGTCTGACTCGCGATCACCGATCAACACCTCGTGCAACTTCTCCCCCGCGCGCAAGCCGGTGTAGACGATGGCGATGTCCTTGCCCGACATCTCGATCATGCGCTCTGCCACATCGAGGATGCGCACCGGCTCGCCCATGTCCAGAATGAGCACCTCGCCCGGGCGACCGATTCCGCCGGCCTGCACCACCAGTTGGCAGGCCTCGGGGATGGTCATGAAGAAGCGTGTGACGTCGGGGTGGGTGATGGTGAGCGGGCCGCCCGCCTCGATGAGGGCGGTGAAGGTGGGGAGCATGGAGCCACGGCTGCCGATCACGTTGCCGAATCGCACCGAGAGGTAGCCGAGTCCGGTCTGGTCGGCCGCCCAAGCCGTGAGCTTCTCTGCGACGCGCTTGGAGTGGCCCAGCACGCTCGTGGGATTGGCCGCCTTGTCGGTGGAGATGTTGACGAAGGTGGTGACCCCCACCGCCCTCGCCGCGTTCAGGACGTTGAGCGTGCCGAGCACGTTGGTCTTCCAGGCCTCGTCCGGATACTGCTCGAGCATCGGCAGGTGTTTGAGCGCGGCCGCATGGAACACCACGTCGGGCCGGCGCGCTTGGAAGATCGCCTCGAGCGCCTCGATGTCGCGGATGTCCGCGAGCACCACATCCTTCGTGTCGAGCAGGCCGTGCCCGGAGATCGAGATCTGCGTGCCCTGGAGGCCGGTCTCGTCACGGTCGAGCATGATGAGTTCGCTCGGCTGGAATTTCGAAATCTGGCGACACAGTTCGGATCCGATCGACCCGCCCGCCCCCGTGACGAGCACCTTCTTGCCCTTGAGGTAGCCGGCGATCGACTCCATCTGGGTGTCGACCGGGTGCCTGCCGATCAGGTCCTCGATCGAGATCTCTCGAAGGTCGCGTAGCCGGGACTTGCCGGCGAGTACTTCTTCGAGGGGCGGAAGCACCTTCACGAGCAATCCGGCCTCGGCCGCGTTGTCGGAAATCTCACGCAGGAGGGACGCGTCGGCGTGCGCGATCGTGACCACGAGCACCGTGGCATCCGTGGCTCGCGCCACCGCGTGCAGGTCGGCTCGGGTGCCCATCACCTTCACGCCGTGCACCCACGCGTGTCGCTTGTGCAGGTCGTCGTCGATGATGCCGGCTGGGACGTAGGCCGACCCCTGGTCGGTCTGCATGCGTCGGATGATCGACGCCCCCAGGTGCCCGGCCCCGTAGATGAGCGTCATCTCCGCGCCCTCCGCCGGTTGGGTCGACCGCTCGGCCACCACGCGGCTCACATAGCGGACGCCTCCCGTGAGCACGAAGGCGATGGGCGCCGCAATGAGCACCGTGCTTCGCGGGATTCCGACCTGGTTTCCGAAGAGCAGAATCGGGATGCCGAGGATGACGGTGACGGAGGCCACGGCCCCGAGCAGCGAGACGACCTCGCCGAAGCTGCCGCTGGAGTGGCGGCCTCGGTAGAGGTAGAACGCCCAGCCGAAGACGAATTGCAGCACGACGGCCGCGGCGCAGACGAAGACGAGTGGCAGCCAGGTCACCCGCTCGAGGTCGAGCTCGAAGCGAAGGATGATTCCGATGCCCAGCGCCAAGACCCAGGAGAGCGCATCAAAGGAGTACTGCGTGACGAAACGCGGAACGGTGCCTCTGCGCACACGCGATATCTCGCGCACCACCATATTCGTTTCCTTTTTGGTCCGCCGCCCAGTGGCCTGATTGACGTTCTCGTTCAAGCTGAGTGCCACTCAATTTACCACACGGGCGGATTGCCCCGGAGCCGCGCCCACTCAGAAACGAGCGGATTTCATCAGTTCGGGAAATGCTGTCGAACACGCACCGTCTACTTGGGCTAGACAGAAAAGTGAGTGCACCTGAGTTTGCCACGACTTTGCCGTCCCCACCAATCCCTCGGTGCGTGTTGCTCGAACAGAGGCGGGCAGGAGGCTACGACGACGCGGACTACCCGTTCAGCGTGAAGCCGTTCCAGCCGCTGCCTACCTGCACCTGGGGCAGCCAGCCGCCCTTGCCATCGCCCGGGTACAACCACAGCCGTCCGGCGGAATCGCGGGCCAGCAGATCCTGGTGACCGTCACCGTTGAAGTCGCCGGCGTTCGAGATCGACGTGAACGAACTCCAGCCGCTGCCGACCTGCACCTGCGGCAGCCAGCCGCCCTTGCCATCGCCCGGGTACAACCACAGCCGACCGACCGAATCGCGGGCCAGCACATCCTGGTGACCGTCACCGTTGAAGTCGCCGGCGCCGAAGATGGGGCCGAACGGAGTCCAACCGCTGCCAACCTGTGCCCGAGGCAGCCAGCCGCCCTTGCCGTCCCCCGGATACAGCCACATTCCGCCGCCAGAATCTCGAGCGAGCACGTCTTGATGACCGTCACCGTTGAAATCGCCGACCCCGGATATGGCGGTGTACGTGCTCCAGCCGCTGCCGACCTGCACTCGGGGCAGCCAGCCGCCCTTGCCGTCCCCCGGATACAGCCAGAGGAGCCCTGAGCCGTCGATAGCGAGCGAGTCCCGATGACCGTCGCCGCGGAAGTCACCGACCCCGACGAGGGAGCTGAACTCCTGCCACGATCCGGCCAGTTGCGACGGCGTCAGCCAGCCGCCGCTGCCGTTGCCGGGATACAGCCACAACGCGCCGGTCGAATCCCGGGCGAGAACGTCTTGTTTGCCGTCGCCGTCGAAATCCCCCGTCCCGGGATTGGATAGCACTGGCGCGGCCGCCGCGGGCAACCGCGAGTCGCTCGGGCCGGTCATTGCCGTCATCACATTCCAGCCGGTGCCCACCTGAACCCGCGCCGAGAGCGCACCCTTGCCGTTGCCGGCGAACATCCACAGCGTGCCGCCCGAATCGCGGGCGAAAAGATCCTGGAATCCGTCGCCATTGAAGTCACCGGCATTGACGATGGTCGTGTAAGCACCGAACCCGGCGCCCATCGAGATCGGGGTGAGCCATCCGCCCCTGCCGTCGCCCGGGTAGAGCACGAGCGAGCCCGAGGCGTCACGAACGACCACGTCGGGATGTCCGTCGCCGTTGAAGTCGGCCGATCCGATGATCGTGTCGAAGGCCTGCCAACCGCTGCCGACGCCCCGAGCCGCCAACCAGCCGCCCGTGCCGTTTCCGGGATACAGGATGAGCGCTCCGCTCGTGTCTCGAGCGAGCACGTCGAGGCGGCCGTCGCCGTCGAAGTCGCCGGCGCTCACGATGGCGGAGAATATGTTCCAGCCGCTACCGACTTGGATGCGCGGTGACCATCCGCCCGCACCGTCCCGCGAGTACATCCAGAGCACGCCGCGGGTGTCCCGGGCGAACAGGTCTTGATGCCCATCGCCGTTGAAATCCCCGACGGAGACGAGCGAGGTCATTCCGGTCCAACCGGAACCGACCTGACCCGAGGCGCCAAAGCTTCCCTTGCCGTCCTCGGCGTAGAGCCGAAGGCCGCCCGAGTCATCGCGGGCAAGCATGTACAGGGGTGGCTCGCCGAGACCGGCGTTGGCGAACGCGATCGGCGGTGCACCGACCGTGGAGCCGAACCAGTTGGTGTAGTACACCCAGAAGTTGCGGTTTCCGTAAGAAGAACAGGCATCGCCGGTGCCGGTGACGCTCACCAGCGCCGCGGCGTTCGGCTGGTACGGCGTGTAGTTGTAGAGGGCGGCCGTCGCATAGTTCTGCACGTTGACCAGTCCGCTGCCGCAGGCGCCGTTGGGGCTCCACTGGATGGCGTGGGTGCCGGGCTGCATGCCGAACTTGCTGGCCTTGTAGGTCTTGAGCTGCGCGGTACCGGAATAGACCTGATTACCGAAACCCAGATACTGGGAGTCGCAGAGCGCGGTGTCGGGGCAGGCCATTCCCATCGCGCGGTCGAGCGCCGCCTGGGAGGGCGCCGTCTTCGTCACGAGACCCTGTTCCTTCTGCAGGGTCACCAGAATCACCTTCGCGCTGATGCCACACGCAACCTGGGTGCGATAGATGATCTCCGCCGCGGAGAGCAGGCCACCCGTGAACGTGTCGCACTTGAGCATCCCGGTCGAATCCGACACTGTACGGGGCCTGCTGGCGACATCTGTCACTAGCACGTTGAGACAGGCACCATTCGTACAGGTCCCGATCTTCGCGTTGAGGAAGGCCTGGATGTCGTAGGAGCTCATCGCGCCGGAGTCGTAGAACAGGTCGTCGGAGATGATGGCGCCGGCGTTGAACTCGCTGCCGCTGAGTGCCTCCGCCCTACTCGGGGCGTGCACCGCCAGAACACCCCCGGCCAGCAGCGCCAGCGCCGTCGCCCCCGCGACAAATCGGGCCCGCAAAAACTTTGAACTGTACAACCGGCGACTCCTACCGTATTTCGACGTTCCCCCAGCCAGAACCGTATTCACACCCTAGGCGCAGGAAGGTCGTTTTGTCGTGATTGCGGCACACCTGTTTACCCCCGAAATCTCGGCCCAGATTGAGACTCGCAGGCACCCCGGTTAGGATCGCTTCGGTCAGTTGCGCTCGGTAGCCGCCCTCGGTTGCGCCGATTCCGCCTGCGAACGAGGCCTGTGAGCCTCCCCGTCCCCCACCGCGTTAGGTCCTAGATGTCGTTCGCATCACCGGTATTTCTCTGGTATTTCCTGCCAGCGGTGCTTGCGCTTTACGTGATTCTGCCCAAGACGTGGCGCAACGGTCTGCTGTCGGTGGCGAGTCTGCTCTTCTACGTCTGGGGCGCCGGGGAGTTCGTCTTCCTCCTTCTCGCCTGCATGGCCGTGAATTTCGCCGCGGGCATCCTCATCGATTCGGCCTGGGCGAAGGATCGCCAGAAGAAGAGGCGCGCGATACTGATCGCGGCGATCGTCTTCGACGTGCTCATTCTCGCCATCTGGAAGTACGGCGGCTTCCTCTCGGTGCAGGTGCACAATCTCTCGCAGTCGCTCGGACTCGCCAACACGACGATCATCGCCCTCGCGCTGCCGATCGGCATCTCGTTCTTCACGTTCCACCACATGTCCTATGTGATCGACGTGTATCGCGGATCGCGCACCGCCCAGAAGAGCCCAATCCAGTTCATCACCTACATTGCGATGTTCCCCCAACTCATTGCCGGGCCGATCGTGCGCTACAACGAGATCTCCGACCAGCTCGCCGACACAAATCGCGACCGATGGGCAGACATCTCCCGCGGGCTCCCGCGGTTCGCGCTCGGACTCTCCAAGAAGGTCATCGTGGCCGACTCGGTGTCGCCCATCGCCGATGCCGCGTTCGCCACGGCCAATGGCGACCTCACCTCGTCCGTCGCCTGGCTCGGCGCAATCGCCTACACCGTGCAGATCTACTTCGACTTCTCCGCCTACTCCGACATGGCGATCGGCCTCGGCCAGATGTTCGGGTTCCGGTTGCCCGAGAATTTCAACCGGCCGTACTCCGCCAACAGCATCACCGACTTCTGGCGGCGTTGGCACATGTCGCTTTCGCGCTGGTTCCGCGACTACGTCTACATCTCGCTCGGCGGCAACCGCAACGGCAAGTTCAACACCTACCGCAACCTCATCATCATCTTCTTCCTCACGGGCTTCTGGCACGGCGCGGCCTGGACGTTCGTGGTGTGGGGCATGTACCACGGCGCCCTCATGGTGATCGAACGTCTCACCGGCGTCGGCACCCGCGAGTCAACCAGCACGGCAGAGACGGTCATCAGAAGGGTCATCACCTTCTTCCTCGTCGTGGTGGGCTGGGTCTTCTTCCGCGCCCACGGCATGCAGCAGGTCGGGGCCTTTCTGCACGCCATGTTCTGGCCGACCACCGGACCGATCCCCGACACGATCACGGCCGCCTGGAGCACGCAGGGAGCGATCCTTCTCGCTTTCGGTTTCCTGGTTGTGCTGCTGCCCCCCACCCTCGTCATGGGCCGCGTGATCGAGAACTTCTCCGGCAAGCCCGGCAAGATCTTCCGCGTCGCGGTGATCTGCCTCTTCGCCCCGTACGCGGCGCTCGCCGTCGCCGCGGGCACCTTCAGCCCCTTCCTCTACTTCCAGTTCTGAGACCAGCATGAAAACTCGCAAGCGTCACACCCCATCGCCCACTGCGCGGCGCAGTCGCATCGTCGTGTTCCCGCTGATCGGCGCGCTGGTGCTGTTCTTCGGGCCCGCCGTCGGCTTCGTGCTCGGCGATCGCGCTACCCCGATCGACAACCGGCCGCTCAGCTCGTTCCCCTCCGTGGACGACGGCTGGAAGTTCCTGCCCAAGTTCCAGGCGTGGGCTAATGACTACCTGCCACTTCGCGCCCTGGCCGTGAAGGCCGACACCAAGATCTCCGAGAGGGTCTTCGGAGAAGCCCCCCGCTTCTCGAGCGGCGGAGTCGGCGTCGCCGGGGTGGCCAATGGCACCGGGTCGGGGTCTGGATCCGCCGCCCCCGGCAGCGGCGTGAAGTACCCCCAGGTGCTGACGGGCAGGAACGGCTGGCTCTTCTACGGTTCGGACATCGAGGCGCCGTGCAAGCCCCAGGAAGACATGGCCACTATCGTGGCGGGCTTCCAGAAGCTCTCCGATGCCGCCGCGCAGTCCGGCCGGAAGATGGTGATCGTGATCGCGCCGGACAAGTCGAGCGCGCATCCGGAACTCATGCCGGACACGTATGCCGGCAAGGCGTGCATGCAGAAGCAGAAGACGGCGTTTTGGGCGGCGACCAAGAAGCTCACGGGACCCGGTCTCGTCGATCCGAAGGCGGACCTGGCCGCCTTCGAGAAGAACACCGGACGCTCCGCCTGGCGCAAGTTCGACACCCATTGGGACCCGGAAGGCTCCGCCGTCTTCTCGACGCTCGTCGCCTCTCAGCTCGACCCGTCGTTGCTCTCCTCAACGACCGTCGTACCCGGCCCGGAGGTGCAGAGCGAGGGCGACCTGTCGGCGATGGTCGGCGACCCGAAGTCGGAGCCCGTGGTTTCCGTGACGATTCAGCGGCCGGGCGTGCAGCTCTACAGCAGGGGCAAGCCCATCGGCCCGGACAAGGTACCCGACCTCGGATACTCGCCCCTCACGATCACTGCAAAGTCGACCGGCGCGGCCCTCTACCAGCCGAAGACGGTGCTGCTGGGGGACTCATTCTTCGAGGCGTCACGATCGGAGCTCGCGCCGTTCTTCCGTTCACTGACCTACGTGCACAACATGTCCGGGGACATCCCGGGAGCCACGGCAACCCTGGCTGCCGAGATCGCCGACAGCGACACGATCGTGTACGAACTGGTCGAGCGTGCGGCGGCGGGTGGTTACGTCTCGTACCAGCATCCGGCCAACTTCGACGCCCTCGCCGCGGCCATGCTCAAGAACCCACGAAAGTAGCGCCTCAGGCCGTGCTCGCCTAACGGGCAACCACGCCGAGACCGCTCGCTTCGACGACGACATCGTTCTCGCCGCCCCGTTGGAAGTGCCTGAACACCAGCCACGCGGCGACCGCAGCCCACGCTGCCATGGCCACCGTCAGGGCGATCCAGCCGAGCGGTGGCTGCCAGGCGGGGTTCGTGAGCATGTCGTTGAACGAGCCGTTGACACCCACCGCATAGCGCCGCAGCGTCCACGCGAAGCTCGCCACCTGCCCGATGGCCAGAAGTGCGATCCCCACGGCCGCGAGGCGGCGCGGGCGCCCCGTAACGACCTCCTCCGCCAGGGAGTCGTCGAGAGACAGTCCGCAGGCCACGAGAAGACACACCAGCATCGCGAGCATGTAGCGCCCCTGCCAGATGTATCCGAGCTGGGGGGCGAGGATCGCCTGCACGACCGGTGGCACGACGACCATGACCATGCCGAAGCCGATGGCCACCCATCGTGACCTGCCAGATCCCCATACGAAGGCGACGAGGATCAGCGCCACGATTGCGGCGCTCCACACGATCACACTGAAGGCCGGCGACGGAGTGTCCAGCCAGCCGAAGTCGCCCACGTAGGAACTCGCGAAGTCGAAGGTGCGTACCAGCATGGTTCGAAAGGCCTCAGCGGAACCGGTCGTCTGCGTGCTCGCGAGGTCCGGGGCGAATGGGGTGGGATGGGCGTACCAGAACGCCGCGGCGCCGGATATGGCGGCGGACGCGCCCAGGAGAAGCCAGACGGCGGGAGTTCGGAAGAGTGGCACCAGCGTCTTTCGCGGCGTCACCGCCAGAACCGCACCGACGATCACGAGCGCCCAGAGCAGGGAGATGCTCCGGGTGTTAACCAGCAGAGTGAGGGTCACCAGCGTCAGCACCGTTCTCTCCCAGAGGACCGCACCGCCCAGATTCGACCGCACGAGCGCGAGGAGGGTTGCGAACAGAGCGCCCCCCGAGGCAACCTCTATCGCGTTCGGATTGATGGATCCACACAGGAAGAACACCATCGGGGTGAGACCGACGACCGCGCCAGCCGTCGCCCACCGGGACCGCGAGAGTGTCGACAGCTGCATCACCATCACGGCGAGCGCCGCCGCGCAGAGGAGCGCGTTCACGAACCGCATGCCGTAGAGGGCGACATCGCCATGGAGGAATAGCGTGGGCAGCCCGACGATCGCGTAGTAGACGGGACTATTGTTGCCTGCCGAGGTCCCCGTGGTGACGATGGCCTCCGGGTCGCCGGCAATCGGCACCGCGCAGGCCGGTGTCAGGCGGGGGTGGCGCGCGAAACAGGCCCGCGCCACCATGTCCGCGACGTACGCCGGAACATCGGCTCGCGCCGTCGACGGATTCCCCACCCACGCCTCGGTGACGCTCTCCCCCCGAACCACCGCGGCCGCGCGGATCGCGTGCGCCGGTTCATCCGGCACGGAGGCGAGCGGCGAGCCGAGGGCCCACAGCAACATCGGCGCCAGAAGCACCGCGAACGATACGAGGAATACCCGCCACCGACCGGCGACCCTCTCGGCGTCCCCCGCAATGTGGTCCCCGGTCATCGGCTGACATGCCGGGGGTGTGAGCGCATGGTGGGCAGTCTATCGGTGGCACCCATGGCTCTCGGCCGCTCGACCCGGCCCGGTGCCGCCCGGACTCTGGCGACCGATGGGATATTGTCGGCTGACATGAACACCTTGGTTTCGGTCGCGCTCTGCACCCGAAACGGGGCGGAATTCGTCGAGGCACAACTGCGAAGCATCCTCGACCAGGATCGCCCGCCTGACGAGATCATCGTGTCCGACGATGCGTCCACGGACGAGACCCTCGCCATCGTCGACCGCGTCTTGGGAACACAACCTCCAGGTCGCGCGATTCGCTTTGTGATTCTGCGCAATGCGGTGGCCCTGGGCGTCACCGCAAACTTCGAGAGCGCGATCATGTCCTGCGGCGGCGAGATAATAGCCCTCAGCGACCAAGACGACGTGTGGCACCCGGGCCGTCTCGAGCGCGTGCTGTCGGAGTTCGAGGCGCGCCCTGACGTCGAGTTCTTGTTCTCGGATGCGCGCCTGGTCGATACCGAAGGGCGCGACCTCGGGCTGTCCCTCTTCGACGCCCTCGAGTTCGCGCCGTCCGAGCGCGAACGGGTGCACTCGGGCGACGCCTTCGGCCTGCTCCTCAAGCGGAACCTGGCCACGGGGGCGACAGCCGCCTTCCGCCGGGCACTCCTCACCACGGCGATGCCGATCCCCGAGCCCTGGCTTCACGACGAATGGCTCGCCATTGTCGCTTCTGCCGTCGGCCGAATCGATGCCATCGAGGAACAACTGATCGACTACCGCCAGCACGGGGCGAACGAGATCGGCGTGCAGCGCGCGACGCTGGTGCGCAAGGTGCGAAGGGTGCTGCAGCCACGTGGCTCACGGAACGAAATGCTCGCGCGGCGGTTCGGGGGGCTCGCCCAACGGCTGGAATCACTCGGGCCGCTGGTTCGCCCCGGCGATCTGCAGCGCGCTCAAGTCAAGGCCGCGATGGAGGCGGACCGGGCCGGACTGCCGACATCGCGGTTCGCCCGCCTGCGGCCCGTGCTGGCGAACTATCGAAAGGGCTGGTACGCCGAGTACAGCAGCCAGGGCCGGCTCGACCTGATCCGCGACCTCCTGCAGCCCCATTGATCGGGCGTGTAGCCAACGCCGTCAGTAGGATGAAGCGCGTGACCGACGCGAAACCGGGCCTGGCCCGGACGACCCGCACCTCGGGGTTCACGACCATTGTGATCGCCACAGCGATCGCCGGGGTGGCCGCCTACGCCGTCACCCTCCTCGTACCGAACGCAATCGGCCTGGCCGACTACGCGGTCTTCGCGATCTTCTGGTCCACCATCTACCTCGTTGTGGGTGCTCTCTTCGGAATTCAGCAGGAGATCGCCAGGGGAACTCATCCGCTCCCCGCCGCCGCTGTCCCTCACTCCAACAAGGCGCGCTCGTTCGCCCTGTCGGCGGCGGTGATGGTTTTCGTCGTCGTGGTGGGCTCGGCGCCGCTGTGGGTGACGGCCATCTTCCCCGCTGAGGGCTGGAGCCTCGTCTGGCCGCTCGCGGTGGGAACCTCGTCCTACGTATTGGTCGCCGTCCTGTGCGGATCCCTCTACGGGGTCTCCGCGTGGCGTCCGCTTGCCATGATGATGATCGCCGACGCCGTGCTGCGTCTCGCCGCGATCGGCGCTGTCCTGCTGTTCACGACCAACGTGACGGCCCTGGCCTGGGCCGTCGCCGCGCCCTTCCCCCTCACGATGATCGCCCTCTGGCCGTACGTTCGCAGCTTCGTCGTCGGCAAGTCCACGCTCGATGTGCCGTTCGGCACCCTCTTCTGGAATGTGGCGCGCACGATCGTCGCCGCCGCCTCGACCGGTCTGATGGTGAGCGGCTTCGCCCTGCTCCTCGGTCTGACCTCACCGGCGGAGCCGAGGGCGCTCATCGGCACCTACATCCTCGCCATCACCCTCACCCGCGCCCCGCTCATCGTTGTCGCGATGTCGCTGCAGAGCTACTTCGTGGTGACCTTCCGCAACTCGGAACAACGCTTCTGGAGAATCTTCTTCGGGGTGCAGGCGGTGATCGTTGCGAGCGGCGTGGTTCTGGCCGCGGCCGGCTGGCTGATCGGGCCGGCGGTGTTCCATTTCCTGTTTCCCCGGGTGGCCGTCGAAGGCTGGTTCATCGCCGCCCTCGTGGGGTCGTCAGCCCTGGTCGCAGCGCTGTGCATCAGCGCGGCCGCCGTGCTCTCGCGCTCGCGTCATTTCGTGTACTCGGCGGGTTGGGTGATAGCCGCCGTGGTCACCCTCGGTGTGCTGCTTCTGCCGATCGAGTTCACGCTCAGGACCGTGCTGACGCTACTCTGCGCTCCGCTTGCCGGTCTGGCAGTGCACTGCGCCTATCTCGTCGGGTCAGCGCGCGGCAGTCGAACCGTCGGCCACTCCGCGTGATTCCTTCCGCTTCTCCAACTCATCGATTCGCATGGCCTGCAGAGCCGCCGTTTCGGCGAGGGAACGGATCTTCGCCTCGAGGTTGGTGAGTTCGGCACTGTGCTGGATGCAGACGAGAAAGAGCACCGCAACGCTCACGAAGAAGACGAGATTGAGGGGAACGGTCACGCCGAGGAGCGACGCCGCCCAGCCCAGCACGTTGGGGAATACCCCGACCACAAGCGCCAGGGTGCCGGCGATGAGCCACCAGATAGCGTGGCGCTCACGCAGTCTGCGCCGTCGCAACATCTCGATCACCACCCCCAGCGTCACAAGCGCGGTGAGAACCCCGAGGACGTAGCTCGCTGCGGTCATCAGGGGGAAACCTCTACTCCGTGAAGTCGCGCCGGAGGTCGTATGAGGGCGAACAGCAGGGCGAGAATGGCGCGACCGAGGTAGCCGGCCGCCTTCAATGGATGGTGCGACGGACGTCCGCCGGCACGCACTCGCATCGCCACCGGCACTTGCGCGATGACGCAGCGTGCCCGGACCGCGATCACGAGGGACTCGACGGTGTCACCGAGGTACTCCGCCGGGTAGTGCTCTGCGAAGAGTCGGACGGCTCTTGGCCCGCTCATCCGAAAACCCGAGGTGGTGTCGGTGAGCTTGGTGCCGGCCGTATGGCTGAGGAACTGGGAAAGCAGCACCATGGCCAGACGACGCGGGCCGCGCACGACGTAGTCGCCCTTGCCCGCGAAGCGCGCGCCGACGACAAGGTCGGCCGATTCGAGCCGCTCGAGAAGCGCGTGCACCCCAGCGGGGTCGTGTTGGCCATCGGCATCCACCTGAACGACGTTGTCGAAGCCCTGCTCCATCGCGTAGCGGAAGCCGACCCTCATCGCGCCGCCGACTCCGAGGTTGAACGGCAGGCGCGCCACCAGCGCTCCGGCGGCCAGGGCCTCGGCGGCCGTGTCGTCGATGGATCCGTCGTCGACGACGAGGCACGTAATGCCTGGCAACTTCTCGAAGACTTCCAGAACTACTTGCCGCACGGACGATTCCTCGTTGAAGGCCGGCATCACCACAAGCGTTCGTTCCAACGTGGCGACCATAGGGGAATAGTACCCAATGGGACTCTGGACTATTTCGTGCGCAGGTGATCGATGTTGTGAAGGTACCAGTCGTAGGTTCTCGCGATGCCGTCCGGGAACCCCACGGCGGCCTGCCATCCGAGAGCGGTCAGGCGGCTGACGTCGAGCAGTTTCCGGGGAGTCCCGTCCGGTTGGGATGTGTCCTGCACCAGCTCGCCCTCGAAGCCGACGGTCTCGGCGAGAAGCACAGCAAGGTCGTGAATCGACAGGTCGTCGCCGACCCCGACATTGATCGTCTGGCCGTCGTCGTAGTGCTCGAGCAGGAAGAGGCACGCTCGGGCGAGGTCGTCAACGTAGAGGAACTCACGGCGTGGGGTGCCGGACCCCCAGATCACGACTTCGGAGGCGCCCTGCAGCTTCGCCTCGTGGATGCGGCGCATGAGCGCGGGAAGCACGTGCGAGTTTTGGGGATGAAAGTTGTCACCCGGGCCATACAGGTTGGTCGGCATCGCCGAAATCCAGCGCCGGCCGTACTGTTTGCGATACGCCTGCACCTGCATTATTCCCGCGATCTTTGCGATCGCGTACGCCTCATTGGTGGGTTCGAGCACGCCGGTCAGAAGTGACGACTCCTTGATCGGCTGCGGCGCGTACTTGGGATAGATGCATGAGGAGCCGAGGAACAGCAGGCGATCGACGTCGATTGCGTTCGCGGCGTCCATCAGGTTCGTCTGAATCTGGAGGTTGTCGGTGAGGAAGTCGGCCGGGAACGTGTCGTTCGCGTGGATGCCTCCCACGCGGGCGGCGGCATCGATGACGACGTCGGGATTCGTGTCACGGATGTAGGAGAACACGCGGCCGCGATCGCGCAGGTCGAGTTCAGACGACGAAGCGCCGATCAGGTCCGTGAACCCCTCGGCGGTGAAGTGTCTCCAGATGGCCGAACCGACCAAGCCGTTGTGGCCGGCTATGTAGATTCGGGCGGATCTGTCCAGCGATTCCAAAATTTGCAACCTCGTTATACTCACTAAGCGCGTCGCGCCTTTGCAGAACGCTTGCGGTTCACTGCCGATTCCTGGCTGCCAGCCGTACGACTCATCCGTTGAGTAGCTATTCAGAAAGCAAGAGGGATGTCACACCCCGAGATACTCGTAGTTCTCCCCACTTTAGGCGATCGGCTCGAGACTCTGAGGCAGGCACTCGACTCAGTCAACGAGCAGCGTGCGGAGGTTTCCGTCACCCTGGTCGTGGTCGCGCCGCCGTCGGCGGTGGCCGCGCGGGAACTCGCGGCATCGCTGGGAGCGGTGGTCGTGGACGACCCGAAGGCGGGGATCTCGGCGGCGATCAACTGCGGGCTGTCCGTCAGGACCACCGAGAAGTACTACGCGTGGGTTGGCGATGACGACCTGCTGCGCCCGCACGGGCTCGCCACGCTCAGCGCCGAGCTCGACGCGGTCGAGGAGGCGGTGCTCGCGTTCGGAGGATGCGACTACATCGACACAGAAGGCAGGACCATCGCGGTGAGCAATGCCGGCCGACTCGCGACCTTCCTGCTCCCGTGGGGACCCGACCTCATCCCTCACCCGGGAACGGTCGTACGGCTCGATGCCCTCGAGGCCATCGGCGGGTTCGACCCCGCCCTCAAGTTCGCGATGGACCTCGATGCCTTCCTCAAGCTTCGCAAGCACGGCAGGTTCGTCTGGACCCGAGCTTCGGTGTCCGCGTTCCGCTGGCACCCCGATTCGCTCACGGTGGCCAACCGTCTCGACTCGAGCAGGGAGGCGGAGTCCGTGAAGAGACGGCACCTGCCGTCGGGTCTTCGGCCGATCAGCGGTGCGTGGCACTACCCCATCCGGTGGGCGTCGTCGATCGCAGCGGGTCGCGTCAACGCACGGGCGCGGTCTATCGAGGCTCGGGCGCTCGCGGCACAGGCCGACTGAGATCCCCTGCGCTAGGCTGACACCGTTTTACCGCACTACCTCGAGACGTCGCGTAGATCTGTGCCCTGGGAGCAATTGAATGACTGAGACCACGCCCAGGAAAGCAATCATCACCGGCATCACCGGTCAGGACGGCAGCTACCTGGCCGAACTTCTGCTCGGCAAGGGCTACGAGGTTCACGGTCTCATCCGCAGGTCGTCGACCTTCAACACCGACCGGATCGACCACATCTACCAGGATCCGCACGTCCCGCACCCCCGGCTGTTTCTTCACTACTCCGACCTCACCGACGGCTCCCGGCTCGTCACCCTGCTGAACGAGATCCAGCCGCACGAGGTCTACAACCTCGCCGCCCAATCGCACGTTCGAGTCAGTTTCGACGAGCCGGAGTACACGGGAGACGTGACGGGCCTCGGCACCATCCGTCTCCTCGAGGCCATCAGGGCGCTCGGGCTCGACACCCGCTTCTACCAGGCGAGCAGTTCCGAGATGTTCGGCGCCACGCCGCCACCGCAAGACGAGAACACCCCCTTCTACCCGCGCTCCCCCTACGGCGTCGCGAAGCTCTATTCCTACTGGATCACGCGCAACTATCGCGAGGCGTACGGCATCTTCGCCTCCAACGGCGTGCTCTTCAACCACGAGTCCCCGCGGCGCGGCGACACCTTCGTCACCCGCAAGATCACTCGTGCCGTCGCGCGCATCGCCGCCGGCCAGCAGACGGAACTCTTCATGGGAAACCTCGATTCGGTGCGCGACTGGGGATACGCCCCCGAATACGTCGAGGCCATGTGGCTGATGTTGCAGCATGACACCCCCGGGGACTTCGTCGTCGCCACCAACACCGCCTTCACGGTGAAGGACTTCCTGCAGCTGTCGTTCGAGCACGCCGGTCTCGAGTGGGAGAAGTACGTGAGATTCGACGAACGGTACCTGCGCCCCACGGAGGTCGACTCGCTCATCGGCGATGCGAGCAAGGCAAGAGACGTCCTCGGCTGGACCCCGACCATCCTCACTCCACGCCTCGCCCAGATCATGGTCGATGCCGACATCAAGGCCCTCGAGCTGGGCGGCATCCGGTACGTGGACAGTGTGCAGACGCAGTAAGCCGGCGCGACGATGCTAGAGGTTGCCCTCTCGATGTTGACGCTAGTGCCCGGGGGAATGGGTGGCAGCGAGACCTACGCTCGCGAGCTGACTCGCCAGCTGGCGGGCGTCGAAGACGTCTCTGCCACCGCGTACGTCGGCATCACGGGGCGCGGATTCAGCGAGGGAATTCCCGAGCGAGCGTTTTCCTTTGTGCGGGGTGGGCCATCGACCGCACAACGGCTCAGCGCCATTGCGAGCGCGACGGTCTTCGCCGGTTCCATCAGGCACGCGATGCGGTCGGCCGACGTGGTGCACTTCCCGTTGACGGTTTCCGTGCCGCGCCCCGCCCGCGGAACGGCCGTCGTTCAGACGCTGCTCGACGTGCAGCACCTCGACTTGCCGCACCTCTTCTCCCGTCCCGAGCTCGCCTACCGCCGACGGTTCTACGAGGGCGGCGCGAAGTCGGCAGACGCCGTGATCACGATCAGCGAGTTCGCGAAGCGACGAATGGTGGAACTGCTCGGCCTCGATCCGGAGAAGATTCACGTCGCCCACCTTGGAGTGGACGCGGAGCAGTTCGCCCCGAACTCCGGCGCCCGCGACGACTTCGTGCTGTACCCGGCGCGCGGCTGGCAGCACAAGAACCACGCCCGCCTCATCGAGGCGATGACCATCGTGCGTCTGACCAGCCCGGAGACCCGACTCGTGCTCACCGGGGGCGCTCTCGATAGTCTCGGGGAATTGCCGGACTGGGTGGACCGCCGCGGTCTTGTCAGCTCGCAAGAGCTCAGGGAGTTGTACCGCTCGGCCTCCGTCCTGGCCTTCCCCAGCCTCTACGAGGGATTCGGCCTCCCCCCGCTGGAGGCGATGGCGTCGGGGTGCCCGGTCGCAGCCTCGAACGCCGGATCGATCCCCGAGGTCTGTGGAGACGCCGCCGTGCTCTTCGACCCGACCGAAATCGGCGCGATCGCCGCAGGCATCTCCGACGCGATGCGCCGCGGTCCCGAGCTTGCCGCGGCCGGCCTCCGCCAGGTGCGAAAGTTCACCTGGGAAGGGTGCCGCGATGTGCACCTCGGCGTCTACCGGGGGGTGTCGTGACGACAGGCGAACGATCACTCATCACCGGGGCGAACGGCCAGGATGGCATGTACCTCGTGGACAGGCTTCTCGAGGCGGGCGACGAGGTGCACGGCATGTGCCACTCCGAGCACGGCGCGACACTGCTGCGCGCCCGCCATCCGCGGGCCGTTGCGCACGTCGCCGACCTCGGCGATTCGCCGGCCATCCGCGCCCTCGTGGACGAGGTCGAACCGACCAGGCTCTTCAATCTCGCCGGCAACACCTCCGTCGCGCGGTCCTGGGAATTCCCGGCGGAGGCCGCGGACATCCTGGGCGTTGGGCCTATCAGACTGCTCGAGGCCTCGTGGAAGCTTTCCCAGCGCACGAATAGGCCGGTGCGAATGCTGCAGGCTTCGAGCGCGGAGATCTTCGGAGACACCACCGAGGCGCCACAGACTGAAGAGACGGTGCGGCTGCCGGTGACGCCATACGGTGCCGCCAAGGAATTCGCGCACGAGATGGCTGGTGTCTACCGCAAGCGCGGCATGTACGTGAGCACAGCCATCCTGTACAACCACGAGTCGCCTCGCCGCCCCGAAACCTTCGTTGCCCGCAAGATCGCGGTCGCGGTCGCGCGGATCGCTGCCGGCCTGCAGGAGACGATCACGCTGGGGAACATCGAGGTCCATCGAGACTGGGGCTACGCGCCGGACTATGTGGACGCCATGATCCGCATCATCTCCCATCCGATGAGCGGCGACTTCATCGTCGCGACCGGTGTCTCGCACACGGTCAGGGAGTTCGTGGCCGAGGCCTTCGATGTCGCGGGCGTGAGCCATTGGGAGGACAGGGTGATCATCGACCCGGCCCTCTATCGTCCGGCCGACCCGCAGACTCTCGTCGGCGATCCGTCTCGCCTGCGCTCTCTCGGCTGGGAGCCGAGCGTGTCCTTCCGCCAGCTCGTGCGCATCATGGTCACGTCGGAGCTCGACCGCCTGCGGGGGTGAGCGTCAACGGCTCTGGCGCTGGCCTCAGTGAGCGGCGCGCTCGAGCCACCGTTCGATCAACGGTCGCACGCTCTCCCTCGTGCGCAGCCCCTCCAGACCCGAGCGGGTCAGATCGTTCGCCTCGTAGGCGAGCCTGAGCGCGGTCACCGTGTCGTCGTCGATTCCGAGTCGCGACATTCCGACCGCATTCACCCCGTGCAGCCGAGCCGGATTCCCGAACGACTTGGCGAACGGCGGCACGTCTCTCGTCACCACCGCGCCCATTCCCACCATCGCCCCCGCACCGATGAAGCGCGACTGGTGTACGGCCGCGCCGAGGCCGAGATTCGCGTTGTCGCCAATCTCGACGTGGCCGGCCAGGAGCACGCTCGACGCGAGGGTGATCCGGTCGCCCAGCACGCAGTCGTGCGCGATGTAGACCTGATTCATGACGAAAAGGTCGTCGCCCAGTCGGGTCGTGCCCTTCCAGCCCTGATGAACCTGGGCGTACTCGCGGATCACATTGCGGTCGCCGATCACGATTCCATTGCCGGAACTCATCGCCAGCGAATCGGTCGGATGCTCCCACGAGCGCACCTCGGGCGGGGCGCCGATCACGGCGCCCGTGCCGATCCAGTTGCCGTTTCCGATCGAGACCGGACCGGTGATCACCGCGAGGGGACCGACGGTGTTTCCGGTGCCCATGGTCACGTCACCGGTGATGATCGCCGATGGGTGAATCGAATTCACGTCTGATCCCTTCACCGCGCAGGGGCCCCGAAGCAGAGGCAGCTCGCAGAACGTCTACGTTATAGTTGCATGTTTGCTCGGCTCAAATTTCGCAATCAGCTCCGTGAGGTCCGATGATCCCCATTACATCCGTTCGATTTGGACAAGAAGAAGAAGATCTCGTACTCGGAGTTCTCAGGTCCGGCTCGATCGCTCAAGGACCGATGGTGAAGAGGTTCGAAGAGGAATTCGCGTCAATGTTTGGCCACAAGCATGCGATCGCGGTAAACAACGGAACGACCGCCCTCGTCGCGGCGCTCGAGGTTCTCGATCTGCAGCCCGGCGACGAAGTGATCACGACCCCGTTCACCTTCGTTGCCACCCTCAACGCCATCCTCGAGGCCGGCGCCAGCGTCACCTTCGCGGACATCCGTGAAGACGACTTCAACCTCGATCCGGATTCGGTTGCCTCCCGAATCGGCGAGCACACGCGGGTGATCATGCCCGTTCACCTCTATGGCCAAATGGCCGACATGGCTCCCCTCGAGAAGCTTGCAGCCGTGCACGATCTGCGAATCCTCGAGGACTCGGCGCAGTCCCACGGCGCCACCTACTCTGGTCGACCGGCCGGCAGCTATGGCATCGGAACGTTCTCCTTCTACGCGACCAAGAACATCACTACCGGCGAGGGAGGCATGATCGTCACCGATGACGACGCCCTGGCCGACCGACTCCGGATCTTGCGAAACCAAGGCATGCGGGAACGTTATGTCTACGAGGTCGCCGGCCACAACTACCGACTCACCGACCTGCAGGCCGCAATCGCGATTCCGCAACTGGCGCGGTACGAGAGCACCGTCGCCACCCGCCAGTCGACGGCCGATCGGCTCATCGCGGGCCTGGGCGACGTCCCCGGCCTCATCGTTCCCCGCCAACTCGATGGCCGGTCGCACGTGTGGCACCAGTTCACCATTCGTGTCACGGAGGATGCCCCGCTCGATCGCGACGAGTTCGTTGCCCGCCTTCATGAGGCAGGGGTCGGGGCAGGCGTCTACTACCCGAAGCTGCTCTTCGATTACGACGCCTACCGCGACCATCCTCGGGTCGCGCAGTCCGAGGTTCCGGTCGCCCGGAAGCTCGCGGGCCAGGTCGTGTCGTTGCCCGTGCACAACGCCCTGAGCGAGGACGACATCTCCACCATCATCTCCGTGGTCACCGACGTGATGTCTGGCCGATCATGACGGCGCAACGGCGGGTCCTCCTCGTCGGGGCCGGCAACATGGGCACCAACCACGCCAGAGTCATCTCCCAGTCGGACCGCGCGACGCTCGTCGGCATCGTCGACCCGCGCGATGACGTAGGCAACTCAATCGCCGGGCGATTCAACACACAGTGGTATCCCGAGCTCCCCGACCTCACAAACATCGATGCCGTAGTTGTCGCCGCGGCCACCGAGGCCCATTTCGACCTCTCGATGACGGTTCTGGCTCAGGAGACGGCCCTGCTCGTGGAGAAGCCGGTGGCCGATAGCCTCCTGCGCACGAGCGAGGTGCTTGCTGAGGCTGACCGGCGCGACCTCCCCTTCATGTGCGGCCTTCTCGAGCGGTTCAATCCGGCCGTGCTCACGGCGATGACCCTGATCACCGACCCGTTCCACGTCACAGCAACTCGCCACTCCCCGTACACTCCGCGCATCAAGACGGGGGTCGCGTGGGACCTGCTCGTTCACGACGTCGACCTGGCGATCATGATCCTCGGCTCCAACCCGATCAAGGTCAACTCGAAGCTCGGCTTCTTCCACAAGGAGTCGAACCCCGAGGCGGAAGACGTCGCGGAGACCCTGCTCGAGTTCGAGAACGGTGCGGTGGCGCACGTCTCCGCCAGCCGAGTGGGCCAGCGCAAGATCCGACAGCTGTCCGTCTACGAGAGCGAGAAGCTCGTCGAGGTCGACCTGCTGAGGCGCGACGTGACCGTCTACCGGCACGTCGCCGAATCGGCGGACGACGAGGGCCGTGGGTACAGGCAGCAGACCGTCATCGAGATTCCCGAGCTGATCACCTCGCAGGAGCCGCTGACCACCCAGTTCACGCGCTTTCTCGACATCATCGACGGCAAGGTCGATGCGGCAACCGAGCGTTCATCGATCTTCCCCTCACACTCGGTGATCGATCAGGTCATCGCCGGCCGCTCGAACGGCTGACGTGTCCGAATTGGACCAATCCCGCCGCGAGGAGCGTCTTCGAACACTCCTTGGATCTCTTTCCCGGAGAAGCGGAGTGCGCTATGTCGCGGTCGGCGGCCTGGCGTTCGTCGTGGATTTCGGCCTGGTGTTCGTGTTCTACCGGCTTGTCGGGTGGCCATTGTGGCTCGCCACCGGAGCGGGGTTCGTGGCCAGCTTCGGCGTCAACTACACGCTCCAGCGTCTCTTCTCGTTCAGTTCGAACGCCCCGCACGGCGGAGCGCTTCTGCGGTATTCGCTGCTCGTGGTGGTCAATACGCTGCTCACGATAGGAATCGTCACTCTCTTCGATTCGACTATCGTGGGCTGGGGCGGGGGCAAGGTCGTCGCGACGATTGTCACCACGATCGGCAACTATTTTGCCTACCGGCACTGGGTCTTCCCGTCCCGACGCACAACACCGAAGGAAGACTAGCCGTGTACAAAGGCGCCACCATCGCTGCGGTCGTTCCGGCCTACAAAGAAGAACAGATGATCTCAAAGGTCATCGAGACGATGCCGGACTTCGTGGACCACATCGTCATCGTCGACGACCACAGTCCGGATGACACCTCCGGCGCGGTCATGCGTGCAGCCGACCCCCGCGTGACCCTGATCAGGCACGAAGTGAACCAGGGCGTCGGTGGCGCCATCATCACGGGGCACCACGCTGCCATGGACCTCGGCTCGGACGTCAACGTAATCATGGCCGGCGACGCCCAGATGGATCCCGACTATCTCCCGCAGCTGCTCGATCGGGTGACGGTGGAGGGATTCGGCTTCGCCAAGGCCAACCGTTTCTTCTCCCCGGAGTCCTTCGAAGGCATGCCGAGGCATCGTGTCTTCGGCAACATCGTGCTGTCCTTTATGACCAAGTTGACGTCCGGGTACTGGCACCTCTTCGACCCCCAGAACGGCTACACCGCGATTCGCACCGAAGCCCTCAAACGGGTGCCTCTGCACGCGGTCTCACGCCGTTACAGTTTCGAGAACGATCTGCTCATCCACCTCAACATCCTGCAGGTCTCCGCCGTCGACGTCCCGATTCCGGCCGTGTACGGCAACGAGGTCTCCAGCATCAAGCTCGGCAGGGTCATCCCCGAACTTCTCAACCTGCTGTTCCGCGGATTTTGGCGCCGAATCTGGTACCGCTACGTGCTGTGGTCGTTCTCGCCCATTGCGCTGCTCCTCGTCCTTGGACTCTTCCTGTCCGCGTTCGGACTCGGAGTCGCGGTCTGGGTCTGCTTCCAAATCGCGGGCTCTGTGGTGGCCACGGCGGCGACAGTCATGCTTGCCGCGCTGCCGCTGATGCTCGGCACCCAGATGCTCATCAGCGCACTGCAACTCGACATCCAGGCTAGTCCGTCGTCGCCGACGTTCCTCCCCTTCGAGCCCGCAGAGAAGTAGCGGGTAGTACCGGGCCGTTCAGACGCGATCGATCACCGGTTCCCCGGTCTCGAACGTCGGCTCGGGCAGCTTCTGGGCGGCGTGCCAGAGGGAGATCACCACGACCATTCCGAGGGCGAGCAGCGCAATCCAGGGCAGGGAGCCGCCTGGAGGAGCCCACGTCGGGTTGTGCAGGAAGCCGACGATCGAGGATGCCGCGGTGCCCGAGTAGCGGTTGATGGCGGTCGTCAGGCTGTACACCTGCCCGATGAACACGGCCACGGCGACCACAATCACGAATCCCCCGACGGCCGCCGGCGCACGCTCCGTGACGAAATGACTGCGCCCGATTGCCACCGCCGCGAAAAGGGTGACGAACACGAAGGCGACCAGCGTGTATCGCCCCTGCCAGATGAACCCGGACCTCTCGACGGAGAGCGCCTGAACGACCGGTGGCACGAACACAAGCGCGGCGAGGGCGACGAGGAAGCCCGCGAGGGCGCGCCCCCTCGCGAGCGCGAATACTCCTGCCAGCAGCGCCGCGAACAAGGCGGACCAGACCAAATAGACGAAAGCGGGTGCCGGTGTATCCAGCCAACCGAAGATGCCCACGATGCCGGGGTCGATGGACCGATTGACCAGCATCTCGTAGAAGCCACGGACGAGCGACGTCTTTCCGGCGCCCGGGAAGACGCCCATCGCGCTCAGCGTGCCCGTGCGTAGAAGCCAGACGCCTGCGAAGATCACCCCACCCACCATGACGGTGAGGGCGACGAGAACGCCGCGGTTCGCGAGCAGCGCCCTGATGCGGCTCCACGGAGAGAAGACGAGCACAGCGATCCCGATCACCGCCATCCACAGTGGGGAGAGCCCTCGCGCGTTCGCCATCAGGAATCCCGATGCGGCGACGAAGCCGAGAACCGTGGACCGTCGCAGCCCCTGAGCGCCGAGCACAAGGTAAAGCAAGCCGACCGTGAGGGCGGCACCAGTGGCGATCTCAAGTGAGTTCGGGTTCACCGCCCCGGACAGGAACAGCACCATCGGAGTGAGTGCGGTGAAGAAGGCCGCGCCGGCGATCGCCGGACGAACGAGTCGAAGAAGTCCAGTGAACGCAAACGCGAGAAACAGGCTGGAGAGTATCCCGCTCAGGAACCGCATGGCGAGCACGGATGTCTGAGTGTCGGGGATCACGAGCGACGGCAGGCCGACGATGGCGTAGTAGATCGGGTTGTACAGCCCTGCGCTCGTCTGAGCACTCTTGAGCGTGAGGCCGCTGTCCACTCGGCCGATGCAGTCGGCGCCCGTGGCGGCGTTGAAGGCGTAGCACGGCCAGCTCGACGCCTGCGCGAGCCCGATCGGCACCTGAACTTTCGTGATGGCCGGTGAGGACGTGAGCTCCCCGATGAACTCGCCTCGAACAACCGCGGCCGCCTTGATGATGTGCGCCGGTTCGTCCGGACTGGCGCCAAGAGGGGTCGACCCTGCCCACGCGATGGACGCTATCGACAGCGCGGCCCAGGTCACAAGAAAGGTGAGTCGCCCGGAACGAATGACGACGGTCAACAGCCGTGAAACGGAGTTGGTCGCGCCCCTTCGCTCGCTGCGTGCTGGTACATCGGTTTTAGTCATGAATTATCGCTGACCCCGGATATCGTGCGCTTCGGATGGTGGAATAGAGATCAATTGACGGCGGCACGCCACGCGGTCGCAAGGTCCGCCCATTGCATCAGTTCTGCGGGTTGACCATGTAGCCGAACACCCCGTCTAGCGCGACGTCCCAGTCCGAGTGGTCGGAGGCGATGGTCGCCAGGCTCTCGCGCGACACGCTCTGCCTGAGATCTTTGTCCCGAATGAGCAGATCGATGTTGTTGACGAGGTCGTCATAGGTTCGACGAGTGAGCACGGAGTTCTTCCCGCCGCGGAAAAGCCAACGGAACCAGTGGCTGTCCGGCGCGACCATCGCGACCCCGCTGGACATGAGCTCGAGCGGCAGGTACGACGGGTGCCGGGAAATCTGCATCGTCACGCCGATGTCCGTCTCGCGATACAGGGCCCCGGTCGCCCGATAGTCCAGAAGCCCCATGTCGATGAAGTCCGCGCTTTCTGGCAGGTATCGCGCTCCGGCGGCGACGATCCGCACCCCGTCACCGTGAATCCGCTTGATCTCCGACAGCGCCGCGAACACGAGTTCCCAGCAATTGCGGAAGTGGTCCCGGGCGTAGGCGAAGATCGTCACGGGCTCGTCGTCGCCCTTTTCCCGACGATCGACAGCGTTGTAGATCGACTGGTCGACCGCGGGGGTGAAGTACATCGCCTCCCCCTCGTAGCTCTCGGTGTAGATCTTGTGCATGCTCACCGTGTTGCAGATTCCGTAGAGGCCAAGGCGGTAGCTTTCCTCTGCCATGGCGAACATGGTGCTCGCGGGATAGAAGCCCGGCTCGTAGTCCTGCATGAGGTAGAACTTGCGCTTGACCCCGGGAGCCTTGGCCACATGAGCCGCGGTCAGCCACAACGTGGCGACGGCCGCGTCAGCGGGGGGAATGGTCGCGATCTCGCCGTCGCTCCCGTCGTAGAAGAAAAGCTCGGAACCGGCCAGCCCCGGGAATGCCGCAGCGAGTGCGCCCGCCACGTACGCCTCGTTCCGTGCCGCCATCATCACGAAGCGATTCGCCACGCCATGATCGCGGGCGAGCTTGTCGGCGAGTCGGAACGCCGTGTTGAGTCCGCCGAAAAAGGGCATATCGATATCGGGGACAAACCAGTTGACCGTGCGGATCTCGCGGAAGTCCGCGTTCTCCGCGTGGAGAGCGTGCACGGCATCGACTTCCGCGCTCGAGATCGACGCCTTGTACATGAGGCTGTTCGCCTCCGATGAGATGCCGGAACTCTGGGCGAGGTTGGCGAACACCCGACCGACCGCCTCGAGCGCCAACCGCACCGGCGCCACGTCTTTGCGGTTGTTGAAGGTGGGCCGGGCGCTGAGTCGTGAGACGCTCGGCGACGAGTAAGGGTCGCCGTTCTGCAACCAGGGGTGGTAGCGGAAGTAGCTGGCGTAGAAGTCCTCGGGAGGGATCGCCGTACCGCGGGTCAGCGACTCAAAGTGACGCACCAGATCGAATGGCAGTACCACGTTCCGGCGACCCTGAATCACCTGGTCGAGACCGAGAACCACATCGCTGCCGGTCAGGATGAAGCGCTCATCCAATCCGCCGACCCGCTCGAAGTCGGTTCGACGAACGGCCACGCACGCCCCGGTGACCGCCAACGCGTTGCGATACCAGGAGGTCGGCCCGATGAGGGTGTCGGAGCCTGGCCGCATACCCGAGAAGAGGTTGTCGGCGAATCCGCCGGGCCCGACGAGGACTCCTCCGTGCTGGATGAGTCCCTCCGCCTGGCGATGCTGCACACCCACGGTGCCGACCCCCTCGCGCAGCAGGGCTCCCACCATCTCCCTCAGCCACCCGGGATCGACTATCTGGGTGTCGTCATTCAGAAACAGAATGATCTCGCCGTCGGTGGACCGAGCACCGTGGTTGTTCACCCGGGAGTAGTTGAACGGAGACTCGACCCACCAGTCGACCGCCAGCGAGAGCCCGTGCGAATTTGCCGAGTACCATTCGTCGTTCTCTGTGGTGTGGCCGCCATTGTCGACGACTCGCACGTCGAAGCGTGGGTAGTCGGTGCTGGCGAGACTCGGGAGCAGTCTCCCGAGATTGGCCCGGGAATGACGGGTCGGGATCACGACGGACACCGACGGCCACTGGTCAGGCAGGAATCGAACTCGGGCCACGTCGCCCGAATCGATCGTGACCTCGGTCTTCTCGCCGAGCTCCTCCAGCACGGCTCGCACCATCTCCGCGTCGTCGACGGTGAGTGGCGCTGCCTGTCCCGCCGGTTCAGTGAGCAGCACCCGGGGCAGCCTGCCCACGACGCGGCTCTCGAGCCGAGATGCAAGCAGCACTCGCCAGATGCCGCGGTCCGACACGACCGCGGCCCCAGTAGCCAGAAGAGCGTTCCGCTTGATGGCGAAGGCTCGGCCGAAGTAGTTGACTCCCAGAAGCATCTCCGGCGACCACTCCGGGCGGAATCGGGGGTTGCGCACCATTCCGAGCGGTCCGCGCTCGTCAGAGTCGAACCCGATGAGCTTGAGCGCGGGGTCAACCCGATGCAGCTTGGCAATCTCGGTCAGAGCCCCGCTCGCCAGGAGTGACCCGGCCTTGAGGAACAGCACGAAGTCCTGGCTGACCGGCGCGAGCGCGTCAGCCATCGAGATGCCTGACGAAACGGGAAACACCGTTGCCCGAGTGCCGATCTGACGTTGGACGCTGCGCACCGTCGCCGCGACCGCGACATCCGCCCTGGGGCCGTCACGCTCGATGATCACGGCAAAGGACGTCGCCATGGCAAGGTCGTTGCTTGCCGTGGAGATCTTTCGTTCCTGCCGTCGCCATGCCGCATACGTTCGCAGTCCGCTGCGCTTGCCGCGATAGAGCGGTCGGTCCCGGAGCGCCTTGGCGAAGGCTTCGGAGCCGCCCTTGTATGTCCAATAGAAGGCGGCGAGTAAGCGGCGAGATCGCGAGTTGGCGGGAAACAGTCGGAGGGCGACCTTTCGGAGGAAGGCCTTTGCGCGATTCATCTGGTGTAGCTCCCATGTGGCGCGGTCAAGAGGCACCGGCCGCAGAGCAGGGCACCACGGCGTCGTCTAGTACAAGAGATCGAGTTTAGCCGACAGCCCCGAGCATCTAGTCACGACGAGTGCTACCTCACAGATTGGCACGGAAGGGTGTTGTATCCTCTCATACGCAGCATCATGTCGCTGTTTATTCGCAACGGCTTGGAGCTAATCGATGGCAGGCACAGAAATGTCTTCTCGTGAGCGCGAGGCGGCCCTTGCAGCGGCACCCTGGCAGGACGCAGGAGCGACGGGCAGCCTCTTCCGCGGCACCGCCACCTCGATTTCGGACATCTGGCGGCGCCGGGAGCTGTTGAGCATGCTCACCCGCCGAGAACTCAAGTCTCGGTATAAGGACAGCGCCCTGGGTTTCCTCTGGAGCCTGGCCCGCCCGTTGACGCAGCTGCTCATCTACTACGTCGTCGTCGGCCAGTTCCTCCACGCCGCTCGCGGCATCGACAACTTCGCTGTGTACATCTTTTCCGGACTGACGATCTACACGCTGTTCAGCGAGATCATTCAGACCGGTACCGGGTCGATCATCGCCAACTCCGGACTCGTCAAGAAGGTCTACCTGCCCCGGGAGATCTTCCCGCTGGCCACAATCGGCTCGGCACTCTTCAACTTCTTTATTCAATTCCTCATCCTCGTTGTGGCTGCCCTGGTCATCGGCACTCTCAGCTTTGGGACTCACCTGCTTTTCGCCGTCGGAGCTCTGGGCATCGTCCTCATCTATGGCGCGGCCTTGGCGCTGATTCTGTCCGCGGTGAACGTGTTCCTGAGGGACGTTCAGTACATCGTCGAGGTTGTGCTGCTCCTGCTGATGTGGGGTTCGCCGATCGTGTATTCGCTGAAAGCGGTCTCCGGCTTCTTCCCGAATTGGCTCCTCCAGATCTATATCGACAACCCGGTGACGCTCGCCGTACTCGGGTTCCAGGACGCGTTCTGGTCGCCCACCGGCGAGGGAGGGTCTCCCTCGGATCTGCCACTCCGAATGTTGCTCATCGGGCTTCTCGGGCTCGTCCTACTTTTCGGTGCCCAGCGCCTCTTCACGAGACTCTCCGGTAACTTCGCTCAGGAGCTGTAATGAATTCCCCCGTCAACGTCGTGCAGGTCAATGACGTCTCCAAGCGCTTCATCGTGCGCAAAGACAACAGCATCAAAGAGCGCATCGTCAATTTCGGTCGCGGAGCCCGCTATCGGGAAGACTTCTGGGCCCTTCGCAACGTCGACATCGAAATAGCGGCCGGTTCGACAGTCGGCCTCATCGGCCCCAATGGTTCGGGCAAGAGCACGCTCCTCAAGGCCATCGGCGGGATCATTCAGCCGACCACCGGGTCGGTGCAGCGCCGCGGACGGATGGCCGCGCTTCTCGAATTGGGAGCAGGCTTCCACCAGGACCTCACCGGCCGCGAAAACGTGTACCTCAACGCGTCGATTCTGGGCCTGTCCCGCAAACAGACCGACATGCACTTCGATGACATCGTGGAGTTTTCCGGCATCGAGGCCTTCATCGACACTCAGGTCAAGTTCTACTCGAGCGGCATGTATGTGCGCCTCGCCTTTGCCGTGGCAGTGCACGTTGATCCCGATCTACTCCTCGTCGACGAGGTGCTTGCGGTGGGCGACGAAGCGTTCCAACGCAAGTGCCTGGACAAGATTCGATCCTTCCAGGACGAGGGCCGCACCATCGTGCTCGTCACTCACTCTCTGAATCAGGTGACGGACTTCTGCAATCGAGCGATCGTTCTCGCGCGTGGCAGCGTGGTCTTCGACGGGGAACCGATCGACGCGGTCTCCGTTCTGAGGTCCGGTTTCGAGGCGACATACGAAGCCGACGCCACAGGGCACGGGACCTTCAAACAGCCCGCCGGCGAACGCGGAAAGATCGCCCGAGTGCGCGTTCTGGACGGCCAGGGGCACGAGCAGAGAAACTTCTCCACTGGTGACGATCTCCTCGTCGAGGTCGACGTTGAGTCGGCCACCCCATTGAACAAATGGGCGGTGGGCCTGCACATCGACAACCCCCTCGGTCAACTCGTCACCGGAGCCACCTCCAAGAGCCTCGACGCGAAGTTCCCGACCCTTGACGGTGCGGCCCGGGTGCGCTTCGCCCTTCCTCGAGCCAACTTCGGCGGCGGGGAATACGGGGTCACGGTGGCAATGTTCGGCTCTGACGACCAGGAAATCGCCCGTGCAACCGACGCGGCCTCCTTCTCAATCGGGCAGCACGCGCGGTCCTGGGGGCCCCTCTTTACCGATGTCTCCGTCGGCATGACGCCGATTGACTAGGTCGGGATCCCCCGTCAGCGATCGAGGCATCCGATCTATGATTGGTGAAATGCCCAGCAACTCCGTGTCGTCCACAGCCGCCGTCGGGGTGATCACCGTCAGCTTTGGATCAGACGCTGTGCTGCCGGGTTTTCTTGCCAGCATTTCCGCTTCGTCCGCGAGGCAACTTCGGGTGATTGTCGCCGACAACAAGGCGGACGACGGATCGATTTCCACACTCGTGCGCAGAGCCGGATTCGATTACCTTCCGATGACCGGCAATCTCGGCTATGGAGCGGCGATCAACGCCGCTGTAGCCACTCTCCCCGCCGAAATCGAATGGCTGGTTATCGGCAATCCAGACATCACGATCGACACCGGAGCCATCGACACGTTGATCGCCCGGGCGGAGAGCAACCCGCGAATAGCGCTGGTCGGCCCACGAATAGTGGACGAAGCAGGGGTCATCTACCCATCTGCGCGTTCCATCCCTTCACTTCGAACGGGCGTAGGCCACGCGCTCTTTGCGAACATCTGGCCGACCAATCCATGGAGTAGCGCCTACCACAACGACCGCACCGAGATGCTGAAGGCGCGTACCAGCGGCTGGCTGTCCGGCGCGTTCTTTCTCGCGAGACGATCCGCATTCGAACAACTCGGCGGATTCGATGAGCACTTCTTCATGTACTTCGAGGATGTCGATCTCGGCTATCGAATGGGCAAGGCAGGCTGGTTGTGTGTTTATGAGCCAGCAGCGACCGTTGTGCATTCCGGAGCGCACTCGACCGCTACCGACTCGAGTGCGATGGTGCGCGAGCATCACCTCAGCGCTCGCAAGTTCCTGATGCGGAAATACTCGGGTTGGGCACTCTGGCCGGTGCGCGTCGCGCTTCGCGCCGGGCTGTGGACGCGCCTGGCAGTGGTGCGGCTGCGACGGAGTCGATCGGGGCCCTCGGTTCACTGACCCCGACGCAGGGCGACTCTCTGTAACTGGAGCGTGTCGGTATAGTCGTGACGTGACCGACGCCGTTTCGCCCTACGCCAAGCATGAATTCGCTGCTGGCTCACACAACAACAGCTGGGCCAACCTCTTCGAGTTGATCCCGGAGGGCTCGCGCGTACTCGACGTCGGCTGCTCCACGGGCAACTTCGGAGCCGCCCTCATCCGGGAGCGGGGCTGCACCGTCACCGGAATCGATACAAATTCGGCCGATATCGGCATCGCACGCGAGGTCCTGAATCGGGCGCTGGTGATCGACATCACTCAACCCGAGGCTCTCGAATCGCTGGGCGTCTTCGATGTGGTGATCTTCGCGGATGTCCTCGAGCATCTTCCCGACCCGCGTGCGACGCTTCGATTGATCCGCCCGCGCCTCGCTCCCGGGGGTTTCGTGGCCTATTCGATCCCCCACATGGGACACCTTTCCGTGCGTCTCGATCTACTCTCGGGCGAATTCCCGTACACGGAGACCGGACTGCTCGATCGCACCCATTTCCACTTCTACGACAAAATGGAGATTGCCGACACGTTCGCCTCAGGGGGCTTCGCGATCGTCGATGAACGCCCTGTCGTCGTTCAATATCCCGATTCCTGGCTTAAAGATCGTCTGGCTCAGTTGGGCCTTGTGCCCAACGCACACTTCTTCGACCTCATGCGCCAGACGGAGAGCGAGGTCTTCCAATACATCGGAACCGCCTACCCGCTCGACGCCCCCGAGGTCGGCGAGATTGCCGCCAGGCGACGCCCGATGCCGAACGACGAGATCATCGGCTATGTTCAAGCCCTCATAGACGAAAAGGAGCGCGCGCAGACCTCGCTCGCCGAGCTCCAAACCCGGGTTGCGTCCGCGCGTCGAAACCCTCTCGGCTACGCCTGGCGACAGCTGACCCACCGGCTCCGACGTCGAATCACCTAGCTGCACCGCCCAGGGACGTTAGTTAACCGGCTGATGGGTGGGCCGGCTCCGATCGCGGTGTGGAGCCAGGCCAGGAGGGCATTTCGGCCCGCCTGTCCCCGCCATTGTGCGGCACTCCCTCGCCCGGGCACGCGTTGTGCAGGACGGCTCGGGCGTCCACGGGTGTCCGCCCTACACACTCCAGTTATGCAGGACGGGTTATGCAGGACGGGTTGTGCAGGACGGGTTGTGCAGGACGGGTTGTGCAGGACGGGTTGTGCAGGACGGTGCCGCCGTCCACGGGCGCCCACCCCGCAGACTCCAGTTATGCAGGACGGGTCGCGCAGGACGGCAGGACGGGTTGTGAAGGACGCCTCGGGCGGATAGCGAGGACGAGAGGTGCAGAACCGACGGGAGCGTCCTGCAGAGCGGGACCCTTCGGTTCGCCACCCCCTGCCGTGTCCTGCACAAGCTGTCCTGCACAACTGGAGTCTGCGGGGTAGGCACCCGCACCACCGGGGCCCGTCCTGCAGAACACGGCCCGACCGACGCGGGCGGCACAACTAGAGGGCCGAGAAGGTCCAGCTTCCGGCACACGAGATCCGCAACGTCGCCGACGGCCATACGCGAACGTCCGTGACGGTGCTTGGAGTCACAGCAGTACAACGTCCCCGGGAACTACACCTAGTCCCCGAGCAGTGAGCTCAAGTAGCGACCGTATCCACTCTTCTGTAGGGGCTCGGCAAGGCGACGCAGCTGCTCGTCACCGATCCATCCGGCACGCCACGCGATCTCCTCGATACAGCCGATCTTGAAGCCCTGCCGGTCCTCCACGACCTTCACGAATTCAGTTGCCTGCACCATGGATTCGAATGTCCCAGTGTCCAACCAGGCCGTACCGCGGTCGAGCACCTGCACCTTCAACTTGCCCTGGCGGAGGTAATGTTCGTTGACTGTAGAAATCTCGAGTTCACCGCGGGCGCTCGGTTTGATTGACTTCGCAATCTCGATGACTGAGTTGTCGTAGAAGTAGAGGCCGGGCACTGCGAAGTTGCTCTTCGGGCTCTGCGGCTTTTCCTCGATCGAGATCGCACTCATGTTCTCGTCGAACTCGACAACGCCGTAGGACTTCGGATTGGAGACGTGGTAGGCGAAGATCATCGCTCCATCGATGTCCGCGTTGCCGCGAAGGGCAGACCCGAGGCCGGCCCCATGAAAGATGTTGTCTCCGAGAACCAGGGCGGCGCTCTCGTCGCCGAGGAACTCTTCACCGATGATGAACGCCTGGGCCAGCCCGTCCGGGGATGGCTGCGAGGCGTACTGGATCGTGATGCCGAGGTCCGACCCATCCCCCAGGAGCGCCCGGAACTGCGCGTTGTACTCGGGCGTCGTGATGATCAGGATCTCGCTGATCCCCGCCATGAGCAGCGTTGAGAGCGGGTAATAGATCATCGGTTTGTCATAAATAGGCATCAGCTGTTTCGAGATGCCTTTGGTGATCGGCCACAAGCGCGTGCCGGACCCGCCGGCGAGGATGATTCCGCGCATGCTCAGCTGCCCTGCTGGCCGAGGCTCGCGTAAAAGGACCGGGCGTCCGCCCACGTCGGCAGCAGCCCCATGGCTGCCGCCTCCGAGAGTCCAGGTGCCGAGGTGTCCTTCGGAGACAACAGCAGATCACCGGCCTCCGGAGGGAAGGTCAGCCCGATCTCCTCGTCGAGCGGATTGATGCCATGCTCGCGGCCCGCGTCGAAGGTCGACGTGACGAGATACGACACGGTGGCGTCGGCCGTCAGCGCCACGAAGGCGTGCCCCAGGCCTTCAGCGATGTAGATGGCTTTGCGATCGGTCGAGTCGAGGAGCACAGTGTCCCAGTGGCCGAAGGTCGGTGAACCGACGCGGATGTCGACGACGTAGTCGAGCACTGCCCCGAACTGGCACGACACGTACTTGGCCTGGCTCGGGGGAATGTCGGCGAAATGGATGCCCCTCACCACACCCCGCTTGGACACCGACGTGTTCGCCTGGGCAAGCTGCAAGGAATGCCCGATGGTGGCCTCGAGCCGGTCAAACCGATACCACTCAAGGAAGACGCCGCGATCGTCGGTTAACTGCTTCGGGGTTATCTCGTAGCTGTCAGGGACCTTGAGTTCGCGAATTTGCACGGTTTGGAGTCTAGCAAGGCACCCTTCGCGCGAACCGGGCACGGCAGACGGCTGGCAGCTAAGATCTAGGAGGTCGATCCAAGGAGCTCCCACTACATGAAAATTCTTGTCACCGGCGGCGCCGGTTTCATCGGCTCGAACTTCGTTCGCCGCACCATCGAAGACGCCTACCCGGGACTCGAGGGCGCCGACGTCGTCGTGCTCGACGCCCTCACCTACTCCGGCAACCTGGAGAACCTCGCCTCGGTCGCCGATTCGCCCCGGTACACGTTCGTGAAGGGCGACATCCGTGACGCCGCCCTGCTCGACGAACTGTTCCCCACCGTCGATGCCGTCGTGCACTTCGCCGCGGAGTCCCACGTCGACCGCTCGGTGCGCGACGCGTCGATCTTCGTCGAGACGAACGTGCTCGGCACCCAGAAGCTGCTCGACGCGGCCCTGCGCAGCGGACTCAAGCGCTTCGTGCACGTCTCCACCGACGAGGTCTACGGCTCGATCGCGGAGGGCTCGTGGGACGAGCAGCGCCCGCTCGAACCGAACTCGCCGTACTCGGCGTCGAAGGCCGGCAGCGACCTGCTCGCGCGCAGCTACTTCCGCACCCACGGGCTCAACGTCTCGATCACCCGCTGCTCCAACAACTACGGTCCGTATCACTTCCCCGAGAAGGTGATCCCGCTCTTCGTCACCAACCTCATCGACGACAAGCACGTTCCCCTCTACGGCGAGGGCAACAACATCCGGGATTGGCTGCACGTCGACGACCACACCCGCGGCATCGCGATGGTGCTCACCCGCGGCCGGGCCGGCGAAATCTACAACATCGGCGGGGGAACGGAGCTCACCAACAAGGAGCTCACCCAGCTGCTGCTCGACGCGACCGGCAAGGACTGGTCGTACGTGGACCGGGTCGCCGACCGCCTCGGCCACGACCTGCGCTACAGCGTCGACATCGGGAAGATCCGGGCCGAGCTGGGCTACGAACCGCTCGTCCCGTTCGAGCAGGGACTCGCGGATGTCGTGCAGTGGTACCGCGACAACCGCGCCTGGTGGGAGCCGCTCAAGGCGCGAGCCGCTCTCTAGGGCCCATCTCTAGGGTTTCGGAAACTCGCCCGAGCGATAGAGCGCGAGCAGGTCCGCCCCGAGCAGGTCGGGCGACCAGGTGGCATCTGCCGCCCTCGCAAGCAGTGCCGGGTCGCCGGGGCTCTCCAGCAGTCGCGCGAGATCCGCGTCGATCCGCCGCTCGCTGCCGGTCTCCCGCACCGCCTGGGCGTGAGCCTCGATCACCAGGTCGACGGTGTTGAAACCGATGATCAGCACGAGACCGGCGGCGACCGCCGCGAACGCTCGCCTCCCGCGAGCCGCGAGCCAGGTGAGCTGAAGACCGAGAGCCGGCAGCAGGAACACGATCACGAGGTAGGCGTAGCGCTCGGATGCGGCTGCCGAGATCCCGAACGACATGCGCGAGTAGGTGGTGAGCGCCACGAACACGAGCGACCCGCCCACCATGGCGTAGGCCGCCGCGGCTCGGGACTTCAGGCCGCGTCGCACGGTCCTGATCGCCCAGACGGCCGTCGTGAGCGCGGGAATCACGCCGAGCCAGATCACGGGCAGGCCGCGCCCGAGTCCTCCCCCGTACATCGCCGCCGCGTAGAGCCCGGCCCGGGCCACCCCGCCGATCGAGGTGATCCCCGCGGCCGGCACCGCGTAGCCGCGGGCGACGAGGACGTACCAGACCAGGTAGCTGGCCGCCGTGGGGACCAGCAGCAGACCCGTGCGCCACCAGCCGTGCCGAACCACGCCGACGGCAGCCGCGGCGGCGAGAACCGGAATGGCGGTGCCCGAAAAGGTGGGGGCGAGAAGCGAGAGCACCAGGATGAGCGGGATGTTGAGGCGCGGGCGGTCGAACAGCACGAGCACCCACAGGCCGAGGGCGATCGCACCCATGAAGCCGAACTGGAACGCCCAGAAGATGTTCTCCGATGCCCCGCCGAGAAGCAGGAGCGCGATGCCCAACACGCTCGCGAGCCACGGCTGCACTCCCACCCGGTTGAGGATTCGCCAGACCAGGTGCACGACGGCGACGTGGGCGAGCACGGCGAGCGCGAGGAACGGCAGGTAGGAGCCGAGCCCGAGCCAGTTGCGCAGCGATTGGAAGACGATCGCCGGCGACATGTTCCAGTGGCCGACGTGCGGTACCAGGATGCTCGCATCCAATCGCGGGACGAGGATCGCCCAGTCGTCGCCGAAGAACCACTGGTCGTGTCCGATCCAGAGGATCGCGACGAACCCCAGCACCAGCGACCCGTAGTGCAGGGTCGCGGGGGTCCACGGGGTTCGGCGCCCCTCGCGCACGCCGACCGCCGCTCCCGGCCCAGGCTGGCCGGACGAGTCGGGGACTTCGAGAGTCGGGTCGTGTGGCATCCGGCGTCCAGCCTAGCGGCGGGATCGGAGGCGTCGGCGGGAGCCACCCGTTCTGGCGCTCTCGTCGCACAGGTATATTGGCTGGAAACCCCGCCCAGCCGAGATCCGCTCGTTTCGAGTGCCTCCGCGATCCCGAGGACACCAATGCCACGAGAATTCGACAACGACGTCGTCGTCGTCGGCGGCGCCGGCCACGTCGGCCTGCCGCTCGCGATCGCGCTCGCCGACCGTGGGGCGTCCGTGGTGATCTACGACCTCAGCGAAACCGCGGTCGCGCTGATCAACGGCGGCACGGTTCCGTTCCTCGAGCCGGGGGCCGAGCCGATGCTTCGCGGGGCTCTCCTGGCCGGACGCATCCGCGCCACGACGGATGCAGCGGTCGTCGGCGACGCCCGCAACATCGTCGTCGTGATCGGCACGCCGGTGGACGATCACCTCAATCCAGACCCGAATGCGATCCCCAAGGCACTCGGCGCCTGCAGCCAATACCTGCGTGACGGGCAGCTGCTGGTGCTGCGCAGCACCGTGTACCCGGGAGTGACCGCCCTCGTCGAGAGGATGATCGCGGGTCTCGGGGTGGACGTTCCCGTGGCCTTCTGCCCGGAGCGCATCGCCGAGCACCGGGCGATGACCGAGCTGTTCAGCCTGCCGCAGATCGTCTCCGCCCGCACGTCGGCGGGGCGGGAGCGCGCCGCCGAGCTCTTCGGACTGCTCACCGAACAGATCGTGCACCTCGAACCGGAGGAGGCCGAGCTCGCGAAGCTCTTCACGAACACCTGGCGGTACATCAAATTCGCCGCGGCGAACCAGTTCTACATGATGGCCAATGATCGCGGACTCGACTTCGAGAAGATCCGCGCCGGGCTCACCAAGGACTACCCGCGGGCGAGCGACATGCCCGGCCCGGGCTTCGCCGCCGGTCCGTGCCTCTTCAAGGACACGATGCAGCTCGCCGCGTTCAGCGACAACACCTTCAGCCTCGGGCACTCGGCAATGCTGGTGAACGAGGGCCTGCCGCTCTACCTCGTCAGCCGGCTCGAGAAGCGATTCGACCTGGCGAACGCCACCGTGGGCATCCTCGGCATGTCGTTCAAGGCCGAATCCGACGACATCCGCTCGAGCCTGTCGTACAAGCTGCGTCGGGTGCTCAAGTTCAAGGCGAAGGGCGTGCTGTCCACCGACCCGTACGTCTCCGAGGAGACCGATGACACTCTCCTGCCTCTCGACCTCGTGCTGGAGAAGGCCGACATTCTCGTGATCGCCACCCCGCATCCCGAGTACCGGGACTTGCGCACGGACAAGCCCGTCGTCGACGTCTGGAACATCCTGGGCAACGGGGTATTGGTGTGACGCAGCCGACGCACCGGGTGTCGATCATCATCCCGGCCTACAACGAGGGCGAGCACATTCTGCCCGGTCTGCGGCGCATCGTCGCGGCCGTCACGAGCGACGCCGAGATCCTCGTCGTGGTCGACAGCGCGGACGACACGACGATCCCGCCCACCGAGCTGTTCGCCATCGATCACCCGCAGGTGCGGGTGATCGTCAACGACTACGGGCGCGGACCGGCGAACGCCCTGCGCTACGGCATCGACCACGCGAACGCGCACACGCTCGTCGTGACGATGGCTGACGGCTGCGACGACCCGCGGCAGATCGACGACCTCGTTCTGCTCGTGGAGCGCGGAGTGGTGATCGCCGCGGCCTCGCGCTACATGGCCGGCGGCCAGCAGGTCGGGGCGCCACGCTTCAAGAGCCTCCTCTCCCGCACCGCCGGGCAGTCCCTGCACGCATTCGCGAATGCGGGCACCCGGGACGCCACCAACTCGTTCAAGGCCTACGACGCCGCCTTCGTGCGCTCCGTCGGCATCGACAGCCGGGACGGCTTCGAGATCGGGATCGAGCTCACGGCGAAGGCGCGGCGCCTGCGACTGCCGGTGGCCGAGATCCCGACGATCTGGCTCGACCGCACCGCCGGCACCACCAACTTCCGGGTGGCCGCCTGGATCCCCAAGTACCTGAGGTGGTACCGGTTCGCCTTCGGACCCCGCCTCACGCTCGACCAACTGAACGCCATTTCAAAGAGGAGCCCCACATCATGACCGAACCCACGAAGGTGGTCGTCACCGGCTCGGCCGGATTCATCGGCGGCTACATCGTCGAGGAGCTCCTGCGCGAGGGCCACAAGGTGGTGGGCGTGGACAACTACTCCAAGTACGGCCGGGTCGTGAAGTCCTACGACTCCCACCCCGACTACGAACTGATCGTGGGCGACGTGCAGGACGTCGACCTGATGACCCGCGTGCTTTCCGACGCCGATCACTTCATCGCCGGCGCCGCACTCATCGGCGGCATCTCCTACTTCCACACCTACGCCTACGATCTTCTCGCCCAGAACGAGCGCATCATCGCCTCCTCGGTGGATGCCGCGATCGCCGCCCACAAGGCAGGTCGCCTGAAGAAAGTCACCTACATGTCGAGCTCGATGGTCTTCGAGTCCACCGACCGCTGGCCGAGCAAGGAGGGCGACGAACGCCTGGTCCCGCCGCCCCTGTCGTCCTACGGCTTCCAGAAGCTCGCCGTCGAGTACTTCGCCCGCGCGGCCTGGGACCAGTACAAGCTGCCGTACACGATAGTGCGGCCGTTCAATTGCGTGGGGATCGGCGAGAGCCGGGCGCTCGGCGACGTCGAGATCGACTCCGGAAACGTGACCCTCGCGATGAGCCACGTCGTGCCGGACCTCGTGCAGAAGATCGTCAAGGGGCAGGATCCCCTGCACATCCTCGGTGCGGGCGACCAGGTTCGCCACTACACCTATGGCGGCGACCTCGCCCGCGGCATCGTGTTGACCCTCGACCACCCGAACGCGCTCAACACCGACTTCAACATCTCCACCGCATCCGGGCACACCGTCACCGAACTCGCCGAGGTGATCTGGCGCAAGATCAAGGGCGAGGGCGTTCCGCTTCGTCTCGTGCACGACGAGGGCTACGAGCACGACGTGCAGAAGCGCGTGCCAGACACCACGAAGGCCAGGGACCTGCTCGGCTTCGAGGCGACCACCACCCTCGAGGACATGCTCGACGAGGTGATCCCGTGGATCCAGGCCGCGGTGAAAGATGGCACGATCTAAGGCGTGACCACTTTGCGATACCTCATCACCGGAGCCGGCGGAATGCTCGGCACCGACCTTCGGCTGGCCCTCACCGGGCGGGACGTCACGGCGCTCACCCGTGCCGACCTCGACGTGACCGACCTCGACACGGTGCGCGCGGCGGTGGCGGGCCATGACGTCGTGATCAATGCGTCCGCCTACACGAAGGTCGACGATGCGGAGAGTCACGAGGCCGAGGCGTACGCCGTGAACGCGACCGGGGCGCAGAACCTGGCGATCGCGGCGGCGGAGTCCGGGGCGCGGCTGGTGCAGGTCTCCACCGACTACGTCTTCGACGGCTCGGCGACCTCGCCCTACGACGAAAGCACCCCCCTGAACCCGATCTCGGCCTATGGACGCACGAAGGCGGACGGCGAGCGATTCGCCACGGCGGCCCACCCAGACGGCACGTACATCGTGCGCACGGCCTGGTTGTACGGGGCGAACGGCGGCAACTTCGCGCGGACGATGCTCAAACTCGCCGCGACCCACGACACGGTGAGCGTCGTGAACGACCAGCGCGGCCAACCCACCTGGACCGCGGATCTCGCGGCGCAGATCGTGACGCTGCTCGACTCCGAGGCCGCCCCGGGCATCTACCACGGCACCAACTCCGGCGAGGCGACCTGGTTCGACTTCGCCCGTGAGGTCTTCCGCCTGGCCGGTCTCGACCCGGAGCGCGTGCTCCCCACCACGAGCGACCAGTTCGTGCGCCCGGCCCCGCGACCCGACTACTCCGTGCTCGGGCACGCCGCGTGGCAGCGGGCAGGCATCCCCGAGATGCGCGACTGGCGCGAGGCCCTCTCGGCAGCGAACGACGCCGGAGTGCTCTCCGCCGGTTGATCACCGCTCGGTGATCTCCTCACTGCGCCCCTCACCGAGGTCCCCCTTCGGCAGAATGTGCCCCTGCGTAGCGATCACGCTGGGTCGACGAGCACCATTCGCGACAAACGGGCCCAGTGGCGGGTGGGGGTGGCCGCGGGAACGGATGCCCGGGTCCGGCAGTGGCCCCCATTCGTGGGGCACGCTCGTCGGCTGGTAAAGTCGAGCGGTGGCCCGGCAGGCCCGAAAACTTCATTGGAGCGACATGACGACCCTTCGCGTGATCGTGGACCAGATCGTGGCCCCGATCCCCGGCGGCATCGGCAGGTACACCGAGGAGCTCACCCGCGAGCTGATCCACACGGCGCCGCTCGGCTGTGAGGTGACCGGTGTCGTCTCGGCCTCACCCGAGCAGGACTACGAGCGCATCACCACCCTGCTGCCCGGTCTCGCCGGCCTGTTCAAGAGCGCCCTCGCCCGGCGCGAACTCGAAGTAGCCTGGCAGTTCGGTCTCACCCGCCTGCCCGGCTCGGGAATGCTGCACGCCCCCGGCCTCTTCGCCCCGCTCTCGAAGCACGACCGGCTCAACAACGTGGGCGATCAGACCGTGGTCACGATCCACGATGTCATCCCGTGGACCCACCCCGAGTCGCTCTCGCCCCGACGGTTGGCCTGGTACAAGGCGATGACCAAGCGGGCATACAAGTACGCGGATGCCGTGGTGGTGCCGACGCACGCCGTGGCTATGGAACTGGCGGAGATCTACGACTTCGGCGACCGCATCCGGGTGATCGGCGGTGCGGTCAGCTCCAAGCTGACGACGCCGATCGACCCGGAGGCGCGCGCAGAGCGGCTCGCACTTCCCGACCGGTACATCCTGAGCATGGGCACCCTCGAGCCGCGCAACGGTCTCGTCCCGCTCATCCAGTCGCTGTCCCGCCCGGAACTCGACGGAATCCCCCTGCTCATCGCGGGCCCGGAGGGCTTCAAGGGGCTCGACCTGACCAGCATCGCCGCCGAGGCCGGACTCGAGGAGGGCCGCGTGCGCTCCCTCGGCTACCTCGCCGACGCCGACCTGGCCGTGGCCCTGGGGCGCGCCGCGGTCTTCGTCTTTCCGAGCCTCGCGGAGGGTTTCGGGCTTCCCGTGATCGAGGCGTTCAACTTCGGAACGCCCGTCGTGCACTCGGATGACGCGGCCGTGGTCGAGGTCGCCGCCGGTGCCGGCCTCGTCGTGGCCCGAGACGACCCGGAGGGCTACCCCGACCGGCTGGCCGCGGCCATCTCCACCGTTCTCACCGACCAGGAACTCGCGAGCCGGCTGGGCTTCCTCGGCCAGGACCGCGCGGGCGCGTTCAGCTGGAAGGACTCGGCGGAGAAGGTCTGGCAGCTCCACGCCGACCTCTAGAGTCAGAAACGCTACGGCGCGGGCGTCGCCGTCTTGGGCGCGAGAGCCTGGGCGACGAGCTGACGGATCTTGCTGAAGTCGGGGTTGCCCGGCTGCACGACGGGCGGAACGAGCTCGAGGTGCGCCACCGGGAGCTTGCGCGACTTCTCGGCGAGATCGACGAAGCCGCCGAGCGCCGAACTCGGCACATCGGTCTTCACGACCTGGGCTCCCGCCTGCGCGATCGCCTGGAACTTGCTCACGATGATCGCGGGTTGGAACTGCTTGATGATCGCCTCCTGCACGAGTCGCTGGCGCGCCATCCGCTCGAAGTCGTTGCTGTCGTAGCGCGTGCGGGCGTACCAGAGGGCCGTGGCGCCGTTCATCTTCTGGGTGCCGGCCTCGACCCAGCCGGTGGGCTTCGCCCCGGTGACTCCGCCGATCGGCGTGCGAGTCGGCACGTCCACCGTGACGCCGCCCAGCGCGTCAACGAGGTCGGAGAAACCCTGCATGTCGATGAGGCCGAAGTACTGGATCTTGATGCCGAGCACGCCTTCGACGGCATCCCGCATCGCCTCGATCCCCGGCAGGCTGCCGTTCGTGACGGCCTTCGGGTACAGGGAGGGGTGCTCTTCTCCGTAGGTGTACAGGTAGTCGATGAGGCACTTGTCGCCGCAGTTGTAGCCGTTGGGGAACGGGCCGTAGAGGGGTGAGCCCGTGACGAACGGGATCTGCTCGAGGTTGCGGGGGATGCCGATGATGGTGGTCGCGCCGGTCGCGGCGTCGATGCTCGCGACGGAGGTGCTATCCGGACGGAGTCCCGTGCGGTCGGGTCCCGCGTCCCCGCCGAGCAGCAGGATGTTGTATCGGCCGTTGACGGGCGGGGCCATCGTCGATCCGGCGAAGATCTGGCCGAGTGCCGAGCGGGCGCTCCCGGCCGTCACGGCGGCATAGCTGGCGCCACCGGCCGTCGCCACGAGAGCGAGCACCGCGAGGGCCGCGATGAACGGGCGCGTGATCGGGGCGGCGCGGATCAGCCGCACGAGCCGCAGCGTGTCCAGAGTGAGCACGATCCAGAGGATCGCGTATCCGGCGAGCGCCACCTGCGCCACGGTGAGCACGATCGGGTTGGTCACGATCGTGTAGAACACCGGATGCGCCACGAGGTAGACGACGAGGCTGAGGAGGGCGACCGCCCAGAGCAGGAAGGTCGTGCCGACGCCGAAACGACCCAGCCTGCGGTTGCCCGCGAGGATCTGCGCCGAACCGGGGATGAGGATGTTGAGTCCCACGAGCCACCAGGCCCGCTTGGTCATGACGTTCGGGGAGCGGAGGTCCGGGTCGCGCACCGGGTTGACGGCGGTCACAGCGTCGACTTCAGCGCGGCGTTCTTCTGCGCGACCAGAGCCTCGAGACCCTTCGCGTATTCGGACAGTCGCGTCGCCAGGGACGGGTCCGAGACGGCGAGAATGCGGATGGCCAGCAGGGCCCCGTTCCGGGCCCCACCGATCGAGACGGTGGCGACGGGAACGCCGGCCGGCATCTGCACTATCGAGAGGAGCGAGTCGAGGCCGTCGAGTTTGGAGAGGGCCACCGGCACTCCCACGACCGGGAGCGTCGTGACCGACGCCAGCATCCCGGGCAGGTGCGCGGCGCCGCCCGCGCCGGCGATGATCACTCCGAGGCCGCGACCGGCCGCTTCCTTGCCGAACGCGATCATCTTTTCGGGGGTGCGGTGCGCCGAGAGCACCTCGACCTCGTGCTCCACGCCGAACTCCGTGAGGGTCTCCGAGGCGTCGCGCATCACGGTCCAGTCGGAATCTGAACCCATGACAACGGCGACCCGGGGCTCTGGCATAGGCATCAGCCTAGATTGTCGTCCTGAAAATACGCCGCAGCGGCACGCGCCTGATAGGCCACCTCGTCGAGATCGTCGCCGCCGGCGGTCACATGGCCCACCTTGCGGCCCGGCCTCGGCTCCTTGCCGTAGTTGTGCACCTTCACCGTCGGCTGGTCGCCCAGGGCGGCCGGGTATCGGTCGGCGAGCGAGCCCTCGGCCGGCCCGCCGAGGATGTTCACCATCACGGACCACTGGTCGCGCGTTCCGGTGGCCCCGAGCGGCAGGTCGAGGACGGCGCGCAGGTGCTGCTCGAACTGGCTCGTCGTCGACCCGTCGATGCTCCAGTGGCCCGTGTTGTGCGGGCGCATGGCGAGCTCGTTGACCAGCAGCCGCTCGTCCATCGTCTCGAACAGCTCCACCGCGAGCACTCCGGTCACGCCGAGTTCCTCGGCGACGGTGGTGGCGATCTCGCAGGCGACATCGGCGAGCTTCCCGGCCGATCGTGGGGCCGGGGCGATCACCTCTGCGCACACTCCGTCGCGCTGGATGCTCTCCACCACCGGCCAGTTCACGATCTCGCCGGATGGGCGCCTGGCCACCAGCTGCGCGAGCTCCCGACGAAAGTCCACGAGTTCCTCGGCCAGCAGCGGGTCGCCGACCGCGAGCCAGTCGGCGATGTCGGTCGACGAGGAGACGACGCGCACGCCCTTGCCGTCGTAGCCGCCGCGCGCCGTCTTCACGACCGCCCGGCCGCCGTTCGCCTGGAGAAACAGGTCGAGTTGCTCAGCCGTTTCGATTCGCGCCCACTCGGGCACAGGCACCCCGAGCTCGGACAGCCGCTCCCGCATCAGCAGCTTGTCCTGGGCGTAGACCAGCGCATCCGGACTCGGATGAACTCGCACTCCGCGTTCGACGAGCTCGCGCAGGATCTCGGTCGGCACGTGCTCGTGGTCGAAGGTGACCACGTCCACCCCCTCCGCGAAACGCAGGACATCCTCGCGCTCGCGGTAGTCCCCGATGGTGGTCGCGGCGAGCGCGGCAGAATCTCCTGAGTTTTCGGCGAGAACATGGAGTTCGATGCCGAGATTCACCGCGGCCGGGATCATCATCCTGGCGAGCTGTCCGCCTCCGATTACGCCTACTCGCACGGGACTGTCTCCATCCTGTCTCGGGTGCATCGCCCTGCTCTCACACGGAGCCGGGCTACTATGCTCAGTGTCTCATTCTCCCCCATGGCCAGTTAGGGTCTGCGTGATGTCTCGGCTGCAGAGCTTGATCAGTTACCTGTACGAACGCATCATCCGCTACGCCTTGAAATTCGGCGTGGTTGGATTGGCCGGCTTCTTCATTGACGTCGGCATCTTCAACGCGCTCAGGCTCGGGGCATTCGGAGCGGACCATTTCTTTCAGCAGCCGCTCGGGGCGAAGATCGTCTCCGTGACCATCGCGACGATCGTCACGTGGTTCGGGAATCGATACTGGACGTTTCGAGAGCATCGCCGCGAGAACTTTGTGCTGGAGCTCATCGAATTCGGGGCCATCGCCGTGGTCGGAATGGGCATTAGCCTGCTGTGTCTCTACATCTCGCACTACGTCTTGGGGTTCAACACTCTCCTCGCCGACAACATCTCCTCCAATGTGATCGGACTGTTTGTAGCCACTGCCTTCAGGTTCCTCATGTATCGGTATTGGGTGTACGGTCCACACCGCAGCGACGGACTCGCGGCCCGCAACCGGCGCGACGCCGAGGGCGCCGACCGGACGACGACTCCCGTCTAGCGCGTGCCCCAGGCCGTCGTCTCGTCCGACGCCCTCGACGCCTCGGCCTGTCGGCGAGCGGCGATCGGGTTCAGGCTGCGTTCCATCAGGTCGTGCAGCGCACTTTGCACGAGGTCGGCGCCCGGCACGTCGCGCAGCAGCACCGGATGCTCGAGGCCGGCGTTGATGAAGACGTCGCCGCTGCCGAACATGCTCTGCAGGGAATTCTGCCGAACGGTCACGTCGTAGCCGCGGCTGTGCAGCAGTTCCTGCCGCACCCGCACGAAGAATCCGGTGCGGATGATGATGCGTCGAGTGGTGATGATGTAGCGCTTGCCCAGCCAGGCCAGGAGCGGCAGGAGCCAGAGCAGCACGATCACGAGGGTGCCGCCGGCGAGAACCGCCACGTTCTGCCACTGTTCGGAGAAGTCTCCGTTGAAGTACGCCATCGCACCGACGGTGGCGATCAGGACGAGGCTCGGCCAGAACAGCACGCGACCGTGCGGCCTCAGCCGGGCGACTACCCGTTCGCTGTCCTGCTCGTCGCTTGCCATGTCCTATTCATACCGCAGATGTGTCACGTCCCCGGCGGCGACAGCCACTACGCGGCCATCCGTCGACCGGGTGACGACGAGCCTGCCGGTGCGATCGATCTCGGTGGCCGTTCCGACGAGAACGTCTCCTCCCGGCAACTGCACCTTCACCTGCTGGCCGAGCGTGCTGCAGAGTTCGCCGACCGCCTCCGCCACACCGCTCGCCCCGGGGTCGGCCCCGAGCCGGAGGAACTCGGCGTAGAGGGGCGTGAGCTCACCGAGGAAACCCGCGAGCGCGGCATCCGCGAGTTCCGGCAGGGCGGCGGATGCCCCGAGAAGCGAGAGGGACGTCGAGGTGGGAGTGGGCAGCTCGTGCTCCTCGAAGGCGAGGTTGAGCCCGGCGCCGATCACGACGGCATCCTGGCTCGGGAGCAGTTCGGCGAGCAGCCCGGACACCTTGCGGCCGTCGACCTGCACGTCGTTCGGCCACTTGAGCGTCACGGAGTGGTCGGGCACGAGCGCGGCGACCGCCCTGGTCATCGCCACCCCGGCGATGAGCGGCAACCAGCCGAAGTTCTCCAGGCCGAGCGGCTCCCCGGCGGGCAGACGGGGTCGCAGCAGCACCGAGATCGCGATCGCACGCCCGGGCGGCGCGACCCAGACCCGGCCGAGCCTGCCGCGGCCCTCGGTCTGGTTCAGCGTCACCAGCGCGGAGAGGTCGGGCCACTCGTCGCCGTGCGTCGACGCCCGCCGCACGAGCTCGGTGTTCGTCGAGCCGCACTCGTCGAGAATCTCGAGTCGTGCCGCGAGCCGTCTGCTGCGAGGAAAGTCCATGCTCCAAGGGTACGGCCGACCATGCTTTGGCCGGTGTTTTGTAGATGATCACCAGCGGTTGCGTCCGATCGTGAACGCTAAAGTGAACGGGTGACTGCAGACAACGACATGTATACGACGGCGGGCAAGCTCGCCGACCTCAAGGTGCGCTACCACGAGGCCGTGACGGCGAGCGGTGAGGCGGCGATCGAGAAGCAGCACTCCAAGGGCAAGAAGACTGCCCGCGAGCGCATCGAACAGCTGCTCGACCACGGGTCGTTCGTGGAGCTGGACGAATTCGTCCGTCACCGCACCCACGCGTTCGGCATGGAGAAGAAGCGTCCGTACGGTGACGCAGTCGTCACCGGCACCGGCACCATCCACGGTCGCCAGGTCGCCGTCTACAGCCAGGACTTCACCATCTTCGGCGGATCGCTCGGCGAGGTCGCCGGCGAGAAGATCATCAAGGTCATGGATCTCGCCCTCAAGACGGGCGTGCCGATCATCGGAATGCTCGACTCGGGAGGCGCGCGCATCCAGGAGGGTGTCGTCGCGCTCGGCAAGTACGGCGAGATCTTCCGCCGCAACACTGCCGCGTCCGGCGTCATCCCGCAGATCTCGATCATCATGGGCCCGGCAGCCGGCGGCGCCGTCTACTCCCCCGCCCTCACCGACTTCGTGATCATGGTCGACAAGACCAGCCAGATGTTCGTCACGGGCCCGGACGTGATCAAGACGGTCACTGGCGAGGACGTGGGAATGGAGGAGCTCGGCGGCGCACTCACCCACAACAAGGTCTCCGGTGTCGCCCACTGGCTCGCCGCCGACGAGGATGACGCCCTCGACTATGCCCGCACCCTGCTGGGCTTCCTGCCCGACAACAATCTGGCCGAGCATCCGGTCTATGAGAGCAGCGTCGAACTCGAGACGACCGACGAGGACCGTCGCCTCAACGTCCTCATCCCGGACAGCCCCAACCAGCCGTACGACGTCGTCACAGTGATCGAGCACATCGTCGACAACGCCGACTTTCTCGAGGTGCAGCCGCTCTTCGCACCCAACATCGTGATCGGATTCGGCCGGGTCGAGGGACGATCGGTCGGCATCATCGCCAACCAGCCGTCGACGATGGCCGGCACGCTGAACATCGATGCCGGGGAGAAGGCGGCGAGGTTCGTGCGGTTCTGCGATGCGTTCTCGATCCCGATCCTCACTCTGGTCGACACCCCCGGGTACCTGCCGGGCACCGATCAGGAGTGGACCGGCGTCATCCGCCGCGGGGCGAAACTGCTCTACGCGTACGCCGAGGCGACGGTGCCCCTCGTCACGGTCATCGTGCGCAAGGCCTACGGCGGCGCCTACATCGTGATGGGGTCGAAGCAGCTCGGAGCCGACCTCAACTACGCCTGGCCCACCGCGGAGATCGCGGTGATGGGCGGCCAGGGGGCCGTGCAGATCCTCTACCGCAGCGAGATCAAGGCCGCGGAGACCGCCGGCGAGGATGTCGCCGCCGTGCGCACCAAGCTGGCCAACGAATACACCTACAACGTCGCGAGCCCCTTCCTGGCGGCCGAGCGCGGTGAGCTCGACGGCGTGATCGAGCCGGCGGCAACCCGGGTCGTCGTGACGAAGGCCCTCAGGGCCCTCAGGACCAAGCGCGCGAGCCTCCCGCCCAAGAAGCACGGGAACATCCCCCTGTGAGCGGCAGCGAGGCGCAGGAGGCCGCGGAGGCGATCACCGTGCTCGGCGGGGATCCGACCCCGCTCGAGCTGGCCGCGGTCACCGCGGTCATCACGGCGATGCTGGATGAGGCGCAGGACGATGACGACTCACGCCTCGCTCGGGGCGGACAGAGCGCGTGGCAGCGGAGCCAGCGACAGCTGCGCGGCACGCTCGTGCCCGGATACGGCGCCTGGCGGAGCTTTTCCGGCTAGGTTTCTGGCCTAATCACCCCCGAACGAGTGCCAATTCTGCGGTATCCAAAGCGCGGAGGCTTCGATTCGACGAATTCCGCATCCCCACCTGCGGATACCGCCGGTATTGGGACACGTGACGGAGGAAAAGTTCCCTCTTTTGCCAAACGTACCCCGGCATCCGCACTTGTGGCCCGGGAATTCCCGGTATTTTCGGCCCTCGAACGGGTGACAGGGTACAAAATTGTCCCCCGGAAGTCCCCCTAAGTGACGACTTTGCGGTACGGTCTGTGCATTGCAGTATTGACAGTGCTAGGTGTTTCTCCTTGGAGTGACACCACCATTCATTAGCCAACTAGGGTAAGCGGGCTAATGATTTGGGGGCGGGTCAGGGCGATATTCGGGTTATCGCCCTGACCCGGGGCTTCGAAACGGGATCGGCCTTCGGGCCGGTCCCGTTTTCGCGTCCGGCCGCTGCCACGTCCTGTCTCTGCCCGAGACGCGTTTCTCCGGAGGTTTCGGCGCACCGGGCGACAAGTCCGCCGGAGTTGCCCGCATCCGCGGGCTACTCCACCGAGGTCCGCGCGAAACCTCCGGAGAAACGCGTGGCAGAAACGGCGAGGGGTGCCTACAGGGTGCTCGCGTGCTCCCGCGCGGCGACGCGGGGAATCTCCAGCCAGAGGTCGACCTCGTCTTCCTCGTCGTCGACGCCGTGGCTGCCGAGCGCGCTCGCGTGGCCGTCGTCGCTGGAGGAGAGCCCGACCACCGTCACGGCGATGTCCGAGCCCTCGGGCACCGTGCGGGCGATGAGCTTGCCGGTCTGGGTGTCGCGGATGGCCTCGGCCAGGCGATTGAGCACCCTCTCGAGCTCGTCGTCGTCGAGATCGTCGATGCCGCCCTCGTCGAGCAGGGTGACCGTGGTGCCCTTGCGCCTGGCCACCATCACCTGTTCGCGCACCCGGTCGTTGAGCAGCTTCCGGCCGCGGATCTCGTCGCGGATGGCGCCCTCCAGGTACAGGCACTCCCGCCGTTGCGCCTCGGTGAGCTCCCCGCCCACGGAGACGATCCTCTGCAGCATCGGCAGGGACATCCGGCTGGTCTGGCCGAGACGGAACTGGCGCTCGGACACGTGTGCCTCCTGCGCCGCCCGCCACTCGACGGCCTCGCGTTCGGCCAGCGCGTACTGGCGGGTGTCCCGGCTGGCCTTGGCGAGCGACAGCGACAGCGCGTGGGAGACGGCCACCCAGGCCGTGCTGCCGATGACCCCGTAGGCGAGCAGGCCGCCGACACCGGACCACGCGATGGTCTCCACGATGAGCGCGCCGGTGCCGATCCAGGCGAAGGTGTGCCGACGCCGGGTCGAGGTGATCACCATGAGCGTGCCGATGGCCGCGGTGTGCCAGGCCGCATAGCTGTCGCCGACGACCTTGTTGAGCTGGCTCGTGACGAGCAGGGGAACGACGATGGCGACCACGGCGTTGAACGCGGCGAGCCAGAGCGGCATCCGCGCGGTCCTGGACGGCCAGAGGCTCGCGACGGTGGCGATCGCGTACAGGAGCATGGCCGCCACATACGGCCCCTTCTCCCTGGGCACGTCGATGGACACGCTTGCGAGAAGCAGGTGGTAGGCGGAAAAGATCGCGGCGAGGCCGATGATCAGGTATCGGGGGACGGTGATGTTCACGAGGCGACCTGCTCCCAGCCCGCGTCTGCGAGGGTCGACGCGGTCGAGGGCCTCGGCCACAGGATGCGGATGACGGTGCCCTCCCCGGCGTTCGACTCGATCTCCACCATGCCGCCGGCGTTCGCCACCCGCTCCATGATCGACACCCTGAGGCCGAGCCGCTCACTGGGAACGGTCTCGACCGCGAAGCCGGCTCCCGTGTCACCGACCTCCACGCGGATGCCGCCGGACTCGCCCTCCTCGATGGAGAGCCAGCGCGTCACCTGCGGTCCGTGGCCGGCGTGCTGGAGGCTGTTGACCATCGCCTGCACGGAGGCCGAATAGACGGCCTCTGCCGACTGCACAGAGATGATCCCGGTGCCGACCTTCTGGGCGCGAAGTTCGAAGGGCGCGGAGAGGGTGGAGGTGGCGCCCATGATCCGGTGGGCGAGCTGGTCCATGCTCATGGTGGCGTCGTCATCCGGCGACGTCTCCGCCGCGTCCTTGAGGTGACCGATCGCGTTGCGCGCCATGCGGGTGGCGAGGTCCTTCGCCTCGGGCGTGTATGCCCGCGCCGCGGAAAGCAGGGTGGTGAGCACGCTGTCGTGCACGATCGAGTCGACCTGCACGCGCTCGACCTCCGTCGCGTGCTGCCGCACGGCGTGCGCGTAGCGCTCGAGGGCAGCCACCTGAGCAGCGTCCACCGAGGCCGCGGCCTGTCGGAGGAGGGTGATGAGGATGAGCACGCCGCCGCCGAGGATGATCGCGTATGCCGTGTCGAGGGCGGCGGACTCCCAGCTCTTGCCGCCGCCGGATGGCGTGATCCGCACGATTCCGTAGAGGATCGGCGCGACGAAGAGGTAGACGGTGGCCGCCCAGGTGCTCAGGGCCACGGCAGCCGTGGAGGTCGCCACGGTCACCAGCAGCCACAACCAGGGGCGGTCCGGCTCGACCGTCGTCGGGTTCATCGCGACGAACGGCCAGCTCGCGAGGGCGGCGAGGAAGGCGAAGGCGATGTAGGCGTTCACGGCGCGCACGAACTTGCGGGCGAACGACGCGACAACGGCGGCGAGGATGCCCCCGAAGATCGCCACGATCATCAGCGACGCGAACGCCTGCTGCATGTGCGGCAACTGGTCGAGAACCACCGGCACGGACTGCGCGCCGAACACGAGTCCGATGATCGCCACGGAGCGCGAGACGACGGTTTCGATCTGTCGGCGACTGATCGGATTGTGAGGCTGTCTCCCGAGGGCCTCAGCCGGATCCGGTGCCGACCTAGCGGCCATCGGCATCCGGGTCCAGGCCCGGAAGGATGCCGTCTTCGACGGCCCTGCGAAGCAGATCGACCTTGGTGGGAGCCGGGCGACCGACCTCCACGTACTTCACGCGGATCCGATCGAGATACTCGCGAGCCGTGGAATAGCCGATGCCGAGCTGCTGCGCGGCGAGCTTGAGTGGCAGGCCGGAGGCGTAGAGGTGCAGGATCTCCCGCTCCCGCCGGCCGAGCTGTGCCTTCGCGAAGTCGCGGTCGGCGTCGATGGCCGTCGCCCACTCGAGGTTGTTGAGCACCTCGCCGCGCGCCACGGTCTCCACCGCCGACATCACGGTCTTCGTGGCCGACGACTTGGGAATAACCCCGGCGGCCCCGGCGGCGAGCGCCTCCCGAACGGATGCGACGCGGTCGGCGATGCTGTGGATCAGCACGGCGGATCCGGTTGCCTGCACGCGCTTCACGTTCTCGGTGACCGTCGAACCGTCGCCGAGCGAGAGGTCGAGCACGACCACATCGTTTTCCCGGCCGTTGAGGTTGTCGACGAATTCCTGAACGGATGCCGCAGCGAGAATGAAATCGAATCCGGCGTCGATGCAGGCCGCCTTCAAACCGAGCCTGACGGATTCGTGGTCGTCCACCACCGAGACCCGCACGCCGGTAGGGCGCGCGCTGGCTCGCGGCTCATCGATCGTCGTCTGCTCCATGGCCGATCCTGTCTGCGCAGTTGTTCTGAAACCCAGCTGTTCCTGACCCAATGGTAATGCTCGCGGACTCTCCACAGGCGCTAGAGGCGCGCCATGACGGTAGCGAGTCACGATTCCGCCGGCCGCCGAGAGGCGCCCGCGGCGGGGCATCAGGCGCGGGTCAGGGTGGCGACGGCCTCGACGTGGTGGGTGTTCGGGAACAGGTCGAAGGCGCGAAGGCCGCCGAGCTCGTATCCACCGGCCGCGAAGAGGGCCACGTCGCGGGCGAGCGCGACCGGGTCGCAGGCGACGTAGACGATTTGCGCCGGCCCGAGCGCCACCAGCTCGGCGACGACCTCCTTGCCGGCGCCGGACCGCGGAGGGTCGAGGATCACGGTGCCCCGACGCAGGCTGTCCCGCTCGTGCGCCCCGGCCGTGGCCCCGAGCCCGCGGAGGAACTGCTCGACGCGCGCGGTCACCGCCGCGGCTCCCGTCCACTCCACGAGGTTCTCGGCGGCGTGATCGGTGGCCAGGGAGTCGCTCTCCACGGTCGTGATCCGCACGTGATTGCCGAACCGGTCGCCCACGGCGGCGGCGAGCAGGCCGACCCCGCCGTAGAGGTCGAGATTGGACGCCCTCGGGTCGAAGAGCGACTCGTCGACGGCGTCCTGCACGGCACGCGTCAGGGTCTCCGCGGCGTGCTGGTGCACCTGCCAGAAGCCTCGGGCGTCGAGGCGGAACTCGCGCTCCCCCACCCGCTCCGTGATGCGATGCGCGCGACCCCGGTCGGCGTTCGTCGCGCCTCCGGCCAGCACGAACGGGTTGCCCACCGAGGGCACGACGATGTCCACGTGGGCGGAGCCCGGGAACTTCTCGTCGAGGGGGGCGATCGCGGCAAGCGCCGGGGTGGCGAGAGGCAGGTCGGTCACGGCGATCACGCGGTGGGATCGTGCGGCGTACGGGCCGGGGGTGCCGTCTTCGGCCACCTGCAGTCGCACGCGAGTGCGCCATCCCGTGCCGTTGTGGGGGCCCGGAAGCGCCTCAACGGTCGCCTCCGTGGTCACCCCGGCCATGCGGGAGAGCGAGTCGGCGAGCACCTGCCGCTTCAGCTCGCGCTGATGGGCGATGTCGATGTGGCCGAACTCGGCGCCGCCCGCCCGGTCCTCTGGCGCGCGGTCGATCGACGCGGCGGCCCAGACGTGCGGTCGACGATGCTCGGAGGCGGTGATCACCGAGAGCGTCTCGGCCCGCCAGAACGACTTCTTCGAGTCCTCGGTGATACGGGCGAGCACGCGTTCGCCCGGAATGGCGTCACTCACGAAGATCACCCGGCCCTCGTGGCGGGCGACCGCCACACCGCCGTGAGCTACGTTGGTAACCTCGATCTCGACCGTCTTGCCCTGCATTTCACCCATCCCCCGAGCTTGCCACAGAGCGGCCCGGACATTCCCCGGGAGCGACCTTCGTGACGAAAGCACCAGTGCGTCTCTACCTCGCATCGACCTCGCCGGCGAGACTCGCCACCCTGCGGGCCGCCGGCGTCGAACCGGCCGTGCTCCCTTCCCGAGTGGACGAGGATGCCGTGGTCGCCGCGGCAGGACCCCTCACCCCGAGCGAGATGGTGCTGCTGCTGGCGCGCGCCAAGGCCGAGGCGGTGACCGGTCAGCTCGTGGACGCCGAACCGATCGACGGGTTCATCCTCGGCGGGGACTCGGCGTTCGAACTCGACGGCATCGTCTACGGCAAGCCGCACCGCCCGGAGGTGGCGCGCGAGCGGTGGCTGCTGCAGCGCGGGCGCACCGGTCATCTTCACTCCGGGCACTGGCTCATCGATCACCGCGGCGGCGGCATTCGTGGCGCGGCGGGCGCGGTGGCGACGGCCGGGGTGACCTTCGCGGACGACATCTCCGACCACGAGATCGACGAGTACATCGGTACCGGTGAACCGCTCCAGGTCGCCGGCGCCTTCACGATCGACAGTCTGGGTGCGCCATTCATCACGTCCGTCGACGGCGACCCGCATGCCGTGGTCGGCCTGTCGCTCTCCACCCTGCGGTCGCTGTTCCTCGAGTTCGAGGTTTCCTGGCCGTCGCTGTGGAACCGGTAGCGGCGCTCAATCGCGCGGGGGACCGGGCCGAGTTGTAGAGGATCTCACCGCCCCATCCGGCTTTTTTGTAGCCCACCGCCAAAGGCGTACCCGTCCCGACCAATAGGCTAAAGAACTATGCCCCGCATCACGAAGCTCCTGATCGCTAACCGAGGCGAAATCGCCGTCCGAGTCATCCGGGCGGCAAAGGACGCGGGGATACCCGCGGTCGCCGTCTATGCCGACCAGGATCGCGACGCGAGGCACGTGAAGCTCGCCGACGAGGCGTATGCCCTCGACGGCGCAACGAGCGCCGACACCTACCTGCGCGCCGACAAGATCCTGTCGATCGCCCGGCGATCCGGTGCCGACGCCGTGCATCCCGGCTACGGATTCCTCGCCGAGAATGCGGAGTTCGCGCGTTCCGTGATCGACGCCGGCCTGATCTGGATCGGGCCATCGCCCGACGCCATCGAGAAGCTCGGCGACAAGGTGTCCGCCCGCCACATCGCGGAGAAGGTGGGGGCGCCCCTCGCCCCCGGCACCCTCAACCCGGTGTCTGGCGCCCAGGAGGTGCTGGACTTCGTCGACATCCACGGTCTTCCCGTGGCCATCAAGGCGGCCTTCGGCGGGGGCGGCCGCGGCCTCAAGGTGGCCCGCACGCGCGAGGAGATCCCCGAGCTGTTCGATTCGGCGACCCGCGAGGCGATCGCCGCATTCGGCCGGGGAGAGTGCTTCGTGGAGAAGTACCTCGACCAGCCCCGCCACGTCGAGACCCAGTGCCTCGCGGACGCCTACGGCAAGGTCGTGGTGGTCTCCACCCGCGACTGCTCGCTACAGCGACGCCACCAGAAGCTCGTGGAGGAGGCCCCGGCGCCCTTCCTCACCGACGAACAGAACGCCCTGCTCTACTCGGCATCCAAGGCGATCCTCAAGGAGGTCGGATACCTCGGGGCCGGCACCTGCGAGTTCCTCGTAGCCAAGGACGGCACCATCTCCTTCCTCGAGGTGAACACTCGACTGCAGGTGGAGCATCCGGTGTCCGAGGAGGTCACCGGCATCGACCTGGTCCGCGAACAGTTCCGGCTGGCCGAGGGCGGCGCCCTCGACTACGACGATCCCGTGGCGGAGGGGCACTCCTTCGAATTCCGCATCAACGGCGAGGACGCCGGACGCAACTTCTTCCCGGCTCCCGGCCCCGTTCACGCGCTCCGCTTCCCCGGCGGACCCGGGGTGCGCGTCGACAGCGGAGTGACCACGGGCGACGTGATCAGCGGGGCATTCGACTCGCTTCTCGCCAAGCTCATCGTGACCGGGTCGTCCCGCGAGGACGCGCTCGAGCGTTCCCGTCGCGCCCTCGATGAGTTCGAGATCGCCGGGTTGCCCACCGTGCTGCCCTTCCACCGCAAGATCGTGCGCGACCCCGCCTTCACCACGGCGCCGTTCAGCATCTACACCCGCTGGATCGAGACCGACTTCGTGAACGACATCGAGCCCTGGAGCGGGTCGCTCGCCGATACCCCGGCGGCCGCGCCCCGGCGCAGTGTCGTCGTGGAGGTGGACGGCAAGCGCATCGAGGTGACCCTGCCCGCGCGCCTCGTAGCCGCGTCCGCCGGAAGCGCAGCCCTGGGACCGGCCCCCCGGCGCCGCGGAGGAGCCGGAGCGGTCGTCACCGCCACCGGGGACTCGGTGAAGGCCCCCATGCAGTCCACGATCGTCAAGCTCGCGGTCGCGGAGGGCGACGTCGTCGTCAAGGGCGACCTCATCCTCGTGCTCGAGGCGATGAAGATGGAGCAGCCGATCACCGCGCACAAGGACGGCACCATCGCGAACGTCAACGCCGCGGTGGGCGCAACCGTGTCATCCGGTTACCTGCTGCTCGACATCGCGAGCTGACGCGGGCCGCTGACCGACCACGAGCCGATTAGCCGGCGGCCGGATTCATCGCGTGTCGGATCGCGGCCAGGCCGGCGAGCAGCTCGGCGAAGGTCGTGCTCAGCGGCGACAGCCCGATCCGGATGCCGTCCGGAGCGCGGAAGTCCGGGATCACGCCCCGAGCCCAGAGCTCGGCGGTCACCTCTCGGAAGCCGTCGTGCCGGATCGTCACGTGGCTCCCCCGGCGCTCCGGTTCACGGGGGGTCGCGACGGTGACGCCGAGCGGCGCGAGCCACGCGTCCACGACGTCGAGCGTGAAGTCGGTGAGCAGCAGGGACTTCTCCCGGATGTCGCCGAGGCCCGCCCGCTCGATGAGGTCGAGCATGTCCTGCATGGCGAGCATCCCGACCACCGGCGGGGTGCCGCTGATGAAGCGCCTCATGCCGGCGGCCGGCCGGTACTCCGGTGCCATCGCGAAGACGTCGCTGGCCCCCATCCAGCCCCAGATCGGCTGCTGCAACCCGGCCTGCAGGTCTCGACGCACGTAGGCGAAGGCCGGCGACCCCGGCCCGCCGTTCAGGTACTTGTATGTGCAGCCGACGGCGATGTCCACGCCCCACTCGTCAAGCTCGGTGGGCACGACCCCCGCCGAGTGGCAGAGGTCCCAGAGCACGAGCGCCCCGGCCGAATGCGCCTCCTCAGTGATCGCCTGCGCGTCGGCGAGGTAGCCGGAGCGGTAGGCGACGTGGCTGAGCACCACGAGGGCGGTCGAAGCGGAGACGGCATCGCGCACCTGCTCGACGGTCACGCCCCGCTCCGGGTCCACCGAGATCCAGCGCAGAGTCATTCCGCGTTCGGCGGCCACCCCCTCCAGCACGAACCGGTCGGTGGGAAAGTTGTCGTCGTCGACGACGATCTCGGTGCGTCCGGGGCGGGCGTCCACCGCCGCGCGGATGAGCTTGTAGAGCAGCACCGTCGTCGAGTCGGCGACCACGGTCTGGCCGGGCGCCGCGCCGAGGGTGAGCGAGCCGATCCGGTCACCGAGGGCGAGAGGGAGGTCCATCCACCGTTCGTCCCAGGACCGGATGAGGCGGCTGCCCCATTCACGCTCGAGGAAGGATGCGAACCGGTCGCCGGTGACCCGGAGCGGGCGGCCGAGCGAGTTGCCGTCGAGATAGGCGACGACCTCGTCGCTCGGAACGAATTCCGCGGCGAATCGGCCGAGCGGGTCGGTCTGGTCGAGCTGCGCCGCACGACCGGCGAGGTCGGACGCATCCAGTGATGTGTTCATGAGTAGATCTCCTCCATCGTGACGAGCGAAACGACCGATGCGGTCGACAGCCAGCTCGCGCCCTCCCGGCCCGGCGCGACCTCTCCGGGGATCCAGGTGAAGCGTGCTCCGAAGCTACCGGATGACCGGATGAGCGCGCGGACCAGGTCGCCGGTCGACAGCCCGGCCTCGCCTAGCGCCGCGAGCTCCCGGGCGTTGAGGCCGACCGGGAGGGGGCCGTTGCCGAGGTCGGTGCCGTAGAGCACGCGGCCGCCGAGGGCGGCGAACCGACCGAGGTTGTCGATGGCGGTGTCGTACGCGCGGCCGCGGTCGCCCCAGCCGTGGATGTCGAGGGTGCTCGTCCACGCGCAGCGGGCGGCGGAGGCGGCCACCTCGTCATCGGTGAGTCGCTCCGTCCACGGGGTGTGCGCGAGCGTCTCGACTCCGGCGGCGACGGCCCGCATCGCCTGGCCCGGCCCCTCGGCGTGCGCGACCACGGGGAGGTCGGCCGCGTGCGCGGCGGCGACGACGTCCTCGAGGAGGGCGTCCGACCAGACCGGCCCGGCCTCGCTGTTGAGCGCGATCTTGATCACGCTCGCGCCGAAGCCCACCATCTCCGCCACGGCGGCCGACGCCTCGGCGCCGGTCGACAGCTCACGAACGGCTTCCGGCGGGGCCCAGGATCGATCGCCCGGGTACCCGCCTCGGGCGGTCAGGAAGGCGCCCGCGAACTCTACGTCGACGGCGTCCGGCCCGGTCGATCCGGCCCACCCCGATGCCACGGCCGGGTCCCAGCCGAGGTCGACCACCCGGGAGATTCCGCCGGCCACGAGCCCACTCGCGTCGACCAGGCCGAGGTGCACGTGCGAGTCGACGAAACCGGGCAGGATCGTTCCGGCCAGCCGTGGTCCGGCATGGTGCGCGGAACCGGCGGGCGAAAGGTACTCGAGCGCGCCGTCGCGCACCCGCAGCAGGCTGGGGCCGCGCCATCCGCCCAGCCACACCTCGTCGACCCGAATCGGGTCTGAGGCGGTGGGGGCGTCGGCGTTCACCGGCCGATTTCGGTGCGAACCGCGAACAGCTCCGGAAAGAAAGTGAGGTCGAGGGCGCGCTGGAGGAAGCCGACGCCGCTCGATCCGCCGGTGCCCCTCTTCATGCCGATCGTGCGCTGCACGGTGCGGAGGTGCCGGAAGCGCCAGAACTGGAAGTTGTCCTCGAGGTCGACGAGCTCCTCGCAGGCCTCGTAGATGCGCCAATTCTCGTCGGCCGAGTCGTAGATCGCCGTGAACACCGGCACGAGTTCGGGCGTGAAGGTGTACGCCTTCGTCACGTCCCGCTCGAGCACGCTCGCCGGCACCGGATGCCCCTGCCGGTGCAGGAAGCGCAGGAACTCGTCATAGAGGCTCGGCTCCTCGAGCAGGTCGGCGAGCACCTGCCGGGCGACCGGGTCACTGTCGAACACGGCGAGCACCTTGGCGTTCTTGTTGCCGAGGATGAATTCCACGGCGCGGTACTGGTGCGACTGGAACCCGGATGCGTTGGCGAGGGAGTCGCGGAACTGGGCGTACTCGGTGGGGGTGAGGGTGGCGAGTACCGACCACTGCTGGGTGAGCGTCTCCTGAATGTGCTTGACCCTGGCGATGCGCTTGAGCGCGGTGCCGAGGTCGTCGGCCTTGAGCAGCTCGCGCGCCGACCGCAGCTCGTGCAGCAGGAGCTTGATCCAGAGCTCGCTCGTCTGGTGCTGGATGATGAACAGCATCTCGTCGTGATGCTCCGGGACGCTGAGCGGATGCTGCGCGCCGAGCAGCTCGTCCAGGGCCAGATACGACCCGTAGCTCATCCGCCCGGCGAGGTCGGTGACGATGCCCGGCTCGATCGGCCTCGTGTTGTCCTCGATGCTCACCAGCGCTCCTCCTCCTTGGTTGACGCCGTCTTCAGTTGACGATGTGCATCGCGCGGGCGGCATCCGTGATGGAGTCGGAGAGCGAGGGGTAGACGGCGAACGCGCGGGCCACCTGGTCGACGGTGAGCCGATGCTCGACCGCGATCGCGATCGGCAGGATGAGCTCCGACGCGCGGGGCGCGACGATCACGCCGCCGATCACGGTGCCCGATCCGGTGCGGGCGAACAGCTTGACGAAGCCGTCCTTGATGCCCATCATCTTGGCTCGCGGGTTGGAGGCGAGGGGCAGCTTGTAGATCTCGCCCTGGGCGATTCCGTCTTCGATCTGCTTCTGGGTCCAGCCGACCGTCGCGATCTCCGGCTGGGTGAAGATGTTGGAGGCGACGTTGCGCAGCTCGGTGGGGTTCACGGCATCGCCCATGGCGTGGAAGACGGCCGTGCGACCCTGCATCGATGCCACGGAGGCGAGGGGCAGGAAGTCGGAGCAGTCGCCGGCGGCGTAGATGGACGGCATCGACGTGCGTGCGACCCGGTTGACGCGGATGTGGCCGGAGTCAGTGAGCTGCACGCCCGCCTCGGTGAGGCCGATCCCCGCCGTGTTCGGCACCGAGCCGACGGCCATCAGGCAGTGGCTGCCCTCCACGGTGCGACCGTCGCTCAGGGTGGCGATCACGCCGTCCTTGGTGCGCTTGATCGAATCGGCGCGCGACTTGGAGAGGACCGTCATTCCGTTGCGCTTGAAGACGTCCTCGAGCACGCGGGCGGCATCCGCGTCCTCGCCCGGGAGAACCTGGTCGCGGCTGGAGATGAGGGTGACCTTCGAGCCGAGGGCGGTGAAGGCGGAGGCGAACTCGGCCCCGGTGACACCCGAACCGACGACGATGAGGTGCTCGGGCGTCTCCTGGAGCGTGTAGAGCTGGGTCCAGGTGAAGATGCGTTCGCCGTCCGGCTTCGCGCTGGGGAGGATGCGCGGGCTCGCACCCACGGAGACGACGATGGTGTCGGCCTGGATCTCGTCGAAGTCGGTGCTCGTCTTGCCCTTGCCCGTCGACACGATCACCGTGTTGGGGCCGTCGAGGCGACCATCGCCCTGGATCACCCGAACGCCGGCCTTGATCAGCTGGGACTTCATGTCCTCCGACTGCTGGCGGGCGAGGCGCAGCAGCCGCTGGTTGACGGCGGCGAGGTTGACCGTGACCTCGGGCCGCACCGGTCGGCCGGACTCTCCGCGGGTGAAGAACTGCACTCCCAGGTCGGCGGCCTCGCCGATCGCATTCGCGGCCTCGGCCGTGGCGATCAGCGTCTTCGACGGCACGACGTCGGTGAGCACGGCTGAGCCGCCCACCCCGACGCGCTCGATGACCGTGACCTCGGCGCCCATCTGGGCCCCGGTGAGCGCCGCTTCGTAACCACCCGGTCCGCCACCAACGACGGCGATGCGCTGCTTGCGCTCGAACTCATAGGACATGGGCCTATTCTCGCGTGTTGCGGGAAGCCAGCCAAACCGTGCGCGACAAGGCGGACCAATAGAGTGGGATCATGGCGACGACGCACCCGAATCTTCTCGACGACCCCGCAAACGACCCGTTCTCGATCGCGGCCATGGCCGCATTCGAAATAGCCGAGCGCACGGGGGTCAAGCAGCACGACATCGCGCTCACCCTCGGCAGCGGCTGGGGCAAGGCGGCCGACCTGATCGGCGAGACCACGGCCACGATCCCTGCCCACGAGGTCACCGGATTCAGCAAGCCCGCGCTCGAGGGGCACGTCGGCAGCCTGCGCTCCGTGCTGCTCCCCAGCGGCAAGCGCGCGCTGGTGATCGGCGCCAGGACGCACTACTACGAGGGTCACGGCGTGCGCCGCGTGGTGCACAGCGTGCGCACAGCGGCCGCGGCCGGCGCGAAGGTCATGATCCTCACCAACGGCGCGGGCGGCATCCGGGAGACCTGGACGCCAGGCACCCCCGTGCTGATCAGCGACCACATCAACCTCACCGCGGCCTCGCCCCTCGAGGGCGCCACCTTCATCGACCTCACCGACCTCTACTCCGCGCGGTTGCGGGCCGTCGCGCGGGGCGTCGAGCCGTCGCTCGACGAGGGGATCTATACGCAGTTTCGCGGACCGCACTACGAGACCCCGGCGGAGGTGCAGATGGCGAAGGCCATCGGCGGCCACATCGTCGGCATGTCGACCGCGCTCGAGGCGATCGCCGCGCGGCAGTCCGGCATGGAGATCCTCGGGCTCTCGCTCATCACGAATCTCGCCGCCGGCATCCAGAAGACTCCGCTGAGCCACGAAGAAGTGCTCGACGCCGGTCGGTCGGCCGAGCCGGTGATCAGCGCCCTGCTCGCACGCATCGTGGCCGAGCTGTGACCAGGGACGTCCTCGAGGCCGCCAGGGCCTGGCTCGGGCAGGATCCGGATGCGGAAACCCGCGAGGAGCTCTCCGCCCTGATCGCCGTGGCCTCGACCGGTGACGCCGGCGCCACCGCCGAACTGCACGATCGTTTCGACACCAGGCTCGAGTTCGGCACGGCCGGGCTCCGCGGCCGGATCGAGGCCGGCTCCAACCGGATGAATCGCGTGCTTGTCGCCCAGGCGGCCGCCGGTCTCGCCGCCTTCCTGGTGTCCCGCGAGGAGCACCCGAGCGTCGTGATCGGCTACGACGGCCGCAAGAACTCCCGGGTGTTCGCGATGGACACCGCGGAGCTGATGGCCGGCGCCGGCGTTCGGGCCATCCTGCTTCCCCGGCTCCTCCCCACCCCCGTACTCGCCTTCGCCGTGCGGCACTTCGGAGTGAGCGCCGGGGTCATGGTCACGGCGAGCCACAACCCGCCGCGGGACAACGGCTACAAGGTCTACCTCGGCGGCGAGGACAACGGCTCCCAGATCGTTCCGCCGTCGGATGCGGCGATCGCCGAACAGATTCTGCGAGTGGCCGCCGAGCGGAACGTGCTCGACCTGCCCCGGTCGACCGACTTCGAGGTGGCGGGCGAGGAGGTGCTCGACGAGTACGTCCGTCGCACCGCCGCGCTCGTCTCCGCTCCAGCGGTGCGTCCCCTCTTCGTCTACACGGCCCTGCACGGCGTCGGCTACGAGACGGCCCACCGGGTGTTCGTGCGGGCCGGGTTCGGCGCTCCGGTGATCGTGACGGAGCAGATCGAGCCAGACGCCGAGTTCCCCACCGTCGCCTTCCCCAATCCGGAGGAGCCCGGCGCGCTCGACCTCGCCTTCGAACTCGCCTCCCGGGTGGGTGCGGAGCTCGTGATCGCCAACGACCCGGATGCCGACCGTCTCGCCGTCGCCATCCCCGACGCCGCCGGAGGCTGGGAGCGTCTGAGCGGGAACGAGGTCGGCGCCCTGCTCGGCTGGCGCGCGGCCGAGCGCATCACCGCGAGCGGACCGGAGGGAGTGCTCGTCACCTCGATCGTGAGTTCCCCCGCTCTGGCGGCCGTGGCGCGGGAGTACCGCCTCGAGTACGTCGACACGCTCACCGGTTTCAAGTGGGTCTCGCGAGTCCCCGGCATCTCCTACGGTTACGAGGAGGCCCTCGGCTACCTCGTCGACCCGGACAAGGTGCGCGACAAGGACGGCATCTCGGCGGCTCTCGACTTCCTGGCCCTCTTCGCCGAGTTGAAGAGCTCTGGCACGAGCTTCGCGCAGCACCGTCGCGACTTCGCCGACCGGTTCGGCGCCTTCGCCTCCGCGCAGGTCTCGATCCGCGTGTCGGATCTCGCCGAGATCCCGCGCATCATGACCCGGCTTCGAGCGAACCCGCCGGAGCGGCTCGGCGCCACCGCCGTGCGCCAGATCGACGACTTCGCCGACGGTTTCGAGCAGTTTCCGCCCGGCGACATCCTGCGCCTCTGGCTGGAGGACGGCTCGCGCGTGATCGTGCGACCGAGCGGCACCGAGCCCAAGGTGAAGGTGTACATCGATGCATCGAGTGTCGCCGGATCTGCGGACGAGCGGATCGCCTTGGCGGCAAGCCGGATCGCCGCGCTCGAGGCCGCCGTGCGTCCGCTCGTTTCCTGAGGGCGCCGCCCTCCCCTCGTTGTCCTCCCCTTGTTGTGCTCCCCTTGTTGTGCAGGACAGGTTGTGCAGGACAAGCCCTCGTTGTGCAGGACAGACCCGATCAAGGCGACCCACTCCGCAGACTCTGGTTGTGCAGGACACTGTGTGCAGGACGCTGCAACCACCGTCCTGCACAACCAGAGTCTGTAGGGCATAACAGCCAGACACCCGGCGCCGTCCTGCACAACCAGAGTCTGTAGCGCATAACAGCCAGACACCCGGCGCCGTCCTGCACAACCAGAGTCCGCACTACGGTCTGCCCGACCGATCGACCGACCGCCTCGGCGATCGCGGCCTGACTCAGCCCGCCCGCCGTGTCGGCGAGCAGGTGAAACTATCCCAGCGCGGCCTCGAGCTTGCGGGAGAGTTCGTCGGTGTCGAAGTAGTTCTCGATCACGATCACGTCCGCGAAGGTCTTGCCGATCGCATCGACGAATTCCGCGGAGGTCAAGATGATCTGGGCATCCGCAGAGTCCGTCAGCAGGCTCCCGAGGTGGGCGGCTGTGACATCCGCCTCGAGTCCGAGCCGCTTGAGCACCCTCTCGGCGTTCACCTTGAGGATTCCGGAACTGCCGATACCTGCACCGCAGATCGCAACTATCTTCACTCTGAACTCCCCATGATTCTCATGACTTCGTCGGCGGTCTTCGCGGCCGCGAGGTCCGCGATGGCGGACGAGTCGTTGAAGACGTTCGCGAGCTCCGCGATCGACTCGAGGTGCGCCGACACCGAACTGATCGCGAGCCCGAGAACCACGCTCACCGGGTCGTTGTGCGGATGCCCGAACGCCACCGGCGTGGCGAGCGTCACGACCGCGAGGCCGTCCGCGAGCACCTCGGGGCCCGGTCGCGCGTGGGCGAGGGCGAGCCCCGGCGCGATCACGACGTACGGTCCGTGCTCGTCGATCATGCGGATCATCTCGTCCGCGTAGCCGGGGCGCGCCGCACCGGAGGCGACGAGCGCTCGCCCGGCCAGGCGCACGGCCTCGCGCCAGTCGGCGGCGTCCGCGCCCAGGATTATTGCCGACTCGGAGAGTGGCGGAAGTGGCATGACTAGGCTCTTTCGAAGCCGTCGGTGATCAGGTCGACGAGCTCCTCGCGGTCCTCGAGAGGCAGGAAGCTCGCGGCGGCCGCATTCAGCTGGAACACCTCGAGGTCGCTCAGGTCGTAGTCGAACGTCTCGGCGAGCAGCGCGAGTTCGCGGCTGAGGCTGGTGCGGCTCATCAGCCGGTTGTCGGTGTTGACGGTGACGCGGAATCCGAGCTGGTAGAGCAAGTCGAACGGGTGGTCGATGAGGTCGTCGCCCCACTGCTCGATCGCCCCGGTCTGGAGGTTGGATGACGGGCTCAGTTCGAGCGCGATCTCCCGGTCCTTGACCCACTGCGACAGGCGCCCGAGTTCGACGTAGGTGTTCTCGTCGTCCTCGCGGTCCACGGTGATGTCTTCGGCCAGGCGCACGCCGTGCCCGAGCCGCAGGGCGCGGCCATCGAACAGGGCACCCCTGATGCTCTCGAGGCCGTCGGCCTCCCCCGCATGAACTGTCGTGGGAAAGAAGTTGCGCGCGAGGTAGTCGAACGCCTCGCGCAGGTTGCCGGCCGGGAAGCCTGCCTCCGCGCCCGCGATGTCGAAGCCCACGACGCCGTTGCCGCGATGGCGCACGGCGAGCTCCGCGATCTCGAGCCCGCGGTCCGCGTGGCGCATCGCGGTCACGAGCTGGCCGATGCGGATGCGCCCTCCGGCGTTGCGCACATCGTCGATGCCCTCCTCGATCCCGGCCTGCACCGCCTCCACGGTCTGGTCGAGGGTGAGGCCGTTGCCGAGATGCTGCTCGGGCGCCCAGCGGATCTCGCCCCAGATCACGCCGTCGGCGCCGAGATCCTGAACGAACTCACGCGCGACCCGGATCAGTCCCTCCTCGGTCTGCATGACACCGGTGGTGATGTCGAAGGTCTTGAGGTACTCGACGAGCGAACCGGAGTCGGACTTCTCGGCGAACCATTCTCCGAGGGCCGCGCCATCCGTCTCCGGCAGGTCCAGGCCGATCGACTCGGCGAGCTCGATGATCGTCTGGGGCCGCAGCCCCCCGTCGAGGTGGTCGTGCAGCGAAACCTTGGGCAGCGCGGTGATGTTCGCGCCACCGGGCAGGAGGAAGTCGTGGGGGGCAGAGGTCATAGTCCAAATCTACCGGCTGGGCTGGCCGCTAACCTTGCCGATATGGCGCTCAAGATGATCCTCGACTGCGACCCCGGCCACGACGATGCGATCGCGCTCATCCTGGCCCACGGCAACCCGACGGTGGAGCTGCTCGCCGTCACCACGGTCCACGGCAACCAGACGATCGACAAGGTGACCCGAAACGCCCTGGCGGTCGCTCGGATCGCCGGGATCACGGGCGTGCCGTTCGCTGCCGGGGCGCACCGACCGCTGGTGCGCGTGGCGGAGACCGCACCATCCATCCATGGCGAGAGCGGCCTGGACGGGCCGGTCCTGCCCGAGCCGACGCTCGTTCCGGACGCCCGTCACGCCGTCGACCTGATCATCGACACGATCATGGCCAACGAGCCGAACACGGTCACCCTCGTGCCGACCGGCGCCCTCACCAACATCGCCCTCGCCGTGCGCAAGGAGCCGCGCATCGCCGAACGCGTGAAGGAGGTCGTGCTCATGGGCGGCGGCTACCACGTGGGCAACTGGAGCGCGGCGGCCGAGTTCAACATCGTGATCGACCCCGAGGCCGCCCACATCGTCTTCAATGAGAAGTGGAAGCTCACGATGGTGGGGCTCGACCTCACGCATCAGGCGATCGCCACCCCGGATGTCGTGGCCGCGATCGCCGCGGTCGGCACCGCCCCGGCGCGCTTCGTGGTGGAGCTGCTCGCCTTCTTCGGGCAGACCTACCGGGAGGCGCAGGGCTTCGAGCACCCGCCGGTGCACGACCCGTGCGCGGTGGCCCTGGTGATCGACCCGACGGTGATGACCGTGGTGCGCGTGCCGCTCGACATCGAACTCACCGGCACGCTCACCCTCGGCATGACGGTCGCCGACTTCCGCTCGCCCGCCCCGGCCGACTGCACGACCTACGCGGCGACCGACCTCGACCACGGCAAATTCTGGGCGCTCATCGTCGACGCGCTCGAGCGCATCGGCGACCCCGAGTAGCCGCCGACGGATGACTCAGCGGCGACGAGCGCGCACCGCGAGCAGCGCGAGCGAGGCGAGGGCCCCGACGCCCAGGAGGCGACGATACGGGTTCACCCCGCGCACGATCTCGTCGACGGCCCACCACGCCAACACCCCGACCGCGAGCTCGGCAGCGGCCGTGCGCACCGGCCCGCGCGGCACGAGCACGCCCACCGCGGTCGTCGCCGCGAAGATCGTGATCGGCAGGTTCGGCGACTGGCCGAGGGTGATCCGCCCGGTCTGACGGTTGCGGAACCACCAGTCGAAGGTCGTGTGCGCCGACATCAGGCCCCGATGCGCTCGGCGATGAGCGGACCGCCCGTGACGATGTCGTCGCCGGCATCGCCGATCCGGTACGCCCCGTCGAGTGCCTCGATGGCCCGGGCGAATCGCTCAGGCTCATCGGTGTTGAGCGTGAACAGCGGCTGGCCCTCGGTCACCAGGTCACCCGGTTTCGCGTGCAGGTCGATGCCCGCCGCGTGCTGGACCGGGTCCTGCTTGCGGGCTCGTCCCGCCCCGAGCCGCCACGCCGCGATGCCGAACGGCAGCGCCTGCTGCTCGACGAGCACGCCCGAGCGCGGCGCCATCACCACGTGCGTCTCGCGCGGGACAGGAAGGGCAGCGCCCGGATCTCCGCCCTGCGCGGTGATCATCGCCCGCCACGTGTCCATCGCGCGGCCGTCGCCGAGGGCCGCCTCGACATCGGCGTCCGGCAGCCCGGCGTGGGCCAGCATCTCCCGAGCGAGCGCCACCGTGAGGGCCCGCACGTCGGACGGTCCGCCACCGGCGAGCACCTCCACCGACTCCCGAACCTCGTTCGCATTGCCGATCGCCAGGCCGAGCGGAACGTTCATGTTGGTGAGCAGCGCGGAGGTCGCGACCCCGGCATCCACGCCGAGCTCCACCATGGTGCGCGCGAGCTCGCGCGACTGCTCGATGTCCTTGAGGAACGCGCCGGAGCCGAACTTCACGTCGAGCACGAGAGCCGACGTACCCTCGGCGATCTTCTTCGACATGATCGAGGAGGCGATGAGCGGGATCGCCTCGACGGTGCCGGTGATGTCGCGCAGCGAGTAGAGCTTGCCGTCGGCCGGGGCGAGTCCGGAGCCGGCGGCACAGATGACGGCGCCCACCTCCTCGAGGATCTCGCGCATCCGGGCAGGGCCGATGTTGGCCTGCCAGCCGGGGATCGACTCGAGTTTGTCGAGCGTGCCACCCGTGTGCCCGAGCCCGCGGCCGGAGAGCTGGGGCACGGCCACGCCGAAGGAGGCGACGAGGGGCGCGAGCGGCAGGGTGATCTTGTCGCCGACACCGCCGGTGGAGTGCTTGTCCGTGGTCTTCTTCGAGAGGCCGGAGAAGTCCATGGTCTCGCCGCTCGCGATCATGGCGAGGGTGAGGTCGCGGATCTCCCTCCGCTCCATGCCGTTGAGGAAGATCGCCATCGTCATGGCCGACATCTGCTCGTCGGCGACGAAACCGCGGGTGTACGCGTCGATGAGCCAGTTGATCTGCTCGGTGCTGAGCACCCCGCGATCCCGCTTGACATGGATGAGGTCGACGACGTCGAATGCTTCGATGGCCACGGTCAGACTCCCGAGTTGTCGTATTCTGCGAGCTGGCGTGGCCCGAACGCGTCCGGGATCACCTGGTCGATTGTGCGTACGCCCGACACCGTCTCGAGCAGCATTCCCGGTGCGGAATGTTCGTAGAGCAGCTGGCGGCAGCGCCCGCAGGGCATGAGGATGTTGCCGTGGCCGTCGACGCAGGTGAAAGCCACGAGGCGGCCGCCGCCGGTCATGTGCAGGCTGGACACGAGGGCGCACTCCGCACAGAGGGTGAGCCCGTACGAGGCGTTCTCCACGTTCGCGCCGGTGATGACCCGGCCGTCGTCCACGATCGCGGCGACCCCGACCGGAAAGTTCGAATAGGGCGCGTAGGCGTGGGTCCTCGCCTCGTTGGCGACCGCGCGCAGTGCGTCCCAGTCGATCTCGCTCATGACTTCACATACGGCTTGCCGGCCGCGGCCGGTCCCCGCACCTGTCCGACGAGACCCGCGACGGCCACGATCGTGACGATATAGGGAAGCATGAGCATGAACTCGCTCGGCACGGGCGAGCCGATGATCGCGAGCACGCTCTGCAGGTTCGTCGCGAACCCGAAGAGCAGGGCCGCGAAGGTCGCCTTGATCGGATCCCAGCGGCCGAAGATCACGGCGGCCAGGGCGATGAAGCCCGCTCCGGCCGTCATCTCCTTGCTGAACCCCCCGATGGATCCCAGGGTGAAATACGCCCCGCCCAGCCCGGCGATCGCTCCGGCGAGCGACACGTTCCAGAACCGCGTGCGGTTGACGTTGATGCCCACGGTGTCCGCCGCCTGCGGGTGCTCGCCGGACGAGCGAAGCCGCAGCCCCCACTTCGTGTGGAACAGCCCGTACCAGACGGCGATCACGGCCACATACATGATGTAGATGATGATGGTCTGCCGGAAGAGCACCGGCCCGATGATCGGAATTCCGCTGAGCACCGGGATCGGAATGCGGGGAAGAATGCCGGGGTTGTTGAGGGTCTCGTTGGCCGGGCTCAACACCGTCGAATAGAGGAAGTTGGTGAGTCCGGTCACGAGCACGTTCAGCACGACACCGACGATCACCTGATCGACGAGGTACTTGATCGAGAACGCCGCGAGAACCGAGGACACGAGGGCGCCGGCCACCATCGCCGCGGCCAGGCCGAGGAACGGCTGCCTGGTGGCCGAGGCGACGAGCGCCGACACGAAGGCGCCGGCGAGCAACTGGCCCTCGATCGCCACGTTGACCACGCCGACCCGTTCGGAGATGACGCCTCCGAGCGCACCGAAGATCAGCGGCACGCTCAGCCCCACCGACCCGACGAGGAGTCCGGTGACCGGCATCGTGTGGCCGGCGGACGCCCAGGAGAGGAATCCGACCATGAAGATGAGGGCGAAGACCACGATGAGCCAGAGATTCACTCGGCGCGCCCGGTAGGCGAGCCAGGTGGCGTAGGCCGCGAGCAGCACCAGCAGGATGGAGAGCACGATTCCCGCGGCCCTGGTCGGCAGCGCGAGCACCGGCAGCTGCACGAAGTCCGTCTCGGACGACAGCCGGAAGCTGCTCGTGCCGTCCCGTCCGAACACGCCGAAGAGCACGATCGAGACCAGCGCGAAGATCCCGAGAGCGATGGGGCTCTTCCAGCTCTTCACGACAGCGGTCGCGAGCACGATCTTCGACGCCGGAGTCGAGGATGGGGTGGCGAGGTTGCCGGACACCGTCGTCACTTGGTCACCACCGCCTTCTTGCCTGAGATCTTCGCCGGCGCGACCCGCGGGGTCACCGTGGGAGCCGGGAGCCTGAACACCGCCCGCACCAGCGGCGGCGCCGCGATGAACAGCACGATGAGGGATTGCACCACGAGCACGATGTCGATGGGCACGTTCTGCGAGGCCTGCATGGTGAAGCCACCGGCCTTGAAGGCCCCGAACAGGATGCCGGCCACGAAGACACCCCATGGTCTCGAACGCCCGAGCAGTGCGACGGTGATCGCATCGAATCCGATTCCGGCATCGATGCCCGATCCGAATCCGGAGGTGATCGACGCCTGCACCTGGTTCGCCCCGGCGAGGCCGACGAGCGCGCCCGAGATGAGCATCGCGTACACGTACATGTTCTTGACGTTGATTCCGGCGGTCAGGGCGGCATGCGGGTTCTCGCCGATGGCGCGGAACTTGAACCCCAGGCTCGATCGGGAGAGCAGGTACCAGACCCAGATGGTGGCGATGATCACGAGGATGAAGCCGAGGGTGAGGTTGTACGACGGCCCGAGAATGTGCGGGAACACGGCCGTCGGCTTCATCGCAGGCGACTTCGGGTTGCTCGAACCCGGCGCCTGCAGGAGACCCGGGGTGCGGAGCATGTAGGCGAGCAGGTAGAACGCCACGTAGTTCAGCATGATCGTGACGATCACCTCGTGGGCCCCGGTGCGCGCCTTGAGCAGGCCCACGATTCCGCCCCAGAGGGCGCCACCCACGATTCCGACGACGAGGGCCACGATGAGGTGAACGCCCCAGGGGAGGTCGAACGAGAACCCGACCCAGCCCGCCGCGGCAGCGGCGATGAGCATCTGCCCCCGGCCCCCGATGTTGAACAGGCCGACCCGGAAGGCGAGGGCGACGCCGAGACCCGCCGCGATGAGCGGGGTGGCGAAGGTCAGCGTCTCGGTGAACGGCTTGATGCCGGCGGCGAAGGTCGGACGACCGAAGTTGTAGATCGAGCCCTGGAAGAGGGCGGTGTACGCCCCACTCACCGCGGTCCAGACGGCATTGACGGTGTCGAGAGGGCGGCCGAAGAAGTAGGCGGATGCCGCATGCACCCCCGGATCGGTGACGGCGATGAGCACCGCACCGGCCACGAGCGCGAGCACCACGGCGAGAACCGAGATGAGCGCGTTGCCGGAGGCGATCTCCCGCAGCACGCCCGAGAAACGCGACGGCTGCTCGGCGGCGGGGGCCGGCTGTTCCCCCTGGACCGTGCCCGGCGTGGGCACCGGGCCCTGCGTGGGAATCTGCGAGTCGCTCACGCGGCCACCTCCGGGGTTGAGGGCAGTTCGCCGGCCATCATGAGGCCCAGAACGCTGCGCGGTGTCGTGCCGGGGACGATGCCGACGATGCCTCCGCGGTACATGACCGCGATGCGGTCGGCGAGCGCGACGACCTCGTCAAGCTCGGTGGAGACGACGAGAACCGGAGTTCCCGCATCCCGGGTGGCGATGATGCGGGTGTGCACAAATTCGATCGAGCCGACATCGAGACCGCGGGTCGGCTGCGCGGCGACGAACAACCGCAGGCTCCTCGACAGTTCGCGGGCCAGCACCACCTTCTGCTGGTTGCCGCCGGAGAGCTTGCCGGCGTGCGTGCCGATGCCCTGCGCGCGGATGTCGAATTCGACGATCGTCTTCTCGGCGAATTCGGCGAGCGTGCCGAGCTGCAGGGTGCCCGCCTTGACGAAGGGCTCGCCGTTCGAGCGATCGAGCATGAGGTTCTCGGCGATGGTGAATTCGGCGATCAGGCCGTCTTCCGACCGGTCCTCCGGCACGAAGCCGACTCCGGCATCCAGAACCGTTCTCACGCTCGCCTTCCGCAGCTCGTTGCCGTCGAGCATGATCGAACCGGTCACCCGCGGCTGGAGCCCCATGATGGCCTCGGTGAGCTCGGTCTGCCCGTTGCCCTGCACTCCCGCGATGGCGAGGATCTCGCCGGCGTGCACCTCGAAGCTCACGTTGTTGACCACGAGCTGCCCGCGGTGATCGATCACCGAGAGGTTCTTCACGACGAGGTCGGCGTTCCCCGGCTTGGCGGGGTCCTTGTGCACGGTGAGTTCCACGGCGCGGCCCACCATGAGCGAGGCGAGTTCGGTGTTCGTCGCGGTGGGGCTGGCCTGGCCGACCACCTTGCCGAGCCTGATCACGGTGATGCGGTCGGCGACCTCGCGCACCTCGCGCAGCTTGTGGGTGATGAACACGATGGAGGTGCCCGCCTCCTTGAGCTGACGCATGATCACCATGAGCTCATCCGTCTCCTGCGGCGTGAGCACGGCCGTCGGCTCGTCGAAGACGAGAACCTTCGCGTCGCGGGACAACGCCTTGATGATCTCGACGCGCTGCTGCACCCCCACCGGGAGGTCGTCGACGAGCGCATCCGGATCGATGTCGAAACCGAATCGGCTCGAGATCGCGCGCACCTGCTCGCGGGCGGCCGCGATGTCCAGCCTCCCGCCGGCCCTGGTCTTCTCGTGCCCGAGCATCACGTTCTCCGCCACGGTGAAGACGGGGATCAGCATGAAATGCTGGTGGACCATGCCGATGCCGGCCGCCATCGCGTCCCCCGGGCCGGAAAAGCGCTGGACGACGTCGTCCAGCAGGATCTCGCCATCGTCGGCCTGATACAGGCCGTACAGAACGTTCATCAGGGTCGACTTGCCCGCCCCGTTTTCGCCGAGCAGGCAGTGGATCTCGCCGGGCTCCACCGTGAGGTCGATGTGGTCGTTTGCGACCAGGGCACCAAACCTCTTGGTGATGCCCCGAAGTTCGAGCTTCATGTTTCCCAATCTATCCGGCTCGTGTCGACGCCTCGCGGTGGAGCGCGCCACCGTGTCCGGTCTCAGAAAATCGGGGGGACCAGCAATGCTGGTCCCCCCGACCGTTGGAACTGTGTGGGTTAGTTGCCGGACAGGTACGACTTGACCGTGATCTTGCCGCTGATGATGTCGGCCTTGATCGAGTCGAGCTCACCCTGCAGCTTCGGGTCGACCTTCGACGCGAAGTCGTGGAACGGGGCGATGCCTACCCCATTGTTCTTGAGGTTGCCCACGTACGGCACGTTGTCGAAGGTGCCCTTGGCCTGCTTGGCGCTGGCCTCCACGACGGCCTGGGTGGCCGTCTTGATGCCCTTCAGCACCGAGGTGAGGTAGAGCTTGTCGTAGGTGGGGAAGGTGTTGAACACGTCGGCGTCAGCACCCAGCAAGGCGATGTCCTTGCCCGAGTCGGTGATGGCCGCTCCCGCGCTCTGGAAGATCGGTCCACCGACCGGGAAGATGACGTCCGCACCCTGGTCGATGAGGTTCTTCGCCGTGCTCTTGGCCGTGTCGTTCGCCGCGAATCCGCCGGTGAACGAGCCCTTCTGCGAGGCGACGTCCCAGCCGACGACCTTCACGCTCTTGCTCTTCTGCTTGTTGTAGTAGTCGACGCCGTCCGCGAAACCGTCCATGAAGATCGTGACGGTGGGGTACTGCATGCCGCCGAAGGTTCCGACGATGCCCGACTTGCTGTAGCTCGCCGAGGCGTAGCCGGCCAGGAAGGCGGCCTGGGCGGTGTCGAACAGGATGGGCTTGATGTTCGGCTCGTCGACCTTGCCGTCGAAGTTCGCGTCCGCCGCGTCGTCGATGATGGCGAACTGGATGTCGGGGTTGGCCTTGGCCGCGGCGAGCGAGGCCGCGGAAAGGTTGAAGCCGACGGTGATGATCAGGTTGCAGTTGGCGGCGACGAGGCTGTCGATGTTCGGAGCGTAGTCGGTGTCGGCGTTCGACTCGACGTGCTTCTCCTTGGCGCCGATGGCCTTCGCCCCGGCCTGCAGCCCTTCGAGTCCCAGCTGGTTGAACGACTTGTCGTCGAATCCGCCCGAGTCGGAGACCATGCAGGGGAGGTATTTCGAGGCCGCGGCCGTGGTCTTCGTGGCGTCGGGTGCTGCTGCGCATCCGGCGAGCACTGCTGCGATTCCGGCCATGGCCAGACCGCTCAGCACGGCCTTTCGTGAGGTGATTCTCAAGGTGTCCTCCAAGGTGCTGCCCCGGCACGGTTGCGGGGGCCGTAGTGCTGTACAGGTTACCGAATGTTACGTGCCGCATCGGGGGGTATTTGTACCCTTTTAGCCAATGGTTACAAAGATGCGATTGTCGCGAAATGTTGCAGAAATAATCACCAGACCCCCCGGCCAAACGGGGGGGGGTAGGGGGCTACAGCACGTCGCTGCGGCCGGACAGCTTGAGCGCGTCGACCACTGCCTTCACACGCTGTGCATTTGCACTCGTCGTGACTAGTAGAGCGTCCGGGGTATCGACGACCACGATGTCGGTGACTCCGATGAGCGAGATGAGGCGCCCGGTCTGGCTGATCACGATGCCGGTGGACGCGTCGGCGAGCACGCGCGCGTTCTCGCCGAGGATCGCCAGATCCGACTTTCGTCCCCCGGAATGCAGCTTCGCGATCGCCGCGAAGTCGCCGACGTCGTCCCAGTCGAACTCGCCGGGGATCACCGCGAGCCGCCCGGCCTTCGCGGCGGGCTCGGCCACCGTGTAGTCGATCGCGATCTTGGGCAGGCCGGGCCAGACGCGATCGACGACCGCCCCGCGGCGCGGGGTGTCCCAGGCCTCGGCGAGCTCGGTGAGACCCGCGAGCAGGTCCGGCTCGGTCTCGCCGAGCTGGGCGAGGAGCACATCGGCGCGGGAGATGAACATGCCGCCGTTCCACAGGTAGTCGCCGCTGGCGACGTAGCCTCGGGCCGTGACGAGGTTGGGCTTCTCCACGAAGGAGTCAACCATCACCGCGCTCGGTGCCGCCGGGATGTCGAGCCTCGGCCCGCAGTGGATGTAGCCGAAGCCGATCGCCGGCTCGGTGGGCGTGATGCCGATGGTCGCGATGTAGCCGGCATCCGCCGCCGCCACCGCCTCGACGACCGCGCGCCGGAAACCGCGGATGTCCGCGATCACGTGGTCGGCGGCGAACGACCCGATGATCACATCCGGCTCCCGTCGAACCAGGATCGCCGCGGCGAGCCCGATCGCCGCCGACGAGTCCTTGGGTTCGCTCTCGAGAACCACATTGGCATCCGTCAGCTGGGGCAGCTGGGCCTCGACCGCGGCGCGGTGCGCGCGGCCCGTGACGACCATGATGCGGTCGGGTCCCGAGAGGGGGGCGAGCCGGTCCCAGGTGGCCCGGAGCAGGGTGCTGCCCGAGCCGGTGAGGTCGTGCAGGAACTTGGGAGCATCGGCGCGAGAGAGCGGCCAGAGCCGCGATCCGATTCCGCCGGCCGGGATCACGCTGTAGAAACGCTCGAGAAGGTCCTTTTGCTCAGCCATGCGCTCAACCCTAGACGCTCCCAGATATCTCGATCTCGAGATATTTAGGCAAGCCTTGGCAGACGACCGATTCGCGCGGGAATAGACTGGAATCCGTTCGCCTCGCGAACAGTCACCCGCCCCGATGCCGGGGCGGACACCACTCGTCAAGGAGGGTTGCTCGTGCCAGAGAAGTCGGCGGGGGCCCTGGCCGCTTCCAGGCCAGAAAAGAAGTATCCACTACCCAAGATCTCGGCGCCTCGCGCTCCCCGGGGAACCCTGTATCGGGGTCGGGAGGGAATGTGGTCGTGGGTGCTGCACCGCATCACCGGCGTCTCGATCTTCTTCTTCCTACTCGTTCACATCCTCGACACCTCGCTCGTGCGAGTGAGCCCCGGGGCCTACAACGCGGTCATCAACTCGTACAAGACGCCCATCATGGGGCTCGGCGAGACCGCGCTCGTCGTCGCGATCGGATTCCACGCCCTCAACGGGTTGCGCGTCATCCTGATCGACTTCTGGAGTCTGGGCGCCAAGCACCAGCGACTCATGTTCTGGATCGTGATCGTGGTCTGGGTGCTGCTGCTCGTTGGTTTCGTGCCCAGACAGTTCATGCACATCTTTGGAGGGGCGTGATCATGAGCGCGACTATCGAAACACCTCGCGCACCCCAGCCGGTGCGCCGTCAACGCCGCTTCAACTTCGAGAAGTGGGGCTGGATCTACATGCGGGCGAGTGGCGTCGTGCTCGTGGTGCTGATCTTCGGCCACCTCTTCGTGAACCTCTTCGCGGGTGAGGGTGTCAAGGCCATCGACTTCGCCTTCGTCGGCGGCAAGCTCTCCCAGCCGTTCTGGCAGATCTGGGACACCCTGCTGCTCTGGCTCGCCCTGATCCACGGCGCGAACGGCATGCGCACCATCGTGAACGACTATGCGAGCAACCGTCTCCTCCGTGTCATTTTCAAGGGCGCGCTCATCGCGTCCGCCGTCGTACTACTCGTGCTGGGAACCCTCGTGATCTACACCTTTGACCCCTGTCCCGCCGGCTCGCCAGCCAACCTCCTGCCGTCCTTCTGCCCGGCCGGCTAGGGGCACTGCGCAATGGGTGAAGACGCGGAAGGCACCTCCTCGATCATCGATGGAGTGCACCACCACCAGTTCGACATCGTGATCGTCGGGGCGGGAGGCGCCGGAATGCGCGCCGCCATCGAGGCGGGTCCGCACGCCCGCACCGCGGTGATCTCCAAGCTCTACCCCACGAGGTCGCACACGGGAGCGGCGCAGGGCGGCATGGCCGCAGCGCTGGCGAACGTGGAGGAAGACAACTGGGAGTGGCACACCTACGACACCGTCAAGGGCGGCGACTACCTCGTCGACCAGGATGCGGCCGAGATCCTCGCGAAGGAGGCCATCGACGCGGTCATCGACCTCGAGAACATGGGCCTGCCCTTCAACCGCACGCCGGAGGGCAAGATCGACCAGCGCCGCTTCGGCGGGCACACGCGTGAGCACGGCAAGGCGCCCGTGCGCCGCGCCTGCTACGCGGCCGACCGCACCGGCCACATGATCCTGCAGACGCTGTTCCAGAACTGCGTGCGTCTCGGCATCAACTTCTTCAACGAGTTCTACGTGCTCGACATGGTGATGACCGAGGTCACCGACTCGTTCGGCGTCACCACGGAGCAGCCCTCCGGCGTCGTCGCGTACGAGCTCGCCACCGGCGACCTGCACGTGTTCCAGGCGAAGGCGATCATCTTCGCGACCGGCGGATTCGGCAAGATCTTCAAGACCACCTCGAACGCACACACCCTCACCGGAGACGGCGTCGGCATCATCTGGCGCAAGGGGCTGCCGCTCGAGGACATGGAGTTCTTCCAGTTCCATCCGACCGGGCTCGCCGGCCTGGGCATCCTCCTCTCCGAGGCGGCACGCGGCGAGGGCGCCATCCTGCGCAACGCCACGGGCGAGCGCTTCATGGAGCGCTACACGCCGACGCTCAAGGACCTCGCCCCCCGCGACATCGTCGCCCGGTCGATGGCCACCGAGATCCGGGAGGGCAGGGGCGCCGGTCCGGACAAGGACTACCTCTACCTCGACATCACGCACCTCGAGCCGGCGGTGATCGACGAGAAGCTGCCCGACATCACGGAATTCGCCCGCACCTACCTCGGCGTCGAGCCGTACACCGAACCGGTGCCGGTGCTGCCGACGGCACACTACGCGATGGGCGGCATCCCGACCACCAACAACGCCGAGGTTCTGCGCAGCAACACCGAGGTCGTTCCCGGCCTCTACGCCGCCGGCGAGTGCGCCTGCGTGAGCGTGCACGGCTCCAACCGCCTCGGCACCAACTCGCTGCTCGACATCAACGTCTTCGGCAAGCGGGCAGGCAAGAACGCGGTCGAGTACGTGAAGACTGCGGAGTTCGTCCCGCTGCCCGACGACCCGGCGGCCGGAGTGCGCAAGATCCTCGACATGGTGCGCAGCGGGGACGGCACCGAGAGGATCGCGGTGATCCGCAAGGAGCTGCAGGACTCGATGGACCGCAACGCGCAGATCTTCCGCACCGACGATTCGCTCAAGGAAGTCACCGAGCTCATCGAGAGGCTGCGGGCGCGCTACAAGAACATCGCGCTGCAGGACAAGGGCAAGCGGTTCAATACCGACCTGCTCGAGGCCGTGGAGCTCGGCTTCCTGCTCGACCTCGCCGAGGTGCTCGTGTACTCGGCGAGGGCCCGCAAGGAGAGCCGCGGCGGCCACATGCGCGAGGACTACCCGGAGCGCGACGACAAGAACTTCCTCGTGCACACGATGGCCTACCTCACCGGTGACCCGGAGTCCGCGGACGCTGGGGAACACATCCGCCTCGACTGGAAGCCCGTCGTGATCACGAATTACCCGCCAATGGAGAGAAAGTACTAATGAGCACAGCGGTCCTGGACAACTCCCCGAGCGTCCCCGAGGTCATCCCGACCTTCACGGCGACCCTCATCATCCGCCGGTTCGACCCCGAAGTGGATGACGAGCCGCGCTGGCAGGACTTCGACGTGGAGATGCGCGGCACCGACCGCATCCTCGACGCCCTCCACAAGATCAAGTGGGAGCAGGACGGATCGCTCACCTTCCGTCGCTCGTGCGCCCACGGCGTGTGCGGCTCGGATGCGATGCGCATCAACGGCCGCAACCGCCTCGCCTGCAAGACCCTGATCAAGGACCTCGACATCTCGAAGCCGATCTATGTCGAGGCGATCAAGGGCCTGCCGCTCGAGAAGGACCTGATCGTGAACATGGATCCCTTCTTCGAGAGCTTCAAGGCGGTGCAGCCGTTCCTCATCGCCTCGTCGAAGCCCGACAAGGAGCGCCTGCAGAGCCCGGTGGAGCGTGCGCGCTTCGACGACACGACCAAGTGCATCCTGTGCGCGGCGTGCACCTCGAGCTGCCCGGTCTTCTGGACCGACGGCCAGTACTTCGGGCCGGCCGCGATCGTGAATGCCCACCGCTTCATTTTCGACTCGCGCGACGAGGGGTCCGAGGTGCGCCTCGACATCCTCAACGACCAGGAGGGCGTGTGGCGCTGCCGCACCACCTTCAACTGCACCGAGGCCTGCCCGCGCGGCATCCAGGTGACGCAGGCCATCGCCGAGGTGAAGGCGGCGGTGCTGCGCGGCAAGCCGTAGGCAGCTCGCTGCCTGCCGTTCCCCGGCTCTGCGGGGCGCACTGGCCCTGAGCGGGTGCTTGTCGTCCCTGCGGGGTGTCATACCTGCGGGGTGCATCCCTGCGGGGTGCCTTCCCCCGGGGTGTCGTCCCAGCGGGGTGTCGTCCCCGCGGGGTGTATTCCCCACGGCGTGCCTTCCCTGCGGCGCGTCTTCCCCGCGGCGTGCATAACTCCTGCAAATCGCGCCGCTCCTCCCGGCCACCCCCAGGAATACGAGCCGGTTTGTGCTGCTCCCCCAAAACTGCCGGAGTTACGCACGCCGAGTCGATGAGCGATCCGGGACTGGCCGGGTTGCGGACCGGGGCTCCGCACCGGGGCTCCGTCCGGGGCTCCGTCCGCCCGCGCACTCGCCACCGCCCGCCCGCGCCCCGTGCACAACTCCTGCAATTCGCGCCGCTCCTCCCGACCACCCCCAGGAATACGGGCCGGTTTGTGCTGCTCCCCCAAAAACTGCCGGAGTTACGCACGCCGAGTCGGTGACCGTTCCGGAGTGGCCGGGTTGCAGACCGGGGCTCCGCACCGGGGCTCCGTCCGCCTGCGCACTCGCCACCGCCCGCCCGCGCCCCGTGCATAACTCCTGCAATTCGTGTCGCCGCGCTCCCGCTGCCGCCGAAGACACGGGGGCGGTTTCGCCCCTGTGGAAGAACTGCCGGAGTTATGAACACGGCTAGGGGGCACGGCAGGAGGCCCGCGCACGCCACCGGGCAGCGCAGTGGAGTCGCAGCGCAGCGCTGAGGGCAAGGGGCCGCGCAGGGCAGCGCAGAGGTCGAGCGGCCGGGCAGCGCAGAGGGCGAGGGGCCGCGCAGTGCAGCGCAGAGGCGGCGCAGAGGGCAGACAGCCGGGCAGCCCAGGCGCTGCCCGACGGGCCGGAGACCGGCTCAGGCGGAGGCGACGGCGCGCGCCTCCGTGGCGGTGCGAGCCGCGAGAGCCCGGCTCGCTCGCTCGCTGGCCTCCGCGAGCGTGACCGTGCGGAGCTCTGCGCGCACGTCGGCGAGCGCCGCCGGCGTCATCGAGAGGCTCGTCACGCCCAGGCCCACGAGCACCACGGCGAGCTGCGGATCCGCCGCCGCCTCGCCACAGACGCCCACCGATTTGCCCGCAGCGGCTCCGGCGTCACCGAGGAGCTTCACCAGGCGCAGCACCGCCGGGTGCCAGGGGTCCTGGAACTGCGCGACGGAGCCGAGCATCCGATCGGCGGCAAGGGTGTACTGGGTGAGGTCGTTGGTTCCGATGCTCACGAAGTCCGCGACGCCGAGCACCTGGTCGGCCAGTACGGCGAGGGACGGCACCTCGGCCATCACCCCCACCGTCGTGAGTCCCAGCTCCCGGCCGAGGGACACGAAGTACTCGGTCTCCTCGGAGTCGGACACCATCGGCGCCATCACCCACAGCTCGGCGTCGGTCTCCGCGGCGGCGAGGGCGAGGGCGGTGAGCTGGTCACGCAGGATCGGCTCACTCGCACGCAGGGCGCGAAGACCCCGCAGGCCCAGGGCCGGATTCTCCTCGTGGGCGTCGTTGAGAAAGCTCAGCGGCTTGTCGGCGCCGGCGTCGAGCGCGCGGACCACCACCTTCCTGCCGGGGAACTGGGCGAGGAGCTGCGCGTAGTGCACGCGCTGCACGTCGACGGACGGCGCGGTCTTCGCGTCCAGGAAGAGGAACTCGGTGCGGAACAGTCCGACGCCCTCCGCGCCGAGTGCGATCGCGGCGGCGGCATCCTTCGGCGACCCGAGATTCGCGAGCAACGGGATGGCCGTGCCGTCGGCGAGCTCCCCCGGAGTGATGGGCGCCGCAACGACGGCGGCTCGCTCGGCGATGGTCGCCCGGGCGCGCTCGAGGTCCGCCTCGCTCGGGGCCACCCGCACGAGGCCGGCGCCGGCATCCACGATCACCTCGGTGCCGTCGGCCAGGTCGAGCGCCCCAGCCACCCCGACGATGGCCGGAATGGACTTCGCTCTCGCCAGAATGGCCGTGTGACTCGTCGGGCCACCATCCCGGGTGACGAGGCCGAGCACCTTGCCGAGGTCGAGCAGGGCCGTGTCGGCCGGGGCGAGATCGTGGGCGACCAGGACGAACGGCCTGTCCGAGCTGGGGACGCCGGGGGCAGGCACCCCGCGCAGGTGGGCGATGATGCGGCGGGAGACGTCGGCGAGGTCGGCGGCGCGCTCCGCCATCAGGCCACCCATGCCGGTGAGGATGTCCTGGAACGCCCCGAACGCCTCGAAGACCGCGCGTTCCCCCGTCTTGCCCGCATCGATGCGGGACTGGATATCGTCGACCAGCGACGGGTCCTGAGCCATCAGCGCCGCCGCCTCGAGCACGTCCTTGGCGGCACCGCCGGCCTTCTCGCCCCGCGATTGCAGCTCGACGGCGACCGCGGCGAGGGCCTCAGACACCGCCGAGAACTCCACGCCGGCGTCGGCCGTGCGCGCCACGTCGGCCGGTTCCGGCAGCGGGTCCGGCATCCTCACAATCGGGCCTACCGCGATTCCCCGTCCCACGCCGATGCCGTGCAAATCCATGGGTGTCCTCCCTCGAGTCTGCTGTGTGCGCCACTCTACCGGGCCGCTGGATAGGCTGGAGCGAGTGGAGAGGGGCCCCATGGTGGCGGGAGCGAAGCGTCTGTACGCGCGCATCCAGAGCCTCATTGTTCGGATGCAGCGCCTGCGCGTGGCACGCGTGTTCGTGCGTTATTCGGAGAAGAACGGCCCGATTCTCGCCGCCGGGCTGAGCCTTGCCGCCCTCTACAGCGTGTTCGCCGGGCTGTACGTGGGATTCACCATCTTCGGCCTGTATCTCAAGGCGGACCCTCAGTTGCGGGATGCCGTGGTGAACACCGTCGCCCTGTCGGTACCCGGACTCATCGACACCGGCGACGGCAGCGGTGGGGCGATCAACATCGACGCTCTCTTCACCTCCAGCTCCCTCACCTGGAGCGGAGCCATCGCCCTCGCGGCGCTCCTCTTCACGACTCTCGGCTGGTTCGGCGCCGCCCGGGCCGCCGTGCGCACGGTGTTCGACCTGCCCCCGGACAAGACCTTCTTCCTGCTGCGGAAGCTCAGGGACCTGGGCCTCGTGGTCGGATTCGGCGCCGTCACCGTCCTGTCGGCCGCGATCTCCGTGTTCAGCACGAGTGCGCTCAGCTTTCTTCTCGACCTCATCGGAATCGACGGGCACTCCGGTTTCGCGGACGCCGCGGCCCGCGTGATCGGACTGACCCTGGTTCTGGTGCTCGACACCATCGTGCTCGCCAGTCTGTTCCGGGTACTCTCCGGCCAGCGACTGCCCGGGCGGCGACTTCTTACCGGATCGGTGCTCGGGGCACTGGCCCTCGGCATCCTCAAGGTGCTCGGTGCCACCATCATCGGCGGCGCCGGACGGAACCCGCTGCTCGCCTCCTTCGCCGTGATCGTCGGCCTGCTGATCTGGTTTGGTCTCGTCTGCCAGGTGCTGCTCATCTCGGCCACCTGGATCGCCGTCGACATGGCCGACCACGGCGAAGACGCGTCGAGCTTCGCCAGAGGTGGCGGAGTCCGGGTGCCGCCGCGTCCCCTCCGGGCCCGGCGGGCTCGGGCTGTCGGTCGCGCTCGCTAAACTTTCAGGTATGCCCACTCCCCTGCGAATCGCCACGGTCAATGTCAACGGTGTGCGAGCGGCCTACCGCAAGGGGATGGGCGAGTGGCTCGACGGCCGAGGGATCGACATCCTCGCCCTGCAGGAGGTGCGCGCAGCCACCGAAGACCTCGAGGGTCTCCTCGGGCCGGAGTGGAACATCCTGCACGACGCGGCAACGGCCAAGGGTCGGGCCGGTGTGGCGCTGGCCAGCCGCGGCAAGGCGGAGATCCACCGCGTGGACCTCGGGGACGAGAAGTTCGACAGTGCCGGTCGCTGGCTCGAGGCGGACTACCGCGTCGGAGACGCCGTCGTCACCGTGGTGAGCACCTACGTGCATTCCGGCGACGCCGAAACCCCCGCGAAGATGATCGAGAAGTACAAGTTCCTCGACGCGATGTCCCGTCGACTTCCCGAGCTCTCGGCGCACACGCCATACGCCGTGGTGGTCGGCGACCTCAACGTCGGGCACCGCGAACTGGACATCAAGAACTGGCGGGGCAACCGCAAGAGCGCGGGATTCCTGCTCAAGGAGCGTGCCTACTTCGACAAGTTCTTCGGACCGGCCGGCAAGAACGTGGCCTGCGTCGACGGCAAGACTCGTCGCGGGCTCGGCTGGGTGGATGTCGGCCGCACCTGGGCCGGCGAGGTCGAGGGCCCGTACACCTGGTGGTCCCAGCGCGGGCAGGCCTTCGACACCGACACCGGCTGGCGACTGGACTATCAGATGGCCTCCCCCGCGCTCGCGGCAACCGTCACCGCCTACTCGGTGGACCGGGCGTCGGCGTGGGACACCCGATGGTCGGACCACGCTCCGGTCGTCGTCGACTATCTGGTCTAGTTCCTCGGCTCGTAAACCGGGGGTCTTCTCGGGGGTCGCGGCGAACGGTTGTGCCGGCTCCGCCCATAGAGGCCCGCCACGCCCCCGCCGCCACAACCATTCGCCGCGACTTCGTCGCTCGTCGGATCCTTCGGCCACTACGGCTTCATCGGGAGCAGCGCGTTTCGCGCGTTCCGCCATCAAACTGAAAGACTGGACTCATGAGTTCTAAGCCCCGCCTGTTCTCCGGTATGCAGCCGTCCGCCGAATCGCTTCACATCGGCAACTACATCGGCGCGCTCCTGCAGTGGAAGGAACTCCAGAACACGCACGACGCGATCTTCAGCATCGTCGACCTGCACGCGATCACCGTCGCCCAGGAGCCCGCCGCCCTGCGCGAGAACACCCGGCGCACCGCGGCGCAGTACATCGCCGCGGGAATCGACCCCGAGGTGTCCACCCTCTTCGTGCAATCGCACGTGGCGGCGCATCCGCAGCTCGCCTGGATCCTCAACACGATCACCGGCTTCGGCGAGGCCAGTCGCATGACCCAGTTCAAGGACAAGGCGGCGAAACAGGGGACGGATGCCGCGTCCGTCGGGCTGTTCGCCTACCCCACTCTCATGGCCGCCGACATACTGCTGTACAACGCGGTCGCTGTGCCCGTCGGCGACGACCAGAAGCAGCACGTGGAGCTCACCCGCGACCTCGCCAACCGCTTCAACACGCGCTTCGGCCCGACCTTCGCGATGCCGGAGCCGCTCATCCTCAAGCAGACCGCCCGCATCTACGACCTGCAGAACCCGACATCCAAGATGAGCAAGTCCGCCGAGTCCCCCGCCGGCGTGGTGTGGCTCCTCGACGAGCCGTCGGTCACAGCGAAGAAGATCAAGTCCGCCGTGACGGATGCCGGGCGCGAGGTTGTCTACGACGTCGCCGAGAAGCCGGGCGTCTCGAACCTGCTGACCGTGTTCTCCGTTCTGTCGGGTCGCCCGATCGAGTCGCTCGAGTCGGAGTACGCCGGTCGCGGCTACGGGGACTTCAAGAAGGACCTCGCCGATGTGGTGGTCGAGACCTTCGCGCCGATCCGCACCCGCGCCCTCGAGCTCCTGGCCGATCCGGCCGAGCTCGACCGGGTCCTCGCCGGCAACGCCGACCGGGCCGCGGAGATCGCCGACGCCACCCTCGCGACGGTGTACGACCGCGTCGGGCTGCTGCCGAGGCGGTGACGGTGCTCACCCCGGTCATCCAGTCCGAACGGCTCTTGCTCGACTCCGTGCTGCCGAGCGATGCGGCCGCGGTCTTCGAGTACTGCCAGGACGCCGACCTGCAACGCTTCGTGCCGGTGCCGACTCCGTACCTCCTCAGCGATGCGGACAAGTACGTCACCGACTACGTCGGTGCCGCCGCGGAGTCCGCCACGGACATCCTTTGGGCCATCCGGGTGGATGGCGTCTTCGCAGGCGTCATCGAACTGCGGCTCGAACCGGTGCATTCGGCCACCGTCGGCTTCTGGCTCGGCACGCCGTGGCGCGGGCAGGGCATCATGTCCGAGGCGCTGCAGACCGTGTCGGAGTACGGCTTCGAGCCCGACGGACTCGGACTCGAGCGACTGCACTGGGAGTCCGTGGTGGACAACATCGGGTCGGCAATCGTGGCACGACGTGCCGGATTCCACTTCGAGGGCACCATGCGGGCATCCCTCGTGCACCGCGGGGAACGGCTGGACTCCTGGCAGGCGAGCCTCCTGCGCGGCGACTCGCGGATCCCGGAAGACGGCTGGCCGCTGTGACGCTTCCCCCCGTGGTGCTCTTCGACCTCGACGACACGCTCTTCGCCCACCGGCGAGCGGTCGGGCTCGGGATCAGAGCGCACCGCAGGGCGATGGGCACGCTTCTCGCCGAGGCCGACGACGACGCCGAACTCGCGCGCTGGCACGACCTCGAGGAGCACCACTACGCTCGCTACCTCGCCGGAGAGCTCGACTACCTCGAGCAGCGCAGGCATCGGGCGCGCGACTTCGTCGAGCCGTACGGGCTCGATCTCTCGAGCGACCACGAGGCCGACCAGTGGTTCGACGACTATCTCGTGCACTACCAGCTCGCTTGGACGCTGCACGATGATGCGCTCCAGTGCCTCGACGAACTCGATTCGCGGGGTGTTCGCATCGGCATCATCACCAACGGCGACCTGCACTTCCAGCTGGCGAAACTCGACCGGATGGGGCTCACGCCCCGGCTCGAACACGTGATCGCCTCGGGCGAACTCGGGTTCGCCAAGCCCGACCGGAGGATCTTCGAGCACGCCTGCGACCTGTTCGGGGTCGAGCCGTCCGACGCGGCCTATGTCGGGGACCGGCTGGAAACGGATGCGATCGGCGCGGCCTCCGCCGGCCTCGCCGGGGTGTGGGTCGACCGCCTGGGACTGGCCACGGCAGAGGACCTCCGTGCGGCGGCGGCATCCGGTGTTCGGGTCATCTCGAGCCTCGACGAGTTGCACCGCTGACGCTTCTCGCGTCTTCTCCCCCGTCCTCCTCCTCGCCCTCCCTCCTCCTCCTCGTCCTCCTCCTCCTCCCTCCCTCCCCAGTTTCATAACTCCTGCAATTTGGCGCCCGACGGGTCCCCACGGTTGGATCTCGACGGTCAGTCGCAGATTCTGCAGGAGTTATGCACGGTGCGGGAGGTGCACGCGAGGTCGCGTCCGCGCGGCCGGAGGCATTGCCGGGAGCACTGCCGGGAGCATTGCCGGGATCCGGCACCCGCGGTCAGGGAGGCGGCATCCCGCGCACAACTCCTGCAACGGCGGCCCGAAGCGCCGAAACCGGTCCGAATTGGGGGCCGGTGGCGCAATCTGCCGGAGTTATGCAACGGACGATGTGCCACGATGACACGCGGCCGGGCCCGAGGTGACGCGAAACCTAGAGGAGCACCACCCGGTGGTGGTTCCACGCCGCGAGCAGATTGAGCACGGCGTCCCGCACCTCATGAGGACTGAACATCGTGCGGCGGTAGACCGGACGGAGGCTCATGTAGCCCTGCCGGGCGAGCTCCAGGTCCCTATCCCGGTCCCTGACGTGCAGTTCCCAACCGTCATGAGCAAGCCGGCTGTCGGCTTCGAGGGCGAGAATCCCCTCGACAATCAGATCCACCCGCCCCACTCGGAGTATTTCCACCTGGAGCTCACATCGCAGCCCTGCGCTAAGCATGATCAATCGCAGCACGCTCTCCTGACCGGCCTCGCTTCGTCCATCCAGCTGTGCGCGGAGCGTTTGACAGCGGAGCGGAGCGTTCGCGAATATCTCCGCAAGATCGGTTTCGTCGATCAACCGCTGATTCAGCGCATTGTCCAGCGACGCGATCGCGTACCAGGGATGTTGGCAGCGCAGGGACTGGGCGAGTGCATCCTTGAGGCCAATCGCGACCTCGCTTCCGCCCGCTGGTTCGAGAAGGGGACTCCAATGAAGTTCAGCCCCATCGCGGTTCTGGCGGCTGAGAGTGGCGAATCGGTTTCGCGGCGCTCTCAGTCGCGAGGCATCCCGCCCGAGATGGAGGTGCGCGAAGGTGGTGTCGAACGCGAACACGCCGTAGTGGCTCAAGGCCGATACACAGCCGAGCCGTCCGCCGATTCGGATGGCCTCCTGGATCGGCCGCGCGGTTGCCGGGAGCGAATAGTGATCTCGGCGAATCCGCACCAGCCGCCTCGAGCTCACCGCCACCGTCAGATCGTGCCCGGTCGCTCCCGCGCTCATCAGCTCGTGTCGACTCGCCACCGTGCGACCGAGAAGCTCGAAAACCTGCTGCCACTCCATCTCCGGGATTCTTGTCGGGACGGCACACCGAAAACGCGTAGACGCGAAATCTGTGGAGGGAGCTCGTGCCTGTGCGCCCGGTGCGCGGGTACCAGTCTCCCGTTCACAACTCCTGCAGGGCGGGTGCGCCAGCAGCCACCGCACCCGGAATCACGAGAGCAGAGAGCGGCAGGGTCACGAATTGCAGGAGTTGTGAAACGGGGCGCGGGGATGTCGACGGCATGAAGTCCGTGCCCGTCGGGGCCAGCGGGTTGAGTACTCGACCTCGTGCCCCGTTCACAACTCCTGCAATGCGCGGGACGGAGGCACCCCAGGCCGCCACCGGGCGAGCCGTCCTAGTTGACGAGCGAGGGATTCGGGGCGAGCTCGATCCCGTGAAGCGTAGACAGGGTGCGCCGAACGTGGGCCGCCTCGGCGAGTCGCTCGTCCGCGTCCCAGCCGAGCCGGGCGCCGACGATGGCCGCGAGTTCGTCCACAATCTGCGCCGTGACCGTGCCGAGGAACGCGATGTCGGTGCGTCGCAGCAGCACGTCGTCGAGGTGCACGACGGACTCGTGGTCGACCAGGTAGTCGATCTCGGCGGTCGAGTACAGCGGGGTGCTGTCGAGGGCGCGGTCGTCCGAGCGCGAGATGGCATCGATGACCGCGGCGGCCCGCGTGCCGTAGCGCTCGAGCAGCTGCAGAACGCGCTGGCGCGGGAGGCCCGCGGAGTTGTCTGCGACCCACGCGTCGCGGTCGGCATCCGTGGTCGGGAATCCCTTGCCGCCGCCGATCGCGAGCGAGACCGTCGACGCCGAGCGTCGGTGGCCGAGGATCTCGAGCACCTCGTTGGTCAGGTGTTCGCCGAGGGCGCGGAAGGTCGTCCACTTGCCGCCGACGAGACTCAGCAGCGCGGAGCCGCCGAGCGTCGACTTCTCGATGCGGTAGTCCCTCGAGACGAAGCCGGGGGTCTCGTCGTCGTGGCGAGGAAGCGGACGGATGCCCGCAAAGCTGAAGACGATCTGCGAGCGGTCGACGGCGATGTCCGGGAACACGTGCGAGACGAGCCTGAAGAAGTAGTCGACGTCGTCCTCGGTCGTGAACATAGGGTCGCGGGGGTCCGCATCCGTGTCGGTGGTGCCGACGAGCACCCGGCCCTTGATCGGGTAGATGAGCACGATGCGCCCGTCCTCGTTCTCGAAGAAGAGCTCGCGGCCCTGCGTCGCGTCGAACAGTTGCGGGTTGTCGAGCACAATGTGCGAGCCCTTGGTGCTGCCCATGAACCGGGTCGGTTGCCCGAGGGCCTCGTTGGTGAGGTCGGTCCACGGCCCGGAGGTGTTGACGACGACATCCGCCGACAGCACGAACTCCTCGCCGCTCACCCGATCGCGCACGAGCACCCCGCCGTCGACGGTCCCCACCGCTTCCAGGTAGTTGGCGCTGCGGGCGTTGTCCCCCACCGCGTTGCCGTCGAGCACCACGTCGAGGCCGAGCCGCTCGGGGTTGACCATCGCGGCGTCGTAGTAGGTGGCGGTGTACTTGAGGCTCTTGTTGAGTCCGGGCAGTGCGGCGAGCGACTTCGTCCGGCCGAGGAACTGGTGGCGGGGCACGCTGCCGCCGTCACGAGAGAAGGCGTCGTAGAGCACGAGCCCCACCTTGATCAGGAGCGCGCCGCGCTCCTTGGGCGTGCCCTGTCGGTGAGTGAGGAAGCGCAGCGGGGCGGACGCGATGCCCGAGAACATGGAGAAGATCGGGATGGTGGTGCGCAACGGCTTCACGTAGTGCGCCGCGGTCTTCAGCAGCCGGTTGCGCTCCTGCACGCCCTCACGCACGAGCCGGAACTCGCCGTTCTCGAGGTAGCGAATGCCGCCGTGGATCATGTGCGACGACGCGGCGGACGCCCCGGAGATGTAGTCCCCGCGTTCGATCAGGGTGACATCCACGCCCTGCAGGGCGAGCTCCCTGAACGTGGCGACCCCGTTGATGCCTCCGCCGATCACCAGAACCTGCGACCGGGGATGCGCGGCGAGCGCGGCGACATCGCGTCGGGCCGGGCGGCTGGCGTTGGTGAGGTTGTCACTCATGGCTTCTTCGCTTTCTGCAGTGGGACGCTTCGGTCTTCACCTATCGTGCAGCGGCGTGCAAGACTGTTCAAGCCAAATGAACGGATGTGCAGATGACGCAGGATTCCGGGTCCCTGCCCGCGAGGACCACCGACCGGGTGGCGGACGCCCTCCGCGCCGCCCACCTCTACTACATCCAGGACCTCACGATGGAGGCCATCGCCAGCGAGCTGCGCATCTCGCGCTCGTCGGTGTCGCGGCTGATCAGTTTCGCCCGGGAATCCGGGCTCGTGGAGATCCGCATCCACTCCCCACTCGACCAGGTGTCCCAGCTGCAGAACCAGCTGCACGATCGGTTCGGGCTCACCGCCCACATCGTGCCGACGAGCGACGCGGCGACTGAGGTGGATCGGCTCGAGCGGGTGGCCCTCTCGGCTGCACGAATTCTCACCGACTTCGTCGACTCCACCATGACCCTCGGGGTGGCCTGGGGATCGACGATCGCCTCCGTCAGCCGGCACCTCACACGCAAGCCCGTGAGAAACGTGCAGGTCGTTCAGCTCAACGGCGCGGGCAACGCCCACACCACGGGACTGGTCTACGCGAGCGAGATCATCGGCCGGTTCGGCGCTGCCTTCGGGGCGATGGTGCAGCAGTTTCCCGTGCCGGCCTTCTTCGACGACCCGGCAACCAAGGAGGCGCTCTGGCGCGAGCGCAGCACCGCCCGCGTGCTCGCCGTGCAGAAACGGATGGACATCGCGCTCTTCGGCATCGGCTCGCCGAACGCGGACGTGCCGAGCCATGTCTACGCGGGCGGGTACCTCGATCGGGCGGACTACGACGCGCTCTCCCGCTCCGGGGTCGTCGGCGACATCGCCACCGTGTTCTTCCGCGGCGACGGGAGCTTCGACGACATCCCCCTCAACGCCCGTTCGAGCGGACCGGGACTCGACTCGCTCAGGGCCACGCCGCGGCGAATCGGCGTGGTCTCCGGCCAGGCCAAGCTGCCGGCCATCCGCGGGGCCGTGGCCACCGGCGTGATCACCGACCTGGTGATCGACGAGGTCACCGCGGCCCAGCTCGCCGACATGGCCTGACCGGCCGCCTGGGCCGACACATTCCGTAGCGCGCCCGGCGGGAATACCGTGCGCCCAGAGGCGTTGACTACACTCGTAAGAGTAAGAACGTGCTCCGGGGTCGGTGAAAGTCCGAACCGGCGGTGATAGTCCGCGACCCGCGGTTTCCGGTCTGTGTCAAAACAGGCGGGAGGCAGCGGTTGATTCGGTGAAATTCCGAGACCGACGGTAATGAGATCGCGAGATCTCTCAGTCCGGATGGAAGGAAGCGCGCGCACGGGTTCGAGCCGTCTTTGGGCGGACCGGTGCGGGTCGATGTGTCGACCACAAATCCCGGGGCCCGTCTCGACGCCACACCAGTGGCAGGGACAGAGGACCGGATGACCGAGGCAGCGATCGAGCAGGCCATGCGCCACGCCGTCTCGCTGTCCGCGCACGGACCGGCCTTCGGCGTGAACCCGCGGGTCGGCTGCGCGATCTACGCCGCCGCGGCCGATGGCTCGCTGGGCGAGCTGATCGCCGAGGGGTGGCACCGCGGCGCCGGTACCCCGCACGCGGAGGTCGACGCGCTCTCCAAGCTCTCCCCCGAGCAGTCGCGCGGCGCGACCGCCGTGGTCACCCTCGAGCCCTGCAACCACTTCGGGCACACGGGACCCTGCAGCGAGGCACTCATCGCGGCAGGGATCGGCCGGGTGGTCTACGCCGTGTCCGACCCCGGCCAGCACTCCGGTGGAGGCGCCGAGCGGCTGCGCCAGGCCGGCGTCACGGTGGAGGCCGGCATCCTCGTCGACGAGGTCGAGGAGGCGATGCGCGTCTGGCTCACCGCCGAGCGCCTGCGCCGTCCATTCGTCACGCTGAAGTGGGCCTCCAGTCTCGATGGCCGATCCGCCGCCGACGACGGCACCAGCCAGTGGATCACCGGCACCGCGGCCCGCCAGCGGGTACACGAGCAGCGCGAGCGCTCGGATGCGATCCTGGTTGGCACCGGCACGGTTCTCGCCGACGACCCGTCGCTCACCGCCCGCGGCGATGCCGGAGAGCTCATGCCCCACCAGCCCATCCCGGTCGTGGTGGGGCAGACGGCGATTCCCGCCGGCGCCAGGGTGCTCCACCATCCGCAACCCGCGATCGTGACCGCCAGCCGCGACCTGCCCGGCATCCTCGGCGACCTCTTCGACCGCGGCATCCGCCATGCCTTCGTCGAGGGCGGCCCCACCCTCGCGAGTGCATTCATCGCGTCCGGTCTCGTTGACGAGTACCTCGTCTACCTCGCCCCCGTGCTGCTCGGCGGGGACGGGCTCGCGACCGGCGACATCGGTGTGCACAGGATCGGCGAGGCCCGACGCCTCCGCATCGACTCGGTCGAGCGGCTCGGCGACGACCTGCTCGTCGTCGCCCGCCCCGTGAGCGCAGCACATCCCCCCACCGGAAAGAAGAAGTGACCATGTTCACTGGAATCATCGAAGAGCTCGGCGAGGTCGTCGACTGGACCCGAACCGGGGATGCGGCGCGCCTCACCGTGCGCGGGCCGCTCGCGGTATCCGACGCGGCCCACGGTGACTCCATCTCGGTGAGCGGCGTCTGCCTCACCGTGGTCGACAAGGGCGACGACTGGTTCACCGCCGACGTGATGTCGGAGACGATTGCCATGAGCACCCTCGCGACCGTGGCCCCCGGCGCCCGCGTCAACCTCGAGCGCGCGGCCCGACTGGGCGACCGGCTCGGCGGCCACATCGTGCAGGGGCACATCGACGGCACCAGCGAGCTGCTCAGCATCACCGAGGGCAGCGCCTGGCGGGTGCTGCGCTTCAGCCTTCACCCCGAGCTGGCCGCTCTCGTCGCACGCAAGGGCTCGATCGCCGTGGACGGCGTCTCGCTCACGGTGAGCGACGTCGGTGACGCCTGGTTCGAGGTCTCACTGATCCCGGAGACTCTCACGGCGACGACCCTCGGACTCACGTCCGTCGGCGACTCCGTCAACATCGAAACCGACATCCTCGCGCGCCAGGTCGAGCGAATGCTCGACGTCACCAACAGCGTCACCAACAGAAGGAGCGGGTCATGAGCCTCGCCACAATCCCCCAGGCCCTCGACGCGCTGCGCGCCGGCCGCCCGGTCATCGTCGTGGACAACGAGAGCCGCGAGAACGAGGGAGACGTCGTGATCGCGGCGGAGCTCGCCAGCCAGGAGTGGATCGCCTGGATGGTACGCGTCTCGTCCGGCTTCATCTGCGCCCCGATGACCAACGAGATCGCCGACCGCCTCGAGCTGCCGATGATGGTGGTGAACAACGAGGACCCGCGCGGCACCAACTACACGGTGTCGGTGGATGCCGCGGACCGCCTGAGCACCGGGATCAGCGCCGCCGACCGCGCCCACACCCTGCGCGTTCTCGCCAGCCTCGACTCCACCCCGGCGAGCCTGCACCGGCCCGGCCACATCCTCCCGCTGCGCGCGGTCGACGGGGGCGTGCGCGAGCGCGACGGCCACACCGAGGCCTCCGTTGACCTCCTCAAACTCGCGGGGCTGATGCCCGTGGCGGCGATCTCCGAGATCGTGGCCGACGACGGCGAGATGATGCGCCTGCCGGGGCTCATCCAGCTCGGCGAGCGCGAGGGGGTTCTGGTCGTCACCATCGAGGCGCTCATCGCCCACCTCCAGGAGACCCACTGCGACACGAAGGTGCCGACGGCGGTGCCCATCCCCGAGACGTCCCGGGTGATCTTCGAGGTGGAGACCACCGTCCCGACGACGCACGGCGAGTTCCGCTTCCGCGCGTATCGCGACCGCATGACCGGGGCCGACCACCTCGCGATCATCTCCGGGAACCCGACGAACGGGGCGCTACTCCGGGTGCACTCCGAGTGCCTCACCGGCGAGGTGTTCGGTTCGCTCAAGTGCGAGTGCGGGCCCCAGCTCGACTCGGCGCTCGAGCAGATCCAGTCGGAGGGCGGAGTGGTCATCTACATGCGGGGGCACGAGGGCCGCGGCATCGGGCTCATCAACAAGCTCAAGGCCTACCGCCTGCAGGAGGAGGGCCTCGACACCCTCGACGCCAACATCGCCCTCGGCTTCCCGGCGGACGGCCGGGACTACAGCGCCGCGGTCGCCATTCTCGAGGACCTCGGCGTCTCCGAGGTACGCGCGATCACCAACAACCCAGAGAAGCTGCGCCAGTTGCGCGAGCGCGGCATCACCGTGACCGAGCAGGTGCCGCTGGTCGTCGGCGTCGGCAGCTTCAACGAGAGCTATCTCGAGGCCAAGCGCGACCGCATGGGCCACATCCTCCCCAACAACACCGAACTCGAGGGCGCGGCGCGAGCCCACAAGCGTCTGCTCGAAACCCCGAAAGGACACATCGCATGAGCGGCGACGGAGCACCAGAGATCAGCACTGACGGCACCGGGCTCAAGGTCACCATCGTGGCCGGCCGGTGGCACGAGGTGATCACCGACGGCCTGCTCGCGGGAGCCAGACGGGTGCTCGCGGCCTCCGGGGCCGAGGTGACCGAGGTACGGGTGCCCGGCAGCTTCGAGCTGCCGGTGGTGAGCAAGGCGGCACTCGACAACGGAGCGGATGCCGTGGTCGCGCTCGGCGTGATCATCCGGGGCGGAACACCGCACTTCGAGTACGTGTCCGACGCCGCCACGAGCGGCCTCACCCAGGTGACCGTGCTCACCGGCAAGCCCGTCGGCTTCGGCGTGCTCACCCTCGACGACGAGCAGCAGGGTCTCGACCGGGCCGGCCTCGAGGGGTCGAAGGAAGACAAGGGGGCCGAGGCCGCGGAGGCCGCCCTCGCGACGGCCGCCCTCATCCGCGACCTGAGAGGCTGATCGCTCGGTAGAGTGGTTTCGTGATCAATCAATTCAAGCTCGCGATCGCCGTGGCCCTCGTGATCGCGATCGCCGCAGCGGTGGGCTTCGTGTACTTCGTCTTCGTGAACCCCAGCGCTATCGAGAGCATCGGGCGCGCGACCTTTGTCGGCACGATCCTTTAAGCTCGGCGACCCGCCCCGCACAATCGTCTGGATCTCCGCCGTCATCGCGGTGGGGCTCGCGGTGTTCTTTGCCGTGCAGCTCTTCTCCCGGCCGGTCTCCCTCGCGCCGATCGAGAGGATCGAGTTCAGCCAGTACCAGGCGGTGCCGAACTTCTCCGACACCGTTCACGTCGTCTCCGACAAGAAACGGATCGACGAGTTCCGCGCGCTCGTGCGGCACTACTCGATCGATGTGCGCAACTTCGACGAGTCGCTCAACGACGATTGCACCGGCGGTCTGGCCACCAGCATCACCCTGCACTTCACCGATTCCACCTCGAAGAAGCTGCAGATCTACGACTGCGGCAAGCCGGTGGCCGGCGGCACCTTCGTGTCGGATGCCACGGCCCTCTTTGTGGCCTGGCGCGCCGCCGACAACGCGCCCTGAGCTCCCGCGCGGTCAGGCGCGTTGGGCACGGCGGGGTACCCGTTAGTGTGCGGCGGCGACCTCCCGTTTCCGGCGGCGGGGAAACAGCCTCGTGGCGGGGGACACGCCTCCCTCCGCGACGCGGTTTTCCCGCCGCGATGGGCGGCATCCCCCGCCGCGACGCGATTCCTCCCGCCGGACGCGAAGCGACCGAGACCGGATGCCGGGTCCGCGGCCGATCAACTCCCGCCGCGAGACATCTACTCCCGCCGCCACAGTCGCATGCTCCCTGAACGAGCGGCGGGCCAGACCCGCCACCGCGGCTGCGGCGCGAAAACGGCGTCCCCCTAAACGGGAGCTTCCGCCCGGTGCCGCGCACCGATACTCTGGCGGCACCCGCTTTACCCGATGGGGCTTCGGCGGGCGGTCTTCGGGGGCTTCTGCGCGACCAGCCACGACTCCGTCCGCGCGCATCGCCAACAGAGCCTAGGAGCAGTTGCGTGACCGCACCGACCACCCTTCCCGCCGCCTTCACGCCCTTCGCCGAGCCGGAGCGGCTGGTGCCCGGCCGCTGGATCGCCCTCTTCGCCACGGCCTGGCTCGGCATCTGGATGGCGCAGCTCACCCCCATCCAGCTTCTGCTTCCCCAGCAGATCAGCGACCTTCTCGGCAAGACCGGCTGGATGCAGAGCGTGCTGGCCTTCGGCATCATCTCGGGCATCGCCGGGGCGTGCGCCCTCATCACCTACCCGCTCACCGGTGCCCTCTCCGACCGAACGACATCCCAGCTGGGGCGTCGGAGGCCGTGGATCATCGCCGGCACCGTCGTGTTCGCGGTCTCGCTTCTGATCCTCGGACTGCAGTCGACCCTCATCGGCGTCGGCGTCTTCTGGTCGCTGTCCCTCGTCGGCTTCTGCATGGTGACGGCCGCGATCACCGCGACCATCTCCGACCAGGTGCCGGTCAACCAGCGCGGGTTCGTCTCCGGCTGGGTCTCCGCGCCCCAGGCCATCGGCACGGTGCTCGGCCTCGCCCTCGTGCTGGCGCTGAGCCTCAGCCTGCTGGTCGGCTACGCGGTCGTCGCCGCGGTGCTGATCCTGCTCGTCATCCCCTTCGTGCTGTTCGTGCCGGACGAGGTGCTGCCGCGGATTCTCCGCGCCCCGTTCACGATGGCGAGCCTGGTGAAGGGCTTCTGGATCAGCCCCGTGCGATTCCCCGACTTCGGCTGGACGCTGCTCAGCCGCATCCTGGTGAACCTCGGCAATGCACTCGGCACCACCCTCTTGCTCTACTTCCTCATGTTCGGGCTCGGCCGCCGCGACACCGCGCAGGTCGACCTGCTCGTCCTCACCCTGATCTACCTGGTGTTCTTCACCGCCTCGGCGCTCGGGTTCGGCAAGCTCAGCGACCGGATCGGCCAGCGCAAGATCTTCGTCTACATCGCCGCCTACCTCCAGGCCTTCGCCGCGATGCTGCTCGCCCTGGTGCCTGCGCTGCCGGTGGCGATGGTGGCCGCCGGCCTCCTGGGCCTCGGCTACGGATGCTTCATGGCGGTCGACCAGGCTCTCGCCACGCAGGTGCTGCCGGACTCGCACACCCGGGGGAAGGACCTCGGCATCATGAACATCGCGACGGCGGTGCCGCAGGCCGTCGCCCCGCTTCTCGGGGCGTTCATCGTCGCGTCGCTCGGCGGGTTTCAGGCGCTCTTCATCTCGGCGGCCATCACGGCCACCGTCGGCGGGCTCGCGATCCTGCCGATCAGGAGCGTGCGCTAACCGGTCGCGTCGCCCACCACGTGAGACGGTGTCTGCGGCGGCCGTTCAGTCGAGGAACAGCGCGCGCAACCGCCGGGTGGTGAAGACCAGCCCGATGGCGATCATCACGACGTAATACAGCACGTGCCAAAGCATGGCCACGCTGAGGGCGCCGGTGGTGAGACCGCGCACGAGCTCCACTCCGTGCCAGAGCGGCAGCGCCTGGATCACCCACTGGATCGCCGTCGGGTAGACGCTCAGCGGGTAGAAGGTCGCCGAGAAGAGGAACATCGGCAGCATGACGAAGGTGATCCAGTCCATCTGCTGGAAGGTCTTCAGGTAGCTGGTGATCGCCATGCCCAGGCTCGCGAACCCGAACGCGATGAGGAGAACGGCCGGCAGGGCGAGGAACGCCGTCCAGGCGAGGTTGAGCCCGAGCACCTGCATCACGATCATGAAGCCACCGGCGTAGAGGGCGCCACGCAGCAGAGCGAGCAGGATCTCGCCGAGCGCGACGTCCAACGGGCCGAGCGAGGTGGTGAGCATCCCCTCGTAGAGCTTGGCGTACTGCATCTTGAAGAAGACGTTCCAGGTGGAGTCGTAGATCGCGCCGTTCATCGCGGAGACGGCGAGCAGGGCCGGGGCGATGAACGCCGCGTACGGCACCTGCTGGCCGGTGCTCGTGGCGACGTTCCCCACGAGGGCGCCGAGCCCCAGTCCCATCGAGAGCAGGTAGAACACCGGCTCGAAGAACCCGCTGAGCACGATGAGGTAGTTGGTGCTCCTGGTGGCGAGCAGCCCGCGGGCCACCACCGAGCGCGCGTTGCCCGCGTAGAGCGCGCCGATGCCGCCGGAGCGCGGCTTGGCGAGCGGACGGGTCGGGGCGAGGGCGCGCGTGGAGGTCACTTGTTGAGCCTCCTCGTGACGACCCGCTGGGTCGTGGTCCAGCCCCAGACGCAGAGGGCGGCCGGGTAAAGCACGTGCAGCGCGCTGAGCCAGGCCGGCTCGACGGCCCCGTAGCTCAGCACGCGGCCGAGTTGCGTCCCGTGCCAGAGCGGGGAGATCCAGCCGATCCACTGCAGGAAGATCGGCATCTGGCTGAGCGGGAAGAAGGTGCCGGAGAAGAGGAACATCGGCGTTATGCCGAAGCGCATGATCATGGCCATCTGGCCCTTGTCGTCTACGATCCGCGACGTATACGCGGCGATCACGAGGCCGACGGACAGCCCGGTGAAGGTCGCCACCAGGATGGTGAGGGCGCCCCACGGGGACGGCACGGCGCCGAAGAGCAGCATCACGAGGAAATAGATCACGCAGGTGGGGATGATGCGAACCAGCACCGAGATGAACACCCCGTTCACGATCTGGTTGCCCGTGATCGGGGCCGCGTTCATGCCGAAGAAGATGGGGTTCCACTTGAACCCCATCATGATCGGATAGGTGCACTCCTCTGCCGCGACAGTCACGGCCGCGGTCGCGAGCAGGGCCGGCGCGACGAACGCCAGATAGCTCACGCCGTTGAAGCCGTTCGGCCCGAGGTTCTTGTCGATCAGGCTGGCGAGGCCGACGCCCAGGGCGAAGAGGTAGACCAGCGGATTGCCGACGCTCGTCACGAGCAGCGTCTTGAGGTACGAACGCATTCCCCGGATGCGGTGCTCGGCAACATACCAGGAGCCGTACCGGCGCGGCTTGACTCCCCCGGCGAGCGCGCGACCGGCCGCCTCCGCCGCGAAGGGCTCGGTGACCGCGGTCATTCGATCAGGCTCCGTCCGGTGAGGCGGAGGAACACATCCTCGAGGCTCGAGCGGCGCACGAGACTCGTGATCGGCTCGAGCCCCATCTCAGCGATGAGCGCGAGTTCCGCGTCGCCGTCCTCGCTGTAGATGAGGATGCGGTCGGGCAGCACCTCGAGCCGTTCGCCGACCCCGGCGAGACGGCGGGCCACGTCGGCGTTGCGGTCGGAGCCGAAGCGCACCTCCACGACCTCCCGGGTGGAGTACTGCTTGATCAGGTCGGCCGGGGCCCCCTCCGCCATGATCCGGCCCTTGTCCACCACCACGAGCCGGTCGCAGAGTTGCTCGGCCTCGTCCATGTAGTGCGTGGTGAGCACGAGGGTGGTGCCCTGCTCCTTGAGCCGGAACAGCCGATCCCAGAGAATGTGCCGCGCCTGCGGGTCGAGTCCCGTCGTGGGTTCGTCGAGCAGCAGGATGCGCGGATCGTTCATCAGCGAGCGCGCGATGGTGAGGCGTCGCTTCATGCCGCCGGAGAGGTCGTCGACCTTCGCCTTCGCACGGTCCGTCAGCTGCGCGAACTCGAGCAGCTCATCCGCCTTCCTGCCGCACTGCGCGTGGCTCAGGCCGAAGTAGCGGCCGTAGACGATGAGGTTGTCACGCACCCTCAGCTCCATGTCGAGGTTGTCCTGCTGCGGCACGACGCCGAGCTGCGAGCGCACCTCTGGGCCGTGTTCGTTCGGGTCGAGCCCGAGGATCGACAGGTCGCCGCTCGTGCGCGTGGACACCGCGCCCACCATGCGCATCGTCGTCGACTTGCCGGCGCCGTTCGGTCCGAGCAGTCCGAACGATTCGCCGGGCGCGACCTCGAAGGAGATGCCGTCGACGGCGGCAAATTCCTTGTACTTCTTCGTGAGCGACTTCGCTGTGATCACTGGAGGAGACATCGTTCTCCACCCTAGCCACTGCCGCCGTCACCGCCACCCGTGGCCCGGCCCCTGCTGGACCCTCCCTACGGTTGACGGGCGTCAGACCTCCTCCGCCCCCTCGGCTCGGAAGCCGGGGACGAGAATCCGCTCAAGGCGCTTCATGCCGTGAGCGAAATGCGCATCGAACTGGATCGTCACGAAGCTACGCTCGTGCTCAGGGCCCGCTCTCTCGGCATGGGCTGGCAGGGCGTCGCCAGGGCGAATTTACACCGCTCGGAGTACCGATCCGGCTGCGCGCCACGAAAGACTAAGGAATCATGAGCTCAACGACGCAGACCCGACGATCCCCCTTCGGCCGAGGGAAGAAGGACGACGGTCCGCGCGCCCGCTTCAGCGAGCTGCTCCCCTACCTGCTCGAGCACAAGCGCATCCTCGGCGTCGTGATCGGCCTGAGCCTGCTGAGCGCGGCGGCCTCGCTCGCCCAGCCGCTGCTCGTGAGCCAGGTGATCTCGGTCGTGCAGAAGGGGCAGAATCTCGGCACCCTGGTCTGGCTTCTGGTGGGCCTCGTCGTGCTCTCCGGCCTCCTCAGCGGCTTCCAGCACTACCTCCTCCAGCGCACGGGCACCAGCGTCGTGCTCTCCGCTCGGCGCCAGCTCGTGCGTCGAATGCTCCGCCTCCCGATCAGCGAATTCGATACCCGCCGCACGGGAGACCTCGTCTCCCGCGTCGGCTCGGACACGACCCTCCTGTACGCCGTGATCACCCAGGGTCTCGTGGATGCCGTCGGCGGCGCGCTCGTCTTCGTGGGAGCCCTCATCGCGATGCTCGTCATCGACCCGGTGCTGCTCGGCCTCACCGTGCTCGTGATCGCCGCCTCCGTGATCACCGTCGTCTCCCTCAGCGGCCGGGTGCGCGTCGCGAGCCGCAAGCAGCAGGAGAAGGTCGGCGACCTCGCCGCCTCCGTGGAGCGCGCCATCAGCGCGGTGCGCACCGTTCGCGCCTCCAACGCCACCGAGCGGGAGATCGCGGCGATCGAGAAGGACGCGGAGGGCGCCTGGCGCATGGGCATCAGCGTCGCGAAGATCTCGGCGCTCGTCGTGCCCATCGCGGGGATCGCGCTGCAGGTGTCGTTCCTCGTCGTGCTCGGCGTCGGCGGGTTCCGGGTGGCGAGCGGCGCGATCACCATCTCGAGCCTCGTGGCGTTCATCCTGTTCCTGTTCATGATGATCATGCCGCTCGGCCAGGCCTTCGGGGCGATCAACTCGGTCAACCAGGCCCTCGGGGCCCTCGGCCGCATCCAGGAGATCATCTCCCTGCCGAGCGAGGACCAGTTCGACGCGGCGATCGAGCCGGCCGCCCCACTTGAGACGGATGCCGCGATCAGCTTCGACGGCGTGCACTTCACCTATCCGGAGGCGGCGAGGCCGGCCCGGACCGACGGGGCCGACGACCCTGACGAGCCCCCGGCCCGCAAGGATCTCACCGTGCTCCACAGCATCAGCTTCGAGGCGCCGCGCGGCAAGCGCACCGCCCTCGTCGGCCCGAGCGGCGCGGGCAAGAGCACGATCCTGGCCCTGATCGAGCGCTTCTACGACCCGGCGGCCGGCGTGGTGCGCATCGGCGGCCTCGACGTGCGCGGCCTCGACCGCGAGGCCCTCCGCGCGCAGATCGGCTACGTGGAGCAGGACGCCCCGGTGCTCGCGGGCTCGCTGCGTGACAACCTCACCCTCGGTGCGCCGGATGCCACGGACGCGGAGTGCATCCGGGTCTTGCACGACGTGAACCTCACCGAGGTGCTGGAGCGCAACGAACTCGGCCTAGACGCCCCCGTCGGCGAAGACGGCATCATGCTCTCCGGCGGCGAACGCCAGCGCCTCGCCATCGCGCGCACCCTGCTCGCCGCTCCTCCCATCCTGCTGCTCGACGAGTCCACCTCGAGCCTCGACGGGCTCAACGAGCAGCTGCTGCGGGAAGCCATCGACGCCGTCGCCGAACACCGCACGCTCATCGTGATCGCGCACCGGCTCTCCACCGTGGTGGACTCCGATCAGATCGTCGTGCTCGACCACGGCCGCGTGGTGGGAGTCGGCACGCACTCCGAGCTGGTCAAGTCGACTCCCCTCTACAAGGACCTGGCCAAGCACCAGCTGCTCGTCTAGCCATCGGGGCCGGGCCACCGGCTCAGTCGGCGAGCGCCCACATCGCCACGGCACTCGCGGCGGCGACATTGAGCGAGTCGATGCCGTGCGCCATCGGGATCGTCACGATCGTGTCCGCGGCCGCGAGCGCCTCGGCGGTGAGCCCGTCGCCCTCCGCGCCGAGCACGAAGGCGACCCGCTCGGGCGCGGTGGCGGCGAAGTCGCGCAGGCCGACTGCGCCCGGCCCCAGGGCCAGCGCGGCGATGTGGAAACCGGATGCCGAGAGCAGTTCTCGCGTCGACGCCCAGTCTCCGACGCGCGTCCACGGCACCTGCAGCACGGTGCCCATGCTCACTCGGATCGCGCGGCGGTAGAACGGGTCAGAGCAGCGCGGCGTCACGAACACGGCGTCGGCGCCGATCGCGCCGACCGACCGGAAGATCGCCCCGACGTTGGTGGGGTCCGCCACGTTCTCCAGAATCACCACTCGGTTGGCCGTCGCGAGCAGGGACTCCGGGGCGGGCAGCGCCGGCCGGTGCATCGCGGCGATGAGGCCGCGATGCAGGAGGTAGCCGGTGAGCTCCTCGAGCAACGCCGACGGGCCGGAGAAGACGGGCACGTCGCGGTCGCCGAGCAGGTCGAGCGCCTCGTCCACCGAACCGCCGAGGGCGAGAACGGACCGCGGCCGATGCCCGGCAGCGAGGGCCCGTTCGAGCACGAGCGCCGACTCGGCGATGTAGAGCCCGTGCTCCGTGCCGCGCGCCTTCTTGAGGGCGACATCGGTCTGATGCGAGTAGTCGCCGAGGCGGGCATCGGCCAGGTCGGTGATCTCGATGACGGGAATCTTGGGGCCTCCAGGGAAGGCTCCAATTCTAGGCGACGGCCCCCGCCACGGCCGCCGGAGCGACCTCCCGGTCGCCGTTGTGCACGACCAGCACCGGACAGTGGGAGTATTCCGCGCACCGGGAACTCACCGAACCCAGCAACAGCCCGACGAAGCCGCCGTGGCCTCGGCTGCCCACGATCAGCATCTCGGCGCCCTTGCTCGCGTCGATGAGCACCTGCGCCGTCGCCCCCTCGCACACGACGGGGACGAACCAGTCGGGCGGAGTCCCCCCGAACACCTGCTGGGCCGCCTCGTCCAGCACCGAACGGGCGTCGGACTCCGGGGACCACTCCGAGGTGACGTAGCCGCCGAATTCGAGCGGGTACTGCCAGACCGTGATGGCCTCGAGCCGCACGCCGAGCGCCTCGGCCATCCTCGCCCCGCGCCGGAGTGCGTCGATCGACGAATCGGAGCCGTCGACCCCGACGACGATTCGCGCGGAGTCCTGATCCTTGTGTGTCGTGTCCATGGTTCATGGTCTGCCCCCTCCCCCGCCACCGACGGGCCGAAAGTCCCTCCGCCGGGGACCTTCGGCCCTGACGGTCCGCAGCCCTCGGGCCGAGGCTGGGCAGATGACTACTTCCGCGAATGGACACAGCGACGCCGAGGTCCAGGCCGCCGTTGTCGACGAACTCAGCTGGACCCCCGACGTCGAACCGGCCGGCATCGGCGTCTCGGTGCACGACGGGATCGTCACCCTCTCCGGCGAGGTCGACCCGAGCGAGCGAGCTGCCGCCACGCGGGCGGCACTGCGAGTGCGGGGGGTGTCGACCGTCGTCGACCAGTTGGAGGTCCGCGCGCCGACCGCGGGTGCGATCACCGACGCGGAGGTGGGGACGGCGGTGAACAATGCACTGCTCTACACCGCGGACGTTCCCCACGCGACGGTGCAGGCCGAGGTGCGCAACCACGTGGTGACCCTGCGCGGCACCGTCAACTGGAATTACGAACGCGACGCCGCCTACCGTGCCGTGGAGCGGATCGCGGGGGTGTACTTCGTCGACAACCGCATCGCCCTGACGCCCCGGCCGACCGCGCACGACACCGAAGAGAAGATCCGCCGCGCACTCATCCGCAACGCCATCGTGGACGCCGACAGCATCACCGTGCAGGTTCGGGGCAGCGAGGTCACCCTCACCGGCACAGTCCGGTCGTGGGCGGAGAAGCGGCAGGCGGGATTCACCGCATGGGCCTCGCCCACCGTCTCGAGCGTGCACAACCAGATCTCGGTTCGACCGTTCTAGCCGGCCTCGGGGTGACTGCCGGCCGCCGTCAGAGTTCCAGCACGAGGGAACCGGAGGCGGATCCGCTTCGCAGGTCGTCGAGCGCCTCCGCCGCCCGCTCGAACGGGTACAGGGTGGTCCGGGGTCGCAGCCGCAGCGTGTGAGCGAGCCGGAGGAAGGCCGCCCCGTCGCCGCGGGTATTGGCCGTCACGCTGCGCAGGTCCCGCTCGTGGAAGAGAGTGCTCTCATATTCCAGCGTCGGAATATTGGTGAGGTGGATGCCGGCGACCACCACCGTCCCCCCGGCGGCCGTCGCCCTCAGCGCGAGCGGCACCAGTTCGCCGGCCGGGGCGAACACGATCGCGGCATCGAGCGGATGCGGAGGCACGGCCTCCGCGTCGCCGACGAACGCGACGCCCAGGCTGCTCGCGAGTTCACGGTTCGCCGCGCCGCGGGTCATCGCGTACACCTCCGCGCCGGCCGCCATCGCGAGCTGCGCGGTGATGTGGGCGCTGGACCCGAAGCCGTAGATGCCGAGCCTGCCGCCCGGCGGCACCTGGGCCCTGGCGAGGGCGCGGAAGCCGATGATCCCGGCGCAGAGCAGCGGCGCGGTCGCGATCGGGTCGCTGTCGCCGGGAAGAAGGTAGGCGAAGGCCTCGGGCACGGTGGCGAACTCGGCGAAGCCGCCATCCGCATCCCAGCCCGTGTAGGTCGAACGCGGGCACAGGTTCTCGCGGCCCGTTCGGCACCACTCGCACGCCCCGCAGGTGCCACGGAGCCAGGCGATGCCCACGAGGTCTCCGAGCCGGAGTTCGATCACGCCGTCTCCGAGCCCCGCGACCGTGCCCACCACCTGGTGGCCGGGGACGACGCCGACCCGGTGCACCGGCAGGTCGCCGTCCACGACGTGCAGGTCGGTGCGGCATACCCCGCACGCCGTCACCCGCACCAGCACCTCGCCCGGCGCGGGGAGTGGCGGCTCGCGCTCCGCCAGTCGGATCGATCGCGTGGTCGAGTCGCTGGTCCAGGCCTTCATGCTCTCCGTCCCTTCGCCGCCGCCTCGGGCGCTCTGGCCAGTCAACCCGGGGAGTGCCCCGAATCGACGGTCGAAAGTCCCGCATCCCGGTGTCGCGTGACGAAAGGCCCTACCGGGCGCTCGGTCCGGGGCTAGCGTCGGAATCAGGGCGACGGCCCTCTCCGATCGGCCGCCGCGAAGAGAGAGGAAAAGAAAAATGGCTATGTTCTTCGACCCGTTCCGCGAATTGGATCGCATGAGCACGATGACCGAAGGGCGACGCGGTCCACGATTCGTGCCGATGGACCTCTATCGCGAGGGCGACCACTACATGCTCAACGCCGACGTGCCCGGGGTCGATCCCGGCTCGATCGACATCGATGTGGACGGTTCGGTGCTCACGATTCGCGCGGTTCGCACGCTCTCCACCGCCGAGAACGCCGAGTGGCTCACCCAGGAACGCCCGAGCGGCTCGTTTGTGCGCCAGTTGAGCCTCGGTGACGGCATCGATGCAGACAGCATTTCGGCGAGTTACCACAATGGGGTGCTCAGCGTGATGATCCCGGTGAGCCAGCGGATGAAGCCGCGCAAGGTGGCCATCACGGCCGGAGCCCCGGAGACGATCGCCGTCACCACGGGCAAGCCGGCCGCCGCAAAGAAGTAGCCGCGGCATCCGCCGAACCTTCCGAAATCCATGCAATCGGCGCCGACGCGCCGCTCAACATCGCCCCGGAACGGCGTGTTGAGCAGAAATGCATGGATTTCGGAACGGGAACGAACGGGTCGGGAGGGGACGGGCGGGGACGGGCGGGGACGGGAGCCGGCGAGGGCGGGGTGGGCGTCAGGCGAAGGGGTTGGGGGTGAGCACGTACTTGGTCTCCAGGTACTCGTGGATGCCCTCGGCCCCGCCCTCGCGGCCGAGGCCGGACTGCTTCACCCCGCCGAACGGGGCACTCGCGTTCGAGACGACGCCGGTGTTCAGCCCCATCATCCCGGTCTTGAGGCTCTCGATGAGGCGCTGGCCGCGCGCGAGGTCGCGCGTGAAGACGTAGCTCACCAGACCGTACTCGGTGTCGTTCGCCTTGGCGACGGCATCCGCCTCGTCGGTGAAGGTCGAGATGGCGAGCACCGGCCCGAAGATCTCCTCGCGCAGGATGTCGCTGCCCGCCAGGACTCCGGAGATCACGGTGGGTTCGTAGAAAGTGCCGTCGCTGTCGATGGCCGATCCGCCGGTGAGCAGGGTCGCGCCGCGCGTCACCGCGTCCCGAACGAGATCGGAGGCCTTGGCCACGGCCGCTTCGTTGATGAGCGGGCCGATGCCCACGCCGTCCTCGGTGCCGCGACCCACCGTCAGTTGTTTCACGCGCGCGGTGACCCGGGCGGCGAAGTCCTCGGCCACGGATTCATGCACGATGAATCGGTTGGCGGCGGTGCAGGCCTGGCCGATGTTGCGGAACTTGGCGATCATCGCGCCGTCGACCGCCTTCTCGATGTCGGCGTCTTCGAAGACGAGGAACGGCGCGTTGCCGCCGAGCTCCATCGAGGTGCGCAGCACGTTGTCCGCGGCCTGCTTGAGCAGCCGCACGCCGACGCCCGTGGAGCCGGTGAAGCTGAGCTTGCGCAGGCGCGGGTCGGCGATGATCGGCGCCGACACCTCCCCGGAGGTCGAGGTGGTGATCACGTTGAGCACGCCCTTGGGCAGTCCGGAGTCTTCGAGCAGCCTGGCGAAGTAGAGCGTGGTGAGCGGCGTCAGCTCGGCGGGCTTGACGACGGCGGTGCAGCCGGCGGCGAGCGCCGGGGCGATCTTGCGGGTGGCCATGGCGAGGGGAAAGTTCCAGGGCGTGATGAGGAACGACGGACCCACGGGCAGGTGCGTCACGATCGTGCGCCCGGTGCCCTCGGGGTTCACGCCGTAGCGACCGCTGATGCGCACCGCCTCCTCGCTGAACCAGCGCAGGAATTCCCCGCCGTAGGCGACCTCGCCGCGCGCCTCAGCGAGCGGCTTGCCCATCTCGATGGTCATCAGCAGGGCGAACTCATCCGCTCGCTCCTGAAGCAGGTCGAATGCCCCGCGCAGGATCTCCCCGCGCACCCGAGGTGCCGTGGCCGCCCAGGAGTCCTGCGCCGCGGCGGCGGCGTCCATGGCCCGCGCCCCATCCGCGACCGAGGCATCGGCGATGGTCCTGATGACCGCCCCGGTGGCCGGATCATGCACCTGGATGGCGCGGCCGGAGGTGGAGTCCACCCAGTCGCCGCCGATGAAAAGCTGATCGGGCACCTTTGCCAACAGCTCGGATTCTGACAGAGCACTCATGGAATCGAGTCTACTGATCCCCGCCGGTCGCCGAGTGCCCGTCAGGCCGGGTGAACCTCGGCGCCGGCCGCGGCGAGTTCCCTGAGTGCCGCGTCGCTCGAGGACGGGGCCACCCCGGCCACCAGGTCGGAGAGCACGGCCACGCGTCGTCCTGTGGCGAGCGCGTCGATGGCCGAGGCCCGCACGCAGTAGTCGGTGGCGATCCCGGCCACGTCGATGTCGTCGATGCCCAGGGCGGTGAGCAGCTCGGCGACCGTGCGGCCGTCTTCCGTGACGCCCTCGAAGATCGAGTAGGCGGGACGCCCCTGGCCCTTTCGCACCTGCACCGTGAGGAGACCGGTTTCCAGGTCCGGGTGGTACTCGGCGCCGGGGGTGCCGGCCACGCAGTGCACCGGCCAGGTGGACACGAAGTCCGGGGCCTCCGCGGTGGCGAAGTGACCGCCGTTGTCGTTGTCGGCGTCGTGCCAGTCCCGGGAGGCGATCACCTGGTCGTAGCGGCCCGGATGTTCGCGAAGGTAGCGTGTGATGCCCGCGGCGACCGCCGCCCCACCGTCGACACCGAGAGCGCCGCCCTCGGTGAAATCGTTCTGCACGTCGATGACGAAGAGCGCCCGGCTCATCGGCGCGCGCTGGTTTCTGTCATCACGGCTGGCCCGGTCAATTGTTGGAAAGGTTGTTGCCGCAGCTGAACACGGCGGTGGTGATGGTGTCGAGGGCCGGCTGCGTGCGGCTGTTGATCTTGCCGAGGGCGTAGAAGGCGAAGCTGAGGGTGGTTCCGTCGGCGGCGTGCACTATTCCGGCCAGGGCATATTCGGTCTTGATCCAGCCGGTCTTGGCGTTCACCGCTCCGCGGGCGATCGCGTTCGCTCCGGTGAATCGGCTGGCCAGGGTGCCCGTCTTGCCGGCGATCGGCAGGGCGTCGTAGATGATCTTGAGGTTCTGCTCGCCCGAGGCGACCTTGGCCATGAGTTGCGCGACGAAGGTGGCCGGAACCGCGTTGGAGTTGCTCTCCCCCGACCCGTCGATGATGGTCAGCCCGGTGGGCTGCAACCCGTAGCCCACGAGGGCGGCGGGGATCACGGTCTTGAGCGAGGCCGACGAGCCGTCGCCGCCACTCATCTTGGAGGTGACCCGCGCGATCATCTCGGCGAGCGTGTTATCCGAGATGGGAAGCAGGTAGGAGATGAGCGTCTTGAGCGGCTGGGACTTCACCTCGCCGAGGAGCTTGGTTCCGGCGGTCGCCGTGCCGGCCGTGACCGTGGCGGTCGCCGCCAGACCGAGCGCCGAGACGAAGGCCGCACCGGCGCGGCCCACCGGGTCGTTGCTGCGGGGGCTGTCCTGGGCCTTCGGGTCGGCACGGTCGCCGTCCACCATGAGCGCGGTGATCTCGGGCTGGTAACCCTCGGTCTGCTCGCTGCGCTCCCAGGTGGGGTCCCAGTTATCTGCCGGGTTCCACATGTTCGCGTCGAGGATCACGCTCGTGATGTCCACCCCGGCGTTCTTGGGGTCGGCCGCCCACTGGGCCTTCACCTGGTACGCCAGGTCGCTCAGCTTAGGCGCGCCCTTGTAGACACTCTCCTCGGCCGGCCCGAGGGCGCTCAGGGTGGGGTCGCCGCCGCCCACCAGCACGACACTGCCCGGGGTGCTTCCCTCGTAGACCTTGGTGGAGAACTGGTAGGCCGGCCCGAGCACGGCGAGCCCGGCCGCCGTGGTGAGGGTCTTCATCACGCTCGCGGTGCGCGCCGGGGTCGCCCCGGCCCGGTCGAAGAGCACCTCGCCGGTCGTCGCGTTGATCACGCTGCCCTGGAAGGTGAGCAGGTTGGGATCGGATGCCGCCTTGGCCACCGTACAGGTGCGCAGGTGGGTGGGGTCGGCGATCGCGCTCGGGGTCGGCCTGGCGGTCGGGGTCGGCGTCGGCGTCCTGGTCGGCACGACCATCGCGGCGGGCGTCGGCGAGCCGACGGCCGCTCCGGCGAAGAGCGCTCCGGTGCCGAGGAGTACGAAGGCCAGTCCGAGAGCGGAGAAGAGCCACGCGTTCGGATGCGTGCGAATGCTCGCGAAGACCCCGCCGAGCGCCGCGCTGGCCGCTGCCTTCACTCCCGGCCGGGGCGCGCCGGGAGAAGTCCCGGCGGAATCCGGGCCGGCTCCGCCTGTCGCGTGGGACCCCGGCGCGCTGTCGAATGCCGCGGGAATGTGGGCCGTGGCCGCGGCCACCGGGAGGAACGGGGTGGCGTCATCCGCCAGGCCCGGTTCGGTCGAGATCAGTTCCGTCGCGGGCGGCTCGTCCCCCACGGACGGCGGGGTGTCGGGCCGGACCGCACCGGGCAGGGCCGCATCCGCACGGACCGCGTCGGCAGCCTCGGCAGCCTCACGAGCGGCGCGCCGGCTCAGGTGCTGCTCTGGAGGCGACTGTGGGTCCTGGGGGTCACTCACGCCTCCATTCTAAACGGAGGCGCTTGTGCCCCTATTCGCCCGGGTAGACCACGCCGATCTGGCGCCGGATCTCATCGAGGGTCTCCATGATGCGCACGCTCTCCTCGGGCGGCAGGATCTCGCCGCTCGTGAGTCCGGCGCCGATGAGGCGCTCGGCCTCCCAAGCCTGGAACTGCATCCCCCGAGGCTCCACCGTCGTCTCGAATCGCTCGATCACGGTGCCGGCCGAGTCGAGCACGGTGAAGGTGGTCGGCGAGTACCAGACCGAATCGATCTCGATGCGCCCCTCCGTGCCGAGGATCACGGCCCGGTTCGGGCCGGCGGTGTCGAGCGCGCAGTGCAGCACGGCCTGCTGGCCATCGGCGTAGCCGAAGACGATCGCGGTCTGGCGGTCGACGCCCGTTGGCGTCTTCGCGGCGTTCGCGAAGACCGTGGACGGGGAACCGAACAGGTCGAAGGCGAACGAGACCGGGTAGATGCCGAGGTCGAGCAGGGCCCCGCCACCGAGCTCCGGGTTGTTGATGCGGTGCCGGGGGTCGGTCGGCAGGCTCTGGTTGTGGTCGGCGATGAGGGTGCGCACGTCACCGAGCGTGCCGGCGGCGATGATCTCCCGGATCCGCGCCATGTGCGGCAGGAATCTCGTCCACATCGCCTCGAGCACGACGAGGCCGGCGTCGGCACCCACTCGAACCACCTCGCGGGCCTCCGCGGCGTTGAGGGTGAACGCCTTCTCGATCAGCACGTGCTTGCCGGCGCGCAGGGCGAGGAGGGCGTTCTCGGCGTGGAACGGATGCGGGGTCGAGACGTAGACGATGTCCACGTTCGGGTCGGCCACGAGCGCCTCATAGCTCCCGTGGGCCACCGGAATGCCGAACTCGGCCGCGAAGGCGTCGGCGGAGTCCTGGCTGCGGGACCCGACGGCGGTCACGGCGAACCCATTGTTCACCAGATCGGCCGCCTGCAGGTGGGCGATGAACCCAGTGCCGAGGATGCCCCAGCGAATCGTGCCAGCCATGTCTTCCTTCCGACCGGGCGACCGCGCCCGCGCCACAAGGAATCTAGCAGCCACCCCAGCGGGCCGCGGCCCGCGTGAAGCTGTGCGGCTCGTTGGGGATTCCGCCGTGGGTCATCGCGAAGTAGATGCAGACGCCGCCGGTTCCGCCGGCGTAGCTCGGCTTGTAGAGGGACAGGCGGTGCGGCGCCGAGTCCCACCACTTCTGGGCGACCGTCGCGCCGGTGTTGCCGGTTCCGCCGGCGAGATTGCCGTCGCAGCCGACGCTCGGCACGCCGTCGCTGCGCACCGAGCCGAGGTGGCCCCAGGCGCTCATCGGGTCGGTGCTCGGGTCTTCCGCCATCCAGAACAGCCGTTGTTCCATGCAGCTGTCGTAACGGAAGTTGCCGGCCGGGATGGAGGGCAGGCAGTTCGCCGCCCGGATGGCGTTGTAGGCCGCGGAGAAGGACTGGATGTCGCCGGAGGTCGTGCCGGCGACCCCTCCGCCGGACGTCCGGCCGGGCGCGCTTCCGCCGCCTCCCGCGCTCCCGGGGCAGCCGGAGCCGGTTGCCACCGCCGCGGCGCGTCGCTCCGCGGTGCCGGAGGCAGCGGACGGGGTCGCGCGATGCCCGCTCACCGTCCTCGACGCCGGCGGGGCCGGCGGGGCCGGCGGGACGACGACGACGGGCACGGGCACGGGCTTCTGCCCGAGGTGCTCGGTGTCCGTCTTGAGGTAGTCGGCGGTGTGAGCGGCGCGGCTCACGATGGCGTCGATGCCGGGGACCGAGATCTGAACGGTGGCCCTGGCCGCGCGAGCGACAGGGGAAGCGAAGACGGGCACGCGGATCTCCGCGGCGGTGGCGGACGCGGCCGCGCCGAGCGCCGGTCCGCCGCCGCCGACGAACGGCAGCACGAGTGTGAGCACGGCCGTCACGAGTGTCGTGAGTAGTGCGAAGCGCTTCATTCCAGATTCCCCCGAACCCCCGAAAGGTGCGTACCCCTCAGCAGCACCTCCCTCAACGCTAGGCCCGCCCTCGCCCGGTCACAACCAATTCCGGGCATCAGGCCAGAGGAACACCCTCGAAATGGGGGCGTGTCGTTGCCGCCCGAAACCCTCAGTCCGGGGGCAGACCACACGTTGCGTCCCCCTTAAGGCGGACAGGTTTTGGGGCGAGGCGCCTAGAACCCGAAGCGCACCCTGGCGAGCCGATGAGCCTCGAAGGCGGCCCCCTCGAGCGGGGCGTGAGTGCTCACGATCACCTCGGGCGGGTCGAGCGCCAGGCCCGGGATGCGGCGCGCGAGGCCGTCGACCAGGCGCGCGCTGGCGGTGAGCGGGCCCCCGAGCACGACCGCGCGGGGGTTGACCAGAATCGTCGCGTTGACGATCGCGGTCGCCAACTCGTCGATGGCGCGCTCACCCGCCTCGCTCGGCGGAGTGCGGGAGAGAAGCCCGACCGCCGCCTCGAGATCGATGCCATAGGCATCCGCCGAGCCGAGGCCGAGCAGCGCGAGAGTCTGGGTGAGGTCCCGGCCCGTCGGGGTTCGAAGGTAGCCGATCTCGCCGGCGAGGCCGCGGGAGCCCCGCACGAGGGCACCGGAGGCGAAGACCCCTGCGCCGATGCCCGTCCCGAGATAGACATAGACGAAGTCTTCACAGGCGGTCATCGAGCCCAGATGACGTTCGGCGATCGTCGCCCAGTTCACGTCGTTGTCGACGATGGCCGGGCCTGTGGGGGCGAGGGCGAGTTCGCGCAGAGGGTTGAACTGGCCGGCCGGGAACGGGGAGTTGGGAAGCCGCACGGTATCGCCCGTCGAGCTGTCGACCGGCACGGCGACGGAGACCGCTGCGGAGATGAGCTCCGTGCGCGCGGCATCCGCGCTCGCCCGGATGAGCCGATTGGCGAGCGCGACGACGTCGTCGGTCGTGGCGGAGGGCGGCAGGGCCTCCGCGCGGTCGAAGAGCGTGTGGCCCGCGAGATCCCTGGCCCGCACCGAGACGCCGGTCGGCTGCAGCCCGAGCGCGAGGGAGTGACCGCGGCTCCCGTTGATCCGGTACAGAGTGGCGACTCCGCCGCGTCTCCCGCCGCGCACGCCGGCATCGACGATGAGTTCGCTTCGCTCGAGGCGCACGGCCGCGTCGGAGATGGCGGGTTTGGAGATTCCGGTCGCGGCGGCGATCTCGGCGCGAGACAACGGGTCACCCGAGTCGTCGAGCGCGCGCAGGAAGCACTGGTCGGTGTGGGCGGCGAGCGGGTTGAGGCGGGGCTGGTGGCCGTCGTCGGTCATGATCACCTTTTCAGTTCGCAGGCTTTACCAAATGCTACCCGGTGGCGTAGGATCGTCCCAACACTTCAGTAAGACCTCATTACTGAATAACCAGGGAGACATCATGAATGCAATGGAGCAGACGAGCTGGGCCACCCCGCCCGAGGACATCTCGACCGCCATCGTGGCGGTCAAGAAGAAGCTGCGCGCCCAGATCGGCGATGTGAACGCACTGTTCGCCCGGATCGAGGCCGCGCTCGAGATCGAGGTCGCCGACATCGTCGCGACGAAGGAACGCGGCGAAGACGTCTGGCCGGTGATCCAGTTCTCGGACATCGCCGCCGGCACCGTGTCGAAGCAGCAGCTCGACCTCATCCATCGTCGCGGCTGCGCCGTCGTTCGCGGGCAGGTGCCCGTGGAGACCGCCACCGCCTGGGACCGGTCCCTCGTCGACTACGTCGACAGCAACGACTTCGAGAAGAAATACCGTGGACCGGCGGACGACTTCTTCGGAACGCTCGCCGCCTCCAGGCCGGAGATCTACCCGATCTACTGGTCGGCCGCGCAGATGGAGGCACGCCAGCACGCCAACACGGCGACCGTGCAGAGCTTCCTCAACGCGCAGTGGAAGAACGAGTCGCAGGGCACCGTCTGGTTCGACCCGGACCAGGACTCGATGTATCCGGACCGCATCCGCCGCCGCCCGCCGGGGGTCACCTCCCAGGGCCTCGGCGCGCACACCGACTCGGGGTCGGTCGAGCGCTGGCTCACGCCCGCGTACCAGGAAGTCTTCTCCACCCTGTTCCACGGCGACTTCGACAGCTACGACCCGTGGGATGCCGCGCACCGCACCGAGGTCGACGAGTACCCGTCCTCCACGATGTGCAGCGTGTTCCGCAGTTTCCAGGGCTGGCTCGCGCTCTCCGAGATGCAGCACGACCAGGGAGTGCTGCACGTGGTTCCCGCGCCATCGGCCATGGCGTACCTGCTGATCCGGCCCCTGCTCGAGGACGTTCCGGAGGACTCGCTCTGCGGAGCCGCCCAGGGCAAGGCGCTCGGGGTGAATGAGCAGTGGCATCCGCTGCTCATGAAGGCCGTCTCGGGAATCCCCGACGTGCAGCCGGGTGACTCGGTCTGGTGGCACTCCGACCTCATCCACAGCGTCGCGCCGGTGACCGACCAGGAGGGCTGGGGCAACGTGATCTACATCCCCGCCGCGCCGATGTGCGAGAAGAACGCGCGCTACGCGGCCAATGTCGCGGAGCGGTTCCGCCTCGGCGAGAGCCCGACCGACTTCCCCCAGGAGGACTACGAGGTGGAGTGGCCCAACCGCTTCGCCGAGGCACAACTGAACGAGATCGGCGCTCGGGCGCTCGGCCTCAGGGGTGCCGTCCGCTGAATCGTGGGCCCACACGTCACGGGACGACGCGCACGGGGCTGCCGACGGCGATCTTCGCCAGTGCGATGTCGCCGGCGCTGTCGAGACGGATGCACGCGTGACTGACCGCCCCGTCGTGCACCGCCGCCCAGTGGATGCCGACGAGACCCTGCACTACAACCGGCCATGCCCGCCCCCGAACTGCGGACCTGGGGTTGTCGAGCGCCCTACCGCGGCCTATGGTCAGGGGCAACACCACCCACGCGACGAGTGAGGAAACCATGAGCGACAACACCTACCGAGTGATCGAAGTCGTCGGAACATCCCCGGACGGCATCGATGCGGCCATCCGAAACGGCATCGCCCGTGCGTCCGAGACGGTCCGTCACCTCGACTGGTTCGAGGTCATCGGCACCCGCGGCCACATCGAGGACGGCAAGATCGCCCACGTACAGGTCACGATGAAGGTCGGGTTCAAGCTCGAGTAGGGGCTCCGACTTCGGGATGGAACTCGGTCTGGTCGCGCGGGAAGAGTAGCCGCACACAGCCCCAGCCGATCGCGGCGCCGACAAGCTGCGCCGCGATGTAGCCGCCGGCAGAACCGGGAGCGATGCCGGCGAAGCTGTCGGTGACCATGCGGCCGATCGTGATCGCCGGGTTCGCGAAGCTTGCCGACGACGTGAAGAAGTACGCCGCTCCGATGTACGCGCCGACGGCGGGAGCGGCCAGGGCGGAACGTCCGGTGTGCGCGAGGGCGAAGATCACGAGGACGAGACCCGCGGTGGCGACGGCCTCGGCAAGAAGGTGCGGCGCGGACAGTCGCTCGGTCGTGCTCCAGGTCACGGCCGGTTCGCCGAACATCAGGTTGGCGAGCATCGCGCCGACGATGCATCCCACGACCTGCGACGGGATGTAGCGCACGACCTCTCCCCAACCACGATGACCGAGGAGCGCATCGACGAGGGAGACGACGGGGTTGAAGTGAGCCCCCGACAGCGGGGAGAACACCAGAATCAGAACGGCCAGGCCGAGCGCGGTGGCGAACGCGTTCTCGAGCAACTGCAGACCGGTGTCGTTCGGCGACAGCCGCTGGGCGGCGATCCCCGATCCCACCACGATCGCCGTCAGCAGTGTGCTGCCCAGGAACTCGCCCACCACGCGCCGCGCGGCGGATGCGGAAGCGGCCGGAGATCCGCCAACCCCGGGCGGGGAAAGGGTCTCGGCCCATTCACTCACGGTCAGCCCGCGACGGGCAGCAGTTCGGCGAGCAGGGCCTGAACCCGGGCCTTGATGTCGTCGCGGATCGGGCGAACCTCGTCGATCGACTTGCCCTTGGGGTCCGTCAACTCCCAGTCCTCGTAACGCTTGCCCGGGAAGATCGGGCACACGTCGCCGCAGCCCATGGTGATGACCACGTCCGAGTCCTTGACCTGCTCGGTCGTCATCAGCTGGGGCACGGCCTGGGAGATGTCGATGCCCTCCTCGGCCATCGCCTGGATCGCCATGGGATTGATCTGGTCACCGGGCTCGGACCCGCCGGATAGCACCTCGACGGCCCCGCCGGAGAGTGCGCGCAGGTAGCCGGCGGCCATCTGCGAGCGACCCGCGTTGTGGATGCACACGAACAGAACGGTGGGCTTCTCGGGCATGGGATTCCTTACTCTCGACGGCACTTCAAAGCATAGACCGAGATCTATGGGTCCGCGTTCGATCGAGAGGGAATTCAGACGGCGTTCACCGTGAGGGACTCGAGAAGAGCCCGCACCCGGGCCTCGATGTCGTCGCGGATTTCCCGCACTCGCCCTATCGGCAGGCCCACCGGGTCTGCGATCTCCCAGTCGAGGTATCGCCTCCCCGGGTAGACGGGGCAGGCATCCCCGCATCCCATCGTGATCACGACATCCGCCGCGCGCACCACCTCGTCGGTCAGCGGTTTGGGAAACTCGCCGCCGATCGACACCCCGATTTCATCCAGCGCGGTGATCACCACCGACCGGACGGCGCTGGCCGGCGCCGATCCCGCAGTGCGGACCCGTACGGCATCGCCGGCCAGCTGGCGCAGGATTGCGGCGGCCATCTGAGACCGGCCGGCATTCTGCACGCAGACGAACAACACCTCCGGAACATGATCGAGGGCGGCGGACTCGCTCCTCGACAGGGCAGAGAGCCGGTCCGAGGCGAACCGCGAGGTGAGCGAGGGGAGGTAGCGTGTGATCCGGGCGTTCTCGGCCAGGAGGGCGTAGCTTTCCCGCACGTACCGTTCGACGGTTTCCGGACCGAAGACGCCGGCAAACCGCCCGGAGAGATCCGCAGCAATGCGCTCGAGCACACCCTCGGCCATCGCCGTGGCGTGGGACCCGGTGAGCACCTCCGCCACGCGGTCCGCCTGGTCGGGCTGCATCGAGTACCACGCGACTCTGCCCTCGGGTGTTCGCTCCAGAAGGCCCTCCCCGACGAGCGCCTTGAGGTGATGGCTCACCGTGGGTTGGCGCAGCCGGAGCTCGGCGGCCAGCTCGCCCACCGAACGCCGCCCGGTCGGGCTGTCCATGATGAGCCCGAGGATGCGCGCCCGCGTCGGATCCGCGAGGAGTCTCAGCACCGCGGACGGGACCGAATCGGTATCCATAGATTGCAGTCTATGGGTCCGCGCATGATCTGGCTGTGCTGCCCAGGGACGTTGGTTATGTTTCCTGGCACGGGTGGCGCGGGACGGCAGGACGGGTTGTGCAGGACGGCTCCGCTGTCCACGGGTGCCCACCCCGCAGACTCCAGTTATGCAGGACGGGTTGTGCAGGACGCCTCGGGCGGATAGCGAGGACAATAGGTGCAGAACCGACGGGAGCGTCCTGCAGACCGGGACCGTTCGGGTCGCCACACCCCCGCCGTGTCCTGCACAAACTGTCTTGCCCACGCTGTCTTGCCCACGCTGTCTTGCCCACGCTGTCCTGCACAACCAGAGTCTGCGGGGTAGGCACCGCACCTCCGGCGCCCGTCCTGCAGAACCCGGCCCGACCGACGCGGGCGGCACAACGAGATGGTCCGCCCCAGGAACTCGAGCATCGACTCCCCCACCTCACCCCGCGTGGGTCTCCAGGAGGAAGTGCCTAGAGCGATTCGGTGAGGGAGGCGGCTTCTCGCCTGGCCCAGTCGGAGAACGAGGTCGCCGGTCGGCCCAGCACCCGCTCGACGCCGTCGCTGAGGTAGGCGTCTTCGCCGCGGCGAATTCCCCCGAGCATCGCCATCCGCCACGCGATGTAGCCCTCGGGAGTGTTCGCCTCGCGAAGACGCTCCTCGTGTCGAGTGGGGTGCTCGTCGACGAAGGTGAAACTGCGACCCGCGTGCCGACCCAGCACGGAGACGGCCTGGTCGAATCCGACCGCACTCGGACCGGAGATGTCGATGGTGTCTCGGGCATATCCCGGGTCGACCAGCACGGCGGCGGCCACCTCGGCGAGGTCTTCGATGTCGATGAACGGCTCGGCGCCATCCGCGACGGGGGCGTGCACCTCGCCGTCGACGGGCACGAACATCGCCTCGGTGAAGTTCTGGGCGAAGTGCGTTGGTCGAAGAATTGTCCAGTCGAGCGGACCGGCGCGCAGCGCCTCCTCGGCGAGCGCGACCGCTCCGCCCGGCAGGAATTCGACGCCTCGTGCGGAGAGGAACACCGCGCGCTGAACGCCCTCGGCCTCGGCCGCCTGGAGGAGCTCGGTCAGAAGGCCCGACCAGTCGGTCGCGCTACCGGGCCCGACCACGAAGATGCCGTCGATTCCGGCGAGCGCGGGTCGGTAGGTGGCGGTGTCACGCCAATCGAAGCGCACGTCGCCGCCGGTCCTGCTGGCGATACGAACGGTGTTGCCGGCCGTTCGCAGGATCTGGGCCAGTCGGCCTCCGACCTTGCCGGTGCCGCCGATGATGAGGTAACTGTTCATGGGTTCAACTTTCTAGTGATGACGCGTGGACGTGTGATCAGGAGATGGCGAGCCAGCAGCGCGGCGATGTCGATGATCATGGTGTGTCCCGCCTTCCTGTTGGTCAGTTCGATTGGGTGCTGAGGGCCGGGATCGGTTCCCGCTTCGCCCCCGCGTTTGCGGTCGCGAGTCGTGCGTGTCCCTGTCGGGAGCGGGCGAAGTAGAGCCGAATCGAGTTGATGCCGATAGCCCCGATCAGCACCGTGATGCCGGCCAGGATGGCGATCACCGGCGCCTGCCAGCCGAACGGCCGCACGAGATGCAGCCATTCGATCGCGTACCCGCTCACCGCCGCGAAGGGAAAGGTGAAGGACCAGAACCCGAGCGAGAAGCGCAGCGTGCGGTAGCGGGGAATGAGGAAGAGCTGCATGACAACCATGACCACGGTCAGGGCCGCGAGCGCGTATTCGACGGTTCCCGCGTGGCCGTCGATCGCGAACCAGGCCGTGCCGGCAACGGCCGGCGGGGCGACGATGATGGCAAGCGTCGGAGTCAGCGGTGCGGGCAACGCCGGTCGGGTAGCGAGTCGGGCGATCAAGGCGGCGAAGATCGCGACCCAGAAGAGGATGCCCACCGCGAACGCTCCGACGGCGAGTGCGGTCAGCCCCACGTCCGCGGCCGTCGCCGCCCCCACGAGGCCGGCGGCCACCGTGGGCAGGAAGTATCCCCCGTGCATCGCGTCCGCCTGGAGCGACCCGCTCGTCCAGAAGGCGAGCAGCCACCCCGCGAACAGAGCCGCCACGACTATCGATGCGACGACCAGAACGACACCCGCCACCGGAATCAGGCGGTACAGGGTGGCCCCCAACAACATCCCGACGGTCGGCACGAGAGCGGCGATCGGACCCTGCGCCGGGTGCCTCAGCTGGCCGACCAACGAGTCCGCGCTGCGGGCACCGCGCACCGCGTGCGCGACGATCATCCACACCCACGCGATAGCCGCCAGCACCCACAGGGCGTCAGCGATCCCGCCGGGCCACTCGAGATCGGCACTCGCCCCGGTCCACACCGCCGCCAGGCCGGAGAGACCGAAGGGAATCGCGAGGGTGTTCAGGGGGATGCGGGTCCCGGTTGTCGTCATCGCACCACGCTAATGCTTTATTGTAAATAAATCCATTAGCTCGTCTCGTGCAGAACATGGACGTGCACGGTGCGGTCCTCGGCACGAGTGCTCCATCTCGGGCCGAGTCGGGCGCCGGCGACGTGCTCGGGCGCCACCGCGCGGCTGGGCGTCGCTCGCCGGACGCGATCGACGCGGCATGCGCTGTCGCACCGCTAGGCCGAGACGGCCGCCCGAGCGTGCCGCGCGACGCGTTCCCGGTTGCCGCAGCCTTCCGGGGTGCACCACCGGCGCTTGGCGTTCAGCGCCACGAAGAACATGCTGCACGTGGGCGAGGCGCATCGCCTCAGGCGATCCGCGCTGGATCCGGTCAACACCGTGATGGCAGAGCGCGCGGCGACCGCCAGTGACAGGGCGCCGGGCGTTTCTGCTATCCACCGCACGCGAGACTCGGTGGTGGCCCCGTTCGTCGAGAGTTCCGGCCGAGCGACCGCGGAGGCGACCGATTCATTCACGAGGCGGAGCGCTTCCTCGTCAAACGGGGCACCGTCGACCTTGGCATCGAACAGCCTTCGGATGGCGCCGCGGAGTCGCTGGGTCGACTCGAGGTCTGGCACTCCAGCGCCCTCGGGGAGTTGGCTCTCTTCCAGCCGCCAGAACACCTCGTGGCGCCGGGCGTCTCCAATCAGGTCCAGCGGAGGCTCGACCGCCGTCTTGATGGTGTCGGCGAGATCGACGGCCAACGGCTCTCCGGCCACCACCAGGCCGGCCGCACGAGCGGCTTCCTTGGGAACGATGGACGGCGCGCGCATGCCCACAGTCTACTCGCATATAACGGATAGCTAGCTTATTGTGCATTAGTTTCTCGACGTCGCGCCGACGATTCCTAGGTGTACTGTCCAGGAAAGTCGGCCGAGGCACTCACGCTCGCCCACTTCTCGGTCTCCGCGGCTCGGGCATCCGCCGCGGCGCGGATCAGGCTCACCGCTCCGGCGCCGAGCACGAGGCGGAGGGGCAGATCGTCGCCGTTGACCGTGTCGACGATCACGTTCGCCGCCCGCGCGGGATCTCCCGGCTGATTACTCGCGTTCGAGGCGCGGTACGCGTTCAGGGCGCCCACGGTCTCCTCGTAATCCGCTCCTACAGGGTGGAGCTGCATGGAAGAGCCCTGCCAGTCGGTTCTGAACGCTCCGGGCTCGACGATCATCACTCTGACTCCGAAGGGGCGCACCTCATTGGCCAGCACCTCGGAGAAGCCCTCGACGGCGAACTTCGCCGTCTGGTATGCCCCCATGCCGGGAGTGCCGCCCACCCGGCCGCCTACCGAGGAGAACTGCACGATAGTACCGGAGCGCTGCGCTCGCATCACTGGCAGTGCGGCCCGCGTCACGTTGACCGTGCCGAACAGGTTCGTCTCCACCTGGCCACGGAAGTCGGCGTCCGTCATCTCTTCGATCGGCGCGCTGTTCGCATAGCCGGCGTTGTTCACGACGACGTCGAGAGATCCGAATTGCTCCACAGCGAACCTCACCGCCGCCTTCGCCGAGTTGTCGTCGGTGACGTCGAGGGCGAAGGTGCGCACGCTCGAGCCGTGGGCCTCGACCAGGGGAGCGAGTTCCTCGGGGCGGCGTGCGGTAGCGACGAGGCGATCGCCGCTGGCGAGAACCGCGCGACTCAACTCCGCCCCGAACCCTCGCGAACTGCCCGTAATGAGCCACGTCTTCGTCATCGGATGCTTCCCTTCGATCCATGCCACGAAGCAACTAAACGGTTATTCGTGGCTGTCGACAATGCAACACCCTCTTAGATGAGCTTGTCAACTAAAAAGTTAGTTGTAAAATCGGGAACATGATCCGAGACGCCGAGCGCACGAAGAAGCTACTGCTGAAGGCCGCCACGGACGAGTTCGCCGCCTACGGCATCGCCGGCGCCCGAATCGATCGCATTGCGGCCAGCGCCGGTGTCAACAAGGCGATGATCTACAGCTACTTCGAGAGCAAGGACAACCTGTTCGACACGGTCTTCAACGCCATGACGAGCGCGTCGCTCGAGCAGGTGGTCTTCGACGTCGCTGACCTTCCCGGCTACGCCGGTCGCTTGTTCGACTCATTCGAGGACAATCCGGACACGGTCCGGCTCACGACCTGGTACCAGTTGGAGAGGCCGCACGGGACTCCACTGCACGCCGTCGTTGCATCCAACGCGGCCAAGCTCCACGAGCTGCGCGGCGCGATTGCCGCCGGCACTCTCCCCGACCGCTTCGAACCCGTGGAGTTCCTCGCCCTCGTTCGCGCGGTCGTGCTGTCCTGGTCGACGACGGTTCCCGAACTGGGTCCCGCCGTGCCGAAGGACAGGGCTCGGCGGCGCGCGGTCATCGTCGACGCCGTGCGGCGGCTCATCGCCTTCGACTGAAACAAAAGAGGGGCCCGACGCCTGGCGAGCCTCGGCTCGAGCGGTTGCCCAGCGCCTACACGTACTGCGCCTCGCCCGACTCGAAGGGCCACAGTTCGACGACGATTATCATGTCGATCCATTCGTAGCGCGCAGCCCGGCGAGCAGCGTCTTTCACCTTAAGACAGGAAGCGGCACGAGTTTGTGACACCCGGTCACATCTCGATGAGCCACCCGGTCATAGTTAGAAAGCGGACCGACGCCTTCGGTCCCGTCGGCTCAGGAGGAACGCCCATGCCGCAGAATCTCGACCAGGGAAGCACCAACCGCGAAGACGACGTCGACATCGACGACGCGGTCGCCGTGTTCGCCTCCGTTCGGCGACGCCTCTTCGGTATCGCCTATCGCATGCTCGGCACATCGTCGGACGCCGATGACATCGTTCAGGATGTCTGGGTGCGGTGGCAGACCTGTGACCGGAGCCTGGTTCTCGACCCGCCAGCGTTTCTCGCAACGGCGACCACGCGCCTGGCGATCAACGTTCTCCAGTCCGCGCACTCCCGGCGCGAGACGTACATCGGCCCCTGGCTCCCGGAACCGGTCAACACCAGCGACGACCCCGCGCTCGGCGCCGAGCGCGGTGAAGCGCTCGGGTTCGCGATGCTCCTCCTCTTGGAGAAGCTGACGCCCACCGAGCGCGCCGCCTACATCCTGCGTGAAGCCTTCGACTACCCGTACGAGCAGATCGCGCAGATCGTGCAGCTCAAAGAACCCGCAACACGACAGCTCGTGAGCCGTGCGAGAAAGAAGCTGACGACCGAGCGCCGGGTGCCCGTCGAATCCACCGAGCAACGTCGCCTGCTCGCCGCGTTTCTTCAAGCCGCCCAGCAGGGTGACGTCACGACGCTCGAGGAGCTGTTCGCCTCAGACGTGGTCAGCTACTCCGACGGCAATGGCGTAAGATTCGCCGCCAGGATTCCGGTCCACGGACGCAGCCGCGTGGCGAAGTTCATCGCTGCCTTCTCGACCCACTTCTGGACCGGCAAGACCATCGACTGGGTCGAACTGAACGGTCAGCAGGCCGTGACGCTGACGGAAGACGGCACGGTGACAACCGCGCTCACGATGACGGTCGGTGATGACGGAATCCAGCAGCTGATGTGGATCATGAATCCCGACAAACTCGGTCACGTCGCGTCCGCACGCGCGTGAACAGCCGTGTTGGCCCAGATCCCGCCATTGGCGAACGACGAAGGTGGAACAGGTGTCGCCTGTGGACCCCGTGAACCCGAAGTCCGAGGACGACCTCTCCAGTGAGCGCCCCCGGCTGCACGACATCGCCTTCCGCATGCTGGGCTCCTCCTTGGAAGCCGAACGCGCCGTCGACCAGACAGTCGCCCGATGGCGCCGGGCGCAGAAGGCCGACCCGCACGCGATCGCCGCACGGCGCGATCTGCTGACGGAGATCCTCGCGCGCACCTGTGTCGATATCTTGAGACAGGCCCGGGACGGCCATGACCGCTACCTCGGTGGCTGGCTCCCTGAGCCCATCCCCCACCCGCGCGCCGAGACCCGGCAAATCCTCGCCGATCCGGTCGACCGGATCTCGCTTGACGAGTCATTGAACATGCTTCTGCTTGTCGTGCTCGAATCGCTCACTCCCGAACAACGCGTCGCGTTCATCCTGCACGACGTGTTCGGTGTGCCCTTCTGGGGCATCGCCGATGTCGTCGGCCGCTCTCCCGATGACGCTCGTGAGCTCGCGCGCTCCGCTCGTCGTCAGATCCAGCAACGGAGGAAGCACGAGGTACCCCAAGAACACCACCGCAGCATTGTCATGGAACTCCTCGGCGGCTGCACGGCGAGAGCCGAAGACCGCGTGCGGGCGATTCTCCACCCGGACATCACCGTGCTCATCGACAACGGGGGGAGGGTGAACTCCGCTCCTTCGCCGGTCCGGGGCGTGGACGAGGCCGCGCGGCTCCTCATCGGCGTCGTCACCGGAGTTCCCGGTATGACCGTCTCCGAGCAGTCGGTCAACGGCCAGACCGGACTCGTCTTCCGGCAGGCATCTCGGGTGGTCGGCGTGCTGAGCGTGAACATCAAGGCCGACAATATCGTCGACACCTGGATCGTTCTCAACCCCGACAAGCTCCGCGCCTGGAACACGGACTGACGCAGGCTCGAACGCTCCTGCCGGTCAGCTTGGGCGCGCCGGATCGACCAGGTCCGTGTACTCCCGATGTTCGCCTATGAACGCTGCGACGACCGGACACTGCACGATGATCCTGAGGCCACCTTCGCGAATGTCGTCCAGGGCGTGGGCGATGAGACCCGCGGCGATCCCCCACCCTCGGAATCGTGATCGCGGAACATTGCGCTCCTCCTTCTGCGGGACGGGTGCCTCCGCGTGGGTCGCCGAGCCCGTCACGATGCCAGACGAACCGCTGTCTCAGCCAGACGCATGGAGAACCCGGCCTCATTGTCGTACCACGCGGCCACGGAAATCAGTCCATTGAATGACTGGGTCAGCGGGAGGTCGACGATCGAGGAGTGAGGGTCACCGACCACGCGGGCCGACGTCCACTCGTCCTCGAAGGTGTCGAGGATGCCCTTCAGCGGGCCGGCGGTCGCGGCGCTGCGGAACAGGTCCCTGAGCGACTCGGTTGAGATCTCTCGCTCCGGAACCGCGTTCAGTTCCACGATGCTTCCGGTGCGCACCGGCACGCGATACGCCTTCCCCGTGATCTTCAAATCCGGCCAGATGAACCCGAGCGCCTTGGCGGCTCCTGAGGAGGAGGGGATGATGTTCTCGGCACCTGCCCAGGAATCCCGTCGGCTCTTCATCGGCTGATCGGTCAGCGACTGCGTGTTCGTGTACGCGTGCACCGTCGAGAACACTCCGTGTCTGATGCCCGTCGACTCGAGAAGCACCTTGACCACCGCAGCGAGAGCATTCGTCGTGCAACTCGCCATGCTGATGATCTTGTGGGCCTCCGCGTCGAAGTCATCGAGGTTGATGCCCGGGAGCAGGACGGCGTCGCAGTCGTCGGCCGTCGCGCTCGGTCCGCTCACGAGCACCCGCTTCGCGCCGTTCTCGAGATGGAGGCGCGCCACCTCGCGGGTGACCGCTCGGCCGCTGCAGTCGACGACGAGGTCGACCCCCAACTCGCCCCACTGGGGAAGCGATTCGCGCGAGTTCAGATAGGTGATCCTCCTGCCGTCGACGGAGATCGATCCCTCGTCGGAGGTGACCCCGGGCCAGCGGCCGTAGTTGGTGTCCACCTCGAGCAGGGCCGCGAGGGTGCCGGCGGGCGCAATGTCGCACACGACTTTCGGCACGAAGAGGTCGTTGCGCACTGCGCTCCGCAGCAATTGGCGCCCGATGCGCCCGAGTCCGTAAATCGCGATCGAGTCCATTTCCCATTCCTTTCGCCGGGAGTGAAGCTTCAGCCAGGTCTACTTGACGACCACCGGTGCCGCGCTCGCCAGCCACTCCTCGAAGCGGGTGGCGAAGATCACCGCGTCGGCGCCCGGCAGCAGCATACGCTCGTCCAGTTTCTGACCGAAATAGGTGGATTCGGCATCGGTGAGCACGGTACGCGGGTCGCCAGCGAAGCCGAGGCCGGCACGGATGAGGTCATCGAGTCCGAACTGCTCGGGTCCCGCAACCTCGATGGTGGCATTGAGCGGCTCGCCGACGGTGGTTCGGGCGACCGCGGTGGCGACGTCCTCGGCCGCGATCGGCTGGATGAGTGCGTGCGAAAGACGCACCTCGTCACCAACAGTCGCGGTCGCGGCGATGCTCGTCACGAACTCGAAGAACTGGGTCGCGTGAATGAGCGAGTATGGGATGCCGCTTGCCTTGATGAGGTTCTCCTGGGCGACCTTCGCACGCTGGTAGCCGCTGTCCGTCATCCGCTCCGCACCGACGACGGAGAGCGCCACATAGTGGCCGATGCCGGCCTCCTTCGCTGCGGCGATGATGTTGGCGGTCGCGGTGGTGAAGAATCTCATCACGTCGTCGTCGGCGAACGAGGGTGAGTTCGACACGTCGAGCACGGTGTCCGCACCGACGAGAACGTCGGCCAGCCCCTCGCCGGTCAGGGTGTTCACGCCGGTGTTCGGCGAAGCGGCGATGGCTTCGTGGCCGTGGGCGGAGAGCTTGGCGACGACCTTGGACCCGATGAGGCCCGTGCCCCCGATGATGACGATCTTGGACATGAGTGAACCTTCCCTGTGCGCGGCGCGGGGAGTTCCGCTGCCGTCACAGAGCTATGACCGGATAGCGTGCCCTCGTGTGACGGTCAGCACCCACGGCGCGGGCGACACGGTGCCACCGGTCGGGCGCAGAGCGGGCGCCGTCCCTCATCCACATTGCGTATCCCCCCCACGAAGATCGCCGGGACTTACGGCCCCATGACTGTGCGGGCGAGTGGGAACACTGGGAGGGGCAGGATCCGTCAGGACTCCGCGGAATACACGGGCAGCGAGGCGACAAGATGATGTGGGGCTACGGCATGAGCGGTTGGGCCTGGGGCTTCGGCGTGCTGGTGGTGATCGGAGTGGTGATCCTCGTGATCGTGCTCGTCCGGATGCTCGCCACCCCCCGACCGACCCCGCCACCGACGCTTCCGGGCGCGGCGCCATCGCCGAAGCAGATCCTGGATGAGCGCTACGCCAGGGGCGAGCTGACGACCGAGGAGTATCGGGAGCGGCTCGCCGCGCTCGGGCTCGGCTCCTGATGCAGCCGATGAGCCGCCGTACCGCCCTCACGCTGGGCGGCGTCGGTGCCGCTCTCGTTCTTGCGGGGGGCGCCGGGTTGGTCTGGGACGTCTCCACGAACTCCGGCTCGCCCCCACCCTCGCCCCGCGGGAGGGAGCTAGCCCAACCCCGGATCATTCGCAGCGCCAACGGCACACTCGACGTGACGCTCATCGCGAGCCCCTCCCCGGTCGTCATCGGCGGCACGTCTGTCACTGCCCTGGCCTACAACGGATCGCTCCCGGGGCCGACACTCCTGGTGCGTCCAGGAGACACACTGACGGTGACGCTCACGAACCGGCTGAACGATCCGACGAACCTGCACACTCACGGGCTCCACGTGTCGCCGGCCGGTTCGAGCGACAACGTGTTCCGCCGCATCGACCCTGGCACGACGGCCGAGTACCGCTACGAGATCCCGACTGACCATCCTCCCGGGCTCTTCTGGTATCACCCCCACCACCACGGGATGGCCGCCCAACAGGTGTTCGGTGGGCTCTACGGCGCGATCATCGTGGAGGATCCCGCTCCGATTCCGGCGACGACCGAGCGAGTCCTCATCGTGTCGGACCTGACGTTCGACGCGTCCGGGACCATCGCGGCGGCCTCGCAAATGGACCGGATGCGCGGACGCGAGGGCACCACCGTGCTGCTGAACGGTCAGGTCGGCGCGACGATGACCGCGCATCCTGGGGACCAAGAACGCTGGCGGATCGTCAACGCCTGCACCTCCCGCTACCTCGACCTGCGGCTCGACGGTCAATCGATGCGGCTCCTGGGCAACGACTCCGGCCGGTTCGCCACGCCCCGCCCGGTGGACTCCCTGACGCTGTCGCCCGGCAACCGAGCCGACGTTCTCGTCACCATGGCCGCTGGCACCTCGGTGCTGCAGACGCGGCCCGTAGATCGAGGGACCCCAGCCGGCATGATGGGAAACCCCTCGTCCGGTGACTCGGTGAGACTCGCGACTCTGCGCGTCTCCGGCGCCGCGGCGGCCTCGTTGCCGAGCCCGCCCGGGGCCACGCCGCGGGAGCTCCGTTCCGAGCCGCTCACCGGCAGGAGGACGCTCACCCTCGCCATGGGTGGAGCCGGGATGGGCGGATCGATGATGCGTTTCACCATCGACGGTCGCGACTTCGATGCCGCCCGCGTCGACCAGACCGTCGCCGCCGGCGCGATCGAGGAGTGGACCATCGTCAACACGAGCCCGATGGATCACCCCTTCCACCTCCACGTCTGGCCCATGCAGGTCATCGAGACGGGCGGCCAGTCCTTCGCGACACCGACCTGGCAGGACGTCGTGAACGTGCCGGCCCGCAGCCAATCGCGGGTTCGCATCGCCTTCGAGGACTTCACCGGCACCGCCGTCTATCACTGCCACATCCTCGACCATGAGGACAACGGCATGATGGGCGTCATCTCCGTGGTGTGACGGTGGTGGCCTCCACCGCCGCCCGGACGCTCGATCGCGAGCACGGTCGACCTGTGCGGCGCCCGAGGGACGAAGGCTCGGACTAGCCGATGAACCCGGCCCGAACGGAACAGCTCAACCGACACGCCCTTCGGCTTGCCGGTTTCACGGTGGCCTACAACGTGCTGGAGGGCATCGTCGCCATCGCCGCCGGCATCACGGCCGGCCTGGTCTCCCTCATCGGATTCGGTTTCGACTCCGGCATCGAATCCGCGACCGCGATACTCGTCGGGCTCCGTCTCGCTGCCCGTCTGCGGCACGGCGAACGGGACGAGGCGAAGGAGCGCCGAGCTCTCAAATTCGTCTCCGTCACCTTCTTCGTCCTCGCCGCCTATGTCGTCGCCATCGGCATTCGCGACCTGGTGCTGCGGGAACAGCCGAACCCCTCTCCGGTCGGGATCGGGCTCCTCGTCGCGTCGGTCGTCGTCATGCCGATCCTGGCCGCGATGAAGAAACGCGTGGGCACCACGCTGGGCGACAGCCTCGTCCTGGCCGATGCGGCAGAGACTCGAATCTGCGTCCTGCTGAGCATTTCCACCTTGCTCGGACTCGTCCTCTTCGCCCTCACGGGGGCGGCCTGGATCGATCCCGTCGCCGGTTTCGTGATCGCCGTCTTCGCCATCAACGAAGGTCGCGAAGCCTGGCACGGGGAACTCGAAGAAGACGACCACCACACCCGCCGCGAACACGAGACCAGCGGGCAGTGACCGGCTGGACACCGCCCGCGAGGAGCGCTTCTCGGAGACCGCGCGTCGAGACGGCTCTAGTGGTCGTGCCGATGGTGCGAGTCGGGGTAGTGCTCATGGGTGTGAGTGATCGGCTCGTGAGCGTGCTCGTGCTTGTGCCGCTCGCCCGGCGCAACCACTCCCTCGTGTTCGTGCTGGTGGTGCTCGTCGTGAGTGTGCCAGTGATCGTGCGTGACAGCGTCGTGGGTGTGCTCGTGCTCGTGGCGTTCCGTGAGATGCAGCCACACGCCGAAGGCCATGAGGACCCCCGCGACCACGATCGGGATCGACACACTCGCGCCGAGGGCGATGGCGAGCACGGCGCCGAAGAACGGGGCTATCGAGAAATAGGCCCCGGCCCGCGCCGTGCCGACGAACCTCATGGCCACGATGAAGAGAACCAGGCTCACACCGTAGGCGAAGAACCCGACCACCATCGCGGCGGCGGTGGTGAAGGCGGGTGGCACCTGCGCACCGAGGGCAAAGGCGATCACCAGGTTCACCGGGCCCGCGACTCCCCCCTTGACCGCGGCGAGCCAGGTCGCATCGTTCAGGGCGATCTTGCGAGTCAGATTGTTGTCGATGCCCCAGCTGAGGCACGCGCCGAGGATCGCCAACGACGGCCACACGGTGCCGAGGTCTGCCCCGGTCGGGATGCTGAGCACCACCGCCCCCGCCACGATCGCGGCCATGCCGAGAGCAATTCGACGGTCGAAGTTCTCTTTGAACACGAACCACGCCAGAAGGGCCGTAAACACGCCCTCCGCGTTCAGAAGGAGCGATGCTCCCGTCGCGGGCATGCCCGACAGGCCGAACATGAGCAACACCGGGCCGAGGATGCCTCCGAAGCCCACCGCGCCCACCAAGGGCAGGAGTTCACCTCGCGGGAGACGCACACGAGGTGAGCGCCGAATGATTCTCACCAGCCCGAGTCCGAGACCGGAACCGGCGTAGAGCAGACCGGCGAGCATCCACGGGCTGACGGACCCGAGAAGGATCTTCGCCAGCGGCGTGCCCGCCCCGAAGAGGATCGCGGCGGCAAGACCCGCCTGCACGCCCGGGCTCCGAAGACTCGTGAGTTTCATGTCCCCATTGGATCACGAGGAGGCGGCGCTTCTGCATCCTTCAGGTCTGCCATTCAGGCCCGCTCGAAGACGGCGGCGAGGCCCTGCCCGCCGCCGATGCACATGGTTTCGAGGGCGTAGCGGCCGTCCATCCGCTGCAGCTGGTGGGCGAGGCCGGCGAGGATCCGCACGCCGGTGGCGCCGATCGGATGCCCGAGGGAGATCCCGCCGCCGTTCGGGTTGGTGCGCTCCCAGTCGGTCTCCGTGAAGTTCCACTCGCGGCTGACCGCGATCACCTGGGCGGCGAAAGCCTCGTTGAGCTCGATGAGGTCGAGGTCCTTCAGACCGATTCCGGCGCGCTCGAGTGCCAACTTCGTCGAGGGCACCGGGCCGAGCCCCATCCGGGTCGGGTCGACGCCGGCGCGCGCCCAGGACACGAGGCGCACGAGCGGGGTGAGGCCGAGCTCGGCAGCGCGCTCGGGGGTGGTGACGATGCACGCGGCGGCCGCATCGTTCTGGCCGCTCGAGTTGCCGGCGGTGACCGTGGCGTCCGGATCGCCCTTCGTCACCGGCTTCAGCCGGGCGAGCACCTCCACCGACGTGTCGGCACGAGGGTGTTCGTCGGTCGTGACGACGACGTCGCCCTTCCGGCCCGGCACGGTCACGGGCACGATCTCCGCGTCGAACAGCCCGGCGGTCTGTGCGGCCACCGCCCGTTGGTGCGACCGCGCCGCGAGTTCGTCCTGCTCCTCGCGGCCGATTCCGTAGTCGCGGCGGAGGTTCTCCGCCGTCTCGACCATGCCCCCGGCGGTCGGGTAGAACCTGCCGCCGGCGGTCGAGCGACCGCGGGTGAGCGCGTCGTGCAGCATGAGGCCGGCGCCCGAGATGCCGCGACGGCCCTCGACCGTGTACAGCGGGGCGTTCGACATCGACTCCACCCCGCCGGCGATCACGAGGTCACTCGCGCCGGTCTGCACCTGCAGCGCCGCGTCGATCACCGCCTGCAGGCCCGATCCGCACCGCCGGTCCACCTGGTAGCCACCCACGGTGACGGGGAGCCGGGCATCGAGGGCCGCGACCCGGGCGATCGGTGGCGCCTCGGACGTGGGGTAGCCCTGGCCGAAGATCACGTCATCGACCAGCGAGCCGTCGAGTCCGGTTCTCGCCACCAGCTGCTCGATCACCAGGGTCGCGAGCGACAGGGCGGACAGCGTGGCGAACTGGCCGCCGAACCGGCCGACCGGGGTGCGCAGCGGCTCGCAGATCACGACCTGGCGCAACTCGGTCATGCCGTCACCAGCGCGATCGCGAGCGGGGCGCCGGTGGCGGCCACGACCTCCTCGACCGTGACTCCGGGGGCGAGTTCGCGGAGGACCAGGCCGTCTCCGGTCACGTCGATCACGGCCAGGTCGGTGATGATCAGGCCCACGCAGCGCACCCCCGTGAGCGGCAGGCTGCAGCGCTCGACGATCTTGTGGCTGCCGTCCTTGGCCACGTGCTCCATCAGCACGATCACCCGGTCCGCGCCGTTCACGAGGTCCATGGCCCCACCCATGCCCTTGATGAGCTTGCCGGGCACCGCCCAGTTCGCGATGTCCCCGGCGACCGAGACCTGCATCGCGCCGAGCACCGCTGTAGCGATCCGACCGCCCCGGATCATGCCGAAGCTCGCCGCGGAGTCGAAGTACGACGCACCCGGAAGCACGGTGACGGTCTCCTTGCCCGCGTTGATGAGCTTCGGATCCTCCTCGCCCTCCCACGGGTACGGGCCGACACCGAGGATGCCGTTCTCGGAATGCAGGACAACGGTGACGTCGCCCGGAATGTGGTTGGGAATCAGCGTCGGCAACCCGATGCCGAGGTTGACATAGGTGCCATCGTGCAGCTCCAGTGCGGCACGGGCGGCCATCTCGTCGCGGGTCATCGCCATCAGTTTGCTCGCCTTCGTACGGTGGTCTTCTCGATCGGCAGCTCCGTCGACTGCTCGCGACTGAGCACGACGACGCGGTCGATATAGATGCCGGGCAGGTGGATCTCGTCCGGGTCCAGCTCCCCCGGCTCCACGATCTCGTCCACCTCGGCGATGGAGATGCGGCCGGACATCGCCGCGAGCGGGTTGAAGTTGCGGGTGGACTTCTCGAACACGAGGTTGCCGTGCCGGTCACCCCTCGCCGCCCGCACCAGCCCGTAGTCGGCGCGGATCGCCTGCTCGAACACGTACTCCCGATCCTCGCCGAGCGAGGAGAGCATCCGCGTCTCCTTCGCCGGGGACTGCACGGCGACGCTGCCGTCGGCGGCGTACCGCCAGGGCAGGCCGCCCTCGGAGACCATCGTGCCGACACCGGTGGCGGTGAAGAAGCCGGGGATGCCGACCCCTCCCGCGCGCAGCCGCTCGGCGAGGGTGCCCTGCGGGGTGAGTTCGACCTCGACGTCTCCCCCGAGGTACTGCCGGGCGAACTCCTTGTTCTCGCCGATGTAGGAGGCGATCACCCGGTCGATGCGCCCGGCGGCGAGCAGCTCGCCGAGCCCCCAGCCGTCGACGCCGCAGTTGTTCGACACCACCTCGAGCCCCGAGGTGCCTCGGGCGAGGAGCGCCCGGATCAACACGATCGGCACTCCGACGAGGCCGAAGCCGCCGACCGCGATCGTGGATCCATCGGGGATGTCCGCCACGGCATCCGCGGCGGAGTGGGCTGTCTTGTCCATTCAGTTGTCTCCTGAGTCGAGGTCGGCGAAGACCGACCGGGCGATGGCGAAGGCGCCGTTTGCCGCGGGCAGTCCGGCGTAGAGAGCGGTGTGCATGAGGACCTCGGCTATTTCCGCCCTGGTCAGCCCGTTGGCGATGGCGGCCCGAACGTGCATCGCGATCTCGTTGTCGTGCCCGCCGGTGACGAGGCTCGCGAGGGTCGCGATGCTGCGCTCGCGCCTGCCGAGCCCGGGTCGGCTCCACACGTCCCCCCAGGCATACCGGGTGAGGAACTCCTGGAAGTCCGCCGTCTCGGGCGTGATCTTGGCGTTGGCCCCGTCGACGTGCGTGTCGCCGAGCACCTCTCGACGCACTCGCATCCCCCGCTCGTAGGCGGTATCGGCCGACTCGCGGAGGAGGTCGGCGAGCACCTCGGCGACGAGTACCGGCTGCTCGAGCACGGCGAGGTGGGACGCCGCGGCGATCGTCACGGAATGGGCTCCCGGGATGCGTGCCGCGAGGTTCTGCAGGTCGGCAGCCGTGGTCACAGGGTCGCTCTCGCCGCCGACTACCACCGTCGGAACGCGGATGCCGCCGACCTCTGCCCCGCGGTCGAAGCCGGCGAGCGCCTCGCAGCAGAGGGCGTACGACTCGTCGTCGACCTCGCCCAGTTCGACCAGGGTGCGGGATGCCTCGGCCGGTGCCCGCTCCACGAAACCGGGGGCGAACCAGCGGCCGGGCGTCGCCCCGACCAGCGAGGGCGTGCCTTGGCGGCGCACCTGGCGCGCCCGATCGGCCCAGCCCTCGGCCGTGCCGATCTTCGAATCGGAGTTGAGGATCGCCAGTCCGAGCAGACGGTGCGGATGCCGCAGCGCGAGTTCGATTCCGATGGCCCCGCCGAAGGAGACCCCGGCGTAGACGAAGCGGCCGCCGCCGGTCTCGTCGACGAGCCGGATCACCGCATCCGCGAGTTCCGCGAAGTCGAACGGCGCTGACGCAACCGGGCTGGCCCCGTGCCCCGGGAGGTCGAAACGCAGCACCCGGACGGCACGCCCGGCGGGGGTGGCGCGCAGCGCGGCGAGCGCCGGACCCCAGAGCGCCGTCGTCGTGCCGAGGGAGGGGCCGAGCACCAGAAGGGTGCTCGACGTGCTCTCGGCGCCCGCGGGGTCGATCGAACAGCGCAGGGTCGGCACAGTCATGAGGCATCTCTCTTTCTCAGGCGGGCAGCGCGTCTGGCGAGCGCGGCATCCACCACGGTCGCCGCGGCGACGAGGGTGGTGGCGGTCGACAGTTCCATCGGCACTGCCTCCGCGAACGGCGTTGGGCCGTCGATGGCCGAGGCCACCATCGCGGTCGCCTCGGCCCGGCCGCGGTCGCGGGTGAGCCGCGAGAACACCTCTTCGGAGTAGATCAGCCCGGCCGTGAGATCGACGTTGGCACGCATCCGGTCGGCATCCACGACGAGCCCGGCGAAGAGGGCGGCGGATGCCTCGGACGCCTCGACGGCGAGCGCGAGAAGCTGCCGAAGGGCCTGCCACTCGGAGTGCCACTCGCCCGCGGCCCGTTCGTCGGCCGAGGCCATCGCCGAGAACAGGGTCGAGAGCAGCCCGGGCGATCGCCCTGCGGCCGCGACGATGAGCACCGCCGTGGCCGGATTGCGTTTCTGCGGCATCGCCGACGATGAGCCGGCTCCGCCCTCGGCGACCTCGGCGACCTCGGTACGGGCGAGCACGAGCAGGTCGGCGGCGATGCGACCGAGGGCACCGAGGGCGGTCGCCAGGGCCGAGGCCAGCCGAGTGACCGGGGAGCGTTCGGCCTGCCAGCTGCGACCGGGGTCGGCGAGACCGAGCCGCGCGGCGAGCCCGGCACGCAGCGCGGCGGGGGCGTCCGGTGAGCCGGTCAGATCCACGAAGGACGACCCGATGCCGACGGAGCCGGCGAGTTGCACGGGGGGCTCGATGCGGCCGAGAGCCGCGATCGCCGACTCGACGCCGTCGAGCCAGCCGGCGACCTTCGCCCCGAACGTGATGGGGGCCGCGTGCTGGGTGAGGGTGCGCCCGGGCATGAGGCTTCCGCGGTGCTCGTCGGCCAGGTCGGCGAGGCGGGCGCCCAGGTTGTCGAGACGATCGGCCACGACCACGATCGCCCGGGAGGCCACGAGCATCAGCGCGGAGTCGAGGATGTCCTGGCTGGTCGCACCCCGGTGGATCCAGTCGCCCGCGCCGGGCCGCTCCCGGTCGGTGTAGTCGCGAAGCGCGGCGACGAGCGGGATCACGGGGTTGCCGCCGGCGCGCGCTCCCCGGCGGAGGGCGTCACGGTCGACCCGGGCGCCCGAGAGCGAGGACGCGATCTCCTCCAGCCAGGCCGGTGCGAGGCCGGCGTCCGCCCAGGCGCCGGTGAGGGCGGCCTCGACGGCGATCAGGGCGGCGAGCACGGCGTCGTCCCCGGTCAGCGCGCAGGAGCCGCTGCCGAAGGCGAGCGGCTCGAGGAGGCCCCAGTCCGAGGCGTCGTCGCCCGGGGCGTCAGGCACGGCGGGAGAGCGGATAGTCGATGAACACGGTCTCATTCTCGCCCTGCAGGCGGATGTCGAACCGATACTGCGCGGCTCCGTCCCGTTCGGCGACCAGGGTGGCCACCCGAGCCGCGTCCACTCCGGCCAGGAACGGGTCGGCCCCGTTCGCGGCCGGCTCGTCGGAGAAGTACGCCCGCGTGAACAGGTGGTGCAGAAGCCCCCGCGCAAACACGGTCACGAGAATGTAGGGCGCGGACCCGGCGCGGGCCGACCCCGGCTTCACCGTGGTGAAGGAGTAGTGCCCGGAGCCATCCACCGCGGCACGCCCGAAGCCGGTGAAGGTGTAGCCGTCCCGGTGCAGGCTGCCGCGCTCCGCGACAACGGCGCCCGCGGCATCCGGCTGCCAGATCTCGATGAGGGCATCCGGCACCGGCTCGGAGTCGCCGTCGAACACCGTGCCGTGGAGGCGGATCGTCTCTGGCGCGTGGGGCGGCAGCAACTCGGGCCCGCCCGCATAGGGCAACGCGTAGCCGTAGAACGGGCCTACCGTCTGTGACGGGGTCTGGCGCGCCGCCATCGCATGGGTCGAATCAGGCGTGGTCATCGTGTTCGCCCTCCATCCAGGTCGCCTTCGAACCGGTCAGCACGATGTCCCAGCGGTAGCCGATCGCCCAATCCGGCTCGGTCACATCGTGGTCGTAGTGCGCGATCAGCCTCTGCCGGGCGCTCGCGTCGGTGATCGACTGCAGGATCGGGTCGAGCGGGAAGAGCGGATCGCCGGGGAAGTACATCTGGGTGACGAGCCGCTGGGTGAATTCGGTTCCGAACAGCGAGAAGTGGATGTGAGCCGGTCGCCACGCGTTGCGGTGGTTTCTCCAGGGGTAGGCGCCCGGCTTGATCGAGGTGATGCGGTAGCTGCCGTCGTCTCCGGTGATCAGCCTGCCGGTGCCGGTGAAGTTGGGGTCGAGCGGCGCCGGATGCTGGTCGCGCTTGTGCACGTAGCGTCCGGCCGAGTTGGCCTGCCACACCTCCACCAGCTGGTTGCGCACCGGGCGTCCCTCCCCGTCGAGCACCCGTCCGGTGACGATGATGCGCTCGCCGAGCGGTTCGCCGGAGTGCTGGATGGTGAGGTCGCTCTCCTGGGGCGCCACATCGGTGTGGCCGTAGACGGGCGAGACGAGTTCGATCACCTCGGGGTCGGCACGAACGAGGTCGTGCAGCGGATGCCGCAGCGTCGCGCTCCGATAGGCCGTGAATCCACGGTCCGGGTGATCGGCGCCGGGGGTGGCCCCCGCCTGAAGCCGGGTGATCTCGGCGGAGATCTCGGCCTGGCTCGCCAGTTCGTCTCGGGACGGGTCGGTCATGGTTACAGCCCTTCGATCGGGAGTCCGGTGTACTGCTCGGCGAGCCCGCGCCTGGCGTGCTCCGATCCGGTGACGTAATCGAGTTGCCCGAGCTGGCTCATGTGGCGGAAGGCCCGGTCCGCGTCACTAGCACCCGGGCCGCTGGTGTGCAGCATGTCGGTCATCCACTGCGAGAAGTACTGGGTCTTCCACTGCCGGCGCAGGGCACGGTCACTGTACAGCGTCAGTGGGACGCGGTCGCCGGCGAAGAAGGCGGTGAAGGCCGCCCCGAGCATCGCGACGTCGGAGATCGCGGCGTTGAGTCCCTTGGCTCCGGTCGGAGGCACGATGTGGCCGGCGTCGCCGACCAGGTAGAGGCTGCCGTACTCGAGGGTGGATGCGACGAAGCTGCGCATCGGCGTGATCGACTTCTCGGTGACCTCGCCCTCGTGCAGCGTCCACCCGTCCACTCCGAGGCGGGTGTGCAGCCCGTCCCAGATGCGGGCGTCGCTCCAGTCGTCGATGGACTCGCCGGGGTCCACCTGCAGGTAGAGCCGGGAGACCGACGGCGATCGCATGGAGTGCATAGCGAAGCCGTCCTCGTGCAGCGCGTAGATCAACTCGTCGGTCGACGGGGCGACGTTGGCGAGGATGCCGAGCCAGGCGAACGGGAAGTCCCGCTCGTACGAGGTGATGGCTCCGGCCGGGATGATCGTGCGACAGACACCGTGGAACCCATCGGCCCCGACGATGAAGTCGGCGTCGACGGTGAATTCGACCCCGTCGTTGACGAAGTCGACCGAGGGATGTGGGGTGTCGATGCCCCGGGGAAGCACGCCGCTCGACTCGAAGTAGACGGCCGAACCGAGGGCATCGTGCGCGAGCATGAGGTCGTTCACCACCTGCTGCTGGCCGTAGACGGTCACGGTGCGGTCGATGAGCGCCTTGAAGTCGATGCGGTGCCGAGTGCCGGCGTACTGCAGGTAGATGCCGTCGTGCACGAGGCCCGCCTCACGTAGCCGGGAGTCCAGCCCGAGCGAGGCGAGAACATCCACCGAGGACTGTTCGAGCACCCCCGCACGCACGCGGGACAGGATGTACTCGCGCGAGCGCTGCTCGACGATGACGAAGTCGATGCCCGATTTCTCGAGCAGATGTCCGAGGAGGAGACCCGCGGGACCGGCGCCGATGATGGCGACCGTGGTTCGAATGTTCACTGCGGGCCTTCGCGACGGTGGGAATGGTGGCTCAACTGTCTCGGAACGGCGCACCAGCCACTACGGCAATTCCATTGAGTGGAAGAAAGAACTCAGGCCCGCCAGCCGAGCGCCCGGGAAATCCCTCGAGCCGCGACGCTCACGGCGAGCGGAAACTGCGGATCCGCACTTCGGTCGGCGTGCGCCACGATGGAGACGGCCGCCACCACCTCGCCGGTGTGATCCCGTATCGGTGCCGCGGCCGAGAAGGAGTCCTCCGTCATCTCGTTCACCGAGACGACGAGGTCCCTGGCGCGGATGTCGGCGAGCCGCGGCCGTAGCTCGGGGTCCGTCGTCATCGTGTTCTGCAGATACCGGCGCGGCCGAGCCTGCACCACCTGCTCGAACACGTCGGCCGGCGCGAACGCGAGCAGCACCAGCCCCACGCCCGTGGCGTGCAGGGGAAGCCGGCTGCCCACCTCCGAGATCACCGGGACGGCACCCCGGCCGGAGAACCGCTCGAGGTACAGCGCGCCCAGCCCATCCCGCACCGCGAGGTGCACGTTCTCCCTCGTGAGTTCGTAGAGGTCCTCGAGGTATGGCCGGGCGACGGTGCGCAGCCGGCGGGCCGTCGGCGCCCGCATGCCGAGCTTCCACAGCCGCATCCCCACGCGGTAGCGGCCCTCGTCGGTGCGCACGATTCCACCCCACTCCACCCACTCGGTGACGAGCCGGTGGGTGGTGGACAGCGGCAACCCGCTGCGGCGGGCGATCTCGCCGAGCGTCAGGTCGTCGCTGCCCGGGCCGCCGAACGCGTCGGCGATCGCGAAGACGCGTTCGGCGACCGAGCGCGGGTCGTCCGACGAGCGGTTGCCTGCCATGGCGCAATGCTAGCGGTGCCACCCCCAGTCAATCGCTGATGACCGTTCCCCCATCCACCATGATGTTCTGGCCCGAGACGAACGAACCGGCCGGCGATGCGAGCCAGAGGGCAGTTCCGGCGATGTGGAACGGCTCACCGAAACGGCGGAGCGGCGTCTTCGCCAGTCGCGCGTCGGCCAGTTCGGAATCCGAGGTGATCGTGCGCGCGAGATCGGTGTCGATGACGCCGGGCGCGATGGAATTGACCCGGATGTTCCGATCGCCCCACTGCACGGCAAGGTTGCGGGCAAGCTGCGCATTCGCCGCCTTCGTGATGCCGTACTGACCAAGAATCCGATTGCCACGAACGCCGGCGATGCTCGACATGATGAGAAAGGTTCCCCCTCCACCCCTCGCTATCACCGGCAGGGTGAGGTTGGCCATCGCGATGACGCTGCGGACGTGAACGTCGAACATCACCTCGAGCTGGTCTTCAGTGCCGCCCGTATGCGGGCTGCTGTCGAGGGCGACCCCGGCGTTGCAGAACACGACGTCGAGACGGCCGTGTGCCCGGATGACGAAGTCGACCAGATCCTCGAGTGCCCGATGGTCTGTCACATCGAGCGTCCGGCCCTCGACGGCCAGCCCGTGTTCGTCGGCGATTCGCGCGGCGACGCGCTCTGGATCCTCGTGCTCGAGTCCGGTGAGAATCGTGGTCGCGCCGGCCGAGGCGAAGGCCTCGGCCGTGGCGAGTCCGATGCGGCGGGTCGCTCCCGTGACCACGGCGACCATTCCCTCGAGGGAGAAGAGCTCGGTGACCTGTGCTGCCGTCATACCATGACCTCGGTTCGCGCTCGGGCTACGCGACGAGCGTGACTCGGGTGACCTTCGCCGAGGCGAGCGAACCGCCGACGAACACCTCGAACTCCCCCGGCTCCAGGACCAGTTCGGGCAACGGGCCAACGGGCCGTCGCCCCAGAACCCGAGATCCTCCGCGCCCAGATCGAACTCGACCGTCACGGAATGGCCGGGCTCCAGGGTGACCCGCCGAAAGCCCCTCAGCCGGCGCACGGGTTGGGCGATGCTCGCCACCACGTCGTGGACGTACAACTGCACAACCTCGTCGCCGAGCACCGTGCCCGTGTTCGTCACCGATACCGAGACGCGGACTCCGCCCGCCGAAATGCTGAAATCCTGAGCTGTCCCCGACTATCACCCCATCGGTGAGTTCGACGATCTTCGGCGCGAAGTCTCCGACGACCCTCTGGATGGCGGAGGGTTCGGTCATTGTGGGCTCCTTCTACATGGCGGGAACGGTCGCGGCAGCGTTGGATTGCCGTACTCGCGCGCGGGCCGAGCGTGCGGCTGGCGCGATGAGCGCCAGGGTGGCGGCCAGGGCAAGTGCGAGCAGGACGCTGCCGGCGGTGAGGGCTGCCGACACTTCGGTCGCAAGCCGTGCCTGAGCAGACGCGTGGTCGACAGCGGCTCCCGCAGCGGATGCGGTGGCCACAAGGATGCCGAGTCCGAGCGATGATCCGACCTGGTGGAAGGTGTTGACGAGCCCAGATGCGGCACCCGCGTCAGCAGGCGAGGTGCCGGCGATCCCGGCGGAGGTCATGGGTGCGAACGCGAGGCCCTGCCCACCGCCGATCAGCACCATGGGCAGGGCGACCCCGAGCAGGTAGCTGCTGTCGGGGTCGACGCGACTCAGCCAGATCATGCCGGCCAGGGTGAGAGCGACTCCCGCGACGAGCACCGGCACGGCACCGGCGCGCCCGATGATCCGCGGGACCAGCATGGCGACGGCGAAGTTCACGATGGTCATCGGCAGGAACGCCAGCCCTGCCTGCAGCGCGGTGAATCCGAGCACTCTCTGCAGGAACTGCGAGGTGAAGAAGAAGAATCCGATCATGGCCGCGAGGTAGAAGAAACGCGTGAGGAAAGCGCCGGTGCGCTCACGACTCGCGAACAGCCTCAGCGGCACGATCGGCTGCACCGCACGCGATTCGACGATGACCAGGAGCACCAGGGCGACGACAGCGCCACCGAGGGCGATCAGCGTGGGGACCGACGTCCAGCCATTCTCCGAGCCGTTGAGCGTGGCGAACACCAGTCCCCCGACGCCCAGAGTGGAGAGGATCGCACCGGCGATGTCGAGCCTCCCGGGATGCGCCGGGATTCGCGGGAGGTACCGGGGAGCCAGGGCGATCATCGCGATGCCGATCGGAACGTTGACGAAGAACCCGGCACGCCAGGAGATCCACGACGCCAGAGCGCCGCCGATGACGAGGCCGAGGCTCGCCCCGATTCCCGCCATCGCCGCGTACCAGGCGACGGCCCGTGCTCGTTCCCGTCCTTCGAAGCTCGCCGTGAGCAACGAAAGGGCGGAAGGGGCCACGATCGCGGCGCCGATGCCCTGCACCGCGCGGGAGGCGATCAGCCATCCCGCCGATGGGGCGAGCGCGATGGACAGGGAGGCGGAGGCGAAGATGATCAGCCCGACGATGAACACGCGTTTGCGGCCGATCAGGTCGCCCGCCCGCGCGCCCAGCAGCAGCAACCCTCCGAACACGAGGGTGTAGGCATCCTGCACCCAGGCCAGTTCGGTTGCTGACAGGTGCAGGTCCGCCTGAAGGCTGGGCAGCGCAGTGAAGATGACGGAGTTGTCGAGCAGGATCATGAAGTAGCTGACGAGAATGATCGCGAGGATCGCGCCCTTGTGCCGCACGGTTGTCCCGGGGGTGCTCACGGGGTGACCATCACCTTGAGCGCGGAGCGCTCGTCCATCGCCCGGTATCCGTCTGGGGTGTGTTCGAGGTCCACCGTCCGGTCGAACACCTCGCCGGGATTCACGGTGCCGTCGAGCACCGCGGGCAGTAGGTGCTCGATGTAGGCACGAACCGGCGCGGGGCCGCCGGTGAGGGTGACGTTCTTGCCGAACAAGCTGCCGAATCCGACCGGGGCACTCTCGTATTGCGGCACGCCGACCCGGCTGATGACTCCGCCCGGACGGACGACGCCGAGGGCCTGCTCATAGGCGGGCATGTGTCCGACCGCCTCGAGAACGGCGCGGGTGCCGTACCCGCCGGTCAGCTCTCGGACTCTCTCGATGCCCTCCTCACCGCGCTCGGCCACGACATCCGTGGCACCGAACTTGCGGCCGAGGTCCGTGCGGGACTGGTGACGGCCCATGAGGATGATCTGCTCGGCACCCAGCTGACTGGCCGAGAGCACGGCGAGCAGTCCGACGGCGCCATCGCCGATCACCGTGACGGTGCTGCCGTCGGTGATGCCGGCGCGGACCGCGGCGTGCCACCCCGTTCCGTAGACGTCCGAAAGGCTGAGGAGCGACGGATAGAGATCGGGCGAGACGGGGCCGGGTACCTTCACGAGGGTGCCGTCAGCGAGCGGGACGCGAACGGCTTCGGCCTGCGCGCCCCCGACCTGCAGGCGCGGCATGTTCCAGAAACCGCCGTGCTCGCAGGAGGTCTGCAGTCCCTCGCGGCAGAACGGGCAGGTGCCGTCCGACCAGGCGAAAGGTGCGATGACGAAGTCGCCGACCTTGAGGGTCGCGACGTCGGCGCCGGTCTCCTCGATCACCCCGATGAACTCGTGGCCGATGGTGGCGCCCTGGTCGGACGCAGGCATGGAGTGGTAGGGGTGCAGGTCGCTGCCGCAGATGCACGCGCGCGTCACCCGGACTATCGCGTCGGTGGGTCGGAGGATTCTCGGGTCCGGCGCATCCTCGACACGGATGTCTCCGGCTCCGTAAATGTAGGTGGCTCTCACGGGCGTTCCTTTCACTGATGTTCTCGAGTTCCATCCCATCCCTGATGCGCACACCGCGGGAGTGACTGCCATTACGTGTAATGCCAGTACCTCCCACAGCGCGAGACGGCGGCCTAACGTCGTAGTCATGACCAACCAGGACGACGTCAAGGAGTTCCTCTCCTCCAGACGAGCGAAGATCACCCCGGATCAAGCGGGTTTACCCGCCTATGGCGGCAATCGACGGGTGAAGGGTCTCCGCCGCGAAGAGGTCGCCATGCTCGCAGGAATGAGCGTGGACTATTACAACCGCCTCGAACGTGGGAACCTCCGTGGGGTGTCGGACGCCGTGCTCGGCTCCGTCGCCCGCGCGCTTCACCTCGACGAAGCGGAGACCTCACACCTCTTCGACCTCGCCCGAGCAGCGAGCGCGTCGCCGACGAAGCGACGCCGATCGAGTCCGCTCGGCGTGCGGCCCAGCGTTCAGCGGATGCTCGATGCCATGACCGAGGCCCCGGCCTGGGTGCGCAATGCTCGCCACGATTTCCTTGCGGCCAACCGTCTCGGGTTCGCGCTGTACAGCGAGATCTTCACCGACCCCGTGCGGCCGGCCAACAACGCGAGGTTCGTCTTCCTCAACGAGCGCTCGAAAGCGTTCTTCCCGGACTGGGAACGCGCGGCAGACGACATCGTGGCCATGCTTCGATCCGAGGCGGGCGTGAACCCCTACGACCGGGACCTGTCCGACCTGATCGGCGAACTGTCGACCCGCAGCGAGACCTTCCGCACTCGCTGGGCGGCGCACAACGTGCGGTTCCATCGCACCGGGGTCAAACGGCTGCATCACCCGCAAGTCGGCGACCTCGAGCTCTCCTACGAAGCGATGGAACTGAGCTCAGACCCCGGCCTCACCTTCCTCGCCTACACGGCCGAACCGAACACGCCCTCGGCGGACGGCCTGCGCCTTCTCGCAAGCTGGGCCGCCACTCTCGACGCCGTCGAAGCGCCGACGACCGACCCCGCCATCCCCCACAACAACTAGACAACCGCTCCCCACCTGAAGGAGAACTCCGCATGGAGATCATCACCCTGCCCGCCACCTCCAAGGGCCCGGCAGCCATGTTCGCCGGCGACGTCTGGTTCGACGTCGTCGCCCCGCCGCAGGCCGACCCATCGCGCATGAAAGTCAACATCGTGCACTTCTCCCCCGGGGCGCACACCGCCTGGCACTCACACGCTCTCGGGCAGACCCTGCACGTCACCGAGGGCGTCGGATACGTCCAGTCCCGCGGAGGAGAGGTCGTGAAGATCCTCCCCGGCCAGACCATCTATACCCCGCCGGGGGAAGAGCATTGGCACGGTGCGACACCCGACCATTTCATGTCTCACCTGGCGATGTGGGAGGGCATCCCCGAAGGCGGGGAGACCACCTGGGGTGCCCACCTCACCGACGACGAATACCCGTCAGCATGAGCGGCTGGACAGCCGACGAACTCTCCCGGATCGGTAAAGCGGGCGAACTACGCATCGCGGGACGCCGCGCCGACGGCACGCTCCGCACACTTGTCATCATCTGGCAGGTTCGAGTCGGCGACGACATCTACGTGCGTTCTGTCAACGGACCGGGAGCCGCCTGGTACCGCGGCACCCAGGAACTCGGCGAAGGACACATCGAGTCCGGCGGTATTTCGAAGGACGTCACCTTCACCAGCGACGACTCGAAGGACGCGGAAATCGACGCCGCCTACCGAGCCAAATACGGAAACGGCAGCCCCGTCCGCGCCATCACCAGCGCGACCGCCACCAGCACCACCCTGCGCGTTGACCCGCGCTGAGTTGAGCGGCACTGAAAGGACAACCGACATGGACACCTTCACCCTCAATAACGGCATCCGGATTCCCCAGCTCGGGTTCGGCGTCTTCCAAACGCCGCCAGACGAGACCCGGGACGCCGTGGGCGCCGCACTCGCCGCCGGGTACCGGCACATCGACACCGCGGCGGCGTACGGCAACGAACGCCAGGTCGGCGAAGCGATCGCGGAATCCGGCATCGACCGGGCCGAGGTGTTCATCGAGACGAAGGTGTGGATCAGCGACTACGGCTACGCCGAGACGCTGCACGCGTTCGACAAGAGCGCACGCAAACTCGGTGTCGAGCAGATCGACCTTCTGATTCTCCACCAGGTCCTCCCCAGCGAATTCGACAAGACCCGCGAGGCCTACCGTGCCCTCGAAACCCTCCTCGCCGAGGGAAAGGTCCGCGCGATCGGGGTGAGCAATTTCATGGTCGACCACCTGGACCAGCTCATGGAGACCGCCACCGTCATCCCGGCCGTCAACCAGATCGAACTCCACCCCTACTTCCAGCAACCGAACGTGCAGGCCGCAGACGCCGAGCGCGGCATCCTCACCCAGGCATGGTCCCCGATCGGCGGAATCACCTTCTACCGGGACAGCGGCCACGGCAACACGCTCGACGACCCGACCATTGGTGAGATCGCAGCAAAGCACAAGAAGTCGCCGGCCCAAGTCATGCTCCGCTGGCACATCCAGGAAGGCCGCTCGGTCATCCCCAAGTCGACGAAGCCGGCACGCATCGCCGAGAACATCGACGTGTTCGACTTCGAACTGTCTCCGGAGGAACGTTCCGCGATAGACGCCTTAGACACCGGACACCGAGGCGGCCCCGAGCCCGAGGCGATAACGCTCGAAGCCTTCGGCCGCTCGATTCCCGAGGACTGAACCCGCTTCGCGGCCGGCACTTCCCGGCGGAGCCCTGCTGCCGCAACTTCCCGTTCAGCGCAACCGACCTTTGACGACGGGCCTCGATCGGAGCCGGTCTAGTACCCGAGCGCGAGCTTGGCTTCGGAGTGCTGCCTCGCGATCTGCGGCGCGAGTTGCATCGCCGGAAGTTCGGCTAATTCACTGGGCCACTCCGGGAATGCGCCCAGGGCAGCCGCAGCGGCCTGCATTCCTGCGCCTCGTCTGACGTACCCATCGATAGCAGGCACACCCACTGGCATGTCGACCATCTCGCGCAGGACAGTCTGGACTGCGACGTTCTGGGCGGCGCCTCCGATGAGGAGCACCCGTCGAACCTCGACCTCGCATCACCTCGCCGAGCGCTGGCTGTAGCAGCCATCGACGGCCGTCGGTCCTTTCGAGACTCCTCCGGTTGTGGCGGCAATCAGCATCTGTAGCGTAGGGGCATGGACCTTCAGCTTCGCGATCGTGTCGTCCTCGTTGTCGGGGGAACTGGATTCATTGGCTCTGCGATCGTTAGTCGCGCACGTGAGGAGGGCGCGACTGTGGTCGTCGCTTCGCGCCATGGTACTGAGGGAATCATGATGGATGCTCGGGACGAGAAATCTGTTGCAGCAGCTGTCGAACGAACGCTCAAGGACTACGGCCGCTTGGACGCGGCAGTAATCACTGCCGCGCCGAGCGCCCAGACATTGGATCCCACGCGTAACGGCGATCCTGCCCAAGTCGCTGAAGCATTTGATGCCAAAGCGATGGCGTTCCTTCGAGTAGCAAAGGCCGTCGTGCCGGTGATGCGCAAGGCAAACTACGGTCGCATCGTGGGCATCAGCGGGCAAAATGCCTTCGTTACTGGAAATATCGCCGGATCAGTCCGGAACGCCGCGCTGATCATTGCCGCAAAGAACCTGGCAGATGAACTAGCGGAGACTGGCATCGATGTGATGACCGTCAACCCGGGAACAGTTGCGGAAGACCCATCTGCGTTAGTTGAGAATGGCAAAGGTGGCGAGTCGTCACCGACGCAGATCGCCGACCTTGTTGCGTTTCTCATTTCCCCAATTGCGTCTATGTCGGGTGAATCGATCGCAGTGGGACACAGAGTGCGTGGCTTCATTAGCCTCTAAGAGGCTCCCGCATCGGCTAGCGAACTCATCAGGGCCGTCACAATGCACACCCCTGAGACGCTAATTAGCGAACGACCGCCCGAGATTGCGGACCGTGTCGCTCAAGCCCCGAGAGCCTCGCGAAGCAGCCTCTTGGTGCTGACCATTGCCTCGTCCGCCACGATCGCAAGCGGAAGCGTTTCGAGCGCGTTGGAGATTGGTTCGAGCGAGAACGGAAGGGGTGATGCCGCCGCGGCGTGCAGCGCGCGGAGGAATCCGAGCGAATCCAGAGTCCCACGCCCCGGATACGTGCGCTGATAGCGCGCCTCTTCCTTGTGATTCGATCCGCGATCGACTACATCGGAAAGCTGCACGACCGCGACTCGGCTCAAGGCCTCAGCGGTGAGCGCATCGAACGATGTGCCGGCTCGGAAGAAGTGCAGGATATCAAGCACGATCGAAGCATTTGGTGCTCCTACTGAATGTACGAGGTCGAGTGAAGCGGCGAAGCTGGGAATCGCGTTGTATGGCATGAACTCGAACGCGATCGGCAGGTGCGGGAGCCGCTCGCATACGCTGGCGAAGGTATCCCGGACCATTGAGTGCTCTACGTTCCACGCGGCGACGTGGACTCGGTCGGGTTCGAGGGCGAGCGCCAGGTCCTCGACAAGGGAATTGATGTGCCGCACGTGGCTGTCGTCGCCGAGCCGGATGAGCTCGAGCTCCCCGATGCTCAGTCCCGCATCCGAGAGACGGAGCCGGAGCTCGTCGAGCGAGATCCCGCGCTCGAGCGCGGCGACACACTGCCCGACTGTAACCCCAATGCGGTCAAAGCCCGCCGCCCTGGCCGCACTGACGACGTTCGGAAAGCTGCGGTCACGGAACGTAATGGCGCCAAGCGTGAGGGAGCCAACGAGGTCAAAAACGGTCATGGGGCTACTCTGGCTAGTCGCTCGTCCGCGCACCCACCGAGTTCTCGCCGGGCGAGAACAGCGGCGGCGTCGATAACAGTCCGGTGCGCAGACTAGGGGCTGGGAGAGGAACTGACATGGAACGGTTCGCACACAACACGCTTGCACAGCGCGTCGTCGTCGGGACGGGAACGATTGTCGGCGATCTCCTCGATGAAGTGGCCCGACTGTCTCTCGGTAGGGTGCTGCTGATCGGCGAGAACCGCCCGGACGGGCCGGCCGCCGAGATCGATGCGGCTCTGCATCCGGTCGCGTGGCTCACGTCCATCGAGCAGCACGTACCCGCGGACCTCGCCACGCGAGCCCGCGAGACGGCGACCGAGTCGGCCGCCGATGGAATCGTCGCGGTCGGCGGAGGGTCATCCATCGGGCTCGCCAAGATCATTGCTCTGTCTCACGGCATCCCAATCATCGCGGTGCCGACCACCTTCGCCGGCTCCGAGGCTACGGATGTCTGGGGCATCACTGAGGACGGCCACAAAAAGACGGGGCACGATCTTCGCGTGCTCCCCCGCACCGTCGTGTACGACACCACACTCACCGCGACTCTGCCCGCGTTCATGATCGCGGCCTCGGGGATGAACTCGGTCGCGCATGCGATCGACACTCTGTGGGCACCGTCCGCCGATCCGATCAACGGTGCTCTCGCCCTCGAAGCGCTCCGAGCGCTCAACACCGGACTCCGCGCAATTGTTGCGGGCGACGCCGCTGACGCGGATCGCATGGAGGCCACGACGGGCACGTATCTTGCGGGTGCCGCGTTCGCCTCCGCCGGCTCCGGACTTCACCACAAGATCTGCCACGTGCTTGGCGGCACCTTCGGTTACCCCCACGCTCCCACCCACGCAGTTGTGCTGCCCTACGTGCTGGCGCTCAATGGTCCACTCGTGCCCGACACGACGCGTCGGATCGCCGACGTGCTCGGCACGGGCACCGCTCTCGGCGGCCTGATCGCGCTCGGCGCGGCACTGGACGCCCCCCGCGCGCTGCGCGACATCGGACCCGTCTTCGATCACGCGGCGGCAGCGGACATTATCCTCGGCGAAGCTCCGCCCTCGAACCCGCGTCGACTGACGCGCGACCTGCTCATCGAACTCCTCGATCTCGCGTGGCAGGGCGGCGACGCGGAAGAACTCGAAAGGAACGCACGATGAACACCGCTTCCGGGGGTTCGGCCCCCGACCTCCAGACACGATCGGAACTCGAGCTCATCGACGAGGTCGTCCGCTCCTTTGATGGCACATCGAATGCCCGACTGCGGCAGATCCTGCAGGCGGTCGTGCGGCACTCCCACGCCCTCGTTCGCGAGGTGCGGCTCACCGAGAAGGAGTGGGACGCAGCGATCACGTTTCTCACCGAGGTCGGGCACATCACCGACGACCGGCGCCAAGAGTTCGTCCTGCTTTCCGACGTGCTGGGCGTGTCGATGCAGACGATAGCCGTGAACAACGAACGTCAGGGTGACGTGACGGAGGCGACGGTGTTCGGCCCGTTCTTCGCCGACGATGCGCCGCGTATCGAGAATGGCGGGGACATCGCTTTCGGCGCCGCGGGCGAGCCCAGCTGGGTGCACGGTTCGGTACGCGATCTCGACGGCGAACCTATCGTCGGTGCTCGCATCGAAGTGTGGGAGGCCGACGAGAACGGGCTGTACGACGTGCAGTACTCCGACGAACGCACCGCTGGCCGCGCCTGGCTCACCTCGGATGAGAAGGGTGACTATCGGTTCTGGGGTCTCACGCCGACGCCGTATCCGATTCCCCACGACGGCCCGGTCGGCCGACTTCTCGAGGCGGCGGGGCGCTCACCGGTACGAGCCCCGCACCTGCACTTCATGGTCTCCGCGCCGGGCAAGCGCGCTCTGATCACGCACATCTTCGTTGCGGGCAGTGACTACCTGGAGAGGGACAGCGTCTTCGGCGTCAAGGATTCGCTGATCAAGGACTTCGTCCGGCACGCCGTCACCGAGCCGACCCCCGATGGTCGGCTCATCACTACTACGACCTGGACCTCGGTGCTATTCGACATCGTGCTGGCCGACGAGCTCGACTGACGCGCGAGAACCGGCGAGTCGCCAGGCGAACCGCCGGTTCTCGCTGGGCGATCAGTGCAGGGGGATGCCCGCCGAAGGCGCACCACCGAGCCACGCGGCACCCGCGCGGTAGAGCTCGTCGACGGCGTCTCCCACGAGGCCGGGCAGGTGGTTCTTGACAGTGAATCCCTGCTTGACCTGGAGGTATCCCAGATGGCGGTAGCCCGTCGGCAAAGAGTCCAGTAAATCGGGATCGAGCGCGAGCGTCGCCGAGGGGTCAATAACAAACAACTGGTCCTTCTCGTAGATGGGTTGGCGGCGAACGATGCGCCACTGCCCCGCGCGGCACTCGAAGAAATCGTAGAACCGGCCCGTGCACAGCACGTCTACACCGACCCCGTCGATCTCCGCACGCTGGCTGATCGTCATCTTGGTCTGGGCGATGGCCCGATCCCCGACGACATCGATCGAGCATCCACCGAGGAAGTGCAGGATGCGCACCCCGGCCTCGAAGCCCTCGCGGCTGACGCGGATGAACTCGGTGTACGCGCCCTGAAACCAGGTCGCGGTCATGTATCCGTCGTCGTGCCAAACCGTCGCGAAGCGTTCCCAGTCGCCGGCATCCCGCCACACCGCCCAGCTTTCTACGGTGTCGCGGATCTCGCGACGAGCACGCGCTACCTCGGCGGCGTCGCGTCGGTTGCCGCTGGCGGTGTCGGCAGAAACGTCGTTCGTTAACATGGCGATTTTACCTTTCGTGCGCGTTGCTTTGACCGGTACTGCGCGCCTGCAGCTTGGCCGCAGAGTCCCGCGTTCGGGTCCCCAAGTTTTCGCCCAGCGGTATTTGAATGGAAACGCTATAAGCTACGAGCGGCGCAGCAGGGCGCTGCAGACGACGACCGGAGGCACCATGAGCGGGAATTCGGCAGAGCCGGGTCGCACGACCACGAGCCGGGTGCTGGCTATTCTGGGGGCGTTCTCCCCGGCAGCGCGATCACTGTCCCTCTCCGAACTCTCGCAGAACAGCGGGCTGCCCATACCAACGGCCCACCGCCTCACGACGGAACTCGTGACTTGGGGAGCCCTCGAGAAAACTGAGACGGGCCGCTACCGCATCGGAATGCGAATTTGGGAGATCGGGTCTCTAGCACCGACCCAGCAAGGCCTGCGCACGGTCGCCCTTCCGTACATGCAGGATCTCTACGAGGCGACTCACGAGAATGTGCAGCTCGCCGTGAGAGAGGGAAACCGGGTGGTCTACGTCGACGCGATTTCGGGTCATCGCTCGGTGGGGACTGAAACTCGGGTCGGCGGAAACCTCCCGCTTCACGTCACCGCTGTCGGCAAGATCGTGCTCGCTTACTCCGAACCCCAGTTGTTGAGCAGTACGCTCGCCGCCGGACTTACCTCGTATACCCGGTTCACCATCACAGAGTCTCACCTGCTCGCTGAGGCTATCCAGCAGATACGGGCCGAGCAACTCGCCTACTCTCGGGAAGAACTCACTTTCGGGGTGTGCGCCGTCGCGGCTCCCGTGCTCGCGAACGACGGCAGTCTCATCGCCGCTCTGGCGATCGTCGGCAGGTCATCGATGAATATCACCGCCCTCGCACCGGCGCTACGTACGGCAGCGCTCGGCATCGGACGACGCATGACAGCGCTGCCCGCCGCGTGGCGCCGGTCGCCGACGACGCAGCTCGCGGCACAGTTCGACTGATCTCTTCTCGCCCAGCGAAAACCGCTGTCTTGCCCATGTCGTCGGGCGCCTAACGTGCGGATGTCGTCGTGTTGCTGCGAAGCCACGTTTACGCGCTCATCCAGCAAGCCAAACCGCACGGCGAACAGCGAGCAACGGTGGAGAGCATCCAGAGCCTCGCCATCGCGCCGGAATCCCCTCCCGCGCGCTGATCAAGCAGGCCGCTTTGACCACCGCGACCAGAAGCTGAGGAGTGCTTTCGCGAGTTCGAGCGGGCGCTCCTCCGGCGCGTAGTGGCCGCATTCCAGGATCACGCCGCGGATGTCGTGGGCACGCAGCCTAAGCCTGTCGTACAACAGGCCGCGGACGCCAGCGCTCGCGTCGACCGTCAGCAACGGCACCAGGATGCGGCGCTCTCCTCGGCGAGTAGCGACCCCGCGACCCGTGTCGCTGAAGTTCTCGCGGTAGTACTCGAGTCCAGCGCGGCAGCTGGACCGCTGGAGTCCACGCTGCTTCTGTCTCTCGGGTGCTCCGGACGCGTTACGGCCAGTCGTGAACCGTGACATCGGTGACGTACAACTCGCGGATGACGACGGAACTGGGCTGCTCCAGGCAGAACATGACGGTGTCGGCGACGTTCCCGGGAGCCATCCTGTCCATCGACGGTGTGAATCGTTCTGGGCGTCCGTCGAAGAAGTTGGTGTCCATGGTGCCAGGGTTGACAAGCGAAATCGGTATCACGCCGTTGAGCTCGAGCGAGAGGGCGTGGAACATCGCACGGAACGCGTGCTTCGAAACCCCATATGCCGACATCCCCGGCGTGATGCGCCGCCCGGCGGTGGAGCCGATGCCGACGAGCCGGCCCTTCGCCGCCTTCAACGCCGAGATGCCCGCTCTGGCGACGGCCGCGTTGCCGAGCAGGTTCACCGCGATGGGCTTACTCCAGGTTTCGATGTCCTGCTCCTCGAACATGCCCGGGATATTGATTCCGGCGCACAGTACGAGCGCGTCGATCGCGCGACCATCCCCAATCGCTTCCTCACCGGCCGCGAAGGCCGCGGCTGTATCCGAGAGGTCGGCCAGTACGGTGGGAGCCTTTTCGCTTGGATTGCGATCGATGACCGTCACCTCCCATCCCTTGAATAAGGCACGGGTCACGACCTCTGCGCCGAGGCCGCTCGAGCCTCCCGTGATTACGAGTCGGCGGGAGGGGGTGTCAATCGGCATCAGGCTTCCAAGAACGGAAGCAGTACGTCCAGCAGTTCACTCGGGCGCTCCTCGGCAACCCAGTGACCACAGTCACGGATGGAATGAGCAGTGACGTCCTCCGCGAACTCCGACAGCACAGCCCCGATCCGATCGCCCCAGCGTCGGTCGCCGCCAACCCCGAGCACCGGAATGCGCAGCGGGTCGAGCGCGAACCGTCGGTTGTCGATCACATCCTGCGGCAGCGCACGATACCAGCCGAGGGTTCCGCGGGTCGCGCCGGGCTGGGCCAACGCCGCGGCCCACATCGCTAAGTCATCGGCGGTCATCGCCCCCTGGTTGTACATCCGCTCCCGGATCATTGTCTCGACGTACGCGGTCTCCCGGCCGGCGATGAGCAACTCCGGCAGGTCTGGCTCCTGATGGAAGCTGAAGTGCCACATGGGTCGACTCAGCAACGCCGTCTCCCATTCGCGAGCGCCCGGCAGGAGAACGTCGATGACGGTGAGACGGTCCACGGACTCCCGGAAGCTCGCGGCCCACGCGTACGCGACCATCCCCCCGAAGTCATGTCCGACGACGGATACGGTGTCGAAGCCCAGCTCTCGCCGTAACGCGTCGAGCTCGCCCGCCATCGTCACCTTCTCGTAGCCCGTTGCGGGCTTAGTGGACTGCCCGGCACCCTTCAGATCGACGGCGATGACGGTGAAGCGCTCGGCGAGCGGGTCCATCACGTGGCGCCACCCCTGCCAGGTCTGCGGAAAACCGTGCAGAAGAAAGAGAGGACGACCCGATCCCCCGATGACCGAGTGCAGCTGCACCCCGTTCCCAACATCCGTCATGTGATGCTGGAAGTCGCCGCTGGAACCCGCGTCCATGTAAGCCTGCTCTCTATGTCTTCGCGACGGGCGGACTACCCGTCTCTCTTCGAAGGGTAGAACGCATGCGCCTCTGGACATCGATGGGGTTACCGCCGGGCGAGATGGTCCGTGCGGCCTCCGCTGGCTCCCGGCATAGCGTGCTCGAAGAACGCCGCTGAGAGGACAGGGAACCGTGAGCTATGAAGTGACTCTCTGCGCGATGAACCTGCTCCAGGTTGGATTCGACGAGCGCGTGCGCGTGGCATCGGCAGCCGGATTCGACTCTATCGGCCTCTCCCTCGCGCAATACCGACAGGCTCAGGACGACGGTTTCACGGATGCCGCGATGCGGGCTCTGCTCGCGGACACCGGGCTGCGCCTCGCCGAGATCGAGGGACCGTGGGATTGGCTGAGCGGCGACGCCTCGTCCCTCGAAGACACCGCAACGATCTTGCATGCAGCGCGCGCGCTTGGATGTTCCCACATCACCGCTGTGCAATTCGTGCCCGCCGATGTCGATCATCGGGTCCGTGCGCTAAGCCGACTATGCGATGCCGCAGCGGAGTTCGGCGCCCGAGTCGGGCTCGAATTCATGCCGTTCAGTAACGTCCCGACGCTCAGCGATGCCTGGGGCATCGTTCAGGCCACCGCTCGGGACAACTGCGGCTTGGTACTCGACAACTGGCACTTTCAGCGGACGAACGGGTGGGAGGAGCCCCTAGCCCTCATCCCCCATGAACGCCTCTATGCCATTCAGCTCTGCGATGCCGCGGCCGAGGCGGAACCGGATGCGCGCGAGGAGGCTCGTCACCGTCGACTGCTCCCGGGCGAGCAATCAGTCGCCATCCTCCGCCGCCTCGAGGACATCGGTTTCGCGGGTCGGCTGTCGACCGAGGTCTGGTCCGATGAACTCTTCCGCGCCGACCCGCGCGACGCCGCCGATCGTCTGTTCTCCGCCACGGTTACCGCGCTTCGCGCGGCGAACTGGCCCTGAGTGACGTCGAGACCAAATGCTGTCAGCTCACCGCGCTAATCGGAATGAGACTCTCCGGATCCGCGGATGCCTCGACGAGGCTCTCGAGCTGCGTTTCGAAAGTCACCGGCTGCAGGGTCTGGACGGTGCGGCAACGCTTCGTCCCATAGAACAAGACCGCGGATGAACGTTGCCAAAGCAAGATGGGACATCAGAATGCCCCAACGCTTCCTACCGCTGCGGGTGGCACCCGCCATAAGGTGTCGGGGATCCCGCGCGATGTGCGAGCCGCGTCGGTCGTCCACCCCGCCGATTCCCCATTCCGACACCGGCCTCACTGAACGCCACTGCCTTCGCTCCGATACCACCAATTCTATTTCGCCCGGCGGAACCTCGATCGATCAGTCCGATCCCGAGGCGCCTAGTGTCCCGAGGATGTGACGCCAGCCTGACGCTGTGTCACCACAAATCACGACAGACAAGGAACAACGATGTTCAGATCCAAGTCCATGCCTAAAGCCATTGGTGCACTGGCGTTGGTTGCGCTCTCGATGGTCGCACTTAGCGGCTGCGCTACCACCGCAGGGACCCCTGCCGCGAGCAAGCCAGCGGACAGCAAGAGCGCTGCGGAATTCACTGCGAAGATCGGTGCCGACATCACCGAGTTGTCCAAGCCGAATCTCGCACCGGCCCCCGCGTCCGGCCCGGCAGCCGTTTCGGGGAAGACGATCGCGGTCTTGCCCGTCACTTTGGCCGACGCGTCTGCGAAGCGCGCGTCCAATACCGTCGTGGAGGCGAGCACGGCGATAGGTTGGAAGGCCACGATCTACGACACTCACGTTTCCGCAACTGAGGCAAACGAGAAGCTGCTGCAGGCGGTCACCACAAAGGTCGATGGAATCGTCCTCGTCGGCCTCGACCCGCAGAACATCGGAAGTGGTCTGGCCGCTGCAAAGGCAGCTGGCATCCCGGTCTCGTGCATCGCCTGTTGGGGGCAAGACGATGCCGACACGAAGTCGAAGTTCCTCTCGGTCGCCCCGTCTGAGCAGGTCCTGACGGACTTGGGACGGGTGAGCGCCGAGTACGCCTATCAGTACACGAAGGGACATCCCAAGTTCCTGGCGATGAACGACACATCGCTGACCAACCTCAAGTTCCGCCAGAACGGCTTCGACAAGTTCGTCGCGGACTGCACGAGTGCCGGAGCGGACTGCCGAGTATTGGCGAACCAGAATTTCCAGTACGCCAACACATTCACGACTCTTCCGGCGCAGGCTGCGTCGCTCGCCCAGGCACATCCCGGCTTCAATGCATTTTGGGCCGGCTTCGACGTCGCGGCACCGCCGATCATCAGTGGGCTTACTCAAGCCGGACTGACCTCGAGTGGTTCCTTCCTCGTCGGCTCGCAGGGTGACGGGGCAAGCGAGAAGCTCATCGCCAGCGGCGGATACCAGAAGGCCACTGTGGCCATCTCCTGGGAGTGGGCGGCGTACGGGATCATCGACAACTTCAATCGCCAGTTCAGCAAGGGAAAGCCGATCGACGTCACGGTGCCGATCCGCCTCTTCGACAAGTCCAACATCGCAGAAGCGAAAGACGGCACATGGGACGGAGACGTGGACTTCCGCGCCGCCTTCAAGAAGATCTGGAACGGCTAGCCGCGATGAACAACGAGGCCCGTTCAGCACTGCAGGTGTCAGGTTTGAGTAAGACGTTCACTGGCGTCCGAGTGCTGGACGGCGTCTCTTTCGATGTGTTCCCCGGAGAGGTCCATGCGCTGCTCGGCCAAAACGGTAGCGGCAAGTCAACCCTCATCAAATGCCTTGCCGGGGTCTATCGGCCCGATCACGGTGCTGAGATCTCTATCGCGGGAAAGCCCACCCGGCCCGGATTCCCGCCGAGCGGAGCCCGGCAACTGGGCCTGGCCTTCGTTCACCAGGACCTCGGCCTCATCCCCGACATGACTGTCGCCGAAAATCTGGCGTTGGGAGTAGGTTTCACCACACGAGGCGGCCTCATCAGCTGGCGGAAGCAACGCTCACTCGCCGAGCAGGCGATCGATATCTTCGACCTCGCGGTGCGGCCGGATGAACTGATTCGCGATGTGCCCGTGACCATGCGCACGCTTCTCGCCATCGCCCGCGCTCTGCAGACGCGCACCGGCCCTAACTCCTCCGAGCTGGCTTGTCTGATACTCGACGAACCGACGGCTTCGCTGCCTGATAACGACGCGGACATCCTGTTCGCCGCTCTCGATCGGGTCAAGGCGCAGGGAGTAGGCATCGTGTACGTCTCCCACCGGCTCGATGAGATCTTCCGGATCGCTGACCGCGCGACCGTTCTGAGAAATGGGGTGAAGACGGGATCGTACGACATCGCCGCGCTCGATAAGCGCGCCCTGGTGGAGATCATCATCGGGCAGAAGCCGCCGACAACATCGTCATCGGCCGCGACATCTCGTCCCTCCTCGGCCGCCCTGCCCGATGTACTACGCGTCTCGAACGTCTCGGGAATCCGGATTAAGGATCTGTCTTTGACCGTTCGTGCCGGTGAGATCGTCGGCGTAGCAGGTCTCGGCGGCAGCGGACGCAGCGAGCTAGCTCGCCTGATCTTCGGAGCCCAGGAGCGGCGGTCGGGGACGGTTCAGGTCGCCGACACAACCCTCCCCGCCGGATCGGTGTCGGCCGCTGTCGAAGCCGGTGTCGGCCTCGTGCCGGAGGACCGGCGTCGGGACGGATGCGTCATGTCGATGACGGTGACCGAGAACATGACCCTAGTCCACCCGCCCACGCTCACGTCCGGATTCCTCGACCTACGGCGTGAGAAAAGGAAGGTCAGGGACTCCATCCTGGAGTTCGATATCCGTCCGACCGACCCGAATACGGTGATCGGCACCATGTCGGGAGGGAACCAGCAGAAAGTGGTGCTCGCCAAGTGGCTGGAGGTGAATCCGAAGCTGCTCATCCTCGACGAACCCGTGCAGGGCGTGGACATCGGAGCGAAAGCGGATATCTACCGCTCGCTCCGCTCGGCTTCAGAGCAAGGAACGGCACTACTCATGATCGACAGTGACTTCGACAACCTTGCCGAGTTATGCGATCGAGTACTCGTGATCAGAGATGGGCACGTCGCGGAGGAGTTGGTGGGCGCGCAGGTGACTTCGGCGGCCATGTCGCGAGCGACGTTCGGCATAGCCGATACACACAGCATGCTTACGACCGAATTCGATGAAGGAGACCGGTAATGACTCAGCACGTAACGGATAAGCCACAGGTAGCTTCCGGCCCGGCGCCGGCGGGCGCGGCGATCCAATCGAACCGAGCGATCGCCGTCTCGGCATCTCGATTCGGATTGCCGGTCCTGCTCATCATCCTCATCGTCATCTTCTCGGTTCTGGCTCCCCAGACCTTCGCGACAGTTACGAATTTGAGGACGGTCCTCAGTACACAATCCGTTCTCGCCGTGCTCGCGCTGGCGGCCATGATGACGTTGGTCATCGGCGAGTTCGACCTTTCGCTCGGTGCGCAGATGGGGCTTTCGGCGCTACTCTTCCCCGGCCTTGCCGCGAATGGGACGTTGCCTCTTCCCGTCGCACTGATTTGCGCGATTCTCGCCACGACGCTGGTAGGCCTGATCAACGGCATCCTGGTCGCGAAACTGAAGATCAACTCGTTCATCGCGACGATCGGGATGGCGGCGTTGCTCTCCGCCGCAGTTCTCGCATACTCGGGAGGCAACACCATTTATGCGGGCGTTCCGCCGTCGCTCCTCTCGATCGCGGCCTTTGCCCCATTGGGCATCCCCGGACCGATCATCTACGTAGCCGTTATCGCCCTGGTCGTGTGGTTGCTTCTGCAGCGCACACCGTTCGGTCGCTGGATGGCCGCTGTCGGCGGAAGCCGGGATGCGGCCAAGCTCTCGGGAATCAACACAGACCGGGTCACGGTTGTCACGTTCACGCTGGCGGGAGTCTTGTGCGGGATCTCCGGTGTACTGCTGGCAAGTCAACTCGGAAGCGGGAACCCGGCCGTCGGCCCCGGCCAGCTGCTGCCCGCCTTCGCCGCCGCGTTTCTCGGTGCGACCTCGTTCCGTGTGGGCCAATTCAATGTGTGGGGAACGATCTTCGCGGTCTTGACGATTGCGACGGGAGTCGCTGGATTGAACCTGCTGGGACTGCCCTCCTGGGTGGAGCCAGCGTTCAATGGGTTGGCCTTGATCGTCGCGGTGACCGCCACCCGTTACCTCCGTGGAAAGCCGTTGTAGACCGTCTCGTTGCCTGTGGCGGCTCGTCGAGCCACCACAGCGGGCCGCGGAGGGCGGGAGCATTCCGGGCGCCCTCAAACTGTAGACAAGAATCAAGATGGTCCTCGGCCTGGACCGGAAGATTTGGCGGTTGCTGAAGCGTGACGGCATCGACGTGGCCCGCTGCACCGTCGAGCGGCTGATGCGCCGGCAGGGGATGCCTGGGATCCGCCGCCTTCGTCGCCGACGTCTTCGGCCGCCGCATCGTCGGTTGGCGAACCACGACCGGAGAAGCCACCGCCGGGGTCGCGCACCACAGCGACGCGGGATCCCAGTACACCTCAATCCGACGCACCATTCCGCACCATCGACGAGCTCGAACTCGCGACCCTGTCCTGGGTGAAAACACCGCCCAGCCGCAACCGCGACAGGGAGAACCCGCCCTCCACCAACCCCGGGGCGATCCAGGACAGTACAACTAGCGACTCACGCCCACACGGTCACGGCCCTTCAGGCGGCGAACTGGCCCGCGTGAGTGCGAGCGTTACCGCGGTCGGCGCAACCGCCGTTTATCGGGATGAAATCCCGGCGGACACGCGGAGATCACGACGATGCACTCGAGAAGCGCTTCGAACGTTATCGAATCTCCGGGCCGCCCCTTGCGGCAGCATAAAGCCAGGGAACCGAGACAATCGAGCACGTTACCGCTGGGCAAGAAGACATGATGTGCGTGGCAACGACACCGGCCTAGGGTTTTGCCTGCGCGCCATAAGGACGTGGCCGCGGATGGAGAGAGAAATGCCGCAGACCTTCGTATTGATAAACGGCGCCTGGCACGGCGGTTGGGCGTGGCACGCGGTCGCGTCCGAACTTCGGACAGCAGGACATGAGGTGTACGCCCCGATCCTCCCCGGCCTGGGCGAACACGATGACCCGTCGACACTCACCCTTCAAGAGTGCGTCGACTTCGTCGCTGACTACATCACCAGCAAAGGCCTCTCAGAAGTGATCCTGGTTGGACATAGCTGGGGCGGCTTCCTCGTCTCGGGCGTGACCATGAAGCTCGGACGCGCGATCGCCCGCCGCGTCTATTTAAACGCCCACGTACCACTCACCGGCGAATCGCTCAACGACATCGTGCCGCCGGAATACGTGACACTATTCGACGAGCTCGCAGAGGCCTCCGGCAACAACTCGGTGAGCTTGCCTTATGAACTCTGGCAGGAGGCGCTCATGCAAGATGCCGGCGAGGAAGCGCAGCGAATCGCCCACGCGGGGCTATTGCCCCAGCCCTACCGCTACTTCACGGACAGCCTCGATCTCGATGGCCTCGAAGATAAGGGCGTCCCGGCCAGTTACGTCACGTCGCCAGATGACCTCGCTCTGCCGCCGGGTGAGTACGGCTGGACGCCCCGCTTCCCCGACCGCCTCCGGAACGTCAGGATCGTAGCCACGGTTGGCAGTCACGAGAGCCTCTTCACCCAGCCGGCAGCAGTCGCTGCTGCGCTACAAGAGGCCTCAGCCTAGTTGCCGAACCGATCGGCGGGAGCGCTCGATTGGCTCCCGCCGTTTCCCCTTATTTCCTTGGCTCCGGTCGCTGGCGTCTCGCAGAAATGAGGTTTGATGCGGCGAGGAGCCTACGTGCAACTCTGCCTCGACGGCTACGCCGTTGGCGATCCAGCGATACTTCCTGCTGCGCCTGACGCACATTGGCCCGGCTGCCCTTCCCCGACGAGCTCGACGACCTGGTCGTCGGCACCGGCCCTGCCGGGTGCGTTCTCCCAGGCGTTCTGAATGGCCATGACCATGCGGGCCAAGACCACCGGGCGAAAGAGAGCGTGTTCTGCCAGCCAAGGTGAACTAGGTGCCGAGTTCAACGTCAACCGGTCGACGAACGCGGACATGGTCGCGCGCTCAAACGCCGTGGCGTGATCGAGCGTGCTCGGCACGAGAGCGACGCCCGCCGCCACGTATCAAGTCTCACCAACTCAGACGATGGGGACGCTGCTCCGGCGCATCCTGGACCAGTCAGGAGTGCTCCGAGCGGAGCTGAGCCGCACGTCGCACGGGCGAATTGCTGGCTCCGAATGCGAGGTAGTCGCCCAGCCTCTGCACTATCTCGAAGAACACGTTGTCGCGCGTCTCGGTGTACGCCTGCAGGAACTCGCCATCGGAATTCCGGTCATACATGATGTTCAACGCCTTGAGCGTCTGGACGTATTCGGGCGACAGATCGAATCGGCCGATCAAGTCGTCGTAATAGTTAGTCGGCAGCTGCAGCATCGGCACCCCGTTGAGGTCAAGGGAACGCACGGTCGAGAAGATGTCTCTCGACCCGAGCGCGATGTGCCCCGGAGATCGCGCGCCTCCTCCGGCCACGGACTCGACGACGCTCGTGGGGAGCACGTTGAGCACGACCCGAACCGTGCCGGCCCCATTGGCGAGCACCTGACTGCGAACGAGGCCGCGCTCGTCGGCCACGTCCTCGCTCGGTTGTGCGACCAGCCCAAGGATCGACCGATAGAAGAGAACCGCTTCGTCGAACGTGCGCCAGTTCTGAGGGAGCGCGATGTGATCCACATGGTCTATTGCTCGAGACCTCGCCGGCTCGGGTTCGGTTGCACCCGAGAAGCGTCCGATCCAGTCCGGCTCGTTCGCGACCGGTGCGGGACTCAACCCGACTCGCACCGATCCCGGGGCCCGCAGCACGTGGCTCGACGGACTCGGATCGGGTGCGACGTCGTGAGCGAGTAGCTCGCCTGCCCTCCGCGATGCCGCCTCGACGTCGACCAGGTGAAACCCGATCCCCACGATCCCGACAGGTGCGGTGTCGTCCGACCCACTCGTCGTGATAATGAGCCGCACATCCCCCTGCGACCACAGATCGTCGCCGTTGCCGGATGCACCGCGATGAACGAATCCCAACGCGAGGAAAGTGCCGTCCAGGTCGTGCCGCTCGGGTACCGCGACCCGGATGTAATCGAAATCCTCCGCGGGACCACTGTGCGTCAGACGCGTCAACGAGGGACTGACTGCGCCGTCTCGAAAGCCGACTGTGGTCGCGGTGATGTCTTCGAGATAGCGAAGCGAACGGAGGCCGTCGATCGCAGTCAGTCGTGGATCCGTCTGCCTGAATACGTCGTTGAAGACCTCGATCGACATCGGACCGGCGTATCCGGTTTTGGCGATCGCGGCGGTCCACCCGACGAGGTCGAAATCACCCTGCCCGGGAAACAGGCGATAGTGGCGACTCCAGGACAGCGGATCCAGCTGGATCAGGGGGGCATCCGCGACCTGGGCGAAGAAAATCTTCTCACCGGGGATCTCCTCGATCAGCTCGAGCGATGATCGCCGAGACAGCATGTGGAAGCTGTCAAGACACAGGCCGACCGCGGGGTGGTCCGCCTGGCGAACGATCGACCACGCATGGTCGTACGTCGACACGAAGCGCCCCCAGGCGAGCGCTTCGTAGGCGATCTTGACCCCCCTCTCCTGGGCGAGGTCGCCAAGGACCCTCAACTGCTCCGCCAGCAGGTCATCGTCATCGATCACCGCCGTCGCTACGTTCGAGCACAGCAGCATCAGCGGTGCGCCGAGCTGTGCGGCGACATCCAGCTTTGCAGCAGCCCGGCGAAGGTTGGCTTCGAACTGGGATTCGAGCACTCCCTCGAAGTCGCGGAAAGGCTGATAGAGCTCTACGGCCATGCCAAGGTCCCTGGCGAAACGCCCCACGCCCCGCGGACTCAGGGGACTCGCGATGAGATCATTGTCGAAGATCTCGACGCCGTCGAATCCGGCAGCTGCCGCGGCCCCGAGCTTCTCCTCCAATGAGCCGGAGAGGCTCACCGTGGCGATGGATGCCCTCATCAGACCGACGGTCCTGCACCAGCGAACCCGGGGGACAGGGGTAACCCGCGGCTGGTATCGCTTCCGCCATTCAGAAATGGAACGAGCAGGTCCAACAGTTCCTGAGGACGCTCCTCGGGAACCCAGTGCCCGCAGTTCGCAATGGAGCCGCCGGTTACATTTACGGCGAATTCCTGCAGAATACCGACCATCCGCGATCCCCACCGCTGGTCCCCGCCAATCGCGAGGACCGGTAGCTCAAGCGGGGTGCGCGCGAATTCACGGTTGTCGTCGGCGTCGCGCGGAAATGCCCGGTACCATTCCAGCATCCCTCTGATGGCACCGGGTCGAGCCATCGCCTCGGCGAAGACGGCTACATCCTCGGTAGTAATGCCCCCCTGGTTGTAGATGCGCTCGCGAACGAAAGAGTCGATGTACAGGAACTCTCGCCCTTGAATGAGCTGCTCTGGAAGATTTCGATGCTGATGAAACGCGAAGTGCCACAGCTTCGGGTCGACGAGGGCTGTATCCCAGAAGCTCGCCCCGGGGATCGGCACATCGATGATCGCCACTCGCTGTACCGAGGCCGGTGCCGATGCCGCCCAGGCGAAGGCCGTCATTCCTCCAATGTCATGACCGACGACCGATACCTCGCCATAGCCGAGCTCTCGACGCAGAGTGTCGAGTTCTCGAGCCATGGCGAGTTTGCTGTATCCGTCGACCGGCTTGTCCGAGTCGCCGCTGCCTTTGAGGTCCACGGCGATCACGGTGTGGTGCTGCGCGAGCGGCCCCATGACATGGCGCCACTCTCGCCACGTCTGCGGAAAGCCATGAAGGAGGAATACCGGCTGGCCGACACCGCCGATGACCGAATGCAGCCGTACTCCCCCGACGTCTGTCATGTGGTGCTCGAATACAACACCGTCAAACACGACCATTTCGTCCGCCTCTCGTGAGTTGCGACTGACATCAGGCGGATGCAGTCGCCGAGCAGCCTAAGCAGGGATGTTCGACGCGGCTCAGTCACGACTCCGCCCGGCGGAATAGGTCGCTCGGGAGGTTGAAGCCTCTCATTCAAGGCCCAGCCGAGAAGAACTCCTTCAAGTGCCCCAGTACGGCCCCCGGCTGTTCCTCTGGCAGGTAATGTCCGCAGTCCGGGATGGCGTACCCCTGGACGTCGGACGCATATCGTCCCCAGATTCCGAGCACGTCATCGTTGCGCAACCCACCGTCCGCGCCCCATAACAGGAGGAGCGCAGCGGTGACGACGGTGCCTGCTGCGGCATCTTTGTCGTCCCTCTCGAGGTCAATGCCGAAGCCGGCGCGATAATCCTCCAGCGACGCCGCCAGATGTGCCGGATCTTCAAACGCGCGGAGATATTCGGATAGCGCATCGTCATCGATGGCACCCTTCTCGAGCGGCTCGCGAAAGAAATATCGCAGGTACGGCTCGGTGTTGCCGGCGAGCAGGATCTCCGGGAGGTCGGGCTGACGGTGGAAGAACCAGTGCCACATGCGCGTAGCCGAATCCACATCGACGGCAGCCATCACTTCGCGGGTAGGAAGGATATCGAGGAGAGCGAGCCGCTCGATGTCGGCGGGGTGGTCGAGCGCCCAGCGGTGAGATACGCGGGCGCCACGATCGTGACCGGCGACGAGAGCAGACGCATGACCCAGATGCTGCAGCAGCTCATGGAGATCGCGCGCCGTCGAGCGCTTATCGTAGCCTGTCGTCGCCAGGCCAGAGGCCCCGTACCCTCTCAGATCGGGAGCAACGACGGTGAATTCTCCGCCGAGCCCCTGCATCACGTGACGCCAGCAGGTGCTCGTCTGCGGCCATCCGTGCACCAGCACGACCAGCCGCTCGCCGTCCCCGAAGCGGCGGTAGGAAAGTCGCACCTCGTCCAGATCGACGGAGTGTGCGGTGACTTTCGACATGCGGCAACCTTCTCTCCGGTACGCAATCTCGCACCGTCGGTGACCGTACCACCTGGACCGAATCCAATAGTCTCACCGGTTTCCGCCGACCGAAAACTCGACGTGCAACGGAATTGCGTCCATGGAACATTCGGACCTAGTGCAATCTAGGGAGTGACATGAGCGACGATACAAAGAACGCAGTGGCCGTCGTCACCGGGGCAGCTGGCGGCCTCGGCAGGGTGATAACTCGCGTTCTGCTCGAGGACGGGTTCCGCGTGGCCGCCATCGACATCGGCCGAGGCCGGCTCGACGAGGCTTTTCGCGACGAGATCGGCTCTGGAGATGTGCTCGCGCTGGAATGCGACATCACCGACGAAGCCGCGGTCGCCCGCACGATCGCTCGAGTCGACGACACTTGGTTGCGGCTAGACGCACTCATCAACAATGCTGGAATTGAGCCACAGCACTCGATCCGCGATGCCGACATGACCCTGTGGGATCAGACGTTCGCGGTCAACGTGCGAGCCCCCATGATGTTGGTAAAACACGCCACGCCTATCTGGGAACGACAACAACGCGGCACAGTCGTCTGCATAGGCTCGCGTACCTGGCAGAGCGGAAGCAGCACCGCATCCTACGGAGCGTCGAAGGCAGCGCTCGTTGGATTGGTTCGGTCGATCGCCTCCGAACTCGGACCGATCGGCGTGAACGCGAACGTCGTCGCTCCCAGTTTCGTGCGGACTCCCCTCAATGCGATCAAGGGCGACCATGATTACATCGACGACTACGCAGCGCGATTCACGGCGATAAGCGCGATGCGACGACTGATCGAGCCGATCGATGTGGCCAACGCCGTTGCGTTTCTCGCGTCGCCTCGGGCTAGGAACATCACCGGCGACGTGATCAACGTCGCAGCCGGCAGCCACATGCCACCGACCATCAGGTAAACGAGAGATTGAAGGACGCTGGGTTCTCGACGTTCGGCCCCGCCCGGTGTGGAAAATTGAGACTTCACGTCGTCAGCGATCCGGTTCGGGCTCACCCGTCGGTCGACGAGTGCGAGGCTCCAGCGCTGCAGCCAGGCTCTCTTCAAGCGCGCGCTTCCGGATCGCATGGAACGTCTTCCGAGACAGACCATGCTCGAGACAGAAGGTCGTCACCGACCCGCGTGGCGCATCGCGGAAGTGTCACCGATCTACTGACGGTTGACGTAGAACAATCCGCCCTTCCAGTGCCGGTCGTCATCGACGGCATCCGGACGCGGGCGGCAAGGGTCACGCACATTGGCGGGGCACGCGTCGTGCTGACCTCTAGCCGAGCGCGCCGCCTGGGACTTCATCGGGCAGGAGGGCGGCGGCACCGAGTTGGTCGTGCTCAACCCGACCTGGATCGCCGGGTCGACGCTGACATCCGACGCCCGGTCGTCCCTGCAGGCGTTCTCGGCGATGCTCGGCGGACACATGCCGCTCGCGCCGCGGCAGCGGTTCGGGATCGCCGACGTGCGGGACGTGGCCTCCGCCCACCTGGCCGCGATGTCCGCCCCGGATGCCGCCGGCAAGCGCTACTGCTGCTCGCCGACGGGCCCACTACAAGCTGGCTCGGCGTCGCACACGTTCTGCACGAGCACTTCGGCGCCCTCGCCGCGAAAGCGCCGACAGAGGAGGCGCCCGGCGACGACCTGCCGCCGCTGGTGATCCACAACGAGCGCGCGAAGGCGGAGCTCGGGTTCGCGCCCCGGCCGGCCGAGACGACCATCGTCGAGACGGTCGAGAACATGCGCGTGCAGCGGATGCTCGGCTAACGCTCCGCCTCTAGAGTGCGAACCCCGACTGAGTCATTCGTCCCAGAAGCGCGAGCGCATGCTGCGAGGAGGTACCTTCAACCGCCGTGCAGATGACGATGCTCTGACCCGGCGTCTCCGCGCTGGTCAGGAGTTGCTGGCGCAGGGCGAGTTCACCCGCGACCGGATGCCGCACGCGATATGTCGCGCTCGACGAGGTACGGATGCTCTGCCCGGCCCAGATCCTTACGAAGTCGTCGCTCGACACGGATAGCCGGCCGATCAACGCGAGCAGGCGAGCGTCGGTGGGGAATCGAGCCGAGAGCACACGAAGGTGCCCGACGCTGGCGATCGCCTTCTCTTCCCAGTCGAGGTAGAACTCGCGCATGTGAGGGTCGAGGAAGATCATCTCTGTGGCGTTTGGTCGGCGCTCGGAGTCATCGACATCTGCTGGGTCGAGGTGCGGCGCGAACAGGGCGTGGCCGGCGCGGTTCCAAGCCAGGATGTCACGGCGCCTCCCGAGAACCATTGCGGCAGTGTCCTGAAGTCCGGTCAGGATCTCGCGGAAGCCGGCACTCGCCTGCTCCTCCGGCGGATCCGCGAACGGGAGGGGACGCGTAGCTGCACGCGCGAGGTTGTGCAGGTGGTCGCGCTCGACGTCTCCGAGCCGGAGCGCCCGCGCGAGCGCATCGAGCACCTGGGGCGATGCGTTGGCCGCCTGTCCCTGCTCGAGCCGCGTGTAGTACGAGGCACTCACTCCGGCGAGGATCGCGATCTCTTCGCGACGAAGCCCAGGAACACGACGGCGAAGCGGGCCCCGCTCTTCGCCTGCATCCGGAATCACCCGGGCGCGGCTGGCAGCGAGAAACGCACCCACTGTTCCCGCATCCCGACTGTGCATTGTTCATGATCCCACAGAATGCCACTCTGATGCCTGACCCTGTCAGGGGTAGTCCAGCCCGGGCGTGGCAGGTCGACGCTGTTGCAGGCAAGCTTGCCGATACCTACTGAGAGGACTGCGATGAAGACCATCACAATCGGCGAGATCCCGATCATCCGGGTGGAGGAGATGCACGGCCCGATCATGCCGCCGGACGTCTTCTTCCCCACCGTCCCGGCCGACGCGTGGACGAACCACACCGAGTTCGTGCCCGATCACATCGATGCCGAGGCCACCCTGGTCGAGGTCGCGATGCAGACCTGGGTGCTCAGGAGCAAAGACAAAACGATCCTCATTGACACCGGCGTCGGCAACGACAAAGCCCGACCAGCCGTCGACGTCTGGGACCACAACAGCATCGACTTCCTCGGTGCCCTCTCCAGGGCGGGCGTGAATGCGGCTGACGTGGACATCGTGGTCAACACCCACCTTCACGTCGACCATGTCGGATGGAACACCTTCCTGCGCGACGGCGAGTGGCATCCCACCTTCCCGAACGCGACGTACCTGGTGAACCGACTCGACTTCGAGTTCTGGAACCCGGCCGGCAACGACACCATCACCGGGAGTGTCAACGAGAACGTCTACGAGGACAGCGTCGCACCTGTGCACCAGGCCGGGCAGATCCAGCTGTGGGAGGGGACTCACGCGATCGACGACGCGATCACCCTTCAGTCGGCGCCCGGCCACACGCCGGGCCACAGTGTCGTGCTGCTCGAGTCCGGCGGGCAGAGCGCGCTGTTCGCGGCGGACCTCATCCACAGCCCCATCCAGATCCCGCATCATGAGCACAACAGTTGCTTCTGCCTGGATGCCGCCGCCGCCGCCGCCTCGCGGCGCAACTCGTTCGATTGGGCCATAGACCACGACGCCCTCGTGCTTCCCGCCCACATCAGCGGGCACGGGGCCTTCCGTGTCGCGCGGGCGGGTGGCGGCTACGCCATCCAGGCCTGGGCGGAATTCGACCGACTGTGAACATCACCGCCGAAACCGAGCAGGGGACGGTGGTGGGCACTCGCGGACCCTTGGCGGTGGTCTTCCATGGCGTGCCTTATGCGGCACCGCCAGTGGGGCGGGCGCGTTTCGAGGCTCCCGCCCCTCCGCCGCATTGGTCGGGTGAACGGGACGCGCGCTTGCCAGGGCCGAACGCGCCTCAGCCGCGCCGGGATCGGTTCGGGCAACTCGACCTCTCCCCATTCTTCGCGGATGGCTGGCACCACGGTGACGACTATCTGACGCTGTCGATCTCGGCCCCGCCGGAGGCGCACCGCGCTCCCGTGGTGGTGTGGGTGCACGGTGGCGCGTTCCTCGCCGGTTCCACCCGAGCGCCCGCCTATGACGGTGAGTCGTTCGCGCGCGACGGCGTCGTCTTCGTCGGCGTCAATCTGCGCGTTGGCGCAGCCGGGTTCCTGAGGCTGCCGGACGCCCCCGACAACCGCGGTGTGCTCGACGTGGCGGCAGCTCTGGGCTGGGTGCAGCGCAACATCGCGGCCTTCGGAGGCGATCCTGGAGCTGTTACGCTCATGGGCCAGTCGGCCGGGGCGATCATCGTGATGGACTTGCTGGGCCGCCCCGACATTCACACCCTCATCTCCCGCGCGATCGTGCAGAGCGGGACAGGTCTCGGCGGATTGACCGGCGAACAGGCGGATGTAGTCACAGGCGCGCTGGCCGCAGCGATCGGCGTCGCCCCGTCCGCGGCGGGTCTCGCCGACGTCTCAGACGAGGAACTCGTCGCAGCGTTCCCGCGGCTGATGGACGTTGACATCACCCGACCCGGCGCGCGCGCACCGATGGATGGGATCGTACGATACGGGGTAGTGAGCGACCGGCAACCTCTGGTGTCCCTCCCCGATGGTGCCGGCGTCGGCATTCCGTTGCTCATCGGGTCGAACCTCGACGAGGCCGCGTTGTATGTGCCGCAGTCCGACCGATCGGACGCCTCCGCCGAGCGCGCGCTCCACGCAGCAGCCGCTCGATTGAACGCGGACCCGGACACCATCGTCGAGGCCTACTGGCGACCCGATCGCACCCCCGACGAGGCGCACATCGCACTCCTCAGCGACGGCATGTTCGGCCTGGGCACTCGGCTCTTCGCTGAGGCTCATTCTCGTGCCGGTCTCGCGTCCACCTATGTGTACGAATTCGAGTGGAGATCGGACGCGCTGCAAAACCGTCTCGGTGCTTCTCACCTCATGGAGCTCCCGTTCGTCTTCGACAATGCCCGAATGCCGAGTCTGCACGGGCCCGACCGTCTGCTCGGCGATACCCCGCCGCCCCGCGATCTCGCCGAACGCATGCACGACAGTTGGATTCGCTTCGTGACGGAGGGCGACCCGGGGTGGCCGGCATTTACGGGACCGGACGGGCCCGTTCAGCGGATCGGGCGCTCCTGGACCGTGCAGCACGCTCACCGCAGCGCCGAGTTCGCCGCCTGGGGCCGGTGACCACGCTGTCCAGCCCAGAGGACGACTACTCGTTGGACGCAACGAGAATCGCCGGGGCCAGACAGATGGGCGCTCGGGCGGAATCGTGGGCCAGTAACTCCTGGCATGGACCTGAACCACCATTCATTCCGACGCTGCCGATGCTCTGAGGCGACTCACAGTGGCTTACCCGGCCGGAAAAGAGCAGATGGAAAAGGACGATCCCAAACTTGGATCCGTCGTTAGCAATGCAGCGGTCAGACGATTCGGGCTGTGCAACGACATCGGTGAGCGATGGCGCGCGATCCGAAGACCGTACGGGCGTCCTTGGGCATCACTCGTGTCTAGTGGGATTGAACGTCCGAGAGTGTCTCAGACCAGTAATGCGAATGTCGCCCGGACGTCTGCGACGAGGGCATCTGGCATTTCGAGGGCGAAGAAGTGCCCACCAGCGGCTGGTTCGTTAAAGTAGATGATCTTCGAGTATCGGCGCTCAAGTTGACGGCGCTACTTTCGGACAGCCTCCTTCGGGGGCATGGTGAAGCCGACCGGGACGCTGATCGGGTCGTCGATGGTGGCCGGCGATGACCAGCCGGACTGGTCCAATTCCCAGTACATCCGGGCGGCGGAGGCGCCTGAGTTTGGCAGCCAATACCTCATGATGTCGTCGAGTATCTCGTCGCGGGTGAAGGAGCCTTCGGCGTCGCCGGGTGTGCCGCAGGTGTCCTGGAACATGGCGTAGATCCATGCGGCCTGCCCTACGGGTGTCCCCGACTGTCCCTCCCGATTTGAACGCTGACCGGTGGTCACAATCAGCACAGAACGTCGACACCGCTCCCCTCGGGGCATCAGACGGCCACTGAACGATGGCGAGACGGACGCGAGGATCAACAGGTTCAACAGCGCTCATCCCTCAAACATCGAGGCAGAAGTGTCAGGACCAAACGCCACGAAAGTGTCAGAGGTCTATTGATGCAGAAGTGTCAGGGATGTCCTGATACATAACAAGCAGCTGAAGCTCTCGCCGACGGGCTAATCCCCAATGAATACGGGGATTTTGAGGGAGCCGCCTGTCAGAATCGAACTGACGACCTTCTCATTACGAGTGAGATGCTCTACCGACTGAGCTAAGGCGGCGTGCTTCGGGAAACCCAAGTGGCACAGCATGAAAGCTTAGCGGATCGCGAGGGGTCCGCTTGCGCCCCGGAGTCAGCCGACCGGAACCCTGGTCGGCGCGAGGATCGAGCCGAGTTGGCCGAATGAGGCGCGGAGGCGGTCCGCGAGGGCGACTCCCCCTTCGTTGTCGGCCCAGCAGGACCAGGCGTGCTTCATCGCCCCGAACGCCACGAGGGTGATGAGTCTGGCCTTGTCGGCGAGGGCCGCCGGGTCGGCGGCGAGCGCCGGCTGGTCCGCGACGAGACGGCGGGCCACCACATCGGCGAGCTGGTCCTCGAAGGCGCGCATCGCCGCCATCCGCAGGGCAACGAACTGGGGGTGCTGCTTGAGCACCCCGCGGCGCAGCAGGAGGAGGTCGGTGTCGGTGGATGAGACGTCGGAGCTTTCCGCGAGCAGGTCACCGATGCCTTCCAACAGGCTCGACGAAGGACCGGCCGCCACGAAACGGGCGACGGCCCCCTCACCGGGAAGCTCGGGTGCATCGCCCACGATCGCCGCCTCCTTCGAGGCGAAATAGTTGAAAAAGGTGCGGGGCGAGATGTCTGCGACGTTGCTGATCTCGTCGATGGTGACCGTGTCGAGGCCCTTCTCGGCGACGAGGCTGAGGGCCGCGAACTGGATGGCGCGCCGGGTGGCCAGGCGCTTGCGCTCGCGCAGACCGGAATGGGCGGCATCGATAGTCATGAGTACATTCTTGCGCGAACTGCAAATTTGCACAATTTGGTGCGCAACCCTTCGGTCCGGCGCTCCCCGCTCATCCGGTGCAGTCCGGATCGCTCGAGGGCACAACCCCGGTGGTGAAGTAGCGGTCGACCGCGCCATCCACGCAGGCGATTCCGCGGTTGTACGCGGTATGCCCCTCGCCGTGACGCGTGATGAGGTGCGCGCTCTGCAACTGCTTCGACAGCGCAACACCCCACTGGTACGGCGTCGCCGGGTCACCGGTGGTGGCGAGCACGAGGATGGGTGCCGCCCCCGTTCCGGACACGGGAGACGGCGGGGTGCGGTTGTGGAACGGCCAGTTCTGGCAGACGACGTCGCCCACCACGGAGGGTCGCGTCGTCGTGGGCGCGGCGGCCACGAGCAGGGCATTCTGCCGGGCGATCTCCGCCGGGTCGGTCACCACCGGGTAGTCCAGGCACATCACCGCGTAGAACGCGACCAGTGAGTTGTCCTTGTAAGTGCCGTCGCTGTTGCGACCGTTGTAGAAGTCCGCGAGCACGAAGGCGGTATCCGTCTTGCCCTTCCTGATCTCGCCGAACATGTCGCTGAGGTACGGCCACGACGACTTGTCATAGAGGGCGGAACTGATCGCGGTGGAGAGCAGGTTGTTGTCGAGTTTGCGACCGTCGGGCGCGGTGAGCGGTGACACGGTGAGATGGTCGTAGAGGGCGGAGATCTTCGCCAGGCTGTCGTCGACACTCCCCGTGAACGGACAATTCTTGGTCGACGGGCAATCCTCGAGGTAGTGACGCAGCGCGGTCTCGAAGGCCTTCGACTGCGCGAGGTCGACGTCGAAGATCGACAGGGTCGAATCGGTTGCGCCGTCGAGCACGACGCGACCGACCCTGTCGGCGAACCGGTCGGTGTAGAACATGCCGATGTCGCTGCCGTAGGAGTATCCAAGGTAGTTGAGCTTCGTGTCCCCCACCACTGCGCGCAGCATGTCCAGGTCGCTCACCGTGCTCTGCGTGTCCACGAAGTCGAGCAGCCGGCCGGTGTTCTTGAGGCATGCCGCGCCGAGATCCGTCGCCGACGTCGTCACCTCCGCCACCCAAGCCGGACTGTTGACGGGATTCTTGGCCAGACCGTAGATGTAGTCGTCGAGCCCGGCGTCGTCGTAGCACTTCACCGCGCTCGACCGGCCGACGCCCCGGGGATCCCAGCCGATCACGTCGAAGCTCTTGCGCAGCGTCGCGCTCACGGCGAACTTGAGGTTGTCGTGCACGGTGTCGTAGCCGGAGGCGCCCGGGCCGCCCGGGTTGACGAAGAGGGAGCCGAGGCGCGTGCCGGTGGCCGACGCCCGGGTGAGCGCGAGCGAGATGTCGGTGGATGCCGACGGATGTTTCCAATCCATCGGCGCCTTCGCGAATGTGCACTGCTGGCTTCCGCAGGCCTTCCATCGGAGCACCTGCGAGTAGTACGGCTGGAGCTCGGCCGAGACCTTCTCGCCCGTCGGCTTCGAGGTGGTGGCGCCGCCAGAGGTGCCGAACGGCACGCATCCGCTCAGCACCAGCGTCGCGGCAACAAGCGCCGCCGCGATTCCGACGGCACGCACGCCCTTCCGCCGGGTCGTCAGCACAGGGGATCCTTCGCCGGCACTGTGCCGCTCACCAGGAAGTCGTCGACGGCGTTGTTCACGCACGCGTTGGACTTGTTGTAGGCGGTGTGTCCCTCGCCCTTGTAGGTGACGAGGTGGCCGTTGTCGAGTTCCGAGGCGAGATTCTTCGCCCACACGTATGGCGTGGCCGGGTCGTTCGTGGTTCCGACGACCATGATCGGGGCCGAGCCCTTCGCCGCTATCGCGACCCGCTCGCGCGTGGACTTGAACGGCCAGGCGGCGCACGACACGTCGTAGGACAGCTGCGGGCCGAGTACGGGCGCCGCCCGCTTCAGCCTGGCGGCATCCGCCCTCAGGCTCGCATTGGTCACCGGAGGGTTCTCGTAGTCGAGACAGTTCACCGCGATGAACGCCTCCGCGGAGTTGTCGGTGTACTTTCCCTTGGCAGTGCGGCCGAAGTAGCTGTCGGCGAGCTGGAACGCGTAATCCGCATCGCCCTGCATCACCCGGCTGAACAGGTCATTGAGGTACGGCCAGCTCTTCTTGTTGTAGAGCGGCAGGATGATCGCGTTGGTCATCGCCGCGCTGCCGAGCCGGCGACCGTCCGTGGCGAGCAGGGGGCTCACGTCGAGGCTGTCGAGCAGCGAGCGCACCGTCGCCATGGCGGAATCGACGGATCCGGTGAACGGGCACTTCTTTCCGGTCTCGCAGTCGGCGATGTACGCGCGCAGGGCGCTCTCGAAGCCCTTCGCCTGGGTCTCGCTCACGTCGAGGCTCGAGGTGGCCGGGTCGAGCGCCCCATCGAGCACGAGTCGCCCCGTCTTCCTCGGATACAGGTCGGCGTAGGTGGCACCGAGCAGCGTGCCGTACGAATAGCCGAGGTAGTTGAGCTTCTTGTCGCCGAGCACCGAGCGCAGCAGGTCCAGATCGCGGGCGGCGCTCACCGTGTCCACGAAGCCGAGCAGATCGCCGGTGTATTTGAGGCAGTCCTCCCCGAACTTCTTATTGCTCGCCTCCTGATCGGCGATCCAGGCATCCGATCCCACCGGATTCGGTGACACGTCGAAGAGGTACGAGTCGAGCTGCTTCGGATCGGCGTAGCAGGACACCGCGGAGGACTTGTTCACGCCGCGGGGGTCGAATCCGACGATGTCGAAGTTCTTCTGCAGCGTGTCGTCGACGGCGTAGGACAGGCTGTCGCGCACGAAGTCGTAGCCGGAGCCGCCGGGGCCCCCCGGGTTCACCAGCAGCGAACCCAGCGCGGTGCCGGAGGCAGTCTTGCGGATGAGCGCGAGCGAGATCGACTTGGTCGCCGGATTCTTCCAGTCCATGGGGGCCTTCGCCGTCGTGCACTGGAACTCGCCGCCCTCGCAGCTCTTCCACTTCAGCACCTGGCTGTAGAAGGGTTCGAGGTCGGCCGCCACCGTCTCCCCCGTCGGGGTCGACCGCATGCTCGGCGGCTTGGGCAGGAACGACGAGACGCACCCGCTCAGCACGAGCACGGCCGCGAGGGCCGCGGCCACGGCGGAAAATCGCGCCGGGTGGCGACGTATGGTCATGGATTCCTCTGGTCTGGCGCTCGGCGAGCGCGGGCGTGCTGGGTCGTGGCGGCTACCGGGCCGCCGAGATGAGCATGGCCTCGAGGGCGAGCGCCGGCGAAACGTTGCCGTCGATGCGCTTGCGGGCGGTGGCGATCGCATCCATCGTCCCGAGAGTGGCCGCCGCGGTGGTGGCCTCCGCCGCGCTCACGAGCTGCGAGTGGATGGCCAGGTTGATCGGCTCGCTCGGCACCCCGAGCTGCAGCAGCAGAATGTCGCGGTACAGCGACTGCAGGTCCACCATGATGCGGTCGATGCCGTCGCGCAGGCTGCGGGTCGCTCGCCGCTTCTGGTCTTCCTCGAGGGTGCGCAACTGGGCGCGCAGCGCGGGCGGGATGGTGCCGCCCGGCTCGATGCCGAGGGACCGCAGGGCGCCCTCGCGCTCCTCCGCGTCCCGCTCCTCGGTGATCGCCTTGGCATCCTCGCCGGCCAGGGCGAGCAGCTTGGACGCCGCGACCACCGCATCGGAGACGCTGTGGATGCCGAGGGCGATGTCCAGGGTCAGCTGGCGTCGCCGTCGCGCCTCCTCGTTCGTCGCCAGACGATGGGCCATGCCGATGTGGCTCTGCGACTCTCGTGCGGCGCGCGTCGCGGTGGCGAGGTCCACCCCGTCGCGACGGGAGATCAGTTCGGCGACCTCCGCGACATCCGGCACCCGCAGCCGCACGCTGCGCACCCGCGACCGGATGGTGGGGAGCAGGTCGGCCTCGCTCGGCGCGCAGAGGATCCACACCGTGCGCGGCGGCGGCTCCTCGAGCGCCTTGAGCAGAACGTTCGACGTGCGTTCGACCATTCGGTCGGCGTCTTCGATCACCATCACGCGATAGCGGCTCACCGACGGCGAGAAGTAGGAGGTGGTGACGAACTTCTGCACGTCGGCCATCTTGATGATGACTCCCTCGGTCGACAGCACTCCCAGATCCGGATGCGTGCGGGCCGCCACCTGGCGTCTGGTCGCCTCCTCGCCTTCCGGGTCGGGCGGGCTGAGCAACGCCGTCGCGAACGCGTACGCGAGGTTCGACCGACCGGAGCCCGGCGGACCGGTGATGAGCCACGAGTGCGTCATCGCGGAGTCGCCGATGGGCGCATCGCGGAGGCTCGAATCGGCCGCCGCGGCGCGGAAGATCGCAATGGCCTCCGATTGGCCGGTCAGTTCATCCCACACGGACATAGCGCTAAGCCTAGGCGGACCCGCCGATAGCCAGCTCTACGCCGGCCCCCGGCTGCCGGCGGCCGGCGGCCTCGCCCGGCGCGTGCGTCGCGCGCTGCTCGCCCTGCTCGCCCCCGGCGCTGCCGCCAAACCCGCCGTCCCGCCGCGTCCGTCCCGCGCGTCCGCCGTGCCGCCGCGTCCGCCCTGCCGCGTCCGCCCTGGCACCTCCGTCCTGGCACCTCCGCCGCGCCCGCCCTGCCACCTCCGCCGCGCCCGCCCTGCCACCTCCGCCGCGTGCATAACTCCTGCAATATCTCAAAAACAGCCCAAATCCGCCTGGTAAGAACGTTCAATTCCTCTATTTGCAGGAGTTATGCACACGGCCGCTGGCGCGGGACGGCAACGCGGCCGCGCCGGGCCGTGCGAGGGCAGCCAGGCGCATACTGCTCGAAGTGGTCCCTCTGCCACGGCTGGCGCCTCCGCTGCGTGCATAACTCAGGCTGCATTTCCAGAATCACGCGCATCCGCCCGATCGGAACGTTCAATTGCGCGAAAAGCAGGAGTTATGCACACGGGAGTCACGGCACACCGGCGCCGCGGGCGCCGCGGGCGCCGCGCCCGTCGGGGGCGCCGGGGCCGCTGGACGCCCCGGGCGCGTCAGTCGCGTGAGGCGGAACAGGCAGGGGGACGGAGACAACAGAGGCAACCGGCGCTGGGCGACTGGCCGAAGCGGGCCGCCCCAAGCAACGGAGTCAACGGACGAGCAGCGCCTCGACGCGCGCGCGAATGGCCGCGGAAATCGACTCGATCGAGTCGGTCGCGCTCAACACCAGGAAGCGGTCGGGCTCATCGGCGGCGAGACTCAGGTAGCCCGCCCGGACCCGCGCATGGAAGTCGTCCTTCTCCGCCTCCAGGCGGTCATACCGCGTGCGGGCATCGTCGAGCCGCTCCCGTCCGATCGTCTCGTCGAGATCGAGCAGGATGGTGAGGTGCGGCATGAAGCCCTCGGTCGCCCAGAGCGACAGGTCCCGCACCTCCTTCGCGTCGAGCACTCGACCGGCGCCCTGGTAGGCGACGGACGAGTCCAGATAGCGGTCCTGGATCACGATGTCTCCGCGCTCGATCGCTGGCCGCACCTTCGTCGCGATGTTGTGCGCGCGGTCGGCCGCATAGATCAGCGCCTCGGCGCGCGGGGCGATGTGACCGCGTCGGTGCAGCACGATCTCGCGCAGCTCGACGCCCAGCTCGGTGCCGCCCGGCTCGCGAGAGCGCACCACGGTGTGCCCGGAGGCGACGAGCCAGTCGGCGAGAAGCTCGGCCTGGGTCGACTTGCCCGAGCCGTCGCCGCCCTCAAAGGTGATGAAGAGCCCGGACACGACTATTCGCTTGCGGCGGGCTTCGACGCCGCCGGCTTGCGCACCGCCGGCTTCTTGGCCGCTGGCTTCTTGGCGGCCGGCTTCTTCGCAGGAGCCTTCTTCGCTGGGGCCTTCGCCTTCGGCTTCGCCGGTCCCTTGGCGCGCTTGTCGGCGAGAAGCTCGACGGCCCGATCGAAGTCGACCTCCTCCACCGTCTCGCCGCGCGGGATCGTCGCGTTCGTGACGCCGTCCGTGACGTACGCACCAAACCGGCCGTCCTTGATGCGGATGGGCTTGCCACTGACCGGGTCGGCGTCGAACTCCTTGAGGGCGCTCGATGCGCGCCGCGCACCGTACTTGGGCTGGGCGTAGAGCTCGAGGGCGCCCGGGAGGTCGATCTCGAAGATCTGGTCCTCCTCGGTGAGCGACCTGGTGTCCGCCCCCTTCTTCAGGTACGGGCCGAACTTCCCGTTCTGGGCGAGGATCTCCTCGCCGGACTCGGGGTCCTGCCCCACCACGCGCGGCAGCGCCAGCAGACGCAGGGCGGTGTCGAGATCCACGGTCGCAAGGTCCATCGACTTGAAGATGGATGCCGTGCGCGGCTTCACCGCGGCGGCCTTCTTCGGGGCGGCTCGCTTCTTCTTCGGCGCGATGATCTCCCCGGTGACGGGGTCCACGGTCTCGGCCGGCTCGGCGACCGGCTCCACGGCCTCCGGTTCGGGATCGACCTCGGTCACGTACGGCCCGAACCGGCCGTCCTTGGCCACGATCATCTTGCCGTTCTCCGGGTTGACGCCGATGACGCGATCGACGACGACGGGCGCCTCGATGAGTTGACGTGCCTTGTCGACGGTGAGTTCGTCCGGGGCCAGGTCCGGGGGGATGTTGACCCGGCGCGGCGGGACATCCGGTGCGGCCTCGGGATCGATCACCTCGAGGTACGGGCCGTACTTGCCGATGCGGAGTGTCACGTCATCCGCAAGCTTGATCGAGTTGATGCTCTTGGCGTCGATGTCGCCGAGGTTGTCGATCACGTTGCGCAGCCCGCGGTGCTTGTCGCTGCCGAAGTAGAAGCTGTTGAGCCAGGCGACCCGGTCCTCTTCCCCGCCCGCGATGCGGTCGAGGTCGTCTTCCATGCCCGCGGTGAAGTCGTACTGCACGAGGTCCGTGAAGTAGTCCTCGAGAAGCCGAACGACCGAGAACGCGATCCAGTTCGGAACGAGGGCCGTGCCGCGGGGGGTCACGTACCCGCGGTCGATGATCGTGGAGATGATCGAGGCGTAGGTGGACGGACGCCCGATACCCAGCTCTTCGAGCGTCTTGACGAGACTGGCCTCCGTGTAGCGCGGGGGTGCACTGGTCTCGTGCCCCTTCGCCTCCACGTCCACGATGTCGAGCTTCTGCCCCGCGGTGAGCGGCGGCAGCTTCGCCTCGGTGGGCTCCGCGACGTCGTTGCGGTCCTCATCGCGGCTCTCCTCGTAGGCCTGCAGGAAGCCACGGAAGGTGATGACCGTGCCGCTCGCCGCGAATTCCGCGACGGCTTCACCGAGCACGGGACCCGCGGTGATGACCACGGAGGCGGTCGATCCCTTCGCGTCCGCCATCTGGGACGCGATGGTGCGCTTCCAGATGAGGTCGTAGAGCTTCCAGTCGTTGCCGCGGAGCACGCCCTCGAGCTCGCCGGGGGTGCGGAAGGTGTCGCCGGCCGGGCGGATCGCCTCGTGGGCCTCCTGCGCGTTCTTGCTCTTGCTCGCGTAGACGCGTGGCTTCTCGGACACGCTCTCCGCGCCATACAGCGAACTCGCCTGGGCACGCGCGGCGTTGATGGCCTGCTGCGAGAGGTTGAGCGAATCCGTACGCATGTAGGTGATGTAGCCGTTTTCGTACAGGCCCTGCGCCACGCTCATGGTCTGGCGGGCGGAGAAGCGCAGCTTGCGCGCCGCCTCCTGCTGAAGCGTTGACGTGCTGAAGGGGGCGGCCGGTCGCCGCGTGTACGGCTTCGAGTCGACCGACGCCACGACAACCGAGACGCTCGGATCCCGCAGCGCGTCGGCGAGGGCCGTGGCCGCCTTCTCGTCCAGGGCCACGACATCCGCGCGGCCCCCGGTCTGAGCCTTGAGCTGGCCCCTGTCGTCGAAATCGCGGCCCGTGGCCACCCGGCTGCCGTCGAGCTTGGCCAGGCGAGCCTCGAACCGAGTCGAATCCGTGGATGCCGTGAGCTGGGTCGAAAGGTCCCAGTACCCGGCGGGAACGAAGGCCAGGCGTTCGCGCTCCCGGTCGACGACGAGCCTTGTGGCCGCCGACTGCACCCGGCCGGCGGACAGGCCCGGCCCGATCTTGCGCCAGAGCACGGGCGAGACCTCGTAGCCGTAGAGGCGGTCGAGGATTCGACGGGTCTCCTGGGCGTCGACGAGGGCGGTGTCGATGTCGCGGGTGTTCTCCTGCGCGCGCTGGATCGCCTCCTTGGTGATCTCGTGGAATACCATGCGCTTCACGGGAACCTTGGGCTTGAGTTCGTCGAGAAGATGCCATGCGATGGCCTCCCCCTCGCGGTCCTCATCAGTTGCGAGATAGAGCTCGTCGGCGCCCTTGAGCGCGCGCTTGAGTTCGGCGACCGTCTTCTTCTTCTGGTCGGAGACGACGTAGTAGGGGGCGAAGCCGTTCTCCACGTCGATGGAGAACTTGCCGAGCGAGCCCTTCTTGAGTTCTGCCGGAAGGTTCTTCGGCTCGATGAGGTCACGGATGTGTCCGACCGAGGCCAACACCTCGTATCCGTCGCCCAGGTACTGGGCGATCGTCTTCGCCTTTGCCGGCGACTCGACTATGACCAGCTTCTTCGTGCCTGGCACCTTGCTCCTTGACTTCTGCGGCTTGCGCCGCCACTGTTTCTCGACCCTCGCCCAACCTGCGGCGGCGTTGGAACAGGATGTCGCGGCGAAGAGTGTCAGGGCGCACCCCCGACAGGCACACCATACACACAGAAACGCCGAGCAACCCCATTTCACTCCCGATCATGACGACGCCTCCCACTCATCTCGGTGACAGACCACGACGGCTGCCGGGCGCGCGGCGGCGCCAAAGCCGACGCCCCCGGATGCCCCACCGAGCCGCCGGGGGGACCGGCCGTCGCGCGAATACTGAGCCGGAATCCGACCACCGCAACCTCCACGCTCACCGTGACGACGGCGCCGTCGACCACGCAACCGTCGAGCCGCGCCCCGTTTGACGCCGCCACGTCGGCTGCCGATTCGCAGGGATCTCCCGGCTGGATGCCGACGGCCACGTCCGCCGCGGCGAGCGCGGAGGCATCGGCCGCCGCCCAGCCCTGTCCCACCGCGGCGAGAACGCGAATGACCGGAATCATGAGCGCCGCGACGGCGATGACAACCGCGACAACCGCGATGCCGAGCACCGATCCCGAGCCGCTCTCGCCCCTCACCGCCCACCGGCCAGGGCGCAGCTGCGCGCCGAGAGGGACACGGCTCCCAGCAATCCGCGCGCCACGGATCCGGAAGAGCTCGCACGCACGCACACGACGGACCCCTGGCCCTCCTCGCTCAGCATCGCTCCCGGAGCGAGCCTGGCCGCCAATCGGCCAGCCGTGCCGAGATCCTCCCCACGCGCCAGCGCCCGGGCGGCGCTCGCCGCCACCTGCTGCAGCATGAGTTGCGCGCCGGCGAGCTGCAGCCCGGACAGGCACAGCCCGAGCACGAGCACCACCGCCGGGATCACGACGGCGAACTCCGCCGTCACGCTTCCGCGGTCGGGAGAGCCGTCACCCCGCGAAGGTGAGCGCACGGTGCACCAGGTCGGTGAGGATCCCCCTCACCTCGTCGCTTCGCAGTATCGCGACCAGCAGCCCAGCAAAGCCGACCGCGGCCATCGTCGCAATCGCGTACTCGGCCGTCGCCGCCCCCTCCTCGTGTGCCAGCATCCTCTTCAACCGTTTCATGCCCCTGTCCCTTCGTATCGATTGGCCGTGCCGACGCGCGCCGGCAACGCCAGCCTGACCTCGTTCGGCGCCCCTCGGCGCCGTCGCCATCTGGCCGGGGGCAACCGTCGAACGGGCAGTGGCTGGGGGCGAGACGAGGGGCCATTCAGAACCCCGCTACCGTCGAGGACACCACGGCGATGAGCAGTGGTGCGACGCCGAGCAGCATGAACGCGGGCAGCACGCAGATGCCCAGCGGAAGCATGAGGGTGACCGCCACCGTCGCCGCCCGGCGTTCCCCCGCGCTGCGGGCGGCCCGTCTCGCCTCCGCCGCCTCGCTGCGCAGGAGGGCCGCCGCCGGGACGCCCGCACGCCGCGACAGCGCGAGCACGTCGTCGATGGCCTCGCGCCCCCCGTCGTCGTCGAGGCCGAATCGTGTCCACGCCGCGCTCACGGAGGAAATGGCCCGCGGGAGCGCCGCGCCGCCCGACACCGCGATGGCCATGAGATCGAGGGAGAGGCCCGGGGTGAGCTGCCTCGGCCGCGCCGAGTCGACAACGCGCCGACTCCACCACCGGGCCGCGAGCATCAGCCCCACCCCGAGGGCGAGGCAGGCGAGTCCGGGCGGGGTGCTGAACAGCACCGACAGGCTGTCGAACCCGAGCACCAGCCCGAAGAGCACGCCGACCACGGGCAGCATCACCACCATTCGCGCGGTCGCGGTCGGACCGGCGAGCGCGGTGCGCAGGTCTTCCTGATTCTGCGCGAGGGCCCGCAGCGACGCCGCGAGTTCCGCGAGTGTCGGTGCGAGCGGGGCACCGGCATCCGTCGCCACCTGCCAGGCCGCGGCGATTCCGCGCCAGACCGGCTCGTTGCGCCCGGCCGACGGGGCGACAGCGAGCACCGCCTCGGCGATGCTCGTGCCGGCCGCGACAGAGTCGACGATGGCGCGCAGCCTGGCCGCCTCAGGCCCGACGGCCGCCTCGGCGAGGTAGCCCCATCCCGACGACGGGGCCACTCCCGCCGAAAGCAGCACACCGAGCCGCTGCACGAAAGAGGCGATCGGCTCGACGCTGGCCGTCTCGCTAGCCACCCGCCGCCTCCACCATGATCAGCCGCCCGCGCGGATCCAGCTCGAATCGGCCGATCTGGGCGAGCCGACGTGAGCCGGCCGCGCGCTCGAGGTGGAGCACCGTACCGATCGCGCTCACCGTCTGCCGGGCAATCGCGGTCTCGCTCATCCCGGCGAGCGCACCGAGCGCCTCGAGCCGGGCCGGCACGTCCTCCAGCGAGTTGGCGTGAAGAGTTCCGGCGCCGCCGTCATGACCGGTGTTGAGCGCCGCGAGCAGCTCACGGATCTCGCCGCCGCGGCACTCGCCGAGCACGAGCCGGTCCGGGCGCATCCGCAACGCCTCGCGCACGAGACGTTCGAGCCCCAGCTGGCCCGCGCCTTCGAGGTTCGCCTGCCGGGACTCGAGCGACACGAAGTGCGGATGCGCCACTCGCAACTCGGCGACATCCTCGATCGCGATGATGCGGTCGGCCGGCGCCGCGCGCGCGAGCAGGGCCGCGAGAAGGGTGGTCTTCCCCGTGCCGGCCGCACCGGTGATGAGCAGGTTCTCCCGCCGGGCCACGAGCCGGTCGATGGCGTCGAGGGGAACCAGGGAGAAGAATCCGGTCGCGTCGAGATCGCCGAGACCCAGTCGCTCGAGTCGTGGCAGCCGGATAGAGAGGAGCGTGCCACCGGTGGAGATCGGCGGCAGCACGGCATGCACGCGGATGCCATCGTGCAGGCGCACATCCACGCAGGGTGTCGCTTCGTCGATGTGGCGTCCGCCGAGGGCGATCAGTCGCACCGCCAACTCCCGCAGCTGGGACTCGGCGACCGTCGGCATCCGCTCGCGCTCCGCGCCCCGGCCACGATCGACCCACACCCCGCCCGGCCCGTTGACGAAGACGTCGGTGACGGCCGCATCGGACACGAACGGCCCGAGCGGTCCGAAGTCGGACAGCTCCTCCCCGGCGATCCCCCGCCGCATCGGATCGACCGACCGATGTCCGCCGGAAGAGGGCGAGACGTCACTGTCCAGCACGCCGACCGAGTGCGCCGCCCCGCGTCCGCGGAACCCGCCAGGCCTGCCCACGACGAAACGCTCAGGCGGCCCGGGCGACGGCGTCCGCTCGAACGGTCCGTCCGGCCCAGTCGGGCCCGAGGGCGCCGGAAGCGAGTCGAAGCGATCGAACATCGCCCGACCGTATCCGTCGGCGGGGCACCAGTGGACTCGCGGCGGAGCGCGGTGACGCATCGGGAATCGTGGGTGTCGCCGGGGAGGAGGGGAGGCGGGGCAGGGGCCCGCCCTCTCCAGACCGAATTGTCTACCCGGGGCCGTCGTGAGCCTGCCGATTAAAAGAAGAGGGGCGGCGCCGGTTGGGGGGAACAGACGCCGCCACAGCAACGCTGGATTGGGGGGAATCGCTACGCGCTGCTTACCGAATTTGCATTCGACGGGTCTCAGTGTACTCCAGCAAGGCCCGCACGCAAGAGAAGATGTTCCGGCATCACAGCACGTTCCCAGAGTGGAATTCGGCAGCAGTGTTGTCGGGCCGCTACGAAGCGCAACCTGCGCCCGGTCTAGGATCGGAAGGACGATTTCAACGGCCACCGCGCCGCACGCTCGAACAGGATAACGATGTCCAACACCTCTATCGACAGCCTTCAGCATGAAGAGCGCCGATTCCCGCCGACGGCCTCGTTTTCGGCCACCGCGGTGGCCACGAGCGCTCTCTACGACGAGGCGAAGGCGGACCGTCTCGCCTTCTGGGCCAGACAATCCCGCGACCTGCTGCACTGGCACAAGGACTTCACTCAGACCCTCGACTGGTCGAACGCTCCATTCGCCAGATGGTTCGCCGACGGCGAGCTCAATGTGGCATACAACTGCCTCGACCGTCACGTTCTGGCTGGCAACGGCGACCGGATCGCCATCCACTGGGAGGGCGAACCGGGCGACAGCCGCGACATCAGCTACGCCGAGCTCACCGCCGAGGTCAAACGCGCCGCGAACCTGCTGACCAAGCTCGGCATCGGCAAAGGCGACCGGGTCGCCATCTACCTTCCGATGATTCCCGAGGCCGTCGTCTCGATGCTCGCCGTCGCGCGCGTCGGCGCCGTGCACTCGGTGATCTTCGGCGGTTTCAGTGCGGAAAGTCTCCGCTCCCGCATCGACGACGCGAGCGCCAAGCTCGTCATCACCGCAGACGGCGGATGGCGCAAGGGGCGCGTGAGCCCCCTCAAGCCCGCGGTGGACGGCGCGCTCGCGAAGGAGGGCGACCTCTCGGTAGAGCACGTCCTCGTGGTGAAGCGGTGCGACAACGACGTGGAATGGACCGAGGGCCGCGACCTCTGGTGGCACGAGGAGATCGAAACCGTCGACGCCGAGCACGAGGCGGAGGCATTCGAGGCGGAGCAGCCCCTCTTCATCCTCTACACGTCGGGCACGACCGGCAAGCCCAAGGGAATCCTGCACACTACCGGCGGCTACCTCACCCAGGTCGCGTTCACGCACAAGAACGTGTTCGACCTTCACCCGGAGACAGACGTCTACTGGTGCACCGCCGACGTCGGATGGATCACCGGGCACAGCTACGTCGTCTACGGCCCGCTCGCCAACGGCGCAACGCAGGTGCTCTACGAGGGCACTCCAGACACGCCGCACCCCGGCCGCTGGTGGGAGATCATCCAGAAGTATGGCGTGACCATCTTCTACACGGCGCCCACCGCCATCCGGTCCTTCATGAAGCTCGGCCGCGAGATTCCCGATTCGTTCGACCTCTCGAGCCTTCGGGTGCTGGGCAGTGTCGGCGAACCGATCAACCCCGAGGCGTGGGTCTGGTACCGCGAGGTGATCGGCGGGGGGAGCACTCCGATCGTCGACACCTGGTGGCAGACCGAGACGGGGGCCATCATGATCTCCGCGCTGCCGGGCGTGACGATCACGAAACCCGGCTCGGCGCAGGTACCGGTGCCCGGCATCACGATCGAGGTGCTCGACGAGGCCGGAACGCCGGTTCCGGCGGGAGGCGGCGGCCTGCTCGCCGTGACCGAGCCGTGGCCTTCGATGCTGCGGGGCATCTGGGGCGACCCGGAGCGCTTCAAGGAAACCTACTGGGACAAGTTCGCCGCGGTTCTCGACAAGCCCGTGTACTTTGCCGGGGATGGCGCCCGCCTCGACGAGGACGGCGACATCTGGCTGCTCGGCCGCGTCGACGACGTGATGAACGTCTCGGGCCACCGTCTCTCGACAGCCGAGATCGAGTCGGCGCTCGTGTCGCATCCGATCGTGGCCGAGTCCGCCGTGGTCGGAGCCGCGGACGAGACGACCGGCCAGGCCGTCGTCGCGTTCGTGATCCTGCGCAGCGAACATGTCGAGCACCAGACTCCGGATGAGGCGAGCGCACTGCTGCGCATCCACGTCTCGGAGCAGATCGGCGCGATCGCGCGGCCGAGGGAGATCTTCATCGTGGCGGAGCTGCCGAAGACCCGGTCGGGCAAGATCATGCGCCGCCTGCTTCAGGATGTCGCGGAGGGACGGGCCATCGGTGACACGACCACGCTCGCCGACACCTCGGTGATGCAGATCATCAGCGACAAACTCAGCAAGGGGTAGCGCGGCACCGCCCGGCCCCGCGCCGATTCGCGTTTCTCCGGAGGTTTGAGCCCGAAACCCCACTGTGCACGTTCACAGCGGCCGGTTTCGCGCCGAATCGGAAGAACCTCCGGAGAAACGCCAGGGGCTGGTCCCTGCACAGGGCAGGGTTTCGGCCGTTCATGCACAGACGCGGTGCGGTCGACTCCCATGGTCAAGCCGCGCGAGCACACTGGCGCGCATGCAGCGACCCTTACCGATCGACCAGCTCGTGCGGGCATCCGGGGGAATTGCCCCTCGACGACAGATCCTGGATGCTGGCCACACCCCGAAAGCGCTCGCCTGGAACGTCGGGCAGGGCCGGCTGGTGCGAGTGCGCCGCGCGTGGTACGCCCTGCCGGATGCCGAACCAGACCGAGTGAACGCCGTACGACTGGGCGGGCGGCTGGGCTCGTTCTCGGCGGCGGCAAGTTACGGCATCTGGCGCGGCCTGGATCGAGATCTGCACGTCAGTTGGAAGCCGCACGGAAACGTGGCCAAGCCTGGTCGCGTGCAATTCGACTTCCCTGCATCACGTGATCTCCCCCCAGGGCGGAGCGTGATTTCTCACTGGCGGGTCGATGGCTTCGCGGAGGGGCCGGATGCGTGGCGCGAGTCGGTGCCTCAAACACTTGCGCAGATTCTCCTGTCTGCGGAACAGACCGCAGCGGCATGCTCGTGCGACTCCGCCCTCAACCGGGGACTGCTGGACGTCTTCCAGCTGTTCGAACTCTTCGAGCGGCTGCCTCGTCGACTTCGCCGCCTTCGCCTTCGACTCGACGGGCGGGCGGATTCGGGGCTCGAGACCATAGTGAGGTTGTGGCTGGTGTCGATCGGTCTTGACGTTCGCTCCCAGGTCATGATCGGCGGGCGTGCGGTCGACCTCCTGGTCGGCACGTCCCTTGTCATCGAAACCGACGGCCGCGAATGGCATTCCGACGAGGAACGCTTCAACAGCGACCGGATCCGCACAGCCCAACTTCAGTCGCTCGGCTACACGGTCATCAAGCTCAGCTACGTCATGATCATGTTCAACTGGCCGCTTGTGGAGGCCGTGGTGCGAAGCGCCCTGCAGTCCGGCCGTCACCTCGACGCCGTACGCTGACGCCGGCAACCGAGCCCGGCCCGCTGCTTGTCCGCCAAAGCGCGGCAACTGCGCGGCTACCGCTCGGCATCCTGACGCCGCGCGACATCCGCAACGCGCGTTTCTCCGGAGGTTTCGTTCCACGCACTCGACTTGCACGTTCAATTACGACAGACTGCCCCGAAATCACCGCCGGAACAGCGAATCCTCCGGAGAAACGCGCAGGGCGCGCAAAGCGGAGGCGCAGGACGCGGAGACGCAAAGCGGACGCAAAGCGGGGGCGCAGCACTCGGCGGGCCGCGCCACCGGCGCTACGCGAACTCGAGGATGAGCTCCACCTCGACGGGCGAGTCGAGCGGAAGCACGGCCACGCCGACGGCGCTACGCGCGTGCACGCCGAGATCGCCGAAGATCTCACCGAGAAGCTCGGATGCCCCGTTGATCACGCCGGGCTGGCCGGTGAACGAGGGGTCGGATGCCACGAAACCGACGACCTTCACGACGCGCGTGATGCGGTCGAGGGATCCGATGGCCGACTTCGCCGCGGCGAGCGCGTTGAGGGCACAGGTCGCCGCGTAGCCGCGGGCGTCCTCCGGGCTGACGGTGGCACCGACCTTGCCGGTGGCGGCGAGGGTGCCGGCGACCATCGGCAGCTGGCCGGAGGTGAACACGAGGTTGCCGCTCACGACCGCCGGAATGTAGGCGGCGACCGGCCGGGCCACGTCGGGGATGGTCAGTCCGAGTTCGGCGATGCGGTCATCCAATTTCGACATCAGGCGTCTTCCTTCTTCTCGCGCTTGAGGTAGGCGACGAGGCCACCCTCCGGTCCCTGCACCACCTGAACGAGCTCCCAGCCGTCGGATCCCCAGTTGTTGAGAATTGCCGCCGTATTGTGCACGATCAGGGGGGTTGTGACGTATTCGAAGCTCGGCATCACGGCATCCGTTCAGGTTCAGTTCGGGCGGTAAACGTAGCTTTGATTGTATGGGTGAAGATTTGCGTCGCTCCGGTCTGCCCACAGTGGTGGCCGGATTCTTTGGTCTCAGCATGCTCGCCGGCGTGCTGGTGACGGCAATGGTGACCCCCGCCGTGGCCGTGACCAGCCAGACCGCCGAGGCATCGATCGCGGTGTTCGACAAGCTCCCCGACTACCTCGCGCTCGGCTCCGGATCGCAGCAGAACACCATCTACGCCACGCGCGCCGGCGCCCCGGTGCAGATCGCCACCATCTACAACCAGAACCGCCAGGAGGTGGCCTGGGATGCCGTGTCGCCCTTCCTGAAGAACGCGGCTGTGGCAGGCGAAGACCGCCGCTTCTACAAGCACGGCGGCGTCGATGTGGAATCGGTCGCCCGCGCAGCGATAGGCAACATCGCGAGCAACGGCATCACGAGCGGAAGCTCGACCCTCGACATGCAGTTGGTGAAGAACATCCTCGTGCAGCAGGCGCTGCAGGTGGACGACCCCAAGGCCCGACAGGTGGCCTACCAGGCGGCGATCGACGACACGCTGCAGCGCAAGCTCAAGGAGATGAAGCTCGCGATCGGCCTCGACAAGGAGTACCCCAAGAAACAGATCCTCCTTGCGTACCTCAACATCACCGGCTTTGGCGGAAACACCTACGGGGTGGAGTCGGCGGCGCGGCAGTACTTCAGCGTGCCGGCGAAGGACGTGACGCTCCCGCAGGCGGCGAGCCTCATCGCCATCGTGCAGCAGCCCAACCGTCAGAATCTCAGCGACCCCAAGTACTACAAGGCCAACAAGGTGCGACGGGACCAGATCCTCACGGCCATGTACGACGTGAAGGACATCACCAAGAAGCAGTTCGACGAGGCGATCGCCACTCCGATCGCCTCCGAGGTGAAGATCACGCCTCCGAGCAGCGGATGCCTGTACGCCGTCGACGCGAAGTTTGCCTGCGACTACGTGAAGCGGCTCGTGCCCAGCCTCGCCTCGCTCGGCCCGAACGTCGCCGCACGAACCACGGCGTGGGCCACCGGCGGCTACAAGATCTACACGAGCATCGACCTCGACCAGCAGGATGCGGCCCAGGCCGCGCTGAGCAAGAGCGCACCGGCCAACGAGTCCCGGTTCGCGCTCGGCGCTTCGGCGGTGTCGGTGCAGCCGGGCACGGGAAAAATCCTGATCATGGCCCAGAACAAGGAGTATGACAACTCGGCAAGCGGTGATCCGCTCACGACCACTGCCGTCAATCTCAGCACCGACCGTTCGTACGGCGGGTCATCCGGCTTCCCCACCGGATCCACCTACAAGATCTTCACCCTCACCGACTGGCTGCAGAACGGCCACGGCCTCAATGACGTCGTCAACGGGAGCGTGCGGGCATTCCCGCAGTCGAGCTTCAAGGCGCCCTGCGACCCGGGCGCGCTGAGCGGCTCGCCCTACGCGCCCAAGAACGACTCCTCGGGCGAGGGCGGTTCGATGACGGTGCTCAACGCCACGAAGAACTCGGTGAACGCGGCATTCGTGGCCATGGCGCAGAAGCTCGACCTGTGCGACATCCGCGCCGACGCAACCGCCATGGGCGTGCACCGCGCGGACGACACCCCGAAGAAGCCGTCTCCCCTGCACGTCGACCCGTCGTCGGTGCTCGGCACCAACGAGATCGCCCCGCTCACCATGGCCGCGGCGATCGCCACGATCGGGGCCAACGGCCTCTATTGCGCTCCGACCATGGTCGACAAGATCGTGGGACCGGATGGCAAGGAGCTGGCCGGACAGCAGTCCAACTGCAGCCAGACCATCACCGCGAAAATCGCCTCCACTGTGGCCTACGCCCTCTCGGCCGTGATGAAGTCGGGCACTGGTGCCCCCGGCGCGCCCAGGGACGGCGTGCCCATCGTCGGTAAGACCGGAACGACGGATGACTCGTACCACAACTGGCTCATCGCCAGCACGACGAAGGCGGCGCTCGCGGTGTGGGTCGGCAACATCCAGGGCACGCCTGGCCTGCGCACGCCCAAGAACCCGCAGGGTGACCAAAGCCTGCGCAACATCAGCATCGCCGGAACCAACGGGTACAACACCAAGTTCAACATCTTCCGCGCGACCATGAAGTCGCTCGACTCCAATCCCGCCTACAAGGGCGGAGCGTTCCCCCTGCCCGACCAGTCACTGCTCAAGGGCCGCGGCGTACCGGTGCCAGACGTGACCGGCCAGCAGCCCGCCGCGGCGAAGGCCCTGCTCGAGAGCCTCCAGTTCACGGTCGCGGACGGCGGAACCGTGCCGTCCTCCGTGCCGGCGGGCCAGGTTGCCAGGACGGACCCACCGGCCGGAACCGTCGGGGCGCTCGGCGACACCATCACCGTCTACACGAGCGACGGGACCCTGGCGACGACCATGCCGGATGTCGTGGGCAACGCCCGCGCCGCGGCGGTAACCGCCCTCGAGGCGGCCGGTTTCGCCAAGTCGAAACTCAGTTACAGCTGGGTGTCGAGCGCGCCGGCCGACCTCTGCAAGGTGCTCGCCACCAACCCGGCGGCGGGCGCCAAGACGGGCACCGACGCCTCGGTGGTGCTCACGGTCGGCAACGGCGGCTCGGTAAATGGGTCGGACCCCGGGCCACTGTGCCCCTGAGCGTCGGCCCAGACCCGGCACGACCCCAGATTTGATCGGTTACCCTAAGCTTTATGTCTGCCCTCAAAGTGAAGCCGTCAGGCGTGATCGGCGGCCTCATCGGCCTCGTCGGTTTCAGCGTGCTTGCCGGCGTGCTCGTCACCGCCATGGTCACCCCCGCTCTCGCCGTGACAAGCTCGGCCGCCAAGGGCGCGATCGGCATCTTCGACAACCTCCCCGACTACATCCAGATCGGCGGCCAGTCGCAGCGCAATGAGATCTATGCGCTCCGGGGCGGCGCTTCGGTGCCGATCGCCACGGTGTACGACCAGAACCGTCAGGAAGTGGCCTGGGACGGCGTTTCCCAATTCGTGAAGGATGCCGCGGTCGCCGGCGAAGACCGCCGGTTCTACCAGCACGGCGGCGTCGACCTGCAGTCGCTGCTGCGCGCCGGGGTCGGCTTCGTCACGAAGACGGGAACGACGGGTGGTTCGACTCTGGCGATGCAGCTCGTGAAGAACATCCGCGTGCAGCAGGCCCTGCAGGAGAGCACCCCGGCCAAGATCAAGGCCGCCTACGCGGACGCCATCAAGGCGACCCCGGACCGCAAGCTCGCAGAGATGAAGCTCGCCATCGGCCTGGAGAAGCGGTACAGCAAGAACCAGATCCTGCTGGCCTACCTGAACATCACGGGCTTCGGAGGCGTCACCTACGGAATCGAAGCGGCGGCGGAACGCTACTTCAGCGTCACCGCCAAGGACGTGACCCTCGCCCAGGCCGCGAGCCTCGTTGCGATCGTGCAGCAGCCGAACGACCAGCGCCTCGATAACCCGGCGCACTACCGGGTGAACAAGCTGCGACGCGACATCATCCTCGGCGACATGCTCGAGCTCGGCAAGATCACCCAGAAGCAGCACGACGAGGCGGTCGCCACCCCGATCGAGTCCTACATCAAGCTGAGCCTGCCCAACAACGGCTGCCTGAACGCCGCGGACGCCAAGTTCTTCTGCGACTACGTCGTGCGCAACGTGCCCAACCTCACCGCGCTCGGAGCGAGCAAGACCGAGCGCGCCGCCAACTGGACGCACGGCGGGTACAAGATCTACACGAGCCTCGACCTCGACCAGCAGGACGTGGCCCAGGCCCAGATCAACAAGACGACCCCGAACACCGAGACCCGATTCGCGCTGGGGTCGGCGGCGGTGGCCATGCAACCGGGAACCGGCAAGATCCTCGTGATGGCCCAGAACAAGGACTACAACAACACGAGCGAGGCCACCCCGGCGCAGACCTCGATCAACTACAGCACCGATCAGGCCTACGGCGGCTCGACCGGATTCCAGACCGGATCGACCTACAAGATCTTCACCCTCACCGACTGGTTGCAGAACGGGCACGGGCTGCAGGAGCGGGTCGACGGAACGCCGCGCACATTCGCGGCGAACTCGTTCAAATGCAAGGGCCAGCCCACCGGATCGCCGTACGCGCCCAAGAACGACAGCGGAGGCGAGGGCGGGTCGAGGACGGTGCTCTCTGCCACCACGAACTCGGTGAACGTCGCGTTCGTCGCGATGGCCCAGAAGCTGGACCTGTGCGACATCCGGGATGACGCGATCGCGATGGGCGTGCACCGGGCCGACGGCAAGGAACTCGACTACTACCCGTCCACCGTGCTGGGCGTGAACCAGATCGCGCCCCTCTCCATGGCAGGTGCGATCGCCACCATCGGGGCCGGCGGCGTGTACTGCGCCCCGACCGCCGTCGACAAGGTCGTCGGACCGGACGGCAAGGAGCTTCCCGGCCAGGAGAAGGACTGCACGCAGGCCATCGACCCGAAGATCGCGGCGACCGTGGCGTACGCGCTCAAGACGGTCTTCACGGCCGGCACGGCCACCTCGGCCAACCCCCGAGACGGCGTCGACCTCGTGGGCAAGACCGGAACCACCGACGGCTCGTACCAGAACTGGCTCATCGGCACGACGACCAAGGTCGCCCTGGCCGTCTGGGTCGGCAACATCCAGGGCGACCCGGCCAAGCGCACCGCGAAGAATCTCGGTGGTGAGCAGAGCCTCCGGCAGATCAGCGTGGGCGGCGCGAACGGGTACAGCCTCAAGTTCACCATCTTCAAGACGGCGATCAAGTCGCTCAACGCCAACCCCGCGTACAAGGGCGGAGCGTTCCCCGCGCCCGACTCGGCACTGCTCGCCGGGCGCAGCGCCATCGTGCCCTCCGTGGTCGGCCAGTCGCCGGCCGCGGCCGAGGCGCTGCTCACCAGCCTGCAGTTCAACTATGCGGACGGTGGTCCTGAGGCCTCGGCCCAGCCCGCGGGCGTGGTGTCTCGCACCGATCCGCCGGCCGGCACGTCGACCAGCCTCGGGCAGACGGTGACCGTCTACACGAGCGACGGCTCCCTGGCCACGACGATGCCCAACGTCGTGGGTCTCGACGTGCAGAAGGCGAATTCCACCCTCGCGTCGTACGGCTTCAGCCCGAGCAACGTGACCTACACGTGGATCGCCGGGTCGCCGACGCCCGGACCGAACCAGACCTGCACCGTGGCCAGCTCCAACCCCGCAGCAGGTGCCGCCGCCTCCAAACAGGATCCAATCACGCTCACGGTCTACGGCAAGCCGGACGGCTCAGAACCTGGCGGGGGCGCGTGTCCTCACTAGGCGGTGAGCGCAGCGCCGGCCGGGTCGTGACAACGGCCCTGGCCGGAGCCGCCGCGGCCGGGCTCGGGGCGCTCGCCTGGGGCAGCCTCGTGGAGCGCAATCGCTTCACGCTGCGTCGCCAGGTGGTCCCGATCCTGCAGGCCGGCGCGCGGCCGCTCACCGTGCTTCACATCTCCGACCTGCACATGGCTCCGTGGCAGCGCGCCAAGCAGGAGTGGGTGCGCGGGCTCGCCGTGTTCGAGCCTGACCTCATCGTGAACACGGGAGACAACCTCGGACACGAGCGCGGCAACGAGGGTGTGGAGTACGCCCTCGAGCCGTTCCGCGGCATCCCGGGAATCTTCGTGCACGGCTCGAACGACTATCACGGCCCGGTGCTCAAGAACCCGTTCACGTACTTCATCGCGCCCTCCGAGAAGAGCCATCACGCGCCGAATCTCGACACGAAACGACTGAACGCGTTCTTCGAGGGTCTCGGCTGGCTCCAGCTCGACAACACCGCGCGCGCCATGAGCATCAAGGGTTCGCGCCTCGAGTTCCTCGGCGTCAACGACGCGCACATCGGCTGGGACAAGCTCGAGCGGATCCCGGGCGCGATGGACGAGATGCGGGAAAACGTGGGCTGGCAGGATGACGTGGGCGGCCCGGACCCGGTCACGATCGCCATCACCCACTCCCCCTACCAGCGGGTGCTCGACACGTTCGTCACCTACGGCGCCGAGCTCATCTTCGCCGGGCACACCCATGGCGGTCAGGTCTGCGTGCCCGGCTACGGTGCCCTGGTGACCAATTGCGACATCCCGCGCGAGCAGGTCAGCGGCCTCAGCCTGTGGAAGCACGCCGGTCGTGTGGCCTATCTGAACGTGTCCGCGGGGCTCGGAACCTCCATCTTTGCCCCCGTCAGGTTCGCCTGCCCGCCCGAAGCGACGCTGATGACACTTGTCCCTCGAGATTTCAGCTATTCTTGATGAGGCTCAGGGTTGGAACCGCAAGGTTTCCGCTCTCAGTCGATCGGGGTGTGGCGCAGTTTGGTAGCGCGCTTCGTTCGGGACGAAGAGGTCGCAGGTTCAAATCCTGTTACCCCGACAAATGTCATGTCTCGAGACATCGTTCATAGATGTCTTGAGACATGGTTCACAATTCGCTCTCCTTTGGGAGGGCGTTTTGTGGTTTCTGGGGTTGGTAGTCGGTGTTGGTGTCGAGGGTGAGTTCGCGGAGGAGTTCGCCGGTGGTGGGGTTGATGATGCGGATGTCGCGGTCGTGGATGAGGAGTCGGATGCGGACGCCTTTGTGTGCTCGGCCGATGCCGATGTGGTGCATTTTCGAGTTGTAGCGGAGGGTGACGACTCCGGAGTCGTCGATGCGGTCTTCTCGGATTCTCCAGTGGCCGTCGGTGCCGGCGGGGGTGGCTTTGCTGCGTGCGCTGTAGGACTGTTTCCCGCGGCGGATCCCGCGCAGCCCCTGACGGCGCATCAGCCGCTCGACCGTGCAGCGGGCCACTGATTCGGCCTGGGTTTAGTTCCGTCTTTTGATCAAGGATGGAACTGATGGCTAGATATACGACTGAGATGCGTGAGCGGGCTCTGAGGATGCTCGGTGAGGCGCGGGTGGATCACCCGAATCAGATGACGGCGATCCGGCATGTGGCAGGGCTGCTGGGGATGAGTCCCGAGACGTTGCGGGTGTGGCAGCGCCGTTACGAGGTCGACGCGGGCGCAAGGCCCGGC
>NZ_VRMG01000156.1 GCF_008040105.1 Lacisediminihabitans profunda
CCTGAGTCCCATCAGCCAACCCTAACTTTAGGTGCGTTATACTTGGAGTTGTTCTTCAGATAGCGCCATACCAAATTGCGCGTTGAGTCCGAGAACCAACTGGGGCGATCCTTAGAATCCATAACAAGTTTGATACTTTCGACCGAAATTTCTTTGAAGCCCTCGGTGCCCGTAGGTGCCGTTGAATCGCTAACGGTCAGTTGAATAGCTAGGTCGCAGCAAGCGTCCCGAAGGAATGGAGGAATCGTAGTTGCGCTGAACTGCACTGTCGAAGAGATAGCATCATCA
>NZ_VRMG01000157.1 GCF_008040105.1 Lacisediminihabitans profunda
CGTTTACACTGTGAACATCCTCCATCTGATAGAGATCAATACATTCGAGGATGGCTGCTACCTTGGCATGTTGCCATGCCGCATGGGCTTGCATCGGATCGTCGAACGATCCAAGGGTAGACTGCTTGCCTAGTGTCCTGCACTGTGAGACGTATACTGGCATTCCGTACTTGTCATGACGGGCTAGGCGGACGCCTAGAGGTAGATCATTGTTGGCACGGTTATTGCTTGTCTTGTCGCAGTTGGTGAAGAGTGTATGCATGTATGTAGGTGTGAACTCACATGTATGCGGAGCATAGAGCTTGTTTCCCGGGAAGAGGATATTCCTGTCTAGGCGGTAGCCTATGGCGTACCCTGACACATTCA
>NZ_VRMG01000158.1 GCF_008040105.1 Lacisediminihabitans profunda
CATGTGTTGCTTACAAAACCACACTATACTATGTACAAAATGGGTCTTTATGTTGTCAAACTTTTTCTTCTAGGTAAGTGAAAATGGTGTCATTTCTTTTGTTTCTGAATGGAAGTTTGCTCATCCCAGTCGTTTTCCAACTGACGATTTCTATACTCGTAATGCATATGTAGTTGCTCCTTTCTGGAGTGATAATGACATTCGCAAAGAAGGCACAGTTC
>NZ_VRMG01000159.1 GCF_008040105.1 Lacisediminihabitans profunda
AAACTGTATCGTTAGCCCAAGGGAAACAGATGCAACAGTGAGATGGCCTGGGAACAAGGCTAATATCAAATGCAATACAGTTTTCGCTGTATCCTTTTTTTACCTAGTGTTGCAGGATTCTGCAAACCCTGTAGTAACCAGGACAGTTAATGTGTGGGGTTGGGTGGTCAGCCATGTGGACTACAGTAGTAAAGTAGACATCATTAGGACCACTGCTGCCTGTCTGGAAAATGGAAGCATCCATAATTCAGGTCCACTTCCAGTAGGTGTGGCAATGCGTACTTGGGCTGTTGAGCACGTTGAGGCTGTCTGTACCTTATTTAGG
>NZ_VRMG01000160.1 GCF_008040105.1 Lacisediminihabitans profunda
GGAATCCTCCGCCGTCGAACTACTCCGGGAACGGCACGGAGCCCCATCCGGCATCGACGTAATGGCGGTAGGCGGGCTTGAACCACGCGGGGGTCTTGACCGAGCCATCCGGCTGGCGCCGCGCACCCTCCACGTCGCCGGGCTGTTTGGTCGGCGCGACCACGTTCGCCATGCAGTCGCCACACCGCTCGAGCAGCTCGACCACGGGGGCGAGGTCGGCATGCCCGAAGCCCGGTAAGCGTGCGACGTCGGGATACCCGACCACTTTGTCGAGGACGATGGCAAGACTGGACACTGGGGG
>NZ_VRMG01000161.1 GCF_008040105.1 Lacisediminihabitans profunda
TGGCTACCCTAGCATAACATTCACCGATGGAATCGAGAACAGGGTCTGGACTATTGATGTTCTGGACTGGACCGATGGCACGGTAGGCGGAAACCAGCAAGTCGGCTTCGACGTGTTTGGAACTGTTCAAGGCGCTCTTAGCTACCTCAGATAAATAAGGAGTATTTATGTTCGGAAACCAACGTACTGTCATCCACAATGGGACAGAATACACTATCAACCTTCTGCCAGCAACTCGCGGTATCAGCGTACTGAAGCAGCTAACCAGCTTGCTGGGTCCATCCCTTGCCAAGTATCAAGCTGACCACGACTTCTCTGGAGCCATGAAAGAACTGTTCGATAA
>NZ_VRMG01000162.1 GCF_008040105.1 Lacisediminihabitans profunda
GCACGCCGATGAACTGGCCGACCTGAACATCGCCCCTGTAGTGACTATTCTCCCGATGGACGCGGAGAATGTAAGCTTTACGCCGAAAGGACGTAAAGTGGTAGCTTGTCCGGCTGAGAAAAGCGACAAGGTGAATTGTAAGTCGTGCGGCTTGTGCCAAGTGGCCGACCGGGAGTATATTATCGGCTTCCGTGCCCACGGCACAGCAAAGAAAACTGTTG
>NZ_VRMG01000163.1 GCF_008040105.1 Lacisediminihabitans profunda
CTACTCTGCTACGGGAGCCCGCTATTCCCGCTTTACCGGCTTACGATCCGGAGAGCACACAGCGTCAACGTAATAGTTCCATTACACAACATTGGTTGTGGGTCCGGGCACCACTTCAGCCTTTCGGCTTCGGTTCGCCTTGCGCGAACACCCTTTCGGGCTAGAGGACGCTCAATCTCACCCAGTCGTCGTCCTGTGATTCAATTCCACAACATTGGTTGGAGGCGGGGACTCGAACCCCAACAACCGGGTCACAACCGGACAGCAGCATCCGGGCTGCACAATCTCCACGCTGATAATGCCAAGCCGGCTGAAAGCACATACGGAGGAATGTTCCGGCTTGGACTTGATTGGAGCAGTTACCGGGGATCGAACCCGGAACACCAGATTGAAAGTCTGGCGATTTATCCATTTAATCTATAACTGCATTGTTTGGTGCGCCCGCTTGGTAACGATCCAAGTCCTCCGGAATTTCAACCCGGTGCTTCTACCTAGTTAGCTTCAGAC
>NZ_VRMG01000164.1 GCF_008040105.1 Lacisediminihabitans profunda
GCGTACCCTGCCACATTCCCCACCCAATCATAGAACGCTTCAAAGCCTGTCTTGGGCTTGGCCCATTCCTTGCATCTCTCATCGCTTGCGCTGGCACGTTTACGCATGGCGTAATAGATTTGCTTAGCGTAATGGATGTGAATCTTGGCATGATTGTTGCTTGTCATTGTGCCTCCTTGTGTGAATGTTGGTTGCTCGATAGCGGCAGCTATCAACCCTTTAGTTTAACGTATTTACTGGGCTGGAGTCAAGGTTTTCAGTGTCACTACTTCCGGTCGCAATATACTAAAGGGTAGAGACTACACTTTGAAAGCTCCGCTTTCGAGGGTAACCCTTGTCATGCTTATGCAATTCGTGTGCCATGCAAAACGGGATAGCGGAGCTATCACAGGGTATACTATAGCATGCATCCGCATGCAAAGTGAAGTCACTTTTGAAGCGCATGATGAACTGTATGCAATTTCCATTGCAAAATGGGAGCGGATGTAAGCTGTCGCTTAACATCACCGGGACAATGGTAGCGCGGAAAGGGGTTATACCAAAAATCTACCTAAAACAACCAACATCCTATGCTAATCGCATATGGCCTTAAAACCTCCTACAAGCCTCATGCTGTAAGGCTCTCGCCTTGAAGGTGCAGACTC
>NZ_VRMG01000165.1 GCF_008040105.1 Lacisediminihabitans profunda
CATTCTCCATGATGATAATACAGATAGTTACCAGCTTGAGTTCTGCAAGATCAGCAACAGTGTACCCATCATTACTGTTTTTAATGGCTTCACCAGCATTGATGAAGTACACACCACGGATCTTGGCTTCGATACTTGCTTTACTTACGGTAGTCATAAGGATTCCTCAGATAAAGAAAAGCCCCTCCGAAGAGGGGCATCCTAAGCATTTTACGTCTGCTAGACGAGGCAGGCGGTAAC
>NZ_VRMG01000016.1 GCF_008040105.1 Lacisediminihabitans profunda
CCTACGCCCACACCTACTCGTGCGACGAGGCCCGGGCTGCGACCTACCAGCAGTGGCTCCATGACTACAATCACCACAGACCCCACACCGGCATCGGCGGCAGATCACCAATCGAACGCGTGCACAACGTCCCCGGGAACTACACCTAGCCCCAGCCGAGGTCGTGCAGCTCGTCGTCGTCGATCCCGTAGAAGTGCGCGATCTCGTGCACGAGGGTCACGTGGATCTGGTCCCTCAGCTCGTCGAGGTCCTCGGAGACGGAGAGCAACGGCTCGCGGAACAGCACGATCCGGTCGGGCAGCTCGCCGAATCCGTAGTTGCCGCGTTCGGTCAGGGCCACGCCCTCGTAGAGCCCGAGCAGGTCGAGGGAGCCGTCCTCCGGCCGCGACTCGGTCACGAACACGAGGTTCTCGAGGCCCTCCACCATATCGTCCGGCAGGAGGTCGAGCTCGGCGATCACGAGCCGTTCGAACTCGTCGGGGGTGAGGGCATCCATCAGTCGCTGACCGCCGCGACGAGCGACTCCTGCACGAAGCCGAGCCAGTCGTAGACATCGAGGAGCAGCGGATCGCCGGCCGGCTCCGCCTCCTCGTCGTCGATGCCGAGCCGGGCGGCGATCGTGAGACGGATGTCGGTGAGCGCCCGCAGCCAGGCCTGCGCCGCCTGCTGGTCGAGAGTCACCGTGGTCGCGGAGCGGGCGTGCACCGCGCCCTCGAGGGAGCGGACCACGACGGTCGCGTTGGCGACCTTGCGGGCGGCGAGATCGTCGGCGGTGAAGCGCCGGAATTCGGCCGACGCCTCCTCGTCGTCCGGATAGGCATCGGGCAGGAGACGCAGCACGGCCGGGTCGCTCTCGTACTCCGCGCGGTCCGCCACGAGCGCCGCGACCTGGCCGGCCATGGTGGCGAGCGCATCGGCCTCGGCCGGCTCGAACTTCGCGGAGACCGCCTCGCCCACCCGCCTGAAGGCCTTCATGCGTCATCCGCCTTCGCGAGTGTCGCCCACAGGCCGAAGTCGTGCATCGCCTCCACGTGTCGCTCCATCTCCTCGCGACTGCCCGTTGCCACCACGGCGCGCCCGTCGTTGTGCACCTGCAGCATCCGACGCTCGGCCTCCGCCTTGCTGAAACCGAAGTAGCTGCGGAACACGTAGCTGACGTAGCTCATGAGGTTGACCGGGTCATTCCAGACGATCGTCACCCAGGGCGTGTCGAACACGGTCGACTCCACGATCTCGGGCACCTCCACGAGGTCCGGCCGTTCGAGCACATCGGTCATGATTCAACCCTCACACACCCGGAGACACCGGAGATGACGAAGGGCCCCGCTCTCGCGAGGCCCTTCGCCGCTGCTCACTGCAGCATCTGGGTGATCGACGGGGCTCGAACCCGCGACATCCGGCTCCACAAGCCAGCGCTCTACCAACTGAGCTACGACCACCATGCGCGCCGACCACGATGATTCATGACCGACACAACTCCACTAGCTTATTACAGCTTGCGAGCGGTTAGTGCAGATGCGGGAGGAATTTCTCCACTACGGAGCTGGAAATGGTCTGCACTTCCTCCGTCGTCGGCCCAGGATCGGTCACGAAGGCGGCCTTGCGGTAGTAGTCGAGCTCGCGAATCGACTCGAGGATGTCCGCGAGGGCGCGGTGGCCGCCGTTCTTGGCCGGGGAGTTGAAGTAGATGCGGGGGAACCACCGGCGGGAGAGTTCCTTGATCGACGACACGTCCACGTTGCGGTAATGCAGGTGGCGGTCCACGCGCGGCATGTACTTGGCGAGGAATGTGCGGTCGGTGCCGATCGTGTTTCCGGCGAGGGGAGCGTGCTGCTCGGCCGGCACGAACTTGAGAATGTACTCGAGAACCGCGTACTCGGCGTCGGCCAGGCTCACGCCATCCGGTATCAACTCGATGAGGCCGGACTCGGTGTGCATGTTGCGCACGAAGTCGTTCATGTTGTCGAGGGCCGCGTGGTCGGGCTTGATCACGATGTCGAACCCCGGGTCGATGAGGTTGAGGTCGAAATCGGTGATGACCACCGCCACCTCGACGAGTTCGTCGATTTCGACGTCGAGTCCCGTCATTTCGCAATCGATCCAGACGAGGCGGTCGGAGGAGGCAGACATCCCAAAATTCTATCGTTGCGCGGCGGAGCCCGGATGCGTGTGCCCGTGCGGCCGAGCGCTAGGCGTACTGCCCAGGCAGGTTGGTTGATTGGGTGTGACGTGGCCGTCGGCGACGTTGCGGATCTCGTGGTCGTGTCCCTCGACCCCGTCGCGGCCGCCCCGGACGCCCTCCGCCGCATGCCGGTCGCCGCGACGACGTTCGTTTGTGCCGCCCGCGTCGGTTGGGCCGCGTTCTGCAGGACGGGCCCCGGTGATGTGGGTGCCTACCCCCACAGACTCCAGTTGTGCAGGACAGCTTGTGCAGGACAGCTTGTGCAGGACACGGCACGGGTGTGGCGACCCGAAGGGTCCCGGTCTGCAGGACGCTCCCGTCGGTTCTGCACCTATCGTCCTCGCTATCCGCTATCCGCTATCCGCTATCCGCTATCCGCTATCCGCTATCCGCTATCCGCCCGAGGCGTCCTGCAGAACCCGTCCTGCCGTCCTGCATAACCCGTCCTGCATAACTGGAGTCTGCGGGGCGGGCACCCGTGGGCGGCGGCACCGTCCTGCACAACGCGTGCCAGGGGCACGGGAGTGCCGCACAGCGGCGGGGACATCGGCCCCACGCCGCGATCGGAGCCCACCCACCCATCAGCTGCTTAGCCGACGTCCCGACTCAGTACACCTAGGCGAGCTCGCCCGCGGTGATCGCCTCGGCCTCGACGACGAGCTCTTCGGCACCCGAGTTCACCCTCGCCAGCTGCTTCACCCCGCAGAGCACGATGATGGCCGCGATGAGTACGGATCCGCCGGCCACGTAATACGGCATCGCCGGGAAGAAGGTCGCGGCGAGCAGGGTCGCGAGCGGGGGAGCGGCCGCCCCGCCGAGGAAGCGCACGCCGGAGTAGGCCGACGACGCCACGGAGCGAGGCAGGTCCGTGGCCTCCATGACCGACTCGGTGAGCACGGTGTTGAGTACGCCGAGAAGCATCCCTCCGACGATCACGCACAGGATGAGCCCCAGTTGCGAGTCGATGAAGACCCCGGCGGCCACGAGGTCGATGGTCAGCAGCGGCAGGACGGTGCCGAGCACGGTGGTGCGCCGTAGCCGCGCGGTGAGCAGCGGCGCGATCCAGACCGAGGTCACCGCCACCGAGAGCCCCCAGCCGAAGAAGACGAGGCCAAGGCCGATCGCCTCCATGTGCAGCGGGAACGGCGTGTAGGCGAGCAGCACGAAGAATCCGATGTTGTAGAAGAGCGCGGCCGCGGCGAGAATCGCGATCGCCGGGTTGGCGAGGGCGCGGAATGGGGCGGACAGTCGGGTCGGCACCCGCGCCGCGCGGTCTTCCTTGCCGAGGAGCACCGAGATCGCGATGAAGGCGACGGCCATGAGCACCGCGGTGCCGAAGAACGGTCCACGCCAGCTGACCGTGCCGAGAAGGCCGCCGAGCAGCGGCCCGATCGCGATACCGAGTCCGAGCGCGGCCTCGTAGAGGATGATCGCCGATGAGGTGCCGCCGCTGGCGGCGCCGACGATGGTCGCGAGGGCGGTCGAGATGAAGAGCGCGTTGCCGAGTCCCCAGCCCGCCCGGAAGGCGATGACATCCTCGACGCTCCCGCTCAGGGCGGCGGCGAGGGCGAAGAGCACGATCAGGGCGAGCCCGATCATCAGGGTGCGCTTCGCGCCGATCCGGCTGGACAGCCAGCTCGTGAAGAACATCGCTATTCCGGTGATCAGCAGGTAGCTCGTGAACAGCAGCTCGGTCTGGGTCGGGGTGGCCGACAGCTCCTTGGCGATGGCCGGCAGGATCGGGTCGACCAGGCCGATGCCCATGAACGCGACGACGCTCGCAAAGCCGACCGCCCACACCTCCTTGGGTTGCCTGAGGATGCTCGTGCCCTGGGTCGTGTCGTGCCGGGTCATCAGGCCGCCTTCCGTGTCGTGCTCGTGTGTACCTGGAGGATGGCGACCGCCTTCTCGAGGATCGTCGATTCGTCGTCCGTGAGGTCGGCGAAGACGGGGGAGAGGGCCTCGGCTAGTTCGCGCCGCCAGTTCTCGAGGGCGGTCGTGCCCTTGGGGGTGATCGCGATGAGCCACGCCCGGGAGTCGTCGACGTCGGCGATGCGGTACACCAGCTCTTCCTCGGCGAGGTGCTGCACGAGCTTGGTCATGGTCGGCTGGGTCACCCGACTCGCCCTGGCGAGGTCGCCCACCCGGAGCGAGCCGTCGGTGGTGAGGATCGAGAGGGTGCGCCACACCGCGGCGGGCGTGGTGCTCCCGGTGAGCTGGGCGGCGACCCGGGTGAGGCGGTGGGCGGAGACGATGAGGTCTTCGAGAAGTCGTGAACGTTCGGTAGGCATCCGGCAAGTATATAGCAAACCTATATAGCCATACTATGTAAATCAGATTCGCCGGGATTCTGCGCGCCGATCGCATCACCCATCGGAGCGTGGTAGTAATGCAACATGACTGACGCACTCCCCACGCTCGCCCACGGCGACGAATACATCGTTCTCTACAAGGGCGGTCCCAACGACGGCCAGGTCGACAAGCGCATCAGCACCGACGGGAGCTTCGACGACGAGATCACCGTGCTCACGGCGGTGGACGGCAAGGAGACGCTGCTCGACTACACCCGCTCCAGCTGGACCGAGGTCGGCGGCCAGTACCACGTCGTCTACGACTTCGACCTCGCAGACAGCGAGCCGGTCGAGGCGCCGGAAGATCGCGGCGGACGCCAGTAGGGAATCAGCCGGGCGCTGCCCGCGTTGGACCGATCGTGCAACTCATCTTCTTCGCGTCGTCGTTCTGTGAACCGTGCATGCAGACGCGCGCCGTGCTGGATCAGGCCGCGAAGCTCGTGCCGGCGCTGAAGATCGCCGAATTGGATGTCGCGAGAGACACCGCGGAGGCCGAGAAGGCGGGCGTGCGCTCCACTCCCACGGTGATCGTGCTGGACGGGGACGACGCCGAGGTGTTTCGCGCGGAGGGCGTTCCGACGCTCAACCAGGTGCTCGTCGCCCTGGCAAAGGCCGTCTGACGCGCCTGCGGTAAAGTTGAGTCGCCCGCCTCCGTAGCTCAGGGGATAGAGCAGGAGCCTTCTAATCTCTTGGTCGCAGGTTCGAATCCTGCCGGGGGCACCGACTCACCCGAAAACTCGATGCCGCGGCACCTTCCGCGCTGTGACCTTCGACCCTTGCGAGTGCCGCGGTTTCGGCGCATCCTGACATCCTCGGCGAAGACTGGGCTCGGAGGAAGGCGGCAGCATGTCGATCGCACAGGTGGACCTCACCGCCGGCACCAGCGAGCAGCCGCTTCGGTTCAAGCGTCGCTGGATCCTCTTCGTCACCGTCGGGGAGGCCGTCGGTTTCCTCGTGCCGGCGGCGACGGGGACGCTCACGGCGAGCCCGTCGCTCGAACGCTGGCAGGTGCCGTTACTCATCCTGGCCGGCATCGTCGAGGGTGCGCTCCTCGGAGCCGCCCAGGCGCTCGCGGCGAGGCGATTCCGTCGTCCGCCGCCGCTGTGGGGTTGGATCGGAACCACCGCGCTCGGGGCGGCGATCGCCTGGTCCTGCGGCCTCGGCATCTCGGCCATCGCCCAGTCCGCCGCGCCGGTCGCCGCGGTGATCGTCGCGGCCGTCGTGCTCGGTCTGACCGGACTCGTCGCCATGCCCACGCTGCAATACCTCACCATCAGGCGCACCATCCCCCGGTCGGCACTCTGGATACCGGTGAACGCCGGAGCCTGGGCGGTGGGCATCGGGTGGACGTTTCTGCCGTCTCCGTTCATCGACGAGACGACACCGATGCAAGGACTGATTGTGGCCTACGCGCTCGCCGGCTTGTTCATGGCGACGACGGTGGCCGCCCTCACGGCGCCGCTGGCCAGAAGGCTCTTCGCCACCATCGAGGCGCCGAGCGCCGACTGAGCCGCGGAGGGCCCTGCCGGGCTAGTTGTGCTGGTGGTGCTCGTGCTCCTGGCGGTCGTGACCGTCGTGGTCGTTCCTGTCGGCCGGGGCGAACACCGAGGCCTGGCTCACGTCGCGGGGTTCCTCCGGCGCGGGCTCCACAAGCTCGGGGAGATCCTCGTCCTGCTCGTCGTCGTCCACGACGATCTCCTCGAGGTGCTCGGTCTGAGCCGGCTGATGAGATTCCGGTTCGACGATCTCGGGTTCGACGGTCTCCGCCTCCGGTGCGTCGGGCTCCGCCGCGGCGGGAGTCGGCTCGGGAGTGCGTGCGGCCGTCGGCTCGCTGACGGCCGGGTCATGGGTGGCTTCGGATGGCGCCACGGGCACCGCGGCCGGGCGCGAGAAACGGGACTGGGCGAAGGGCCTGGTGACCGGGGGCGTGGCGACGGGGGGCGTGGCGACCGGGGGAGTGGCGGCGGCTGCCACGGTGGGAGCGGCGATGGCCGCGGCGGACACGGTGTCCACCGGGCCGGTCTTCGCGACCTGTGCGGCCGCCCACGCCTGCTGGTTGTGCACCAGCTCCTGCTCGCTCAGCGACGAATCGTAGGCCCAGGAGTCGAGGTCGTTCTTGAACAGCCTCTTCGCGCGGCTGGGTCTGGCCTGCCATTCGATCAGGCGGTCGCGGAAGACGAGCAGGGACTGCTCCGCCTGGAAGCTGAACGACACGGCGTTGCGCTTCATGCTGATGATCTCGTGGCTCGCCCAGTCGGCGGCCAGGGCTGTGCCGGGCACCGGCAGCAGTCGCAGTCGGATGTCGGCGTCGCCGATGAGGTGGTCGATGTGCTGCTGCTCGGGTGCGGGCAGGGTGTTCCACACCGCGGCCTTGCGTGCGGCGCTGATCAGCGCGGTCACCGCGGAGGCCTTCACCTCCCGGTCGCTCAGCGCTATGACGCGCTTCGCCGAGCCGCGCCCGATCGCCGCCGCCACGACCCCCGCGATGAGGATCGCGAGGAACGGGATGACGGCGCTGGAAATGATGCGCGCCCCGTCGTCAGAAGAGAGCCAGCCTAAGAAGTCATTCCACCACTGCATGCCCGCACACTAACCCGCCGCGTGCTACGCGCGGGAGTGCGGGAAGGGCGAGTCTGGAACTAAATCAAAATCATGAATAGACGCGCCCGCCCTTCCCGGGGCCCTCAACTCGTGCGAAAACACTCGATCGCGTCATCCATGCTCCAGAATTCGCCCATCACCAGGAAGCGGCGCTGGTGGGGCATGAACCGCTTCGCCCGAAATCGCAGCCCGTCGCGTACCCGGAACTGCTCGATGTAGCCGAGCACGTCACCCTGCGGACGGGTGACCCGCCACAGCTCGTCGTGCAGTTGCACGAGGGTGATTCCCGGTCGGACGAGGGGAAGATCCCCCACAAAGGCGAGAGTGGTCATGTGCGATCCTCGAGTAGTGGCCGGCCCCGGCTGTCAACGTGGGATCAGGCTAAGGGCCGCCACCGACATCCGCCGGCGTCGCAGGCTAGTCACCGGTGCCGTGCACCGCGAATGGTTCGATCGCGGCGATCTCCTCCTGGCTGAGCGGCGCGCTCTCGAGTGCGGAGATGTTGTTCTCGAGCTGGGCCACGCTCGACGCGCCGATCAGCGCCGAGGTCACCTGCGGGTGACGGAGCACCCAGGAGAGGGCGAGCTGGGCGAGGCTCTGTCCGCGGCCGGCGGCGATCTCGTTGAGGGCGCTGGCACGTTCGAGGTAGGTCTCGTCGATGTTCTCCGAGGTGATCCAGCGGCCCTCGGCGGCCCTCGAGTCGGCTGGGATGCCGGCCAGGTAGCGGTCGGTGAGCATGCCCTGGGCGAGCGGGGAGAAGACGATGCTGCCCATGCCGAGGTCGTCCAGCACCGGCAGAAGCCCCTCGGTCTCGATGTGACGGTCGAACATGTTGAAGCGCGGCTGGTGGATGAGCAGGGGGATCTTGTGCTCGGCGAGGGCCTTGTGCGCAGCGATGGTCTGCTCGGTGTCGTAGTTCGAGATGCCCGCGTAGAGGGCCCGGCCGGAGGTGACGGCGGTCGCGAGCGCGCCCATGGTCTCCTCGATCGGGGTCTCGGGGTCCGGTCGGTGGGAGTAGAAGATGTCGACGTAGTCGAGCCCCATCCGTTCGAGGCTCTGATCGAGGGAGGCGAGCATTGACTTGCGCGATCCCCACTCGCCGTATGGGCCGTCCCACATGCCGTAGCCGGCCTTGGTGGAGATGATGAGCTCGTCGCGGTGCTGGCGGAAGTCGTCGGCGAAGATGCGGCCGAAGTTGGTCTCGGCGCTTCCCGCGGGCGGACCGTAGTTGTTCGCGAGGTCGAAGTGCGTGACGCCGAGGTCGAAGGCGCGGCGCAGGATCGCGCGTTGCGTCTCGATCGGGCGGTCGAATCCGAAGTTGTTCCAGAGGCCGAGCGACACCGCCGGGAGTTTGAGTCCGCTTCGCCCCACCCGCTTGTACTCGATGGATTCGTACCGGTCGGTCGCAGCAACATAGGTCATCCGACAAGCGTAGGGCGGCCCCACATCGAGGAATGACGCGCCCCCAACGGGGGTTGTTCAGATCCGCGGGTTAGCCGTCTCTCCCAGCCCTAAGAAAGTAGGCTTTCAGCATGCAGACATTCGTTCTCGCCGGCGGTTGTTTCTGGTGTCTCGATGCGGTGTATCGCACCCTCCGTGGCGTGAGCGACGTCGTGTCCGGGTACACCGGAGGAAGCACCGTGAACCCGAGTTACGACGACGTGTGCACCGGTCAGACCGGCCATGCGGAGGCGGTCGCCGTGACCTTCGACCCCGAGGTGATCCCGGCGAACGTGATTCTCGACGTGTTCTTCTCGCTGCACGACCCGCGGCAGCTCAACCGGCAGGGCCACGACGTGGGAACCCAGTATCGGTCGGCGATGTTCTACTCGGACGAGGAGCAGAAGACAGCCTTCGAGACGGCCCGCGATCGGGCCGGCGAATACTGGGACGGCGGCCTCGTCACCACCATCGAACCGCTCGGCACCAGGTACGAGGCGGAGTCCTACCACCAGGATTTCTTCGCGAAGAATCCCGGACAGGGGTACTGCATGGCCGTGGCCGTGCCTAAGGTGAACAAGATCCGCAAGAGTTTTGCGGAATACGTCCTGGCCTCCTAGGGCCGGGCAGTCTCTGGCAACTGCCAGCGTAAGGAAGGGAGCTCAATGATGAGCACTGGAACAGCGAACGAGACAACCACGCGCGCCGACAGGACGCTGACCGGCAAGACCTGGGTGGCCTTCGGGCCGGCCGGGGCCGTCGGTTCCATCCACAGCACCGAGGGTGGATACACCTTCAAGCTGATTGCGGATGCCGACTTCCGCGGCGAATACCCGACCCTCGAGGTGGCGAAGAGCGCGCTCCACGCGAGCCTGCTCCCCGGTGCCGAGTGGCCGGAGTTTCGCGAGCACTAGTCCGTAACCTGCGCGACAGAGCCGGTCGCGTCCCCAACCGGGACGCGGCCGGCTCTTGGACTGCGCGACAATCGGCACACTGGCTCGCATGACAGACACGATCACTCTCACCGGCCTTGTGGCCACGACTCCCCGGCATCTCGTCACCACCGAGGGCCTCTCGATCACGAGCTTCCGGCTCGCCTCCACCCAGCGCCGTTTCGATCGATCCCGCGACCGGTGGGTGGACGGGGACACCAACTGGTACACCATCACGTGTTTCCGGCAACTCGCCGTCAACGTCTCGGGGTCCGTGCTCAAGGGCGACCGGGTCGTCGTGACGGGGCGGCTGCGCATCCGCGACTGGACGAGCGGCGAGAAGGCGGGCACGAACATCGAGGTCGACGCAGACGCGGTGGGCCACGACCTCGCCTGGGGCACGACCACCTTCAGCCGGAGCATCAGTTCGACGATTGTCGAGAAGGCGGATGTCTTCCCCCTGGAGCCGAGCGGCGGGGCCGACTCGAACGGCGCGGCGGCGTCCAGCGCAGGCGCGGAGCAGGACGATTCCGACGACGGGGACGGCCCGGTGCGGTTCGTCGACCCGGACAGTGAGTCGCTCGAGAGCGCGGCCGTGCCGTTCTAGCACCTCCGCGCCCCGTGGACGCGGCCCGTCGGGTCGCGCGCCGCGTCGCTCTAGACTCGATCGGACCGGCCGCACTCGCGCCGCGGGAACACCGACGCCGGACGAAAGGGTCGCACGCGATGGGGACTTCTCGGCGCATCAGCGGCGCGGCAGCGGCGGCCTCCGCACTCCTGCTGGCGGCCGCCCTCGCCGCCTGCTCCACCGAGCCGGAACCCAGCGCGGTGCCGAGCGCGGTGCCGAGCGCGGGAACCGGCTCGGCCGCCAGCTCACCCTCCATCGGAAACGCCCCAGCACCGACGCCCACGCCGTCGATGGTGGCCGGTGGTTCCGCGGTCGAGAACAAGGCCTACTTCGACCTGGTCGGCAAGACGCTGTTTGCGTCGGCGGCATCCGCCAACGGCAAGACGATCATCGACACCCTCGCGGCGGCAGGCTTCGACAAGGCGGCGATGCAGGTCACCCCTGACAGGACATCCAATGGGGGTGCGGTCGACTCGATCCTGTTCTCGGTGAGGCTGGGCGGCCAGTGTCTGCTCGGCCAGCGTGGGCCCGGCGGGTTCAGCAGCGCCGTCCAGCCGGCGCTCGCCGACGGCAGTTGCCTGGTCGGCAAGACCCGGCCCATCGACTGGTGAGCGCCGGATTCTTGCGGTCGGTCAGGTCGCGTGGGCGAGCGCAACTAAACTTGTCGCCATGGCCGAATTCATTTACTCGATGGTCCGCGCCCGCAAAGCGGTCGGCGACAAGCTCATTCTCGACGACGTCACGATGTCGTTCTTCCCCGGCGCCAAGATCGGCGTCGTCGGGCCGAACGGTGCTGGCAAGTCCACCATCCTCAAGATCATGGCCGGCCTCGACACCCCGAGCAACGGCGAAGCGAGGCTGAGCCCCGGCTACAGCGTCGGAATCCTCATGCAGGAGCCCGAACTCGACGAGACCAAGACCGTGCTCGAAAACGTGCAGGAAGGCGTCGGCCCGATCAAGGCCAAGGTCGACCGGTTCAACGAGGTCTCCCTCGCCATGGCCGATCCCGATGCGGACTTCGACGCCCTGATGACCGAGATGGGCACGCTGCAGGAGGCTATCGACGCCGCCGACGCGTGGGATCTCGACTCCCAACTCGAGCAGGCGATGGATGCCCTGCGCACGCCGCCGGGCGACGCCACGGTCGCCAATCTGTCCGGTGGTGAGAAGCGCCGGGTGGCGCTCACCAAGCTCCTGCTTCAGAAGCCGGACCTGCTGCTTCTCGACGAGCCCACCAACCACCTCGACGCCGAGAGCGTGCTGTGGCTCGAGCAGCACCTTGCCCAGTACCACGGCGCCGTACTGGCCGTCACCCACGATCGGTACTTCCTCGACCACGTGGCCGAGTGGATCGCCGAGGTGGACCGCGGCCACCTCTACCCGTACGAGGGCAACTACTCCACCTACCTCGAGAAGAAGGGCGCTCGGCTCGAGGTTCAGGGCAAGAAGGACGCCAAGCTGGCGAAGCGGCTGTCCAGTGAACTCGACTGGGTGCGCAGCAACGCCAAGGGGCGCCAGGTCAAGTCGAAGGCCAGGCTCGCGCGCTACGAGGAGATGGTGACCGAGGCCGAGAAGACCCGCAAGCTCGATTTCGAGGAGCTCGTCATCCCGGTCGGCCCGCGACTCGGTGCCCAGGTGATCGACGCGAAGGGTCTCGAGAAGGGCTTCGACGGCCGCGTGCTGATCAACGGGCTGAGCTTCACCCTGCCGCGCAACGGCATCGTCGGGGTAATCGGCCCGAACGGCGTCGGCAAGACCACGCTGTTCAAGACCATCACCGGCATCGAGCCGCTCGACGGTGGCGACCTCCGCATCGGCGAGACGGTCGACATCTCCTACGTCGACCAGGACCGCGGCGGCATCGACCCCACCAAGACCCTGTGGGAGGTGGTATCGGATGGCCAGGACTACATCCAGGTTGGCAAGACCGAGATCCCGTCCCGCGGCTACGTGTCCCAGTTCGGCTTCAAGGGGCCCGACCAGCAGAAGAAGGCCGGCATCCTCTCCGGTGGTGAGCGCAACCGCCTGAACCTCGCGCTCACCCTCAAGCAGGGTGGAAACCTCCTGCTCCTCGACGAACCGACGAACGACCTGGACGTGGAGACGCTCGGAAGCCTCGAGAACGCCCTGCTCGAGTTCCCCGGTTGCGCGGTGGTCATCACCCACGATCGATGGTTCCTCGACCGCATCGCCACCCACATCCTCTCCTACGAGGGAACCGAGGAGAATCCCGGATACTGGCACTGGTTCGAGGGCAACTTCGAGGCCTACGAGGAGAACAAGATCGAGCGACTGGGACCGGACGCGGCCAAACCGCACCGGTCGGCGTACCGCAAGCTCACCAGGGGCTGACCGTGACGCGGCTGCACGTGCCGATCGGCCTGCGCTGGTCGGACTTCGACGCCTACGCGCACGTCAACAACGCCGAGATGTTCCGCCTGCTCGAGGAGGCGCGCATCCAGGCCTTCTGGCGGCCGGATCACGGCCAGGAGAGTGCGGGTGAGCCGCTCGGCACGGCCATTCTCGACGCGCGACCCGGGGCGAAGGTCATCGCGCTCATCGCCCGGCAGGAGATCGAGTACCTGCTGCCGATCCCGTACATGCGTCAGCCGCTCGACGTGGAGCTGTGGATCGGACGGATCGGCGGGGCGAGCCTCGAACTCTGCTACGAGATCTACTCTCCGACCGGGGTGACACCGAGGGTGCTCTACGTGCGCGCAGCGACGACCCTCGTGATGGTGGAGGTGGCGAGCGGCAGGCCGTTGCGCCTGGACAATGAGCAGCGCGCGGCCTGGGAGCCGTACCTCGAGCCTCCCGTCGTGTTCGGCAACCGCCACTGAGGGCAACCGTGCCCGACCGCAGCCGACGGCGCGGTTCGGGCTAGCGAGGGTTCGGGGTGTATGAGCCCGTCCAGATCGCCCGGGCGCCGGATTCTCCGATCTGCACGACGGTGACGATCGATCCGGCGGCGAGCCCGAGCACGGCAACGCCGAGGGCGATCGTGATGGCGAGCCTCAGGCTCCGGTGGGCCACGAGGCGGCGGTACCGGCCGTCACCCTCCGAGAAGTAGCGGAACCAGGCCCATTGTCCGGTCGCCACCACGAAGGTCGCGAAGGCCCAGGGCAGCAGCGACTTGCCGATCGCGGCGTGAGCCTGGATGAGCGGAGTGTTCGAGACCCGGGCGAGGAGCCACTCGCCGGCCTCCGTCGTGACCGGCACGGAGACGAGCGCCGCGAGCGCGATCAGGGGGGTGACGACCCCGAGTCGGCGGCGTGCGGCCGGCCAGGCCGCGGCGAGGACCGTGCACAGCGCGGCCAGGGGAACGACGATGACCACGAAATGGACGAGCAGCACGTGCAGCGGCAGCCCGGCGAATTGCCAGTCCACTAGGCGGTCACAACCTGGTCGCCGGCGATCTTCACTGCGATCTTGGGCAGCGGGGACGGGGCGGGTCCGCCGAGCACCGCGCCGGTGGCGGCGTCGAACCGCGAGCCGTGGCACGGGCAGTCGAACTCCTTCGCCGCCGCGTTGACCACGCAGCCCATATGGGTGCAGTGTGCGCCGAAACAGCGCACGTCGCCCGCGGTGGGCTGGGACAGGACCACTGCCTGGCCGTCGACGGTCGCCTCGGCGGTGCCGCCGACCGGGATGTCCGCGAGCTTGGCCACCGCGGTGCCGGCCGGGATCGAAATCTTGCCGTCTCCCGTGCCGCCCGCGCCCCCCGAGCCGCCAGCCGTTCCGCCGGAACCCCCGGCGGCGCCGCCGGTGCTGCACGCGGCGAGCACGAGGGCGCCGGCACCCATCACCGTCAGGCCGCCCGCGATGATCGCGGCCCGGCGCGATGTCGTGCGGCGGATCGGGGTGAGGTGTTCGGCGGGGCGGTGAGTCGGGGCGAGGCGGTCTGGAGTGGTCTGTTCGCGGTCGGTCAAGGTGATCCTTCGGGCGTCTGGGGCGAGCGGCGTGTGGGCGACCAGCGTGTGGGGCGCGGAGCCCCGGTTGGAGGCCCCCCCGAAAAGCATGTCATTGGTAGCAACGAGCGAGCGACTCATCCGGTTCGATTCTGCTGGGAATGAACCGAGACTGCTCGGGCTACGTTGTAACCAGTGGAGGTAGTCCATTGCCGGATGAGCAGGCCGAGTTGCTGCGTGCGCTGCACGACGAGCACGCCCCTGCCCTCTGGCGCTACGTGGTCTGGCTGACCGGGGACCGGCACTTCGCCGAGGACGTCGTGCAGGAGACGCTCGTGCGGGCCTGGAGCCACCCCGAGGTGCTCGAACGGGGCGGCGGCTCCTCGCGCGCCTGGCTCTACACGGTGGCGCGCAACATCGTGATCGACGATCGCCGCAGCGCTCACGCGAGGCACGAGCACTCGACGGACACTCCGCCGGAGCGCCCGGTCGACGACGGCACGGACGCCCTTCTCGACGCCTGGCTCGTCTCGGATGCCCTGGCCCAACTCAGCCCGGACCATCGGGTGGTCGTGCTGCACGCCTACTACCAGGGGGAATCGACGGCGGAGATCTCCCGCGCGCTCGGCATACCGGAGGGCACAGTGAAGTCACGCCTGCACTACGCGCTGCGGGCACTTCGGCTCGCCCTCCAGGAACGAGGGGTGACCCAGTGAACCCCGTCGACCTGTACGCCGAGTGGGATGCCGCCTACGTGCTCGGCGCCCTGTCGCCGCTGGAGCGGCGCGAGTTCGAGCGGCACCTCGCGACGTGCGGCGCGTGCGCGGCCGGAGTCGCGGAACTCGCGGGACTGCCGGGGCTGCTCGCGAAGGTGCCGGCAGCCGACCTGGAGATGGTCGCCCCGGTCGAGGATTCCGTGCCGCCGACCCTCCTGCCGAGGCTCGTGCGTTCTGCCGCCCGTCGTCGTCGCCGTTCCCGCGGGCTCGTCGCCGGAGCGATAGTGGCGACCGCTGCCGCCGCCGCGGCCGTCGCCCTCGCCATCCCGCTCGCCTTCGCGCCTCCGGCGCAGACGCCCGCCGCGAGCGGCGCGCGGGTGTCGCTGAGCCAGGTGATCCCCACCACCCTGAGTGCGAAGGCGCTGCTCGTGGAGGAGAGCTGGGGCACCCGCATCGAGATGCAGTGCACCTATGCCGCGCCGGCATCCACGACCACCTCCGGCTACGGAGTCGCCCGGCGGTACGAGATGTTCGTGACGGATTCCCGCGGCAACGTCTCGCAGGTCGCGACCTGGAGCGCGACGCCGGGAAGCACCGTCGAACCGTCAGGCACGACGAGCCTGCGGCCGAGCGAGATCGCCACGGTGGACGTTCGCTCGGCCGACGGGCGTGTGCTGCTGACCGGACGGCCCTGAGCCGCCGGCCCTGAGCCGCCGTCGTTCGAGTCGGGCTAGTTGATCTCTGCCGGGTCGCCGCCCACGCGGCGGTTCTCGTCGAGGGCGTCGATGGCCGCCATCTCCTGCGCGTCGAGTTCGAACCCGAGAATGTCGAGGTTCTGCGCCATCCGATCGCGCGAGTTCGACTTCGGGATCACGATGTTGCCCGTCTGCAGGTGCCAGCGCAGCACGACCTGGGCGGGCTGCACAGCGTGCGCCTTCGCGGCGGCCTGGATCGGCTCCATGCCGAACAGGTCGTACTTGCCCTGGCCGAGGGGTCCCCACGCCTCGGTGTGGATGCCGTGGGTGGCCTGGAACGCCCGGAGTTCGCGCTGCTGGAAGATCGGGTGCAATTCCACCTGGTTCACCGCCGGCACGATGTCGGTCTCGGCGAGAAGCGTCTCGAGGTGGGGGACGAGGAAGTTGCTGACCCCGATCGACCTCGCGCGGCCGTCCGCGAAGAAGGTTTCGAAGGTGCGCCAGGTGTCGACGAAGAAGCCGTTGGCGGGCATCGGCCAGTGGATCAGGTACAGGTCGAGGTAGTCGATCCCGAGCATCTCGAGGCTGCGGGCGAATGCGCCATCGACGTCGCGCGCCTTGTGGTGGTCGTTGCGGAGTTTCGTGGTGAGGAAGATCTCCTCGCGCGGAATGCCCGACGCCCTGATCGCCGCGCCCACCTCGGTCTCGTTGTTGTAGCCCGTGGCCGTGTCGATGTGGCGGTAGCCCACCGCTAGGGCGTCTTCGACCACGCGCTGGGTGTCCGCCGGGTCGACGAGAAACACCCCGAAGCCCACCTGGGGGATCGTTCGTCCGGAGTTCAGGGCAATCTGGGGTACCGAATTGGTCATGGTATTAGTCATGCTTCCACCGTAGGGCGCATCGTCCCTGCGGTCCAACAACTGAAATCGCACAGATTCAGCGCCAGCGCTGCTGAATCCTGAATCCAGGACCCGGCGATTCACTAACGGGGGACGCGCACCATGCCCTCTTGCGCGACGCTCGCAAGCAGCAGGCCGTCGCGCGTGTAGATGCGCCCCTGCGACAGGCCCCGGCCGCCCGTCGCGTTCGGGGACTCCTGGGCGTAGAGCATCCACTCGTCAACGCGCCCGAACCGGTGGAACCACATCGCGTGGTCGAGGCTCGCCGCCTTCAGCCCCGGTGTGGTCCAGGCGATGCCGTGCCGCCGGAAGATCGGCTCCAGGATCGAGTAGTCGCTCGCGTAGGCGAGGGCGGCACGGTGCAGGTTCTCGTCGTCGGGCAGGGTGCCCACCGCCTTGAGCCACACGGCCTGATGGGCCACGTGGGGTCCCTCCACCGAGAGATAGATCGGGGACGGCACGTGCCGCATGTCGAACGGGCGCTCGTTGGCCCAGACCTTGGCGACGGGGTGCTCGAGGCCGGAGAGCGACTCGGCGGCCGAGGGCAGGTCCTCCGGGTACGGAAGGTCCTTCGGCATCTCGATCTGGTGGTCGAGGCCCTCGTCGGCGACCTGGAACGACGCGATCATCGAGAGGATGGGCATGCCCTCCTGGTAGGCCTGGGTGCGCCGGGTGGAGAAGGAGCGGCCGTCGTGGATGCGGTCCACCGAAAACGTGATCGGCAGGTTGACGTCGCCGGGCCGCAGGAAATAGCCGTGCATCGAGTGGGCGGAGCGGTCGGCCAGAATGGTGCGCTGCGCGGCCACCAGGGACTGCGCGAGAACCTGCCCTCCGAAGACGCGCCCCTGCGGCATCCACTGGCTAGGGCCGGTGAAGATATCTTCGTTCGTTCTCGCGCCGGTGTCGGTGAGGTCGAGTGCCGCGAGCAGTCCGTCGAGGGCGTTGGTCATGGGTCTCCCGTCGAAAGGACGTGCGGGCGGCGCGAGAGTGCGCGCTCATATAGTTTAGAGAGCACATGAGCCAGACATTTTCCCTTGTTGACTCCCTCTCCCTCGCCGACCTGCAGGTATTCCTCGGTCGCGCCGGGCGGGTGGAGGACGGTTCGGTGCGCCTGATTGCCGGCTCCGGGGTGCTGGCCGTCTACGTGGCGGTGCTGTATCCGTCCGGCCTTCTCGACGAGAGCCCAACTGTCCTCGGACTGCGCACGTTCGCCCTCACCGAGCGCGACACCTTCGACGCCGTCGTGCCGGTGCGCTCGCTCCTCGAGCGTCTCGCGCGGCTGCAGGGCGACGTCGCCGACCCGACCGCGGCCGTCACCGTCACCCTTCCGATGCAGGTGAACACCGTCACCTGGGCGGCGATCTCCCCGCCGCGTGGCGGATGGGCGGCCCTCGAGCAGGTGGACGGCGCGACCCTGGAGCGGGTCGCGGCATCCGGAATCGACGAGGTCGCCACCGCGATCCCGACGGGGACGGGCGACCAGATCGTGCACCGCGTGCGCTCCGAGGTGTGGGGGCGCCCGATCGAGGGCCTCGAATACGTGCCGGCCGGCGCGGCCTTCGCCGCCCTGTCGCTGGGGTTCCTGGGCGGACCGGATGCCGTGCGCGTCTACGAGACCGGGCCGTGGACCAGGCTCTCCACCGAGCGCGGTCACGTGCTCGTCAAGCGACGCTCCTGGTCGCTGCAGCGCTGATGACGGTCGGCGTGGACGAACCGGACCAGCGAGGTCGGATCGGCCTGGACAGGGTCGGCCTCGACCTCACCGGCAATCCGCGGGTGCGGGTGACCGCCGTCGAACTGGTGGCGTCGGGCTGGCACGTGCTGCGCCGGACCACGTTCGACTACCTCGATGCGAACGGCGCGGTGAGCAGCCAGCAGCGTGAGACCTACGACCGGGGCAACGGCGCCACGATCCTGCTCTACGACGCCGCGAGACGCACCGTGCTGCTCTCGAGGCAGTTCCGCTTTCCCGCGTACGTGAACGGACATCCGGACGGCATGCTCATCGAGACGGCCGCCGGACTTCTCGACGACGACGATCCAGCCACGGCCATCCGCCGCGAGGCGGGAGAGGAACTCGGCGTGGATGTCGGCGAGCTCCAGCATGTGTTCGACGTGTTCATGAGCCCCGGCTCGGTCACCGAGAAGGTGCACTTCTTCGCGGCACCCTACAGCGACGCGTCCCGCACGAGCGGGGGCGGAGGCGTCGCCGAGGAGGGCGAGGAGATCGACATCCTCGAGCTGCAGTTCGACGAGGCCCTCGGGATGATCGACGACGGCCGCATCGCCGACGCGAAGACGATCATGCTCCTGCAGTGGGCGGCGCTGAGGGGCCCGTTCGCGGGCTGACCCGCCGCGCGGCCTGCGCGACGCGGTGACCCGCCGCCTTCGCGACGCGGTGACCCGCCGCCTTCGCGACGCGGTGACCCGCCGCCTTCGCGACGCGGTGACCCGCCGCCTTCGCGACGCGGTGACCCGCCGCCTTCGCGACTGTGCCCGTTCGGCGACTTCGGGCCACGGCGAGCGGGCCCGGCAACGACAATCGGGAACAATCAGCGGTCAGGCGCGGGCGGCGGCGCGTCCGGCGACCCGGCCGGAGAACAGGCAGCCGCCGAGGAAGGTCCCCTCCAGCGAACGGTAGCCGTGCATCCCGCCGCCGCCGAAGCCGCTCGCCTCGCCGGCCGCATAGAGCCCGGGCACCGGATTGCCATCGGCACCGAGGGCGCGGCCCATCAGGTCGGTCTCGATGCCGCCGAGGCTCTTGCGGGTGAGGATGTGGAGCTTCACCGCGATGAGCGGACCCGCCTTCGGATCGAGGATGCGGTGCGGACTCGCCACCCGGATGAGCCTATCGCCGCGGTACTTTCTGGCCTGGCGGATGGCGTTGATCTGCGCATCCTTCGCGAACGGGTTGGCGAGTTCCCGATCGCGCGCCTCGATCTCGCGCCGCACGCGTTCTGCGTCGATCGCCACCTCGGGGGTGAGGCGCTGCATGCCGTCCAGCAGGTCGTCCAGGGTGTCGGCGACCACGAAGTCCGCGCCGCGCTCCTTGAAGGCCTCCACCGGCCCCGGCGCCCCGGGCCCGATTCGTTTGGCCAGAAGGCGGTAGTCCCTGTTGGTGAGGTCGGGATTCTGCTCGCTGCCGGACAGCGCGAACTCCTTCTCGATGATCTTCTGGGTGAGCACGAACCAGCTGTGGTCGTGGCCGGTCGCGACGATGTGCTCGAGGGTGCCGAGCGTATCGAAGCCGGGGAAGAGCGGCACGGGCAGCCGTGAGCCTGTCGCGTCGAGCCAGATCGACGACGGACCGGGAAGGATGCGGATGCCGTGCCTCGCCCACACGGGCGCGTAGTTCTCGATGCCCTCCACGTAGTGCCACATGCGGTCGCCGTTGATGAGGTGCGCCCCGGCGCGCTCGGTGATGCCGAGCATCCGTCCGTCGACGTGGGCCGGCACCCCCGACAACAGTTTCTCCGGAGGTGTGCCCATCCGCTCGGGCCACTGCGCGCGCACAAGGTCGTGGTTGCCGCCGATTCCGCCGCTCGTGACGATCACGGCACCGGCACGCAGCTCGAAGTCTCCGGAGATGATGCGGTTGCTCGCGGCACCTCGCTCCGCAGCATCCGGTGCCAGCACCGCGCCCCGGGCCCCCACTACCGCCCCGCCCTCCACGATGAGCTCGTCGACCCGGTGCCGGAAGGCGAGTGTCACCAGTCCCTGCTCGACGCCGGCGCGCACGCGCTGGACGAACGGGGCGAGGATGCCGGGGCCGGTGCCCCAGGTGATGTGGAAGCGAGGCACGGAGTTGCCGTGCCCGAGCGCCGTGTAGCCGCCGCGCTCGGCCCAGCCGACGATGGGGAAGAACTTCACTCCCCGGGCGTGGAGCCACGCGCGTTTCTCGCCGGCGGCGAAGTCGAGGTAGGCCTCGGCCCACTTGCGCGGCCAGCCGTCGTCCTCTCGGTCGAATCCGGCCGAGGCGAACCAGTCCTGACGGGCGAGTTCGAGGCTGTCCTTGACGCCCATGAGTCGCTGCTCCGCCGAGTCGATGAGGAACAGCCCGCCGAACGACCACCACGCCTGGCCGCCGAAGCTCGCCTCGGGCTCCTGCTCGAGAATCGTCACGCGCCGGCCCGCGTCCACGAGCTCCGCGGCGGCCACGAGGCCCGCCAGGCCGCCGCCGACAATGATCACATCGGGCTGTTCGGACATGGTGCGACTCCTTCGTCCTGGCCGCGCTCATCCGGCCCTCCTGTTCATGATTCCGGATAAATGCTCGCTCCGGGGCGAATTGGTGCCCGATTCGGCCAAACGCCCCGGTGCGCTGCACGCCCGCACGCACACACACACGTTTCTCCGGAGGATTCGTGCGGGAAGGCGCCTACCGGGCCGAAAAGGCACCCGCACGGCCCGAACCTCCGGAGAAACGCGTATCGGCGGGGAGCGTCGGCAGGATGGCGTTACGCGTCGAGCGCGCCGGGCAACTTCCGTTTCTCCGGAGAAATGGGTGCGGAGTGCCCATTCTGGGCCGAAATGGCACCTGTACGGCCCGAACCTCCGGAGAAACGCGTGTCGGCGGGAGCGGGAGCTGGAGCGGGAGTGGCGCGTTACGCGTCGAGCGCGCCGGGCAACTTCCGTTTCTCCGGAGAAATGGGTGCGGAGTGCCCATTCTGGGCCGAAATGGCACCTGTACGGCCCGAACCTCCGGAGAAACGCGTGTCGGCGGGAGCGGGAGCGGGAGCGGGAGCGGGAGCGGGAGCAGCGGCTCAGCTCTTGCCGTGGATGCGCTGGCTGAGGGCCTCCGCCGCGTTGCGGGTGGCGAGCCCGAGTCGCTTCCACTGCCGGTCGTCGAAGGCGGAGCCGCGGAAGGTGAGCCCGATGGCCGCGGTGGGGTAGTGGTTGTGGTCGAAGACGGGCGCCGCGACCGAACCATATTCGAGCGTGATGTCACCGTCCTCCACCGCCCAGCCGCGCTCCCGTGTCGCGAGCAGGATCCCGTCGAGCTGCTCGCTCGTGGTGGGACCCGGGCCGGCACGCACCGCGAGGGTCTGCCCACGCGGATAGCTGGCCCGTAACTGGGCGGTCGGGATGCTCGCGAGCATCGCGCGACCGGTGGCAGTGAGGTGGGCGGGCAGCCGCACCCCGATGCTCGTGACGACGGCCGGCGCGCGCGCGGCCGAGACCTTCGAGGCGTAGACGACATCCGCATGCTGCAGCACCCCGAGGTGGGCGACGATCGGCAGGCCGGTCTCGGCGACCAGCCGCTCGAGGATGGGCCTGGCGAGCTGCCCGAGCGAACTCGTGCGCAGCACCGACGAGCCGATGTCGGCGACGAGCGGGCTCAGCAGGTAGGCCTGGTCCTCCGGGGAGTGCAGCAGGAATCCCTCGTCGCGCATCACCGTGAGCAGGTGGTACACGGTGGAGCGGGGGAGGCCGAGGTCGCGGCTCACCGTCGAGGCGCGCACCGGCCCGCTGTGCCCGGCGAGATACCGGATGATGCGAAGCGTGTGGCGAGCGGCCGGGACCTCGCTCATGGGCGCCTCCAATGTCTGGTATCCCAGACAGAATATCCCGAAAAGAGGCGCGGGCGCGGCACCGGTGCGGCTCTAATGAGTGCATGGACACAGCGAGCACGATCAGCCACGACATCGTGACCCTCGGCGTGGGCGGCCTGACCTTCTCGGAGGTCGTGGCGGTGGCCCGCGACGGCGCGCCCGTGCGCCTGGGCGAGGATGCCCTCGCGGCGATGGCCGAGAGCCGCGCCGTGATCGAGGCGCTCGCCTCGGACACCCGGCCGCACTACGGCGTCTCCACGGGCTTCGGCGCGCTCGCCGACAAGCAGATCCCGGTGGAGCTGCGCGGCCAGCTGCAGCGGTCCCTCATCCGCAGCCACGCCGCCGGGTCCGGCCCCGAGGTCGAACGGGAGGTGGTGCGCGCCCTCGTGCTGCTGCGCCTGTCGACCCTCGCCACCGGTCGAACCGGCGTGCGTCCGGTCGTCGCCGAGACCTACGCCGCGGCCCTCAACGCCGGCATCACTCCCTGGGTAGCCGAATACGGCAGCCTCGGCTGCTCGGGCGACCTCGCCCCGCTCGCCCACTGCGCGCTCGCGATGCTCGGCGAGGGCGAGGTGCGGAACTCCCGCGGCGACCTCGTTCCGGCGGCCGCCGCCCTGCAGGCGGCGGGAATCGAACCCCTCGTGCTGCGCGAGAAGGAGGGCCTCGCGCTGATCAACGGCACGGACGGCATGCTCGGGATGCTCGTGCTGGCGATCACCGACCTGCGCGCTCTGGTCACCACCGCCGACCTCGCCGCCGCCATGAGCGTCGAGGGGCTCACCGGCACCGACGCGGTGTTCGCGGCCGACCTGCAGGCGCTGCGTCCGCATCCCGGCCAGCGCGACTCGGCCGCCAACATGCGCGCCGTGCTCGCCGGCTCGCCCATGATCTCGAAACCGCAGGGGTTCACCCGGGTGCAGGACGCGTACTCGCTGCGCTGCGCCCCCCAGGTACACGGGGCCGTGCGCGACACGATCGAGCACGCCGCCACCGTCGCGAACCGCGAACTCGCGTCGGCGATCGACAACCCCGTCGTGACACCGGATGGCCGGGTCGAGTCGAACGGCAACTTCCACGGGGCGCCGATCGGATACGTCCTCGACTTCCTCGCGATCGTCACCGCCGACCTCGCGAGCATGAGCGAGCGCCGCACCGACCGCTTCCTCGACGTCTCGCGCAACCACGGCCTCAACGCTTTCCTCGCCGACGACCCGGGCGTGGACTCCGGGCACATGATCGCCCAGTACACCCAGGCCGGCATCGTGAGCGAGCTCAAGCGGCTCGCCGCTCCCGCGAGCGTCGACTCGATCCCGTCGTCGGCCATGCAGGAAGACCACGTGTCGATGGGCTGGAGCGCGGCCCGCAAGCTGCGCAAGTCGATCGACGGCGTCGGCCGGGTGATTGCGATCGAGCTGCTCACCGCGGCCCGGGCGATGGACCTGCGCGCCCCGGTCGCGCCGTCCCCGGTGTCGTCGGCGGTGCTGCGCCGGCTGCGCAGCGCGGTGCCCGGACCGGGCACCGACCGCTACCTGGCGCCGGACATCGCGGCCGCCCACTCCATGGTGCTCGACGGGTCGCTGCTCGCGGCCGCGGCATCCGTCGTATCCGAAGCAGGAGGAGAACTCGTATGACCAGCGGACCCCGCCCGGTGCGCGCCCACCGCGGCAGCACCCTGAACACGCTCGGCTGGCCGCAGGAGGCCGCCCTGCGGATGCTGCAGAACAACCTCGACCCGGAGGTCGCCGAGCATCCGGACAAGCTCGTCGTCTACGGCGGCACGGGCAAGGCCGCCCGCGACTGGAACAGCTTCGACGCGCTCGTGCGCACCCTCACCACCCTGAAGAACGACGAGACGATGCTCGTGCAGTCCGGCAAGCCGGTGGGGGTGATGCGCACGCACGAGTGGGCGCCCCGCGTGCTGATCGCCAACTCCAACCTCGTGGGGGACTGGGCCAACTGGGACGAGTTCCGCCGGCTGGAGCAGCTCGGCCTCACCATGTACGGGCAGATGACCGCCGGGTCGTGGATCTACATCGGCACCCAGGGCATCCTGCAGGGCACCTACGAGACCTTCTCGGCGGTAGCCGCGAAGTCCTTCGGCGGCAGCCTCGCCGGCACGATCACCCTCACCGGGGGCCTCGGCGGCATGGGAGGCGCGCAGCCGCTCGCCGTGACCATGAACGACGGCGTCGCGATCTGCGTGGACGTCGACCCGAGCCGCATCGCCCGCCGGATCGAGCACGGCTACCTCGATGTCGAGGCCACCTCGCTCGAGCACGCCGTGGAGCTCGCGTACTCGGCGAGGGACGCGAAGAAGGCCCTGAGCATCGGCCTGCTCGGCAACGCCGCCGACGTGTTCCCGCGGATGCTCGCCCAGGGCGTGCAGATCGACATCGTCACCGACCAGACCAGCGCCCACGACCCGCTCGCCTACCTCCCCCTGGGCATCGCCTTCGAGGACTGGATCCCCGCCCGGGAGTCGGACCCGGTCGGCTTCATCGAGCGCTCGCGGGCGTCCATGGCGGTGCAGGTGGAGGCCATGGTCGGCTTCCTGCGGGCCGGCTCCGAGGTCTTCGACTACGGGAACAACATCCGTACCGAGGCCAGGACCGCCGGCTACGCCGACGCGTTCGCGTTCCCCGGGTTCGTGCCCGCCTACATCCGACCCCTGTTCTCCCAGGGCAAGGGGCCGTTCCGCTGGGCGGCGCTGAGCGGCGATCCGAAGGACATCTACGCCACCGACCGAGCAGTGCTCGAGATGTTCCCCGGCAATGAGTCGCTCTCCCGCTGGATCCGCCTCGCCCAGGAACGCGTGCACTTCCAGGGCCTGCCCGCGCGCATTTGCTGGCTCGGCCTCGGCGAACGCGACCGGGCCGGCCTCAAGTTCAACGAGATGGTCGCCTCCGGCGAGCTGAGCGCCCCCGTGGTGATCGGGCGCGACCACCTCGACTCCGGGTCGGTCGCTTCGCCGTACCGGGAGACCGAGGCGATGAAGGACGGCTCGGACGCGATCGCCGACTGGCCGCTGCTCAACGCGCTCGTCAACACGTCGTCCGGCGCCACCTGGGTCTCCATCCACCACGGCGGCGGGGTGGGCATCGGCCGCTCGATCCACGCGGGCCAGGTGACGGTCGCCGACGGCACGGCGCTGGCCGCCGAGAAGCTCGCCCGGGTGCTCAGCAACGACCCGGCGATGGGCGTGATCCGGCACGTGGACGCCGGCTACGACGAGGCGATCGAGACCGCCGACCGGCTCGACGTGCGCATCCCCATGAACGAGCAGTCATGAGCACGCGCTGATGACGCTCTCGCGGGACGCGCTCTGGGCGCGCTCGGGCGACTGGCCGGCGGCGACCGGCCCGGAAGTCGCCGGCGGCGCGATCGACCTCGGGCTGATCGGCATCCCCACCTGGCGCACCTCCCTCTCCTCCACCGGGGCGGCGGCCACCCCCTCCGCGGTGCGCGCGGCGCTGCGGTACTACAGCGAGTTCCTCTCCCCGGACCGCGGCGTGCGGTCTGGCGCCCGCCTGACGACGACATTCGCCGACTGGGGCGACATCGAAGATCCGGATGCGGACGAGGCAGGTGCGATCTCCGCGATGGCAACCGCGGCGGCCCGCACCCGCCTGCTCGTGGCCCTCGGCGGGGACAACGCGGCGACGGTGCCGGCGGCCCTCGGAACCTGGGGTGACCGGATCGGCTCGGCGGGCCTCGTGACCCTCGACGCCCACCACGACCTGCGTGACGGCGTGAGCAACGGTTCGCCGGTTCGCCGGCTGGTCGAGGCCGGGCTGGCCGGCCGACGCGTCGTGCAGGTGGGCATCGCCGACTTCGCCAACTCCGCGGAGTACTCGGCCCGGGCCGCCGACTACGGCATCACCGTGATCCATCGGGACGAACTGCACCGGCGGCCGATGGCGGAGGTGATGGCCGAGGCGCTCGAGATCGCGGCTTCGGCGGGCGGTCCGGTGCACGTCGACGTCGATGTGGACGTGTGCGACCGTGCCGTGGCGCCCGCGTGCCCCGCCTCCGTACCCGGCGGCATCGCGGCGTGGGAGCTGAGGGTCGCGGTCCGGGCGGCCGGAGGGCATCCGTCGGTGGAGTCGATCGATTTCGCCGAGGTCGATTCGACGGCGGACTCGGCGGACGGCCGCACCGTTCGGCTCGTGGCCCTCTGCGTGCTCGAGGCCGCCGCGGGACTGGAGGCACGCCGGTGACCAGCATGCTCGTCGACAACATCGCCCTGCTCGTCACCAACGATGCGCTGCACGGATCGCTCACCGCCGAGCGGTCAGCGGCCGCCGTGGTGATCGAGCACGGGCTCGTCGCCTGGGTCGGCGACGCGGTCGACGCGCCCGCCGCGGACGAGCGCATCGACGCCGACGGGCGGTGCGTCATCCCCGGCTTCGTGGACAGCCACAGCCACCTCGTCTTCGCGGGGGACAGGGCGGACGAGTTCGAGCACCGGATGACCGGGCAGGCGTATGCCGCCGGCGGAATACGCCGAACCGTCGCCGCCACCCGCGCCGCGACGGACGCCGACCTGCTGGCGAACGCCGGGCGGCTGGTAGCCGAGATGCGAGCCCAGGGCACCACCACGGTGGAGATCAAGAGCGGCTACGGCCTCAGCGTGGCGGACGAGGAGCGGTCTGTCGCCATCGCCCGTCGCCTCACCGCCGAGACGACCTACCTCGGCGCGCACGTCGTGCCCCCGGAGTTCACGGACGACCCGGCCGGTTACGTCGAGCTCGTCACCGGGGAGATGCTCGCCGCCTGCGCCCCGCACGCGCGCTGGATCGACGTGTTCTGCGAGACCGGGGCCTTCGACGAAGACCAGGCCCGTGCCATCCTGCGGGCCGGACAGGCCGTGGGGCTCGGGGCCCGCATGCATGCCGGCCAGCTCGGCGTCTCCGGCGGAGTGCGGCTCGCCGTCGAGCTCGGCGCGGCGAGCGTCGACCACTGCACGTTTCTGGCTGATGCGGATGTCGACGCCCTGGCCGCGGGAGACACGGTGGCCACCCTGCTGCCGGGCGTCGAATTCTCGACCCGCCAGCCGTATCCGGACGCCCGTCGCCTCATCGACGCGGGGGTCACCGTCGCGATCGCCACCGACTGCAACCCCGGCTCGAGCTTCACCTCGTCGATGCCGTTCTGCATCGCGGTGGCGGTGCGCGATCTGCGGATGAGCCCGGCGGAGGCACTCTGGGCGGCGACGGCGGGCGGCGCGCGGTCCCTGTGGCGCGACGACGTCGGGGTGATTGCGGTCGGCAAGCGCGCCGACCTCGTTCTGCTCGACGCGCCCAGTTACGTGCACCTGGCCTACCGGCCAGGCGTGCCGCTCGTGCATCGTGTGATCACCGGCTGAATCGGCCAAGATGGAGTCACCGTGACCGACGGAACGCACCGCGAAGGAGCTCAGTGTCCCCGACAATCCGACTGATCCAGACCGCCGGACTCCTCCCGTCTCCCGCCCGGATCACCGAGCCGAAGGAGCCTCCGCTGCGGATTGCGGTCGTCCAGCACGCGTGGAGCTCCGATGCCGAGGCGCTCACCGAGTGGCTCGACGATGCGGTCGACACGGCGGCGGCCGCCGGAGCACGAATCGTCTTCCTGCCCGAGATCACCCTCAGCCGCTACCCGGCCGACACCCTTCCCGTGGGCGACGCCAGCGAGCTCGCCGAGGACCTTCTCGCCGGGCCGACGCTCGCCTTCGCCAGCCGGGCCGCGGTGCGGGCCGGTGTCTTCGTGCACGCCTCGCTCTACCGCGCCGCGGACGAGGGCGACGGACTCGGCCTCAACACGGCGATCATCGTCGACCCGCGGGGCAGACTCGTGGCGGCCACCGACAAGCTGCACATCCCCGTGACGGCCGGGTACTACGAGAACCGCTACTTCCGGCCGGGGTCCGCCGCGCCGGTCGCCGCCGCTCCCGGGCTCGCCGCCGGGGACCCCTATCCGGTCTACGCGCTCGACGGGCTCGGCGCTGCCCGGCTCGGTCTCCCCACCTGCTGGGACGAGTGGTTTCCGGAGGTGGCGCGCGCGTACTCGCTCGGCGGGGCCAACATCGTTGCCTACCCGACCGCGATCGGGTCGGAACCCGACCATCCGGAGTTCGACACCCGACCGCTCTGGCAGCAGGTGATCGTGGGGAACGGCATCGCGAACGGCCTGTTCATGGTGGTGCCGAACCGCACCGGCACCGAGACGCGGCCGGACGGCAGCCGGGGCAACACCTTCTATGGTTCGTCCTTCGTGAGCGACCCATACGGCCGCATCCTCGTGCAGGCCCCCCGGGACGAACCGTGTGTACTCGTGGCCGACCTCGACCTCGCTCAGCGCGCCGACTGGCTCGACCTCTTCCCGTTCCTCGCCACGAGGCGGCCGGACACCTACGGCTCCCTCACCTGGCCGGTCGTGACGGAGTGAGCTGGCGGATGCCGGCGGAGGGCGCGAGGCAGGAACGCCTCTGGCTCGCCTGGCCCACCGGCGGCTACACCCTCGGCGACACGGCGGAGGAGGCGGAGGAGGCCCGCCGCACCTGGGCGGCGGTCGCGAACGCCGCGGCCGGGTTCGAACCGGTGAGCGTGGTCGTGCACCCGCGGGACGTGGACCTCGTCGCCCGCTACCTCGACGGCTCCATCGAGGTCTTCGTGCGCGAGATCGACGACGCGTGGATCAGGGACAGCGGACCCACCTTCGTCGTCGACGACGAGGTGCCCGGCTCGCTCGGTGCGGTCACCTGGACCTTCAACGGCTGGGGCGGCCAGGAGTGGGCGAGCTGGCAGCACGACAGCACCCTCGGGCCCGCCGTCGCCGACTGGGCAGGGGCCGAGCGGATCGACTCCCCTCTCGTCAACGAGGGCGGCGGCATCCACGTGGACGGTGCGGGCACCGTGCTCGTGACCGAGACGGTGCAGCGAGACCCCGGTCGCAACCCGGGAATCACCCGGAAGGCCGTCGAGGCGGAACTGGCCCGCACCCTCGGCACCACGACCACGATCTGGCTGCCGCGCGGCCTCACCCGAGACTCGAGCACCTTCGGCACGCGCGGGCACGTCGACATCGTCGCGACGATCGCCTCTCCCGGCCGGCTGCTCCTGCACGACCAGCGAGACCAGGCGCATCCGGATTTCGCGGTCTCGGCGGAGTTGCGAGCCGCGCTGTCCGAGGCGCGGGATGCCGCTGGCCGGTTGTTCGAGATCGTCGACCTGCCGGCGCCAGAAGTGCTGCGCGACGAGGAGGGCTTCGTCGACTACAGCTACGTCAACCACGTGCTCGTCAACGACGGGGTCATCGCCTGCGCCTTCGACGACCCGCGCGACGCGGACGCCCTCGCGATCCTGCGGGACGCGTACCCCGGGCGCACCGTCACCGCCGTCGACGCGAGGCCCCTGTTCGCCCGCGGCGGCGGCATCCACTGCATCACCCAGCAGCAGCCCGCCGTGTGACCGGCTACTCCTCGAAGGTGTTGACCATCGCCTGGGCGGCGCGATCCAGGTAGCCCCAGAGGGTCGCGTCGTCGAGGGGCGAGAGCCCGAGGCTGTCGACCGCGGTGCGCATGTGCGAGAGCCAGTGGTCGCGCGCCTGCTGGTTGACCTTGAACGGCGCGTGTCTCATCCGCAGCCGCGGATGCCCGCGCTGCTCGGAGTACGTTCCCGGACCGCCCCAGTACTGCTCGAGGAAGCCGGTCAGACGCTGGATGGCGCCCTCGAGGTCCTGCTCTGGATACATCGGCCAGAGCACCGGATCGGTGCGCACGCCCTCGTAGAAGTGGCGCACGAGCCGTTCGAAGGTGGCGCGTCCGCCCACCTTCTCGTAGAAGCTGCCGGTGGCCGCCTCGCCGTGCTCCGTCACTCGAAGGATGATGGGGCTCTTCTGGCCGCCGGGGATCTCTGCGTTCTCGGTCATTGTCGTGACTTTCTCGGTGCTCTCGGCGGCTTCGCGTCGGCGGTGGACGCGATCGGATTCGGCGCCGTGCGCGGCGGCCGGGCACCGCGGATGCTCTCCGCTCCCTCGAATCCGCTCAAGACGATGCTGTTGAGGGCGGGGAGCCGGATGCCCATCTCGTCCAGCCCGGACTTGAGCCGGGAGCGCAACTCGCGGGCCACGTCGTCCTTCGTTCCGGGCCGGGTCTTGACCACGAGCCGGATCACGATGGCCTCCGCCGAGATGGACTCGATGCCCCAGATCTCCGGCTTCTCCAGGATGCGACTGCGCCACTTGATGTCCGCGGCCAGCTGCAGGGCGATCGACAGCATCCGCTCCTGCACCGCGGCGACGTCGGCGTCGTAGGGCACCGCGAGATCGATGATCACCCGCGACCAGCCCTGGGACATGTTGCCGACCCGGATGATCTCGCCGTTGCGCACGAACCAGACGGTGCCGTTCACGTCGCGGATCTGGGTGATCCGGATGCCGACCGTCTCCACCACGCCGGTCGCCGGACCGAGGTCCACGACATCCCCGACGCCGAGCTGGTCCTCCGCGACCATGAACAGGCCGTTGAGCACGTCCTTGACGATGTTCTGGGCGCCGAAACCGAGGCCGGCGCCGATTGCCGCCGTGATGATCGCGAAGGAGCCGAGGATCGAGGGGCTGATCGCCGTGATCACGGACAGGGTGGCGACGACGACGAGCACCACGGCGACGATGTTGTTGAGCACGCTGCCGAGCGTGCGGGTGCGCTGCACGATGCGCACGGCGCTCATCGGCGAGGTCATCAGGGCCTGGGTGTCCTGCGCGTTCTGGCGCTTCTTCACCCCGTTGACGATCCGGTTGACCACCCGGTCGATCACGACTCGCGAGATCAGGCGCACCGCGATGGCGACCACGATGATCACGATCACCTTAACGAAGGTCATCTGGTAGATGTCGTGCATGGTCGCCCAGAATGCGGTCCAGCCGTCTGTCGTCACCGCAGTCATCATTGCACCGAGTTTACCGGCGCCGGTTGTGAGGCTCGGGCATCCCGGGCGTGGGCGGTCAGCCCGGGCCAGCGTGCCGACCCGGAATGACCGCGCACGCCCGGAAGCGTTCCGCGGCTGCGGTTACGCGTCCCTCGCCTGCACGCGGAGCGCGCGCTCCACGCCAGCGAGGTTTTCGATCACCAGGCGGCGCAGCGCGGGGATCTCCTGGTTGGCGTCCAGCCAGGCCTTCGTCGCCTCGACGAGGGCCTGCGAGGCGAGCGGCGCCGGGTAGAGGCCCACGACGAGCGTCTCGGCGATGTGGTAGCTGCGGCTCTTCCAGATGTCACCGAGTGCGCCGAAGTACCGGGCCACTAGCGGCTCGAGCGACGACGGGTCGTTGGTGTGCTGGTAGCCGACGGCTGTCTGGCGCACGATCGCGTTCGACGGCTCGGCGCCGGCCGGGTCGACGAGCGACTCGAACGCGGCGAGCTTCGCCTCCGCGGTGGGGATGGTGGCCGTCGCCCGCGCCGCGGCCTGCTGGCCGTTTGAGGTGTTGTCCTTCGCGAGCGCCGCCGCTATCTCGTCCGCTCCGGCCTCGCCGTTGAGTACGAGTCCTTCGAGGATCTCCCAGCCGAGGTCGGTGTCGATCTCCAGCCCGTCGAGGGGTGCCGTGCCATCGTGCAGGCCCCTCAGTGCCGCGGCGTGCGCGGGAGTGGAGGCGAGCGACGCGAAGAACTTCACGAACTGGAACTGCGCGTCCGATCCGGCCTCGGCGTTGCGGGCGAGCGACCAGAGGGCGTCGCCCACGCGGATCAGCGTCTCGGTTCGCCGCTCGGGTGCCACGTACTGCTTGGTGGCGAGACCGAGTTGACCGAGCGTCGTGCGGGTCGTCGTCGATTCCGTCTCGGTCGCGATGTTGCCGAGCACGAGCCGCACGTAGTCGCTCGCGGGCGTCTCGGCATCTCGGGTAGCGTCCCAGGCCGCGCCCCACACGAGGGAACGGGCGAGCGGGTTCTCGATGTCCTTGAGGTGCTCGAGCGCCACGGCGAGCGAGGCCTCGTCGAGACGGATCTTCGCGTAGGCGAGGTCGTCGTCGTTGAGCAGCACGAGGGCGGGCCTGGCCACCCCGATCAGTTGCGGCACCTCGGTGCGCTCGCCGTCGACATCCAGCTCCACTCGGTGCACCCTCACGAGCTTGCCGCTGTTCTCGCCCTCCGTTGCGAGGTCGTAGAAGCCCACGGCGAGGCGGTGCGGACGGATGGTCGGGTAGTCGGCCGCGGCGGTCTGCAGAACCGCAAAGGACGCGATCGAACCGTCGGCATCCGTCGTGATCTCCGGACGCAGGGTGTTGACACCGGCGGTCTCGAGCCAGAGCTTCGACCAGTCACCGAGCGATCGCCCGCTCGTGATCTCGAGCTCGGCCAGAAGGTCGGCGAGCTCCGTGTTTCCGTACGCGTGGTTCTTGAAGTAGGCGGCGACGCCGGCGAAGAACGCATCGATGCCCACCCAGGCCACCAGCTGTTTGAGAACCGAGCCGCCCTTGGCGTAGGTGATGCCGTCGAAGTTGACCTGCACGTCTTCGAGGTCAGTGATCGTCGCGACGACGGGATGGGTCGAAGGAAGCTGGTCCTGACGGTAGGCCCAGCTCTTCTCCATCGCCTGGAAGGTGGTCCAGGCACCGGTCCACTCGGTGGCCTCCGCGGTGGCGATGGTGGAGGCCCACTCCGCGAAGGACTCGTTGAGCCAGAGGTCGTTCCACCACTTCATCGTGACGAGGTCGCCGAACCACATGTGGGCGAGCTCGTGCAGGATGGTGACGACGCGTCGTTCCTTGATCGCGTCGGTGACCTTCGACCGGAAGACGTAGGTCTCGGTGAAGGTGATCGCTCCGGCGTTCTCCATGGCTCCGGCGTTGAACTCCGGTACGAAGAGCTGGTCGTACTTGGCGAACGGGTAGGGATAGTCGAACTTCTGTTCGTAGTACGCGAAGCCCTGGCGGGTCTTCTCGAAGATGTAGTCGGAGTCGAGAAACTCGAAGAGGGACTTGCGCGCGAAGATTCCCAGCGGGATGACGCGACCGTCGCGGCTCGTGAGCTCGCTGCGCACCACCTCGTACGGGCCGGCGATCAGCGCGGTCACGTACGACGACAGCACCGGGGTGGGGGAGAAGGCCCAGGTGGCCGCGTCGCCGTCGACGACGGGCTCGGGGGTGGGGGAGTTGCTCACGACCTGCCAGCGCGCCGGTGCGGTGACCGTGAAGGCGAACGACGCCTTGAGGTCGGGCTGCTCGAAGACCGCGAACACGCGGCGCGAATCCGGAACCTCGAACTGCGAATAGAGGTACACCTCGTTGTCGACCGGGTCCACGAAACGGTGCAGGCCCTCTCCCGTGTTGGTGTACTCGGCATCCGCGACGACGGTGAGTTCGTTCTGCTGGGCGAGGTCGTCGAGCTGGATGCGCACGCCGTCGCTCACGGCGGCTGGGTCGAGCGGAGTGCCATTGAGGGTCACCGAGTGCACGGTGCGAGTGAAGGCGTCGATGAAGGTGGAGGCCCCGGCAGTGGCCGTGAAGCGCACGGTCGTCGTGCTGCGGAACACCTCGCTCCCCGTGGTGAGGTCGAGCGTGACATCGTAGCTTTCGACCGCAATGAGCGCCTTACGCTCTGCTGCCTCGACTCTGGTGAGGTTCTCTCCTGGCACGTGTTGCTCCTTCACAGCGGGGGGATTGTGTCCGAGAGCCAGCCTAATGCGACCGTCGGAGACGCCAATCCGCGCGCAAGGAGCGGGTTCCGGACCGCATCCGGCCCGGAACCCACGATTGCTCAGTCGGCGCGGGAGAACTGCCGAGACGTCGCGCCGGACGTGACGGCCCGCGGCACCCGTGACTGGACGTCGCCGATCACGGCGACCAGCAGGGCGCGCAGACGAGCATCCTGATCCGTCACGCAGGCCTCGGCGATGCCCACCACCGCGGTGCGGATGATCGCATCCGTCATGAGGGGGGTCGACCGCGGGTTGAGCGAACCCGAGGTCGCGAGGAAGGCATGCGCCCATTCCGCCGCCCCCGGCGTGAGCCGCAGCGCCTCCGCGATCCGCTCCCTCGTCGCGGCGACCGCGGGGTCACCGGAGATGGCGAGGAGTTCGTCGCAGCGGAGGATGCCGGCGGCCAGCGCGCGCTGTCGGCCCTCGCTGGCGATCGGCAGGGCAACACTCGCCGCTCGCGCGGCGACGAGGAGTCCGATGTACGGATCCGTGCCGTTCAGGCCCACCACCGAGGGGATGTGGGTGACGAGCTCGCTGCGTGCGGCATCCGAGCTGCAGTCATTCACCATCCTCGCGAGCGAGGCCAGCGCGGGATGGGTGCAGGCCGGATGGTCGCTCCATTTTTCGCCGGCAAGCCAGGACGCGTACTCCATGAAGCACGCACCGCTTTTGGGGCTTCGATGTTTGCCTCGTGACAGCACGGGCATGAGTTCGGGTGATACGTTCCTTGATCGCGACATTTGAGGTGCCTCCCGCCACTCTCGCAACTGGTGAATCAAGTGTGCGCCTCGAAACGCGCCAAAACCAGACCCCGTCTGGCTGGATGCGGCGCGTGGGCGCCACATTCGACCGTCTCGGGGTGCGCTCAGTATGGTTGGCCCATGGCCACCATGGTGTTCGAACGTTCTCTTCCCGACCCCCGCGTCGTCGCGGCCTCGCTCGACGGTTCGAGGCTCGCCCCGTTCTGGCTCGACGACCTCGGCACGCGGGCATCCTTCCCCCGGCACCGGGGCACCGCGAACGTCGATCTCGCGATCGTGGGGGCAGGATACGCCGGCCTCTGGACGGCCCTGCAGGCGAAGGAGCGGGATCCCTCGCTGCGGGTGATCGTGCTGGAGGGCAAGACGGTGGGCTGGGCGGCATCCGGACGCAACGGCGGCTTCTGCGAGGCGACCCTCACCCACGGGGAGGCGAACGGGCAGAACCGGTTCGCCGACGAGCTGGAACAGCTCGATCGGCTCGGCGCCGAGAACCTCGATGAGATCGAGGCCACCGTCGCCCGTCTCGGTCTCGACTGCCAGTTCGAACGAACGGGGTCTCTCGCCGTGGCCGTGGAGGACTACCAGGTCGCCGAGCTCCGGGACGCCCACGACGGCGTCGACGAGATCTTCTTCGACGCCGAGCAGATTCGAGGCCGGGTGAATTCGCCCACCTACCTCGGGGGCCTCTGGAGCAAGCGGGACACGGCGATGGTGCACCCGGCGAGGCTCGCCGCGGAACTCGCCAGGGCGTGCGTCGAGGCGGGCGTCCAGATCGTGGAGCACTCGCCGGTGCGCGCAATCGACAGCGAGTTGCCGAACGGCCCGGTCACGCTCACGCTGGACGGTGGCTTCGTGCACGCGGACCGGGTCGCCCTCGCCACCAACGCCTTCCCCTCGCTGCTCAAGCGCTACCGGCTGCACACGGTGCCGGTGTACGACCACGTGCTCATGACGGAGCCGCTCAGCGCAGCGCAACTCGCCTCCATCGGCTGGGAGGGCAGGCAGGGCGTTGCCGACCTCGCCAACCAGTTCCACTATTACCGGCTGACCGCCGACAATCGCATCCTGTGGGGCGGGTACGACGCCGTGTACCACTACGGCGGGCGCATCCGCAGCGAGTACGAGGATCGTCCGCAGACCTTCCGCACCCTGGCGAGCCACTTCTTCACGACCTTCCCGCAGCTCGAGGGCGTGCGATTCAGCCACCGCTGGGCGGGGGTCATCGACACGAGCAGCCGGTTCTGCGCCTTCTTCGGGCTCGCCCGCCAGGGCCGCGTCGCCTACGCCGCGGGGTTCACCGGCCTCGGGGTGGCCGCGACCCGGTTCGCGGCGAACGTCATGCTCGACCAGCTCTCCGGCGAGCAGACCGAGCGCACGCAACTGCGCATGGTGCGCGAGATGCCGCTTCCCTTCCCTCCCGAGCCGGCCACCTATGCGGCGGTGCAGGCGACCCGGTGGGCCCTTGACCGGGCAGACCACAACTCCGGCAAGCGCAACGTGCTGCTGAAGACCCTGGATGCCGTGGGCCTCGGCTTCGATTCGTAGCGGTGCACCCCGGGGTGTCGGCGCCCCGGAGTAGCCTCCGAGCATGAATCAACAGGATCTCTTTCTCATGTCCGACGCGGCGCTGCGCGATGTGATCGACATGATCGATCACGACCAGCTGGCCCAGCCCGCCCCCGCCGAGTGGTCGCGCAAGCCGAACCCGACGCTTCGCGACATCATCGCCTACCACGCGTACGACGAGGCGTGGGTTCCGGATGTGCTGGCCGGCCGCACCGCGGAGGAGGTCGGCACCCGCCACGACGGGGACCTGCTCGGTGACGACCCGATCGCGAGCTACGACGACATCAACGATGCGGCGATGGAGGCCGTGTCCCGCGATCTCGACTTCGACCGGATCGTGCACCTCAGCTACGGCGACTTCTCGCTCGGCGACTACCTTGTGCACACGAGCACCTACCGCGCCTTCCAGGCCTGGTCCATCGCCCACTCGCTCGGCCTCGACTTCTCCCTGCCCGAGCCTCTCGTCGACGGCCTCTGGCAGATCCTCGGGCCGCAGATCGCAGACTTCCGCGCCATGGGCGTGTTCCCTCCGGAGGTGCCGGTTCCTGCCGGGTCCGACCCCGAGGTGCAGCTTCTCGGCAAGGTCGGGTATTGGAAGCCGTGATGCTCGATGCTGGTTCCGCGGTCGCCGCCGTCGATCTCGATCTCGAACTCGAGGCGGTGGCCGGCGAGCAGGTGGTCGCCGGTGAACCGATGACGGGCTCGGCGGTGCTCTGCACGCGTGGCGCGGGGGACATAGGCGCGGAGGAGATCGGGGTATGGGAGATGACCCCCGGCTCGATGCGCGACGTGGAGTCGGACGAGGTCTTCGTGGTGATCGCGGGCCGGGCGACCGTGCGTTTCGACCACGACGGCACCGTTCTGCAGCTCGGCCCGGGAACGGTCGGTCGGCTCGCCGCGGGACAGCGCACGGTGTGGACGGTCACCGAGACGATTCGCAAGGTCTACATCGCCTAAATTGGTGAGCATGCGCATCCACATCGCCACCGATCACGCCGGACTCGAATTCAGCACCGACCTTCAGGAGCACCTGCGCTCTGCGGGCCACGAGGTAGTCGACCACGGGCCGACCGTCGTCGATCCGCTCGACGACTACCCGAGCTTCTGCATCAACGCCGCGCGCGCGGTCGTGGCCGACCAGCGCTCCGGCATCGAGGCGCTGGGCGTGGTCTTCGGCGGGTCGGGCAACGGCGAGCAGATGGCGGCGAACAAGGTGCTCGGCGCCCGCGCCGCACTCGTCTGGAATGTGTCGACAGCGTTGCTCGCGCGCCAGCACAACGACGCGAACCTCATCTCGATCGGTGCCCGCCAGCACACCGTCGACGAGGCCAAGCTCTTCATAGACACGTTCATCGCGGAGCCGTTCTCGGGCGAGGAGCGCCACGTGCGCCGCATCGCGCAGCTCGCAGAATACGAGGCCACGGGGCTCATCGCCGGCCACGAGATCGACTGACCGTGCCAGAGGGCCACTCCGTCCACCGCATCGCCCGCCAGTTCGGGCTGCACTTCGTCGGGCATCCGGTGCGCGTTTCCTCGCCGCAGGGACGCTTCGTGGACGGTGCGGCTCGGCTCGACGGGCACACGATCACCGAGGCCAGGGCCGTGGGAAAGCAGATGTTCCTCCGCTTCGACAATGACCTGTGGCTGCGGGTGCATCTGGGAATCTACGGCGCCTGGGACTTCGCGGGCGACATCACCGTCGACGCGACCGTCGCCGCGGCGAACGGTCGGATGGGCCAGACCAACCAGCGAGGAACGGTCGCCGACCAGGACGGCGCGAACGGCTCGGAGAGCTCGCTGTCGAGCATCGGCGCGCCCCGGCGGACCCGCCTGCGGATGGCGGAGCAGGAGAAACTCGAGGAGCCGATCGACGTCTTTCCGCCGGAGCCGATCGGCGCGGTGCGGGTGCGGCTGCTCACCGACGATGCCGTGGCGGACCTGCGCGGCCCCACCGCGTGCGAGGTGCTGACGCCCGATCAGGTGGAGGCCACGATCGCGAAGCTCGGCCCGGACCCGCTCGAGGTGGACGCGGCGGAGGGCGAGGAGCGTTTCGTGAGCGTGGTGCGTCGGAAGCCGACCCCCATCGCCCTCCTGCTCATGGACCAGGGAGTCGTCAGCGGAATCGGCAACGTCTACCGGGCCGAACTTCTCTTCCGCGCACGTCTCAACCCGCATACTCCGGGCAAGCTGGTTCCGGAGCAGACGCTGCGGGAGCTGTGGCGCGATTGGACGAGGCTCCTCGCGACGGGCGTCGCGACCGGCCAGATGCTCACCATGGACGACCTCGACCCCGACGACTACCGCAAGGCGCTCGCCTCCCGCGACGACCGGCACTGGGTCTATCACCGCGCCGGTCTGCCCTGCCGGGTCTGCGGCACGAACATCGTCATGGAGGAGCTCGGCGGGCGCAAGCTCTACTGGTGCCCCAGGGACCAGGCATGAGGCGCACGCCAGCCTTCCTGCTCGAGGATGAGGCCGAGGTCAAGAGGCTCATCCGGGAGAACCCGTGGGCCACGATCGTGTCGAGCACGGCGACCGGGATCGTCGCCTCGCACTACCCGGTGGTGCTCGAGGAGGACGCGGACGGCATCAGCATCGTGAGCCACGTCGGGCGACCGGACGAGCAGTTGCACGAGCTGGGGCGGCACGAGGTGCTGGTGATCATCCAGGGTCCACACGGCTACATCTCGCCCGGCTGGTACGGGGCGGTCCCGGCCGTCCCCACCTGGAATCACGTGACCGCTCACCTCTACGGCACCCCCGAAATCCTCTCCGACGAGGAGAACTACCGCGTGCTCGGCGACCTCGTGGACTTCTTCGAGAACCGGATGCCGCATCCGGCACGGCTCGAACAGAACGAGGAATACGCCAGGCGGATCGTGCACGGCACGGCGGGCTTCCGCCTGCGGGTGACGCGCTTCGATGCGCGGCTCAAACTCAGCCAGAACAAGTCGCCCGAGGTCGTCGCGACAATCATCGACGAGCTCGAGCACGGCGCGAACTACGCCCAACCCGCTCTCGCGCGCGAGATGAGACGGGTGCACGGCGAATGAGCATTGTGCTGCGCAACGCGCGGATTGTCGGCGCGGGCGCGCCTCCCACCGACCTGCTCGTGTCCGACGGATCGATTTCGGCGATCGGCGGCGAGCTGTCGGGTGACGAGTCCGTCGACCTCGGCGGCCGGTTCGTGATCCCGGGCCTGTGGGACAACCACGTCCATCTCACTCAGCATGCCCTCGCCCAGCGCCGGGTCGATCTCTCGACCGCGACATCCGCCGCCGAGGCCGCCCGAGTGATGGGCGAGGCGTTCCGCACGGCTCCGCCGGAGGCCGGGCTTCCGCTCGTGGGGTTCGGCTTTCGCGATGGGTTGTGGCCGGATGCGCCCTCCGCCGCGCTGCTCGATTCGCAGGTGGACACCGTGCCCGTGGTACTCGTGAGCGGTGACCTGCACTGCTGCTGGCTCAACTCCGCCGCTCTCGGGCGGTTCGGGTATGCCGGCCGCTCGACCGGAATCCTCCGTGAGGACGAGGCCTTCCCGGTCACGGCCGCGCTCCAGGACGTGCCTGACGCCGTGCTCGACGCGTGGGTGAGCGAGGCCGCGCGGGCGGCGGCCGGCCGCGGCGTGGTGGGCGTAGTGGACTTCGAGATGGCGGACAACATCCCGGTCTGGGGTCGCCGATTCGCCGCGGGATTCGATTCGCTGCGGATCTCAGCAGGCGTCTACACCGAGCACCTCGAGGCGGCGATCGCCGCCGGGCGGTTCACCGGCGAGGTGATCGCGGGAACGGGCGGCCTGCTCACGATGGGACCGTTCAAGGTGCTCATCGACGGCTCGCTCAACACCCGTACCGCCTACTGCGCGCACGTCTACCCGGGCCTCGAGCACTCCGATCGCCCGAACGGCATCCTGACGGTGCCGGGGGACGAGCTCACCGATCTGATGATGCGAGCATCCGGCGCCGGGTTACTCCCCGCCGTTCACGCCATCGGCGACGAAGCCAACCGCATCGCCCTCGACGCGTTCCAGGCGGTCGGATGCCGCGGTCGAATCGAGCACGCCCAGCTGCTGCTCGACGCAGACCTGCCGCGCTTCGCCGCCCTCGGCGTGGCGGCGAGCGTGCAGCCCGAACAGGCCATGGACGACCGCGGCGTCGCCGACCGATACTGGGCCGGACGCACCGGCCGGGCCTTCGTGCTGCGCAGCCTCCTCGATGCCGGGGCGCAGCTGCTCCTCGGGTCGGATGCCCCGGTCGCTCCGCTCGACCCGTGGGTGACCATGGCGGCTGCGGTCGGACGTTCCCGCGACGGGCTGGAGCCGTGGCATCCGGAGCAGGCGATCTCGGCGGCCGAGGCGCTCGTGGCGTCCACAAACGGCCGTTCGCGCGTGGCGGTCGGCGAGGACGCGGATCTCGTGGTCCTGGATCTCGACCCCCTCGTGGCCGCGCCCGACGCCCTCCGCCGCATGCCGGTCGCCGCGACGATGCTCGCCGGAAGCTGGACCTTCTCGGCCCTCTAGCCGTGCCGCTCGTGCGCGGCACGTTGTGCAGGACACCCTGTGCAGGACACCTTCTGCTTTCTGCAGGACGCGGCCCGGTTGCCCCGGTGCCCGCCCTACAGACTCCAGTTCTGCAGGACACGTTCTGCAGGACAGGGACCGGGTGCCCACCCCGCAGACTCCCGTTATGCAGGACGGCCTGTGCAGGACAGCCCGCGCCGAGCCGCGCCGCACGCATCGCCGTCGGTCGAGTTGTGCAGGACGGTCACCGACCTGGCTTCGGTCTTCAGCGGGCTGTGCAGAACGCGCAACCTCCACCCTGTTCTCTGCTCCGTGTCCTTCCGATGTCCCGCAGAGACTGTCCTGCACAACGTGTTGTCGGGCGTGCAGCGTCCTGCAGAACGTGTCCTGCAGAACTGGAGTCTGTGGGGTGGGCGGGCGTGTGGCGGGAGGAGGTCCTGCGCAACGAGTCGTTTGGGTGAGCAGTGCGTCCTGCACAACGCGTCCTGCACAACCCGTCCCGCACAACCCGGCCCAAACGCGAGCGAGGAACCGCAAGGCCGGGGGTAAACCCCACCACGTATCCGTGAGCCAGCCGGGTGGGCGAGCGGGGAAGCACTCGCGATGCTGGAGCTATGACAATCACCGACACCGCCCCTATGACCTCAGAGTCTGGCACTCTGGGTGCTGTGAGCACCCCGCCCTCGAAACGACCGGCCGCGTACTGGCGACTGTGGAGGAAAGTTCCCCGAGAGCTCGGATTCCTCATCCTCACCCTCCCCATCGCGGTGGTGGGCTTCGCCGTCGCCGTCACCCTCTTGAGCGCGGGCGCAGGCACCCTCGTCACCTTCTTCATTGGCGCGTTCCTGCTGATCGGGGCGCTCTACGTCTCGCGCGGCTTCGGCATCCTCGAGCTCGTGCGCCTCGAGTGGGCGGGCCGTCCACGCATCGAGCGTCCGGAGTGGCAGGATGCCCGCGCACGCGAGGGGTTCTGGGGCTGGCTCCGATCGGTGCTCGGCAACGGACACTACTGGCTGTACCTGCTCCATACCCTCGTCATCAACTTCGCCATCTCCCTGATCACCTGGGTGATCACCGTGGTCTGGGTGTCGGTGGGCCTCGGCGCGCTCAGCTACGGACTCTGGTGGCGCACGGTGCCGAAGGGCGACGGCAACTGGTACCTCGCCGATTGGTTGCTCGGGCTTTTCGGGGCATCGGCCCAGGGCGGCGCTCGAGACGCGCTCGAGGTCGTGTTCACGGCCGCGATCGGCCTCGTCGTGATCGCCACCCTGCCCTTCGTCACCCGCGGACTCGTGCTGCTCCACCACGTGATCGCTCGCGGGGTACTCGGCGCCTTCCGGTCCGATGCCCTGCAGCGCGAGGTGATCGCTCTCAGCGCGTCGCGCGGCGCGGCGGTCTCCGCCGAGGGTCACTCGCTGCGTCGCCTCGAGCGAGACATCCACGACGGGCCGCAGCAGCGACTGGTGCGCCTTCAGATGGACCTCGCCGCCGCCGACCGGCAGCTGGACACCGACCCGCAGAAGGCCCGTGCCCTCATGGCGGAGGCCATGGTTCAGTCGCGAGAGGCCCTGGAAGAGTTGAGGGCCCTCTCGCGTGGCTTCGCCCCGCCGATCCTGCTCGACCGGGGGCTCGTCGCGGCCCTCGAGTCGCTCACCGTGCGCAGCCCCGTGCCCATCAGGCTCGTCAACGAATTGGCGGCCGACGTGGATCTACCGCAGGAGATCGAGCGCAACGCCTATTTCGTGGCGAGTGAGCTCCTCACCAACGTGGCCAAGCACGCGTCGGCGACCGACGTCGAACTGAGGGTCGCGCTGCGCCGAGTGCCGGAGCCGGACTCGACCTGGCTCGACCTCACCGTCACCGACAACGGAACCGGCGGGGCGGCGGTCACGGACGGGCATGGCCTCGCCGGCCTGGACGAGCGTGTGCGCGGTCTCGGCGGCATCCTCTCCGTCTCGAGCCCCGTCGGCGGTCCGACCAGGGTGAGCGCGCACCTCCCCGTCACTTACTGAGGCCGGGCCCGACCGGGTCGCGGCCCGGGCGGGCAATAGGGTGGTGTCGTGATCGATACCCCCCTGCGCGTTCTCGTCGCCGACGACTCGGTGCTGTTGCGCGAAGGGCTCGTGCGGGTTCTCGTGGAGGCGGGTCACGAGGTCGTCGGCGCCTTCGCGAACGCCGACCTCCTGCTGGAACGCCTCGTGGAACTCGCCCCGGACCTCGTCGTGCTCGACGTGCGGATGCCGCCCACCTTTCGCGACGAGGGCGTGCGCGCCGCGATCCGGGCGAGACAATTGCTGCCAGGGGTCGGGATCCTGCTGCTCTCGCAATATGTCGAGGTGGCCTACGCCCAGGACCTGCTGTCGTCGGGCACCGGTGGCATCGGCTATCTGCTGAAGGACCGGGTCGCGTCCCTCGACGAGTTGAAGGACGCGATCGAGCGCATCGCGTCTGGCGGCACGGTGCTCGACCCGGAGGTGGTCGCCCAGCTCATCGGTCGCCGGCACGACCCGCTCGAGAGGCTCACGCCGCGCGAGAGCGAGGTCATCACCCTCATGGCGGAGGGCCGCACCAACGCGGCGATCGCTGCCCAGCTGGTGATCGGCACGGGCGCAGTCGAGAAGAACGTCACGTCGATCTTCCAGAAGCTGGGACTCGACGATTCGGGCAGCGACCATCGCCGCGTGCTCGCCGTACTCGCCTGGCTGCAGCGCTAGTCGAGGCCGGTGCGGCCCGCCGGTCGATCAGCGAGTGACGGCCGTCGCCCGATCCATGCTCTCGGCGATCTGGAGTTCCGGGCGCGGTTCCTCCACCTTGTTGGTCCAGTTCGTGCCGTTCCACCAGCGAAGCTGGGGGAGGCCCAGCGGATCGCGGTACCAACCTGCGGGCACGGAAGTGTCGTTGAGTGACATGGTGAAAGCTCCTGGGGGTGGAGCCCTCTTCGGGGGAGGGCCAGTCGGGTGAAAGCACAGCGGGTAGAAGGCACAGCGGGTGAAGGCACAGCGTTTGAAAGCCCAGCGGGGAACGGGCATGTCGGGTAGAGACCTCTCGGGTGAGGTTGTTTCGACCCTAGTCCCCCTTTTAGAGGACAGGCAGCCCCCGTCTGGGGGGTGCTACCGCAGGGATCGGATGCGCGTCGCGAGCGTCGCAAGACCGCGCATACTCTTCTCGAAGCGGGCGCTGATGACCACGATGATCACACCGCCCACCGCGAGCCACAACCACCACTCCACCGAATCGTAGACGAGCCGGATCTGCGGGGCGAAGGTGGCTATCGCGTGCACGAGCGCCACCACGGCACCGATCAGGAACGGCGCCTGCAGCCGCCAGCGGACGCCGGCGATCACGACGGCGACACTCGCCACGCCGAGGCCGACGAGTCGCCAGAGCGGGGCATCCACCGCCGTCGCGAGAAGCGACGGAACAAGAAGCGCGGTGATCCCCGGGGCGAGCCAGGCCCAGCTCCGGGCCGCGGGGGAGCCGGCGAGCACCGTCGCCCCCGTGGCGAGCAGGGCGAGGGCCACCGGAATCGACGCGAGTTCGATCGAGTCCAGCGCGCCGGACGCCACTCCACCGATGCCGGCGACCGCCGCGTAGGCGATGGCGAGCCAGCCCACCGCTCGGCTGAACGGCGCGCGGTTGACGAGGAAGGCGATCACATGCAGCGCGGCGAAGAGCAGCACGAGGCTCAGTGCTCGCAGCGGCCCCAGGCCGTCTGGCGAGAAGATCGAGAGCTCGATGAGCAGGGTGGAGGTCATCGCGATGATTCCGAGAGCCTGGCTGGCGACCGAGCGAATCGCGTCGTGGGAGTCGCCGCGCACCCTCGCCTGCCCGAATGCGGCCCCGACGAGCAGGACCATTCCGCCGACCAGCCAACCGTCAACGATCGCCGAAGCGCTGCCCGGCTCGAGGCTGATGGCAATCGAGCGTCCGGCCGTCACGACGATGACGCCGATCGCACCGGCGAGCGCGGCGGCATCGAGGTATGGGCGAATGGTGGCACCGCCGAGGATCACGCTCCCGGCCACGAGCAACACGGCCGACACGGCGCCCACCACCAGCGCGCGAGCCGGCCCGCCGGTCGCCGCGTCCAGTCCCAGCGGCAGGATGGCGACGAGCAGGCCGCCGAGCGCGATGAGCGGCGCGGACCGGCTCGGGGTGTCGTGCGGTTCGCGAGGTTCGGCCCGCCAGACGAGCAGCGCGATGAGCAGCAGCGCGCCGGCAACGGGCAGCACGTAGGGTTCGAGGCCGAGCACCCTGTCGTCGGACAGGTGCCACCACAGCCCGACGGTGGCGAGCCCGAGCGCCACCCAGCCCACCCGGCGCCGGGGGGAACTCGAGGCGAACAAGCCGTCACGTCCGATCGCGAGCATCAGCGCGGCGACCGCGGCAAGCACGAGCACGAGCCAGCCGGACTCGTGGCGGTCGAGGACGGCCCTCGCGAGTGCCGGCAGTGCGACGAGACCGATTCCCACCTCGCGTGGCCAGCGGGCGCTCGCCGGCCGGAGCATGGCGACCGCGAGGCCCCCCGCGCTCGCCAGCACGGCGGAGGTGACCGGAACCACCGTGAGGGCGAACTCCGGCAAGTGGAGAACGTGGGCGAAGGAATCGACCACGAGCAGCAGCGCCGGGCCGAGGGCGATCGATGCGACGATCCGCTCGATCCGCAACGCGGACAGGGTCGGCACGGCAACCCAGGCCACGAGCGCCGCGAACAGCAGGGCGTTCACGACCAGCCCGGTCGCCGGCTCGGGCAACAGGGGTCCTCGGTCGCCGCCCGGCGCGGCGAACGCCAGACGGGCGGTCGTGGCGAAACCGCCCGCCGCGGCGATCGACATCCAGAACACCGTGCGCCGGTCGGCCTCGGAGACGAGTCGTCCGCGGCCGACTGCGGCGAGCACGAGAAGCACGATCGCGGCGATCTCGACGGCCCGGCTCAGGTTGAGCAGATCGACGGCGGGGGAGGGCGCGCCGTCCAGGGCGAGTTGCCGTGCGAGGGCGGCGGAGCCGATGAGGAGCACGCCGACGGCCGTGCCGAGCAGGGCCGCGCGAACGGCCGTCGCGGGGACCGACGTCGTGCGCGGGATGCCGCGGGCCGCGAGCAGGAGCAGGACGGCCGCGATCGAGGCGGCGAGCCAGGTGCCCGTGCTCGCCCAGCCCACGAAGTAGGCGAGGGCCGCGGATGCCGCGAGCGCCCCGACCAGGGACCCTCGGCCCACGCGGGCGACGAGCGGTCGGCCGGGCGCGGCGACGAGCAGCGCGAGGGACACCGCGGCCAGAAGCAGCCAGCCGGCCAGCACGAGCCAGAGCATGGAGAGCAATGGCACGGCGAGCACGGCCACCGCTGCGGCGAACGACGCGAGCACGGCGGCCCTCCCGCGGAGGGAGCGGCCGGCGGTCCAGAAGCCGGTCGCGATCACTCCGATCGACGCCAGGGCCAGGACGGCGAGTCCGAAGTGGTCATCGAGCCGGGAGATCTCGGACGTCGGGCTCACCTTCCACGACCTCAGCAGGGAACCGGCCACGGGAAGGACCGTGCCGGCCACCGCGGTGAAAACCGGCACGAGCCCGGTGATCGCCGCGATCACCCCGGCCGCGATGGCGGCGGTGCGGGTCTGGAGGGCGAGGGCGAGAGGGCCCCGTCGGGAGGCCAGCTCGAACAGCAGTGCCACCGTGACGGCGGCGACGGAGGGCGCGATCACCGCGACTCGATCGTCCACGCCGCGGATCACCGTCGAAGCGACGACGGAGGCGGAGAGCACTCCGCCGAGCACCGCGAAGACCGCCCCGAACGCCTTCGAGACCGAGCGCCCGGGGGCGGCGATGCCCAGTGCCGCGACATGAAACAGGGCGATCACCGCGAGCGCCGCGATGGCCACCGCGCTCGTCCACACGCCGGCACCCGGAAGTGCGAAACTTGCGGCGAACCCGGCGACGAGGGCGAGAGCGGCGCTCGACAGCAGAATGGCCCGCTCCGGGGTGCCCGTGAACCCGCGTCTCGTCGGCGTGCCGCGTCGTCCCGCCGCGACCTGGGCGAGGCCGGCCACCGCCACCGCGCCCAGGGCGAAGACCGTCCTGGTGGCGCCATCCGTGCGCTCACCCAAACCGGACACGAGCAGTCCCGCCCCCGGCGCGATCGCGGCGAAGCCGACCACGCTGGCGGTTCGAAGCCCCGACAGCCGATTCCAGCCGACGAACAGCACGGCGGTCGCGACCAGGGCCACGCCCCAGTAGAGCTCGTCGTTGCTCGCGCCGAGGCCGAAGAAGTCGTTGGCGCGCAGGGCGTAGACGTCAAGGTAGGCGAGCACGGCCGCGAGCACCGCGATGCCCTCCGCCGTGGCCGTGAGGTCCCGACGGCGAAGCAGGGACGCCACCGCGAACGCCGCCGCGGTGATCGCGCCGATGATGAGTGACCGGCCGAGGATGCCGAAGTTGATGAACGCGTAGACCAGGAAGAAGATCGCAGCCACGGAGAGCAGCGAGATGCCCACGACCAGCAGGATCACCTGCACGCCGGAGCGGCGTGGCGCGGTCGGAGAGGCGGGAGATCCCCCGGCTGGCGACGCGGGAGGCCCGGAGAACGGGGGAGGCGTGGTCGGCGCCGACGGCAGAGACGACACGGGAGGCGCTGACGGCGCCGACCCGAGCGAATCGGGCGCAGGCGCGGCCTCGCGGGCGGGCGACGACAGCACGGGCGCGGCCGCGGCGAAGGCGGCCGCCGTCGACCGGCGCGCGGCGAGGACCTGCGCCGTCTCGAAACGGATGCGGCCGATGAGGTCGAGGCGGCGGTCGAGGAGGGCGGCGGCGTGCGTCGAGGCGGCCGCCAGCTCCGCGGATGCCGGGTTGCCGAGGTCGAGGCCGCATTCCGGGCACACCTCCCTGCGCAGCGGACTGAAGCAGGCCGGGCAGGACGTCGTCGAGGTGAGGTCGCCCGGGCCGCGCGGAAAGGCGACCATCCCGGCATAGGCCCTGAAATCGGTGTCTGGTTCGGCCATTGCTCTCGTGCCCCTCTGAACGGTCGTGCGCTCAGATTAGCGGCATGCCGAGGGGCCACTTCCGCGCACCGCTCGACTTGTGAAGAATTCCTCGCCTAATCCGCCGGTGGCGGGGTTGACTCGGCCGGGCCGGGGTGCAGCGGGGTGTAGGTCTTCCACAGTCCGAAGTAGCGTCGCGCCCCGCGAGCGAGGCTCAGCCCGAAGAATGCGAGCCCGGATGCCGCTCCGATCGCGATCACGGCGGCGGTCACAGCGCCCAATTCGCTCGCGACCGACGACGCGAGCAGGCCGATCAGCGTCGCGTTGACGGCGATGATGAACACCATGCTGCTGCCGAGAATCTGGGTTGTTCCTCGACGGCGCCCGAGGAAGAAGTAGGTCTGGACGGAGCCGGCGCGATCGTCGTACGGGGAGGCCATCAGGTACGGCGCGATGCCGGGATCGAGCTCCACGTAGGCTGCCCGAAGCCGGTTCATCGCGAGCACGTACATGAGGTCCTCGAGCGAAACGTTGGACACCCGAACCTGGGTGAGAATCCCGACGACGATCACGACGATGAGGAGAATGCCGGCGAACAGTCGGAAGGTACCGGAGAACTGAGTGGCCTGTCCGACCAGCGCGATGCTCACGAGTCCGGCGGAGACCAGGGTGAGGAAGATGCTGATCCGGGTGAGCACTTCGCTCTGGGTGCTTCCCCGAGAGGCGAGCAGGCTCCAGTGCTCGGTCGCGAGAAGCTGGGCGCGAACGGAGGCCGGCACGCCGTTCGCTTGATCCGATCCGCTCGGTTCCTCCATGCGAGAATTCTGCACCCCCGGCGCCGACCGACGAAAGACCCGGCGGGCGGCATCAGACCGGAGGCTCGAGCGCCCTCCGATAGACGCCCACGACGGACGCGAGGAAGTCGGTGACCGTCCTGCGATCCTCGGCCGAGAGCTCGTTGGTCACCGAGGCGACGCCGCCGATGAGGGGCATCAGCGCCTCGAAGGTCGCGCGAACCGACGCCGGCGTCGGCACGACCACGATCTTGCGTCGGTCGTGGGGGTGCGCCTCCCGATGCGCGTGCCCGACGGCCACGAGGCGATCGATCACGATGGTGGTGGCCGCGGTGGAGATCGTGAGGTGTCTGGCCAGTTCGCTCGGACTGAGGGGCCCGTGGCTGATCAGGTGCTCCATGGCGGCGAGGTCCGTGTCGTTCACCGAGAGTGCCCGACCAAGATGCCGCTCGAAGGCGGTGGAGAGGGTGAGGATCTCGCGCAGCTGTGCGCCGATCAGTCCCGAATCGGGGAGGGCGACCCCTCCGGTGTTCGCCGATATTGCGGGCGCGAGTGATGCCGGTTCGACCGGCGAATCGGACTTGCGCTTTTCTTCCACACGGGACATGCTAATCCGTGAGATAGCTAAACGATCTAGCAATCAATCAACTTGGAGAAAAATGACCGCCATTTGGCGTTTCATCAGCGGCCGTCGCACGGCCTGGGCAGTGCTCGCCGGCACCATCGTGGCTGTCGGACTGCTCTTCGCACTGCTGCCCGCCACCAAGTCCGCCGGCTTCCCCTCCACCGGGCTGCCGGACTCGAGCCAGGCGGCCCAGGTCGATGCCGCCCTCGCCAAGTTCCCGTCGGCGGAACAGACCGCGGCCGTGGTCGTCTGGAGCCGGGACGGCAAGGCGCTCACCGCCGCCGACAGGGAGGCCATCACGGCCAGGTCCGCCGCGCTCGGCACCGAGTCCACCGCACCGAGGGCCACCGCGCCGCGCTTCAGCGACGACGGAACCGCGGCGATCTCGGTCGTGCCGCTCGACAAGAGCACGGTCGAGAAGGACGTCGGCACGGCCGCCGACGCCCTCCGCGCTGTCGCAGCCAAGGACCTGCCTTCCGGCCTCAACAGCTACCTCACGGGAGCGGTGGGCTTCCAGTCCGACATCTCGAACGCCTTCGCCGGGGCAGACGTGAAGCTCCTTCTCGTGACGGTCATCGTCGTGGCGGTGCTGCTCATCGTCACCTACCGCAGCCCCATTCTCTGGATCGTTCCGCTCGCCGTCGTCGGCACGGCAGACGGTCTTGCCGGCATCGTCGCCGGCGCCCTGGCCAAGCCCCTCGGGGTCACCATCGATGCCTCGGTCTCCGGCATCCTCTCGGTACTCGTGTTCGGTGCCGGCACCAACTACGCGCTGCTGCTCGTTGCGCGTTATCGCGAGGAACTCCTGCGTACACAGGACCGATCGGCGGCCATGCTCACCGCCGTGAAGAGCGCCGGACCGGCGATCGCGGCAAGCGGCGGAACGGTCGCGCTGAGTCTCGTCACCCTGCTCTTCGCGGAACTCGCCGGCAACCGCGCGCTCGGCTTCGCCTGTGCCGTGGGTGTCGTGGTCGCGATCGCCTTCGCCCTGCTCGTGCTGCCGGCCGCCCTGGTGGTCTGCGGACGAGGTCTCTTCTGGCCCTTCGTTCCGCGCGTGCACGAGCACGCCGCGTCGCCGCAGCGGGCCGGCTTCTGGACGAGGCTCGGACGCGGCGTCTCGCGTCGCCCTGCCGTCATCACGGGGGTGTCGCTGGTCGGTGTCGGCGCCCTCAGCCTCGGTCTGATCGGATTCTCGGTCGGCCTCTCCCAGACCGAGCAGCTGCTCGGCAACCCGGAGTCCGTCGTCGCGCAGAAGATCGTCGACAGGTCGTTCTCGGCCGGCCTCACCAGCCAGACCGTGGTTCTCGCCCCGGATGCCGTGGCCGTGGACGCCGCCAAACTCGCCTCGGCCACCGACGGGGTCGACTCGGTTCGACCGGGGGAGAGCGCCAACGGACTCACCCGCCTCGAGGTCTCCCTCGCCGCCGCCCCCGGAAGCGACGCCGCCTTCGCCACGATCACGAAGCTGCGCTCCGGGTTCGCGGACGCCAGCGGGGCGGCGTCCAGGACGATCGTGGGCGGCACGGATGCGACGGCTCTCGACACCCGCCAGGCATCGCAGCGCGACCAGGACCTCATCATCCCGATCATCCTCGTGATCGTGTTCGTGATCCTCGCCCTGCTCCTGCGCTCGCTCGTGGCCCCCGTGCTGCTGATCGCGAGCGTGCTCGCGACCTTCTTCGCCAGCCTCGGCGCGTCGAACTGGATCTTCCAGCACCTCCTGGGCTTCCCGGCCTTCAACACGAACGTGATCCTGTTCGCGTTCCTCTTCCTGGTGGCCCTCGGTGTCGACTACAACATCTTCCTCACCACCCGCGCGCGGGAGGAGAGGATCCTCCACGGCACCACCGAGGGCATGATCAGGGCACTCGCCTCCACCGGCGGTGTGATCACCAGCGCCGGCATCCTGCTCGCCGCGGTCTTCGCGGTGCTCGGGGTGCTGCCGGTGGTGGCGCTCACCCAGATCGGCGTGATCGTCTGCATCGGCGTGCTCCTCGACACCCTTGTCGTGCGGACCGTTCTCGTGCCGGCGCTGGTCTTCCTCACCGGGGACAGCTTCTGGTGGCCGTCCCGCGCACCGCGCGACTCCAGCACGGCCGAGCCGGTCCACGTTCCGGCGAGCTGACCGAGAACAGTGCCGCCGCGGGCCGAAGTCATCCGGCTCACGTAGGGTCGTTCGCATGACACAGAGTGCAGTTGTTCTTGCCGGTGGCGGAGTGGCGGGAATCGCCTGGGAGATCGGGGTGCTGCGCGGTCTGCAGGAGGCGGAACCCGACGCCTGCCGAAGGATTCTGAGCGACGACACACTGCTGGTCGGGACATCCGCCGGATCCGCGGTCGCCGCCCAGGTGGCGAGCGGTGCGGCACTGGAGGGCCTGTTCGGTTCCCAGGTCTCCGAGGAGTCCGCCGAGCTGTTCGTGCACATCGACCTGGCCGAGTTCGGGGCGATGATTGCCGACGCGCTCGCGGGCTCGACGTCGCCCGAGGAGGCCAGACGTCGCCTCGGCGTGATCGCCCGGGATGCCGAGACCGTCCCAGCCGCAACCCGTCTCGCGATCATCGCGGCCCGCCTGCCCTCGCAGTCCTGGCCGGATCGCCCGCTCCTCATCACCGCGGTGGACACGGCGACCGGCGAGCTCCGGGTATTCGACCGCGATTCCGGGGTCGACCTCGTCGACGCGGTCGCCGCGAGCTGTGCGGTGCCCGGGGTGTGGCCCACAGTCGAGATCGACGGTCGCCACTATATGGACGGCGGGATGCGCACGATCGCCAACGCGGACCTCGCCGCCGGGTCCGGCCAGGTACTCATCCTCGTGCCGGGGCCGGAATCGTCCCCGGCGGGCCCGACAATCTCCGCCGCCGAGCTCGACACCCTCGCGCCCGCCCGCATCCACACGGTCTTTGCGGACGCCGACGCGATCGCCGCGTTCGGGCCGAACCCCCTCGATCCGGGTGTGCGTCGGGCGTCCGCGCTCGCCGGCCGCGATCTGGGCCGACGACTCGCCCCCGAGATCGTCCGATTCTGGCGATGACGGTCAACGACGGTGCCTGACGAGCAGGCCGAGCGTGTCGAGCGCCAGGTGCGGGAGTTGCTGGCCGGCACCATCGGCGTGCTGGACGCTGCCGGCGTGAGGGACGAGGCGCTGGCGATCCTCAGGCCCTCCCGGGGGTTCTCCGTGTTCCGCACCGCGGAGGCGATGGTGCCGGCCGGCCGGGCCTGGCGTCTGGGGGTGCTCCTGCTCGACCGGTCCGGGAGCCTCTTCGCAACGGGATCCGTCACCCGCGCGGTGGAACCCGGCCGAGTGACCAACCAGTCGCCCGCCGCCGAACTGCGCCGTGCCGCCCGGCGCACGGCGTCTCGGGGTCCGTTCGCTCGCGGTGACGTGGTCAACTTCGGGTTCGTCCCCCTCGCCGTCGACGCGGGGAGCCTGCGTGCCGGATCCGGGCCGCTCGCCCTGGTCGACGGCTCAGTCCTGGTGCGCTGGGGTGGGGCGGATGGCCAGGGCGTCTCCACTCTGGACGCCTATCTGGCCGACCGCGTGAGCCTCCTCACGGCCGACTGAGACACCCCGGAGTACGGGGTACAACGACTGAGGCACCCCACAGAACGGGGTACAAAAACGTCCCCCCTACTGGGGACTGGGCGTCAATCGCGGGATGCAACATCTTTAAGGGATGAGGTCCTACGCGCAGGTGCACTACCTATCCCGGCAGACGTTCGATCCCGACAACTCGACGGTCGCCGCCAAGGCGATCATCGAGGCCGAGATGAGCCGCCGGATGGATCTGGTGCACCAACTCGCCGTGCGGCTGAGCGCGCTCGAGGCCACGATCACCGCTGTCGACACCGCCCGGCATGCCGCGCTTGCCGCGGGCTGGAGCGAGGAGCAACTGCTCGAACTCGGCCTCGGCGCCGTCGAAAACTCCACCCGCTCGGCCGGGCGACGCGTGGCGCGCGACGAACCCGAGCCGGAGCCGGAAGCGGAGGCGGAAGCGGAACACGATGAGTCGATCAGCTTCCAACTCGTGGAGGAACTCGTCGGCTGACGTCGATGGCTCCCACTGGTGCGGGCGACGGTCGAGTCAGCGGTCGCGTTTCGGCATCCCGAACTCGTTGATCGGCTCGTAGTTCTCCGCCAGGGGCTGGTGCGGCACGGGGCAGGTCAACAGCGTGTTCGGCGTCGAGTGATCGATGATGTGTTCGGACATCGGCCTGCCGCAGACGGGGCACACGGCATCCCCGACCTTCTTCACAATCGCGTCGTACGGGCCAATCGGTGGCGGCCCCATCACCCCGACCAGTTTGTGGTTCAACCAGTCGATGAAATGGACGAATCTGTGCCCTCCGCGGTGCTCGTCGACGCCCTTTTCCTCATTCATGGCCACACTGTACGCTTCATTTCGCGGCAGGTGCAGGGCCATCGACCTCCATGTTCGAGGTGTCCATCTCCACGGCAGCGTGAGCCATTCTGGCGAATGCCGGAGCGACGGGTCTGGCGAGAATGGAGAGCGCGCGGAGCGCCAAGAGGGGAACATGATCGGTGCGGGACGACGAGCCGGCCGCCGCAGTCAGGCGTTCCGCAAGTTGGTTCAAGGTGATGGAGTCGGTGCCGACGACATCGACTGAGCGGCCTCGCCACCCTTCGTCGAAGACGGCCCGATCGAGGGCACTCGCCACCTCTGTGACGGCCACGAAGTTGATCGGATTGTCTCCGCGACCGAAGACGCGGGCCGCCCCTCCGGTGGGGAGCTTCGCCCCGATGAGCTTCGTCCAGGTCTCGAGGAACGCGGTCGGACGGATGATCGTCCAGTGCAGTCCGCTCGCTTGCAGGGCCTGTTCTGCAGCGAACTTCATCCGGTGCAGGCTCATCGGATGCGATGCGGACGCGCCGTAGGCCGAAACGAGAATCATGTGATCCACGTTGGCGTCGACGGCGGCCCGCACGAGGGAGATATTCGCATCTCGATCGATGGCGGCCGGACTGATTCCTCGCCCGGACGCGAACCCGTGGATGGCGCTGATGACGGTGTCGCATCCGTTGACGGCTGCGGTGACGGCCGCGGGGTCGCGCACGTCTCCCTCGACCGCCTCGACGCCTGTCGCTCGCAGCGCGGCGGCGTGCCCCGAGTCTCTGGTGAGAACGCGCAGGGGCACCCCGCGCGCTGCCAACCTGGCCATGAGGGGTCTTCCGAGAGTCCCGGTACCGCCGACGACGAGAATCATGGTCGTGGGCCGGCAGCCGCAACTCGAGCCGCAGCGGCGTCGGCGTCGGGGCCGTCGAGTTCCACGGGCTCGAGATAAAACCGCGCCGAAGTGGCTCGACCCTCGGCCACTGTGAAGATGATGACTCCGCGCATCAGCTGTGGCGCACCGTCACGGCGGGTTCCCGACAGCTCCCACTCGGTCCAGGCCACCGCTCCGTCGACGGCGGTGCTCAGCACCAGCGCCCGGAGGTCAGGTATGCCGGCGAACAGCTGAGCCCAGTTTCGCCGGACCTGTTCGGCGCCGGTGAAGCTCTGTGACGGGTGAGCTGGTGTCTCGTTGAGGTAGTCATCGGCAAAGCAATCGACGAGGGCGTCCAGGTCGTGGGCATTGGTCGCGGCGGCGAGCCTCGTCACCAGGGACTCGGGATCGGATGAGTCATCCATCGAATGCTTCCTTTCGATCATGTTGGCCATATTGAATACGGTAGCATAGAATGAAATACGTGGACACGGAAAAAAGCACACGAATTTATGACTCGCGAAACCGGCAGGTGCACGCGCGCAAAAACCGAGACGCGATTCTTGACGCGGCTCGGGAACGCTTTCTTGCTGACGGCTATGTCTCAACGACGATTGCGTCGATCGCCGCGGCCGCGGGACTGGCGGTGGATACCGTGTACAAGGCCTTCGGCGGCAAACCGGGGTTGGTGCGGGCGATCTACGATCGGAGTCTGGCCGGCGAGGGGTCGGTCGCCGCGGCAGAGCGGTCGGACGACCTGCGGGATTCCGCACACGACGGCCGTGCCCTCGTGCGGGCCTGGGGGGTTCTCACCTCGGAGGTGGCGCCGCTGGTCGCACCGATTCATCTTCTGGTTCGCGACGCCGCCATTGTCGACCCGGAGATGGCGACTCTCCTCCGGCAGAACGACGCGCTGCGCCGTCAACGCATGCACGATAACGCGCGGGCACTCGCCGACCGGGACTTTCTTCGAAAGGGGATCTCCCTTGAGCACGCCACGGACGTGCTGTGGGCGTTCAGCTCGCCCGAGCTCTACGAACTGCTCGTCGTTCGCTGCGGGTGGGATCCGGTGCGCTTCGGCCAATTCATCGGTGATTCGATTTCTTCGGCACTCGTGGACTGAACTGCGCGACGCAACCGGAAGAGCGCGTCCTTGCCCGGACTCCAGGTTTTGTGTTCCCCTCTACTCCTCGATCTTGATGCCGAAGTGCCGGGCGAAGACGGTGGCCAGATCCGCGACCTGGTAGGGGTTCACGGTGGCCCCGCGCAGTCCCTCGATGCCGGTGAGCCCGCGCAGCTCCGCACCGCGCAGATCCACGTGTTCGAGCTTGGCGCGGGTGACATCGAGGCTCGTGACCGTGGTGTTGACGAAGGACATCCGATGCGCCGCCGCACCCCCGAGGTCGAGCTCGTCGATGGTGCAGTCGGTGAAGAGAACGTCGCGCAGCTCCGCGCCGCGCAGGTTGACGAAGCCGAGCTTGCAGTTGCTGATGTGCACAGACTGCCAGCTCGCGTCGTAAAACTCCGCGGAGCCGATTCGGGAACCCTGCAGCACGACATCCCTGAAGCGCGACCGCGGGGCGGCGAGAATCGGGGCGTCGAGACGCTCGATCCTGGTCTCGACGAAACTCGCGGATCTCAGATCGCAGCCGTTCGCCGAAAGGTCGAGGAACTCGCAATCGCTGAACGAGGCGGCGGCGAGGTCACGCCCACTCAGGTCGGCGGAAAGAAACCGCAGTCCGTCATAGCTCTCGCGGGCCTCGAGGATGTCGGGGTCGCCGTCGGTGAGGTCGACGAGGACGAGACGCTCGATCTTGGGAGACAGGGTCGTGAGCTTGGCCATGATTCAAGCATGCCCTGTGGAGACGCGTCGCCCGTGCGGGTTGCCGGCCTGCCGCGGCAGGCGTAGCAACGAGTCATGACATGTGACCAGATTGGTGAAGGCGTCGCGAGGACCTCAGACGGTGTCGGCCTGCGAGATGCGAACGGTGTTTCCGGATGGGTCGCGGAACGCGCAGTCCCGCGGCCCCCACGGCTGGTCGATCGGCTCCTGGAGCACCTCGGCGCCGGTGGCAAGCACCCGCTCGTAGGTCACGTCGAGGTCGTCCGTGCGAAAGACCATGATCGGCAGGGACCCCTTGGTGAGGAGCTCCTGCAGGGCGTCGCCGTCGGCCTGCGAGCGACCGGCATGCGGTTCGGAGAGGACGATCTCGACACCGGGCTGGCTGGCGCTGCCGAGCGTGATCCAGTGGAATCCGCCGGATGCCACGTCGTTGCGCACCTCGAGGCCGAGCGCGTCGCGGTAGAACGAGATGGACTCGATCGGATCGTTGACGGTGACGTTGAAGTACTTAAGTTCGATGCTCATGCGGCCACCCTAGGATGACGCCGCGACGGCCGCTTCTCGAATCCTGCTCTGTCTCGCCGGCGTGGGCCGAGTGTGCGCCTTGGCCACGCAGGCCGGCATGGCTTTCACTGCGCTGTGCTCCCGCGCGCGGTACGCGCTCGGCGATTCGCCCACGATGGCGGTGAACCGGGAGCTGAACGAACCGAGTGACGTGCAGCCCACCGCCATGCACGCCTCGGTCACGGTCATCCCATCCCGAAGCAGCGCCATGGCTCGTTCGATGCGCCGAGTGCTGAGGTAGTTGTACGGTGTCTCGCCGTACGCCGCCCGAAACTGCCTCGAGAAGTGCGCCGGCGACATGAGGGCGCGGCGAGCCATCGTCGGGACGTCGAGCGGGCGCGCATATTCCCGGTCGATGAGGTCTCGCGCTCGGCGCAGGTGCGCGAGGTTGGCCAGGCTCTCCGGGGTCATGAGTCGAAAATAGCACTCGGCGTGCCTGACGTCGTGAGCCTCCTCTTGGTCGCCCTCACCGTGATCACCGCCGTGACCTGGCTGCCCATCAACGACGCGGCGATCACGCGTGCAGACGATGCGGGTTGGGATCAAAGCATGCTGCTACCGCACTGGATGCTGCTGTGGCTGAGCGTTGTCGGGGCCGTGATCGTGAGCGCCGCCCTGTTGGCGATCAACCTGGTCATCTGCGTCGCCGCCTTCCGTGCGCCCCGGGCCGTTTCGGACAACGCGGTGGCGGCGGTAGTGGACGGGCCGAGTGCCGATTAGTCGCGCCGGTCGAGGTCGATGCCCTCTCGCGCCCGGTGCGCCGGGGAAGTGGGACGAAAGACCCACTCCCGACGACGGCCCTCCGTAATCATGGCAATGCCGGGCACGATGCCCCGCATCGTCTCGAAAGGTGCTCCTCCATGTCCCGTACCTACGTCGTCACCGGATCCGCCAGCGGCATCGGAAAGGCCACTCGAGAGCTTTTGCTCGAACGCGGGGAACGGGTGATCGGGGTGGACATCCGAGACGCCGACGTCACCGTGGACCTCTCCACGGCCGAGGGGCGCAGCACGCTCGTCGAGAAGGTCACCGAGTTGAGCGGTGGAGTCGTGGATGCGGTGCTCGCGATCGCCGGCCTCGCCACTCCGACGGCGAAGACCGCCGCCGTCAACTACTTCGGAACCGTTGCGACGCTCGAGGGCCTGCGCCCGCTTCTCGCCAAGTCGCCCGCGCCCCGTGCGGTGGCCGTGTCGTCGATGGCGTCGCTGTTCCCGCCGGATGACGCCCTGCTGGCGGCCCTTCTTGCCGGAAACGAGACGGAGGCGTTGGCCCGGGCCGTGGTGCTCGAGGCGGGCGGCCCCGAACAGGGCGGCCTGATCTACGGGACCACCAAGCGCGCCCTCGCGCTGTGGATTCGCCGGCATGCCGCGACCGCCGAGTGGGCCGGAGCCTCCATCCCGCTCAACGGCGTCGCGCCTGGGGTGGTCGAGACGCCGATGACGGCGGATTTGATCGCGACGGCGCAGCAGCGCGAGCAGCTGACCCAGATGGTGCCGATGCCGCTGAACGGCATCTTCGAGCCGCGCGCGGTCGCCTACCTGCTCGCCTGGCTGTCCAGCGAGGAGAATGCCCACCTGTGCGGGCAGATCGTGTTCATCGATGGCGGATCGGACGTGGTGATCCGCGGAGACTCCACCTGGTGACTCCTACTGACCGCAGACCCGCCCGATCCAGTCGTAGAACTCCGACTTGACCTCGGGAGACACGGCCACTCGAAAGTAGGCGTCAGCGAACGATCCTGCCTGGGCATGGAACGGGATGAGCGTGCCGATCTTGTCTTCGGAGATGAAGTGGGTTCCGCACCGGGAGGGAACGTAGTCCAGCGTCAGGGTGGTGGGCGGGCTCGACGCCGTGAAGATGAGGTCGAGCATCCTCAGTTCGCCCTCGACCGGGATCAGCAGGGTCGTACCCGTCGTCGAGAGGAGTCGCACCGATCCCGAGGCGCCGGTCGGGGCGATCACGAGGTCGAGAAGGGCGATCTCTTTGCCGTTCCGCTGCTCGAACCGGAGATGCGGGGCGGGCACGATCGTGGCTACCCGTTCGAACGCCTGCTGTCCGCAGTCCTGGGCGTGCAGGGTCTGGAGGGAGTCGAACGGAACTGTCGGCGTGAGGGTCTGACGGAACTCGGTGCCGTGTGCGTCCCTGCCGGTGACCGACACCGAGGGCTTGGCGTTCGGCGCATCGCACACGGCAGCGGGAACCTGGGCCGAGAAGTCAGTGGTGGTGCCGGCGACGAGGGTATAGGGCAGATGTCCGGCCCTGCCCGTGCCCGCGAAGTAGGGCGAGACGAAGGTCGCCGCGGTGATGACCACATCGCCCGAGCCATGGTTCGTGATCTCCACCTCGAGTAGTCGGGGCGCATAATCCGTCCGGTTCTGAAACAGGGCCACCGAGAGCTTCGGCGGGGGCGCGGTCGAGCACCCGCTGAGGAGGGCCATCGCCGTCGCGACGGCGAGCATTCCGGCCAGAAGGCGGATCGACTCGCGTGACGGGCGCCTCATCATCGGTCTCCCCTCGGGGTCGCGTCGTCGGCGGGTGCCGCAGGCCAACCAGTACACTCCAGCATTATGGTAGGTCTCCGGGTTTCCCCACGCGCGGCCTCGGGACGAGCCCGGGGGATGTCGGAGGCCTGAGGGATAGTAGGGAGACTCCGATTGAAGGGATGCGCTCATGACGACTCAACCAGTGCCGGTTGACCCTCCGGAACTGCCGCGCAGCCCCGCCTTTGCACAGGGCATGATCGTTCCGGCCGGGGCGGTGCTCTACGTCGGCGGGCAGAACGGAACGGACAGTACCGGCGCACTGCTCGACGGGCTCGAAGCGCAGACCGCACAGGCTATGCGCAACGTGCTCTCCGTGTTGGCCGAGGCCGGAACGGGACCCGAGAACGTCGCCAAGCTCACCATCTACCTCGCGGTCGGGGTCGACCCTGGCGCTGCTTACGCGGCGACTCGATCGGTGTGGGGCGATCACCGCACCGCCGTGACCGTGCTTGCCGTCACGCCGGCCCGGCAAGGCGCTCTCGTCGAGATCGAGGCGGTAGCCACGATTCCCGATCGTTGATGCCCGGTGCCGGGCACTGTCACGGGCGCCCGGTGAGGCCCCACGACGTCATCGCCTCGAGGAGGTGGGCCGGCGTGAGCATGAATTTGGGCTCGAGTTCTTCCCAGCCTGGCTCCTTCACCCGCCGCGAGAAGGCGGCGTGGTCGGCGTCGATCTGATTGGACTCGTCAAGGCCGCCCCCGCCCTCGCCCATCAGACTGAGGTGGTAGATCCAGGTGGATCCGTCCGCCTCGGTGTGGCGGAACGTCGCCTCGAAGACGGCCCGCTCGGCGGGGAGCGCCAGCAGGCTTTCGTCATACCGGTCGTTGAGCATCCGCATCCACTCCTCGAACTCGTCCACTTGCCCCTCGCGTATTCGCGCGCGGCTGAGCTCGAGTCGGAGTCCGTCGGGGACGGTCGGTGGCATCGCGTAGCCGGGAAAGTCCGGTGCGGTGGGACGAAACGGTAAAAACGGCTTCTCATCGGTCATTCGACCATCCTCCACGCAACCGCGGCGGATTCTCGGCAAGCAGATCTGGCGCCGGGGGTGCCGGGGCTAGTTTGAACGCATGTACTTCGCACGAGTTGTCCCAGAGGACTTCCCTCCGCCGCCGACGGTGGACGAGATAGCCGAGAGCTTCATAGTTCCGGTGATGTCGTTGAGTCCCCAGCCCTCACTGGTCGAGCTGGACGCGGGATCGACAGGATCGTCGGTCGACGGTTCCCCTGTGATGCTCGACAGTGTCTCCATCTCGTACACGCTCTATCGCAATCCTGACGACCGCGAGGATCCGGCGAATCTCGCGAGCCTCAGACTCGGAGCGAGAGGCCCTCGACTCCGTTCCCCTGGGGCCGCTGCCTGGTTGGATGCAGGCTCGGCGGGACCTCCTACGGTTTCCCACCCTGTGGGAGGCCGTGATGACCACTCGAGTTCAGAATTTACCCTGGCAGACTCCGCAATCGACGCTCGTCGATCATGCCAACCACGTCTTGACCAACACATTTCGCGAGGAGCGCGTGCGCGGCGGCTTTCCCGGTGAACTCGATTCCCCGGTGACCGAGAGACACATCGACTACGTCGCCGTGTCGGTTGATGGGATCGACGTACCCGGTATGCGCATCGACACCGACCCGCACGTGTTCGCCGTGGGGGCCGCGCTGGGCGACCGGATACTCACCGCGGTGGTCGCCCGCGATCATCTACAGTTTGTGACCCTCGCGTTCGTCACACGGTCCGGCCGCGGAAGTAGGCGCCCGCGCTACCGAGCTAGCCGGTAGCTGTGCTCGACGACATCGCGGCCGAGACCATCGGCAAATGAGGTTTCGGAGCCGATCTCCGTGAATCCTGCCCCGTGAGATCCCTTCTCACGCCCGCGCGATGCCGGCGATCTGGGTGTTGAACGGGAGGAACGGGGTGTGCACCCGGTAGCGGTCTGTGGTGACGTTCTCGAACCCGGCTGCTCGAATGAAATGTTCCAGGTCGCGTTCGCACGAACAGCCCTCGAAGGTCCAGGCCCAGGGACGACGAAGGATCCGCTGGGCGGCGCGGGTGGGAGTTCCGCTCCTGGCGACGACGTGTTCGACGAAGCGGAAGGCGCCACCGGGGCGCAGGATGCGCCGGATCTCCGCGAGCACCGCCGCCGGATCCTTCACCGAGCAGAGCACGAGCGACGAGATCACGGTGTCGACACTGTGGTCGGCGAGTCCCGTCTGCTCGGCTAGGCGCTCGCGCAGATCGAGTCGCACGCCCGCCCGGCGGGCCGACGCGCGCAACTCTGCGTGCATGTATCGGTTCGGCTCGATAGCGATGAGGGTGCCGCCGGTCGGAAGATAACGAAGGTTGGCGCCGACGCCGGACCCGATCTCGACGACCGCGCGCGGCAGCCCGGCGAATACTCGTCGTTTGTGCCAGCGGAGGGTCCACTCGAGGTACGGGGCCATCGTCCGGAAGAACGCCGCGTTGAACCGGCCCCGGCCGGCGTGCAGCTCGAACCCGGTCGGAGGCGAGGTGGTGATGGTTGAATCGTGGTCCATCTGACCAGCGTGCCGGACGCAGCCAACGCGGTCAGGCGTGGAACTACCTCAGTTCGCCGGTTCCGGGTCCGGGTGGTTGGCGTACCACGCGGCGATCTGGGCCCGCGACCGAAAGCCGAGGCGCAGGCGGATGCGTTCGACATGGCCCTCGGCGGAACGTTCGTCTATGCCCAGCCGCGTGGCGATCTCGCGGTTCGTGCACCCCTCGCTGATCAACGCCGCGACCTCGCGCTGGCGGGCAGTCAGCGTTCGGGCGCCACGCCTCGGGGCGCGGACGCCGAGGAACCGACGCACCGTCGTGACGAGCGCATGGGTGTCGCCCGCGTACGGCAGATGCGAGCGGCCGGGCAGCACCACGAGCTTCGCACCGGCGATACCGTCGGCCAGCGCGGTGGCCTGCTCGACGGGGGCTGCGCGGTCGTGGGCACGATGGACCACCAGCGTGGGGGTGCGCACTCGAGCGAGGAGGTCCGTGACGTCGAGCTCGTAGCTCATCGCCAGCAGCGACCGTGCCGTGGCGGCGGTCGAGCAGGCCCGTTGATAGCGACCGAATTCCTTACGCGTCGTGGCGTCGGCGTCGGGCGCGAAGATGTCGGTGAGCACGTCGGAGCCGAGCCCCCAATGCGACTCGACAAGTCCGAGCACGTGCTCCCGAGCGCTGGGCGGAGAGACCGCCGAGCCAGACACCCAGCCACCGTAAAGCACCAGCCGCCGTACAGTGTCCGGGTGCGCTGCCGCCCACGCCACCGCGACCAGAGCACCCATCGACGTGCCCACCAGGTCGAAGGGTTCCCCACCGAGTGTCGCGACGACCGCGGCAAGCTGCTCGAGTTCGTAGGCCATCGACGGTGGCCGGGTCGTCGGCGCCGACAACCCAGATCCGGCGCGGTCGTAGCGGATGAGCCGGCAGCCCTGCGCCAGACTCTCGTAGAACGCCCGCTCTTCTGGCAGCTCCCAGCTCAGCTGCAGATGACTGAGCCAGCCGGAGACGTAGACCACTGGCCGACCGGCGCCGATCGTGGCGTACGCCACGAGGGTGCCGTCGGTCGTCGTGACCCGGGCAATCTCCTGTTGCACTCCTCCATTGTGGTGGTCGCGCCCGGTGAATCGGGAGTCCCGGCAGATTCGAGATCGTGCGGGCCACGGCTGCGGCCGTCAGCCCCGGGCGTGGTCTGAATGGGCATCGGTGTCGACGGCGGCGATGGCGGCATCGATCATGGCGGCCGCCGATTGCGGATTGACCTTGACGATTGCCATGGCGGCGAACACGAGTCCGGTGCACGTGGTGGAGATCCGCGCCCGTTCGGCCGGGTCGAGGTGAGGCAGGGCCGCCAGCACACCGGCGGAGATCGCTTCCCCCAGGTCGTCGCAATAGATGTTGATCACGCTTCGCAGTGCGTGTTCGTGGGCAAGGGGCGTGGCGGTGGCATTCAGGAGCAGGCAACCATTTGCCGCCAGGGATGTCTTCCCGTCGAGCAGCATGACTCGAAGTTCGTGCAGGTAGATGTGGAGAGCATCTGGGCCAACCGGCACGGCCCGGAGTCGTGCCAGGCGAGGGTAGACGATGTCCTCGAAGTAGCTCTGCACGGCCTCGTCGAAGAGGCCTCGCTTGCTGCCGAAGGCATGGTAGATACTCGACCGGTTCAACCCGGTGGCCGTTTCGAGCTCGGCAATGCCCGTTTGCTCGTAGCCCTCGTTCCAGAACACCGTCCGTGCAGCCCGGACGACGTCTTCCTTGACGAAGGAGCGCGTGCGGCTCATGAGTGTTTCCCAACGAATTGAATTGAACTGATCGGTTCAGTATATTCGGGAACGACCGATTCACAACGGTCCGGCTCGGGTGATCCCGCCCAGGGTCGATTCGCAGTACAGCCCCACACACGAGAGTAGAGATGCCATGCGCGCACTCATCCATCACACGTTCGGCGATCCCTCCGAGGTCCTGACCGTCGAGGACGTCGCGACGCCCGAGCCGGGTGCCGGGGAGGTGCGAGTGCGCACGATCCTGTCGCCGATCCACAACCACGACCTGTGGACGATTCGCGGTACATACGGTTTCAAGCCTGACCTGCCGGCACGCGCGGGAACGGAGGCGGTCGGAGTGATCGACGCGCTGGGCGAAGGGGTCGAGGGGCTCACGGTCGGGCAGCGTGTCGTCACGGGCGGCACCTTCGGCGTGTGGGCGGAGTTCTTCATCGCGAAGGCCGCGAACGTGATCCCGGTTGCCGACGGCATTCCGGATGACGTGGCAGCCCAGTTGGTGTCGATGCCGTTCAGCGCGATCAGCCTTCTCGACTCGCTCGACCTGTCGGCGGGCCAGTGGATCGTGCAGAACGCCGCCAACGGTGCCGTCGGTCGTCTCCTCGCGCAGCTCGCGGCCGCGCGCGGCATCAACGTGCTCGGCTTGGTCCGTCGTGAGTCCGGGATCGAGGAACTCGCGGCCCAGGGCATCGGCAACATTGTTGCCACCGACACCGACGACTGGAAGAGCCGGGTCCGGGACATCGTGGGGGAGGCCCCTCTCACCGTCGGCGTGGACTCCGTCGGCGGTGCCGCCAGCGGTGACGTGCTGTCGTTGCTGGCCGAGAACGGCACCCTCGTCGTCTTCGGTGCCATGCAGTCCCCGGTGATGGAGATCCGCTCCGGCGACGTCATCTTCAAGCAGGCCACCGTGAAGGGGTTCTGGGGGAGCAAGGTGAGTGCCACCATGCCCCGGGAGAAGCGCGGAGCTCTCCTCGCCGAACTCGTCGCCCGCATCCAGGATGGAACCATCACTCTTCCGGTGGAGGCGACCTACAGTTTTGAGGATGCCCGTCAGGCGAGCGCGGCGAACGCCGTGGCGGGTCGAGTCGGCAAGATCCTGCTCCGCCCCTGAATCGCCCGGGCGGATTCGGGCAGGCGCGGATTCGAGCAGGCGCCCCGCGCCTCCGGAGGGCGGTCGGGCGCGGTTCAGTCGTAGAACGCCGATTGCACTCGAAAAAGAGCCATGGTGTGGAGCAACTACCTGGCAAGCGTTGAGTCTTCGATGCCATCGGGCGTACGCTTCGGTCAATCATTCCGCGTGGTGAGGTGCTATTTGGCGAACGGCGGAAAGAGTCGATCATGAGCTTGTCGACCATCTGGGGGATTCTGTGCGCATAAGAAAATTGGCATTCGTTCCGATCACGGTGGGGGCGCTGATTTTCGCCTTCAGTACTCCGGTAGCGGCGACTCCGCCCGCAGCGGACTTCGGCCTGAGCCATCGAGTGTGCAGCACCCCGGCGGCGGGTTTTGCTGCCTGCAACGTGAAGGTCGTCGATGGAGCCAATGGGGTTCCGAAGACCTCGACGGCGCCAATCGGCCTCGCCCCGGCGACGATCAAATCCGCCTACGGCTTTCCCACCAGCATCTCGGCGGGAGCGGGCGCGACGATCGCGATTGTGGACGCCTACGACGATCCGACCGCCGAAAGCGACTTGGCTGTCTTCAGCAGCACGTTCGGGCTGCCGTCCTGCACTACTACAAACGGCTGTTTCCAGAAGGTCAATCAGACCGGTGGCAGCAAGTTTCCGAAGACAAACAGCGGGTGGGCGCTTGAAATCAGCCTCGACATCCAATGGGCGCATGCGATCGCGCCTGGGGCCAAGATCCTACTGGTGGAGTCCAACTCGGCGAGTTTCAGCGACCTGCTGACTGCAGAGAACTTTGCGAAGACGCATGCCGGCTACGTGTCCAACAGCTGGGGTGGGAGCGAGTCGTCGAGCGAATTGGGTTACGACGCCTCGTTTGCGCAACCGGGCGTGAGCTTCTTCGTGTCGTCCGGAGACGCGGGCCTTCCCGCCGAATATCCGTCCTCATCGCCCAATGTCATCTCGGTGGGAGGGACCACCCTTAATTTCAGCGGTTCTGGCGCCTTCCTCTCCGAGACCGGATGGAGTTCAGGAGGCGGGGGATGCAGCGTGTACGAATCCGCGTCAGCCGCTCAGAGTGCCTACCCCGGCTACACCCAAGCGAATTGCGCCGGCAAGAGGGCGACCCCAGACGTCTCGCTCGACGCCGACCCGGCATCCGGTGTTTCCGTCTATGACACGACGAGATACCAGGGGCAGTCTGGCTGGTACAAGGTCGGCGGAACCAGCGCATCCTCTCCGATGTGGGCGGCACGTTCGGCGGTCGCTGGGGTCGTTGTGAACCCAAGCTACGTTTACGGAAGCGGCATCTCCTATCGAGACATCACCTCCGGCAACAACGGCGCGCCATGCCTCGTCGGGTATGACCTCTGCACTGGTCGAGGCAGCTGGGTGGGAGCCACTCCCTGATCATTGGGCGTGGCCGATCCAGCGGGCTGGATCGGCTCACGGCGGCACGGCGCTGTTCGGGGCGTCGGCGAACTCCAGCATCCCATCGTGGCCGCGTGGCTTCAGAGTCGCGTACCTGACCGAAATGGCGATTTCACGACTGCAGGCCTCTACAGTGAAGAGATGAATCCTCGGTTTTCTGTCCACTTCGTCGTCCTGGCCACCGTCTCGGTGCTCCTCGCTGGGTGCGTCAGCAGCGCCAACGGTGACGCCAAGGCGCCAGGGAAGCCGCTGCAGCAGCGTCTCGTCAGTTCCTCGGTGGACGGAACCTGCACCGCGCCGAATCTGAGTTCAGATGGCCCGGCCAGTGCGTGCGACAGAGCGGGCACCACCACGTATGAGTTGGGGAAGTCGCTGGGCACACTCACACCGACCTCCCTCACTCTCTCCACGGATCAGGGATCGGCACACTCGATCATTCTTGAGCTCAACGCGGCTGATGCCAGCGCGCTCGGCACAATCACCGCCGACGCCATCGACAAGAACCTGGCGATCATCCTCGACGGCGGGTGCTCTCGGCGCCCGTCGTCAAGGCTCCCATCACCAGCAGATCGCTCACTCTTGCCTTCGGGACAGCATCCGAGGCCAGGCAAATCGCAGCAGAACTGCGTGCGCCGGCAACTCCCTGACTCCAACGAACTCGCGCGCGAACCCGCTGCCCGAACCGAACGCCTGACGGGCCGCCACCGACGTAAGCGGCCCGTCCTGCCGGGTCAGCCTCCCAGCGCTTTCACGCAAGCGCTGAGCCCGCGAGTGAGCGAGGTGCGCTCGGACGGGCTGAGTCCCGAGAGCATCCGCTCTTCGACTCCGTTCACTTCAGCCTGCGCGGCAGAGAGGAGGTCAACACCCGCCGCCGTAAGCGCGGTCGGCAAAACGCGACCGCTCTCGGGGCGCGCGGGGCGTTCGACCAATCGACGATCGAGCAATTGCTGAAGCATCGAGCTCATGGACTGGCGCGTCATGAACGTGGCGCGGGCCAGCCCCGCGGCGGAGATACCCGGCTCGCGCAGTAAGTGGTGAAGACACGAGTACTGGGAAACGGTGAGAGCGAGCGGGTTCAGCGCCTCCTCCATGCGAAGTCGAAGCAACGATTGCGCTTGCTTCAGCACGTATCCGACCTGCTGTTCTCGGTTGTTCATGTAAGAATTCTGACATACCATTCAATGTAAGAAAACTGACTTAAGAGGAGAATCACTATGGCCGTCACTGGTCCCGACTTCATCGCCCTCCAGGTTCGCGACCTCGACAAGGCCGCAGCCTTCTACGAGAACACCGTCGGCCTGACCCGGGCACACTTCTCGCCGCCGCACGCCGTCGTCTTCGACACCCAGCCGACCTTCGCGGTTCGCGAACCCGCACCGGGAGTTGATCTCGAATCCGGTCAGCTGGGGCTCGGCGTGGCGCTCTGGCTCCATGATCCTGAGGCGGTCGCCCTGCACGAGGCTGTCGCCGAATCCGGTGTGACCATCCTTCAGGAACCCTTCGAGGGCCCGTTCGGAATGACATTCGTTTTTCAGGATCCCGACGGGTACGCGGTCACTGTTCACGATCGCGCGACACGCGGCTAACCCACTCCCCGCGCTGAGCCGGGGCGTTGTGGGCGGGACTGTCCCGCGGTGACGTCTCGGATCTCCTCTACGAGGTGCAGCTGCGAATGTCCTTGATGAGGAACCCCCTGCGGGCACGCGAGCAGCTCAGCCGCTCTCGCGGGTGCAGTTGACCTCGGCGCTTGGGACTTTCGGCACGTAGCGGCTGTCTCCGGCATGCGACTCTGACGGGATGAGTTCCCTCCCGCCACACGTCATCCGACGGGACGGGCACTCCAGAGACGCCGCTGACGAACGGTCTGACCCGAACAGACTGTGCGGTTAGCGGCGCTTGGGGGGACAGAGTCCTTCTAGAGGGCCGTGGCTGGCGGCGACTGACCCGAACAGGCGCCGCCGGCCGCGGCACTCACTGCCCCAAGAACGGCGCCACGCGTGGAATGCGGGACAGGCGAACCGCCCGCCAGGGGGTCACAGGGCTCAATGCCGTGTCACTTGGGAGCGGCTAAGGGGCGGTTGAAAGGGTCCAGCCTTCGTGGTGGTCGTATGATCATGTTTAATGGGTGGCTTCGTTCTGAGCAACTTCGGCTAGCCAAAAGGTCTGGTCCGGGTCCCAGCCTGCGAGCACGGTCATCAGGTCGTCCGCGACGGGAACTGCCAATCCGGCAGTGCTGAGGTAGCCGGCGACAGTGAGGTGAACTGCGTCGAATTTCCGTGCGACTTCCAGCCAGTCCGGGATGACCCAACGGCCGACTCGGGAGGTCGCTCGGTACCAGTCATGTCGTCGCGACGCTGTGACGTCCAGAGGGAAACGTCGACACAAGTCTGCCCATGCGTGCGGACTGTCGATCTCGAAGACCCGCGCACCACGGGGAACGATGATCTGGCGCGCCGTTGCCTGGTCCCACCCCATGCTGTCTTCGACAAGCCACAGACCGGCAGGGCCCCGGCCATCCAGCGCGCGCGTCGATCGTGTCAGGCCAGTAGGCGGCCTCGACCACCACGACCCGCTCCACGCTGCTCGGGGATCGACTGGCCGATCGCGCTCCGCGGCCACCTCCTCTTCGACCTGCGCCGCACGCCACCGCTGAAGCGTTTCGGTCGTGACGGCCTCCGCCACTGGAATGCCCGCGAAATCAACTACCCACTGCGTGCCGAGAGCGAGCGGCGTGGACCACCAGGCGGAGTGAGGCGAGTCCGCCAGAAGGGAACTGACGCGGGCGAGCGGCCCCCGAACCTCCGGTGCGGTGGCGAGCACATCCTCACCATCGGGCTCCTGCCAGTAGCGCGCGAAAAGCTCCTCGCCCGCGAAAAGGCACACACTCGTGAAGGTGATGCGATTGCGGCGGTGCGTCGCGAACTTCCCATGACTGAAGTGGACGCCTCGGCGATGCTCATCGGCGAAGGCGGCCCGGTGTCATTCTTGGACGTATTTGACGGTCGCGATCAACTGATCGTCTACAAGCACATGTGGCATGAGGCCGGGGGAATTGAGGGTCAGTGCGAAGGGTGCACCGCGACCATCGTCGACGTTCATGATGTGAGCTACTTGAACCATCGGGGCGTGTCCTTTGCAGTTTTTTGTGAAGGACCCTGGCACGAGATCGCCCCCTTCCGCGCCTTCATGGGCTACACGCTGCCGTGGTTTTCGATGGCCGGCGTGAAGGATCGTGCAGTGGGGGATGGCCTCCTGGATGATCCGGGGCACATTGCGTGCTACCTGCGAAAGGGCGATCGGGTGTTCCTGACAAACGAGACGATTGGTCGAGGAGTCGAGGCCACGATGCTTCAGGCCCATCTGCTCGACTTGACCGCCTACGGACGCAAGGAGTCCTGGGAGGTCTCCCCGGAGGGCTGGCCGCAGGATCGAACAGGGTCATGGTGGGCGAAGGATGGTCGGCCGGTTCCGCATTGGACACGCCCAGGCGCCGCGCCCGTCGGTGCGACTGGTGGCGCACCGGCCGGCCACTGCTGCTAATTTCATGGCAACCGAGTGGTCCGGTCTAACGCCGGAGGTGATGATGCATCTTGACCGAGATGCCTCCGAATCTCTTGGTTTCCAGTTGCAGAATGCGTTGCGAACCGCGATACGTTCCGGCCAAGTCCAGTTGAATGAACGCCTGCCATCTTCTCGAAGGATGGCGTCCGATCTGCACGTTTCCCGAGGTCTCGTGCAGAACGCGTACGAACAACTGGGGGCCGAGGGATACTTGTCAGCCTCGGTGGGATCGGGGACCCGCGTGGCGTTCGACTCGCCTCTCTTCCGCTCATCCGATCCGGCCACGGCGGTGAGAGACGATCTGGAATTCGATTTTTCGCCCGGTCGGCCGGACTTGAATAGTTTTCCCATGAGGGACTGGCTGTGGGCCTGCGGGGAGGTGTCGCGCACCGCTTCAGCACGGGACGCCGGATATGGCGATGCTCGCGGACATCCTGAGTTGCGTCGGGTCGTCGCTTCCTATTTTCAGCGAGTGCGTGGTGGTTCGACGGACGCAGACAACGTGACCATCTGTAGCGGGTTCACCCAAGGTGCTGGGCTAGTTCTTGCCGCGCTCCGGGCCCGGGGGGTCACTTCCGTCGCCGTCGAAGATCCGGGCCACCCTGACGTTGTTGATACCGTCCGTCGGGCTGGGATGCAGGTCGTCCCCGTGCCGGTCGATAGCCGCGGCTTGGTTGTCGAGATCCTCAATGAAACGACGGCATCTGTTGTGATCGTCACTGCTGCGCATCAAACCCCGACGGGCGTTGTTCTCGCGCCGGAACGTCGCCACGCCTTGCTCGGCTGGGCGAAGGAGAGGGACGGGATCGTCATCGAGGACGATTACGACTCAGAGTTCCGCTACGACCGGCAGCCGATTGGAGCACTCCAGGGCCTGTCGGACCGTCATGTTGTGACGATCGGTTCGGTGAGCAAGTCTCTCGCGCCAGCACTGCGGCTTGGCTGGGTCATCGCACCGACGGCACTCGTGAGCGAAATCGCAGACGAGAAGTGGCGCACTGATCGAGGATCGCCGGCCTTCGATCAATTGCTGTTGGCGAAGCTGATGGAGTCGGGCCGGTTTGACCGTCATCTTCGTCGCATGCGGGTTCTCTATGCCGCGAGGCGGAACGCTCTCGTCGAGGCGCTTCAGTTGGGTGCGCGAATTCAACCGACCGGTCTCGCCGCGGGATTTCACGCTGTGGCGGCGCTCCCCCCTGGTGCGGACGAGGAGCACATCATCAAGGAGGCCCGGCGCCGCTCGGTCGGGTTGCAGGGTCTGGGCCACTACCGGGTGCAGTCCGCGGGAGCGGCTCCCGGAATCGTCTTTGGTTTCGGCGACCTCAACGAGGACGCGATCCGCCGCGGGATCTTTGCCATCTCAGACTTGCTGTGCTGAGAATCGAATTCCCACCGGTCATCCACGCCTCAGCGGGTGACGTCGCGGTAAAAGCCGGCGATAAGGTCCGCCAGTTTTCTGGGCGCACGCTCGTTCGCGGAGTGGCCTTGTCCTGGTAGCAACGCCCGGCGCGTTTGAGGGAGTGTCGACTGCAATGCGTCCAGCTGCCTCGACAGACCTCCCGGGCTTTGGTCACCGCCGACCAGCAGCACGGGTACCTCGATTCCGGCGTACGCGGGAAGGCGCACGCCCAGATCCCGCATAGCGGAAACATCCGCGATCTGACGCGGGGCAAGACCTTTCATCCGCGTGTTCAATGTCACGAAGACCCGAATGAGCCGGGACTGCCAAGCGGGCAAGCCGACCATATCCCGCGTGAAGATCTGGATAGCCTTGCCGGGTCTCTTTTCAGCGATGGCTTGCTGCGCGGCACCCAAGGCGCTGCCGCCCATCGGCTCTGTCAGATCGATTGTCACCGGGGGCTCGTACAAGACTGCACCGATGAAGGCATCAGGCAAGGCGGCCAAAGCTTCCAAAGCAACGACGGCCCCGGAAGAGTGTCCGGTGATCAAGACACGCTCCCCAAAGGTCGCGACAAGAGCTCCTATATCGGAGACCTCATCCCGGATTGATACCGGTTCGGTCAGATCGAGTCGGTACTGGCGGCGGTGAACCGATACGACGGTGAAGTTCTCAGCAAGGAGCGCATTCACCTTCCTCCAGGAATGACCGTCATCCATGCCCGGGTGAACGACCAAGATGATCGGTCCCATTCCCGCACGGTGAGCGATCACGGTGGTGCCATCTACGGCCACTAGTTCAGACATTGCCAAAGACCTTTCCCCAACGCCTGTGAAGAATCATCAGAGGCCATGCTATGGGGACGCCAGCCCCGGTCTTCGGTCCAATTTGGGCATAGAACCTGAGGCCACTCCTTTCGAGTGCTGCCGTTCGCCAACGGGCTGCCGAGAAGGGAACCCGCGGCGGCAGCCTGGCAGTCGGTTCGGAGGCCGGGACACCGGCGAATCCGCCGGCGAACTTCTGCTGGGTGCCGCCCGTGATGGAGCCTTGCTCTGTCTGGTGGTGTGGCTCCGCAGGAGAGGTACAGTCGGTTGATGATCGCGCAGCGGAACGTAGTTCTGGACGACGGCCGCATCCTCAGCACCTACGACAGCGCGCCCGGGACGCCGCAGGCTTTCACGGTGATCTGGCATCACGGATCACCCCAGACGGGCGCCCTCCTCGATCCGTTGGTGTCGGCGACCGCCTCTCGCGGCATTCGAATCATCTCCTATGGTCGACCAAGCTATGGAGGTTCCACGCCCCTGCCGGGCAGAAGCGTCGCATCGGCGGCGGGCGATGTGGCGCAGGTTGCCGACGCCCTCGGCGTGGGGCGGTTCGCTTCGATGGGAGCGTCAGGCGGTGGTCCACACGCCCTAGCCTGTGCCGCTCTCCTGCCGGACCGAGTCGCCTCGGTGTGCTGCTTGGCCGGCATCGCACCGCTGACCGCGGAGTTCGACTGGTTTGACGGCATGGTCGCGCCCGGGGGGCTGCGGGCGGCAATTGACGGTCGCACCGCACGCGCCCAATTCGCCGAGATCGATGAATTCGATCCCAGAAGCTTCATCCAGATCGACTATGACACGCTCGAAGATCCGTGGAGCTCGCTCGGTCGCGACGCAATGCGCGCAGGCGACGGCGGTCCCGATGGATTGATTGACGACGATGTAGCGTTCGTTTCTCCGTGGGGCTTTGACCTCTCTCAAGTACGCGTACCGGCACTCTTCGTACAAGGTGGCATGGACCGTATCGTCCCCGCCGCACACGGACGGTGGCAAACGCACGCCACATCTCACGGCGAACTGTGGTTACGGCCTAGAGACGGTCACATTTCGGTGCTCAACGCGAGTTTCCTCGCATTGGATTGGCTTCAGGCGAACGCGAACTGACAGTCTGGAGTGACGTTGAGCTCGTCGCGGTCAGCTCCTGTTGGGCGATGAGGGCCCCATGTGTTTTTTCGTTCTCGGACCAGTTATCGGGTCCGAGCCGGGGGAGATGGCCTTGCCTTTGCACGGGGGCACCGGCTGTCCATTCAGTAATCTTGCCGAGGAAGGCGAGACGCTACAGGGCTAGCGCGGGCCCTTTCCCGTTTGTATTGACCACAACTGATATTCCAAACATATCGATTTGTTCGTCTCGAAGCATGGCGGATAACCCTCAAGCGGACGAATTTGGTCAGCCGACGCTATGTTGGCCAATTGGGGTTGTCTTCCGGGTATGGCAGGACCTCGTGCCAGCAGCCATCGAGGAGGGCGTGCCTCATGCCGGCCGCGGCTACCAAGTGCTTGACACTCCGCATGCGTCGGCGATCGCGACCACACAGGCGGCGCTCGGTCGTCGCGCTGGGCTCTCACGAGGCGACACTCGACACTGCCTGGGCGCCCGTCGAGCGCCACGCTGTGGGCGCATACCTTAGCTTCGAAACTCGACTCGACTCGCGGCGCCTGAAGCTTGCTTCCCGCCTGCAACCCTGGAGCGGCTGCTATCCATGAAGCACCGGGTGGACCCCATGAACGTGTTTCGTGACAACGTCGACTTCGGCAAGTTTGACCAGAACTGACCAACGACACCGATCACGTCAGTGGTTCCCGGACAGTGGGAACGTGACTTTCGCGCACCGTCCCTGGCGCGGTCAAAGCACCGCCGTCAGCACTCCGCCGTCAGCGCGAACGGCAGCTCCGTTCGTCGCAGACGAAAGGGGGCTCGAGAGATACACGGCGAGATTCGCGATTTCGTCAGGCTCGATGAAGCGCTCGAGGAGAGACGTCTGGTTCGCTCCAATGATCACCGCCTTCAGATCATCCGTCGAGAGCCGCTGCGCCTTGGCGATGCCGCGGATGGCACTGGCGACGCCGTCTGAGTAGGTCGGCCCGCCGAGGATCGTGTTGACGGTCACGCCGGTACCGCGGGTGAGCTTGGCGAGCCCATTACTCAAAGCCAGCATCGCCGCCTTGGTCACGCCGTAGTGCGTCATGTCAGCGGGTATGTTTACACCAGATTCACTCCCCAAGAAGACGATCCGGCCCCATCCTGCGTCGATCATCCCGGGCAACAGCTCTCGCGACAGTCGGACTCCGCTCATCACGTTGACGTCGAAATAGCGCGACCAGTCGTCGTCGAGTATTCCGGCGAACGGCTTCATCTCGAAGAGACCGACGTTGTTGACAAGGATGTCGACGGCGCCGAGCGAGCCGAGCAGGCGCTGCACCTCAGCGCCGTCCGCGAAGTCCGCCGCAATACCCGTTACGCTCCCGCCAGGCACTTCGGCTTCGAGATTCTTCATCGATTGCTGGAGCCGGCTGTCGTCACGGCCGTTGATAACCACCGCGACGCCCTCCCGGAGAAGTGCCTTCGCGATCGAATACCCAATCCCCTGCGTTGAGCCGCTTATGAAGGCGCGTTTGTTTGCCAGCTGCATATCCATTGTCGTCTTTGCCTCTCGTTATTACTTGCTCAGTCAAGTAAAAACTTACCTCATTTGATTACTCAGTCAAGCAACCTTGTAATCTGTGAGGATGAGTGATTCCAGCGCACCGAACCGTCTCACGGGAGATGACCTCACGACGTGGGCGGCCCTTGCGACGCTACTGGAGTGGTTGCCGCCCGCCCTCGATGCCCCTCTGGTTCGCGGTTTCAATCTCACGCACTTCGAGTACGGCATCCTGTTCGCGCTGGCTGACACACCGGACCACGCGCTGGGGATGACCGTTCTGGCTGGTTATGCCAACAGCTCGCTATCGCGGCTGTCTCGAGCAGTATCGCGGCTTGAGGGTCGGGGTTGGGTACAGCGCACTCGAAACCCCTTCGATGGGCGGTCGGCTCTGACCACCCTGACCGAGTCCGGGCTGGAAGTGCTCGAAAAGGCCAATCCCGTGCAAGCTCAGACCGTCTCAAAATTGGTCCTCGAGCCTCTCACGACTGCTCAACGGGGTCAGCTGCGCGAGATCAGCCTGCGGATTCAGCGAGCCATCCGGGATCATTCGGGGTGGCAGCCGTCACGACCCGACACCTACTAGAGAGTTCTGTTTTCAACACGTCCTTCAGGTGATGCCCCGGAGGTGATCTTCACCGATGATTCTGTGTCGAAACTGGTTGGGGCTGATGCGTTGCACATGCGCACCCACGAATTCGAAGGCGTGAGCGGGCTCCGATCGGCCCTGAACAATGCAGGGAGCCCAATGACCATCCGATAGCAGAACCTATCCGGCCTACCGCGCTGCCCGCCCGCCCGCCGGATAGGTCGCCGTCGAGACGGTGCTGATCGCCATGTCGTCGAGATTCGGCAGTTCGTGGGAGAGCCGGTGTCCGGCCTCGCGGGCGACCAGTTCCGCCGCGGAGAGCGTCGTGTCGGCGACCACGATCGTCGCCGCGCCCTGAAGGCGGTGCCCGACCCACCGGAGTCTCAGGTCAGTCACGGAGAGCACTCCCGGCGTGTGCTTGAGGGCGTGCTCCGCTCGGTCCACGAGTCCGGGCTCGATGCCGTCCATAAGGCGGCAGCCGATGCTGCGCACGGTGCCCCAGAGAAGCACGATGATCGCCGCCGAAATCAGCAGGCCGACGATGGGGTCGGCGAGCGGAAATCCCAGAATGACACCGAGCGCGCCGACGACGACGGCGAGAGAGGTGAATCCGTCGATGCGCGCGTGCACGCCGTCCGCGACCAGCGCCGCCGACCCGATCTGCTGTCCGACACGGATGCGGTAGATCGCGACCGCTTCGTTGCCGGCGAAGCCGATGAGACCGGCCGCGAGTACCCACCACAGGTTGTGCAGCGGATGCGGGTGCACGAGCCGGTCGATGGACTGCCAGGCCGCCACCACCGCCGACAGCGCGACGACGCCGACGATGAACAGTCCGGCGAGGTCTTCGGCGCGCCCGAAGCCGTACGTGTACTTGCGCGTCGCGGCGCGTCGGCCGAGGACGAAGGCGATCCACAGGGGAACCGCGGTGAGGGCATCCGCGAAGTTATGGATGGTGTCGGCCAGCAGGGCGACCGATCCGCTGAGGAGCACCACGATGAATTGCAGCAGGGTCGTGCCGAGGAGAATGAAGAGGCTGATCTTCACCGCGCGGACTCCTTCCTTGCTCGCCTCCAGCGCGTCGTCTATCGAGTCGGCGGCATCGTGGCTGTGGGGCACGAACAGCCCGTAGAAGATCCCTCTGATGCCGGTCGGATGTGCATGGGCGCCTTCGCCGTGGGAGTGGCCGTGCTCGTGATCGTGCTCGTGATGCGCGCTCATGCGGGGGCTTCGTTCTGTGGGTGATGGTGACGGGGAATGCCGCCGAGTGAGTGCTCGGCCTGGAAGATCGCGTCCGTGACCAGGCTGCTAGCGTGCTCATTTTCGAGCCGGTAGAAGACGCGTTGGCCCTCGTGTCTAGTCGAGACGATGTGGGCGAGCCGCAATTTGGCCAGGTGCTGGGAGACAGCCGCGGGCGACTTGTCTACAATCCCGGCCAGGTGATTGACCGAGAGTTCGCCGTCTCGCAGAGCGATGATGAGCCTGACCCGGGTGGCATCGGCAAGCATTGAGAACACTTCGACCGCGAGTTCGACGAATTGGCTGTCCGACTCCCGTCCGCATATCTGCCTATCTGCGTCCATACGCAGATTATCGCACGTGCGCCCGGTGCGGTCTGCCGCACGACGTGCCTCCGTAGCGGGCGGGTCGCGATCGAGCGATTCGAGTGGCGTCAGGCCCCGACAGGGGCGGGGTGGGTGGCTTCGGAACTAGCCGTATTCAACCGGTCGAAGCAACACTGGCTTCCTGTGACGAGCGTAGCTGGTCAGCGAAGGCTTCGGCTGGTGTGCGCCAGCCCAGGATTCCGCGTGGCCGGTTGTTGATCGTGTCGGCGATGGCTTGGATTTCGGATGTGCTCCAGCGGGACAGGTCGGTGCCCTTGGGGAAGTACTGCCGAAGCAGCCCGTTGAGGTGCTCGTTGCTGCCACGCTGCCAGGGGCTCTTCGCGTCGGCGAAGTAGACCGGCAACCCGATCTCCTTCGTCAGGAGCGCATGCGCTGACATTTCCTTGCCCCGATCCCAGGTCAGTGAGCGGCGCAGACCCGACGGCAGCTCCTCGAAGGTGGCGACGAGCGCGTTCTTCATCGTGACTGCTCCGTAGCCCGCTAACGCTGGCCCGTTCTTCGTAGGCTTGACCAGCCCGTAGCCGGCCTGCCTGGGCAGGTGGACCAGCATCGCGAAACGGGTCGTGCGGTCGATCAGAGTCGCGATCGCCGACCGGTTGAGACCGATGATGAGGTCTCCCTCCCAATGGCCCGCGACGTTTCGGTCCTCGGCTTCGGAAGGCCGTTTCTTCAGGGTCGTGGCGTCGGTAACGTGAGCCCACGCCTGCTGGCGTGTCCTTGCCCTGGGCATACGTTTCGTGTGTCCCCGGCGCAGATGCCAGGACTGCTCCCGGCTCAGACCACCTCGGGCCGGAACGTAGAGGGCTTGGTAGATCGCTTCGTGCGAGATCCGCATCGATGGATCGTCCGGAAACTCGACGGGTAGCCGTTTTGCGATCTGCTGTGGACTCCACGCCGTCACCCACTCACGGTCTTCCCGGTGCGGTTTGTTCTTTCCGTCCCAGCTTGGGCCAGCCGGCCCGAGGCGTTCCCCTCCGCCCGATCTGACGTGTCCGCTGAGCTTGTCGTTGACGTATTCGCGGAGGCGCTCGTTTGCGATCAGCTTCGCAGTCTTGGGGCGGCGAGCACGTCGTTCGGCGTGCCACTGCGCGGTCGAGGCCTTGTAGTCCAACCGGTACGTTCTCGTCGACGCGTTCCGGCGCAGCTCCCTGGAGATCGTCGATGGGTTTCGGCCCAGTCGGCGGGCAATCTCTCGCACCCCGCAGCCTTGCGCCCGCCACAACGCGATCTCCTCGCGGTTACTGGAGGAGAGGTACCGCCCGGACAGTGTCGGGGCCAATCGGGGATTCACCCCGCCAGCGTGCAGGAACCAGCGATGCGCAACGGGCTCTGACACGCCCGCCGCGACACCCGCGTCCCGGGTCTTCGCACCTGCCGCGATCGCCGCCCAGAACCGCACCCGATCCTCGCGCCACGCCACCGACGGCCGACCCGGCGAAGGGATCTGACCCCGATACGCCCGCACCTGACTCTGCCGATCTCGAACCCGCATCCAACACCTCCATAATCAGGTGTTGCTTCGACCGGTTGAATACGGCCTAATTTTCTCTCTCTCAATCGGGCGAGGCAAGGAAGATGCAACTCACACCCGACGAGCTCAAGACGGGGCTCAATGGCTGACCAAAACCCGAGAACCGCTACCGGGAAGATTGAACGCCCTCGCTCGAGGCACTCCGCCGGGCCCCGCCGCGAGTCGACCCCCGTCAAAACTGGTCGTCGCTCGCCTGGAGGTGATTCTGCAGGTCACACGACACCGGTTGTTCCGAGAAGAATCCCGATGGCAAAGGTCGCGAGCAGGGCGAGAGTGCCGCCCACAACGACTCGCAGGGTCGGCCGCAGAACCGGGCTCCCGCCCAACCGAGCGCCAGCAACGCCGAGAAGGACCAGCGCAATGATCACTGCGGCAAAGGTGATGGGTATCCGGATGTTTTCCGGTGGCAGGAGAATCGCGAGGAGCGGCACCAGGGCACCGATGGTGAAGGCCACCGCCGAGACCCACGCTGCGTGCCAGGCGCTGACAACTTCTTCTTCGGAGATATTCAGTTCGGTGGCCAGATGCGCTTTCAGAGCATCGCGTTCGGTGAGCTCGGTGGCCACGAGGCGCGCCGTTGGCCCGGAGAGTCCTTGCTGCTCGCACAAGCCCGCCAGTTCGGCAAGCTCACGTTCGGGATCTTCGCGAAGTTCCCTCTTCTCCTTTTCGATCAGCGCCTTCTGGCTGTCGCTTTGGCTGCTCACCGAGACGTATTCGCCGAGCGCCATCGAAATGGCGCCGCCGACCAGCCCGGCTGCGCCCGCGGTAAGAATCGCCGAGGTCTGGTGGCTCGCGCCCGCAACACCGACGACCATCGCAGCAACCGAGACGATTCCGTCGTTCGCCCCCAGCACTCCGGCCCGCAGCCAGTTGAGTCGCCCGGAAACGCTTCCGGTGTGGGCCTCGTTGGGATGACGGACCCAACCTCGGGAGTAAGAATTTGTCATGGCTGTGGGGCTCCTTGCGGGGTCGATCTGTGTGCGTTTAAGTATTTCGCGCGCGCCCGGCAGCGCCGAGGTCCAAGGTCCCGCAGGCGGGCCCCTCCGTCACCGCCGGCGAGCCGCACTTTTCGACGTGGGAGGGCGCTTGTCGACGAAGGCGTCCAGGGCCTCACCCCGCACGAGTTGCGGCACACCGCCGCGAGCCTGGCGATCAGCGCCGGTGCCAACGTCAAAGCCGTGCAACGGATGCTCGGACACGCGTCCGCAGCGGTCACCCTCGACGTCTATTCAGACCTGTTCGACAGTGACCTGGATGCCGTTTCACTCGCCCTCGACCACGCCATCGTCGAATCAACTGTTGCCAAAACGTTGCCACTGGACGGATCTGCGGAAGAAGGAGAAAAACGAACTGGCTTCTGACCAGCGTTTTTGTGAGGTTTGTCGCTTGCCTCGCTAGTTTGGACAAGTTGCCAAGTCTGGACCCCCGCGATTCCGGGGTTGTCGGCATTGGAGGGGTGATGCGTTTTGACAACCGAGTCTGGACAAACGCGTTCAGACTGTACATTCGCTGGCCGAGGTCGACTCGCGCATTGCCACACGCTCGGGAGTGTTCACGATCGGGACCCGGCCCGGCGTTCGCAAGGTCGACGCCGCGGGACCAGCTGAGCAAGGAATAGGCGAATACGAGCGAGCTCGGTTGGCGGCTGGCGGCTCACTAACCCACGCTTACGGTGCCGAATTCGGGGCGCGCCCAAGGCACACCGTCGGCCTCGCCGTCAAGGTCCATCTTTGGGAAGCTTCGAATCAGGGTGGGGTCGGCGCGAGAGTAGCCGGCCTCGTCCTCGCCGGCTTCCTAGTTTCCCGCATCTGCCTGGCTGGGCGGATTCGGCGTTCTCAAACTAACTCCGTAGCCGGGGAGTGAGTCGAGCCGCGGGATGGACGAACCTTCCAGGCGCTAAGCGCGCCTAGGAGTGGGTGTAGACGTTGAAGGATGTGGGGGTGCATGTGTAGGTGGAATTTCCCACGACATGGGTGCCGTCACCAAGTCGAGCGCATTCCTGACCGGCCTGGATCAGCGGCGGTGCGATGAGTGCGATGATTCCGCCGCAAAACAGGATCCCTGCGATCGAGATGATCGGTGCGCTGGATCGCGATCTCGGAGCTTCGCGATGGTGCACGCCCGCTGTTTCCGTCTGGAGCGGCAGACTACCTCGCGCAATAAGGTACGCCGCAGCGGGACCGCCAGCGAGACAGGCTTCTGCTGAGCAATCAGCGGTGACTCTGCAGGGAGCCTTCCGCCGATCGATGCTAAAGGTTTGATCCACCCCGTTGAGTGATCGACCAAGCGACGACCTGCTCCGCGAACTCGTCGACGTCGTCCACGTCGCTGAGCCCGTAGTCAGATGAAAGAACCTCGCGCAGTTGACCTGCAAGCAATGTCGGATCGGGGCTATTCCGAAGGGCGGTCAAGATCGGCGACACCAAATCGTCGTACTCGTCGGCTGAAGGGTTCGGATCGTCGCCCTCGTAGACACCGATCGGGTCCCAGTCGTGGAGCATCTGGGCCAATTGCAGAGCCTGCGCGCTGAACCTTCGTCGATCCGAGTTCCCGGCATTGGCGATTTGCATGACGCAAGCATGGGGCGGGCAAGGCTAGCGCGCAATCCGCCGGACCATTCGAGGGAGGGACCGGAAACGCGAAAAGTCAGACAGCAGTTGGGAATCGTGTGATTCGGCCTGGGTTTAGTTCCATCTTTTGATCACGGATGGAACTGATGGCTAGATATACGACTGAGATGCGTGAGCGGGCTCTGAGGATGCTCGGTGAGGCGCGGG
>NZ_VRMG01000166.1 GCF_008040105.1 Lacisediminihabitans profunda
GATTTGAATATACTGATGATATTAACTTTTTAGGTGTAGAGACTTATGCATGTAATAACAGTAGATTTACATTCAACTTTATTAATTCGGCAGGGACAATTGATTTAAATTCTCTAGAGTTTGCATTAACTTCACAATCTCCAGCTCTATGTGCCACATATGTGTCACCAACTCCACTTTCAGCAGCAGCCTTAATACTATGAACACACATACTTTATCTGTTTCAACCGTCGAATCACAAATTAACAGCCGTGATATAATTTTGGATACAATCGAGTTATTTGATGCGACTAAATGTACTCTAAATTTAGTTGATATATATTCAGATGTTTTTCCAAACTACATAGGTATTGATTGGGGCGATAATTCTGCGGTGCTCGAGCCAGAAATTAAAATACACCGTGACTATAAAACAGAATCTATTTACCC
>NZ_VRMG01000167.1 GCF_008040105.1 Lacisediminihabitans profunda
TCCGATCCTGCTGTAGCTGAAGAAGTCGATCCGTTCGCAGACGCTGGCCTGGCTGCCTCCGAAGGTGACGAGCTGTTTGCTCAGGCAGATACCCCGGTAACCAAGGTGGTTGAAACCAGTGAAGCAGGCTTTGCTAAACCAGCAGATACTGAAGACGACCCGTTTGCTAACTTCGACTAACAGGTGATCTATGAGACACGTTATTAATGGCTTTATTGGCCTGTTCTGTGTGATTGCAGCCATTGCTGTACTGGCGTTAATGAAGGTAGC
>NZ_VRMG01000168.1 GCF_008040105.1 Lacisediminihabitans profunda
CACCCGCCACCTGCAATACATGAAGTTGAAGGTGTCGGGGAATGAAATACAATTTGAATACAGCTAGCCAATCCAATTTAATGCATTCAGAATTGATTCTGTATGTCAGTGCAGAGCAGTAGTGTACAGTACCATGACTACTTAATCATGAGTTAAACAAGTTTCCCTAATAACAAGGTCAGAGGACAGGGCAATTCAGTCAGTCATGTTTAGCAGCTACACCGGACAGTGGGACCAATCTGTAATCCAAAACAATTCTGCAACTCATCACTCACTCATGCACTCTCTGTAACTAGATACTCATGCATACCTTGGTGAGTTTCTTTACATCATCTTGCTTTACTTCTTCTAGCTCTTGGTAGAGATGTCTCACAAGAATGGACTTCATTG
>NZ_VRMG01000169.1 GCF_008040105.1 Lacisediminihabitans profunda
TGCCGAAGCCCTAGCGGACTCTTCGACCATCAAGCTGGTGCGCCTCAGGACAAGGAACTACCGCAGTCTGCGTGACGTGACCATCTCGGTCGGCGACGACCTAAGCATATTTATTGGTGCAAACGCTTCCGGCAAGAGCACCATTCTCGACGCGCTCCGTTTCCTCAGCGAAGCTGTGCAGCGCGGCAAATTTGGCCCCCCCGTAAGTGCACGTGGCGGCTGGCTGAACCTTGCATGGAAGGGAGCG
>NZ_VRMG01000170.1 GCF_008040105.1 Lacisediminihabitans profunda
CGCATTGCCAAACTCATACTGTAAGCATTCAAATTTCCAAGCAAATATTTACACAGAAAAGTTTCAAGCATGTTAGTACGCATGAACACAACTGAAAACACAGCTACGGTTATTTTTTTTCCCATTTTGCTGTCTGTGTTGTGTACATCAGTCCATAATTATGTCTCTGTTGCAGCTCTTAGTAAGATAATTAAACTAACTTTGTGAGATATAAAATTAAGCAAATTAAAACAGCCTGAAAATGAATGGTTTCTCTTTTCATTTC
>NZ_VRMG01000171.1 GCF_008040105.1 Lacisediminihabitans profunda
CGGTGGCGGGCAGGTAGGTGTCTGCCAGATCCTCGAAAGCCTGGTCCATGGGATCGAACGGATCGAGAGGAGAGGCGAGTCGTCCGAACTCGACGATCGGATGGAACTCCGCGGGCAGGGGCCGCCCATCGAGCGCGTGAGTGGAGCCGTCGACCAGGAGTTCCCGAACGGTCATGCTGTTCATGGTGAGCGTGCCGGTCTTGTCGACACAGACCACGGTCGCCGAACCGAGAGTCTCGATGACCGGCGTGCGCCGGGTGAGCACGTGCTTCTGGGACATCCGCCAGGCACCGAGCGCCAGGAAGATGGTGAGGACGACGGGGAATTCCTCGGGGAGAATCGCCATGGCGGTGGCGATTCCCGCGAGGATGCCCTGAAGCCAGACCCCGCGAGTGAGGCCGTAGATCACGGCGACGGCAACCGCGACGACGAGACCCAGCACGGCGAT
>NZ_VRMG01000017.1 GCF_008040105.1 Lacisediminihabitans profunda
GTCGCGATTGACGTACGCGGGATCCTATTGATCGAAGCAACACCTTCTTTTAGGTGGTCGTTTCATGGTTTTGACGTCTTCGTCACCAGCAGCCCTGAGGTTCTTCGCGTCGATCAAGGACGGGCGGGGTCTCAAACCATCCGCCCGAGATGCCGGTATCGATAAAGAGGTCGGCTATCGGTGGCTTCGGGAGAAATATCTTCAGTCGAGGCGGAGTGGAATATCGGCTTCTGAAACGATCACCGAGTTAGGTTTCACGACGTCGCGTCTGATGGGGTGGGAGGCTGAAGTCGAGAGGCCGCAGGAGCGCAATCATCTTCGAGTGGACGCAGATCAAGAAGTCGTGTTCTGGGCGGCGATTGATCGCGGCCAGCGGATGCAGACCGCCGCAATCGCTGCAGGGGTGGCCCGGTCGACCGCGTATCGGTGGACCGAGAAACGTTTCGCCGAGTTGCGGCGATCGGGCATGACAATGCGACGGTGCACCGTTGTGTTGCAGCTGACGGGATCCCGTGTTGCCGCCCTGGAGCGCCGACGGTTAGCGTCGGTGCGGAAGGCTGCTGCTGCCGCCACCGCGGCGCAAAAGGAAGCGGTAGCGACGTCGAGTCGATATGCGGACCGCGTCCTCCTTGCCGTTGCAACGGAGGGCCAGAAGCTTTTCCGGTCACGCAGGGCACAGTATTGGCAGTTGATGCGCGACGGTCTCAGTAACGCGGACGCTTGCAGACTATTGGGCATGCATCCACACAATGGGACATCGCTTCGCAAAGCTGCGAAGTTTCAGATCCCGTCCCTTTTTCCGAAACCCGAGCCGAGTGGTCGTTACCTGGATGCGCGAGAACGGTTACAGATTGCTGACTTGCTCCGACTGAAGCGTTCGTTGCGGAAAATCGCGGTCGAGCTGGGCAGGCATCCATCCACAATTTCGCGGGAATTGAAGCGGCATCGCCAGGCAAGTGGGGACTATCTGCCGGCAACCGCTCACCATGATGCCCGGCAGCAACGTGCTCGCCCGAAAACCCGAAAGCTGGTCGCGAACTCCGCTCTTCGGATTCTCGTGCAACGGAAACTCAACCGATTTTGGTCTCCGGATGAAATAAGCGGCTGGTTGAGGAAGGGGTATCCCGATGATCTGTCGATGCGAATCTGTCCTGAAACGATCTACCGGGCGTTGCTGCTGCGAGACGGCAAAGGGCTGCACAAACGTTTCGCTCTCAAGTTGCGCACTGGGCGACGGATTCGCAAAACGCGATGGCAGCGACGGCTCGGACGAGGGTCCCGAATTATCAATATGACGATGATCGACCAACGCCCAGCCGAGGTTGAAAACAGGGAGCAAGTCGGCCACTGGGAGGGGGACCTCATCGTCGGACTCGGATCGGTTTCCGCAATGATGACGCTCAGGGAGCGGAAGACCCAGTACGGCATCATCGTGAACTTGCCCAAAGATCACACCGCCGCGAGCGTCAACGCAGCGGCCATCGCTGTGTTCAGAACCTTGCCGCCCCATCTGAAACGAAGCCTCACCTGGGACCAGGGGGTCGAGATGTCCTGGCACGAGAAATTGACTCAAGCCAGTGGGGTTCCGGTCTACTTCGCGGAACGCTCCAGCCCTTGGCAACGCGGGGCAAACGAGAACTTCAACGGCCTGGCCCGCCAGTACTTCCCCAAGGGCACAGACCTCGCCGTTCACAGTGCACATCATGTGGCCAAAGTCACCCGGGAGCTCAACGAGCGACCACGGAAGACCCTGAGCTACGACACGCCCGCTGCCCGCCTGAGGGCAGAACGTGACGCGCCGTTCGGAGCGATGAACTAGCCTGCAAACACGGGCCGCACGCCCTGCAATAACACTCAACTGTTGCGTCGACCATTGGAATCCGCCG
>NZ_VRMG01000018.1 GCF_008040105.1 Lacisediminihabitans profunda
ACGGGCTCTACAAAACTGAACTCATCCGCCGACAAGGGCCTTGCCGAACGGTCGAGCAGGTCGAACTCGCGACGCTGGAATATGTGTGGTGGTGGAACAACCAACGCCTCCACGGCGAACTCGCCCTGCGCACCCCGATCGAGGTCGAGGAAGAGTATTACGCTGACCAAGAATCGTCCCAGCCGGCACCCGCCAGACAGGGAAGCAACGAGGAACTAAACCCAGGCCGAATCACTTTGCGACACTGACCGGCCGGGAAACCCGCGACATCACAACCCCGAAAACCACGAAATCCCTCCCGTTGTTCATCGGAAGGGATTTCGCGTTTGGTTCTTGGGACGGTTTTTGGGACGACCCAATTGTCGGGCTGACAGGATTTGAACCTGCGACCCCTTGACCCCCAGTCAAGTGCGCTACCAAGCTGCGCCACAGCCCGTGACTTGTTCCGGTCGAGATTTGCCCTGAAGCGCGCCGCGACCAGCACCGAGAATCTAGCTTAGCGGCAAGTTCGAGCGCCCACGCCCATCGTCCATCCCGCCGGGGACAGGGGAACCGAAAGTCCCGTGTGTGACGTCGCAACTGCTGGCACAGTGGACACAGCGAGAAGGGGACCCTCATGACACCCGACCATGTGATCTTCGGCACGGGCCCGGTCGGCCGCGCCACCATGCAGGCCCTGGTGAACCGCGGCCAGAGCGTGCGCATGGTCAATCGATCGGGCCGGGCGAGCGTGCCGGATGGCGTGGAGGTCGTCGGAGGAGACGCCATGAACCACGAGTTCACCCGATCCGTCTCGGTCGGAGCATCGACTGTCTACCAGATCCTCAACCCGCCCTATTATCTCTGGGCGCAGGAATTCCCCGCCCTTCAGGCGAGTGTGCTGGCGGCGGCCGAGTCGAATGGCGCGCTGTTCGTGAACATGGACAACCTCTACTCCTACGGCCGGCAGGACGGCGAGCCGCTCACCGAGCTCACCCCGGAGAATCCGCACACGCGCAAGGGCGGGGTGCGCAAGCGGATGGCGGACACGCTCTGGCGGGCACGAGCCGAGGGCCGTGTGCGGGTGGTCAGTGGACGGGCATCCGACTACTTCGGTCCCGGCGGCGGCGAGTCGTCGCCGCTGGGCGACCGCGTGTTCCCCCGAGTGCTCGCGGGCAAGAACGTGAGCGTGATCGGCAACCCGGACAGGCTGCACAGCTACACGTTCATCCCGGACATCGGCGAGGGGCTCGCGACTCTCGCCCTCACGCCCGAGGCGGAGGGCGAGGTATGGCACCTGCCCAACGACCCGCATCCGCAGTCGACGCGACGAATGATCGAGACGGCCTACCGGCTCGCCGGAACGACGGGGACGGTGCGCAGCATCCCGACGGTGGTACTGCGGATGCTCGGACTCACCAACCGCACCATTCGCGAGGTCGTGGAGATGGCCTACGAGTTCGAGGATGACTTCGTGGTGGACAGCACCAAGATCGCCCGGCTAGGAATCACGGCGACTCCGATCGACGAGGCGATCGAAAGGACTCTCGCGAGCTACCGCCGTTAGTCGAGAAGCTCGCGCAGCTCGGGCCACGCCGCGGCGAACCCGGGATGCAGACTGAGTTCGGTGACCTCGTCCACCAGTACCCAGCGGAGCTCGGCGCTCTCTGCGTCGGCGATCACCGGCTCGAACTCCTCGATCGCCTCGGCGACGACGGTCGTGTACGACCAGTAGCCGAGATCGAGAACGGAGGTGTGCAGGATGCGCAGCAACTCGGGCGGCACGGTCGCCTCCTCCGCGGCCTCCCGCAGCGCGCCATCCACCGCCGACTCCCCCGCCTTGCGCGCGCCGCCCGGCAGCCCCCAGGTGCCGCCGAAATGGCTCCAGCCCACCCGGTGCTGCAGCAGCACGCCGAGGGAGCGGTGCCAGACCAGCAGGCCGGCCGCGCCAAAGCGGCCCCAGAACTTCTCGCCGTCCGGGCCCTGCACCCAGGCGTCGCCCGGGTCACGCACGCCGTAGGGCGGCAGGGGCGGCGGGATGTCGTTGCTCACCCCTTAAGCATGCCGTTGTCCCCATTCGCCCTCAAGCCTTTCGAACATACGTTCGAATCTCGTAAAATAGCTGCATGGAAACGCTCCCCGAGTCGCTGATTCGAACCGCTGCCAGTGTCGCAGCGCTCGGAGGGTTGGTGGTCGATTTCGCACCCCTGACCGATGGGGAATTGAGGTCCGCGTCCGAGTTGGTCGGTTCACTCGTCGGTATCGGCAACCGCTATGCCGCGATGATTGCCGCAGAGACCGCGCACCGCTCCCGCCCTGAACTCGGCCGCTCGGGAATGGCAGCCACGGCCGGGTACCTCTCTGCCGCTCAAATGGTGCAGGCCACCCAGGGAATCTCCCACAGGGACGCGATGAAGCTCATCGAGGTCGGCACCCTGATCGCGCGTGCGGAGGCCGGCATCGAGGACTCCACTTCCGCCGCGCAGCCGTCGCCGAGTGGGCGTTCGGCCGCGCAGGGCTCGGAGGAAGATTCCGATGCACCCCTCTGGCAGTTCCCCTTGGTCGCCGCACTCAATTCCGGGGCATTGTCGATCGACGGCGCGGACTCCGTACGCCGGGCGCTCGGCGAAGTGGACGCGGCAGTCACCCTCGCTCAACTCACCGCCGCGGCCGAGGAACTGGTGGCCGGGGCCGCCGGGGTGACGCCGGAGGCTCTGTCGAGGCGCGCCCGCCAGTTGCGAGATCGGCTCGACGAACAAGGAATCGCTCGCCGGGAGAAGCAACGCGACGATCTTCGGTCGGTGCGAATGTGGACGGACGCCAACGGCATGCACTGCGGATTCTGGCGGCTTGCCCCCGAAGACGGACTCATTGTCGCCACCGCCTTCGACGCGCTGATGTCGCCGCGACGGGGAGGTCCCCGGTTCGTTCATCCAGATGCCGTCCAGGCAGCGGAGGATCTCCGCTCTGACACGCGCACGCGGGAGCAGATCGCCGCAGACGGCCTGGTGGGAATGATCCGACTCGCCGTGGACGCCGACCCCACAGTCATGCATGGTGCCAGAAGGCCCGCGGTGCGGGTTATCGTCACGGGCGCACACCTTTCGGCGAGGACCGGACACGGACGGCTGGAGGGGCACGCCGACCCGGTGCCGATGAGCACCGTCGAGCGCCACGTTTGCGATACCGGCACCATCGCGCTCGGCTTCGACGACGACGGTCAGTGCGTCAACGTCGGCCGCACCCAGCGCCTCTTCACCGAACGACAACGAATCGGCATGGCGGTCCGCGACGGAGGCTGCATGGCCCCCGGCTGCGATCGCCCGCCATCGTGGTGCGAAGCCCACCACATCGACAACTGGCACCGAGACCACGGCAACACCGATATAGCCGACGGGACAAATTGTAAATGTCACCCTAATGAAGCGTGCGCTATGGGCTATTTACCATGCGCGGAATAGCGCAGCAACCGCCTCGACGATAAATGCGCCGACTGAGTCGAGAAAGCCGCGAAGGAATCCCGTCGCCAATCCCCCGGAGCCGGGTGGCGCGAGTGTCTAGGCATGCACGAATCATAAGGCGACGAACGGACAAAGCGGACGGGTCAATGTGTCAATAGGACCCTAAATGCGAACGCGAAACTCGCCCATCGCCCTCGGAATGCAATCTCTGACCTCCGCGTCCTTCACCCGCCCCTGTGGGCAATAGAGTTCTGACATGTCGAGACCGAATCCTGAGGATATTTTCACCCCAAAGACGGTCGTGTCAAAGGAGATGTTCGAAGCGCGTAATGAGGCCGATATCAACGGTGTCCCTGGGCTTCAGGATCGACTCCTCGACGCGCTTCGCGAACGTGGATGTCAAATTGTCATTTATGGCGATACGGGCGTCGGCAAGTCTTCATTGCTCAAAAATGTCTCGGAACTCCTGTCGCGCTCCGTCGTCGAAGTAGATTGCAAGTCCGGCATGACGATGGACGACATCATCAGCCACGCAACAAGACAACTGGTGACTTACCGCCGAGTCCGGCGCACCCGCGCCAGTGCGATCGAGGCGGAAGCTGAGGTGGAAGCGTCCGTTCCTTGGTTCGCTCGTCTTCGGGCGCGCGTCCTGTCTCGGTTCGAACAATCCGACGACTACGAGGTCATCCAAAGCCCCGCGTTTGGCGCTCTGCTGCAAGCGATGAGCGCCAAAGGACGAACGCTTCTGGTGTTGGACAATTTTCAGAACATCGACCTTCCCGAAACGCGCACTCAAGTCGCGCAATACATGGAGACTTTGTCCGATGCCGTCGGAAAAGGTCGAGTACATGCTGACGTCAAGTTCGTCACGATTGGAATCGCGGACGATCCCCGCACTCTTCTGGGTGCTTCGATGTCCTACGTGCGCCGCGCGGAGCAAATAGGTGTCCCGCGAATGCCCGATAGCGAGATCCGAGAAGTGCTCAGTCGAGGCTTCCATCTGCTCGAGCTTTCTATCACTGGCGATCAACTAGATCATCTCGTGTTCTTCAGCGACGGTTTCCCCTACTTCGCCCATTTGCTTGGGCTCTACATCAGCACTACGGCCATCCGCGCCAATTCCCTTGCCGTCACGGACGAAATGATCAAAGCGGCAATTGCGCGCGCCGCATCATCCGTGGCGGGCTCATATGAGGAACGCTTGCGCCTCGCGTATGAACGAAGCGGCTCAACTCAGCCGCGACGGCAGATCATTCGGATTCTCGCGGCATCGTCCGGTCGTCAATGGAGCTACAGCGATGTAGTGACCCTCTGGCAGGCGGCGAATCCCGAGGAAACCCGGACTAGCTACAACTTTCTCAGCGCTGCATTGGGCGCGCTGACGAACGAGCCGCAAGGCAACATCCTCACCACGGTGGGACCAACACGGCGCTTTGTCTACCGATTCGAGGATCCACACATTCGGCCTTATGTTCGCATTCGCGAGAATTTGAATCCCCTCTAGTCGACTTGGGTTATTGAGCATTGATGGCGCCGAAGGCGCCGCTTTACTTGAATAAGCAACATAACTCGGGAGCCCGGCAGGGCGATCGAGGGCAAGCGTTTCGGTCGTCCGAAGGACGCCGAAACGCGCGGCAGCCGTGTGTTAGCTGTGAGCGAATGACAATCATGTAATTCGTGGGCTATAACGGAACTGTAGGCAGGTCACGGGAAGTTATGAATCCCGGCGCACTGCGGTGCGGATCATGAAACTGGGTTAGAGCCCACAACTTTTAATTAGCCCCCAAGGGGCAGTTGGCGTCATCGAGACGCATTCCTCCGGCTTGTCCGGATGCCGAAGCACCCTCTTCCCGCTCGCTTACAACCTCCTGCAGACCTCTGCAGGCGATGTCGGCGCACCGGTGATTCGCTCCTTCGGCGACCCATTTTGAGTTCGCTCCTGCCTTAGGCCACCTTGTCCAGTTCACCTTCGTCTGCGTCGCTGTCGCCTCTGGCGCGCCTGGATGCCGGGTGGTTCTTCTCGCTCTATCCAGACGCCGCTGAGGGCGGCGGCTCGTTCCGCGCGTCGGTTCGGCGAGTACCGGACTATGTGTCGCGCGGGTACGCATTGGATCCGGAACGGGCCGCAGCCGAGGCAGGGCGTCGGGCTCGCGGTCGCCTTCGGCGCTTCTGTGCCGCGAACCGGTTGAACCGACTTGGGACGCTGACTTACCGGGGCGAGGGCTGCCACGATCCGCAAGTGATCCGCGCCCATCTGGGCGAGTTCTTCCGCTCCCTGCGCAGCGCCACGGGCGGCAAGCCGTTGGCGTATGTGTGGGTTCCCGAGTGGCACAAATCCGGCCACGGCCTGCACGCGCATTTCGCGGTGGGGAAGTACATCAAGCGGCAGTTCATCAATGAGGCGTGGGGCCACGGCTTCGTCCACATCAAGCTGCTGGGCGACTTGCCTGTCGGCTCGGGCACGCTGTCCGAGGCGCGGCAAGCGGCGGGCTACCTGTCGAAGTATGTGGCGAAGACTTTCACGGATCCGTCCGCGCGTGTTCTTGGCTTGCACCGGTATGACGTTGCGCAGGGCTTCACTCCTCGCTCCGTGGCGCTGACGGGCCGGTCGTCCGAGGAAGTGCTCGATCTGGCCTCGTCAGCGCTCGGGCGGGAACCGTCGTTCCAGTGGGCTTCCTCGTCGGTCGAAGACTGGCAGGGACCGCCGTCGATCTGGGCCCAGTGGGGCACCTGATGGCCGTCGATGCGGAGATGATGCGCACATGGCTGGAAGGGTCGTGTGGCGCTCAGGGTGTCGCGGTGGTCGTCACCGATGCCGGGGTCGTCGCCCGGGTCGGGGTGTTGCTGAGGGGGCGCGATGCTGCGGATGGTCGCGGAGCGACCGCAGCGGCATCGGGCCCCTCAGCGGCTCCACGTGGGCACGATCCGGAACGGATCGAACTCGCGTCCGCGAGTCTTCGCCGGGGTGATGGTCGCGTAGTCGAGGACAGCGCCGATGATCGCGACTTGGCGGGATAGATTTAGGCTCTCCCAGTTCGCGCGCAGTCCGTCACCATTGCCGACAAGACCGCTCAGGGTGCTATTGCCGCTGAGTTGTCCGAGTTGCCGGTCCGTGTTGTAGATCCGGGCCTCGATCGGTTCCCGCGCGGCCTTCCACTCGAGCATGGAGATCCCCTTGGCTGCCCACTCTTCTGCCAGCTCTTTGAGTTGCGCCTGATCGGATTGAAGCTCTGCCGACAGCGCCGAGAATCGGTCGTCGGCGGCGGCGCGTCCAGCGAGAGCGTCCGCCATCGCCGGGCTGTCCAGCCGGATGAGGACGGCTTCGGCGATCCATTCCTCGACCGGCCCCGCGACGATGGTCAGCCGTCCGCACCCGCCGTGGTCGGGTCCAGACTGGCACACGTACCGACGCGTGTCTCCACGCACCGCACTGAATAGTTTGTTGCCACAGTTCCCGCACCGCAGCATCCCGGAAAGTAGGTAGCTGCGGGGCGTCCGCCTGCCTGAGTTGACCTTCCGGGCGAAAGCCGCGAGGAGTTGCCTGTGCTGCTCGGGGCTGATGATCGCCGGCCACATCGCCGGCCCCACGATCACCCCGTTATGTGCGCGCAAGCCGGCGATGCGCGGGTTGCGAAGGACACTCCGCACCGTGCTGGTATGCCACGCGGCCCCCGCGACGGTGGGAATCCCCTGATCTTGGATCCATCTCGTCAGCGAGCCCATCGACTCGCCTGCGAGGTAACGCTCGGCAAGCTGGCGGATAACCGCAGCCTCTGACTCCACGACGGTGATCTGGTCCTTCTCGTACCCGAACGGACGGATTCCTCCATTGGGCTTGCCAGCCTCCGCATTCTCCCGCGCTTTGCGCTTCAACCGCTCCGACTTCCTGCCCGACTCCTTCGCAGCAACGGCGGCGAGCACCCGCGCCATGAACATGCCGTCATCGTTGCCAAGGTCGATATCCCCAGTCACAGCAACCAACTGGCGCACCCCGGCCACTTCACAGATCCCGGTGAACTGCTCCAACTCGATCGGGCGACGCGTCAACCGGTCGGTGTTGTACACGATCACCGCGTCACGTTGTCCTGCCGCAATGTCTTCAAGCATCCGCTCATACGACGGGCGACGTTTTCCCGCAAACGCCGAGATGTCGTTATCGACATACTCCTCGGCAACCAGCCAACCGCGATCAGCGGCGATCTTGCGACAGTCGGCAAGCTGCCGCTCGACGCCCAAACCCTCGCCGGTAACGTCTCTGGAAATGCGGGCGTATATCGCAGCGCGAACTGTCTCAACCATAGGGTGAGATTAGCGTGCAATTCCCGACGGTCTGCTCCTGTGCCGTCGACACCATCTGGACTTCCACAACAATGGCTGGGAAATCCACCGCGACGGAGCCGCCTACTACCTGACGCCACCACCGACTGTGGACCCGCAACAGAAGCCGATTCCATTGGTCGGCCAGAACGCCGCGAGCTATGCCTGATCTCGGTAGTGTGCAGAAGGGCGTCGGCGACTCGCTACGTGCGCTTGCGGCGCTCGCGCACCCGCATGTTGACGTTGATCGGGCTTCCCTCGAAACCGAAGATCTCGCGCAGACGCCGGGTGATGAATCGACGGTAGCCGGGGTCGAGGAATCCGGTCGTGAAGAGCACGAACGTCGGCGGCCGGGTGGCCGCCTGGGTTCCGAACAGGATGCGGGGCTGCTTGCCGCCACGCACGGGGTGCGGATGCTCGGACGCGAGCTCGGCGACCAGGGCGTTGAACTTTCCGGTGGGGATGCGGGTGTCCCAGGACTTGAGCGCGAGCTCAAGCGCCGGCACGAGCTTCTCGAGGTGGCGACCGGTGCGTGCCGAGATGTTCACGCGCGGGGCCCAGGCCACGTGGGCGAGGTCTTGTTCGATCTCCCGTTCGAGGTAGCGACGGCGGTCGTCGTCCAGCAGGTCCCACTTGTTGAAGGCGAGCACGAGAGCCCGGCCCGACTCGAGCACGAGGTCGATGATGCGCACATCCTGCTCGCTGATCACGTCGCTCACGTCGAGCACCACCACGGCGACTTCGGCCTTCTCGAGGGCCGCGCTCGTGCGCAGGGACGCGTAGAAGTCCGCGCCCTGGGCGAGGTTCATGCGACGACGGATGCCGGCGGTGTCAACGAAGCGCCACACCTTGCCGCCGAGCTCGACCTGCTCGTCGACGGGGTCGCGCGTGGTTCCGGCGAGCTCGTTCACGACGACCCGCTCCTCGCCGACGGCCTTGTTGAGGAGGCTCGACTTGCCCACGTTCGGGCGGCCGAGGATGGCGACCCGGCGCGGTCCGCCCACCTCTTCCTTCGCCACGGCGGACACCTCGGGCAGCACGGTGAGAACGTGGTCGAGCAGGTCTGCCACTCCCCTGCCGTGAAGTGCCGAGACGGGCCACGGCTGGCCGAGGCCGAGGCTCCAGAGAGCGGCGGCCTCCGGCTCCTGGCGGGCGTCATCCACCTTGTTGGCGACGAGAATGACCGGCTTCTTGGTGGCGCGCAGCATGCGCACCACGTGCTCGTCGGTGGAAGTCGCGCCGACATTGGCGTCGACGATGAAGAGAACGGCATCGGCGAGCTCGACCGCGATCTCGGCCTGCGCCGCGACGGAGGCGTTGATCCCCTTGGCGTCCGGCTCCCATCCGCCGGTGTCCATCAGGGTGAAGCGGCGCACGCCGTGTTCGGCCTTGTAGGCCACCCGGTCGCGCGTGACACCGGGGGTGTCCTGGACGACGGCCTCGCGACGGCCGAGGATGCGGTTGACGAGCGCTGACTTGCCCACGTTCGGGCGTCCGACGATGGCGAGCACCGGCAACGCCGGGAGGTAGACGATCGCGTCCGGGTCCTCGGTGGCGGTCTCGAGGATGTCGAGGTCTTCCTCGTTGAGGTCGTAGTCCTGGAGACCCGCACGGAGGGCGTTGGCGCGCATGAGCGCCTCCGACTCGTCCAGCTCCGCGATCTTCTCGCTCAGCTTGGGGTCGAGGTCGCCGTACTCGTCGTGCTCTTGGTCGTTGTTGTCTGGCATGGGGCTTTTCCTTATGAGGTCTCGATGCGCCCGACGGTTCGCGTCGTGCTACTCGACCCGCGATGTGCGCACTAGGTCCACGACCGCCGAGACGGTCTGGTCGAAGTCGAGATTGGTGGAATCGATGGTGGTCACACCATCTGCGGCGTTCATGAAGTCGACAACCCGGGAATCCTGGGCATCGCGTGAACTGAGTTGCTCGGCGACGGCTCTGGCCGAGTGCTCCGGTGTTTCAGCCGACCGCCTCGCCATTCTAGCTTCTTCGGATGCCGTGAGCAGAATCCGTACATCGGCGTCCGGGGCGACGACGGTGGTGATGTCCCGCCCCTCGGTGATGATGCCCGGGCGATCGCTCGCCTCGATCACCCGCCGGAAGAGCTCGACGAGGCGCTCGCGCACCGCGGGGATGCGGGCGATGGCACTCACCACGCCGGTGACACGGGGCTCGCGAATGGCCTGGGTCACATCCGTTCCGCCGACGCGCACGAAGTAGTCGTCCGGGTCGGTGCCGATGCGATAGTCGAAGTCGTCGAGTGACGCGAGCACCGCATCAGCGTCCTCGGTGTCGACGCCGTGCTCGAGCGCGTTCCAGGCCAGCGCGCGGTACGCGGCACCGCTGTCCTGATAGTCGAAACCGAGCTCGCGGGCGGCTGCCCGGCTCACGCTGGACTTGCCGCTGCCCGCCGGGCCGTCGACGGCCACGATTGTTCGTGCTTCTTCAGTTCCCGTCACTTCCAGGCTCCCGCAATCTTCCAGCCGCCGGCCTCGAGCTCGGCGGCGAGTCGTTCCTCCACCTCGGTGAGCACCGAGATCTCGGCGAGCCCGATCTGTGCGCCGGGCGAGTGCTCCAGCCTGAGGTCCTCCATGTTGACTCCGGCCTCGCCGATCTCGGTGAGCAGGCGGGCGAGTTCACCCGGCTTGTCGTCCACCATCACCACGAGCTGGCCGAATCGTCGATCCTGGCCGTGCTTACCCGGGATGCGGGACACCCCGGAGTTGCCGGCGGCGAGCGACTCGGCCACGGCCCGGCGCGCCCCGGCGACGTCTGGCGCCTCGAGGGCGGCAACGATCGCGTCCAGATCCTCGCGGTAGGCGTGCAGGATGCGAACGACCTCGGCCGAATTCGCCCCCAGGATCTGCACCCAGAGTTCCGGGTCGCTCGACGCGATCCGGGTCGTGTCACGGAGGCCCTGGCCGGCCAGGGACAGCGCCGATTCAGGCGCCGAATTGAGCCTGGCGGCGAGCAGCGACGCGATCACCTGGGGCACGTGCGAGACGAGGGCGACGCTGGAGTCGTGCTGTTCGGCGGTCATGGTCACCGGCACGGCGCCGAGGTCGAGCACGAGGTCCTCGATCACCCCGACCTCGCCGAACCGAGCCGGGCCGTGCGGGGTGATCACCCACGGCCGACCGATGAACAGGTCCGCCCGTGCGGAGATCGCGCCGCCGCGTTCCCGGCCCGCAAGGGGGTGCGACCCGATGTACCGGGCGACATCGGCACCGGTCGCCAGCAGCTCGGCGAGCGGCGCCGCCTTCACGCTCGCGACATCCGTGACGAGGGCGTCCGGAAAGGCGGTGAGTTCGGCGGCGATCACGGCGGCGGTCACATCCGGGGGGACGGCCACCACGATAAGGGTGGGATTGTCGGTGTCCCGAGCCGCGCGACCCGCTCCGTAGTCGATGGCCAGGCGCAGGTTGGCGGGAGACGCGTCGTGCACGATCACGTCGACGCCCTTGGCGCGCAGGCCGAGACCGACGCTCGCACCGAGCAGCCCGGCACCCACGACGCGCACTTCACCGACGATTCGACTGTTCACGTCTACCACCTACTGGGCTAGGTCGAGGCGAAGCTGAACTGCCCCGCGAAGATAAGTGTGCTGGATGTAGCGCCTCGGGGTATCGCTCTCCACGAGCGCCATCAGCCGGATCACGCGGGGCATCGAACCCGCGACATCCATTTCCACCGCGCACATCAGGGGCACGTCGCCGAGACCCAGCTCTCGCGCGGCCAGGGCCGGAAACTCGCTCGTGATGTCCGGGGTCGCCGTGAACATCACCGAGATGAGCGCCTCGGTATCGATCTCGTTCGCGTGCAGCGACTTGGCCAGCAACTCCGCGGTCGCCCGCAACACCTCGTCCCGGTCATCACGATCCACCTGAATCGCGCCGCGGATCGCCCGCACGGCCACGCTAGTCCGCCTCTGTCGCGTCGGTGTCGGCACCGGCGCTCGTCGCGTCGCGGGAGATCGTGAGGAGGGCGCCCAGTTCCGCCTTCGTGAGATCGCGGATTTCCCCGGGCGCGAGGGTGCCGAGGTGCAGCGGGCCGAACTGGCGGCGCACGAGGTCGATCACCGGGTGTCCCACGGCCTCGAGCATCCGGCGCACGATCCGGTTGCGCCCGGAGTGCAGGGTGATCTCCACCACGGTCTCGCTCGCGCCGGCCTGGCCGATGATGCGCGCCTTGTCGGCGGCGATCGGGCCGTCCTCGAGGTCGACACCGGCGGTGAGCCTGCCGATCGTCTGCGGAGACACGCGTCCCTCCACCTTGGCGATGTAGGTCTTGAGCACGCCGAACGACGGATGCGCGAGCACGTGGGCGAGCTCTCCGTCGTTGGTGAGGATGAGCAGGCCAGAGGTCTGCGCGTCGAGTCGGCCCACGTTGAACAGCCGCTCGTCGTAGCGCGAGACGAACCGCTGGAGATCTGGCCGGCCGCGGTCGTCCTGCAGCGAACTGACGATGCCGACCGGCTTGTTGAGCATGAGGTAGCGTCGCGAGGTGTCGAGCTGGATGGCCACGCCATCCACCGAGACCAGGTCGGTCTCCTGCACTCGGCGACCGAGTTCTGTCACCACCTCGCCGTTCACCTGCACCCGGCCGGCCTCGATCATGTTCTCGGACACGCGCCGGGAGGCGACCCCGGCCGCCGCCATCAGCTTCTGCAGGCGCACCCCGTCGTCGGCCGCCTCGCGCCCGGCCTCAGGCGACATCGTCGAACCCGTTCGAACCGTCGGAGAGCAGGGGTGAGATCTGGGGCAGCTCGTCGAGGGAGTTCACCCCGAGCTGGCTCAACAGAACGTCGGTCGTTGCATAGTGGATGGCTCCGGTCTCGCTGTCGGTGAAGGCCTCGGTGATGAGACCGCGACCGAGGAGGGTGCGCACGACGGAATCGACGTTGACGGCACGGATGGAGGCGATCGCGCCCCGGCTGATGGGCTGTTTGTAGGCGATCACGGCGAGAGTCTCGAGCGCCGCCTGGGACAGCCGGGAAGGGTTCTGGGTGAGCACGAAGTCGCGCACGAGGTCGTCGTAGTCTCCGCGCACGTAGATGCGCCAGCCGCCACCCACCTCACGCAACTCGAAACCGCGTCGGACACCCCCGTCGACGCCGTCGAAGTCGGCGACGAGCCGCTCGATGGACTGCCTCACCGCGGCGACCGGGGCGCCGAGCGAGGTCGCGAGGCTCACGAGGCTCTGCGGCTCGTCCGCCACCATGAGGATCGCCTCGAGAGCTCTCTCCAGGTCGATCGTGGTCGCGGGGGCGTCGGCCTCGGTCCCGTCGAAAAGGTCAATTGTCATAGTCGGCTCCCAAACTGGCCAGGCTTTCTTCCGACCACTGCTCGGCGGTCCAGTGGATGGTCAGTTCCCCCAGCGGTTCCAGCTGGTCGAACGAAATCGTGGCGCCGCGGTACAGCTCGAGGATGGCGAGAAACCGCGCGACGATCACCCCGGTGAGGTCGGCCCCGGCGATGAGCTGGCGAAAGGTCATCGGCGTTCCGCCGCGCAGCAGTGCCACGACGTAGGCCGCCTGCTCGCGGATGCTGACCAGGGGCGCGTGCAGGTGGTCGAGCCCGACGGTCGGCAGCTCCCGCGGGGCGAGGGCCAGGGCGGCGAGGGCCGCGAAGTCGTCTGGACTCAGCGTCCAAACCAGCTCCGGCGTCTGCTTGCGGTACTTCTCCTCGAGGCGCACCGAACGCACATGCCTGGCCGCCTCGGTCTCGAGCGCGGTGGAGAACCAGGCCGTCACCTCCTTGAAGGCCCGGTACTGCAACAATCGGGCGAAGAGCAGGTCGCGGGCCTCGAGGAGCGCCACGTCCTCGGCATCCACGAGTTCTCCCTGGGGAAGCAGCCCAGCCACCTTGAGGTCGAGGAGTGTGGCCGCCACGACGAGGAACTCGCTCGCCCGGTCGAGCTCCTCCACGGAGTCCAGTTCGCGGAGGTAGGCGATGAATTCGGTGGTGACGATGCTCAGCGAGATCTCGGTGATATCCATTTCGTGCTTCGCGATGAGCGAGAGCAGGAGGTCGAACGGTCCATTGAAGTTGGTGAGCCGCACCGAGAATCCGGAGGCCGCGACCTCCTCGAGCGCGTCGGAGCTAGGCGATTGCGCCACGGGTGATCAACTCTCTGGCCAGCTGGCGGTAGGCCTCCGCCGCCTGATGGTCAGGGGCGAACTGGGTGATGGGCGCCCCGGCGACGCTCGCATCCGGAAACTTCACGGTGCGGCCGATCACGGTCTCGAACACCTTGTCGCCGAAGGTCTCGACGACGCGCTCGAGCACCTCGCGCGAGTGCAGGGTGCGGGAGTCGTACATCGTGGCGAGGATGCCGTCGAGCTCGAGGGCGGGGTTGAGCCGGTCCTTGACCTTGTCGATCGTCTCCACGAGCAGGGCCACCCCGCGCAGGGCGAAGAACTCGCACTCGAGCGGGATGAGCACGCCGTGGGCCGCGGTGAGGGCATTCACCGTGAGCAGGCCGAGGGACGGCTGGCAGTCGATCAGGATGACGTCATAGTCGTCCTTCACCTGGCGAAGCACCCGGGCCAGAATCTGTTCGCGGGCCACCTCGTTCACGAGGTGCACCTCCGCGGCCGAGAGGTCGATGTTCGCGGGGATCACGTCGAGGTTCGGCGTGGCCGTCTGCTGGATGGCCTCTTTGGCGTCCTTGACCGTGCCCAGCATGAGGTCGTAGATGTTCGGGACGTCGTGGGACGCGATGCCGAGGCCGGCGGAGAGGGCGCCCTGCGGGTCGAAGTCCACCGCGAGAACGCGGCGTCCGTAGTCGGCGAGGGCGGCGCCGAGGCTGATCGCCGTCGTCGTCTTGCCGACACCACCCTTCTGGTTGCACAGGGAGATGATGCGGGCGGGGCCGTGGCCCCTGAGCGGCGCGGGAACGGCGAAGACGGTGCGGGGTCGGCCGGTCGGGCCATTCGGAGCGACTTCGAAACCGGTGAGTTGTTCGGCCGTTTCGTTGCGCTTCGCTGTCATCCCGACATTCCTCACCCTTGGTCGCCGGCCGCTGCCGATTGCCTCGATTCTACCGAAGCGAGTGTGGATGCCCGCCGCGACCCGCGCGCGCCGCCGGATCACCCGGGCGCGTCAACTGCCGGCACCGCGCGGCGGCGGGGGATATGGTCCGGCGGCGGGGGTTACGACTCCCTCCGCGGCGCGGTTTCCCCGCCGTGAGCCGGCGCAACCCCCGCCGCGAGGGACTCTCCCGGGCCGGATTCCGGTCAGCGCGCCCGCGGATGCGCCGTCGTGTACATGTCCCGCAGTGTGTCCGCGGTCACCAGCGTGTAGATCTGGGTCGTCGCCACGGAGGAGTGGCCGAGCAGTTCCTGAACGACCCGCACATCCGCCCCGCCGGCGAGCAGATGCGTGGCGAAGGAGTGACGGAAGGTGTGCGGCGAGATCTCGATGCCCAGCTTCGCCTGCTCGGCCCGGGCGCGGATGATCAGCCACGCGTTCTGTCGGGACACCCGCTGCCCGCGCAGACCCAGGAACAGCGCCGGGGTGGACGGCCCGCGCACCGACAGGATGGGCCGCGCTCGCACGAGGTACGCGTCGATCGCCGCCCGCGCGAAGCTCCCGAGCGGCACGATGCGCTGCTTTCCGCCCTTGCCGAACAACCGCACGACATCCGCGCTGCCCTCCTCGACGCCCAGCACGTCGTCCACGTTGAGGTCGACGGCCTCGGAGATGCGCGCCCCTGTCGCGTACAGCAACTCCAGCAGTGCCTTGTCGCGCAGGGACTGGAGGTCGTCTCCGCCGGCCGCGTCGAGCACGGCCGCCATCTGCTCGATGGTGATCGCCTTCGGCAGTCGGCTCGCGAGCTTGGGCGGCTTCACGTCGGACGCGACATCCTCCGGCACGAGCCGCTCCTCGAGCAGGAACCGGTGGAAGCCCCGCACCGAGGACAGCATGCGTGCCATCGACGAGGCGGTGAGCGGCGAATCGGGCCGGGTGCGCAGCTGCTGCGCGAACGCCGAGACATCGGCCTCGGCGACGCCCTCCGGGGTCGTGACCCCCCGCGCACGGAGCGACCCGAGATAACTCGCGAGGTCGCGGCGGTAGGCAGCGACGGTGTTGGCCGACAGGCCGCGCTCGATCGAGACATGTCTGAGGTACCGGTCGAGCGCTCGGTCGAGCGCCGTCGGGGGCTCGCTAGTCACCGGGCGAGAATTTCGGATGCCGCGGCCACGGCGACTCGGCGTCGCCGAGGGTCGACCAGCCGCGTTCGCGGGCGGCATGCGCAGCGAGCACCGCGAAGGACAGGATCGAGTTCGCCACGCGGCGGTTCAGCACGGCATCCACCACCTCCTCGAGGTCCACCCACCTCTTCTCGAGGTCGGCCTCCTCCTCCTCACGCTCGAAGGCGTGCGGCGCGTCGCTCACGCCACGCGCGAGATAGACCCGGATGGCCTCGTTGCTTCCTCCCGGGGAGGTGGCGAAGTCGCAGAGCAGATCCCAGCGCTCGGCCACGAGATCCACCTCTTCGGCGAGTTCCCGTTGCGCGGCCCTGACCGGCGACTCGCCGTCGAGGTCGAGCAGGCCGGCGGGGATCTCCCAGTCCCGGGCGCCGATCGGATGCCGGTACTGCTTGATCAGGAGCACCCGGCCGCGTTCGTCCAGGGCGAGCACCGCCACCGCGCCCGTGTGGTCGATGTAGTCCCGGGCGATGATGCTGTCCCCGTAGGCAAAGGTTTCGTGGCGCACGTTCCACACCCGGCCCTCGAAGACCACCTCGCTCGACGTGATCGCGACGGGGTACGGCTCGTCAGCCAGTTCGCCATTCATGGTTCGCTCAGGCGTCCGTGACCGGGAACAGGCGGCTTGCCTCCTGGCGTTCGCGCGCCGCCCCGACGAGTCCCTTGAACAGTGGGTGGGCGCGGTTGGGGCGCGAACGAAGCTCCGGATGCGCCTGCGTTCCCACGTAATACGGGTGCACGTCGCTCGGCAGCTCCACGAACTCTACGAGATGCCCGTCCGGCGACACTCCGGAGAACCAGAGCCCGGCATCGGAGATCCGGCCACGGTAGGCGTTGTTGACCTCGTAGCGGTGCCGATGCCGCTCGGACACCTGTGCAGCACCGTACACGCCGGCCACGATGGAGCCGTCGGCGAGGTCGGCCGGGTAGAGCCCGAGCCGCATGGTGCCGCCGAGGTCGCCCCCGGCGATGATGTCCACCTGTTCCGCCATCGTCGCGATCACCGGGAACTCGGTCTCCGGATCGAACTCGGACGACGACGCCCCATCGAGCCCCACGACGTTGCGCGCGTACTCGATCACCATGCACTGCAGCCCGAGGCACAGCCCGAGCGCCGGGATGTTGTTCTCCCGCGCGAACCGCAGGGCGCCGAGCTTGCCTTCGATGCCTCGCACGCCGAACCCTCCCGGCACGCAGATCCCGTCGACGTCGGAGAGCAGGCGCGCGGCGCCCTCCGGTGTCTCGCACTCGTCGGACGGGATCCAGCGGATGTTGACCTTGGTCTGCTGCGCGAAGCCGCCGGCCCGCAGCGCCTCGGTCACCGAGAGGTACGCGTCCGGCAGGTCGATGTACTTGCCGACGAGGCCGATGGTCACGTCGAACTTCGGTTCGTGCACCGCGGCGAGCAGGTCGCTCCAGCCCGACCAGTCGACGTCGTTCGCCTCGAGGCCGAAGTGCTCGATGATGTAGGCGTCGAGTCCCTGGTCGTGCAGCATGGTCGGGATGTCGTAGATCGAGGGCACGTCGATCGCGTTGACGACGGCCTCGGGATCAACGTCGCACATCAGGGCGATCTTGCGGTTCATCGATTCGGGCACCGGCCGGTCCGACCGAAGCACGATGGCATCCGGCTGGATACCGATCGACCGCAGGGCCGCGACCGAGTGCTGGGTGGGCTTGGTCTTCTGCTCGCCGGAGGCATTGAGGTACGGCACGAGCGAGACGTGCACGAAGAAGCAGTTGGATCGCCCGATCTCGTGACGCACCTGGCGCGCCGCCTCGAGGAACGGCTGCGACTCGATGTCGCCCACGGTGCCGCCCACCTCGGTGATGATCACGTCCGGTCGATCGTCGCCGGCTTCGACAGATGCCTGGAGGCGCATACGACGCTTGATCTCGTCGGTGATGTGCGGAATCACCTGAACGGTGTCGCCCAGGTACTCGCCTCGACGTTCCTTGGCTATCACCGTGGAGTAGATCTGGCCGGTGGTGACGTTGGCCGCCTGGTTGAGGTTGATGTCGAGGAATCGCTCGTAGTGCCCGATGTCGAGGTCGGTCTCCGCGCCGTCGTCGGTGACGAACACCTCGCCATGCTGGAACGGGTTCATCGTGCCCGGGTCCACGTTGAGATACGGGTCGAGCTTCTGCATGACCACGCGAAGACCTCGCGCGGTGAGAAGGTTGCCGAGACTGGCTGCCGTGAGTCCCTTACCGAGACTCGAAACGACACCACCCGTCACGAAAATATGCTTGGTAACGTCCGCGCTCTGTTTAACCACCACGGGATTACAGACTATCACCGGGCCTCGCCCACTTACGCCCACCGACAGGCCGGTTTCGCCCGCGGCGGAACGCCGATCGGTCAGCCGTCGAGTGCGCGCGCCGTGTCGAGCAGTTCGCGGGCGTGAGCGAGGCCGCTCTCCGAGTCGGGCAGGCCGGAAAGCAGGCGCGCCATTTCGGCGATCCGCTCCTCGCCGTGCAACTGTTGCACGCTGCTCGCGGTCACCGCCCCGTCGCTGTCCTTGACGACCCGGAGGTGATTGGTGGAGAAGGCGGCGACCTGGGCGAGGTGGGTCACCACGATCACCTGGGCGGTGCGGGACAGCCGGGCGAGGCGACGTCCGACCTCGATCGCCGACGCGCCGCCCACCCCGGCATCCACCTCGTCGAAGATGAAGGTCGGTACCGGGTCGCTTCCGGCGATCACCACCTCGATCGCGAGCATCACCCGGGAGAGCTCTCCCCCGGATGCGCCACGGCCGAGCGGACGCGGCTCGGCACCCTGGTGCGGGGCGAGCAGGATCGACACGGTGTCTTTGCCGGTCAGGCCGTAGTCCTCGCGGTCGGTGACCTCGACCACGAGCCTGGCGTTCTGCATGGCGAGGGCACCGAGCTCCTCCGTCACCCGCTCGGAGAGGCGCACGGCGGCCTCCCGGCGCACCTCGCTCAGCCGCGCGGCGAGGTCGACGACGCTCTCCCGGTCGGCGGCCACCTCCGCGCCGAGGCTCTCGATGCGGTCGGCGTCATGGTCGAGTTCGAGCAGGCGGGTGCTGCCGCTCTCCAGGTACTCAATGGTGTCGTCGATGGTCGGACCGTACTTGCGGATGAGGGACCCGAGCACAGCCCGGCGCTCGTTCACGGCCTCGAGCTCGCGGCCGCCATCGGTGTCGAGGCCCCCGAGGTAGCTGGAGATCTGGCTGGACACGTCTGCCACGACGAAGCTCGCATTGGCGATCGCCTCGACGATCGGCTCGAGCGCCGGGTCATGGCTGGACACCCGCTCCAGCTGGCGTCGTGCCGTCTCGAGCAGCCCGATCACGTCCCGCGGGTCGTCGAGACTCTCCGACGACACCAGTTCGTGCGCCTGTCCCGCGGCGAGGCGGAGGTCTTCGAGGTTGGTCAGGATCTCGGCGCGTTCGGCGAGTTCGGTGTCTTCACCGGGCTTCGGATCGGCCTCCTCGATCTCGGCCATCGCGATCCGCAACTCCTCCGCCTCCAGCATCCGTCGGTCCCGCTCGGCCACGAGCACGTCGAGTTCGCCCTGATTCGACTGCCAGCGGCGGTAGGTGGACTGGTAGTCGGCGAGAAGGCCGGAGAGGGACTGGCCGGCGAACCTGTCGAGGGCCTCGCGCTGCGCCGTGGCGGAGCGGAGGCGCACCTGGTCCGACTGCCCGTGCACCACCACGAGCTGCTGACCGATCTCGTTGAGCACACCCACCGGCGCCGCCCGGCCGCCGACGACGGCACGGCTGCGGCCGTCCTGCGAAACCGACCGGCCGAGGATGAGCTCGCCGCGGTCCACATCGCCTCCGGCATCGCGCACACGTTCCGCCACGACCCCGTCCGGCTCGATCTGCCAGCGGCCCTCGACTACCGCCGATCCAGCGTCCTGCCGCAGCACAGATCCGTCTGACCGGTCACCGAGCAGAAGGCCGAGCGCCGTGACGACCATGGTCTTGCCCGCGCCGGTCTCCCCGGTGAGGGCCGTGAATCCGGGGCCGAGCGGCAGGATGGCCTCGCCGATAACACCGAGGTTGCGGATGGAGATCTCTTCGATCACTGGGACGGGCCCTCGCCGTCCGCCGGGCCCCGCCAGCCGTTGGTCGGAAGGTTGAACTTGCCCACGAGACGGTCGGTGAACGGGCCCTGGTGCAGACGGGCGAGCCGAACGGGCACGGGCGATCGCCGAACGATCACGCGTGCTCCGGGCGGCAGGTCCTTGGAACGTCGTCCATCGCACCACAGCACTCCGATGCCCTGGGTGCGCTGGAGCACCTCCACGGCGAACACCGACTCGGGTCCAACGACGAGCGGGCGCCCGAAGAGGGCGTGCGGGCTCAGCGGCACGAGCAGCATTGCGTCCAGGCTCGGCCAGACGACCGGCCCGCCGGCGGAGAAGGCGTACGCGGTGGACCCGGTCGGGGTGGACATGACCACACCATCGCAACCGAAGGAGGAGAGCGGCCGGCCGTCGACCTCGATCACCACCTCGAGCATCCGCTCCCGGCTGGCCTTCTCGACCGTCGCCTCGTTGAGTGCCCACGTCTCGTAGATAACCTGGGACTCCACCTTCACCCGCACCGACAGCGTCATGCGCTCTTCGACGAGGTAGTCGCGGGCGAGCGCCCGGCGAACCGTCTCGGTGAGGTTGTCCCGTTCGCTCTCGGCGAGGAACCCGACGTGCCCGAGGTTGACGCCGAGCAGGGGCGCGGATGAGCCTCGCGCGAGCTCCGCGGCGCGCAGGATGGTGCCGTCGCCACCGAGCACGATCACGAGCTCCAGTTCGCCGATGTCGATGGCGTCGCCGAGCACCTTGATCGCGGTGAGGTCCGGGGCCTGCGCGAGCACGTCGGCGTACTCGTCGGGCTTGATCACGGGAGTCACGCCTGCCGCAATGAGCTGCCGGCTCACCTTCACCGCAGAGTCGAGCGAGTCCTGGCGCCCCGTGTGGGCGACGACGAGCATGTACCGTGCAGCCACTTGGTTACTCCTCGTGCGTCGGGCGATGGTGCGGTCGGTCGGAAGGCCCTGGTCATTCCGACCCGTCGGAATCACTTCGTTCGAGACAGGGCAGAGACTCGGTCACTCCATTCTGTCGGATTGGTGCCGGCTTCCGCGCTCAGCCAAGCCAGATACTCCTGATTGCCCGCCCCTCCGAGTATCGGTGAGGAGATGAGTCCCGCGGTGGACAGGCCCAGGTCCCAGGCCGCCCAGAGCACTCCGGCGATGGCGTCGGCTCGCAGGCCGGGCTCGTGCACGATCCCCTCTCGGATGCCCGTGCGTCCCACCTCGAACTGCGGCTTGATGAGGAACACATAGTCCGCCTCGAGACCGACCGTGGCAACGAGCGCGGGGAGCACGGTCGTCAGCGAGATGAAGGACAGATCCCCCACGACGAGGCTGGCCTCGACGTGCCGACCGGCCGCCTCGTCGAGCGAGTGCGGGGTCAGGTCTCGCGCGTTGAATCCCTCGATCACGGTCACGCGGTCGTCCCGGGCAACGATCGGATCGAGCTGGCCGTGCCCCACGTCGAGGGCGACCACGCTCGCTGCGCCGCGCTCGAGCAGCACCTGGCTGAAGCCACCGGTGGAAGCCCCCACGTCGAGCGCCTCGCGACCCCTCACGTCGATCACGAACTCGTCGAGCGCGGCAAGCAGTTTGTGCGCGGCGCGGCTCACGTAATGGTCGAGTGCGGTCAGCGCGAGCACGTTCGACTCGTCGACCTTCGTCGACGCCTTGAGCACGGTCTGGCCGTCGACCGTGACCGATCCGTCGGCGATCAACCGGGCGGCCTGGGTTCTCGAACGGGCGATGCCGCGCTCGGCGAGGGCCGCGTCGAGGCGCGTCTCAGCCATGCTGCTGCTGAGCGTCCCCGCCCTCGAGGGTCTGCTGCAGCCGATCGTGGATCTGGGCGAATGCGGAGGCGCGCTGGTCGAGGGGCTGGTCCTCGATGAGTCGCAGGCGCGAAAGCAACGCGCCCGCGTCATCGGCGCCTCCCGACGCCCCGGAAACTGTCGAGTTCTCGTCAGGCATGACTCAACGCTACCCCTCCGAATGAAGTTCGGCCGGCACGTCGAGTCCGTAGATCGCCAGGCCGGAGCCCCAGATCGCGGCCGCGCCTGCCCGCAAGAGGTCAACGCGCAGTTCGCCCGGTGTCCGAATGCTCAGCACGCTCCCGCTCAGGATCACCACGGCCGAGCCCACCCGAAATGAGCGGTCCCCGGTCGGGAGCGTCGTCTCGATCGTCTCGGGGTAGGGCTCGTGGAGCTGCCGAAGGTCCTCGAGAATGAAGGTGGGGCGGGAGTCCTTGTCGGCGGCGAGCACCTGCTTGGCGCGGTCGATACCGGTCAGCACGAGGGCCGAGGAGATCCCGGCGCGGTTCGCCCCGAGGATGTCTGTGTCCAGCCGGTCGCCGAGGAAGAGCGTCTTCGTCGCGCCGAACCGGGTGACCGCCTCCTCGAAGATCGCCACCTCTGGCTTGCCGGCGACCACCGGGAGCCGGCCCACGGCCGAGTGCACGGCGGACACCAGCGTTCCGTTGCCTGGCGCGATTCCTCGCGCGACGGGGATCGTCCAGTCGGTGTTCGTCGCGACCCAGGGGATTCCCGTGTGCAGCGCGAACGAGGCCTCGGCGAGTTGCGTCCAGCCGACCTCCGGGGCGAAGCCCTGGACCACGGCCGCCGGCGAGTCGAGCGCCGAGTCGGTGACGACGAAACCGGCCTTGGTGACCTCGCTCGTGAGGCCCTCTCCCCCGACCACGAGGATACGGGAGCCGGTCGGTACCAGCGTTGCGAGCAACCGCACGGCCGCCTGGGGCGACGTGACCACGTCGCTGGCCGACACCTCGAGACCGAGGGACGTCAGATGAGAAGCAACGGAGGCCGCGGTGCGAGACGCGTTGTTAGTGATGTAGCCCACCCGCAGGCGCTCGGCAGCACGATTGAGGGCGTCCACGGCGAAGGGGATGGCATCCGGGCCCTGGTAGACGACGCCATCGAGGTCGGCCAAGAGGAGGTCGACGCCGTCGAGCGGCGTCGCATCAGCCACGCCCTGGCTCCGCGTGCTCTCCCTGCTTGTCAGCGTCGGTCCCGGTGGCATCGCCGGCGGCATCGACATCCTTGTCGAGCTCCTCCTCCACCACCTCGATGACGTCGTCCTCCCCGTCACCGGCGCCGAGGGCGTCCATCGCCCGGTCGGAGCGCTGCCACCACTCCTCCGCCTCGTCTTCGCGACCGAGGTCCTCGAGCACCGCGGCGTAGGCATCGAACAGCGCCGGGCTCCAGGAGAAGGCCTTGTCCGGGTCGAGCTGCGGGATCTTCAGCTCGTCCAGCGCCGCCTCGGTCTGGCCGAGGTCCAGGCGGGCTCCGGACATCGCTATCGCGAGCTGCACCTGTACATCAACCGGGAGGCCCTCGCGGGGCACCGAACGCCCGAGCTCCAGCGCACGGTCCGGTCGGCCGAGACCTCGTTCGCTGTCCACCATCAGGGGCAGCTGGTCGTCCTTGCCGGAGATCCGGCGATAGGTACGCAGCTCCCTCAGGGCGAGGGCGAAGTCCCCGATCGAATAGGCCGTGATGGCGAGGGTCTCGCGCACGACGGCGATGCGCCCGGCCCGCCTCGCCGCCGACACGGCGTGAGCGTGGGCGAGCGCCGGGTCGGATTCGATCAGCTGGGCGACCATCGCGAGATGACGGGCCACGCCGTCCGCGTTCTCCTTGCTCAGGGTCTTGAGCTGGGTACGGGCGACGCGGTCCAGATCCTTGGGTTGAACGCTCTCGGGGATCTCCGGATCGTCGTGACGGGTGCGCACGGACTTCGTGCCGAACGGGTCGCGATCCTCGATCTCACGGGGCGATCGGCCCTGGTAGCCCGGGCGATCACCCGATCGGTTCTCCCGAGGATTGCGGCTCAGGTCAGCCTCGGGCCGACCGCGGCCCGCCCCCGCCGGCCGGTCACCGTCGCGCCTGGGCCGGTCTCCGGCAGGTCCGCCGCGGTTCGGCCGCCCGGCTTCCGGGCGGTTGCCACCCGGCTTCTCCCCGGGTCGCTTGCCGCGGTCTCCTGAATCGGACACGATGTCTCCCTGCTAAACGATCTCTATTGAACTGTAGTGAGTGTGTGGTTGGTGGGTTAACGCAGGA
>NZ_VRMG01000002.1 GCF_008040105.1 Lacisediminihabitans profunda
CTGCTCGCTGGGGCCCTTCAGCCGGCAGTTATTGACGGCCGAGTCGGGCGCAGTGCTCACCGGTCGGGCATCTGCCACTCCTCCGTCAGTAACTGCTCGCTGGGGCCCTTCAGCGAGCACTTAGTGACGGCCGAGTCGGGCGAGGGTGCTCGGTTGAGTGGGGTCCTGTGCGGCCGGGATGCCGCGCCCCGCACCGGCCGAGGGTCGGGCGGAACGGGATAGGGTCGTTTCTCATGACCGCAATTGCCAGACCCGTTCCCTCCCTGCGTACCTTCGCCGCCGCCGTCCTGTCGGCCCTCGCGGTGGCCGTCATGACCCAGGCGGTGACGGTTCTGCTCTTCTTCGTGGGAGCCGGCGCGGACTCCGCCACGCTCGTGCAACTCGGCGACTACTTCCTCGGCGCGAGCCTGTGCGTCTTTGTGGTGCTTGCGATCTTCGGCGTCGTCGGCGTATACCGCTACTGGTATGTGAGGGTGGTCGCCGCACTCGTCGCCGGTGTCGTCGCCGCACTGGTGGGCACCGCGCTCACCATCGTGCTGCGCGGAACCGCGCTCTCCCCGTCGATCCTCAGCCAGCTGTTCGCGACCCTCATCGGGCCGAACCTGGTCTTCGTCATCGTCGTCGTACTCTCCACCCTCACCGTGGGCGTGTGGGTCTTCAGCCGTGTCACCGGCGCCCCCGCGACTCCGGGCGAACGGCGCATCGCCCTGGTGCGGGCGCCGGCCGACAACCTCGCCGAGGGCGAGGTCACCCACGTCGACCGCACAGCCATCGACACCGACCTCGCGAACGACCAGTGGGACGCCTATGTGGCCGCCTTCGCCGACAACGGCTGGGATATCGTCGAGGTTCCGGTCGCGAACACACTCGCCGACTCGGTCTTCATCGAGGATGCCGTGGTGCTGTTCGGAGACACGGCGGTGATCACGAGCCCCGGCGCCGAGTCCCGCCGCGACGAAATCGTCGACGCGGAGGCGACGGTGCGCGAGGCCGGGCTGCGGGTCGAACGGATCGTGCTCCCGGGCACCCTCGACGGCGGGGACGTTCTCAAGGTGGGCTCGACCGTCTACGTGGGTCGGGGCGGTCGCACCAACGCGGAGGGCATCCGCCAGTTGCGGGCGATCGTCGCGCGGCTCGGGTACACCGTGGTCGCGGTGCCGGTGACGAAGGCCCTGCACCTCAAGAGCGCGGTGACGGCTCTCCCGGACGGCACCGTCATCGGCTACCCGCCGGTGGTCGACGACCCGGCCATCTTCGACCGCTTTCTCGCGATGCCCGAGGAGGGCGGGGCGCACGTCGTGACGCTCGCGCCGGACACCGTGCTGATGGCGGCGTCCGCCCCGGCGAGCGCCGCCCTCATCGCGGACCTCGGCTACCGCGTGGTCACCGTGGACATCAGCGAGTTCGAGAAGCTCGAGGGATGCGTCACCTGCCTGTCGGTGCGCGTGCGGTAGAGAGACGCCGCAAGGTTTCTTGCGCCCCCGTTTGTGGCATCCCCTTGTGGGATCGAAGGGGGGCGGGATATTCTGTAAGGCTGTTCGGTCGCCGCTCCCCGTGAGGGTGGGAGGCGGGCGTGGCCATAACCAGAGTGAAAAACATACGTGCCCAGGAGGACGCCATGATCTACACCTTTCTCGCAACTGCAGGCGCGAAGCGTGTCGCCGTCCGTCCGTCCTTGACGCCAGCCAGGAACCGGTAGACGACGGGCCCTTCGCGGCCCACTGCCAGAAGCATCCGGCTCACCCCTCCCTCGCTCAACAATCTCGGTTCGTGCACGTCGGCGACCCCCCGCATCCAAGGAATCACTGTGTCTGCAGACCCACAACGCCAGGGCACCTTTGCCTCGATCCTGCGTCTCTACCCTTACGCCAAACCGGCCATGCCCCGGATCTACCTCGGGATGGTCGTGGCCCTCATCGCCGCGCTCGTGGCCCTGCTCATCCCCCAGGTGCTGCGCGCGCTCGTGGACGGGCCGCTGCAGGGCGGTGACTCGAGTCAGATCTGGTGGCCGGTCGCCGCGGTGCTCGGGCTCGGCGTGCTGGAGGCCATCATGATCTGGTTCCGCCGCTGGTTCGTGCTGCAGCCGGGCACGATGGTGGAGGCCGACATGCGCAACGCGCTCTACAAGCGCCTGCAGGAGCTGCCGGTGAGCTTCCACGACCGATGGGCGAGTGGGCAGTTGCTCTCCCGAGTGGTGAGCGACCTCAACCTCATCCGCCGCTGGATCTCCTTCGGCACCGTGCTGCTCGTCGTCAACGTGATCACGATCGTCATCGGGTTCTTCTTCCTGATCTCGATCAGCTGGATCCTCGGGCTGATCTTCGTGGTCTGCTCGATCCCGCTCTGGATCTACGGCTACCTGTTCGAGAACAAGTACTCCGCGGTCGCGCGCCGCAGCCAGGACCAGGCCGGCGACCTCGCGACGGCCGTCGAGGAGTCGGTGCACGGCATCCGGGTGCTCAAGGCGTTCGGTCGCGGGCAGCACGCGCTGAAGAACTTCGCCTCGCAGGCGGAAGACCTGAGGGGCACGGAGATCGAGAAGGCCAAGGCGATCGCAGGCATCTGGCTCTGGCTGCTGCTGGTTCCGGACGTCACGTTCGGGCTCTGCCTGCTCGCCGGCGTCTGGCTGGCGGCGGGCGGCGAACTCACCGTCGGGCAGCTCGTGGCGTTCTTCGCCACGGCGACGGTGCTGCGCTGGCCGGTCGAGTCGATCGGCTTCCTGCTGTCGATGACGTTCGACACCCGCACCGCCGCCGACCGATTCTTCGAGGTGATGGATGCCCCGAACCCGATCATCGATCCGGAGCGCCCGAAGACCATCGCGGCGCCCCAGGGACGACTCGTGTTCGACGACGTGCACTTCCGCTACCAGGACTCTCCCGCCCAGTACGCGGACCTGCTCGACGGGATCAGCCTCGAGCTCGAGCCGGGGGAGACCATGGCGCTCGTCGGGCTCACCGGCAGCGGCAAGTCGACGATCACCTCGCTCACCACGAGGCTCTACGACGTGACGGGCGGCGCCATCCGGCTCGACGGCGTGGACATTCGCGACCTGAGCCTCTCCGACCTGCGCACCCACCTGTCCATGGCGTTCGAGGATGCGACACTGTTCTCCGCGTCGGTGCGCGACAACGTGTTGCTCGGTCGCCCGGAGGCCACGGACGAAGACCTGGCCGAGGCGATCGACATCGCCCAGGCCGGCTTCGTCTACCAGCTGCCGGACGGAATCGACACGAAGGTCGGCGAGGAGGGGCTGAGCCTCTCCGGCGGCCAGCGTCAACGTCTGGCTCTCGCTCGTGCTGTCGCGGCGAGGCCCGAGGTGCTCGTGCTCGACGACCCGCTCTCGGCGCTCGACGTGGACACCGAGGCACTCGTCGAGGCGGCGCTGCGCCGCGTGCTCGCCTCGACCACCGCGCTCATCGTGGCCCACCGGCCATCCACGGTCATGCTCGCCGACCGGGTCGCGCTGCTTGAGGGTGGCCGAATCACCGCCGTCGGGCGGCACCAGGAGCTGTTGGCCACGAGTGATCACTACCGGTTCGTGATCTCGAGCCTGGAAGACGAGGAACGCCGCGAACGGGTCGATGCTGCCCGACCGGCGGAACAGCCACTAGAGGAAAGGGCAGGCGCATGAGCGTCACCGGAGTTACCGGCGAAGAGCGAAGCGACTTCACCAAATCGGAGAGCAAGCAGATCCGCGACCGTTCGTTGCGCCTGCTCGGCACCCTGCTTCGTCCCCTCTGGGTGCGGGTGAGCCTCACCATCGCCGTGGTCATCGTGAGCACGGCGGCGCAGGTCGCCGGGCCGGCACTCATCGCCTACGGGATCGACTCCGGCCTGCCGGCGCTGGTGAAGCAGGACTGGGTGCCGCTGGGCTTCGCGGTCTTCGCCTACCTCTTCACCGGCGTCATCGGGGCGGTGCTCATCGCGTGGTACACGGTGCTGACCGCGCGCATCAGCCAGGCGATCCTGATCGACCTGCGCAAGCGGGTGTTCCTGCACACCCAGCGGCTCAGCCTCGAGTTCCACGAAAGCTACACGTCCGGGCGCATCATCGCGCGCCAGACGAGCGACCTCGACTCGATCCGCGAGCTGCTCGATTCCGGCATCAACCAACTCGTTCAGGGCGGCCTGTACATGGTGTTCATCGCCGCGGCGTTGTTCTCCATCGACTGGGTGAGCGGCCTCGTGCTGTTCGGCTCGCTCGTTCCGCTGTGGTTCCTCGTGCGCTGGTTCCAGATCCACTCCCAGAAGGCCTTCCGCGCGACGAGAACCACCTCGGCCAGGCTCATCGTTCACTTCGTGGAGACGATGACCGGCATGCGCGCCGTCAAGGCCTTCCGCAAGGAGACGCGCAACGAGACGGAATTCGCCGGTTACGTGGAGGACTACCGCCTGGCGAACATGCGCACCATCCGCCTGTTCGGCGTGCTCGATCCCGGCCTCGTGCTCATCGGCAACGTCGCGCTCGGGGTCGTGCTGCTCGTCGGCGGACTGCGCGTGGCGCAGGGCGGCATCGCGATCGGCGTGCTGCTCGCGGCCCTGCTCTACACGCGGTCGTTCTTCGCGCCCGCGCAGGAGATGGCGATGTTCTACAACTCCTACCAGTCGGCCGCGGCCGCGCTCGAGAAGATCTCGGGCGTGCTCGAGGAGCAGCCGAGCGTGCCGGATCCGACGCGGCCGATCGACCTCTGGCAGGCGAAGGGCAGCGTGCGCTTCGAGGGCGTCGAATTCGCCTACAACGCCGGGCGCGTGGTGCTGCCGCAGTTCGACCTCGACATTCCGGCGGGCCAGACCATCGCCCTCGTCGGATCCACCGGAGCCGGCAAGTCGACGCTCGCGAAGCTCATCTCGAGGTTCTACGACCCGTCGGACGGCGTCGTGTCACTCGACGGCGTGGACCTGCGCCGGCTGCACCCGAAGGACCTGCGTCGCGCGATCGTGATGGTGACGCAGGAGGCGTACCTGTTCTCCGGCTCGGTCGGCGACAACATCGCGCTCGGCAAGCCGGAGGCGACGATCGAGGAGATCGTGGCCGCGGCGAAGGCGGTCGGCGCGCACGAGTTCATCCAGTCGCTGCCCGACGGCTACGACACGGATGTGAACAAGCGCGGCGGCCGGGTCTCGGCCGGGCAACGCCAGCTGATCTCGTTCGCGCGCGCCTTCCTGGCCAACCCGGTCGTGCTGATCCTGGACGAGGCGACCGCGTCCCTCGACATCCCCTCGGAGCGGCTCGTGCAGGAGGGCCTGCAGACGCTGCTCGCCGACCGCACGGCGATCATCATCGCGCACCGCCTGTCGACGGTCGCGATCGCCGATCGCGTGCTGGTGATGGAGCACGGGATCATCGTGGAGGACGGAACGCCGCGCGATCTCATCGCAGGCACAGGGCGCTTCTCGAAGCTGCACGCGGCGTGGCGGGAGTCGCTCGTCTAGCGGCCCCCGGCATCCGGCACGTCTCTCCGGAGGGACCTCCGGGGGAGGGTCTCCGCGGGAGGGTCTCCGGGGGAGGGTCTCCGCGGGAGGGTCTCCGCGGGTGCCCTCCCCGGTGAGTGGGCAATTCTGCACCTAAAAGCGCGTTTTTGGCGCCAGAATTGCCCACTCGGCGTGGCCCGACATGAGCTGGCGTGGCCCGACGCGGCCCGGCCCGGCCCGGCGCGGCCCGACGTGCCGTCAGGCGTGAGTCGGCGTGAGTGCGGCCGGCGTGGTGGCGCACCATCCGAAAACGCAGGAGATCCGCGAGGCGGGGGTCAGGGGCGCCAGCGGGCGACGCGCAGGTCGACGCGGTAGGCGCCGGCCGCGGGCCAGACGAGCGGCGTGGACTCCGCGCGGTAGTGCTCGAGGGCCGGCGCTTCGTGGTCGATGGGCGGATGTCCGCTCGCGCGGATCACGCGCCACCATGGCACATCCGAGCCGTAGTAGGCCATCACCTGGCCGACCGCGCGGGCGGCCCTCGAGCCGATCGCCGCGGCGACGTCCCCGTAGGTCATGACGTGGGCGGGAGGAATCGACTCGACGACCGCGAGCACGCGGGAAACGAAGTCCTGGTCGGGATGCGCGGCCACCTAGAGCTCGAGCGCGCCGATCTTCTCGCCGTACTGGGTTTCGCCGACGACCTTGAAGCCGGTGCGGAGGAAGAACTGCTCCGGCCCCTCCTCGCCCGGCTCCCAGATGGCGGTGAGCCGGGTGAAACCACGGGAACGCGCCTCCTCGGCGAGTGCCCACACGGCGAAGCGGCCGACGCCGGAGCCCTGGGCATCCGCGGCCACGTTGACGCGCCAGACGCAGCTGCGCAGCTCCTCCTGTTCGGCGTCCGGGTCGAAGTTGCCGCGGATGAAGCCGACGACGGTGTCGCCGTCGAGCACCACGCGGGGCCAGGTGGTGGCCGGATTGATGTACGCGTCCGCGATCGCATAGCTGGGCGGCGTCACGTAATGTTCCTGGCCTCGCCGCAGCGTGAGGCTGTTCGCGGCGACAATTGTTTTCGCCGACAGTTCTTCCAGTCTCAACTCAGCCATGAACACAGGCTAACCCGCGAGGCGGATACCGGGTAGCTCGCGTTGCTGCCAATCGGGCAAGTATCTTGATGTCGAGATACTTCGCAGAACTAGTAAGCTAGCGGCGGTGGGCAGAATGCCCCTGTGGTGAGGAGATTTACGTGGCCAAGATCAAGGTAGAGGGAACCGTTGTCGAGCTCGATGGCGATGAGATGACGCGCATCATCTGGCAGAGGATCAAGGACACGCTGATCCATCCCTATCTCGACATCAACCTCGAGTACTACGACCTCGGCATCGAGCACCGCGACGCGACCGACGATCAGGTCACCATCGACGCGGCCCACGCCATCCAGAAGCACGGCGTCGGCGTCAAGTGCGCCACCATCACGCCGGACGAGGCCCGCGTCGAAGAGTTCGGCCTCAAGAAGATGTGGAAGTCGCCGAACGGCACGATCCGCAACATCCTCGGCGGCGTGATCTTCCGCGAGCCGATCATCATCTCGAACATCCCGCGCCTGGTCCCGGGGTGGAACAAGCCGATCATCATCGGCCGCCACGCGTTCGGCGACCAGTACCGCGCCACCGACTTCCGCTTCGCGGGCAAGGGCAAGCTCACCGTGGCGTTCACCCCGGACGACGGCTCCGAGCCACTGCAGTTCGAGGTCTACCACTCCCCGGGTGACGGGGTCGCCCAGGTTCAGTACAACCTCGACGACTCGATTCGCGACTTCGCCCGGGCGAGCCTCAACTACGGCCTCTCCCGCAACTACCCGGTCTACCTCTCGACCAAGAACACGATCCTCAAGGCCTACGACGGCCGGTTCAAGGACATCTTCGAGGAGATCTTCGAGGCCGAATTCCGGAGCCAGTTCGAGGCGGCCGGCCTCACCTACGAGCACCGCCTGATCGATGACATGGTCGCCTCGGCGATGAAGTGGGAGGGCGGCTACGTCTGGGCCTGCAAGAACTACGACGGCGACGTGCAGAGCGACACCGTGGCGCAGGGCTTCGGCTCGCTCGGCCTGATGACCTCGGTGCTGTCCGTTCCGGACGGGTCGATCGTGGAGGCGGAGGCCGCCCACGGCACCGTCACGCGCCACTACCGCCAGCACCAGGCCGGCAAGCCCACCTCCACCAACCCGATCGCCTCGATCTACGCGTGGACCAGGGGGCTCGCGCACCGCGGCAAGCTGGACGGCAACCAGGACCTGATCGACTTCAGCCTCACCCTCGAGGATGTCGTGATCAAGTCGGTCGAGTCCGGAGCGATGACCAAGGACCTCGCCGCCCTCGTCGGCCCGGACCAGCCGTGGCAGACCACCGAGGAGTTCCTCGACACCCTCGACAAGAACCTGGCGACGCGCCTGGCCTAGCGGCCAGCCCCGCCTGCGTTCCCGTGACCGGGAGCGCACCGGCAGGCGCGATCCTGCCGGGTAGTGTTCTCGGCATCCGTCCAATGGCGGACAGGGAGGTGACGACATGAGACTCGGCACCAACCTGCCCGCCGTCGGCGGCTACAACCAGAAGGTGATCCTCGACGTCATTCGCCGCACGAGCGGTGGACTGAGCCGGGTCGAACTGGCCGAGGCCACCGGGCTGTCGGCCCAGACCGTGTCGAATGTGAGCCGAAAGCTGCTCGCCGACGGGCTCATCCGGGAGGCGGGCACCACCACCGACGGCGGCGTCGGCAAACCGCGCACCATCCTGCAACTCGAGGCCCGCGGGCGGTTCGCCGTGGGCGTGCACCTCGACCCCTCGGTGATCACGCTCGTCGTGCTCGACCTCGCCGGCTCCGTCGTGGCGCACTCTCGCATGCCGGCCCCGTCCGCGGTGTCGTCCGAGGAGACCATCGACCGGATCGCCGAGGCCGTCGAGTCCCTCATCGCGGGCTCCGGGGTCAGCCGCGATCGCATCGTCGGCGTCGGCGTGGCGGCGCCCGGCCCCGTGGACCTGGGGCGCGGCATCATGCTCAACCCGCCGCTGCTCTCCGGCTGGCAGAGCGTGCCGCTGCGAGACGCCCTCCTGGCGAGGCTCGCGCTGCCCGTGCTCGTGGAGAAGGACGTCACCGCCGCGGCGGTCGCCGAACTCTGGATGGGCGATGCGGACGCCCGCGGAAACTTCGCGTTCTTCTACTACGGCACCGGCACCGGCATGGGGGTCGTGTTGAACGGCGAGGTGATCCGCGGCGCGAGCGGCAACGCCGGCGACATCGGCCACATCCTCGTGACTTCCGGCGGGGAACTGTGTTCGTGCGGCCGGCGCGGCTGCCTCGGCAACGTGATCCTGCCGCGACTGCTCGTGACCGAGTGGATCGGGCGGAGCGCGGCCACGCCGACGGACCTCGAGCTCGACGTCGAGGCTGTGCATCGCGAGTTCGCCGCCCTCGCCGCCCTCGCCGAGGCGGGCGACCACGCGGCCCGTTCGGTGCTGGAGGCGACGGCCGCGCACATCGCGACCGGTCTCGTGGCGATCATCAATCTGCTCGACCTCGACCGGGTCGTCTTCGGCGGCCCGTTCTGGCATCCGGTATCGGCATTCCTGCTCGGCCTCATCCCGGGTCTCGTGGCGGACTCCCCGGCCCTGGTGGCGCCCCACGCCGTCGCGTTCGAGGAGTCGGGGATCGGCGAGGATGTCGCGGCCGTCGGGGCGGCCTGCCTCGTGCTCGACAACACCTTCTCTCCGCGCCCGGACACCCTGCTGCTCTCCCCGAGCGTGCGCTCCTAGCCTCCGCATCCGTCTCCCGGGGCGCGGGCGGCATCCTTGCGCGCACTGCAACATCCGTGGCAAGCCTTGACAGCCAATTACTAAAAATGATTTAGTAAAACCGCAGCGCACGGCTCGAACAGTTGTCCGGGTCGGCGCCATGAGGCAAAGGAGCATTCATGAAGAGCATCCTGTCGGCGCTCGCCATCACCGCCGCCGCGACACTCGTTCTCGCCGGTTGTTCGGCCGGAGCGCCGGCCGCGACGGAGATCAAGGTCGCGTACCAGAAGTTCGGTCCCTCCCAGCAGCTCGACCACCACATGAAGGCGGTCAAGGAGGCCTACGAGGCGAAGCACAAGGGGGTCACCGTCAAGCTCGTGCCGATCGAGGCCCAGCAGAACGACTACTTCACGAAGCTCGCCCTCATGAATCGCGCCAGCGCCACCGCGCCGGACGTGATGTACGAGGACACCTTCATGATCAAGTCGGATGCCGAGGCCGGCTACCTGGCTCCGCTGGACTCCTATGTCGCCAAGTGGGCGGACTGGAAGCAGTTCCCCGACAACGCGAAGCAGGCCGGAGCGGGGGACGACGGCAAGATCTACGGCGTCTCGATGGGAACTGACACACGGGCGCTCTGGTACAACAAGGAGATCCTCGCGAAGGTCGGGCTGCCGGTGCCGTGGGCGCCGAAGACCTGGCAGGACGTGCTGGATGCCGCCAAGACGGTGAAGGCGAAGGCGCCGGGCGTGATCCCGATCAACGTGTACTCGGGCAAGCCGCAGGGCGAGGCGGCGGTGATGCAGGGCTTCGAGATGCTGCTCTACGGTACCCAGGACAAGCTCTACAAGGCCGACACGAAGAAGTGGACGGTGGGCTCGAAGGGGATCACGGATTCCCTCCAGTTCGTGAAGGACGTCTATCAGGGCGAACTCGGACCGAAACCGGAGCAGGCCCTCGACACGACCGTGGGCAACACGGTCTCCAACGAGTGGCTGCCGCAGGGCAAGCTCGCGATCAGCCTCGACGGGTCGTGGGTGAGCGGAACCTGGCTCCCGACCGGCGGCACCCCGTGGCCGCAGTGGAAGGACGTGATGGGCGTGGCCCCGATGCCGACCCAGAACGGCGAGAAGCCCGGGATGACGAGCATGTCGGGTGGCTGGACCCTCGCGGTCGGCGCCAAGTCCGCCCACAAGTCCGCCGCCTGGGACTTCGTGGCGCTCGCGCTCGACAAGGACAACTCGCAGAAGTTCGACATCATGAGCAGCCAGATCGCGGTGCGTAAGGACGTGTCGAACGACAAGGCCTATCTCGCCTCGAACCCCACCGTCGGGTTCTTCTCCAAGCTGGTCGCCAACACGCACTTCCGGCCGGCGACCACCGACTACCCGAAGGTGGCCAACGAGATCATGGTGGCGATGGAATCGGTGATGACCGGCCAGCAGACCCCGAAGCAGGCGGCGTCAACCTATGACGGCGCCGTGGTCGGGATCGTCGGCAAAAAGAACACCTCGAAGTAGCCGTGACTTCCCTCACCACCACCGCGGCGGGTCGGGACGCCCGCGGGCGGGGAGCTCACCCTCCCCGCCCGCGGGGCGTCGGCCGCAGTCTCGTGCGCAGCCTCCCGCTCGTGCCTGCGATCATCCTGCTCGCCGTCTTCCTGCTGGGTCCGGTGATCTCGTCGTTCTACGGCTCGTTCACCGACTCCTCGCTCACGGGAAGCGCGGCGAAGGGCGCGAGCTTCGTGGGCTTCGGCAACTACCTCGAGCTCTTCGCCGACAAGGACTTCCCCAAGTCCGTGCTGCTCACCCTCGTCTTCCTCTTCGCCTCGGCGATCGTCGGGCAGAACGTGCTCGGCCTGGGCCTGGCGCTGCTGATGAAGTCGGGCAACCGGGTGGTCGGCGCGATCGTCGGCACCCTCGTGGTCACCGCCTGGGTACTCCCCGAGATCGTGGCGGCCTTCGCCGCCTACGCGTTCTTCAATGCCACCGGCACGCTCAACACGCTGCTCGCGGTCGTGGGTCTCGATGGCCCCAACTGGCTCTACCGGCTGCCGATGATTGCGGTGATCCTCGCCAACATCTGGCGCGGCACCGCGTTCTCGATGCTCGTCTACTCCGCGGCGATCGACGACGTGCCGGATGACGTGCGCGAGTCAGCGGAGATCGATGGGGCCGGCGGGGCGAAGCGGCTCGTCTACATCACGATCCCCATGATCCGCCGCAGCATCAGCACCAACCTCATGCTCACGACGCTGCAGACCCTCTCGGTGTTCACCCTGATCTTCGTGCTCACCGGCGGCGGGCCGGGCACCGACAGCTCGACGCTGCCGATCCTCGCCTACCAGGAGGCGTTCAAGTTCTCCCGGCTCGGATTCGGCACCGCGATCGCCACGATCATGCTCGTGGTCGGAGCGCTGTTCTCGATCGTGTACATCCGCGCGCTCAAACCGGAGGTGGACTGATGGGTCTGACATCCCCGAGCGGCCGCAGCCTGCGCGCCGTCTCCAACTCGGTGCTCCTCGTGATCGCCGCCTGCTTCGCCCTGCCGATCCTGTGGCTGCTCGTGGCCTCCCTCGACACCTCGGCGACGCTGTCGCTCAAGCTGCCAGAGAGTCTCTCCCTGAAGAACTTCGCCGAGGTGATGACCCCCGAGCTCGCCTTCGTTCCGCTCGGCAACAGCCTCATGCTCGCCGGCGGCTGTGCGATCATCACGGTCGTCGTGGCGGTGCTCGCCGCCTACCCGCTCTCGCGCTACCGGATGCGGGTGAACAAGCCGTTCCTCTACGGCATCCTGTTCGGCACCTGCCTGCCGATCACCGCGATGATGGTGCCCGTGTACAGCCTCTTCGTCTCGCTCAATCTCATCGACTCGCTGGGAGGCACGATCCTGTTCCTCGCCGCCACGAGCCTCCCGATGGCGATCTGGATGATGAAGAACTTCATGGACTCCGTGCCCATCTCGCTCGAGGAGGCGGCGTGGATGGACGGCGCATCGATGCTCACGACCCTCTCCCGGGTGGTCGTGCCGTTGATGCGGCCCGGCATCGCGGTGGTCTTCATCTTCGTCTTCATCGGGGCCTGGGGAAACTTCTTCGTGCCGTTCGTGCTGCTGCTCAGCCCGGACAAGCAGCCGGCGGCCGTGAGCATCTTCGCGTTCTTCGGCCAGCACGGCACCGTCGCCTACGGCCGGCTCGCGGCGTTCTCGCTGGTCTACTCCGTGCCGGTGCTCGCCCTCTACGTGTTCGTCTCGCGCGTGCTCGGCGGGGGCTCTGCGCTCGCCGGGGCCGTCAAGGGCTGACCGCCGCCATCCAGCCGTACCATCCATCCGCACAACAACCAAGGAGCACCAGTGCACGACAACTCCCGACTCGTCACGGCAAGAATCGCCCGGTTCGTGGACGAACGGATCACCCCGGCCATCTACCCGTCGGCCCGGCCGCTCGAGCTCACCGCCTGGGAGGTTCCGGATGAGCCGGTGCCGTTTGCCGAGGCCGTCGGCCAGCGCTTCGAACCTTTCACCGTCGGCCGCACCTGGGGCAAGCCATGGGGGACCACCTGGTTCCACGTGACCGGCGAGGTGCCGCGCGAGTGGCGCGGCGCCGGTCACACCGTCGAGATGCTCGTGGACCTGGGCTTCAGCGGCGGCCAGCCCGGCTTCCAGGCCGAGGGACTCGTCTACGAGCCGAACGGCGCGATCGTCAAGGCGATCGAGCCGTTCAACTCGTACGTGCCGCTCCCGACCACCGCGGACGGCGCGATCGACCTCTTCGTCGAGGCGGCCTCCAACCCGGACGTCGGCTCGAACTGGGGCTGGAAGGCCTCGCCGTTCGGCGACAAGGAAACGGCGGGCACCGACCCGATCTACACCCTGCGGCACGTGAACGTCGCACTGCGCGACGTGACCGTCTGGGAACTGGACCGCGACTTCTGGACCCTGCGGGGTCTGCTCGCCGAGCTGCCGGCCGACCTGCCTCGGGCGGCGGAGATCCTGCGCGCCCTCGAGCGCGCGGTCGACGCGATGGATCCGGATGACGTGGCCGGCACGGCGGCGGCCGGTCGCGAGGCGCTCGCCGGCGTGCTCGCCCAGCCCGCCTACGCGAGCGCCCACCGCATCACCGCCGTCGGGCACGCGCACATCGACTCGGCCTGGCTCTGGCCGACCAGGGAGACCATCCGCAAGTGCGCGCGCACCTTCTCCAACGTGTTGCAGCTCATGGAGGTCGACGACGAGATCGTCTTCGCCTGCTCGTCAGCGCAGCAGTTCGCCTGGATGAAGGAGTTCTATCCCGAGCTGTTCGAGCGCATCCGGGCCCGCGTCATCGAGGGTCGTTTCGTGCCGGTCGGCGGAATGTGGGTCGAGTCCGACACCAACCTGCCGGGCGGTGAGGCGCTCGCCCGCCAGTTCGTGGCTGGCAAGGGGTTCTTCCTGCGCGAGTTCGGCGTCGACCCGCTCGAGGTGTGGCTTCCCGACTCGTTCGGCTACTCCGCCGCGCTTCCGCAGATCGCCGCCGCCGCCGGGTCGGAGTATTTTCTCACCCAGAAGATCTCCTGGAACGAGACGAACGTGATGCCGCACCACACGTTCGAGTGGGAGGGCATCGACGGCACGCGAATCTTCACCCACTTCCCACCCGTCGACACCTACAACTCGGTGCTGTCCGGCCAGGAGCTCGCCAGGGCCCAGCGCCAGTATGCGGAGAAGGGGGCGGCGAACTCGTCGCTCGTGCCGTTCGGCTTCGGCGACGGCGGCGGAGGACCGACCAGGGAGATGCTCGCCGCGGCCTCCCGCACCGCATCGCTCGAGGGTTCGCCCACCGTGCGCATCGCCTCGCCCCGGCGCTTCTTCGACGACGCGCGGGCCGAGTACCCGCATCCGCCGGTCTGGACGGGGGAGCTCTACCTCGAGTTCCATCGCGGCACCTACACCTCCCAGGCGCGCACGAAGCAGGGCAACCGGCGCAGCGAGCACCTCCTGCGCGAGGCCGAGCTCTGGGCCGCGACGGCGCAGGTGCGCGCCGGGGTCGACTATCCGTACGAGGAGCTGGACAGCATCTGGCAGACGGTGTTGTTGCTGCAGTTCCACGACATCCTGCCCGGATCATCGATCGCCTGGGTTCACAAGCAGGCGGAGGCGAGCTACCGCGAGGTGGCCGGGCGGCTCGAAGCGGTGATCGCGACGTCGATCGACGCCCTGCGCGGCGCCGGCGACGAGTCGGTGGTGTTCAATGCCTCCCCGTTCGCGGTGGCCGGAGTGCCGCCGCTCAGCGCCGGGGTGCCGATGCGTGCCGGGGAGGTCACGGTCTCCCGCGTGGACGGCGGAGCGGTGTTCGAGAACGGGCTCGTGCGCGTGTCGATCGATGCGACCGGCCGGGTCACGTCCCTCGCCGATGCGCTGGGCGGCCGCGAATTCGTGGCTCCCGGTCAGTCCCTCGCCGAGTTGCAGCTGTTCCGCGACACCCCCAACCAGTGGGATGCCTGGGACATCGACGAGCACTACCGCCGGCACGGCCAGACCCTCACCGACGTCACCTCGTTCGAGGTCACCGAGAAGGACGGCCGAGTGGCCGTGCGTGTGCTGCGCGAGTTCGGCGAATCGAGCGTCATGCAGGACTTCAGCCTGGCCGCCGGATCGACGACGCTGGAGATCACGACAACTCTCGACTGGCACGAACGGCAGAAGCTGATCAAGCTCGCGTTCCCGATCGATGTGCGCGCCGAGCGGGCGGCATCCGAGATCCAGTTCGGCCACGTCTACCGCGCGACCCACGAGAACACGTCGTGGGATGTCGCCCGATTCGAGACGAGCGCCCACCGCTGGGTGCACGTGGGCGAGCCCGGCGTCGGCGTCGCGGTGGCGAACGACGCCACGTACGGCCACGACATCACGCGCCAGCCGCGCGAGGGCGGCGGAACCACGACGCTGGTGCGGCAGTCGCTGCTGCGCGCTCCGGTGTTCCCCGACCCCGAGGCCGACCAGGGCACCCACGTGCTCCGCTCCTCTGTCACCGTCGGAGCGGAGATCATCGACGCCGTGCGCGAGGGATACCGCATCAACCTGCCTCAGCGGGTGCTGCCGGGCTCCGGGCCGGTTGCGCCGCTCGTGGTGGTGCACAACCCGGCGATCGTCGTCGAGGCGATCAAGCTCGCGGAGGACCGGTCGGGCGACGTCATCGTGCGGCTGTACGAGTCGACCGGCGTGCGATCGGGCGGAAGCATCGACTTCGACGGCGCGCTCGATGCGGCGACCGTGCGCGAGACCGATCTTCTCGAGCGGGAGCTGCCGGCTCGAGCGGTGACCTCGGCGTCCGGGGGCACGGTTCAGCTCGCCGTCGGGCCGTTCCAGATCGTGACCCTGCGGGTGTCCCGGGCGTAGCGGACTCCCACCACGGTGAGCTCACCCGCGACTGTTCCCGTTTGACGAGTGTGTGCCCCGTCGCGCCGGCACACTCCCGACAAACGGGAACAATCGCGGGGCATTGCGCGCCGCGGAGTTCGTAAGGTTGACTTACAAACATGAGCGAAGCAGGCGCCCGTGACACCGCAGCCGAGGTGGATGCGGCCCGCGGCCGTCAGGCCGCCCGCCGCGTTCCCGGGGCGTTCGTCGCCGGTCGGGTGCTGCGGCCGAGCACGAAGGTGCTTCCCGAACACGCGCGCGGACACAACCGCGCCCTCGTGCTGCAGACCCTCTTCACGGCCGGGCAGCAGAGCCGCGCCGACGTGGCGAGGCGCACGGGTCTCACCCGGGTCACCGTCTCCGACCTCGTCGGTGAGCTCATCGCCGAGGGCCTCATCGTGGAGACCGGCCAGCGCGACGGCTCGCGCCCTGGTAAGCCCGCGACCCTCCTCGACATCGGGCGCACGGCCTTCCAGGTGCTCGGCATCGATCTCAGCGACCACTCGGCGTTCCGCGGAGCGGTGCTCGACCTCACCGGCACGATCCTCGAGCGGGCGGAGGTGCCGCTCGCGGGCAGGGTCGGAGACGACGCCCTCGCCACGGTGTTCGAGCTCGCCGACGAACTGGTGTCACTCTCGACCCGGCCGATCCTCGGTCTGGGTGTCGGATCCCCGGGCGTCGTGGACCCCGACGGCGTGGTCCTCGAGGCCCCGAATCTCGGCTGGGCCGATCTTCCGCTGCGGTCGCTGCTCGCCGAACGGGTCGGCCGGCCCGTGGTGGTGGCCAACGACGCGAATGCCGCGATCCTGGCCGAACACAGCTTCGGCAACGCCGAGGGGGACATGATGCTCGTCAAGGTCGGGCACGGAGTGGGAGCGGGCCTGCTGCTCGGCGGGAGCCTGCTCTCCGGCGGTCGATTCGCCGCGGGCGAGATCGGCCATGTCGTGGTCGGCACCGACGGTGGCGAGGAGTGCAGCTGCGGAAAGTCCGGCTGCCTCGAAACCTGGCTGGCCGCGCCGCGGCTCGAGGCCCGGATTCGGCGAGCGCCAGGGCAACGGGAGGCGATTCTGCGCGAGGCCGGTCGGCGCCTCGGCATCGTGCTCGCGCCCATCGTCGGGGCGCTCGACCTGTCGGAGCTGATTCTGAGCGGGCCGCCGGCGCTGCTGGACGGCACCCTCGCCGAGGCGACCCGCGAGACGGTGCGCGAGCGCACCATGGCCGAATTCTCCGGCGACCTGGTCCTGAGGATGACGACCCTCGGCGACGACATCGTGCTGCGGGGCGCCGCCGTCATGGTCATCTCCGCCGAGCTCGGCGTCTCCTGATCCGGACTCCCACGATCGCCGAACGCTCGCTAGCATGGAAGGGGCCGGTTTGTTAGGACGCTTGACGTAATTACCGACCGGTCGCCAGGCAGCCGACCGGATCCGCCCCAGAGTGAGGAAGAGCATGACCGAGCGCGAGACGAGCGTGGGCAACGCGGCCGGTGTGCTGCTGCCGGGATTCGCCGGCACGACCCTCCCCGACTGGCTCGAGCAGAGGCTTCGGCACGGCCTGGCCGGGGTCTGCCTGTTCGCCGAGAACATCGTCTCGGGCGACCAGGTCCGGCGGCTCACCGACCGGATCAGGCAGGCGAACCCCCTCGCCCTCATCGCCATCGACGAGGAGGGCGGCGACGTCACCCGGCTCTTCGCGGCCACCGGCTCGCCCTATCCGGGCAACGCGATTCTCGGCCGGATCGACGACCTCGACTACACCGAGGCCGTCGCCAGGTCGGTCGGCTGGCAGCTGCGGCTGGCCGGCTGCTCGCTCGACTTCGCACCGGATGTCGACATCAACTCCAATCCGGACAATCCGGTGATCGGCGTTCGCAGCTTCGGAACCGATCCGGCCCTCGTCGCCCGGCACAGCGCGGCCTGGGTGCGTGGACTCGAGTCCACCGGCGTCGCCTCCAGTGCCAAGCACTTTCCGGGGCACGGCGACACGGCTCAGGACTCCCACCTGGCCCTGCCCGTCGTCGACCTGTCGCCCGACGAACTGCGCGAGCGCGAGCTGGCGCCCTTCCGCGCGGCGATCGAGGCGGGGACGAGCACCATCATGACCTCGCACATCGTGCTTCCCCAGGTGGACGCGGAGGGTCCGGCAACGTTCTCGCGCCGGATCCTCGGCGACCTGCTTCGCGGCGAACTGGGCTTCGCCGGTCTGATCGTGACCGACGCCCTCGACATGGCGGGGGCGAGCGCCGAGATCGGCATCCCAGCCGCCGCGGTTCGGGCCGTGGACGCGGGCTGCGACCTGCTCTGCATCGGCACGAGGAACACCGCCGAGCAGCTCGACGAGATCGAGCGGGCGCTGCTGGACGCGATCTCCGCGGGCACTCTCTCCGCGGCACGACTCGAGGAGGCCGCGACCCGCAATCGCGACCTCGCCCGCGTTCTGGACGAGAGATCCGCTCTCATTCCCGTTCCGGAATACGTCGGCGAGCTGGACGCGGAGTTCGAGCTCGCGCGAACGGTCGGGGCGTTCGACATGCGGCCGGAGGTCACGGTATCCGCCGAGCGTGCCCTCGTCGTGCTCGAGACCGCGTCGAACATCGCGGTGGGGCGGTCGCTCTGGGGCCCGATCGCCGCGGGGGCGGATCCGCTCATGCTGCGACCGGGCGACACCCTCGACCTGCCGCCCGGCGTGCAGCCGGTGCTCGTGGGACAGGGAAACCACCGGCAGCCCTGGGTACGCGAGACGATCGACGCGGTCCGCGCCGACCATCCCTCCGCCGTCGTCGTGGACATGGGGTGGCCGGGCGACGACCGCGCGTACGCGGACGTGGCGACCTTCGGGGGATCACGGCACGTGGGCCGGGCCCTGCTCGCCTGGCTCGAGACGCGCGCCGCCGACACCGGGGCGACCGAGACGGGCCGGCCATGAGAGTCGGCGTGGACATCGGAGGCACCAAGATCCACGCCGTGCTCATCGACGACTCCGGGGCGGTGGTGCAGCAGGTGCGGCTGCCCACCGGGTTCGGGCCGACGGTCGTGCTCGAGACCGCCGCCGAATCGGTGCGCGCCCTCGCCAGGCTCGCCGGGGTCGAGACGGCATCCTTCGAGACAGTGGGGGTCGGCATCCCCGGGGCGGTGGACAGCGACACCGGCCGGGTGTCCCACGCGGTGAACCTCGGGCTCGAGGGGCTGGAGCTCGGCCGGGAGCTCGGCGCGCTGCTCGGCCTCCCGGTGCGGGTGGAGAACGACGTGAATGCCGCGGCCGTCGGGGCGTTCCGGCTGCTCGACCGGCCGCTCGAGCAGTCCATGGCCTACCTCAACCTCGGCACCGGCCTGGCCGCTGGGATCGTGCTCGCCGGCCGGCTCTGGCGCGGTTCGCGGGGCACCGCCGGCGAGATCGGCCACATCCCCGTCGACCCGAATGGACCGTTGTGCCCCTGCGGTCAGCGCGGCTGCCTCGAGACCGTCGCTTCCGGGTCGGGGGTGGCGCGGCAGTGGCCGAGCGATCACCCGAGCCCCGTTCACGCCCTGTTCGAGGCGGCAGCGGCGGGAGACGCCCGGGCCGTCGAGGTGCGCGACGGGCTGGTCCGCAACGTCGCCTCGGCGGTGCGGATGCTCGTGCTCTCGGTGGACGTCGACAGCGTCGTCATCGGCGGGGGCCTCAGCTCGCTCGGCGACACCCTCCTGGTGGGCGTCCGCGGGGTGCTCGGCACCTGGGCGAGCTCCTCGCCGTTCCTCGCCTCCCTCGACCTTCCCGACCGGGTAGAGCTCGTCCCGAGCGACTTCCCCGCCGCCGCCGTGGGCGCTGCCCTCGTCGGCATGACAACGACCGGAGACACCCCATGGCAGAAATAGTGATCCTCGACGGCATGGCGGCGGCCGGAGAACTCGCGGCCGACGCCATCCTCGCCATCGTGGCGGCGAAGCCGGATGCCGTGCTCGGGCTCGCGACCGGATCGACGCCCCTCGCGGTCTACCGCGCCCTCGCCGCCCGCGAGGCGGACCTCTCCCGGGTGCGCGGCTTCGCGCTCGACGAGTACGTCGGGCTGCCGGAGGGCCATCCGGAGAGCTATCGGTCGGTGATCACGCGCGACGTGGTCGAACCGCTCGGGCTCGATCCGGCACTCGTCCGCGTTCCGGGCCACGACGGACCGATCCAGACGGCGGGCGACGACTACGAGCGCGCGATCCGCGCGGCGGGAGGAGTGGACCTGCAGATTCTCGGTATCGGCACCGACGGCCACATCGGGTTCAACGAGCCGGGTTCCTCGTTCGAGTCGCTCACCCGAGTGAAGACGCTGACCCAGCAGACCAGGAACGACAACGCCCGCTTCTTCGACTCCATCGACGAGGTGCCGGTGAACTGCATCACTCAGGGCCTGGGCACGATCCGCCGCGCACGGCACCTCGTGCTGCTCGCGTTCGGCGCGGGCAAGGCCGAGGCCATCGCGGCGGCGGTCGAGGGACCGGTCACCGCGAGCGCTCCCGGCTCGGCGATCCAGCTGCACCCGCACGTGACAGTACTCGTGGACGAGGCGGCGGCGTCCGCCCTCGCCAACGTGGACTACTACCGCTACGCCTGGGCCAACAAGCCCGACTGGGAGGCGCTCTAGGCCTCGAGATCCCCGTGAATGTGCCCGTTTGTCGCGATTGGGCCTCCTCGAGCGTGCCCAATCACGACAAACGGGCACAATTGTGGCACCGGGAGCGGAGCGCGGCTCAGGCGATCCGAAGCCCGTTCGCCCAGACCTCGCCGACCTGCCAGTCGTGGTCGAGCAGCACGGCGTCGGCCGCGAAGCCAGGGGCGAGCCGGCCGAGTCGGTGTCCGAGCCCGAGAACCCGAGCGGGCGTCGCCGTGACCGCGGCCACCGCATCCGCGGGACTCACGCCGGCGTTGTCGATAGCGCAGCGCAGGGCCACGTCCTGGGTGAGCGTCGAGCCGGCGATCGTCGATGTTCCGGAGAGCACGGCGAGGCCGTGTCGCACGGTCACGTTGAGCGAGCCGAGTCGGTAGTCGCCGTCCGAGGCGCCCGCGGCGGCCATCGCGTCCGTCACGAGGGCGATCCGGTGGGGCGCCTCGCGGAAGGCGAGCGCGGCGACCTGCGGATGCACGTGCCGCCCGTCGAGGATCAGCTCGAGGGTCACGCGGTCGTCACCGAACGCCGCGACCACCGGGCCGGGCGCGCGGTGGTGGATGCCCGGCATCGCGTTGAACGCATGGGTGAGCAGCCGGGCGCCCCGGTCGAAGGCCTCCCTGGTGCTCTCGAAGGTGGCGTCCGTGTGGCCGACAGCCACGACGACTCCGGCCTCGACGAGCACGTCGATGGCATCGAGCGCGTTGGGCAGCTCGGGGGCGATCGTCACCTGGCGGAGTGTGCCCCGACTCGCCTCGAGCAACTCGTCCACCCGGTACGGGCTGGGGTCGATCAGGAAGTCCGGATTGTGGGCGCCGCGGTGCTCGGGCGAGAGGAACGGGCCCTCGAGGTGGGACCCGAGCACGAGCGGGTCGGACTCGGCGAGGTCGGCGATCACGCCGAGGCTCTCCCGCAGCTGTGCCATCGGGTTCGCGACGAGGCTGAGCACCGTACGGGTGGTGCCGTGGGCGCGGTGCGCGGCGAGGGCTCCGCCGATCGCCGCCGGCCCGTCGTCGTAGGCGTGGCCGCCTCCGCCGTGGCCATGCAGGTCGATGAAGCCCGGCACCATCCAGCGACCGTCCACGTCGACGGTCTCGGACGCGGTCGGCATCTCCTTGCCCGAGCCGGTGGCGAGGATGCCGTCGCCTCGCACGAGCATCCAGAAGTCGTCGACCTGGCCGGTGATGTCGAGCTTGCGCGCTCCGTGGAACAGGATCGTCATTCGTTGTCTCCCTTGGTGAGCTCTGACCGGCCGTTGATCACGCCGCTGATCACGGCGACAACAGCGAAGCCCGCGCCGATCAGGGGCAGGCCGAGCATGAACCAGGCGGCGGCGGCCGAGCCGAAGACCAGGATCTCGACGAGCGCGCGGCCCACCGGGTCGAGGGGCACGACCGCCTTGGGCGAGCGGAAGAGAGCCCACACCACGGCGGCGAAGAGCGGCACGCCGATCATGAACAGCACGCCGGGCCACGGGAACGGCCAGGCGAGGTAGCCCCAGTAGCCCAGCGAGAAGAGGGCGAAGAGTTCGAGCAGAAAACGCACGACGTCGTTGGGGCCGAGCCGGACCGCATCAGATTCTGGCGTCGTCACCCTCCAACAGTAGCGAAGCACCACCCGCACCGTGAATATGGGCGGTCCGGGACATTCCGGGCCGGCCCGCCGACCCGGAGTGTCCGAATTCACGGGTTCTCGAGGGAGCGCGCGGCGCTCCCGCTACTTGAAGATGATCGTGCGGGCGCCGTCCCGCAGCACGCGGTTCTCGGCGAACCACTTCACGGCCTGGGTGAGCGTGCGCGACTCCTCGTCCTGGCCGATCGAGACCAGCTCGGCCGGCGTGCGCGAGTGGTCGACGCGCACCACGTTCTGTTCGATGATCGGCCCCTCGTCGAGGTCGCTCGTCACGAAGTGGGCGGTGGCGCCGATCAGCTTGACCCCGCGGGCGTGGGCCTGCCGGTAGGGGTTCGCCCCCTTGAAGCCGGGCAGGAAGGAGTGGTGGATGTTGATGATGCGGCCCCCGAGGCGGTCGCAGAGCTCGGGGGAGAGGATCTGCATGTACCGCGCGAGCACCACGAGTTCGATGTCGAACTGTTCGACCGCGTCGAGGATGCGGTCTTCGAAGGCGAGCTTCTGGCCCTGGGAGACCACCGGGTGGGACTCGAACGGCACCCCGTAGAACTCGGCGAGGCTCGCGAGTTCGGGGTGGTTGCTGAGCACGAGCGGCAGCTCGACGGGAAGCTGCCCGGCCCGCTGCCGGAAGAGGAGGTCGTTGAGGCAGTGAGCGGCCCGGGACACGAGCACGAGGGTGCGCAGCGGACGGCCGACGACATCCAGCTTCCAAGCCATGTCGTAGCGGGCGGTGACGGGCGCGAGCTTCGCCTCGAAGGTGGCCCGGTCGGCGTCGGATTCCACCTGGAGCCTCATGAAGAAGGTGCCGGTGTCGTCGCTGGAGAACTGCTGCGACTCGGTGATGTTGCCGCGGGCCTCGACGATCGCGCCGCTGATCGCGTGGACGATTCCCGGCTGGTCGGCGCAAACGAGGGTCAGCACCCAGTGGGTCGAGGACGTGGTCACGCCTCAAGAGTATTCTGGAATGGTTGCGGCGCGCGTCTGCCGCAACCCGCGGGCGGCGAAGCGCACCACACTCCACACGGGACGGTTGTCGATTGGCTGTGCGCGGGGCTCAGGGAAAGACGGCATCGGCCTTCCCGATCGCCGGACTCCTCGTGCTCGCGGGGGCCATCTTCGTCTCGGTGACGAGCGAGTTCCTGCCCACCGGCCTCCTGCCGGACATGGCGCGTGAGCTGCACGTGTCCGAGTCCCGCATCGGCCTGCTCATCACGATCTTCGCCGCAACCGTGGTGGTGTCCACGACGCCCATCGCCGCACTCACCCGTCGCTTCTCGCGCAAGTCGCTGGTGATCGTCGTGCTGATCGTGATCGCGAGCGGCGCGGTGCTCGCCGCACTCGCGCCGACCTACGAGGTGTTGGTGGCCGCGCGGGTGATCGGCGGTCTCGCGCACGGGCTCTTCTGGGCGGTGGTCGGCGCGTACTCCGCCCACCTCGTGCCCAAACACCAGATCGGCCGGGCGGTGGCCATCACGAGCGGCGGCGCGACGGCGGCCTTCGTGCTCGGGGTCCCCCTCGGCACGGCGCTCGGCCACCTCGTCGGCTGGCGCCTCGCCTTTGCGGCGATCGCGGTCGTCATCCTCGTGCTGGCGGTTCTCGTCCTGCGGTTCCTGCCGCCGGTGGATCATCGGGTGACCCTCTCGACGGGGGAGATCGCGGTGCCCCTCGGGCGCGACAGGAGCCTGCCGGGCGTGATCGTGATCTGCCTCGTGATCGTGGTGATCATGATGGGCCAGAACGTCTATTACACCTACATCGCGCCCTGGCTCATCCACACCGCGCACTTCGATGCCTCGTCGATCGCCCTCATCCTCTTCCTCTACGGCGGGGCCGGGGCCGTGGGCCTGGCGCTCGCCGGCGCTGTCGCCGACAGGTTCTCGAGGCGCGGCTTCGTGGTCGCGACCGCGATCGTGCTCCTGGCGGTGCTCGCGCTCGCCCTGTTCCCGACCAACCCGGTGGTGGTGCTCGCCGCGATCGTGGTCTGGGGAATCGCCTTCGGCGGGCTTCCGGCGATGCTGCAGACGCGGATGCTGCACACCGCGTCCGCGCGCGTCCGCGATCTCGCCGCCGCGCTGTTCACGACCTCGTTCAACCTGGCGATCGGTGGCGGGGCGCTCGTGGGCGGCATCCTCCTGGACAGGGTGGGGCTCACCACCCTGCCGTTCGTGGACCTCGTGTTTCTTGGCGCCGGAATCGTGCTCAGCCTCGCGACCGACGCCTGGCTCAGCGCCCGGGCCAGCCGCGCGCGCCCCCGTCCGGCCTGACCAAGTCAGGCGCCCGGCCGCAGCCAGGATGCCCGACTCGACGGGAGATCCGGCACCGTTGACACGCCACCTAAGCCAGGACTAGCTTGTGCTGAACAGGTCTGAACAGGTGCATTTCGAGAGAGGTCGGGTCGTGGCCACAACCGCAAACGAGGGCATCAGGTCCTCGGGCAGGGACGCCCTGAGCGTCGAGTTGAACGGCATCAACACCATCGCGGAGGGCGAGCGCAAGGGCGCGCCGCGCAGCCTCTTCTGGCCATGGTTCGCGGCGAACGTGTCAGTGCTGGGAATCGGCTACGGATCGTTCATCCTCGGCTTCGGCATCTCGTTCTGGCAGGCGACCCTCGTGGGCGTGATCGGGATCGTCGTGTCCTTCGTGCTCTGCGGGATCATCGCGCTCGCCGGCAAGCGCGGCTCCGCTCCCACGATGATCCTCAGCCGTGCCAGCTTCGGCGTTCGCGGCAACGCGCTGCCCTCGGTGATCTCCTGGATGCTCACCGTGGGCTGGGAGACGGCGCTCACGGCGCTCGCCGTGCTCGCCACCTCCACCGTGTTTCGGGAACTCGGTTGGCAGGGCGGTGTCGCCACGCAGATCGTGGCCCTCGTGGTCGTCGCCGGGCTGATCGTCGTCGCCGGGGTGATCGGCTTCGACCTCATCATGCGGCTGCAGGTCTGGATCACGATCATCACCGGCGTGCTCACCGTGGTGTACATCGTCCTCGCCGTGCCGCACATCAACCTCGCCACCGTGGGGGCGCTGCCCGCCGGCGCCGGACAGGCCGTGATCGGGGCGCTCGTCTTCGTGATGACCGGCTTCGGCCTCGGCTGGGTGAACGCCGCCGCCGACTACTCGCGCTACCTGCCGCGAGGCTCGCGCAGCTCGTCCGTCATCGGTTGGACGGCCTTCGGCGCCTCCGTCGCCCCGGTGATCCTCGTGGTGTTCGGTCTGCTGCTCGCCGGGTCGTCGGCGAGCCTGAGCAAGGCCATCGGCGCCGATCCGATCGGCGCCCTGACGACGATCCTGCCGACCTGGTTCCTGGTGCCGTTCGCCCTGGTGGCCGTGCTCGGCCTCGTCGGCGGCGCCGTGCTCGACATCTACTCGTCCGGCCTCGCGTTGCTGAGCGCCGGCATCAAGATCCCGCGGTTCGCCGCGGCCGGAATCGACGGCGTGGTGATGATCGCCGGCGCCATCTACGTCGTGTTCTTCGCGCCGAGCTTCATCGCCCCGTTCGAGGCGTTCCTCGTGACGCTCGGCGTGCCGATCGCTGCCTGGTGCGGGGTCTTGGTGGCGGACATCGTGCTGCGGCGCAAGGACTACTCCGAGGCGGACCTCTACGACCACCGAGGCCGGTATGGCGACGTGCGGTGGCTGTCCATCGGCCTCGTCGTGGTGGGGACCGTGATCGGCTGGGGCATGATCACGAACACCTTCGGCGTGCCGGAGTGGCTCAACTGGCAGGGCTACCTGCTCGGGCCGGTCGGACTGGGGGGCCGATCCGGGCCCTGGGCCTACGCCAACCTCGGCGTGCTGATCGCCCTGCTGATCGGCTTCTTCGGAATTCTCCTCTTCGGCCGCGGGGCGATCCGCCGGCAGGAGGAGCAGCCGATCGAGCGGGCACGGGTCGAGGAGCGCGCGTGAGCCAGAGTGTCGAGACGGGGGCCGCGCCATGGCTCGTCGTGATCGACATGCAGCGGATCTTCGGCGACCCGGGGAGCGAGTGGTTCACCCCCGGTTTTCCCGCGATCGAACCGACGATCGCCCGGCTGGTCGAGCAGTTCTCCCCGCGGGTGGTCTTCACCCGTTTCGTCGCCCCCGCCGAGCCACGGGGAGCCTGGATCCCGTACTACGAGGCGTGGCCGTTCGCGCTCGTGCCACCCACCGATCCGCTCTACGAACTCTCGCCGATGTTCGCCGGCCTCCACCTGCCGACGGTGACCCGCGAGACCTTCGGCAAGTGGGGACCCGAACTCGCGGGCATCCTGGGCGACAGCGCCGAGATGGTGCTCGCCGGGGTGTCGACGGACTGCTGCGTGCTCTCGACCGCCCTCGCCGCGGCTGACGCCGGGATGCACGTCCGCGTGGTGGAGGACGCCTGCGCCGGGCTCACCGACTTCGACCACGAGAGGGCCATCGGCGCAATGGCCCTCTACACGCCGCTCATTCAGATCACGACAGCGGCGGCGATCGGCGCGGAGGGCGCGTGAGTCCGGAGCGCCCGCTCCCGCGGCTCAAGCACGAGCAGGTGGCGCGGGTGCTCGAGACGGAGATCCGCGGCGGCAACGTGCCGTTCGGCCGCCAGTTGCCCGGCGAGGCGGCACTCGCCGAGCGCTTCTCGGTGAGCCGCAACACCGTGCGAGCGGCGCTCTCCGAGCTCGGCGAGGCCGGGCTGATCGCGACGCGCTCGGGCAAGGGCTCCTTTGTGACCTTCGACGGCCGGCCGCTGGACGTCAAGCTCGGCTGGGCGCGCGCCCTGCGGGAGCAGGGCGTCGACGCCCGGGCGGAGGTGCTGCGGCTCGAGCAGGTGACGGATGCCGAACTGGCCGACGAGCTCGGCGAGAGTTCCGATCGCTTCATCCTCGTCGAACGCCTCCGCCGCGTCGCGGATGGGTCTCCCGTCTCCTACGAGCGCTCACGCATCCCGGCGACGCCCCTCTCGATCGCCGCGTTCGGCGCCGGCCTGGCCGACGGGTCGCTCACCCGGCTGCTGCTCGGGTCTGGACTGGTCGCGGCCCAGGGCGAGCAGTGGGTGGAGGTGCGGCGGCTGGAGGGCGAGGATGCCCGCCTTCTCGAGCGCGATCCGGGCGAGGCGTTCCTGTGGTCGCGTTGCGTCACCCGGGACTCTGGCGGCGCTCTCGTGGAGAGCGTGGAGAGCCTGCTCGACCCGGCGCATTTCAGCCTGCACTTCTCCTTCTCGGCCCGCTGACGTGACCGCCTCCCGCGATCGCGCGCTCGCGGCACTCTACGGTCTGGCGATCGGCGACGCCCTCGGGATGCCGACCCAGCTGATGAACCGCGCGGCGATCACCGAGCGGTACGGTCGCCTCACCGGCTTCGAGCCGGCGGCGGCCGACCACCCGCTCGCGGCCGGACTTTCCGCCGGGTCGATCACCGACGATACCGAGCAGGCGCTGCTGCTGGCCGGGATGCTCGTCGAAGGCCGAGGCCGAATCGACCCGCGCGAGTTCGCGGCCGCCCTCGTGGCTTGGGAGCAGGGGATGCGCGAGCGCGGCTCGCTCGACCTGCTCGGGCCGTCGACGAGTCGAGCGGTGCGGGCCGTGCACGCCGGGGAGGCCGTGGAGCTGGCCGGCCGGTTCGGCACCACGAACGGGGCGGCGATGCGGGTGACCCCGGTCGGCATCGCCGTCGGCTCGCGCGACCTTCCCCTTCTCGTCGACCGGGTGGTCGAGGCGAGCGTGGTGAGCCACAACACGGGCGTCGCGATCGCCGGCGCGTCGGCGGTCGCCGCGGCGGTCAGCGCCGGGGTCGACGGGGCCACCGTGCACGAGGCGTTCGAGGCGGCCATCGCGGCGGCGGCGATCGCGCGTACCCGCGGCAATTGGGTGGCCGCGGCCGACGTCTCCCGCCGCATCCGCTGGGCCATCGACCTCGCCGACCCGGCCGACCCTGACCGCAGCCTCACCGACATCTACGAGCTCGTCGGCACCAGCCTCGCGACGCAGGAGTCGGTGCCTGCCGCCTTCGGCGTGCTCGCGACCCTCCCCGACGACCCGTGGCAGGCCTGCCTCGCCGCCGCATCGCTCGGCGGAGACAGCGACACCGTCGCCGCGATGGTCGGAGCGGTGGCCGGGGCGACCCACGGCACCGCGGGCTTCCCGGCGGAGGCGAGGGAGACGGTCGACCGGGTGAACGGCCTGCGCCTCGCCCAGGTCGTCGACGCGCTGCTGGAGTTGCGATGACCGCGCGGCTGATCAGCGTCGGCAACGTCATCATCGACATTGTGGTGCGGGTGCCGCACCTGCCGGAGCGGGGCGGGGATGTGCTGGCCGAGGCCGCGGGGGTCTCGCCGGGCGGGAGCTTCAACACCATGGTCGCCGCGGCCCGCCAGGGTCTGCCGACCGCCTACGCGGGCGCGCACGGCACCGGAGTGTTCGGCGACCGGGTGCGGGCCGAGCTCGCCGCGGAGGGAATCGACGCGCTCCTGTCGCCGACTCCCGGCCGCGACACCGGCTACGACATCGCCCTCATCGACGCGGGAGGCGAGCGCACCTTCGTCACGGTCTTCGGCGCGGAGGCCGCCCTCACCGCGACGGCGATCTCCGCGGTGCGTCCCGGGGACCACGACCTGGTCCACCTGTCCGGCTATGGCCTGCTCGAGCGCACGAACGGCGCCGTGCTCTCGGCCTGGTTGGGCACCGTGCCGGCCGGCACCCGGGTGCTGTTCGACCCGGGACCGCTCGCCGCCGACATCCCGGACGAGACCTGGCGGCTGGTCACCGGGCGGGCGGACTGGCTGAGCTGCAACGCGCGGGAGGCCACGATGCTCACGGGGGAGACGGATGCCGTGGCCGCGATCCTGGCCCTCGGCGCCCTCGGCGCCCTCGGCGCCCTCGGCGCGCTCGGCGGGGCGTCGGGCGGCGCGATCGTGCGCCTCGGACCGGACGGCTGCCTGCTCTGCCTGCGCGGCGAGATCACCCACGTTGCGGGATTCCCGGTCGCCGCGATCGACACCACCGGAGCGGGGGACGCCCACGCCGGCGCGTTCCTCGCCGCGCTCGCCGCCGGCGAGCATCCGGTGGCCGCCGCCCGTCGCGCGAACGCCTGCGCCGCCCTCGCCGTCACCCGCTCGGGACCGTCGACCGCCCCGACCCGCGCGGAGGTCGACGCGTTGCTGGATCCGGGCCGCTGACCGGCCCCCGGGCTGGTAAAGTGATCGGGTCGCGACTGGCGTTGAGGTGGGTAACCATCGGGGAGCGACCTTCTACGATTCGGCCGTACGCCTGGGCCGAACCGGATAGCCTTTTGTCGTCCGGTCATGTCTAAGGAGCAACGCCAGTGTCCGTTGAAAACGCAGTAACCGACAAACTTCCCACCACCTTCACGGATCCGCTTTCGAGCGTCGATCCCGAGATCGCGGCGGCCCTCGAGTCCGAGCTCGGCCGCCAGCGCGGCACGCTGGAGATGATCGCCAGCGAGAACTTCGTCGCCCGGGCGGTGCTCGAGTCCCAGGGCTCCGTGCTCACCAACAAGTACGCCGAGGGCTACCCCGGGCGCCGGTACTACGGCGGTTGCGAGTTCGTCGACATCGCGGAGAATCTTGCGCTCGAGCGCGTCAAGTCGCTCTTCGGAGCCGAGTACGCCAACGTGCAGCCCCACTCCGGCGCCACCGCCAACGCCGCCGTGCTCGCCGCGATCGCCACGCCCGGCGACACCATCCTCGGCCTCGAACTCGCGCACGGCGGGCACCTCACCCACGGCATGAAGCTCAACTTCTCCGGCAAGCTCTACAACGCCACCGCGTACGGGGTGGATCCAGAGACCTTCCGCGTCGACATGGATGTCGTGCGCGAGAAGGCCCTCGAGCACCGACCGACCGTGCTCATCGCCGGCTGGTCAGCATACTCGCGCCAGCTCGACTTCGCCGCGTTCCGTGCCATCGCGGACGAGGTGGGAGCCAAGCTCTGGGTGGACATGGCCCACTTCGCCGGCCTCGTCGCGACGGGCCTTCATCCGTCGCCCGTGCCGTACGCGGATGTCGTGTCGAGCACCGCGCACAAGACCCTCGCCGGTCCGCGCTCCGGCTTCATCGTCGCCCGCGACATGGCGCTCGCCAAGAAGCTCAACTCCGCCGTGTTCCCCGGCCAGCAGGGCGGCCCGCTCATGCACGTGATCGCCGCGAAGGCGACCGCGTTCAAGCTCGCCGCCGAGCCGGAGTTCAAGGACCGTCAGGAGCGCACCGTGCGCGGCGCGCAGATCCTCGCCGAGCGCCTCACCGCTCCGGACGCGACCGCGGCCGGCATCGATGTGCTCACCGGCGGCACCGACGTGCACCTCGTGCTCGTCGACCTGCGCACCTCGGCCATCCACGGCCAGGACGCGGAGGACATCCTGCACTCGGTGGGCATCACCGTCAACCGCAACGCCGTGCCGTTCGACCCGCGCCCCGCCATGACGCCGTCCGGAGTGCGGATCGGCACCGCCGCGCTCGCCACTCGCGGCTTCGGCGACGAGGAGTTCGCGGAGGTCGCCGACATCATCGCGATCGCCCTCATGCCGAACCCGGATGTCGCGGCCCTCCGTGCGCGCGTGCTCGCCCTCACCGACGGCTACCCGCTCTACCCGGGCCTCACGAGCCCCGGCACCTGGGCGTGACCGCAGTCAGGATGGACGGCGTCGCGACCGCGGCCGCCGTCAAGTCGGAGCTCGTCGACCGCATCGCCGCCCTCAAGGCGCGCGGCGTGTTCCCGGGACTCGGCACGCTCCTCGTCGGCACGGATCCTGGCTCGCTGTCCTACGTCGCCGGAAAGCACCGGGACAGCGTCGAGCTGGGCATCGAGTCGATTCGCGTCGACCTGCCGGCCACGGCCACCGAGGACGAGGTGCGAGCCGCCATCGTCGCGCTCAACGACGACCCGGCGGTGACCGGATACATCATCCAGCTCCCGCTGCCGGCCGGCATCGACGAGAACGCGATGCTCGAGCTCATGGACCCGGCCAAGGACGCCGACGGACTGCACCCGATGAACCTCGGCCGGCTCGTGCTCGGCGTCTCCGGCGAGCTCGACTCGCCGCTGCCGTGCACCCCGGCTGGGCTCGTGGAGATGCTGCAGCGCTACGGCGTGCCGATCGCCGGTCGGCGCGTGGTCGTGATCGGCCGCGGGCTCACGGTCGGCCGGCCGCTCGGCCTCCTGCTCACCCGCAAGGGACTCGATGCCACCGTGACGCTCGCGCACTCCCGTACGGTCGACCTGGCCGATGAGGTGCGCCGTGCGGACATCGTGGTCGCGGCCGTCGGCGTGCCCGGCCTCGTCAAGGCCGACTGGGTGAAGCCCGGTGCCGCCGTGCTCGACGTGGGGATCACCCGCCGGGTGAACGAGGTGACCGGCAAGGCGAAGCTCATCGGCGACGTCGACCCCGAGGTCGCCGAGGTCGCCGGCTTCCTCTCGCCCGTGCCGGGCGGGGTGGGCCCGATGACCAGGGCGATGCTCATGGCGAACGTGGTGGCGGCGGCCGAACGGCTATGAGCCACGAGGACCGCGTGATCCCGGCCAGGATGCCGGAGAAGTATCCCGGCCGGGATCGCGCGGCCCTGCACGCCCTCATCGCCGATGCGCGGGTGGGGCACGTCGCCTTCGTGCTAGACGGCGAACCGCGCGTGCTGCCGATCGCCATCGTCTCGACCGGCGACGACATCCTGCTGCATGGGTCGACCGGCTCCCGCTGGCTGCGCCTGCTCGCGACGGGCACGCCGGTTGCCCTCTCGGTGACGTCGCTCGACGCCGTCGTGGTTGCCCGCTCGGCGTTCGAATCCTCGATGCACTACCGCAGTGCCGTGCTCTTCGGCGGCTGCCGCCCGGTCACCGACGACGCGAAGGTGCATGCCCTCGACCACATCACGAACGCGATCATCCCCGGCCGCGTCGGCGAGATCCGTCGGCATAGCCCGAAGGAGCTCGCGGCGACGCTCGTGCTGCGGCTCGAGGTGGAGGACTGGAGCCTCAAGGTGTCAGACGGCTGGCCGGAGGACGGCCCGGATGACGTGGCCGGCACCGCGTGGGCCGGCGTGCTGCCGGTGGCCACGGGTTTCACCACCGCGTTGGCGGCCCCGGACCTTGCCGAGGGCATCCCACTCCCGCCGTCGGTGCAGAGCCTGCTCGAGGGGCGCCGATCGGGCTATTCGCCCACGTAGCCGATCTGGCACGAGGTGCCGTCGGAGTCCGGACTGGCCCAGCCGTCGATGCCGTTCACGACCGACTTGCCGAAGTCGGTGACCGTGATCGAGCAGGCCTCGATCGTGGAGTTGGACTCGAACGGCACGCTGAACCCGTACTTCGCGTAGCGCCAGGACTTGAGGTCGGGGCCGGGGTTGCCGCTCTCGAACACGGCGACGGCGTGCACCGCGCCGGAGGACGCCCAGGTGTAGCCGGAGTTGCAGGGCTGGCTCGAATCGGCCGGGGCGACTCCCTTGCCCGTCGCGGACTGGCCGCGGTACTGGTTGCCCAACGAGAGGGTGACCGGGTAGACAAAGACCTTGCCGGTGGAGCTCGAGGCGATGTCGATCGGCATCAGGATGCTGCCGTTCGCGGCGAGGCTGTCGTTCGTCACCGGCACGCCGGCCGTGCCCGCTCCACACGAGGCGATGAACTCGTCCTTGAGGGGCTTCGCCGCGCTCGCGCTGTAAGGAAGGGGCTTGTGCGCCGTGAGGAGGATCGCGATGGTGCTGCCGTCCTTGCCTCGAACGTTCGCCGCGATGGTGAACAGCACGTCCTTCGGCTCGGCGGTCGAGCTCGCCGAGGGGGCGGCGGTCGGCGTTGCCGTCTTGCTCGCGGCGGGCGCGGTCGGCGTCGAGCCGGCGCATCCGGTGAGCAGCGCGGTGAGAAGCACGGCGCCGACGGCGATCGACGCTGTGGGGTGAAACGCTCGCACTCGTGTCTCCTAGCGGCTCAACGAGGAGCTCAGGGGGTCAGGGTTCGCGGGATGCGCCCTGCGCAGCCGTCACGACGAAGGTATCAGGCTGACCATAGCCATGTTCTGCGAAGGCGCCGTCAATAGCAACCTGGAGCCGCGAGAGGTCGTCCGCCCGCACGAGGGCGATCGCGGCCCCGCCGAAACCGCCGCCGGTCATCCGCGCCCCGAGGGCGCCGTTGGACTGCGCCGTTTCGACCGCCAGGTCCAGTTCGGGCACGGAGATCTCGAAGTCGTCGCGCATGGACACGTGGGAGGCGTCGAGGAGGTCACCGATCGCGGCCGGCCCCTCCTCCCGCAGCGTGCGCACGGTGTCGAGAACCCGCTGGTTCTCGGTGACCACGTGCCGCACCCGGCGGAAGGTGACGTCGTCGAGGATGCCGCGCGCCCGGTCGAGGTCGTCGACTCCCACGTCCCGCAGTGACTCGACGCCGAGTTCGCGCGCCCCGAGCTCGCACGATGCCCGGCGCTCCGCGTAGCCTCCGGTGGCGTGCGAGTGGCTCACCCCGGTGTCCATGATGAGCAGCACGAGGCCGGCGGCGTCGAAGCCGAGGTCCACGATCTGAGCCTCGAGGCTGCGGCAGTCGAGGAAGACCGCGCTGTCCTTTCGACCGAGCAGCGAGGCGGACTGGTCCATGATGCCGGTGGGGGCGCCGACGACCCGGTTCTCGGCGAGCTGGCCCACGCGGGCGAGGGTCGGCCGGTCGAGACCGAGCTGCCACACGTCGTTGAGGGCCAGGGCGACCGCGCTCTCGATGGCGGCCGAGGAGGACAGGCCGGCGCCGACCGGCACATCCGACTCGATGTAGACGTCGAAGCCGGGCACGGCGGCGAGGTCCGCGCCGTGCTGGCCGAGCGCCCAGGCGACGCCGAGCGGGTAGGCGGACCAGCCATGCACGGTCTCGGGCGAGAGCTCGGCGAGGTCGATCTGCACGACCTCGTCGGCGAAGTCGCTCGCGACCCGGGCGACACGGTCCTGCCGCAGCCCGAGGGCGATCACGGTGCGGCGGTCGATGGCAAGGGGGAGCACGAAGCCCTCGTTGTAGTCGGTGTGCTCGCCGATGAGGTTGACCCGTCCCGGCGCGGACCAGAGCCCGCTCGGCTCGTAGCCGTAGAGTTCCGCGAAGCCCGTGCGGACGTCGTCCCTGATGTCGGTCATGGCGTGCTGGTCCCTGCTGTCTCGATGGCGGTTCGGAGGGCGCTGGCCGTCTGCTCGGGCGTCACGTCGCCGATCCATGCTCCCATGGCCGCCTCGGAGCCGGCGAGGTACTTGAGTTTGTTGGCGGCCCGGCGAGGGGAGGTCACCTGCAGCATCAGCCGGATCTCGTCCCGCTTCTCCCGCACCGGCGCCTGGTGCCACGCGGCGATGTAGGGCGTCGGGGTGTCGTAGAGGGCGTCGACGCCGCGCAACAGCGTGAGGTAGAGGCCGGCGAGCTCGTCGCGTTCCTCGGTGCTCGTGGCGGCGAAGTCCGGCACGTGGCGGTGGGGGAGCATGTGCACCTCGATCGGCCAACGCGCCGCGAACGGCACGAACGCGGTCCAGTGCTGGCCGCGCAGCACCACGCGCTCCGACGCGCCCTCGAAGTCGAGGATGCTCTGGAACAGGTCTGGGCCGAAGCGTTCGATCGACTCGATCAGCCGCGACGTACGCGGGGTGACGTACGGGTACGAGTAGATCTGGCCGTGGGGGTGGTGCAGCGTCACTCCGATCGCCTCTCCCCGGTTCTCGAACGGGAAGACCTGGGCGACGCCGGGCAGGGCGGAGAGGGCGGCCGTGCGGTCGGCCCAGGCCTCGATCACCGTGCGCGCCCGCGAGGGGGTGAGGCTGCCGAACGACCCTTCGTGCTCCGGGCTGAAGCAGACGACCTCGCAGCGACCGATCGACGGCAGGGTGCGGCCGAGGCCGATCCTGCGCAGGTCCTGCTCGGTGTAGCTTTCCGAGACATCCGGTCCGAACGAGGGAGACCGGTTCTCGAAGACGGCGACGTCGTAGTTGTCCGGAATCTCCGAGGGGTTGGCTGCCGAGGCCGGCGCGAGCGGGTCCTTGTCTGCCGGGGGGAGGAAGACCCGATTCTGCCGGGCGGCGGCGATGGAGATCCATTCGCCGGTGAGCGGGTCCTGCCGCATCGTCGCCGTCTCCGGTCTCGGGTCGAGCACGCGGGCATCCGGCTTGCGATCCGGCGCCAGGGTGGTGTCGGCGTCGTCGAAGTAGATGAGTTCGCGGCCGTCCGCTAGCCGGTGCTCGCGTTTGACGATCGATGACATGGGGCTTCTCCGGTCAGGTTTCGAAACGAAGGAAACGATACCTTCGATTGACAAGAAAACGCAAGTAATCGAAGATAAGTCCATGACCGACGCGCAGCACACCCCACCGGCGGCCGCCCGTCGCGAGCAGATCCGCACCCTCATCGAGGAGCGCGGCTTCGTCAGGGTCGCCCAGCTGAGCCGGCAGTTCGGCATCTCCGAGGTCACGGTGCGGGCGGACCTCAACGCCCTCGCCGACGACAACGTCGTGCAGCGCGTGCACGGGGGTGCGGTGGCCGGAACCGCCGCGCGTCCCGCCGGGCTCGAGCGTCCGTTCGAACAGTCGATGCTCGCGAGCTCCGACGAGAAGGTCCGCATCGGCCGTGCGGCGGCTGCCCTCATCGAATCCGACCAGGCCGTCGTGCTCGACGTGGGCACCACCACGACCGCGATCGCCGCGGCAATGCTCGAGCGGGACGACCTGCAGAACGTGGTGGTCATCACCAACGCTCTCAACATCGCCCTGGCGCTCGAGCCCGCCATCCCCCGCTTCACGGTCGTGGTCACCGGCGGCACGCTGCGGCCGCTTCAGCACTCGCTCGTCGACCCGCTCGCCGGGGTGGTGCTCGACCGCATCCGGGCGGACATCGCCTTCATCGGTTGCAGTGGGGTGCACGTCACCGCCGGCGTCACCAATGTCAACCTCCCCGAGGCCGACGTGAAGCGTCGCATGATCGCCACCGCCGCACGCACAATCGTCGTCGCCGACAGCTCGAAGCTCGGCGTGGCCCAGCTCAGCCGAGTCGCCCCCCTCGCCGAGATCGACACTCTCATCACCGGAGACGAGGCGGATGCGGCGGTGGTGGAGAACCTGCGCGCCGCCGGCCTTCGGGTGATCCAGGCCGACCACGCGCCTCGCTAGGCTTGACCGGTGCACTCGCCAACGGGACTCCAGTTCGAACTCTCCTCGCCGACTCCGCTCGGTGAGGCGCGCGCCATTATCACCGAGGTCGCCGCGTCGCTGCGCACCCTGTCGATCGGCGGCGTCCACCTCACCGAGCCGTACGGCGACGATGTCGTGCCGCCGTTCGGGGACGGCACCGTGCTGGTGCCGTGGCCGAACCGCGTCGAGGACGGCCTCTGGCGGCTCGACGGTATCGAGCAGCAGCTCGACCTCACCGAACCGGAGCGCGGCAACGCCCTGCACGGCCTCCTTCGCGACCGGCCGTACACGGTGGCCGATCGAAGCGCCTCGGCGGTCACCCTCGCCGCCACGGTGTTCCCCACCCGCGGCTACCCGTTCCAGCTCGACACCACCGTGCGCTACGAGCTCGTCGACGACGGGTTGCGCGTCACCCACGGCATCACCAATGTCGGGTCGCGGTCCGCGCCGGTCGCCGTCGGCACGCATCCGTTCCTCCGTCTCGGCGACGTGCCCACCGACGAGCTCGTGCTCACCGTGGCCGCCGGCTCGAGATTCGAGACGGATGCCCGGCTCAACCCGGTGAGCGAGAACCCGGTCGAGGGCACCGACTTCGACCTGCGGGCCGGACGACCCGTCGCCGAGCTGCACCTCGACGACGCCTTCGGGGCCGTGACACCGGCGGGCGCGCTGAGCAGGCACCGCCTCACCGCGAGCGACGGCCGATTCGTCGAGCTCTGGCAGGAGGGCGACTTCGCCTTCGTTCAGGTGTTCGCCACCCGAATCTTCCCGCGGGATGTCGGCCTCGGAACTCCCGTCCTCGGCACCGCGATCGCGGTCGAACCGATGACGGCTCCGCCGAACGCATTCAACAGCGGTCAGGGCCTGCGCTGGCTCGCACCGGGCGAGACCTGGTCGCTGTCCTGGGGAATCCGGTACTCTGGAAAGCACGAAGGGGAGTAGTTCCCCCCGCCGCCCGCATTCCGGGTTGCGGGCGCGGACGTATCGACATACTGGCCGGTCTCGATGACTGGCCCGGTACTCCACCCGAACGGCCAGAGTGGCCGCCAGGGCGAACGAGACCTTCGGTCAAACGGCCACGGAGCCGGGATGCGCACTGTCGCCTGCCCTCCGTGAGCTCGACCGGAAGGATCCCGTGACCGAGACTCGACGCCCAGGCGAACTGGCACCCACCCCCGCCGAGCTGCGACGATGGCGCCAACACCTCGCCGACGAGCGGGCGGAAGCCGCCGTCTATCGCGACCTGGCAGCACGACGCGCGGGCGAGGAGCGGGAGATCCTGCTCGCACTCGCCGAGGCGGAGGGCCGCCACGAGGAACACTGGAGAGCACTGCTCGGCGACGACGTCGGCAAGCCGCGCAGGGGCGACATCCGCACCAGACTGCTCGGATTCCTCGCCCGCCGGTTCGGCTCCGTCTTCGTTCTCGCCCTCGCCCAGCGTGCGGAGGCCCGGTCGCCGTACGCGGGGGACTCCGACGCCACGGCGGCGATGGCCGCTGACGAACGCATCCACGGCGAGGTGCTGCGTGGCCTGGCGATGCGCGGACGCAACCGCCTGTCCGGCACCTTCCGCGCGGCGGTGTTCGGCGCGAACGATGGACTGGTGAGCAACCTGGCCCTCGTGATCGGCGTGAGCGCGAGCGGCGTCGCCACCAACGTCGTGCTGCTCACCGGCGTCGCCGGCCTGCTCGCCGGCGCCCTCTCGATGGGGGCCGGGGAGTACGTGTCCGTGCGCTCCCAGCGGGAACTACTCGAGGCGTCCACCCCCGACCCGGAGAGCAACGATGCGCTGCCGCACCTCGACGTCGACGCCAACGAGCTCGCCCTCGTCTACCGCTCGAGGGGCATGGATGCGACGGAGGCCGATGCCCACGCCAGGGAGGTCTTGGAGGATCACAGCCTCGCCGTCGCCGGGCCGCCCCCGGCCCACCTGCACGAATCGGTCGGCACGGGGATCGGGGCCGCCGTGTCGAGTTTCTGTTTCTTCGCCTCCGGCGCGATCATCCCGGTTGTGCCCTACCTGTTCGGCCTCAGCGGGCTCACCGCCATCCTCGTGGCCGCGGGTCTGGTCGGACTAGCCCTGCTCGGCACCGGCGCGGTCGTCGGGCTGCTCTCCGGCGCCTCGCCCCTCAGGCGGGCGCTGCGCCAGCTCGCGATCGGCTTCGGGGCGGCGGCGGTCACCTACGGACTCGGCCTGCTGTTCGGCACGAGCGCGGGCTAGGTAGTACTGCCCAGGCAGGTTGGTTAACCGGCCTCGGGGCGCGACGTTGCGGATCTCGTGGTCGTCGGCCTCGGCCCCGTCGCGGCCGCCCCGGCCGCCCTTCGCTGCATGCCCGTCGCCGCGATGCCGGAGGCTGGACCTTGTCGGCCCTCTGGCGGTGCCGCCCGCGTCGGTCGGGCCGCGTTCTGCAGGACGGCCCCGGAGGTATGGGTGCCTACCCCAGAGACTCTGGTTGTGCAGGACAGCTTGTGCAGGACGGCTTGTGAAGGAATGTGGCGACCAGAACGGTCCCGGTCTGCAGGACGCTCCCGTCGGTTCTGCACCTATCGTCGTCGCCATCCGCCCGAGGCGTCCTGCACAACCCGTCCTGCCGTCCTGCACCACCCGTCCTGCACAACTGGAGTCTGCGGGGCGGGCGCCAGCGGACGGAGCCGTCCTGCACAACTGGAGTCTGCGGGGCGGACACCTATAGAACCCGCGCGGAACATCCTTCCCCACCCCTGTGTTGTACCGGTCGTGGGAACATATTCACCGCAAAGGAGACCACACGATGACTGACACAACGGAACGCGCCATTCTCGCCGGAGGCTGTTTCTGGGGAGCGCAGCAGCTGCTCCGCCGACGGCCGGGAGTAATTTCGACGAGGGTCGGCTACTCCGGTGGCGACACCCCGAACGCGACCTACCGCAACCACGGCGACCACGCCGAGTCGGTGGAGATCGTCTTCGACCCCGCTCAGATCTCGTTCCGCGAGATTCTCGAGTTCTTCTTCCAGATCCACGACCCGTCGACCAAGAACCGTCAGGGCAACGACGTGGGGCGCAGCTACCGCTCCGCGATCTTCTACACCAGCGAAGAGCAGAAGCGCGTGGCCGAGGAGACCATCGCCGACGTCGACGCGTCCGGGCTGTGGCCGGGCAAGGTCGTGACCGAGGTCACGGCGGCCGGTGACTTCTGGGAGGCGGAGGAAGACCACCAGGACTATCTGGAGAAGAACCCGTACGGCTACACCTGCCACTTCATCCGACCCGGATGGACGCTGCCGCACCGCGAGCAGGCGGCAGTCTAGGCGGGGTGATCGTCGGTTGGCGATGAGGTGGGGAGGGGAAGCGTGGCTTCCCCTCCCCACCTTTCTGTGCCGGGCGGGCGGCCGCGGCCAGAGCCGCGGATCAGGGACAGGCCTGACCTGCCTGCTCTGGCGGCTTGCCCGTCAGGTACGCGTCCAAACCGATTCACGGAGCAGTTAGCACGGGTCACACCCAGGTGGCCGCCCGGAACGGAAGCGGAACATAGTCGATGGTCTCGCCGAGGACGTGGGCCGCGCGCAGTGCGAAGTGGGGGTCGCGCGTGAGCTCGCGCCCAAGGAAGATCGCGTCTGCACGACCATCCACGAGGATCTGCTCCGCCTGTTCCGGCGTCGTGATCTTGCCCACGGCCGCGGCCTTCACCCCGCCGAGGCGACGCACGGTCTCGGTGAGTGGCACCTGGTAGCCCGGCGAAACGGAGATGAAGATGTCGCGGATGAGCCCACCGCTCGAGATGTCGAAGAAGTCGGCGCCGGCATCGGCCGCCCACGAGGCGACCTGCGCGGTTTCCTCTGGCGTCCAGCCTCCGTCCGCCCAGTCCGTGCCCGAGAAGCGCACGAACAGTGGGGTCGTCGGGGCAACCGACCGGATGCGAGCGACGATCTCGAGGAGCAGCCGGGCACGGTTCTCCAGCGAGCCGCCGTAGCCGTCCGTTCGTTCATTGCTCAGCGGAGACAGGAAAGAGTGCAACAGATAGCCGTGCGCCGCGTGGATCTCGATGACGTCGAAGCCCGCCTCGAGCGAGCGAACGGCCGCTTCACCAAAAGCATCGACCAGTGCCTTGATCTCGTCGAGGTCGAGTTCGTGCGGCACATCCATGCCTGGGCACGGAATCGCGGAAGCGGAGACCGGAACCCAGCCCCCCTCCGCCGCCGGCTTCGTTCTTCCCGCTTCTGCTGTGAAACCTCGGTAGTCAGAGGCCTTCCGACCCGCGTGGGCGAGCTGGATTCCGGCGAGCGCCCCCTGCGAATGCACGAACGAGGTGACGCGTGCCCAGCGATCGCGCTGCGCGTCATTCCAAAGTCCCGCACACTCCGACGTGATTCGCCCCTCAGGGGTGACGGCGGTCGCCTCGACCATGACGAGCCCCGCGCCACCCGCGGCATACGTTCCTGCATTGACGAGATGCCAATCGTGCGGCATCCCATCGTGGTCGACGCACATGTACTGACACATTGGCGAGACCCAGATGCGGTTGCGAAACGACGTTCCGCGGATGGTGAGGGGCTCGAACAGCTTGCTCACAGGAACCGCCGCGCGGTTTCGAGAAGCTCGGAGTTGGTCGGTTCGACGAGGAATGAGCCGTCGGTGAAGACGATCACCGGGGTCGAACGACGTCCACTGATCTCCTCCGCCATGGCCGCTGCGTCAGCGTTCTCAGCGATGTCGATGTCGTCGAAGGGAATTCCGGCGTCCCTGAGTGCCGCGCGGGAGCGCGCACAGTCGGCGCAGGTTGGGGTGCCGAAGAGTCTGATCGCGGTCATGTCAGCGCGCCATGAATCCGCCGTCGATGGGCAGGTTGACACCAGTGACCCACCTCGACTCGTCGCTCGCAAGATACAGCACGCCGTAGGCGACATCGATCGGCAGGCCGAGCCGACGGATCGACTGATTGGCGGTGTTGACCTTTTCATATTCGACGAGTCCGCCAGGGAACGCATTCGCCACACCCTCCACGAGCGGCGTGAGAACGGTGCTGGGGTGCACGGAGTTCACCCGGATGTTGAACCTGCCGTAGCTGGCCGCATCCTGCTTTGTCTGCATTGCGACAGCGCCCTTCGCCACGTGGTAGGCAGTGAACTCATCATTCCCGGTGAGGCCATAAATCGACGAGAAGTTCACGATCGATCCCGAAGACTGCGCGATCATGTAGGGCAGCGCATGCTTGGTGGAGAAGAACACGCCTTTCACATCAATCGCGAAAAGTTCGTCCCATTCCGACTCGCTCAGCTCGTGCGTCGGCTTGTCGACGCCGATGATGCCAGCACAGTTGATGAGCACATCGATCGTGCCGAACACCTCGCCGATCTCGCCATACACGGACGCGACATCCGTCTCGTCGGCGACGTTCAACGGCCAGAATCGGGCAGAACCTCCCGCGCTCGTGATCGCTGCGACGGTCTCGGCCCCGAGCGCCGCATTCACGTCGGTCACCGCCACGGTCGCGCCTTCGGCTGCGAACAATTCGGCGGTCGCGCGCCCCATCCCGGACGCCGCGCCGGTGATCACCGCGATCTTGTTGTCGAGTCTGCCCATCAGACGGTCGCCTTCTCCGTAGCGAGAAAGGTCGGGTACCCGGCCGCTTCGGCATCGCGGCAGAACTGCTGGTAGACCTGACCGCCACCCATATACACCTGGAATTCGCGCGGTTTGCCGGCGACGTTTTCGCCCAGAAACCATGCCTTCGCTTTGAGCCCTTCCGAGTACATGACAGTGGCTTTGCCGGCGCGGTCGACCTCGTCGGCCCACAACTCCTCCGACTCTGGAGTCGCCTCAAAGTGCTCGATGTCGTGGGCGGTAGCGAACTTGATCGCGCGAGCGATCCACTGGGCGCCGAGTTGGATCGGTACCGGCAGGTTGGAGTACGGCGTCTGAGGGCCGAGGGACATGAAGAAGTTGGGGAAGCCGCTCACCGAAATCCCGAGGTTGGTTCGAATGCCCTTCGCCCACTTGTCGCGGAGGATGACGCCATCGCGTCCCACGATGTCGGGGGTGGTGAGCGTTCCCGTCATCGCATCGAATCCTGTAGCAAAGATGATCACATCGAGTTCGAACTCAGTGTCACCGACAAGGATGCCCTTTTCGGTCAGGGTCGTGATGGGGTTTGACTTCACGTCGATGAGCGTCACGTTGTCCCGATTGAACGTCGCATAGTACCCATGACCGGTAGGAACACGTTTGCCATTGAACGAGTAGTCGGTGGGGCTCAGGAGGTCGGCGACCGATTGGTCGATGACGATCTGATGGATCTTCTTACGGATGAAGGCTGATGCGAGCTCGCTCGATTCGTGGTTCGTGGCCAGGTCGTTGAAGCATTCGTTTGCGAAGTGAAACCCACCCTCCTGCCACTTACTCTCGAAGATGCGATCGCGCTCCTCGGCGTCGACGTCGAGAGCGCTCTTCTCTGCGAACACCATGTCGACGCCGAACGGATGCGCTGCGGCTCTCGCAAAGATCTCGTCGTAGGTGTCGCGCACGTGCTTCATCTGCTCCGCACTCACCTTGTCGTTGTTGGTCTCGACGATGAAGTTGGGCTGGCGCTGGAAAACCAGGAGTTCGGCGACCTGTGGGGCAATGGTCGGTACGACCTGAATGCCCGATGCGCCGAGTCCGACGATGCCCACGCGCTTGCCCGTCAGATCGACTCCCTCTCGTGGCCAGTTCGCAGTGTGATACTTCTGCCCGCCGAACGTCTCGATGCCGGGAATGTCGGGCCAAATCGCTTCGGAAAGGACGCCCATTCCACTGATGAGATAGGTCGCGGTAAGACTGCGACCGTCGGTGAGGTGCACCGTCCAGGTGTTGGATTCCTCGTCGTATTCGGCGCGGTCGACGCGGGAGTTGAATCGCATGTCCTTACGAAGGTCAAGGCGCTCCGCGACGAAGTTCAGGTAGGCGAGCACCTCCTTGCCCGACGGGTACCGTTCGGTCCAGGTCCACTCGTCCCTAACCTCCTTCGAGAAGGAGAATGAGTAGTACTGAAATTCACTGTCAGTGCGCACGCCCGGGTAGTTGTTGCTCCACCAGGTACCACCAAGGTCGGAATCCGCGTCGAGAACCAGTGCCCGCTGGCCAATCTCGCGGAGGTGGTGGAGAAGCGCAATGCCGCTGAAGCCGGCACCGATGATGATGCTGTCGAAGTCAGGCTTCGTCGTCGATGCGCCCGATGTTGTTGATGTCATGAGAAGTTCCTTTCGGTGGTCAGTTCTTTGTCTGTTTTGCCAGGTGGCTGGTGGAAGAGTCAGCGGACGGCGTGGTACCACTCACCAATAAGTCGGATCTCCTCGTCCGCACGGGCGAGATTTCCGGCCTGAAACGGATAGACGTGCTGCATGCCTTCGCCGATCGAGAACGTCACGTCGACACCTGCGTCTGAGGCCAATTGCCTTAGTCGAACTGCGTCGTCGAAGAGTGATTCCGTGTCGGCCGCGCAGATGTAGAGGCGGGGAAATCCGGCGAAGTCCGCATAGAGCGGGTTGACGTCCGGATTCGTGGGTTCCGTCACCCCTTCGATGTAGCGGTCGATGTTTCCCTGCAAGCCCTCGGGCGCGATGAGGAAGTCCGTGTCGTTGTTGCTTTCGAGGGTCGCGCCGTTGTTCTCCATGTTCAGCCACGGCGAGAGGGTGATCACGCGACCCGGAGTCGGGAGGCCCAGGCGCCGTGCGCGCATCGCCATGCTTATCGCCAGGTTGCCACCTGCGCTGTCACCGACTAGCGTGACGTTCTCCGGAAGCACGCCTCGATCGAGAAGCGCCGAATAGACCGCCAGACCGTCTTCGATCTGGGCCGGATACTTGAATTCGGGGGCCCGCCGGAAGTCGACGACGAACGCGACAGCCCCGCACGCCTTGGCGATATGCCCAGCGAGCTTGCGATGTGTCGCGGCAGAGCCGAGTGCGAACCCACCCCCATGCATGACGATGAGCATCTGCGCGGGGTCGCTTCCCGTCGGAGTCACCAGGATCCCGGGGACTCCGCCGATTTCGGTGTTGGCGTACGTGACGTCTTCGGGCTCGGCCGTTGCGCGCTGCCAGTCCTCGAAGACGATACGAAGGAGTCCGATGGACATGTCTGGGTAGCGGGTCATCTCATTGATCCACTCGGCGTACATTTCGCCGAGAAGGTCGGTCGGCTTAGGGGTCGACATGGTGCTCCTTGCGTGCGAGCGCTCGACGCGGCGATGCGTCGGCGCATAACGAAACGGGGGTGTGGCGTGTGCCACGAATTCAGACTGCACGGCAGAAAACTGTGTTCAAAGCGCTGTCTCAAAATGAATCACTCGCGTCTCAACGTGACTCATTCCGACGGTCTGAGCGCTGCAATATTTGGTTTTGCGAGGCAGAACAGCCTCAGCCCGATTCCGTGACTGGGGACAACCAGCCTGGGGTCGGCAGAGCTCCAAGTAGTAGCGAAGCGCACATCCGTAGTTCGTCAGAGCAGATGAAACACAGTCAGAGAAGACACTCATCGCGCTGGCGACTCCGAGCCCCAATCACAAGTTGAGATGCCGTGCTTTATGCCGAACCACACGCTGTCGGGTTCCGACCAGTGATTCGGTGTTCCTTTCAATCACGAGAGAAAGTGTGCAAATTTTGAAGAAGAACTTCGTTGCAGTGCTGGCCGTTGCCGGCGTGCTCGCGCTGAGCGCGTGTTCGTCTGGTGCGCCGGGTGCCGCGGGCGGCACATCGTCCCCAGGTGGCGCGAAAGGCCAGCAGGTTGGCGTTGCAGGCACGCAGAGTCAGATTCAGGACATCTCCAAGTTCTGCGGCACAAAGCCGATCAAAGTCGCCTATGCAGACGGTTTTGGTGGCAACTCCTGGCGCAAGACCACTCGCGCCGTATTCGAGGCGGAGGCGGCCAAGTGCAAGAACATCACCTCAGTCGTCTACACCGATGCCCAGGCGGATACTCAGAAGGCGATTTCCGACATCAACTCCCTGACCGCCCAGGGCGTCAACGTGATCGTCTCGTTCACCGACGGCGGCCCTGCCCTTCTTCCGACGATCAAGAAGGCCACCGCGGCCGGCGTCAAGTTCGTGCCGATCGTCGCATCTCCTGGCGGTAAGCCGGGCGTCGACTACGTGGACTTCGTTTCTGAAAACGTTGACACCTACGGCAAAGGTCTCGCCGACTGGACCATCAAGCAGATGCACGGGAAGGGGAATCTGCTGATGACCGGCGGTCAGGCGGGCAACCCCTACTCTCAGGCGGTGTACGAGGGAGTCAAGAAGGCGGTTGCGGCCAACCCAGGAATCACACTGCTGAACACAAAGATCGGTGACATTCCGGTGGACACCGGGTGGGAGCCCGGCAAGACCAAGCAGGTGGTTGCCGGTCTCATCACCAAGTTCGGCACCATCGACGGAGTCGTAGCCGACTACGGCGGAGGGTCGGTCGGTGGAATCCAGGCCTTCATTGATGCGGGCAAGCCAGTCCCGCCGTGGTCTGCGAACGACTCCAACCAGTTCGCGTGCCTGTGGTACCAGTACAAGAGCACACAACCGAACTACCAGATTGCCACTGAGTCGTCCCGCAACTGGGTCGCGATTGCCGCATTGCACAAGGGACTGGCGGCATACAACGGGATCCTCAACTCGGAGCCTTCGACCTTCAACCTGGGAATCATCGAGGACTCGACGAACCCATCGCAGCAGCCGGTGTGTGAGAAGTCTCTGCCGAATGACGCAATTCTGTCATCCGGACTGACCGTCGCGCAGCAGACGAAACTGTTCTCCACTAAATAGCACACCCGTCCCGGTGCCTCTCTCGAGGCACCGGGACCCCACTTCGATGACGAAGCAACCAGTCGGTTGATCGTCTTGGCAACCCAATTCCGGAGGTACACATTGAATCGACTGGATGGCAAAGTCGCCATCGTCACCGGCGCCGGTCGCGGCATTGGTCGCGCGATTGCCGAAGCTTTTGCTCGAGAAGGCGCCACGGTGATCGCCACGAGCCAATCCGATCACGCGGACTTCTCGGGAAACATCGAGTTTCACAAGCAGGACGTGGCCGAGGAGGCCGGTTGGAAAGACCTCGTCTCGGCCGTACTCGAACGTCACGGTCGGATCGATGTGCTGGTCAACAATGCCGGCATCATCGCGTATGACCCCCTTCACGAGCTCAGTGTTGCGGATTGGGACCGTGTCGTCGCTGTCAATCAGACCGGCGTCTGGCTGGGGATGCGCGAGGTGCTACCCGGGATGCTTGCCGCCGGCGTCGGCTCGATCATCAATGTTTCATCCATCTGGGGCAACGCCGCTGTGAGCGGTGCCCACGCGTATCACGCCACCAAAGGCGCGGTTCGCAACATGTCGAAGAACGCCGCCATCACCTACGCCACCACTGGTGTCCGGGTGAACTCGCTCCACCCAGGCTTCATCGAGACTCCCTTGACGGACGCCCAGGCCCCGGAAGTCAACGACTACGTCGTCAGTATGACTCCCATGGGTCGAGCCGGGCGGCCCGAAGAGATCGCCTGGGGGGCTGTCTTCCTCGCAAGCGATGAGTCCAGCTTCATGACCGGGGCCGAGCTGGTCATCGACGGCGGATACCTCGCCCAGTAGGGACGGAGAAAAATGAAGAACGTAAGCGAGCTCGCTCAGGCCGATGGCCCTGCCGAACAATCCGAGCAGCACAACGGGGAAGTGCTCCTTCGGCTCACGGACATAGTCAAGTCTTTTCCGGGCGTCCGCGCACTGTCGGACGTGACCCTCGAAGTCCGAGCGGGCGAGGTGCATGCGCTCGTGGGCGAGAACGGGGCGGGCAAGTCCACTCTCATGGCGGTGGCTTCCGGCGCACTCGAGCCGGATGCGGGGACCGTCGAAATCGGAGGGACTCTTCTCACCGCAGCCTCTCCGGACGAGGCTCGTTCGCTTGGACTGGGAATCGTGCGTCAGGATCCTGCCCTCCTGCTTGACCTTACTGTCGCCGAGAACATGGCGATTGGCGTCGGCTACACGCGTGCCGGAGGACTGCGTGCCGCACCAGCCTGGGCCCAGTCGAAGCTCGACCCGTGGGAGATGGGAATAAGTGCGCGGGCGAGGGTTTCCGAACTGTCGGTCGAGCAACGGTTCGTGGTTGAGATCGCGAAGGCGTTGGCCTTGAAGCCCCGTGTGCTGCTCCTTGACGAGCCGACCGAGCACCTCAGTATCGAGGAAGTCCAGCGACTGTTCCGTCGTGTACGCGAACTCGTCAAGGACTCAGCCGCGGTCGTCTACATCTCTCATCGCATTCCCGAGGTGCTTCAGATCGCGGACCGGATCACGGTGCTTCGCGATGGCCAGACCCGCGGAACATATTTCGCGAACGAGGTGACTGAGACAGACATCATCGAGCGTGTTGTGGGTCGAGCGCTCGACACGGTCTTTCCCCCTAAGGGGTCAGTTGCGGGCACGGTCCGCGAAGAAGAACGGCTTTCCGTGGCGGGACTGACCGGGCATCAGTTCGCCGACGTTTCGTTTAGCGTTCGTGCCGGCGAGATCGTCGGGCTCGCCGGGGTGCAGGGTAACGGTCAGACCGAATTGATCCGTGCGCTCGCGGGGATCGAGTCGGCGTCCGGATCGATCTCGATCGCGGGTTCCTCGGTCAGGCTGTCCAGCAACACTGCCGCGGCGCGCGCTGGGGTGGTCTACGTACCCTCTGACCGCCACGCCGAGGGGGTTTTCCTGCCCTTGACGGTGGGCGAGAACGTCGTCATGAAGAAGCTCCGCTCGGTTTCGAGGGGTGGAGTGATCAGCGAGAAGAACATCACGAAGATTGCCGACGAACAGATTCACAGCCTGGGCATTAAGACGCCATCATCGCGCACCGCCGTGGGGTCGCTGTCGGGTGGCAACCAGCAGAAGGTCGTTCTCGCGCGAACCATGCTGTCGAACCCGAAGGTGTTGCTTGCGGAAGAACCGACTCAGGGCGTCGATGCGGGTGCGCGGATAGACATCTACAAGATCCTGAGAAGCATCGCGGATTCGGGCGCTGCCGTCGTCCTGCTTTCGTCTGACGGGGTCGAGCTGGAGGGCCTCTGCGACCGTGTCTTGATCATGTCTCGCGGAAGCGTCATTGCAGAGCTTGAAGGAGCTGACGTCACGGAAGCGGAGGTCACCCGGACCGCGCTCACCTCGACCTCTGTTCGAAAGCGCGAGCCGTTCAAGGCGACCACCGCGACTCGACTGCACGGATGGATGCGGGGAGACCAGTCCCCGGCTGCCGTGCTCGGCCTTCTGGTGGCCGCATTGGCCATCGTGATCGGTGTGTCGAACCCGGCGTATTTTTCGGCCTTCAGCCTCAACAATCTTCTGTTCATCGCTGCGCCCTTGATCTTCATCGGAATCGCCCAGCAGGTGGTCGTCATGGGTTCGGGCTTCGACCTGTCGGTGGGACCCCTCATGGGATTCTTGGTGGTTACGGCGTCCTTCTTCATCATCGACGGCGGGAATTTGGTCTTGGGCCTGGCAATTCTTGTCGTGGCGGCTCTCGCGGTGGGGTTCGTCAATGGGTTCCTCGTGACCAGATTCAATTTGAGCCCGGTTGTTGTGACCCTGGCGATGGCTCTGGCGCTTCAGGGCACATTCCTCACATTGCGCAACACCCCCGGCGGCGCTGTTTCGACACAGTTGAGCGCCGTGGTGTTCACCAATGTGGGCTTCGTTCCAGTCGCGACCATCGTCGCCGTCATCATTGCTCTTCTCGTCGAGTTCGCGCTTCGTCGAACTCGCTGGGGTGTTGAATTGCGCGCGGTCGGCTCACGCAAGGACGCTGCAGAGCGTCTCGGAATCAACTCGAAGCGCGCGCACCTGCTGTCCTACATCCTCACCTCACTGCTCGTTGTGCCCGCCAGTGTGCTCCAATTCGCTCAGATCGGCATCGGCGACGGCCGTCCTGGCCTGTCGTTCACCTTGTCGTCCGTGACCGTCGTCGTTCTTGCAGGCGCGAGCATCTTCGGGGGACGGGGCTCCTTCATCGGCGTTCTCGCAGCAGCGCTGCTCGTCGCGCAGGTTCTTGGAGTTCCTGCGTTCCTTGGCCTGTCCGGGGCATGGGGATATTGGCTTCCTGGACTAATCACCATTTGCGCGGCGGTTCTTTACGCGCAGATTCGACGTATCAGGAGGAACTCATGACATCCACGATCGACAAAAAGACCTTGGATGCGCCTCTCAAGCGCGTTCTTGGGGGTGGCTCTGTCGCGATCTGGGTGGCCACCGTTGCCCTGTTTCTCGTGAGCCCCGTCATCGCGCCGGGAAGCCTCGGCGGGCCAGCGGTGCTCGGAATGTTGCCGTTCGCGGCAGTCCTCGCAATCGCGGGCGTCGGGCAGACACTTGTCGTTCAGCAGCGCGGTCTCGATCTGTCCGTGCCGGGCATGATGGCCTTCGGTGCCGCGCTCGTCTCTGGTCTGCCTCAGAACAATGGCTGGCCGTTGGGGCTCGCAATTGTTGCCGCGATAGTGCTCCCAGCCGCCGCTGGACTCGTGAACGGCATTCTTGTCACACGTTTCGGCGTGATGCCCCTGGTCGCAACTCTGGGAATGAACGCCGTACTTCTTGGCACCGTGTTCGGACTTTCGAACGGAACTCCGGCGGGAGCGATGCAGCCGTTGGCGGACTTCGCGACCTCGAAATCGATCGGCGTGCCGAACGCGCTCATCGTCGCAATTCTTGTCGTCGCGCTCATCGGCTTCGTCACTCAGCGATCCATCATCGGCCGTCGTCTCACGGCCGTGGGCGTGAGTGAGAAGGCTGCATCTGTGCTCGGAATCGGCGTCGGGCTCTACCAGATCGTTGCCTACGCGTTTGCGGGCGCGCTCTACGGAGTCGCCGCGATCCTGTACACCGGCTATGTCACCACGCCACCGCTGTTCTTCGGAGACGCCTACCTCCTGCCGACGGTTGCGGCCGTAGTACTCGGCGGGACAGCGCTCACCGGAGGACGAGCTGCGATCGTGGCATCGGGAGTGGCGGCATTGTTCCTCACCCAGCTGGCCCAGCTTTTGCGTGCCGTTGGTCTGCCAGAGGCGATGCAACTCCTGATCCAGGCCGGGGTCCTCATCATCGTGGTGCTGCTCCGCGAGATTGTTCCGAGGATTTCGGCCGCCCTGGCCCGCCGCAGGCTGTCGCCCGCGCCAGCCTGACCGCTCATCAGATCGTCGAACGAGAGGAAGTGAACCGTGAGCCACTACGAGCCGAGTCGATATGCCTTCATCTTGCGGTACACCGTCGCCCGGGAGATGCCGAGGATGTCGGCCGCCTTCATCCGGTTACCGCCGGCCACCACCAACGCCTTGCGAATGGCCTCGAGTTCCACTCTCTCGATGAGGCTGAGGGTTCGCTTGTTCTGCATCGTCGTCGGCAGGTCGCTAGGCACTATCTTCCCTGTACGACCGGAACTGGCGAGCTGGTTGATCACCTGGCGCAACTCCCTGACATTCCCAGGCCAGTCGTACGCTCGGAGCAGGTCAACGGCCTCGGACGACAAGTCCATCCGTGAGGTGGGAGCGATCGCGGCGACCAGGGAAGCCCAGAGCTCCTCGAGGTCCAGTATCCGGTCCCGAAGCGGCGGCAATGTGATCGGTTGTGCGGCAAACCTGAGGATGTGCGGTTCGAGTTCTTCGGGTGCATCCGCCGTCAGCGTCATGAACACCGCACCGGATGTCGTGCGTGAATCGAGAAGCGATCGCGCACCATCCAGTGCGGGCGCATCGAGCGTCTCAATTCCTCGCAGTACGACGTTGTGCCGTGTCTCAAGCGCCTCCGACAATCGTGTCAGCCACTCCCGAGTTCCCAGGATGTGGCGCTGCGCGGCATCGATGAGGGCCGAATTCGGAGCCGTCAACCCTGATTTGAACGGCGTACCGAGCGCGAGCGTCGTCTTCCCGACGCCTGCTTCCCCGACAAGGATCACGAGTTCACGCGAATCACGAAGGCGATCGACCTGGTTCGCGACGGCGAGCCATCCAGGGGAGCGACCGACAACGCGGGGGAGAGCGAACCCTTTCGCAAAGGTTCGCCTGTCGGAATCCGGTCCTGCGGGGGCGACCGAAATGACGCTGTTGTCGCGTCCAATTCGAGTGAGATTCAGATCGGTGAGACCGGACGACAACTCGACCGCGTACCGACCGCTCGGTCGCCCTTCGCCGGCGAGTACTTGCAAGAGGGACTTGTCATGATCGCTCATGACGCTCGCCGTCGAACTCTGAATCATGATGCCCAAGGGGCCGAATGCGACGACCGGGCCCGGCTGCTGGCGGGTGAGGCTCACAAAGGCGCCCAGCATTTCCCGGGCATCGGGGTGTTCGACCGACATGAGGTGCTGTTCGAGTTGGGTCGTCATCGAGCGCACAAGCGGTTTGAGGAGGTCGCTGCGTGGTGTGAGATCGCACGACAGGGTCACCACCGCCATGAGCTTGCCCGTTATGGGGTGCAGCACCGGGGCTCCGGTGCACACCGCGTCCCGATAGAACTCCGCGAAGTGCTCCTCGCCTTTGATTTGCAGGGCTCGGCCGGTCGCTATCACGGTGCCGACGCCGTTCGTCCCGACGACGTTCTCGGCGAGGACGGCGCCTCGTACAGTGCCGACGCGGTCGAAGTGGGACATGGCCTGACGGTCCTGGTACCAGCGCTGAAGGATCTGCCCGCGCGAGTCCGCCAGCAGAAGGCCAAGGCCGGTGCCTTCGAGGTCCTGCGCGAACTTGGTGAGCGGGGCGTGGAACATCTCGAGGAGGTGCTCGTCCAAGAGGCTCTCGGGCACATGCTTCACTTCGACGTTGCCCGGGGCGCCGAGAGCGGCATGCGATCGCTCCCACGACCGAACCAACTCAGTAGTGGGGGTGCCGTGTTCGTCGGTTCCGCCCAGCGCCTGTTCCTTAGTCAGCCGCACTGCATTGCCGTCAGACACTCCGTCGAGGGGTGGGTTCACGCAGCAACTCCTTTGTCGCTTTTGGCACGGGTACGTCAACGCCGGTCGCGATCCGCTGGTGCAGAACGTCTTCAGGTGCCGATGAGTGTTTTGCCGATCAGTGTAGGGCGTTTCAGACACGTCATGGCTACTCGGTCAGCCGGGCCTCCACGGCAACCGCTGCGTAATACCATAATACGGCATTCCCGGGTTCATCCGCCGTCACCATCCGCCATCCGTTCGCGCGTCATCCGCTCAAAGTAAGGAATGCCACATGGCCAGCTCTACCCTCACTACCCCGACCTCCGACTTGGTGGTCGAGATTCACGGCCACATCGTCCCGACCGCGCTTCTGATCGGCGGCGAGTGGCGCTCGACGGAGCGCACCTTCGCCGTGGCGAACCCAGCCACCGGCCAGACGATCGCCGACATGTCAGACGGTTCACCGGTCGAGGCCCGCGAGGCCCTCGACGCAGCCACCGCCGCAGCGGAGAGTTGGCGTGCCTGGCCTCCGCGGGCTCGAGCGGACCTCTTCCACCGCGCGCATCGTTTGCTGGTCGAGCGAGCCGATGCCTTCGCGGATGTCATGGTCAGCGAGAGCGGAAAGCCTCGAGCCGAGGCGGTGGGCGAGTTCGAGTTGTCGGCCGGTTTCTTCCTTTGGTACAGCGAGCAGATCGCACACCTGCATGGCACCTACCAGGAAGGTTCCCGTGGCGGGTATCGAGTCATCGAAACCCACCAGCCCGTTGGCCCCAGCCTGCTGATCACGCCGTGGAACTTTCCGATGCTGATGTCGGCGCGCAAAGCGGGTGCGGCCCTCGCAGCCGGCTGCACGGTAATCATGAAGTCTGCGCGTGAGACTCCACTCACTGCCGCTCTGTTCGCCGACACCCTGAACGAGGCGGGCTTCCCGGCGGGCGTCATCAACCTCATCCACACCAGCACCTCAGCCGATGTCTCTGCGGGCTTGATGGCCGACGATCGGCTGCGCAAGGTGAGCTTCACGGGATCGACCGGCGTGGGCCGGACACTGCTCGCCCAAGCGTCCGCGAACATCATGAATGCCTCGATGGAACTGGGCGGTGACGGCCCCTTCATCGTCCTGGATGATGCTGATCTCGAACTCGCGGTGGATCAGGCGATCATCTGCAAATTCCGAAATGCCGGCCAGGCCTGTGTCGCAGCGAACAGGATAATCCTGCACTCGGCGATCGCCGACCGGTTTGTGGAGGCGTTCGTCGAGAAGACTCGACAGCTCGCAGTCGGTCACGGCTTCGACCCCGCCGTCACAGTGGGGCCCCTGATTTCCGAACGACAGCGGCACAGGGTGGTGGGGCTTGTGGATGCGTTCCAGGCGTCTGGTGCCGAGTTGCTCGCCGGAGGTCATGCCATCGATGGGCAGGGTTTCTTCTACGAGCCAACGGTGCTCAGGTTCAGCGGCCTGAAGCACGAATTCGCCAACGAGGAGCTGTTTGCGCCGGTCGCTGCCCTGTATACGGTCGACACCGTGTCCGAGGCGATCGAATTCGCGAATGACACGCACTACGGCCTGTCGGCGTACTTGTTCACCAAGGACCTCTCGCGAGCCGTTGCGATCGCGGAGAAGCTCGATTTCGGGATGGTGGGGATCAATCGCGGCATCATGGCGGATCCGGCCGCACCATTCGGCGGTATCAAGGCGTCAGGGCTCGGCCGCGAAGGCGGTCACGACGGGATCTACGAGTTCCTTGAGCGCAAGTACCTTGCGCTCACGATCGACGAGACGGTGGTTCTCTGATGGCAAGCATTGAGAACGATCTGGGGCTCGGCCTGCTCCGCCAGCCGAAGACGGTGCTGTTCGGAGCGGGCCAGCGTCGGCAGCTTCCCTACCTCGTCAAGCCACTCGGCTCGCACGTCCTTATCTGCACGGATTCGCGAATGGCGACGACTGCGGAATACGCCGAAATCGCCGCGTCACTGACTGAGAACGGGATTGCGGTGTCCGTCTACTCAGACGTCGAACCGGACCTTCCCCGCAGCAACGTCGTCGACATTCAACGGCGATTCGGATCCGAGCAGGTCGATGTGGTCATCGGCCTGGGCGGAGGAAGCTGCCTTGACATGGCAAAGGTCGCGGGGCTGATGTTGTCGCTCGGCGGTGACATCCGTGACTACTTCGGCGAGAACCTGGTGCCGCGGCCCGGTCTGCCCGTGATCACCATCCCGACGACGGGCGGAACGGGCGCTGAGGTGACCTGCATCGCCGTTGTCTTCGACGACGAGAAGCACATGAAGGTGGGAGTGGCGAGCGCGTACCTCGAGGCGGTCGCGGCGATCATCGACCCCGAACTCACCCTCAGTTGCCCGCCTGGGCTGACCGCAGCGACCGGAGCGGATGCGCTCTCGCATCTCATCGAGTCATTCACCGATCGCGCGAAGAACCCGAGCGCGGACGACATCGACCAGCATCTCTACGTGGGCAAGAACGTGCTCACCGACGTGTACTGCCGCACTGGCATCGAGCTCCTTGGGCGATCGCTGGAGGCGGTGGTTGCTGACCCGTCCGACCTGCAGGCGCGCGCCGACACGATGTTCGCCGCCTACTGTGCAGGCATGGCCATCAACACCGCGGGCACGGCAGCGGCCCATGCCATCCAGTCGCCAATCGGTAATCTGACCCACTCGCCGCACGGCATCGGAGTCGGCGCTCTGCTGCCCTATGTGATGCGGTTCAACCTTCCTGCGCGCGTGGCGGTGTTCGCGGAGATCGGGCGCTTGCTCGGGGTCGCCGATGCCGCACAGCCCGAGCTCGACCAGGCACACGCCGCCATCGAAAGGGTGGAGCAGATTCTTTCGATCCTGGGTGTCCCCGGCGACCTCAAGGAGCTCGGCCTCGAGCCGAAGGACTTCGAGTTCGTGGCCCAACAGGCAATGCTTGCGACCCGGCTCACCTCGAACAACCCCCGGGTGCTCACGGAGAACTCGATCGTGGCGCTGCTGGAGCGCGGATACGCCAACGACCGCTCCTGGTGGGTGATCGAGTGACGAGGACCGTGGCGATCGCGGGCGCCGGGTCAATCGGCGTCGCGTTTGCACTCCTGTTCGCGAGGGCGGGCTTCAACGTCCGTATGTGGGACGCGCTCCCCGGAGCCTTCGATCGCGCGACGCCGGACCTCCTCGATCGTCTGGACCTGCTTGACCGGTTCGACGCCCTCCACGAGCCGACTCACACCATCGCGGCTCGGGTCAGCTATCACGACATCCTGCTCGACGCGCTAGACGGCGCCGAACTGGTTCAGGAGTGCGCTCCGGAGTCGCTCGAGATCAAGCGCGAACTCTTTCAGCAGCTTGGCGCCTACAGCGACTCGAAGACCGTACTCGCGAGTTCATCGTCGGCGATCGTGGCCAGCCAGTTTGCGACGGCAACCCCAGCCCGGGATCGTGTACTCATTGCGCATCCGGGGAACCCGCCATACCTCATCCCCGTGATCGAACTGGTCCCGTCGCCCTTCACGAGTTCAGAGATCGTTGATAGAGCGGAACAGATCTACGTCGAGGCCGGGCTGAGGCCCGTTCGAGTGCGCAAGGAGATCGAGGGCTTCGTATTCAACCGACTGCAGGGCGCTCTGCTTCGTGAGGCCTACGCCCTGGTGAGGGATGGTGTCGCGAGCGTGGCCGACATCGACCTCGTAGTCACTCAGGGGCTCGGTCGACGCTGGAGTGTGATCGGCCCCTTCGAGACGATCGATCTCAACACTCGAGGTGGTGTCGAGTCGCACGCCGCGAAGATGGGGCCTGCGTATGCGCGGATGGGCGCCGAACGTGGTCAGGATGACCCGTGGACGGACGAACTGGTCACTGAAGTTGCCAGACAGCGCCGGGAGCAGCTCCCGCTCGACCACTGGGACGAACGCGTGCGCTGGCGCGACGAGCAACTCCTTCGTCGACAAGTGCTCGACCACGATCCGTCGCCGACTAAGAATGCGTGAGATCCGGAACCCGGCGCCTGTACTCCACGATCGCCAGCTCGCCGGCGAGACGAATGTGTTCCTCGCAGGCCGCGCGGGCGCGGGCCGCATCGCGCTGACGGGCGGCCGCATCGACGATTCGTCTCAACTCCAGCATCGAGGTCGAGACTCGGTCCTCGTCGAGAAACGCGTAGTGACGGAATATTCCGATCCGAGTGTGTACCCGGCTCAGGTCCTCGGCGAGGATCTCGTTGCGCCCGCCCGCGAGCAGGATCCGATAGAAGGTGTCCTTCGAGGATCCACGGCTTCGGAGGTCGCCGTGAAGGTACGTCGATTCCATCTTGTCGAGGAGGTTGATGAGCGCGACGGCATCCGCCTCGCTCGCATTGCGCGCGAAAAGTTCGCCGGCCAGCCCTTCGAGGCTCCCGCGGACCTCGTACAGCGAGGTGATGTCGTGAACCGAGAGCACCGATACGATGGGCCCCCGGTTCGGCAGCACCGTGATCAATCTCTCGGATTCGAGTTGTCGAAGGGCTTCGCGCACAACGGTTCGTGAGACTCCGTAACGCTCACACAGCGCGCTCTCCAAGAGTCGGTCTCCGGGATGCATCACGTCATCGAGGATCTCCTGGCGTAGCGCTCGGACGACCAGATTACGCAGAGGGGCGGCCACGGGAGTGACTCGTCTCGATGCGTCCATAGGGGAACCTTCCGCCAACCGTGAACGATTCTAGCCTCGCGCCTTCGTGTCGTGGTTCAGGGGGCTTTCCCTTTGGAACCAAACCCGGTAGTGTTCGTTGTATGAACATTAGTTCGTCAGACGAACGAAAGAGGGAAGTGTGATTTCCAAAGTTGTACGGTCAATCTCGGAAGCCCTTTCCGACATCGGCGACGGGTCGAAGATCATGATCGGTGGCTTCGGTCTTGCAGGGCAGCCCGGCGAGCTGATCGACGGGCTCATTGAGCAGGGGGCATCTCACCTCACCGTGATCAACAACAACGCGGGAAACGGGACGACCGGACTTGCTGCTCTGCTTCGCAACGGCCAGGTTGACAAAATCGTGTGTTCGTTCCCGAGGCAGGCGGATTCACAGGTGTTCGATGAGTTGTATCGGGCCGGAAAGATCGAACTCGAACTCGTTCCCCAGGGCAATCTTGCGGAGCGTATCCGGGCCGGCGGCGCCGGGATCGGCGCGTTTTACACCCCCACCGGGTTCGGAACGAAACTCGCCGAGGGCAAGGAGACCCGCACCATCAACGGGCGTGAATACGTGCTGGAGTATCCGATGGTTGCCGATTTCGCTCTCATCAGTGCCTTCAAGGCCGACCGGCTGGGAAATCTCCTCTATCGCAAGACGGCCCGCAATTTTGGCCCCATCATGGCGAGTGCCGCGACGACGACAATCGTCCAGGTCGACGATGTCGTTGCACTCGGTGCCCTCGACCCGGAGTCGGTCGTGACCCCCGGAATCTTCGTTGACCGCGTGGTCGCGGTCGGCAGCAGGTTCGACCGAGAGGAGTGGGCAGGTGTTCGCTGAACGACTGACGAGAAACGAGGTCGCTGCGCGGGTCGCGCAAGACATCCCCGATGGCGCCTATGTGAACCTGGGCATCGGTCTCCCGACGCTCGTATCGAATTTCCTTCCCGCGGACAGGGAGGTCATTCTGCACACCGAGAACGGAATGCTAGGCATGGGCCCCGAGGCGCGGCCCGACCAGCTTGACCCCGACTTGATCAACGCGGGCAAGATCCCGGTGACCGCCACCCTCGGCGCGAGCTACTTCCACCACGGCGACTCGTTCGCAATGATGCGTGGCGGGCACCTTGACGTTTGCGTGTTGGGAGCTCTGCAGGTCTCGCAATTCGGCGATCTCGCGAACTGGAGCACGGGAGAGCCGGGAGCAATCCCGGCGGTGGGCGGTGCCATGGATCTCGCTATCGGTGCCAAGAACGTGTACGTGATGATGGATCTCAGCACCAAGCAGGGCCAGTCGAAACTCGTGGATGAGTGCAGCTATCCGCTCACTGGGATGCGTTGCGTGAGCCGGATCTACACCGATGTTGCCGTCTTCGGCCTGAGCGCCGCGGGAGCCACGGTTACACAACTTTTCGGCGATGCGACGGTCGACGCTTTGCGCGACCTCACTGGCCTCGCCCTCATCGATGGGACTTCGGCATGACTGCATCATTCATTTTCGACGGGGTGCGCACTCCGATCGGCCGGTTCGGCAAGGCCCTGGCCGGGGTGCGACCCGACGACCTTGCCGCACATGTGATTCGGGAGTTGGTAGCCCGTCATCCGTCGCTGGACCCAGCGACGATCGACGACGTCATTCTTGGCGATGCGAACGCAGCCGGGGAAGACAATCGTGACGTGGCCCGGATGGCCCTCATCTTGGCTGGGCTTCCGACATCCGTACCGGGTGCAACGGTCAACCGGCTGTGCGGATCAGGGCTCGAGGGGATCATCCAGGCCAGTCGCGCCGTCGAGGTCGGCGACGCCAGGTTGGTGATCGCGGGCGGGGTCGAATCGATGTCTCGCGCGCCGTGGGTCATGCTCAAGCCAGACCGCCCATACCCGGCAGGGAGCGAGACTATGCACTCCACGACGATCGGCTGGCGGATGACGAACCCGAAGATGCCCACTGATTGGAGCATCCCGCTGGGGGAGACGGCAGAGATCCTCGCGGACCGTTATGACATCTCGCGAGAAGCGCAGGACGAGTTTGCTGTTCGCAGCCACCGAAACGCGGCGAAGGCATGGGACGCCGGCCGCTTCGATCAGGAGGTCGTCGCGGTGCCCGGCACCACCCTCTTGCGTGATGAGGGCATCCGCGCCGACTCATCCATGGGATCCCTCGCCGGGCTGACGCCCGCGTTTCGGCAGAATGGCACGGTAACCGCGGGGAACTCGTCACCTCTCAACGACGGGGCCGCAGCCCTGTTCATCGGCGGAGACAACGCTCTGCCCGGCGAGCCACTCGCGCGAATCGTCTCGCGCGGCGTCGCCGGAAACGACCCGAACATCTTCGGCATCGCGCCGGTCGAGGCGGCCAATATCGCTCTGAAGCGCGCCGGCAAGACCTGGGACGACGTGGACCTGGTCGAATTGAACGAAGCCTTCGCAGCGCAGAGCCTCGCGTGCCTGAAACTCTGGCCCGAACTCGACCCGGAGAAGGTGAACATTGACGGCGGTGCAATCGCGATTGGGCATCCCCTCGGCGCCTCCGGCGCCCGCATCTTGCTCCACCTCGCACGCGCACTCGAACTCCGCGGAGGCAGAGTCGGTGTCGCCGCGATCTGTATCGGCGTGGGCCAGGGCCTCGCGGTCGTGCTCGAACGCTAGCGTTACAGGGTGCCAACACCAGAACCGAGTGACCTGTACGTCCAATCGCTCGTGCGCGGGCTGTCGGTCATTCGCGCGTTCGACGCGGACCATGCCAGCATGACGCTGAGTGAGATCGCGGCACAGACTGACCTGACGCGAGCCACCGTGCGCCGATTCCTGCACACGCTCATTGAGATCGGCTACGTCCGCACCGACGGACGCGCTTTCGAGTTGACTCCGCGCGTACTCGAACTCGGGTTCGGATACTTGTCTGCGTTGAGCCTTCCGGAGATCGCGCAGCCGCACCTTGATGCCTTCTCGCGCGAAACAGGCGAGTCGAGCTCGATGTCGGTGCTCGACGGAAACGACATCGTCTACGTCGCCAGGGCGGCGGTCCGTCGAATCATGAGCGTATCCATCTCAGTCGGGACGCGCTTCACGGCTTACACGACATCGATGGGGCGCGTCCTCCTGGCCGCGACCGACGTCGCCCTACCGGAGACGCTCGAGCGCCCGACACCCCGCGCGATTTCACGTGCCACCGATCTACGCGCTGAACTCGCCCGGGTGCGCGCGCAGGGCTACTCACTGGTCGATCAAGAACTCGAGATCGGCTTGATCTCCCTTGCGGTTCCCGTGAAGAACGAGGCGGGCGCGACGATTGCGGCCATCAACGTGTCGGTCGCTGCAGGCGCCCACTCGCTCGAAGAACTCACCAGCGATCTGCTGTCTCGGCTGCGGGCAACGGCCTCCGAAATCGAGCGCGCATCTCGATAGCTCGCGTGGGCGGGTAGGGCGCGCGTCGGCTTCATCGACCGTGCCCATGAAGACATTCTTCTCTCCGGCCTCTCGGTGATGCCGGCAACGTCCATCCCGGGAATTTCGGTCCGGTTCTCGGCACCGGCGGCTTCGCGGCTGAGGGTCGCGTGGTGAGCAGTTGTTGGTTGGTCGAGGACCAGGCATTCGAGCACTTGAGCGAGGATGAGCACTGCCAGAATGCCCAGCGCTGTGGGAACAATGCGGGTATGGACACCCGTAGGCCACTGTTTGAATTCTAAAAAGCATTCTGACCAGGGTGGGCCCCGTCGGGCTCGAACCGACGACCCACGGATTAAAAGTCCGATGCTCTACCAACTGAGCTAGAGGCCCCTACGGTTAAATCTAGCGTGGATTCCACCGCCTGCGGTCCTGGCCCGATGGCAGAGCACCGGTGTTGCTGATGACGGGCCGTCAGGTGCGGCGGCCGGACATGCTGCGAACGATCCAGACGATTACGGCGATGACGGCGAGCACGATCCCCACCCAGAGAAGAAACTGGAGGGAACTGACCAGACCGCCCGTGATGGCGAGTGCGACGGCGATGACGATGACAACAATGAGCAGAATATTCATGATGAGATGCCTCCTCGTGCCGGTGAAGCCCGGCTCCTGATTTTACCTCTCATACCGCGCCGGCGGCGGAGAATTGTGCCGCAGTGACCAGTCGCCGGGGAGGGCCAGTCTGGCTGGTGCCGGCGGCCGCCCGCTGGCCTAGGCTTGAACGGATGACCGACGAGTTCCACAAGCCCACCCAGTTCTCGGGATCCAAGTTCGAGAGCTTCCAGGGCGGGGAAGACCCCGCCCAGATCAGCCGCGTCGCGCACGAGACCGCCCACGCGCTGCTCAACAGGGTGCGCGAAAGCCCGGAGACCGACATCGTGGACCGCCTTGTGGCGTTCACCGACGAGCACGGCATCGATGCGGTCGCCGAACTCTGGTCTCGCGCGAATCCGCGCAGTCTGCCCGGGGCGCTCTGGCGCATCTACCTCATGCGCGCGATGGTGCGGCAGGATGCAGAGGGCACGAGCTACCTGTACCAGCGCGGCACCGAGCTCGCCACGACGATCGACCCCGTGGTGGCCGGAGCGACCGCGCCGACCGGACCCGCCGAGATCACCGCGCTCGCCGACCAGATTCTGCGCGGCCTCTTCCAGGGCGACTTCGCGGTGGCGCTCGACCGGGCGGCGGCGTTCTGCCGGCTCTCCTCGCTCGGCTGCACGAGCGTTGCGGATGACGTCGAACCGACCGCGCCCGACCGCGCGTCCGAGCTGACGACGCGGGCGCTGCGCCTCTCCCAGACGGCGACGGAGTTCGTCTCCTGCGCTCGGCTCTGGCGCGCCGGCACCCTCGACTGATACGGAACTGGTGGGTCGAGCCGCAAGCCTTGGTAGACTGGTCAACGGCTCGCAAGGGCCACGGCCGGGCCGCAGTAACCCCGGGCTCCAATATTCGCCGCTCCGAGCGGCCTCGCGCCGAGAGGCGTTCTGCGGCCCGGCCTCCTCTTTGCCCCAGCGGAGAATCCTGTGATTGTGCGCTCCCGACCAAACCGGTTGGCGCAGGGCTTCGAACTGACTGTGTGACCAGCCGGAGCGGCATCGAACGGGGATCCACGAGATCCTCGGGGCTGACGCGTGGTCGCGTCCAGCTGAATGGGGAAGCCACGACCCCGGAGGCAATAGTCGGGCTGGCCAGATCGGTGCACGCCGTGGCAGAAGTTGTTTGAGATGCTTGAACTTGTGCCCCGAGAGACCAACCACGACCCGGACCAGGAGTCCGTGGAGGAACCAGTCTCGAAAGAGAGCCTCCTGGCTCGAATCGCCGGCGGCGACCAGGACGCGTTCAGCGCCCTGTACGACGAGATCTCGCCGAGAGTCTTCGGCCTGATTCGGCGGTTGCTCGTGGACTACTCCCAGTCCGAGGAGGTCGCCCAGGAGGTGTTCCTCGAGATCTGGCAGTCGGCCTCCCGCTATGAACCGAGCAAGGGCGGCGCCGCCACGTGGATTCTCACGATGGCGCATCGACGTGCCGTCGACCGCATCCGGGCGTCGCAGTCCAGCAGGGACCGCGACGTGAAGATCGGCGTCAGGGATTACGTGGCGGAGTACGACAATGTATCCGAAACGGTCGAAGTGTCCATCGAACACGAGAGGGTGAAGGAGGCGATGACGCAATTGACAGAACTGCAGCGCCAGGCCGTCACCCTCGCGTACTACGGCGGCTACAGCCACAGCGAAGTGGCGAAACTGCTGAGCGTGCCGATCGGCACGGTCAAGACTCGATTGCGCGACGGGATGATCCGCCTTCGGGATGAACTGGGGGTGGCGTCGTGAGCGATCGCAACGAACTGCACCTGCTTGCCGGCGCCTACGCGCTCGGCGCCCTCGACGACACCGATCGCGCGCGCTTCGAGGAGTACCTGCTGACCTCGGAGGAGGCGAGGACCGAAGTGGCCTCGCTCTCTGACACCGCGGTGATCCTCGGGCTGGCCTCCACCCCGGAGGCCCCGCCCGCCGGCCTCAAGGGCCGCCTCATGGCGCAGATCGCGGTGACCCCGCAGCTCGCGCCTCCTGGCGGCACCGACGCGCCTGTTCCGACTGCGGTCCCCGGTGCCGACACCACCGCGGCGCCCCTCGACAACGCCGAACCCAGTGCGGATGCCGCCCGCGCCATCCGCAAGTCCAGCGAGTCTCCGGCCCAGGCTAAGGCAACCGCGCGCTGGTACACCCGGCCCGCGACAGTGCTCCTCGCTGCGGCCGCGGCGGTGGCGCTGTTCGTGGGGGGAAACCTTCTGGGGCTGGCCAACGCCAACGACGGGCAGCAGCTGGCGACGAAATTCGCCGAGTTGACCTCGGCGAGCGACGTGCAGCGCTCCGTCTCACCCGTTGCGGGCGGAGGCACGGCCACGCTCTTCTGGTCGCTGGACCTCGAGCGATCCGCCGTGGTCATCGACAAGCTTCCCGCCCTCCCGGCGGGCAAGACCTACCAGCTGTGGTACATCGACACGGCGGGTGCGAAGCCGGCCGGTACCTTCGACGCGGCCCGCTCGGGAAGCACCGTGCGGGTGCTCGACGGCGCGATCGTGAGCGGCGACACCGTCGGTATCACTGTCGAACCGAGCGGCGGCTCGAAGAAACCCACGACGAAGCCGATCGTCGCGATCCCGAGCGCGTAGCGCAGTCCCGCGGTTCTGGCCCGAGGCGCGCTTCTCCGGAGGTTTCGGGTCGTGGGGTGCCGGCACGTGATGTGTTGCCCGTATCCGCGGGCTTCTCGGCTGCGTCTGGCGCGCAACCTCCGGAGAACGCGGGTTGAGGGGTCCGCCGGGGGCGAGCTGCCGCGGCGGGCCCGAGGAGCCCCGGCGCGCGCTTCTCCGGAGGTTTCGGGTCGTGGGGTGCCGGCACGTGATGTGTTGCCCGTATCCGCGGGCTTCTCGGCCGCGTCTGGCGCGCAACCTCCGGAGAAACGCGGGTTGCGGGGTGAGAAGGGGCGACTATCCGAACTTGCCGGAGACGTAGTCCTCGGTGGCCTGCACGCTCGGCTTCGAGAACATCGTGTTGGTGTCGTTGTACTCGATGAGCCGGCCCGGCTTGCCGGTGCCGGCGATGTTGAAGAACGCGGTGCGGTCGGAGACCCGGCTCGCCTGCTGCATGTTGTGGGTCACGATCACGATCGTGTACTCGAGCTTGAGCTCCTCGATGAGGTCCTCGATCGCCAGGGTCGAGATGGGGTCGAGCGCCGAGCACGGCTCGTCCATGAGCACGACGTCCGGCTGCACCGCGATCGCCCGCGCGATGCAGAGGCGCTGCTGCTGCCCGCCGGAAAGACCGGAACCCGGAAGGGCGAGGCGGTCCTTCACCTCGTTCCACAGGTTGGCGCTCTGCAGCGACTTCTCGACCAGGGCATCCGCATCGGTCTTGGAGATCTTGCGGTTGTTGAGCTTCACCCCGGCGAGCACGTTGTCGCGAATGGACATGGTGGGGAACGGGTTGGGGCGCTGAAAGACCATGCCCACCTGGCGGCGCACGAGCACGGGGTCGACGCCCGGTCCGTAGAGGTTGTTGCCGTCGATGAGCACCTCGCCCTCGACACGGGCCCCGGGGATCACCTCGTGCATGCGGTTGAGCGTGCGCAGGAAGGTGGACTTACCGCAGCCGCTCGGGCCGATGAAGGCGGTGACGGTACGGGGTTCGATCGTCAACGTGACGTCTTCCACGGCCTTGAACTTGCCGTAGTAGACGTTGAGATCGTTCACTTCAATGCGCTTGGACACGGGTTTCCTTCTATTGTGCGGCGCTCAGCGGCCGAGCTTGGGGGCGAAGATTCGGGCGATGAGGCGGGCGACGAGGTTCAGGGCCATGACGATGAGGATGAGGGTGAGCGCCCCGGCCCACGCCCGGTTGACGAAGTCCGACTGGTGGGCGCCCTGGTTGGAGTATTGCGTGTAGACGAGCACTGGGAGGGTCATCATCCGGTCGTGGACAAGATCGTAATTAACGCTATCGGTAAGGCCGGCGATGATGAGCAGCGGGGCGGTCTCGCCGATCACGCGGGCGATGGAGAGCATGACCCCGGTGGTGATTCCCGCGATCGAGGTGGGGATCACGATCTTGACGACGGTGAGCCACTTGGGCACGCCGAGCGCGTACGACGCCTCGCGGAGTTCGTTCGGCACGAGCTTGAGCATCTCCTCGGAGGAGCGCACCACCACGGGGATCATCAGCACCGCGAGGGCGATGGAGCCGCCCAAACCCGACCGGTAACCGACATTGCCGGTCACCAGAACGAAGAAGGCGTAGGCGAACAGGCCGGCGACGATCGACGGGATGCCGGTCATCACATCCACCATGAAGGTGATCACGCGGGCGAGGGTGCCGCGGCCGTACTCGACGAGGTAGATCGAGGTGAGCAGGCCGATCGGCACGGAGATGAGCGCGGCGACCGCCGTGATCTCGAGGGTGCCGACGATCGCGTGCACGGCCCCGCCCTCTGCCCCGAGCACGTTGCGCATCGACTGGCTGAAGAACGACGGCTGGATCATGCGGCCGAGTCCGTTGAGCAGCACGGTGTAGATGAGCGACACGAGCGGCAGCAGCGCGATGATGAACGCCGTCGTGACCAGCGAGGTCGCCAGGCGGTCCCTCGCCTGACGCACGCCCTCCACGAGGTAGGAGATCACGAAGACGAGGATGTCGAAGAGCACCGTGCCGAGGAACAGGGCGCCCACGAGGTTGTACTGCTTCGTGCCGCCAGCCATCTGCACGAGGCCGAAGACGAGGCCGAGGAGCAGCCAGCTGCCGCCGAGCACCATCCAGATGGTGCCCTTGGGCAGGCGACCGGTGGTGAGCGCGTTGGGCATGGGGCCGGCGGCGGTGGATACGGCCATTAGTTCGCTCCCGAGAATGCCTTGCGCCGATTGACCGCGATGCGGGCGATCGCGTTCACGATGAAGGTGATGACGAACAGCACGAGTCCGGAGGCGATGAGGGTGTTGATGCCGACGCCCGAGGCCTCGGGAAACTGCAGGGCGATGTTCGCCGCAATGGTGTTGGGGTTCTGCGCGGTGAGCAGGAAGAAGTTGATCACGATCGCCGGCGAGAGCACCATGGCCACCGCGAGAGTCTCGCCGAGGGCTCGGCCGAGGCCCAGCATCGAGGCCGAGATGATGCCGGGGCGGGCGAAGGGCAGCACGGCCACGCGGATCATCTCCCACCGGGTGGCTCCGAGTGCGAGGGCGGCCTCCTCGTGCAGCACAGGGGTCTGCAGGAAGATCTCGCGGCAGACGGCGGTCATGATCGGCAGCACCATGACGGCGAGCACGATGGCCACGGTGAGCACGGTCTTTCCCGTGCCGGAGACCACGCCACCGAAGAGCGGGATCCAGCCGAGGTTCTCGTTGAGCCAGACGAAGAAGGGCTGGATGCCCTTGGCCAGCACGAGCACGCCCCAGAGGCCGAATACCACGGACGGCACCGCGGCGAGGAGGTCGATGACGTAGCCGAGGCCCTGCGAGAGCTTCCTCGGGGCGTAGTGCGAGATGAAGAGGGCGACACCGATGGAGATCGGAATGGCGATGACCAGGGCGATCGCCGCGGCCCAGACGGTGCCGAAGACGAGGGGCCAGACGTAGACCCAGAAGTTGGGGGCCGCATTCGGCAGTGTGCCCGCCTTGGCGGTGATCGCCGGGATGCTCTGAACGATGAGGAAGATCGCGACGGCGGCGAGGAGAACGAGGATGAGGGATCCGGCGAAGACCGTGCTGCTCGAAAACACTCGATCCCCAAGGCGAACCCTGGCCTTGATCGCTCCAGTTGTTGGGGTGGCCATTCCTAGCTTCCTGACGTGCGAACGTCGTTCTTCGGGTGAAACGCGCAAACTCGGCCCAGGCTGCGAATTGCCGCCAGCCCGGGCCGAGTGTGCACGCGCGCTACTTGATGGTAGCGATTGCCGCCGCAACCTTGGCTGCGAGATCCTTCGCGAGCGGCGAGGAACCGGCCTGCGTCGCCGCAGCGGCCTGGCCCTCGGCGCTGGCGACGTACGAGGCGTACGCCTTCACGAGGCTGCCCTTGGCCGCGTCGTCGTAGGTGTTGCAGACGATCAGGTAGCTCACGAGCACGAGCGGCCAGGCGTTCTTGTCGGTGTTCTTGCGGTCGATCGCGATGGCGAGGTCGTTGGTACCACGGCCGGTCGCCGCGGGGGACTTGGCAACCACGTCGGCAGCGCCGGCGGCGTTGATCTTGACGAACGAGTCGCCGACCTTGAGCTGCGCGATGCCGAGGCCGGTCGCGCCGGACTCGTCGATGTAGGCGATGCTGTTCGCGGCGCCCTTGACGGCGTCGGCGACACCGGAGGTGCCCTTGGCGGCGTCACCCACGGCGTAGGGGAACGTCTGCGCGGCCGGCTTGTCCCACACGGTGGGGGCGTTGGCGCTCAGGTAGTCGGTGAAGTTCTGGGTGGTGCCCGAGTCATCCGAACGGTGCACGACGGTGATCGGCGCCGAGGGGAGCGTGGCTCCGGAGTTGAGCGACTTGATGGCCGCGTCATCCCACTTGGTGATGGCGCCCTTGAAAATACCGGCGATGGTCGCGGCGTCGAGCTTGAGGTCCTTGAGGCCGGCGACGTTGTACGCGATCGCGATCGGGGAGATGTAGACGGGCAGGTCGATGGCCTTCGTGCCGCTCTTGCAGAGCGGCGACGGGGTGGCGATCTCGGTGTCCTTGAGCGCTGCATCCGAGCCGGCGAAGTCCGCGGCGCCCGAGATGAAGTTGGTGCGACCGGCGCCGGAGCCCTGGGGGTCGTAGTTGATGGTGACCTTGGGGTTCGAGGTCTGGAAGCCGGCGATCCATGCGGTCTGTGCCGCGCCCTGCGCGGACGAGCCGATTCCGTTCAGCGTGCCGGAGAGCTTGCTCACCGGAGCGGCCGAGCCGGAGGTTGAGGGTGCTGCCTCGTTTGCTGCGCACGAGGAGAGGACGATGGTTGCCGCAATGGCAATGGCTGCGATGCTGCTCGCGCGTGTAACGATACGTCGATTGACGTTCACGGGGGTCCCTTCGGGAATTTCTTGATTACAGGAAGCGGGTCGGGTGCCGACCCCTCAGCGAGAATACAAAGCGCGGTTAACCGGTCACGCCCCAGAGGGTTAACAAAAGGTGAACAGGGCGTAAATTGCCGGTTAGAACACGGCTGGTCCGTGCGTTTCGACCGCCACGATGCCCCCGTCGGGCTGCTCGACCGAAAGATGCAGAACGGTGAACTCGGAGGTCGCGAGCATGCCCGCCCGGCGCAATGGGGCGTCGAGCGGGGTGCCTGTGGCATCGGCGATCGCGTCGATGATCTCGGGAAGCACCGGCCCGTGGCTGCACAGCACCACCGCCTCACGTCTCTGCAGGCGTTTGCGCACAACCTTGCGCACGCGGGAGGTGCCGTCCTCGTAGGCATCCTGGCTGATGCTCACCGAACGCTTCACGAGCAGACCGGTGAGGGCCGCCACGGGTTCGATCGTCGCGAGGCAGCGCACCGCGGTGCTGCTGATGAGTTTCTTCGGGCCCCAGGCGGCGATCGCCGGGGCGACGCTCTCGGACTGCTCGAGCCCGCGGTGGAGAAGGGGCCGTGTCGAGTCCGGCCCGTCCCAGCTCGCGGGGGGCACCGCCTTGCCGTGCCGCAGCGCGATGATGGGAAAGGTGCGGGCGTTGCCGGCCGCGACCCGCTCGGCGAACCGGTCGAGCACATCCCGGTCCCGCTCGTAGCTCAGCACGTCGCGAGCGGAGTCGATCGACATCCAGTGCAGGGCGGCGATCTCGTCATTGGGGGCGAAGGTGGAGGCGGCGATCGTCTCCTCGCTCACCTCGGCCGACCAGTAGAAGACGGTCTTCTCCCGGCCTCCGGGCAGCGTGTACTCGATGGTGCCGAGGGGTGCACCGAGGGCGATCGAGAGGCCGGTCTCCTCCGCGATCTCGCGCACGGCGGTCTGGGGAGGCGTCTCGCCAGGGTCGACCTTGCCCTTGGGCAGGGAGATGTCCGCGCGTTCCTCGCGGTGCACGAGCAGGATGAGGGTCTCGCCGTCGACGATCCTCCAGCAGAGCGCGCCGGCGGCGTACACCCTCGAGGGGCCGAGCACGATCACCGCACGACACCGGATCGCTTGCGCGCTGAGATTCGTCGCATCAGAACATTCTGCATGTCTTCGAGCGGCTGGCCGTTCACGTCGTGGTGGTGACGGCTCCAGCTGCCGTCCCCGGCGAGTTCCCAGTGCGAGGTCGAATCCGAGAGCGCAAGCTCGAAGAGCTCGTCGATCTCCCGCAGGTGGTCGGCGCTGGTCAGCCGCACGAGCGCCTCCACCCGCCGGTCGAGGTTGCGGTGCATCATGTCCGCGCTGCCGATGTACACCTGCGGGTCGCCGTTGTTCACGAAGGAGAAGATGCGCGAGTGCTCCAGGTAACGGCCCAGGATCGACCGCACGATGATGTTCTCGCTGAGCCCCTCCACGCCGGGCTTGACCACGCAGATGCCGCGCACGACGAGCTCGACCGGCACGCCCGCCTGGCTCGCCCGGTATAGCGCATCGATGATCACTTCGTCCACTATCGAGTTGAGCTTGATCCGGATGCCGGACGGCAGCCCAGCCTGGGCGTTGACGGCCTCGGCGCGGATGCGTTTGAGCAGCCCGTTGCGCAGGTGCAGGGGTGCCACGAGGAGGCGCTTGAACTTCTTCTCGATGGCATAGCCCGACAGCTGGTTGAAGAGGCGGGTGAGGTCCTTGCCCACCGTGTTGCTCGCGGTGAGGAGCCCCAGGTCTTCGTAGATGCGGCTCGTCTTGGGGTTGTAGTTGCCCGTGCCGATGTGGCTGTAGTGCCGCAGCGATCCGCCCTCCTGGCGGATCACCAGGGCGAGCTTGCAGTGCGTCTTGAGCCCCACGAGCCCGTAGACCACGTGGACGCCGGCCTTCTCGAGCTTGCGGGCCCAGGAGATGTTGGCCGACTCGTCGAACCGCGCCTTGATCTCCACCAGGGCGAGCACCTGCTTGCCGGCCTCGGCCGCCTGGATGAGGGCCTCGACGATCGGGCTGTCTCCGGAGGTGCGGTAGAGGGTCTGCTTGATGGCGAGCACGTTCGGATCGGCCGCGGCCTGTTCGAGGAACGCCTGAACGCTCGTGGCGAAGGACTCGTACGGGTGGTGCAGCAGTATGTCCTGCCGCGCGATCGAGCCGAAGATGTCCGGCGGCGAGTTGGACTCGAGCGGCATGAGGCTCACGCTGGTGGTGGGCACATGCCTGCGGTACTTCAGCCGCGGCCGGTCGATCTTGGTGAGCTCGAACAGCCCGCCGAGGTCCAGGGGAGCCGGCAGCCGGTAGACCTCGTGCTCGGTGATGTCGAGCTCCCGCACGAGCAGGCCGAGGGTGAGGTCGTCCATGTCGTCGGTTATCTCGAGCCGGATGGGCGGACCGAACCGGCGGCGCAGCAGCTCGCGCTCGAGGGTCTGGATGAGGTTCTCCGACTCGTCTTCCTCCACCTCGACATCCTCGTTGCGGGTGACCCGGAACTCGTGGTGGTCGAACACCTCCATGCCGGGGAACAGGTCGCCGAGGTGATTGGAGATGAGGTCTTCGAGGGGGATGAAGCGCAGCAGTCCGGTCCCGTCATCCGGGAGCTGCACGAAGCGGGAGAGCATCGGCGGCACCTTGAGGCGGGCGAACTCCTCCTTGCCCGTCTTCGGGTTGCGCACCCGCACCGAGAGGTTGAGGGAGAGGCCGGAGATGTAGGGGAACGGATGCGCGGGGTCGACGGCGAGCGGCATCAGCACCGGGAAGATCTTGTTGGCGAAGATCTCGTCGAGCGATTCGCGGTCGGCCGGGCCGAGGTCCGCCCAGGTCTCGATGTGGATGCCGGCATCGTCGAGGTCGGGCTTGACCAGATCGCGAAAGGCGGCCGCGTGCCGGGCCTGAAGCTCGTGGGCGCGATCCTGGATCACGGCGAGCACCTCGGTCGGCGCGGTTCCCACGTTGGTGGGCACGGCCAGGCCGGTGAGGATGCGGCGCTTGAGGCCGGCGATGCGCACCATGAAGAACTCGTCGAGATTGCTCGCGAAGATGGCCAGGAAGTTGGCGCGCTCGAGGAGCGGCAGCTCCGGGTCTTCGGCGAGTTCGAGCACGCGCGTGTTGAAGGCGAGCCAGCTCAGCTCCCGGTCGAGATAGCGCTCGGGCGGCAGTGTCCCGTCGTCGACCCAGGTCGTGTCGTAGTCGTCGTCGAGGCTGTCCGTGGCCAGCCCGGCATCGCCAAGGTACGTCTCGCTATCCATCCCCACATCATCCCACTCCCGCATTCCCGGCAATCGCGTGCCGCATTAACGCGGGGTAAACGCGCCCTCGCGCGCCTCCCCCTTCCGAAATCCATGCAATCGGAGGCGACACGCCGCTCAACAGTGGCTCCCACCGGGTGTTGCCCCAGAAATGCATGGATTTCGGCACAGGGCACAGGGCACTGGGCACAGGGCACAGGGCACAGGGCACAGGGCAGCGGGCACCGGGCGCCGGGGAAGCCGGAGCCGGGGCGGGGTCAGGTGGCGCGGGCGTACTGGATGTCGATGGAGTGGTCGACGAAACCGAGCGGCCGATACAGCCGCAGCGCGGGCACATTGTCGGCCTCCACATAGAGGGCCGCGGTATGGATGCCCCGCGCGGCGAGTCGGGCGAAGCCCGCGTCCATGAGGCGCCGGCCGATGCCCTCGCCCTGGCGATCCGGATCGACCCCGACCACGTAGAACTCGCCGACGGATCCCTCGATCTTGAGCCAGCAGTAGCCGACGATCACGCCGTCGCCGTCGCGCAGCAGCAGGAAGTCGGCAGGGTCGAACCACGGTTCGGCCAGCAGCGCGTCGAGGTCGGACTGGCTCACCCGGCCCTGCTCCGGATGGGTGGCGAAGGCCCGCGCGTTCAGCCGCAGCCACTCCTCGTCATCGACGCCAGGGCGGAAAGGCTCCACCGGCACCGCGCGCGCGGGGGCGACCACGGGCGCCCGCAACTGCAGCAGCTCCCGCACCGGCTCGAACCCGTGGCTGCGGGCGAGTGACCTGGCCGCCGGATGGTCGCCGTGCGCCCAGATCCTGAGCGTGCCCGGCCTGGCCGCCAGGATCGCCTCGAGCATGGTCGTGCCGTTGCCCCGGCCGCGGGCATCCGGAGCCACCACGAACTCCGCCTCGGTCGACGACAGGATCGCGGCGGCCACCTCGTCCAACAGGAGGAGTTCGCGCGAGCCGCCCCGCAGCCCTACCAGCGACTGGTCGGAGAACGGCGGCTGGCCGTCCTGCCAGGTCGCCTGCTGGATCAGTGCACGCAGGAACGGCTCGGCGGATGCCGGGTCGGCTCGCTCAGGACGAGACGGGCTGGGCAAGTCGTTCGGCGTCATCGTCGTACACGTTGAAGCGGTAACCGACGTTGCGCACGGTGCCGATGAGCGACTCCAGGTCGCCGAGCTTGGCCCGCAACCGTCGCACGTGCACGTCGACGGTGCGGGTGCCGCCGAAATAGTCGTAGCCCCACACCTCACTGAGCAGCTGTTCGCGAGTGAAGACACGTGAGGGATGCGTGGCGAGAAAGCGCAGGAGTTCGAACTCCTTGAACGTGAGATCGAGGGGGCGCCCGTGCACCTTCGCGGAGTAGCTCGCCTCGTCGATCACGACCCCGGAGGCGTGGATCTTGTTGCTCGTCTTATCGAGAGCCTGGCGTCCGACGACGAGACGGATTCGGGCATCCACCTCCGCGGGTCCCGCTGTTTCCAGGATGACGTCGTCGACTCCCCAGTCGGCGCTCACCGCGGTGAGGCCGCCCTCGGTGAGGATGAGCATCAGCGGAACGTTCACTCCGGTGGTGTTGAGAATCTTGCACAAGGACTTCGCGCTGGCCAGATCCTGGCGCGCGTCAACGAGGATCAGGTCGCAACTCGGTGCGGTGATGAGGGAGGCGGGTTCCGCCGGAATCTGCCGCGTGCGATGGCTGAGCAGCCCGAGAGCCGGTAAGACTTCGCTGTTGACGGCAGAAGTAAGGATCAACAACTGCGCCAAAGGTCCTCCAAGTGCCAAGACCACAGTCTAAAGGCACATTCAGCGGCGGGCCCGCCGGGTAGGGCAAGATTGACACGTGACCATTGATCAGCCCGGCCTGGCCCTCGCGCTTCGCAGCGTGATTCCCGTGTGGGTTCTCGTGGTCATCGGCGCGGTGCTCGTGGGAGTCTTCACACCCGCCGCGCAGTTCGGGAAGTGGATTCCGATCGTGCTCGCCGCCGCGATCCTCGTCACCTTCTCCGTGCAGCTCGCCACGGAGGAGAAGGTGGGATTCGTCAACCGGGTGATGGCGAGCCTTGGTGGGTCGGTCGTGATCCTCGCCGCGGCCACCGCGATCCTCGCGGTCATCGCGCTCGCACCGAAATAGGCGCGGGCCCGACATAGGATTGGGTCATGTATCTTCCGCTGGAACTGTTCTTCATCGGGCTGCTCGTGCTGGCGACTCTCGCCATCGGGTACGTGTCGGTCGTTGTGCTGTACAACCTCTTCCGGGGCCAGCGCTGAATAGCTCGACTCTCACGACGACTCGGCTCTCATGATCGAGCTCGACGCGGATCTGCCAGCCGAGCTCGTTCCCCTCTCCTGGCTAATCGGGGTCTGGGAGGGCACCGGGGTCGTCAACTACGCGGTAGGCGAGGAGACGCGAAACTACGAGTTCGGGCATCGCCTGAGTTTCAGCCACGATGGGCTGCCGCATCTCAACTACACCTCCTACACGTGGTTGCTCGACGAGAACCTCACCCCGCTCGCCACCGAGACCGGCTACTGGCGGCTGAGCCGGGCGGCCACGGAGGGCGACCCCGGTCCCGGCCTGCTCACCGGCGTCGGCATCCGGCCCTTCACCACCGCCCGGTCGGTGGAGACGCTGCGCAACGCCACGGGCGGCTTCGACATCGAGGTGTCGATCCTGCACCCGGGCGGAGTCAGTGAACTCTACGTGGGGCAGGTGAAGGGACCGCGAATCGACCTGGTGACGGATGCCGTGCTGCGGTCCGTCACCTCGAAGGAACACAGCGCGTCCACGCGCCTCTACGGCCTGGTCGACAATCACCTGCTCTGGGCGTGGGACATCGCCGCGCTCGGGCAGGAACTCGCCAGCCACGCATCCGGAAGGCTCGCCCGTGTCGAATAGCCCATTCCTCGAGCGGCCCGGCGCCGTCGACGGTGCGGGCCGGGACGCCGGAGTGCCGGCTCACTACGGCAACCCGATGGCGGAGCAGCGCGCACTCTCCGACGGCCTGGCCGTCGTCGACCTCTCGAACCGGGCGGTGCTCACCATCACCGGCCCGGATCGGCTCACCTGGATCGACTCCCTCACCAGCCAGAGCGTCGCCCGCCTCACGCCGGGCGAATCGAGCGAGACGCTCCTGCTCGACCCGACAGGACGGCTCGAGTACGCCGTGCGCCTCCTCGACGACGGGGTCGCCCTCTGGCTGCTGCTCGAGAGCGACGAGGCGCCGGGGCTTCTGGCCTGGCTGGATCGGATGCGGTTCATGCTGCGCGTGGAACTCGCCGATCGAAGCGCCGACTTCGCCACCATCGGCACCCTCGGTTCGCCGGAGGTCGCCGCGGCAGAGCCCAACGGCGTTCCCCTCGTCTGGCACGACCCGTGGGCGTCGGTGACTCCGGGCGGCCACCAGTATGCGGTCATCGACCGGCATCCGGGCGCCGACTGGACCTACAGCGAGATCCTGGTGCCGCGCGAGGCGCTCGCCGACCTCGCGGCGCTGCCCGCCGCCGGCGTGCTCGCCCTCGAGGCGCTGCGCATCGCCGCCTGGCGTCCCCGCTTCGCCACCGAGGCCGACGACAGGACGATTCCGCACGAGCTCGACTGGCTGCGCTCGGCCGTGCACCTGAGCAAGGGCTGCTATCGCGGCCAGGAGACCGTGGCCAAGGTGCACAACCTCGGGCATCCTCCGCGCCGCCTGGTCATGCTGCACCTCGATGGCTCCGAGTCGGTGCTTCCCCAGCCGGGAGACGACGTCGTCGACGGCGACAAGGTGGTCGGAGCGATCACCTCGTCGGCGCGGCACTTCGAGCTCGGGCCGATCGCGCTCGCCGTGGTGAAGCGCACGACCGACCCGCTGGTCACCCTCACGGTTCGCGCCGCCGACGGTATCGTGGCCGCCGCGCAGGAGATCGTCGTGCCGCCGGAGGCGGGTGCCGAGGCCCACGTTCCCCGGCTTCCGCGACTCGGCGCGGTGAAACGGTAGAGGTTCGGCAGTGTCGCGCTCCGGCCTGATGCGCGGGCTCCAGCCGCGTGAGTCGCTCGGCCGGGTCGTCGATTCGATCGTGCCCGCCCTGCAGATCGTGGCGGCCGCGGCCGCCGCCTACTCGATCGCGCACTACCTGGTCGGGCATGCCGTGCCCCTGATCGCCCTGACGGTGACCATCTCGAGTCTCGGCTTCGCCCGCGACGCGCGGCCGGTCAGGGTGCTCGAATCCGCGATCGGCATCGTGATCGGCATCGCGCTGAGCGAGCTGCTTCTGCTGCTGATCGGGCGCGGGGTGTGGCAGATCGCCCTCGTGCTGCTCGTGACCCTGCTCGTGGCCCGCCTGCTCTCGCCGAGCAACGCCTTCGTCGTCGCCGCCGGGGTGCAGTCCATTCTCGTGATGCTGCTGCCGGCGCCGGCGGGGGGACCGTTCGTGCGCAGCATCGACGGCATCATCGGCGGGGTCGTCGCGCTCATCGTGACGGCGGTGCTGCCCAGGGACCCGCGCCGGCTCGCCCGGCGCGATGCCGTCCGGCTCTTCGGCGCCCTCAACGAATCGCTCGACTCCCTCGTGGCGGCGCTCGAACGGGCGGATGAACCGGCGGCGGAGCACGCTCTCGAGCGCCTGCGCAGCACCCAGCCGATCATCGATCAGTGGCGGTCATCCCTCGACTCCGCGGTCGCGATCTCGAGGATCTCGCCGTTCCTTCGCCGACACGGGCCGGAGCTCGATGCCCAGCGCCGCGTGCTCGTCGGCATGGACTTCGCCACCCGCAACCTTCGAGTGATCAGCCGGCGTATCGACTTCCTCGTGCGGGACGGGGTTGCGCGACCGGCGCTCGCCTCGCTCGTGGCCTCCCTCGCGACCTCGGTGCGGCTGCTTGGGCAGAGCCTCGACGATCCGCGGCTCGCGGACACCGTGCGCGTCGGCCTCGTCGCGGTGGCCGAGCGGCTGCGTCCGGAACTCGTGGCGAAGGGCGCCCCGATGACCGAGTCGGTGGTCGTGCTCATGCTCAGGCCGCTCCTCGTCGACCTGCTCACGGCGGCGGATCTGCCGGAGGAGAAGGCGCGGGCGGTCCTCCCCGAGGTGTAGCCGGCCGAGAAAGGCGGATGCGGGACGCGGCCGGTCAGCTCCAGTCGAACCCGTTCGGGGCGACGGCCTCCCACGCGAGCGTGAGTTCTCCGAGCTTCCAGCGCGACCGGTTGCCCAGCACCGGCCAGCCGTCATCGGCGAGGCCTTGAGCGGTGGCGATCCATCGCTGCGACGGACCGTAGACCGAGAGCGGGGCGTTGAGCTGCCAGTGCCGGTCCAGGTCCTGCAGAAATGCGTGGATCTTTTCGCCGGGCACGTTGCGGTGGATGAGCACCTTCGGCAGTCGTTCGGCGACGATCGACGGCCTCTCCAGGTCGGCGAGGCGCAGACTCACCGTCAGCGACAGGGGACCGCTCGCCGCGACATCCACCCAACTGGCGACGCGGCCCATCTCGTTGCAGGTTCCCTCCACGAGCACACCGCCCGGCTCGAGTCTGGCGACCATCCGGCGCCAGGCATCCGGCACGGCGGACTCGTCGTACTGGCGCAGCACGTTGAGGGCGCGGATGACCGTGGCCAGTCGGTCGCCGGGCAGCGGCACTTCGAACCCCCCGAGCCGGAAGCTCACCCCGGGCCGGGCGGATGCCGACGCCAGCCTCACCCGCGCCGGGTCGATCTCGATGCCGATCACCTCCACGTCCGGCCGCAGCCGGCCGAGACGCTGGTGCAGTTCGAGGGTCGTCGTGGCGGATGCGCCGTAGCCGAGATCCACGACGAGAGGTGCGGCCGCACGGCGGAACGCGGGAAGCTGCGCGATCCACCGGTCCACCCGGCGCAGGCGATTGGTGCCCGTCGTTCCGCGGGTGATCGAACCGATGGGCATGCCCCCAAGTATCCCAGCGCCTCGACCGATCTCGCCGCCCCTTCCGCCACCGCTCCTTCCGAAATCCATGCAATCGGCGCCGACGCTCCGGCTGGAGTGACCCCGCAGCGGCGTGTTGAGAAGAAATGCATGGATTTCGGAACGGGCGAACGGGGAAGGGGAAGGCGGCGCGGGGCGGGCAGCGGCACCCGCGGGCGGGCGCGGGCGGCTTCGCTAGAGTTGGGACATGACTTTCACGCTCATCCTGCTGCGCCACGGCAACAGCGAATGGAACACCAAGAACCTCTTCACCGGCTGGGTGGATGTCGACCTGAGCGACCAGGGACGCGCCGAGGCGAGGCGGGCCGGCGAGCTCATCGCCGAGTCCGGCGTGCTGCCGGACATCCAGTACACCTCCGTTCTCAAGCGCGCCATCCACACCGCGAACATCGCGCTCGAGGTGGCCGACCGCGACTGGATCGACGTGAAGCGCAGCTGGCGGCTCAACGAGCGTCACTACGGCGCCCTGCAGGGCAAGGACAAGGCGCAGACCCTCGCCGAGTACGGCCAGGAGCAGTTCATGACCTGGCGCCGCTCGTTCGACGTGCCGCCACCGCCGCTCGACGACGACAGCGAGTTCTCGCAGGCCCACGACCCGCGCTACGCGGGCCTCGGAGCCGACCTTCCCCGCACCGAATCGCTCAAGCTCGTGATCGACCGGATGCTGCCCTACTGGGAGTCGGACATCAAGCCGGATCTCACCACCGGCAAGACCGTGCTCGTCACGGCGCACGGCAACTCGCTGCGCGCGCTCGTGAAGCACCTGGACGGCATCTCGGATGCGGACATCGCCGAGCTCAACATCCCCACCGGCATCCCGCTCGTCTACGAACTCGGCGACGACTTCATGCCGACGAAGCCCGCCGTGTACCTCGACCCGGAGGCCGCGGCCGCCGGGGCAGCCGCGGTCGCCGCCCAGGGTAAGAAGTAGCCTGAGCGGGCCCTGCCGTTGGGGGCACGCCCCGGGAGGCCGGTCCTAGAGGCCTGCGGAGACCCAGTCGCCGGTCGCCAGGTACTGGACCTTCTTGGCGATCGAGACGGCGTGGTCGGCGAAGCGCTCGTGATAGCGCGAGGCGAGGGTCGCGTCGACCGTGTCGACCGCCGCGCCCTTCCAGGTCTCGCCGAGCACCTTGTCGAACACGCTGAGGTGCAGCGCGTCGATCTGGTCGTCGTCGTTGCGGATCTCCTCGGCGAGACGCATGTCTTCGGTGCGCAGCAGCTCGGTGAGCTTCTTCGCGATCTGCACGTCGTACTTGCCGAGATCGGCGAAGGTGCTACGCAGCGAACGGGGGACGACCTTGTCCGGGAAGCGGTAGCGCGCGAGCTGCGCGATGTGTTCGGCCATGTCGCCCATGCGCTCGAGGGAGGCGCTGATGCGCAGCGCGCTCACGACTATTCGCAGGTCGCGGGCCACCGGCTGCTGGCGGGCCAGGATGTTGATGGCGAGCTCGTCGAGGGCGACCGCCGCGCCGTCGATCTTGTCGTCATCCGCGATCACCGCCTCGGCGAGGGACACGTTCGACTCGTTGAAGGCCCGCGTGGCGTTCTCGATCGAGATCTCCACGAGGGTCGCGATCTCGACGAGGCGCTCCTGCACCTCTTGAAGTTCCTGCTGGAAAACCTCGCGCATTGTCGAATCCCTTTCGCTGCGAGCATGACGGTCCCCGCACAGTTGAAGCCACACTGCCCCATGCCGGTTAACACTTGGTGATCAGCACCTGAACAAATGCCAAAGTATCGCCTTCCCCCGACAGGGGCTGCGAGGCGGGCCGTGAGATCTAACTAATCTTATTGCTATGACCTCCGCGTGGCTCGTGCCGCTCACACTCGTTTTCGGTGTGATCGTTGGGGCGGCCATCGTGCTGATCCTCGTCGCCTCCGCCCGCCGGGGCCAGCGGGCGGTGGATGTCGTGAGCAACGCGGTGCCGGACGGCGTCGACCAGGTGATCGAGGCCCTCGAGTCCGCCGGGGTGGTTCTCGACCCGTCGAACAACGTCGTCAAGGCATCGCCGGGCGCCCTCGCGTTCGGCCTGGTGTGGAACGACGCGCTCGTGCACTCGGAACTCGTCGCGCTGGTCGACCAGGTGCGCCGCACCGGCGATTCCATCACCCAGGAGCTCGAGCTCGCCCGCGGGCCGTTCGGCGACGCCAACATCTACCTGTTCGTGCGGGTCGCGAGGCTGGGCGCCCGCTACATCCTGCTGCTGGCCGAAGACCACACCGAGAGCTACCGGCTCGACGAGGTGCGGCGCGACTTCGTGGCCAACATCAGCCACGAGCTGAAGACCCCGATCGGCGCGGTGAGCCTTCTCGCCGAGGCGCTCCAGGCGGCCTCCGACGAGCCGGACCAGGTTCGCCGCTTCGCGAAACGGCTCACCAAGGAGTCCGAACGCCTGGCCAAGATCACCCAGGAGATCATCCAGCTCTCCCGACTGCAGGCGGCCGACGCGCTCACCAAACCCGAGGTGGTCGACATCGACCACGTCGTCGCGCTCGCGATCGACCAGAACCGGGTGGCTGCGGACTCGAGCCGGGTGACCATCGTGAGTGGGGGAGACGCGGGCGCCGAGGTCTACGGCGACGAGCCGCTGCTCGCCGTCGCGCTGCACAACCTGATCGCCAACGCCATCCAGTACTCGCCCAAGGGCTCCCGGGTGGGGGTGGGGGTCACCAATGCTGACGGCATCGTCGAGATCGCGGTGACCGACCAGGGCGCGGGCATCCCCGAGGAGGACCTCGACCGGGTGTTCGAACGCTTCTACCGCATCGATCAGGCGCGATCACGGCACACCGGCGGTTCGGGCCTCGGCCTCAGCATCGTCAAGCACGTCGTGCAGAACCACGGCGGCGACGTTCGCGTGTGGTCCCAGGTCGGCAATGGCTCCACCTTCACCATCCGCCTGCCCGAGGCGTCCCACGCCTCGCAGGCTTCACTGAAAGAAGCATGATGACGCGAATCCTGATCGTGGAAGACGAATCGTCCCTGAGCGAGCCCCTGGCCTTCCTGCTGGGCCGGGAGGGGTACGAGACCACGATCGCCGCCGACGGCCCGGCGGCGCTCGCCGAGTTCGACCGCAACGGCACCGACCTGATCCTGCTCGACCTCATGCTGCCGGGAATCCCGGGCACCGAGGTCTGCCGCGAGATCCGCACCCGCTCGCAGGTGCCGATCATCATGCTGACGGCGAAGGACAGCGAGGTGGATGTGGTGGTCGGCCTCGAGCTGGGCGCCGACGACTACGTCACCAAGCCGTATTCGACCCGCGAGCTCCTCGCCCGCATCCGCGCGGTCATGCGCCGCCGGGTGGAGGGCGACGATGACGATGTCGCGGTGCTCGAGGCCGGCGACGTGCGGATGGACGTGGAGCGGCACACCGTGGCGGTGCGCGGCAAGGAGACGGCCATGCCGCTCAAGGAGTTCGAACTGCTCGAGGTGCTGCTGCGCAACTCGGGGCGGGTGCTCACCCGCGGCCAGCTGATCGACCGTGTCTGGGGTGCCGACTACTTCGGCGACACAAAGACGCTCGACGTGCACATCAAGCGCATCCGCACCAAGATCGAGCGGCATCCGTCAGACCCGACGATGCTGCTCACCGTGCGGGGGCTCGGCTACCGCTTCGAGGCCTGACCGCGCGACTTCCGCGTGCGTGCTCCGCGTGCGCGCTCCGCTGGCGCGCGTTTCTCCGGAGGTTTGTCTCGCCGCGGTCCAAATCGCGTCAGAACAGTCCGATTCCGGCCGGTTTGGCCCCGAAGCTCCGGAGAAACGCGGGGTGACGGCGCGGTCGGGACGGGACCTGCAGGAGATGCGCGGGGAGCGCGATTTCGGCGTGTGCGCTCCGCGTGCGCGCTCCGCTGGCGCGCGTTTCTCCGGAGGTTTGTCTCGCCGCGGTCCAAATTGCGTCCGAACAGTCCGATTCCGGCCGGTTTGGCCCCGAAGCTCCGGAGAAGCGCGGGGTGAGGGCGCGGTCGGGACGGGACCTGCGGGAGATCCGCGGGGAGGGCGATTTCGGCGTGCGTGCTCCGCGTGCGTGCTCCGCTGGCGCGCGTTTCTCCGGAGGTTTGTCTCGCCGCGGTCCAAATTGCGGCCGAATAGCTCGATTCCGGCCGGTTTGGCCCCGAAGCTCCGGAGAAGCGCGGGGTGAGGGCGCGGTCGGGACGGGACCTGCGGGAGATCCGCGGGGAGGGCGATTTCGGCGTGCGTGCTCCGCCGGCGTGCTCCGCGGCGTGCGTTTCTCCGGAGGTTTGTCTCGCCGCGGTCCAAATTGCGTCCGAATAGCCCGATTCCGGCCGGTTTAGCCCCGAAGCTCCGGAGAAACGCGGGGTGAGGGAGAAACGCGGGTGAGGGAGAAACGCGGGTGAGGGAGAAACGCGGGCGGGCCGGGACGCCCCGCGAGGCTCAGTTGCTCGGTGACGCGCTCGGGGTCGGGATGCCGGTGGGAGTGGGAGTGGGAGTGGGCGTCGGAGTCGGCGAGGGCAGAAGGCCCACGTATTCCTTCTGGCTCGCGTCCAGCACCGGAAGGAGAAGCTGCTTGCCGGTGTCGGATCCCGACTGGAAGAAGACCGGGAAGAGTCCGCCCGGCTCGGTGTTGATGCCCTGAAGCACGAGTTGCTTGGAGCCCTTGGCGCCGAGGGTCCGCGCCTCGCCGGCGTCGAGCCGCACGGTGGACGTGAGCTTGCCCTCGGATCCCTCGTACTGGATGTTCACGTCGGCCGGCTGCTCGCCGTCGTTGATGAGGCTCACGACCAGGGCGGCCTCCTCGCCGTCCTTCGTGAAGACCAGGGCGTTGCGCACCTGGATCGAGCCGAGAGTCGCACCTACCCCGTCGCTCGGGTCATACTGCTTGCTGGTCGACTGGGGGGCGAACAGGCTGCAACCGGTCGCGCCCAACATCATGGCGGCCGCCAGGACGACGGATGCAGCAATGCGTGCTCTCACAAAACCCTCCAGAAGCAAAGAAAATGGCCTCACATCGCGGACGATCGCCGCGGGAACCTGCTTGGAGTTTAGCCTACCGACCCTTCGCGCCCGGCTTCGGGTAAGGCCACCCTAACTGGGAGATCGCTGTGGTAAACTAGAGGCCACGGAACGGAGTCCCATCCATGCTTTTCGAGGTCGGCGAAACCGTCGTTTACCCCCATCACGGTGCAGCAACCATCACCGAGGTCAAGACGCGAATCATCAAGGGCGAGGAGAAGCTCTACCTCAAGCTCAATGTCACCCAGGGTGACCTGACGATCGAGGTGCCCGCAGAGAATGTGGACCTCGTCGGCGTGCGCGATGTGATCGGCAAAGAGGGACTGGACAAGGTCTTCGAGGTGCTGCGCGCCCCGTTCACCGAGGAGCCGACCAACTGGTCGAGGCGCTACAAGGCCAACCTCGAGAAGCTGGCGTCCGGCGATGTCATCAAGGTGTCGGAGGTCGTGCGCGACCTGTGGCGCCGTGACCAGGACCGCGGACTCTCCGCCGGTGAGAAGCGGATGCTCGCCAAGGCACGCCAGATCCTGATCTCCGAGCTCGCGCTCGCCGAGAAGACCGACGAAGAGAAGGCATCAACGGTTCTCGACGAGGTCCTTGCCTCCTAGGGGCAGCACCGAGACTCCGCGCGTCGGAGTGATCGTCGTTGCTGCCGGAAGCGGCAGCAGGCTCGGCCAGCCCGAGCCGAAGGCCTTCGTCGACCTCCAGGGTCGGCCGATCCTGGAGCACGCGCTGCTGCCGGTCTTCGGGCTGAGCGTCGCCGCCCAGGTCGTCGTGGTCGCGCCCGTGGCTCAGCTCGGCGAGGCGCGGGCGATGGCGCTCGAGGTCGCCGGGGTGGCCGCAGGCTACGTGACGGTCGTCGCGGGGGGCGCCACCCGGCAGGCCTCGGTGGCCGCGGGTATCGCCGTGCTCGAGCCCGGCATCCGCGTCGTTCTGGTGCACGATGCGGCCCGAGCCTTCACGCCGACCCACCTCTTCGAAACGGTGATCGCCGCGGTCGAGGCATCCGGATCCGGAGTGATCCCGGGGCTGCCCGTGGCGGACACCATCAAGCGTGCGGTAGACGGGATCGCCGTGGCCACAGTCGATCGCTCGGAGCTCGTGGCGGTGCAGACCCCGCAGGGCTTTCCGCGCCAGCCTCTCGCCGACGCCTACGCGACCGCGATCGCCGAGCACACCGACGACGCCGCGCTCTACGCCGCGGCCGGGCATCCGGTGATCGTCGTTCCCGGCGACCCCCTCGCGTTCAAGATCACCACCCCGTGGGATCTGCGTCGCGCCGAGGCGCTCGCGTCGGCCGCCCCGGATGCCGCACCCGGGTCCGCGCGAACCGGAGTCGGCATGGACGTGCACGCCTTCGATGAGTCGAGCGAGCTCTGGCTCGGCGGGCTGCACTGGCCGGGCGAGGTCGGCCTCGCCGGCCACAGCGACGGCGACGCGCTCAGCCACGCGATCTGCGACGCGCTGCTCTCCGCGGCGGGCCTCGGCGACCTCGGCGAGCGTTTCGGCACCGCCGACGAGCGCTTCGCGAACGCGCACGGCGCGGTGTTCATCGCCGAGACCGTGCGGCTGGTGAGCGAGGCCGGCTACGCGATCGGCAACGTCGCCGCGCAGGTGGTGGCCAACCGACCGAAGCTCGCCGCTCGCCGCGACGAGCTGCAGCGCACCCTCTCCTCTCTCGTCGGCGCGCCCGTGAGCGTCGCCGCCACGACATCCGACGGCCTCGGGTTCACCGGCCGCGGCGAGGGTGTCGCGGTCATCGCCACGGCTCTCCTCCGCCCGCTGCCCCCGCAAGTTAGGCTGTGAGTCGTGACTGTGCGCCTCTATGATTCCAGGACCCAGTCCGTGGTCGACCTCGTGCCCCTCGTCGAGGGCGAGGTGGGTATCTACGTGTGCGGGCCGACGGTGCAGTCCTCGCCGCACATCGGTCACCTTCGCTCCGCCCTCGTCTACGACCAGTGGCGACGATGGCTGTCCTACCGCGGCTACACGGTGACCCTCGTGCGCAACGTCACCGACATCGACGACAAGATCCTTGCCAATGCGGCCTCCGCGTCGTCCGACGCCACCGAGGAACAGTGGTGGGCGCTCGCCTACCGCTACGAGCTCGAGTTCACCGACGGCTATCGCGCCCTGGGAATCCTGCCCCCCACCTACGAGCCGCGCGCCACAGCGAGCATCACCCAGATGCAGGAGATCATCTCCCGCCTCATCGAGAACGGCCACGCCTACGTGGCCGACGACGACTCGGGCGACGTCTACTTCGACGTGGCGTCCTGGCCCTCCTACGGCGAGCTCACCAACCAGCGGGCCGACGACATGGCAGCCTCGGCCGATGCCGAGTCGAGGGCCAAGCGGGACGCCCGCGACTTCGCTCTCTGGAAGGGACACAAGGCGGACGAGCCGGAGTCCTCGGCCTTCCCCTCCCCATGGGGTGACGGCCGGCCCGGCTGGCACATCGAGTGCTCGGCCATGGCGACTCGGTATCTCGGTCCCCGGTTCGACATCCATGGCGGCGGTCTCGACCTGCGCTTCCCGCACCACGAGAACGAGCTCGCCCAGTCGTCGGCCGCCGGCCTGCCGTTCGCCAACCACTGGGTGCACAACGGGCTGGTGAACGTGAACGGGCAGAAGATGTCGAAGTCGCTCGGCAACTCGGTCTTCGCGTCGGAGTTTCTCGATGAGGCCCGCCCCCTCGTGATCCGCTACTACCTCGGTGCCGCTCACTACCGATCCACCCTCGACTACCACGACGGTGCGCTCATCGAGGCGGAGGCGGCCCTGGAGCGCATCGAGGTCTTCCTCGACCGCGCCGAGCGTCGACTCGAGGGAACCCAGTTCGCCGGGCAGGGAGTGGAGTTGGTGCCCGCGGAATTCGCCGAGGCGATGGATGACGACCTCGCCATTCCGCAGGCCCTCGCCGTGCTGCACGACCAGGTTCGGGCCGGCAACGCGGCGCTGGACGCGGAGGATCTGGGCGGCGCCGCCGTGATCCAGGGCAGGGTGCTCGCCATGGCCGAGGTTCTCGGTATCAACCCGATGGCCGTAGAGTGGCACACTGCCGCACACGATCCGGCCAGCGTCGCCCTCGCGGCCCTCGTGGAGAAGCTGCTGGAAGACCGGGACGCCGCGCGCAAAGAGCGCGATTTCACCTCGGCCGACCGCATCCGCGATGAACTCGCCGCCGCCGGCATCCAGATCGAAGACACCCCGACGGGGTCACATTGGAGTCTTGACTAATGAAGAGCAGTGGAGCGAACAAGCCTCGCGCGGGCGCGGTGCGCAAGAGCAGCACCGGCAAGCAGGTCGGCTCGGGCGGCCAGGGCCGCCAGGCCCTCGAGGGCAAGAAGCCGACGCCCAAGGCCGTCGACCGCCCGTATCATCCCGCGGGCAAGCGCAAGGCCGCGAACGACCGGTTCACGGCCGCGGGCGGCACGCGCCAGCCCGCCAAGACCGGTTCGAGCGCCGGGGCTCCGCAGCGGCCGCAGGCCGGCCGCGCCAACCGGCCCAAGCAGACCGACGAGTTCGAGGTCGTCACGGGCCGCAACTCCGTGCTCGAGGCGCTGCGGGCCAAGATCCCGGTGACCGCCCTCTATATCGCGACCCGCATCGAGTACGACGACCGGGTGAAGGAGGTCATGCAGCTCGCCACGAAGCGCGGGCTGCCGATCCTCGAGGTGATGAAGCCCGAGCTCGACCGCCTGGCCGGGTTCGACTCGGTGCACCAGGGTCTCGCGCTGAAGATTCCGCCGTACGACTACGCGCACCCCACCGACCTGCTGGAGAAGATCATCTCCCGCGGCCAGGTGCCGCTGCTCGTCGCGCTCGACGGCATCACCGACCCGCGCAACCTCGGCGCGATCATCCGCTCGGTCGCCGCGTTCGGCGGGCAGGGCGTGATCGTTCCCCAGCGCCGCTCGGTCGGACTCACGGCCGCCGCCTGGAAGACCTCGGCCGGTGCCGCGGCGCGCACCCCGGTGGCCATGGCGGGCAACCTCACCCAGACGCTCAAGGCGTTCAAGGAACGCGGCGTGTTCATCCTCGGCCTCGACGGCGGCGGCGACACCCCGCTGCCCGACCTGTCCTGGGCGAAGGAACCCCTGGTGGTCGTCGTCGGCAGCGAGGGCAAGGGGCTCTCCCGACTCGTCACGGAGACTTGCGACGCGATCGTCTCCATCCCGATCAACGCGGCCACGGAGTCGCTCAACGCCGGCATCGCGGCGAGCGTCACGCTCTACGAGATCTCCAAGCAGCGCGCCCGCAAGTAGCTCGACCGTGGGCGGTCAGGCGGTGCGATGGGCGGCCGCGAGGGCTCCGAGGATGTCCTGGCTGAGGTCGTCGACGTGTTCGAGGCCGATGGAAAGGCGCACAAGCCCGGCGTGAGGCCTGGCCTCGGCCGCGACCGGTCGGTGGGTGAGGGACGCCGGATGCTGGGCGAGCGAGTCCACGCCGCCGAGTGAGACGGCGTTCGTCACCAGTCGCAGAGCCTCGATGAACCGCACGGCGGCGTCGTAGCCGCCCGCCATCTCGAGGGCGATCATTGATCCGCCGCCGTGCATCTGGCGGCCGAGGAGGCCGTCGGGGTCGCAGCCGTCCAGCGTCGGGTAGAGCACGCGGGAGACGGCCGGGTCGCCGAGGATGCGCCGCGCGAGCGTCTCCGCGGTCTCCTGCTGGGCGCGAACGCGGATCGGCAGCGTGCGCAGCCCGCGGTGCAGAAGGTAGGCGGCGAGCGGATGCAGCACCCCGCCGGTGAGCGCGCGCACATGGCGCAGGCGGCTGGCCCACTCGTCGGTGGTCGCGACGACCCCGCCCATGACGTCGCCGTGGCCGCCGATGTACTTGGTGGCGCTGTGCAGCACGATGGTCGCGCCGTGTTCGATCGGACGCTGAAGCACGGGAGTCGCGAACGTGTTGTCCACGAGAACCGGGACGCCGCCGGCCGCCGCGACCACGGCGGCGATGTCCACGAGTTCGAGCGTCGGGTTGGCGGGGGACTCGATGACGACGAGTCCGGTGTCTGCCCGGATGGCCCCGGCGATGCCGTCGAGGTCGGTCCACGTGACGGAGGTGCCCACGAGTCCGCTCTCCAGCACGTGGTCGGTGCCGCCGTAGAGCGGGCGGAGGGCCACGACATGGGGGCGACCGGCGGTGACGGTGGCGAGCAGGCAGGCCGCGAGTGCGGCCATGCCGCTCGCGAAGGCGACCGCGGACTCCGACCCCTCGAGCGCGGCGAGGGCGTCCTCGAAGCGGGCGACGCCGGGCTGCCAGAGCCGCTGGTAGACCGCGGACTGGCCGGGCAGCAGCACGCCGCCGGTGGCGAGCTGCTCGTAGGATTCGCCGCCGAGCTCCACGCCGGGAAGCGGGTTCGTGGTGGAGAAGTCGATGGGGGGCACGTGCGAGCCGCTCTCGCTCAGCCCTTCCATTCCGGCATGTACGGCGCGGGTCTCGAGACGGAATTCGGAAGTCGACATGGGTCGACGAAACCAGAATCTGCGACAGGACTCAAGAGTGTCCGCAGATAGTGCGATACTGGGCACCGCATGCGCGGATCATGCACTGTTGGGGCGCAATCTCCGCGTCCGACGAAAGAACCAGCGAAGGGGTCGACGCGATGATCGATGACACGGACCGCCTCATCATCCGGGCGCTTTCGGCCAATGCGCGGATGTCGGGAGCCGCGTTGGCCGCCGTCGCGGGGGTGGCGGAGTCCACGGTCTCGCTGCGGCTGAAGCGGCTGCACGCCTCGGGGGTGCTGCGCGGCTACCACGCCGACGTCGACATCGCCGCGCTCGGCATGACCGTGCAGGCGCTCATCTCGATCCGCCTGGTCTCGATCGTGCGCGAGGAGGTCGACCGATTCCGCCGGGAGGCTCCGAACTGGCCGGGGGTGCTCGCCCTCTTCCACATGGGAGGGGTGGACGACTTCCTCCTGCACGTGGCCGCGCCGAACGCCTCAGACCTGCGCGACTTCGTGCTCGAGAACCTCGCCGGGCACCCGGCGGTCGCCCACACCGAGACCAACCTCATCTTCGACCACGTGGCCGGTGGGGGGCTCGAGCGGCTGCTGGGCTAGTTCTCGTGGTCGTGGACCTCGCGGCCGCCCCGGACGCCCTCTGGCGGCGCCGCTCGCGTCGGTCGGGCCGCGTTCTGCAGGACGGGCCCCGGAGGCGTGGTTGCCTACCCCACAGACTCCAGTTGTGCAGGACAGCGTGTGCAGGACACGGCAGGGGTGTGGCGACCGGATCGGTCCCGGCCTGAAGGACGCTCCCCTCGGTTTTGCGCCTATCGTCTTCGCTATCCGCCCGAGGCGTCCTGCACAACCTGTCCTGCACAACTGGAGTCTGTATGGCGGACACCCGTGGACGGCGGCACCGTGCTGCACGACGCGCGCGAGGGCAAGCGAGTGCCGCGCAGTGGCGGGGACGGGCGGGCCGAAACGCCCTCGAACAGGGCCCCACGAATGCCATCACAACGGGCTCCACACCGCGATCGGAGACAGCCCACCCATCAGTAGGTCAACCAACATCCCCGGGCAGTGCAGCTAGACCCTCGAGCGCCAGTCGCTCTCATCGACCACCGAGATCGGCAAGGTGATCGTTCCGGTGACCGGGTCGATCACGGTGGCCTCGTCGCGGCGGTGACGCAGAACGGTGTCCACGTAGGAGCTCACGGCCTCGGCGAGCGGAACATCCCGATTCTCGTTCTGCGAGAGGAACCAACGGTGGTCGAGCAGCTGGTGAAAGACCTCCGCCGGCTCGAGGCGTCGCTTCAGATCGCGCGGGATGGCACGGATCACCGGTTCGAAGACCTGGGCGAGCCACTCATGGGCCACCATCTCCTCGTCGAGGCCCTGCTTCTTGAAGGTCGCGGTGTACGAGTCGAGGTCGTTGAGCAGGCGGCGGGCCTGGTTCTCCTCGGCGTCGAGTCCGGTGAGACGCAACAGACGGCGCTGGTGGTGGCCGGCGTCCACCACCTTCGGCTGGATGCGCACCTGGGTGCCGGAGTCATCAGTCTTGATGGCGAGTTCTTCGATGTCGAAGCCGAGCTCGTTGAGGCGCTCGACGCGTTCGTTGATGCGCCAGCGCTCGGAGGAGGAGAAGGATTCGGAGCCCGTGAGCTCCTTCCACAGGTTGCGGTAGGCCGCGACGATCCCGTTCGAGACTTCGACCGGGTCGGCGTCCTCGTCGAGGCGCCCGCCGGCGGCGAGGTCGAGCAGTTCGCCGGCGATGTTGACCCGGGCGATCTCCAGGTCGTTCTCACGCTGGCCGTTGGAGAGGCCGCTGTACAGCTGGCCGGTCTCGGCGTCGACGAGGTAGGCGGCGAACGAGCCGGCATCGCGGCGGAAGAGCGTGTTCGAGAGGGAGACGTCGCCCCAGAAGAAGCCGTGGATGTGCAGTCGGACGAGCAGCACGGCGAGGGCGTCCACGAGCCTGGTCGCGGTGTCCGGTCGCAGGGTCTGCGAGTACAGCGCGCGGTAGGGGAGCGAGAACTTGAGGTGCCGGGTGACGAGCACGGACTCGAGCGGGTTGCCCTCGTCGTCCGTGCGGTTGGTGATAACCGCGACCGGGTCGACGCAGGGCACGTCGAGCTTCTGCAGAGCGCGCAGCATGTCGTACTCGCGCTTGGCCAGCTCCGAGGAGGTCTCCTTGATCGCGATCACGTAGCCGCTGAGGTGCACGAACCGCACGAGGTGCCGTGAGATTCCCTTGGGCAGGGCGGCGATCACGCTGTCTGGCCACACGTCGAGGGGGAGATTCCACGGCAGGTCGAGCAGCGCCGGGTCGACGGTTGCCGAGGTGATGTTGAGTGAGCCGCTCATGCGTTGTGCCTATCGAGATTTCGAGAGTAAAAAAAAGTGCGGGCGACGAAAGAGATCGTCGCCCGCACCAGGGTTATTCGACCGATCAGTCGGCGACGGCCTTGCTGAGGCGGTTGCCCGACTCGATGTCGAACGCGTGGATGTGGGCGGGCTCCGGAAGGATGAAGACCGTCTCGCCGGCGTTCGGGTGAACGCGGCCATCGACGCGGGCGACGATGTCGACGCGACCGCCGTCGATGTCGGTGTGACCGTAAAGGTAACCGTCGGCGCCGAGTTCCTCGACGAGGTCGACGTCAACCTTGAGGCCTTCGCCGGTCGTCGACACGCGCACGTCCTCCGGACGCACACCGATCGTGACCTTGGTGTTGCTCGTCGCGCCCATGGTGGCACGGTCGAGGGCCGCGACGGCCGATCCGAACTTGAGCCCACCCTCGACGAGGTCGGCGGTGAAGAGGTTCATGGCCGGCGAGCCGATGAATCCGGCGACGAAGACGTTCTTCGGGTTCGCGTACAGGTCGCGGGGGGTTCCCACCTGCTGCAGCACGCCATCCTTGAGCACGGCGATGCGGTCACCCATGGTGAGCGCCTCGGTCTGGTCGTGCGTGACGTAGACGGTCGTGACGCCGAGGCGGCGCTGGAGGGAGGCGATCTGGGTACGCGTCTGCACGCGGAGCTTGGCGTCGAGGTTCGACAGCGGCTCGTCCATGAGGAACACCTGCGGCTGGCGCACGATCGCGCGGCCCATGGCGACGCGCTGACGCTGTCCACCGGAGAGCGCCTTCGGCTTGCGGCCCAGGTACGGCTCGAGGTCCAGAAGCTTGGCGGCTTCGAGAACGCGGGTGGCGCGCTCGTCCTTGTTGACGCCGGCGATCTTGAGCGCGAAGCCCATGTTCTCGGCGACAGTCATGTGCGGGTACAGCGCGTAGTTCTGGAACACCATCGCGATGTCACGGTCCTTCGGCGGCACATCGGTGACGTTGCGGTCGCCGATGAGGATGTTGCCGTCATTGACCTCTTCGAGGCCGGCCAGCATGCGCAGCGACGTGGACTTGCCACAGCCGGAGGGGCCGACGAGGACGAGGAATTCGCCATCCGCGACGTGCAGGTCGAGTGCGTCGACGGCGGGCTTGGTGGAACCCGGGTAGAGACGGGTTGCCTTGTCAAAAGTGACAGATGCCATGGTTCTATTGCTCCTTCACCGGCAGGTACGTGCCGGACGATCCGTAGTGAATGGAAGATACTGCTCGGTCATTATGTCACGTCGAGGTGAACGACGTTAAATTGCCGTTCACCTGTTGGTTAGGCTTATCCAGCGTTCGTCTGGCCTATTCCCAGAATCACTGTCTAGTGTGCAAAGGGCTCCCGCTCGCTGCTGTCGAGACGGTTCGAGGGCCACAACCATATTGATCAATAGTGAGGTTCGATGAGTTACGGCGGTGCTGGCGACGATCGCCTCAGCAAGAACCAGAGGCGCGAGGCCGCTCGCGAGAAGGCCCGCACCCTGCGCGAAGAGCAGAGGAAGAAGGATCGCCGAAGCCGCTTCGTGCTTCAGGGCAGCCTCATCGTCGTCTCCCTGGCGATCATCGCGGTCATCGTCGTCGTGATCACCAGTTCGGTGCGCCCGCCGTCCGCGGGTCCGAAGAACATGATCAGCGACGGCATCAAGATCGGCCAGAACCTCGCCGCCGTGCCCACCGCCGCGCTTCAGCCGGGCGACGCCCCCGTGCCGTCGGCCCGAAACAAGTCCGACGTCATCGACATCCAGATCTTCGTCGACTACCAGTGCCCCGTCTGCCAGGTCTTCGAGCAGACCAACACCGCCCAGATCAAGTCCTATCTCAAGACCGGAGCGGCCACGCTCGAGATCCATCCGATCGCGATTCTTGACAACCGCTCGCTCGGCCAGCGCTACTCCAGCCGCGCGGCGAACGCGGCGGCCTGTGTCGCCAACTTCTCGCCGAACTCCTATTTCGACTTCAACAGCCTGCTCTTCGAGGAGCAGCCGAAGGAGAACACCGAGGGGCTGACCGACCAGAAGCTCGTCTCCATCGCGAAGCAGGCCAAGGTCGACTCCCTCGCCTCGATCACGAGCTGCATCACCGACCAGTCGTTCAAGGCCTGGGTGACGGCGGCCACATCGCGCGCCACCACCGGTCCGATCGCCAACTCCGACGTGAAGAAGGTGTCGGCGACGCCGACCGTGATCATCAACGGTGCCAAGTTCAACGGGGCGGCGACCGACGCGAGCGCGTTCTCCGCCGCCATCCAGAAGGCCGCCGGCGACACGTTCCGCGAGGACGCCACGGCGACCCCGAGCCCCAGCCCGGCCCCGTAGCGCTCAGTTCCCGCGGCGTCCCCCGGGGGGAGCAGCGACCGAGGCGCGCTCGATCAGCTGGACCCCGGTGACGATCGGGGACGCCGACCGACCGATCTCCGCGGGTCGCGTGAAGAGCAGTGACGAGACCGCGGAGGCCTTCGCTCCGAAGTCCTGAGCGATCGTGGTCAGTTGCGGCGTCACGTACAGTCCGGCCGCGAGGTTGTCGAAGCCGATGATCGATACGTCCCGCGGCACCCGCAGTCCGGCCGCGACGAATCCCTGGATGAGTCCGATCGCGAGGATATCGGCGGTGGCGAAGATGGCGGTCGGGCGGGCGCCCGGCTCGAGCCTCGACTCCGCCCACCGGGCGGCGAGGGAGGTCGCGAGGGCGTGACCGGCCTCGTGACTGGCATGCGCATCCAGCACTGCGTCGTCGGAGAGCATCACCCCCTCGGAGGCGAGGCCGGCGCGGAAGCCGGCAAGGCGTTCCCGCACGACACCGGTGGTGCTGCCCATCAGCCCGGCGAAGGCGACCGAGCGGTGCCCGGCGCGGAGGAGGTGCCCCGCGGCCTGCCGCCCGCCGTCGAAGTCGTCGATGCGCACCGACCGCACGGCCGGATTGTCGGCATAGGCGTCGAGGGACACGAGCACCGCCTCGCCGACCGCGCGAAGGGCGCCGACCTGGCTCTCGGTGAACTCGAGGAGCACCGCGCCGTGGAGGTTCCAGGTCTGCACCACCTCGCGCACCTCGGCGACGTCCACGATCCCGCGCAGCAGCAGGTCGAACCCTCGCGATCGGAATTCGCGTTCCAGCCCGCCGAGCATGTCGACGTCGTAGGGGCTGAGCAGCAGGCGTGAGATGTCCGCGGCGGGCACGATGAGGCCGATCGTTCGCGAGGCGCTGCCGGCGAGGGTGCGGGCGGAGGCGCTCGGCACGTAGCCGCGTGCGGTCACGATGGAGAGCACCCGGTCGATCGTGGCCGTCGAGACCCTGGCGTGGTTTCCGTTGACCACGTTGGAGACCGTCTGGAGGCTGACGCCGGCCTCGGCGGCGATGTCCTTGAGAGTCACGCGCACGGCATCCTCCGATCGGGGTCCACTCGAATTTAGCGGATCAGAGCTGTCGCGGATCCGGGCCGACACGCTGCTCGCGACTTGACAGCGAGGGGGCGGTGCCGGTTGACTTTCGCAGGCGAGGTGGAGCGCTAAACCATTCTCGCTCGATTCCGCCGAAACCCCCTCCCTCCCTCGCCGTGAAAGGCCGTCAATGACCCTGCCAGCGCCCACCGTACCCGCGCCGACCACGGCCCCGACCGAGCTGAGGGTGGGGGTGATCGGTCTCGGATTCGCCGGCACGACCCACCTCGACGCGTACACGGCGCTTCCTGGTGTCACCGTCGTGGCCCTGGCCGGCCAGGAGGAGTCTCGGCTGGCCGAACTCGGCCGCACCCGCGGCGTTCCGAACCTCTACCACGACTGGCAGGACCTCGTCGCGCGCGATGATCTCGACATCGTGAGCATCGGCGTGCCCAACCACCTGCACCATCCGATCGCTCTCGCTGCGCTGGCCAGCGGCAAGCACGTCTTCTGCGAGAAGCCGCTCGCCACCACCGGCGCGCTCGCCGCGGAGATGACCGATGCGGCCCTCACCAACAACCGAGTCCTCGAGATCGCCTTCAACCATCGTCGCCGCGGCGACGTGCGCCTGCTCAAGGACTACCTCGCCTCCACCGAACTGGGCCGCATCTACCACGCTCGCGCGAGCTGGCGCCGGCGGAGCGGAATCCCGGGCATCGGCTCGTGGTTCACCAACCGGGCGATGTCCGGGGGCGGTCCCATGATCGACCTCGGCTCGCACGTGCTCGACATCGTGCTCTATCTGCTCGGCGAACCGCGGGTGCTCTCCGTGAGCGCGGTCGACTACGGCGAGGTCGGGCGCCTCGGCCGGGGAGGCGCCAGCAACTCCCAGACGACCGGGGGCACCCAGACCTTCGAGGTGGAGGACTTCGCCTTCGCCCTGCTCAGACTCGACAACGGGGCGAGCATCCAACTGGAGGCGTCCTGGGCCGACTACACGGCCCATGACAACGACATCTCCGTCGACCTCCTCGGCTCGATGGGGGGCGCGAGCCTCTTCGTTCGCGATCACGCCACCGACGACACCCTGCGGCTTCACTCGGAGGTGCATGGCGCGTCGGCCATCACGGTGCCTCGGGTGCACGTGCCCGGCGGGGAGCACCGGCTCGTGATCGAGGAGTTCCTCGCCACGATCCGATCCGGCCAGTGGGCGAACTCGTACGGCGAGTACGCCCTCCACCGCAGCCGGGTTCTCGATGCCGTCTACGAATCCGCTCGCATCAACAAGGAAGTGAACGTCGCATGAGAATCACCGTCTGGAACGAGAACGTGCACGAGAGCCGCGGTGACGCGATCGTCGCCCAGAACTACCCGCGGGGCATCCACGGCGCGATCGCCGAGGGCCTCGCCGGGCACTTCGACCTCGCCGAGGGCGGCGCGGACAGCGTGCGCACCGCCACTCTCGCCGATCCGGAGCACGGCCTCACCGAGGAGGTGCTCGACGCGACCGACGTGCTGCTCTGGTGGGGGCACATCGCCCACGACCAGGTGTCGGATGAGGTGGTGGAGCGGGTGCACCGTCGTGTGCTCGCCGGGATGGGCATCCTCGTTCTGCACTCGGGCCACTACTCCAAGATCTTCCAGAAACTGACCGGGTCGACCGCCTCGCTGCTCTGGCGCAACGAGGGCGAACGCGAGCTGGTGTGGACAATCGCGCCCACCCACCCGATCGCTGCGGGCATCCCGAACCCGCTCGTGATCGCGCGGCAGGAGATGTACGGCGAACCCTTCGACATCCCGGTACCGGACGAACTGGTCTTCGTCTCATCGTTCGTGGGCGGCGAGATCTTCCGCTCGGGCGTCACATACACGCGCGGGCACGGCCGGGTCTTCTACTTCTCGCCCGGCGACCAGGAATACCCCGTCTATCACCAGCCGGAGGTGCTGCGGGTGCTGGCGAATGGAATCCGCTGGGCGGCCCCGACGCTTCCGCTCGAGGAGCAGGTCGCAAAGCACGCCCCCCACGGGTGGTTCGAGGGCTGACTAGCCTGTCGGCCAGACGAGGACCTCGACCTCGCCCAACGCCGGCCCGGCGATCGCGCCGCCGAGCGTCGGGCCGGCGACGAGATCGCGCACGACCATACCGGGCGTGCCGGCCTCCAGCCAGCCGCCGGCCCTGGGCAGAAGGTGCACGGTCGACATCTCGCGGGAGAGGCCGAGCCCGGTGGCCTTGAGCAGGGCCTCCTTGCGCACCCACACGTCGAGGATGTCGCCGGTCACCGCCTCGCCCGCGGCCAGGATGTCCCGCTCGAGCGGGGCGAGCGCGGCATCCGATCGCCGCACCTCGATGTCGACCCCGACGGCGGCCCCCTCTCGCACGGCCACGGCCACCCAGGCTCCGGTGCGGCTGAGGCTGAATTCCGGCCCAGGAGGGTGCGCCAGTTGCGGCCGACCGTGCGGACCCCCGCAGGCGGGGCAGGCGCCTCGGCGAAAGGACACGAGTGCGGGCTCCACCGCCAGCACCGAGCCGAGCACCAGGCGAAGCACCGCGTGCGCCCGGCTGAATCTCGCCGAGACCAGTGGATCGACGAAGCTCGACGCCCGAGCCCGCTCGTCCGGGTCGAGCAACGCGCCCTGCCGGGAATCGCCGTGCGGTAGCCCGAGGCCCGCTGCGATGGCCGGCAACTCATCGTCGACGCAGGCGATCCACACGCGGGTCGGCCCCCGGCCGGCCTCCCTCATGCCTAGGTGCCGTCCCGTTGCGGTTGCGATGCCGGGCCGGTCACCGGCTCGCCGGGCACCCGCACCGTGCGCCAGGTGTCGATCGCAATGACGATTCCGATGATCACCAGGGACAGGGACAGCGAGGCGAGGGTGTCGGTGAGCCAGTGGTAGCCGAGGTACATCCGGCTCGTCATCGCGGCGACGATCCCCAGCACCGAGACGATGGCGGCCAGGACCACGCGACCGGCCGACGGAGCGCGGGAGATGAGCAGGAACGACAGGAGGATGAGGAAGTCGCTCGCCCCCAGCACGTGGCCAGACGGAAACGACGGCGTCGAGTCGCTGCCGATCAGCATCAGGTCGGTCGGCGGGCGGTGCCGGTGAACGATGGGGGCGATGGTGTTCGCCACGATCACCCCGGTGATCATGGCTCCGGCGAGGAGGAGCGGTCGCCACAGGTGCCGTGCGAGCAGCGCCCAGGCGACCGTGGCGACGAGGATGATGATCGGCAGGAAGATCGGGCCGAAGATGGTCGTGATCACCCCCATCACCGCGGTGGTGGATGGCGAGCGCAGCGAGTTGATCCAGAGCTCCACCGGTCGGTCCAGCCGAGCCGGCCCGGTCTGCTGCAGCACAGACGTCAGGATGACGATGAACAACAGGATGCCGAGCGGGATGAGGATCGAGGAGGTCAGATACAGGTTCCGCCTGGTCTCGGGGCGAACGTAGCGCTCCTCGACGATGAACTTGCCGTGCCAGCTCTGCCAGCGGCTCTCATCGGGTCGGGTGGCAGTGGCCATCTTTCTGTCCGTTCCTTATCTCTCGAGACACAGTCGTCACTGACCGGCCACGATATCGCGTAACGGGGAGAGTCGGGCGCTTCGGCCGTACCTAGAGCCCTTCCGCGATGGCGGCAGTCGCGCGAAGCCACGCCTCCCGGGTGGCCGGCGCGAGGGCCTCGATCACCAGCGGGCCTCCCGCCACGAGTGCCGGGTCGTACGGCACGTCCACGACCGCGCGGGTGAGTTGACCGAAGTGGTCATGCAGCCGCTCGGAGAGCTGCTCGTCGGCGTTCTTCGCCGGGGACGCCAGGATTGTCACCGCCTGGTCGACCTTGTCCGAATGCCCCTTCTGGCGCAGCCCGTCGAGCAGGGAGGCGGCTCCGTAGGCGGTGTCCTCGCGGATGGTGGAGACGATCACGAGCTGGTCGGCGGTCTCGACGGCGGCCTCCCAGTTCGACGCCCGCATGTTGTTTCCGGTGTCGATCACGAGCACCCGGTAGAAACGGCTGAGGGTGGCGTGGAGCTTGCGGAACGCGTCGGCGTCGATGCTTGCGGCGCCGGCCGGGTCCAGGTCGGAGGCGAGCGCGTCGAACTGGGCGTCGCCCTGGGCCCGCACGTAGTTGTCGAGATCGCCCACGCGCATGGAGCGGGGATCGGCGAAGCGGTCGAGCGCGCGCAGCAGGTCGACGGCCGTGTTGGTGTGCCGGGCGGCCTGCGCCCGAACGCCCAAGGTGCCCATCGTCTCGTTGTTGTCCCAGGCCAGGGTGTACCCGCCGCGGTACATGCCGAGGGTGGCGGCGATCAACAGGGTCGTCGTGGTCTTGTGGGCACCGCCCTTGGGGTTGAGCACGACAATGGTGCGCGGCCCGTTGAGGCTACGCTGCACGGCGGTAACCGCGGCCCGGTGGGCTCGCTCCCCCGAGCCCGGTGTCGGCGAGATCAGGCCGGCGGAGAGCCGGCGAACGGCACCCTGCCAGCCCCACGCCGCCGGGCCTGCCGGGGACTCTGGACGGGAGTCGAGGAAGTCGGCGAGGGTCGGGGGCGTGGCGGATTCCCCGCCGAGCGCTCCCGCGAGTGAGCGGGAGGCGGGCGCCGTGATCGGCATCGGGAACAGCGAGTCCTGGTCGAGGTCTTCCCGCCCGAGCGGCTGGGGGATCGCTGACGGCTCGGGCGCCGCCGGCTCGGGCGCCGGGGGAACGGCCGTCTCCCGCCTGACGGCGGAGACCGGCTCGGTCCGGCCGACTTCGACCGGCGGCACGAGGATGGGACGGGTCTGCGGGGGAACCCCGGCCCCCACCCCCTCGACGCGTCCATCGGGGTGGACCAGCAGCTCGCCCTGGCCGGACTCGTCCTCGGTCGTGATGTAGAGGGCTCGACCGCTGACCCGCGCGCGGGTCGTGACGTGGGCGATGATTTCCTCTCGCACACCGGCATCGTCGGCGGCGACGATGGGGTGGCTGAGACCGTCGACGAGTACCTCGCCGGCAGTGCTGCCGCGAACGATTACGTGGATGCGGGGTTGGGCGGTTTCTTCCTGAGACATGGGTGAACGGTTCCGTTCTTACTCAATGCGGTGGTTTTGCGCCGCCTGAGCAGCATAGTGTGCCCCGTTCGGGGGTACCCGACCGAGCGCCTCGGGCGGCGTGCGCCCTAAAGAGGGGACTGTACCGAACTGTCGGTATACGCGAGCATGGTTCAAGAAAATGGAGGCCGCATGTTGTCGATCGCGTACCTGAGTTCAGCGAGTCGCGCCTACTCCGACGAGGACCTGGCGCGACTGCTCACGAGCATTCGCGGCAACAACGCCCGGCTCGGCATCACGGGCATCCTGTTGTACGACAACAGCCAGTTCATTCAGGTGCTCGAGGGTCCGGACGAGGCGGTACGAGCGTGCTACGCCGTCATCGCCGTCGACCCTCGCCACTTCGGCGTCCGGATGCTCAGCGTGGAGCCCATCACCGAGCGGCGTTATCCGAGCTGGCGGATGGGCTACCGCGCGCTCACGGACAGGTTCTCGCGGTCCATCCCCGGCTACGACGACTTCTTCCACCAACCGCAGAGTCCGACTAACGGGTCAGAGACCGCCGAACGGGCGAGGCGGCTGCTCGATTGGTTCCGCGACAGTTCGCTGCCCGTCGGCCAAAAGTCCTAGGCCTTCCCCGAGGCCGCCGGATCCCCGGGTGGCCACGATCGTGTCGAGGCGACCCCGGCCCCGCTGCTTCCCTGCCCCGGCTGCGGCCCCAGCCGGGCGCGACAAGCCGCGACGCGAGCCCGCCCCGACGTGACCGTGCCCTGCCCCTGCCCCGACGTAACAAGCCGCGATGCGAGCCCGCCCTGACGTGACGCTGCCCTGATGCGACCGTGCCCTGCCCCTGCCCCTGCCCCTGCCCCGACGTGATCGTGCCCTGCCCTGCGCTGCCCTGCCCCGGCGTTCATAACTCCTGCAAAACCTTCCGTGGAGGACGCGCACGGGCCGAATTCCGGGGCCAGGCCAGGCCGCGTGCCGGGATTTGCCGGAGTTATGCACGTGACCCGGCCTGCTTGGCCGGCTCGACTGGCTGGCTCGACAGGCTCAGGCGGCCGGGGTCGGGCGGCCGGGGTCGGCTCCGTGGGAGGGGCGCTCGCTCGCCACCGGGCGTTAGCTGGCTCCCTCGCCCGGCGTTCATAACTCCTGCAAAACCTTCCGTCGAGGACGCGCGCGGGCCGAATTCCGGGGTTAGGACGGGCCGCGTGCCGGGATTTGCAGGATTTATGAACGTGACTCGGCCTGCTCGGCCTGCTCGGCCTGCTCGGCCGGCTCGGCCTGCTCGACAGGCTCGGCTGGCTCGACCTGCTCGACTGGCTCAGGCGGCCAGGATCGGGTGGCCCGGGTCGGCTCCGTGCTCGCCATCCGGGCGTGAACTGGCTCCCCCCGCCCGGCGTTCATAACTCCTGCAAAACCTTCTGTCGAGGACGCGCGCGGGCCGAATTCCGGGGCCAGGACAGGCGGCGGGCCGGGATTTGCCGGAGTTGTGCACGCGCCGTCGCCACCGGCAGCGGCCTCAGGCGGTGGGCTCGCTCCCCATCCCGGCATGAACCGGCACGAACTCGATCTTGTTCCTCGGGTGCACGGTCTTGGCCGGGCCGCGCGAGAACCCCTTCGCGTCCAGGTGGTTCTGGGCCCGGAACTCCGCCAGCGTGGCGTCGTAGATCGCGTTGACCTGCTCGCCCGAGAACACCTCGGACGACCCGTCGGCGAAGGTGATGGAAATGGTCGCCGAGATCGGGAAGTGCCTGTTCATGCGGATGAAGCCGTCGGAATCCTGCTGGAGGGTGATCATTTCGTCCCGTCTACGCGATAGTTCGCCGCTGACACGCTACAGGCCGGACGGGCCGTCGGCGGGCCCATCCGGGGTGCCCCGGTCACCTCGGCATTGACAGGCAAGTGTGTGCTTGCCTATTCTGGCACCGTGGGAGACGTCTTCAAGGCACTGGCCGATCCGACCCGGCGCGTGATCATGGACGAGCTTGTGCTGCGCGACGGCCAGACGCTGTTCGAGCTCTGCGCTCGGTTGATGAACGTGCACGGCAGCCAGTCCAGCCGGCAGGCGGTGTCCCAGCACCTCGCGGTGCTGGAGGATGCCGGGCTGATCGCCACGCACCGCGCCGGCCGAACGAAGATCCACACCCTGAACACGGAGCCGCTGCGCTCGATCACCGAGCGCTGGCCCCTCGATCGATAGGAGCCCAGAGTGAAGGCACGACTGCAGGTGACGAGCGTCTTCGTGGACGACCAGGCGAAGGCCCTCGCCTTCTACACGGAGAAGCTCGGATTCATCAAGAAGACGGATGTGCCCGCCGGGGAATATCGCTGGCTTACTGTCGTGGGGGCCGACGACCCGAACGGGGTGGAGCTGTTGCTCGAGCCCGACGAGCATCCCGCCGCGAAGGCGTTCACGCGGGCTCTCGTCGAAGACGGGATCCCCATGACCTCTTTTCGCGTCGACGACGTGAACGCCGCGTATCGCGAGCTCGAGGCGGAAGGGGTCGTGTTCACCCAGCCGCCGATGCCCATGGGCCCGATGATCGGAGCGGTGCTCGACGACACCTGCGGCAACCTCATCATGATCGTGAGCCCGGCGCCGGAGCCCGACTGAGGTCGCGCGGCCGCGCCGGCCTCAGCGCACCGACTTCCGCTCGTATATCGCCATCGACCAGGCGTACCCGACGGCCGTGATCAGGACGCACCAGCAGAGCGCGAGCGTCGGGTTCCAGCCGAGCGGGGTGCCGAGCAGCAACCCCCGGATGGTCTCGATGAACGGGGTGAACGGCTGGTACTGGGCGAACCACTGCAACCAGGCCGGCATCGACTGGGTCGGCACGAAACCGCTGCCGAGAAGCGGCAGGAGGGTCAGGATCATCGGCAGGTTGCTGGCCGTCTCGACAGTCTTCGACTGCATCCCCATCGCGACCCCGATCCAGCTGACCGCGAACGCGATGAACACGATCAGGCCGGCGGCGGCGATCCACTCGATCGGTCCGGCGGCGGGCCGGAAGCCGACTGCCAAGCCGACGCCGAGCACCAGGGCGACCGCGATGACGGCCTGGATGGTGTTGCCGAGCACGTGTCCGGCGAGCACCGCGCCCCGGGAGATCGCCATCGTGCGGAACCGTGCGGTGATGCCCTCGGTCATGTCCATCGAGACCGTGATGGCGGCGCCGCTGGCGGTGCCCGCGATGGTGATGAGCAGGATGCCCGGCATCACGTACGCGAGGTAGGCGTCCCGCCCTGCGGCCGGGCCCACGCCGGGCAGGCCCGCCCCGAGCGTGCCGCCGAACACGAACACGACGAGCAGCAGGATGACCACCGGTCCGAGGATCGTGAACATGGACAGCCCGGGGTAGCGCACGATGTGCAGCAGGTTGCGGCGAAGCATCGTGAACGCGTCGGCGACGACATGCGACTGTCGACTCGTGCCCACGGCGGTCGGCCGTTGGGCGATGGTGCTGGTCATGATTCGTTTCCTTCTCGGTCGGCCCGGCCCGGGCGATCGTTCCTGCCGGTTAGGGCGAAGAACACGTCATCGAGATCCGGGGTGTGGATGCTGAGGTCGTCGACCTCGAGGCCCGCCGCGTCGAGGCGGTCCAGCACGGTTCGCAGGGCGCGCACCCCGCCGTCGGTCGGCACGGTGAGCGCGAGCCCGGCATCGTCGCGAGTGCTTCCCTCGCGATCGGACTCGCCGAGGCCGTGCTCTCGAAGCGCCAGAGTGGCGCCGTCGAGCGCCGCGGCATCCGCGAACCGGAGCCGGATGTGCCAGCCGGGCACGAGGCGCTTGAGTTCCTCCGGCGTACCCGCAGCCACGATGCGGCCGCCGTCGAGCACCGCAATGCGGTCGGCGAGTTCGTCCGCCTCCTCGAGGTTCTGGGTGGTGAGCAGCACGGTCGTGCCGTCGGCGACGAGCTCGCGAACGATGTCCCACATCGTGTGGCGGCTGCGCGGGTCCAGCCCGGTGGTGGGCTCGTCGAGGAAGATGACCCTCGGGGTGCTCACGAGGGTCATCGCGAGGTCGAGCCGTCGCTGCATCCCGCCGGAGTAGGTGGCGAGTGGCTTGCGGGCGGCCTCGACGAGGTCGAACTGCTCGAGCAGTTCGGCCACCCGTGTCTTCGAGCGCTTCTCCCCGAGGTGGCGCAGCCGGGCCATCAGCAGGAGGTTCTCCTCGCCGGTGAGCAGCTTGTCGACCGCCGAGAACTGCCCCGTCAGTCCGATGACCGCGCGTACGCCGCCTGGGTCGCGAACGACGTCGCAGCCGTTCACGAACGCCGTGCCGCCTTCGGGCCGCAGGAGCGTGCTGAGGATGTGCACGGTCGTGGTCTTGCCCGCGCCGTTCGGGCCGAGCAGCGCGGTGACGGTGCCCGCGGCCACGGTGAGGTCGACGTCGTCGAGCACGGTCTTCTTGCCGTAGGACTTGCGCAGCCCACGGACTTCGATCGCTGGGAGTGACATGGCGTGGTGCCCTTCTTCTCGATCCCCGGGATTACCGGGAGCGTTGGATGGTGATGTCGCCGAACTGGGTGCGTGCGCGCACCGCCACGGACGACTCGGACGTCTCGGGGGCGCGGTCGCCGTCGAGCTGGTTGCGCACACGCCCCTCTTTCGAGGAGAGGTCGAGCCAGGCGGGCACGCCCTCGCGCACCCCGATGGCGATCAGGCCGTAGCCGCTGTCGACCTGGATGGAGCCGCTCGACACCTCGTGCAGTTGGATGCTGCCGTACGCGGTCTTCGCGGTCACGGAGGCGAGCGCCCTGGTGACCTCGAGGTCACCGTAGGAGAGCTTCGCTTCGAGCTCGCCGCCGACCTCCCCGACCGTGACGTTGCCGTGCGAGGCCTTGAGGAGCGCATCGCCGGTCACCGAGCCGACCCTGATCTGGCCGTGATCTGCGGTGATCTCGATCCCGCCGTCCGCTCTGCCCACGGTGGCGGCGCCGTGCCCGGCGCGCAGCCAGAGGTCGCCGGTGGAGTCGACGTCGATTCCGCCGGTCGAGGCCTTGATGCGGGTGGCGCCGAGGCGGCCGACGGTGCGCACCAGGCCGACCGCGAGCTCCGCGGTGAGTCGTGATCCGGTGGGAAGCTCGACCCTGAGGTCGACGGACTCGGTGGGTCCGACGAGGCTGATTCGCGGCCGGGGGCCCTTGATGGTGAGCCGCTCGCCGTCGAAGTCGACCTTCGTCTCTTCCGCACCCCGGCGGTCCACAGCCTTGCCTGGGTTGGTGGGCGACACGGTGATGACCGTGTCCGCACGGTCACTGGCGATGACCTCGATGTCGCCGACCGGCAGGTTGATGGCGACGTCGATCGGTGCGGGGGTGGTGAATGTAGGCATGCTGGCGCTTTCCGTTCTGTGGGCGTGTCTGACGGGCCCCGCGGGCTCGCGGGGCTGTGGTGGGGTGCTGAGCGGGACGGCTTATCGCGCCCAGCCGGCGAAGTTGTCGCCGGTGCGCAGCGTGCGCTGCGCTGATCGTCGTTGTTTGGGTTGCAGGGCTGCAGCGACGGCACGCACCAGCCAGGTGTTCACGGACAGGCCATCGGCCGCAGCGGCCTCGTCCACCCGAGTCTTGAGCGCATCCGGCAGGCGGAGCGTGGTGCGGGAGGTGCTCGCATCGTCGAGGTCGACGGATGCGACGGTCCGGTCGTCATCGTCAGGCTCGGTGGTGGGCGGCGTGACCACGAACTCGATCTCGCGTCCGCGCAGCCGCAGGTCGACCGAGCCCGGCGCGAGGTCGCGGGTGATCTCCCCGGCCGCGGCCGAGAGCGCGTCGAGCAGCACGAGCCGCGTCGCGGCATCCAGCCCGGCGGCCAGCCGTTCAGCGACGGCGCGGGTGTCGTCCGAGCCGTTCGCCGCGGCATCCACGAGCTGGCGCTGCAGGTCGGTGACGTACTGTCCAAGTTCCATGTCACCAGAATGACACCAGAGTGGTGTCATGTCAAGCGCGAGTGGTGTCATCCCCTCGAAATGACCTCGATCGGCCAGTATTCTGGGCCCATGAGCACGATCGTGGTGCAGGCCTTCATGACCCTCGACGGCGTCGTGCAGGCGGGCGGCGGCCCGGAGGAGGACCGGGAGGGCGGCTTCGAGCACGGCGGCTGGCAGGACAGGTACGTCGTCGACGAGGGCGAAGGAGCAACCCTTGTGGCGGAATGGGAGAGCAAGACCGAGGCGCTCCTCTTCGGCCGCAAGACATACGAGATCTTCGCCGGCTCGTGGGGAGTGTGGGACGAGAACGCCGAGGGCCTCCAGGGGGAGTTCACCAGGAGGTACAACCGCATCCCGAAGTACGTCGCGTCGCGCACGCTGACCGAGCTCGGCTGGAAGAACTCGCAGCTCCTCGGCCCCGACGTGCCGGGCGCGGTGCAGAGCCTGCGTGCGCAACCGGGCGGAGAGATCCGGGTGTGGGGGAGCACCCAGTTGATCAGGACGCTCGCCGAGCACGACCTGGTCGACGAGTACCGGCTCCTCGTCTACCCGATCGTGCTGGGCACGGGCAAGAGGCTGTTCTCCGACGGCTTCCCGCTCAGCACGCTCGCCCTGGTCGAGACTCGCGCGCTGCCATCGGGGATCCTCGTCAACACCTACCGGCGGGCCGACGCGAGCTGAGCATCCTCAGGAGATCGCGGCTGTCACCAGTTCGGCGACTCGCTTCTCCACCGCCGGGCTCCACTTCTCCAGCGCGTAGGACACCGGCCAGATCTCGCCGTCGTCGAGGTGGGCGGCATCCTGAAACTCGAGGGTCGAGTAGCGGGAGTTGAACTTGCCCGCGTTCTTGAAGCAGAAGACGATCTTGCCGTCGTCGTCCGCGTAGGCGGGCATCCCGTACCAGGTCTTCGGCCACAGCCCGGGCGCGGTCGCCGTCACCGTCGCGTGTACTCGTCCGGCGAGCACCTGGTCCTCCGGCGCCATCTTCGCGATGCTGTCGAGCACCGCCTGCAGGCCGTCCGCCCTTTTGGCGCCGGCCTTGCCCTCGGCGCGGAGCTCGGCCGCGCGACCCTTCATGGCGGCACGCTCCGCGGCGGTGAAGCCGACGGACTCGGACGTGGCATTCTTCGTGGGCATTGTGACTCTCCGTTCGTTTCGCGCGCGGCTGGATGTGGTCGCCGCCTTGCATTCACAGGCTAGGCCGACCCCTGCGTCGGCGCTTCTCGAATCCTGCTCGGATCCGAAAGGCGGCCGATCAGAGCGGCGGTTTCGTCTCCGTGGTCGGTGCGCGCAGGTATCTGTTCAGCGCGCGGATTCCGAGAACTCCCACCCAGATCCCGATGACGAGAAGCGCGAAGAGCGGCAGGTAGATCACGAGGGGAAGGAGGGGAATAATTGAGAACATCTCTTTATTCTGGCCTACGGGATCTCGTCTTGACCATAGTTCGGATACGACGGGCTGTCGTGCCGTCAGTTGAAGAGACCTGCGACGAAACGCGCCGGTGGCGGGAGAGGCGCGTCCGCTCCGGAGCCCCGGAGAGCCTCGACAGCGAGGGCCGAAAATCTGCGCGCGGCTGCGACACGCTGATCCACGGTCGCTGCGGAGAGTCCGCGCCCGGCCATGAGCATGAGCAGCAAGTCGTCGAGTACGACTCCGGTCCGGAGCGATCCAGCGTTGCGTGCGCGCCGGCAGAGGTCGGCCAGGGAGCGCAGCATCGCAGTTCTGTGCGCCGTGAAGTCGAACGAATCGGGAAATGTCGTCATAAAGGCTTCGGTGAAGCCCTGATTGCGCGCGTTCAATTCGCCGGTCCGCAGGAGGAAGGAACAGAGTCCTCGCCACGGGTCAGGATCGGCGCAGGCCTCGGCGACGATCGTTCGGCAGGCGTGGAGCTCGTCGCTGAAAGCGGCCTCGATGAGGGCCTGCTTCGTCGGGAACCGTCGGTACAGCGTCGCGGGACCCACCCCCGCCTGCCTGGCGATAGCGCGCATCGGTACGTCAAGACCTCGTTCGGAGAACAGTGTCCTCGCTGCCTCGAGCACTCGTTCCCTGTTGTCTTCGGCGTCGGCCCGGAGCGTGTGAGGCAATCGGCGGGGCATGTGTCTCACTTTAGCAAAGTGGACGGGGGCGTCCGTTACTGTCGCGTGAGGCGGGAATCCCCCGTGGAGGCGCAATCGGAGGCGGCAGCGAAATGCGAGCAGTGACGATCCGGACTTTTGGTGACGCGGACGGATTGGAGGCGTCAGACATCCCCGAGCCTGTGCCGGGACCGGGCCAACTGCTGATTGGGACCGAGGCAATCGGAGTCGGCGGAGTCGACGCGGTCATCCGACGCGGCACGCTCGGCTCCGGCTTTGCCGTGGGACTCGTCCCCGGCAGCGAGGTCGCAGGACGCGTCATCGGGGTCGGCACCGGGGTCGATCGGACGTGGATCGGGCAGCGGGTCTGGGCGTTCACCGGAGTCAGCGGTGGCTATGCCGAACGGGCGATCGCCGCCATCGACGATGTGACGATCCTTCCGTCGGTCCTCTCGATGACCGACGCCGTGACCCTCGGAAGCGCCGGCCCGGTCGCCCATTTCGCGCTCGCGCATGCCCGGTTTACTGCCGGTCATTCCGTGTTGATCCGCGGCGCCGCGGGCAGCATCGGCATCATGGCTGTGCAGCTGGCGGCAGCAGGCGGCGCTTCCCGGATCGGCGTCACAACCGCCTCTGCCGAGCGTGGTGATCGACTTCGGGCGCTCGGCGCCACTCTCGTGCTCGACCGTTCCGGCGACGTGCAGGAGGGTGGGGAGTCAGGTCCGTTCGACATCGTGCTCGACGTGGTGGGAGGTGGGGCGATGCCGACCTTCTTCGAGCACCTCGCGCCAAACGGCCGCATGGTCTCGATCGGCGTGGTCGGAGGCTATCCCCCCGCTGACTTTGGCATGTCGCTGATGCGCGCATTTCGGCGGTCGCTGTCATTTGCGACCTTCAGCCTGGACACGGTGCCCATCCTCGATCGCAACCGGGTGCGTGCCGACCAGTTCGCGGCGGCTGCCCGCGGTGAGCTTCGCGCCGTGGTTCACGACGTGCTCCCCCTCCCGAAGGCCGCGGAGGCGCATCGGCGCATGGACGCAGGCGAGGTGTTCGGCCGGATCGTCCTGACGCCATGAGTGCGGCGCGATTACGGTGCGGCAGTTGCTGTGTTCGGAGCGGCCGCAGGATCGCTGGCTAGCGGAGATGGGGATCTTCTCGATCGTCGGCCATGGTCAGGTATCCGGATTAGTCGGGAAATCAAGTCATCGTCGGGTCTGTAGTCAGGGTCGGCCACGGCCGACAGCGGCTGCGTGCTGGTACGCTAGCCCCGCGGGGATGTCCCTTCGTGCTGAAGACGATCGAATCGAGATGACCATGGCCCACTCCACAAGACGTGTTTCGGTGCCTATCTTCGTCCTCCTTGGCTTGGTCCTTTCTGTGAGCCTCGCGTCGGCCCCCGGTGCGCATTCTGCTCGCGCGGCCGAGTCCGCGGTCGGACTCGGCAACGCCGGGAGCTTTGCGGTGCTCGCCGCGAGCACTGTCACCAACACCGGCCCCACCATCATCAGCGGTGACCTCGGAGTCAACGCCGGTTCTGCGGTGACCGGATTCCCGCCGGGAATCGTGAATAACGGAACCATCCATGCCACCGACACGTTGTCGGGTCTGGCCCAAAACGATCTGGTGACCGCCTACAACGATGCGGCAGGCCGTACCCCGACGACGAGCGGGCTCGCCGCGCTTGACGGCATGACCCTGGTGCCCGGGGTTTATTCGGGCGGTGCGCTCTCGCTCGGTGGCACCCTGACGCTCAACGGAAGCGCGACTGACGTGTTCATCTTCCAGTCCGCAGCCACCCTCGATGCCGGCCCTGGATCCCGTGTCCTGCTCATCGGCGGCGCCAGCGCCTGCAACGTCTTCTGGCAGGTCGCCTCCTCGGCCACCCTGCACACGGGTGCCCAGTTCGTCGGAACGATCATGGCTCTCACCTCGGTAAGCGCCGACACCGGCGCGACGGTCGAGGGTCGACTTCTGGCCCGGACCGGGGGAGTCACCATGGACGACAATGTGATCACCCGCCCGACCTCCTGCGCCACCTCAGCTGTCGGCACCCCCGCCACGCCGGTGCCAGGTCGCGCACGATTCACGGGTTAGTCGCCACGAACGAGACAACCGAAGCGGCGGCCGCCCCAGCAATTCCGGGCGGCCTTCACTCGGAGCGGGATGCTGGCAATGGCCAGTAGAGGTCTGCTCCCGGTGCTGGCGGGTGCGGTCATCGCGATGGCGTTGCTTTCCTCGTGTGCGCGTCTGGGTGCGGTGCAGCCGGGTCCCTCGGCACCCGCATCATCCAGTCCGTCGGTCTCGGCTTCGCCCGCGCCTCCAGCACCCCCGCCCCCGGTGGGGACTTCGGCGACCGCCACGGTTCCTCGTCTCACGGTGTACGCGAGCCTCGGCGGCCCGGCAAAGCTGTCGCTCACCAATCCAAGCCCGACCGGGGGGCCGCTCACGCTGCTCGTGGTGCAGTCGAGCGACGGATGGCTCGAGGTTGACCTCCCCACGCGTCCGAACGGCAGCAGGGGCTGGATCAGCGCGTCCCAGGTGACCCTTCACGACCTCGTATACAGCATCCGCGTGTCGACGGAAGCGAACACCCTCTCGCTGACTCGCAACAACACAGTGGTGTCGACGTACCCGGTCGCAACGGGCACGGGCGGCACACCAACGCCGCACGGGTCGTTCTATCTGACCGAACTGATCGCCCCGAGCAACCCCGGCTACGGCCCGTACGCGTTCGGGCTCTCCGCCTTTTCCGATGTGCTCACGAGCTTCGGCGGCGGTCCCGGTCAAATCGGTCTGCACGGAACGGATGATGCCGCGAGCATCGGAAGGGCTGTCAGCCATGGCTGCATCCGCATGTCGAACGCCGACATAACGGCTCTCGCCGCGCTTCTGCCGCTCGGCACGCCGATCGCTATCGACTGACGGTGGGTCACACCCCTCGCTTATCGATACCCATTCAGACATCCCGAGGACCCACAGGAACGGGTCACGGCCATGCGGGCTCAGAAAAAGAGCCGAATCGTCGGCTCTTTTTCTGAGCCCCCTGTCGGATTCGAACCGACGACCCCCGCTTTACAAGAGCGGTGCTCTGGCCAACTGAGCTAAGGGGGCGAACGAGAACCCATATTACTGGCTGCCGCTGCCCACCCCGCGATCACGCTAGCGTGGGAGGCGATCATGACCACCTCGTCCGCGCCCGCCGCCCTGCTGCGCCGTCGGCGGCTCACCGTGGTGGCGGGGGTCGTCGGGGCGATCGTCATCGGCATCCTCACCGCCACCCAGTCCCGCATCAACAGCGAGCTCGGCCGCAGCCTCGGCGACGGCTATCTCGGCTCGGTGATTTCGTTCGGCTCCGGGTTCGTCATCCTGCTCGTCGCGCTGGCCGTCTGGCGGCCGGGACGCCGCGGGCTCGCGCGGGTCGCCTCTGCCGTGCGGGCGCGCACCACGCCCTGGTGGTACGTCACCGGGGGAGTCGCCGGCGGCCTGTTCGTGCTGTCCCAGGGCCTCACCGGTGCGACCCTCGGCGTCGCGCTCTTCACGGTCGCCGTCGTGTCCGGCCAGACCATCAGCGGACTCGCCATCGACCGGCGAGGAATCGGAGCCACCCCTCCCGCCGCGATCACCGTGACCCGACTCATCGGGTCCGCCCTTGCCCTCGTCGCGGTCGGCTGGGCGGTGTCGGCCCAGCTCGTCACCGACATCCCGCCGTGGATGCTGCTGCTCCCGTTCGCCGCCGGGCTCGGCATCGCCGGTCAGCAGGCGGTCAACGGACAGGTGCGCATCGTCGCGGGATCGGCGATGACGGCCACGTTCCTCAACTTCCTGGCCGGCACCACCGTGCTGCTCGCGGCCTGCGCCGTGCACGAGGCCATCGTCGGCTGGCCCGCGCACTTTCCCAGCAATCCGTGGCTCTACACCGGCGGGCTCATCGGCACGATCTTCATCGCGGGGGCGGTCGTCGTCGTGCGCACCACCGGGGTGCTGCTGCTCGGGCTGGGCTCGATCGCCGGCCAGCTCGTGATGTCCCTCGCGCTCGACGCCTTCCTGCCCATTCGCGGGCACGTGATCGAGGCGTCGACCGTGGGCGGCACCCTGCTCACCCTCGTGGCGGTGGCCATCGCGGCCGTGCCGTCCCGGCGGCTCAGAGCACGGTCAGAAACTCCTCGGGGTTGATGCGCTCGGTGCGCACGTCCCGGCCGCCATCGGCGACCCCGCCGACGTAGAGCCAGCCCAGCAGCTGCTCGTTGTCGGCGAGCCCGTGCAGTCGCCGCACCGGCTCGGAGCGGGTGAGGTGGCCCGTGCGCCACATCACGCCCCAGCCCGCCTCGGCGAGAAGCAGGCTCAGAATGTGGGCGACACCGGATGCTGCGGCCTCCTGCTCCCACTCGGCCACCTTCGGACTGGGCCGGTAGGTGACCACGATGGCGATGAGCAGCGAGGCACGCAGCGGCTTGCCGGCCAGGGTCTCCGCCGCCTTGCCCTCGGTGCCCGACGCCTCGACGAACGCGGCACCGAGCCGCCCGAGCGCGTCGCCGCGCAACTCGATCAGACGCCACGGGCGCAGGGCGCCGTGGTCCGCCACCGTGCCGGCCGCGGCCACGAGCGGAAGGAGCTCGTCGTGACCGGGCGCATCGCCGGTCACTCGCGGCCAGGAGCGGCGGCGCCCCACGGCATCCAGCGCCGTCATTCGGCGGTTACTTCTCTTCCTTGAAGCCGAGGGAGAGCGAGTTCATGCAGTACCGATCGCCCGTGGGCGTCTGGTAGGCGTCGTCGAAGAGATGCCCCAGGTGCGAGCCGCAGTTGGCGCAAAGCACCTCGGTGCGGGTCATGCCCAGGCTCGTGTCGGTGTTGAGGATCACGGCATCCGGGTTGATGGAGGCGTAGAAGCTCGGCCAACCGGATCCGGAGTCGAACTTGGTGCCGCTGGGGAACAGCTCGGCGCCACACGCGCCACAGGTGTAGACGCCCGCGCGCTTCTCATCGAGGAGAGCGCCGGACCACGGGCGCTCCGTCGCGGCTTCGCGCAGGATCGCGTAGCGGGTCGGGTCGAGTTCCTGGCGCCATTCGGCCTCCGACTTCGCCACGGGAAAGCTCGTCGGGTTGGTGTGATTGCTCATGGGATGGTTCCTTTCCGGAAAAGACCGTTCGACTCATTAAACTCGGCACCGTGCCCGAATGTTCCGTAGTCCGCAAGTCGTGGGGCGAACTCACAACTGACGAGTTGTACTCGATCCTCAAGCTCCGCACCGACGTCTTCTTCGTCGAACAGCGCATCGACGAAGAGGAGCTCGACAATCGCGACCAGGAGCCGACGACGGAGCATTTCTGGATCGCGGATGACCGGGGCGTCGCCGCCTACCTGCGGGTGCTCTGGGACGGCGAGGCCTCGCACCGGGACGCCCACCGCATCGTGGGGCGAGTGGTCGTGCGTGGCGACCGACGCGGCGAGGGGCTCGCGCAGGTTGTGTTCGCGGAGGCGGTGGAGCGGCACGGCCACGACGCCATGCTCCTGCACGCCCAGGAGTACATAGCTCCGCTCTACTCGAAGTTCGGCTTCGAACCGTTCGGCGCCGCCTACGTGGAGGCGGGCCTTCCGCACCTCTCCATGTATCGGCCGGGCGCGTGAGGGACACGGCGTGAGGGACACCGCGTCGTGGTATCGCACCTTCGGCGAGGTCGAGGCACGCGGCCAGTCCGCGATCTATGAGGAGTGGGCCCTCGCGGTGTCGGACGACGCCCCCGTGATCGCGCTGATCGACGAGCTCCCGCTGCAGAAGCGCCAACCCAACCTCGTCTTCGCCTGCTCCCGCCTGCTCGGTGCCCCCGAGGGGCCCTACCCCGGGTTCCGGGACTGGCTGGTGCGCCACTGGCCCTCCGTCGCGGCGGAGACCGAGCACCGCAGCACCCAGACGAACGAGGCCCGACGGTGCGCGAGCCTGCTCCCGGCGCTCGCGATGATCCCCGGGCCGCTCGCCCTGCTCGAGGTGGGGGCGAGTGCCGGCCTGTGCCTCTACCCGGACCGCTACAGCTACCGGTACGACGGGGGAGAGCCGCTGCATCCGTCCGACGGTCCGAGCACCGTGCTTCTCGAGTGCGCGACGAACGGGCTCGTGCCGGTGCCGACCCGGCTGCCCGAGATCGTCTGGCGCGCGGGCATCGACCTCGCGCCGCTCGACGTCTCCGACCCCGCTGACACCCTCTGGCTCGAGACCCTCGTCTGGCCGGAGCAGCACGAGCGCCGGGACCGCCTGCGCGCCGCGATCGCGATCGCGCGACTCGACCCGCCCCGCCTCGTGCGCGGCGACGCGATCGACGCCCTCCCCGCCCTCGCCGCCGAGGCGCCCGCCGGCGCGACCCTCGTCGTGGTCGCGAGCGCCGTGCTCGTCTATCTTCCGGCGGCCGAGCGGATGCGGTTCGTCGAGACCGTGCGCGGGCTCGGAGTCGACTGGGTGTCGCTCGAGGGGGTCGGCGGCCTTCCCTCGGTGCAGGCCGCCATTCCGCCGGACGGTGGGCCTCCCGGCAGGTTCGTGCTCGCGCTCAATGAGCGTCCGCTGGCCTGGACGGGGCCGCACGGGCAGAGTCTCGACTGGTTCGCGGGGGAGTCGCCCGCCGCAATCGACGCCGGGCCACCGCGCTGACAGGGTTGTCGGAGCGGCGGGTTCTAGGATTGCGGTGATCCGAGGAGTGCGAGTGGGAGCGACGGCTGAGCCTGACGACACGTCTCGGCAGAGTCCGGACTCGGCGATTCCGGAGCGAGTGCAGCGCATCCTGGAGTTCGAGCACCAGCGGTGGCGGCACGCCGGCGCGAAGGAAGAGGCGATTCGCACACAGTTTGGCCTGTCGGCGGCCCGCTACTATCAGTTACTGAACGCCGCGCTTGATGATCCAGGCTCGCTGGTGTTCGATCCAATGCTGGTCATGCGCCTGCAACGGATGAGGGACGCGCGCACGCAGGCGCGTTCGGCCCGCAGAGTGGGCGACCAGTCCGCGACGGACCACTCCTAAGCATCGGAAGAACCATGGCGACATTCCCCAAAGACCGCTTCGACAGCGTGCCAGACGATCTGTTGCGCACGGGTGCCCACCGCGGTCCCGCGCCAAAGGGCCGCGGCTGGATCGGCTTCGCCTGGGCCGCCCTCGCCACCGGGGTTCTCGTTCTCGGCGGCCTCTTCGCCATCTCGGTCATCGACGGCAAGTCGACCATCGACCTTCCCTTCCTCTCCGCGTCCGAGTCCCCGACCCCCACGCAGACACCCACGGGGACGCCGAGCGCCGCTCCGAAGCTCGACCCGGCCGTGCCCATCACCATCCTCAACGGCACCACCACGGCCGGACTCGCGAACCGGGTCGGTGACAGCCTCGTCAAGGAGGGCTGGGCCGGCGCGGCGGCGGACATCGGCAGCCGGGCGAACACGGCGAAGCCCGACGTCGTCAAGACCACCGTGTACTACACGGATCCGGCCCACGAGGGGGCGGCCCGAGCCCTCGTCGCCTCGCTCAAGATTGGCACCATCGTGCTCTCGAAGGTCTACACCGAATCGCCGATCACCGTGGTTCTCGGAAGCGACTACAAGACCCCGACCGGCTGACCCGAGGACGGCCGCTCGGGCCGGAATCGCGTCCCCGTGTTACGCGGATGTTTAATTAACGTCGTTTTGTCGGATTTGCCGGCTCATTAGCCGAATGTTCATTCCGATGGCGACGCATCGTCGTTATTATCTGGGATTGGTTGCCCCATCCCACCCGGGTGGGACCCGAATTCGGATCGCGACCCGGTGCACCGCAACATCGCAGGCGCCGTAGAGAAACACAGCAAGGAGTTATCAATGGCGAATGGAACCGTCAAGTGGTTCAACGCTGAAAAGGGCTACGGCTTCATTACGGTCGAGGGCGGCGGGCAGGACGTGTTTGTGCACTACTCCGCCATCGACATGGGCGGCTACAAGGTTCTGGAGGAGGGCCAGCAGGTGACCTTCGAGGTGGGCACCGGCAACAAGGGTCCGCAGGCGGAGTCAGTGCGCCTGGCACAGTAGGACGACACGCGCGACCCTGATCGGAGGGCGCGCCCCGGCTAACGCCGCCCGGGCAGCCGGGCGGCGTTAGTCTGTGGCCGTGGGGCACACTTCGGCGCGGACGCGCGCACGCACTCGGTCGCTGCTGGTGGTGACCCTCGCCGTCGGGCTCGTGCTCAGCACGGCGGGGTGCGCGCCGGAGAAGTCCACTCCGTCCCACGCTCCCTCCCCGAGTTTCAGCTCCGGGTACCACACGCCGCCCGCCACCGCGATCGCCCCGCTGCGCGGCACGACGGTGCCGGCAGGCTCCCTCGACCACGCATCGATTGCCGCCAAGATTGACAACCATCCGGCGGCGCGGCCGCAGGTCGGCCTCGAGAGCACCGACATCGTCTATCAGGAACTCGTGGAGGGCGGCCTCACCCGCTACGTCGCGGTGTGGCAGTCGACGATTCCCGACCTGCTCGGGCCCGTGCGGTCCATCCGTCCGATGGACCCGGACATCGTCTCGCCGCTCGGCGGCATCATCTGCTACTCGGGCGGGCAGCAGCGTTTCGTGGACCTCATGCGCAAGACGCCGGTCTACAACGCCATCCACGGCCAGCCCGACACCGCCAGCACGTTCTTCCGCACTCCGACCAGGGCGGCACCGCACAACGTGCTCGTGAAGGCCAAGGAGCTTCTCGCCCAGCACGCGAGCATCCCGGCGCCCGCGCAGCAGTTCGCCTTCTCCCTCGACGTGCCGTCGTCGACCGCGGCCAAGGACGGCGCGCGCACCGCGGCGATCAACTACGCGTTCTCCGGAGTGACGAACGGCAGCTGGACCTGGGACGCCGCCAAGGGCGCGTTTCTTCGCTCGCAGGGCAGCGGGCCCGATCTGGACGGCGCGGGCGCGCAGCTCTCGGCCACGAACGTCGTGGTGATCCGCGTCACCGTGACCGACGACCACGACGTGCCCAAGACCAACCTGATCGGTTCGGGCGAGGCGTGGATCTCGTCCGGAGGCGGCACCGTGCACGCCACGTGGTCGAAGGCATCGGCCACGGATCCGATCCGCCTGATCGACGGCACGGGGGCCACCGTACGTCTCGCCGCGGGCAATACCTGGATCGAGCTTGTTCCCTCGGCGGGATCCGTCTCGTTCGTCGCCCCCGCCTAGCCTCGCGGCCACCATCCGCTCACTTGCACTCTCAGGGTCAGAGTGCCAGAATCGTTTAGCACTCCTCTATTGCGAGTGCCAATAGCTGTTGCTTTTTTGACGTCCCGGAAGGACGAAAGACACACATGGCAAAGATCATTGCTTTTAACGAAGAGGCCCGTCGCGGCCTCGAGCGCGGCCTCAACATCCTGGCCGACGCCGTCAAGGTGACGCTTGGCCCGCGCGGCCGCAACGTCGTGCTCGAGAAGAAGTGGGGCGCACCCACCATCACGAACGACGGCGTCTCGATCGCCAAGGAGATCGAGCTCGACGACCCATACGAGAAGATCGGCGCCGAGCTGGTCAAAGAGGTCGCCAAGAAGACGGATGACGTCGCCGGCGATGGCACGACCACCTCGGTAGTGCTCGCCCAGGCCCTGGTTCGCGAAGGACTGCGCAACGTCGCGGCCGGCGCCGACCCGATCAGCCTCAAGCGTGGAATCGACAAGGCCGTCACGGCCGTCATCGCGGCGCTCGTCGCCGGCGCCAAGGAGATCGAGACCAAGGAAGAGATCGCGGCCACCGCCTCCATCTCCGCCGGGGACCCCGAGATCGGCGCCCTGATCGCCGAGGCCATCGACAAGGTGGGCAAGGAAGGCGTCGTCACCGTCGAGGAGTCGAACACCTTCGGCACCGAGCTCGAGCTCACCGAGGGCATGCGCTTCGACAAGGGTTACCTGTCGGCGTACTTCGTGACCGACCCGGAGCGCCAGGAAGCCGTCTTCGAAGACGCGTACATCCTGATCGTCAACTCCAAGGTGTCCAACATCAAGGACCTCCTGCCGATCGTCGACAAGGTGATCCAGTCGGGCAAGCAGCTCCTCATCATCGCCGAGGACGTGGATGGCGAGGCTCTCGCGACCCTCGTCGTCAACAAGATCCGTGGCATCTTCAAGTCCGTCGCCGTCAAGGCTCCGGGCTTCGGTGACCGCCGCAAGGCGCAGCTGCAGGACATCGCCATCCTCACCGGTGGACAGGTCATCTCCGAGGAGGTCGGCCTCAAGCTCGAGAACGCGACCCTCGACCTGCTCGGCCGTGCCCGCAAGGTCGTCATCACCAAGGACGAGACCACCATCGTCGAGGGTGCCGGCGACGTCGACGCCATCGCCGGTCGCGTCAAGCAGATCCGCGCCGAGATCGACAACACCGACTCCGACTACGACCGTGAGAAGCTCCAGGAGCGCCTCGCGAAGCTCGCCGGTGGCGTTGCGGTCATCAAGGCCGGAGCCGCGACCGAGGTCGAGCTCAAGGAGCGCAAGCACCGCATCGAGGACGCCGTTCGCAACGCGAAGGCCGCCGTCGAAGAGGGCATCGTCGCCGGTGGTGGCGTCGCCCTCATCCAGGCCGGTGCCGTCGCCTTCGCCACGGAGGCCCTCACCGGCCTCGTCGGTGACGAGGCGACCGGAGCGAACATCGTCAAGGTCGCCGTGGACGCGCCGCTCAAGCAGATCGCGACCAACGCGGGCCTCGAGTCCGGTGTCGTCGCCGAGAAGGTGCGCAACCTTCCTGCTGGTCACGGCCTCAACGCCGCGACCGGTGAGTACGTCGACATGCTCGCCGCCGGAATCAACGACCCGGTGAAGGTCACCCGCTCCGCGCTGCTCAACGCAGCGTCGATCGCCGGCCTGTTCCTCACCACCGAGGTCGTCGTCGCCGACAAGCCGGAGAAGGCCGCCGCACCCATGGGCGACCCGTCCGGCGGAATGGACTTCTAAGTCCGTACCAGCTGACAAGCGGGCGGTCCCTCTCACGAGGGGCCGCCCGCTTTTCGTTGCGCCGGTCTCCTGTCGCGGCAGGACGCCGTCGGTCAGCGACCGAACAGCCGGGCGTTGGAACTCTCGGCCTCCGCGTACTGTTGCCCCGCCTGCCCGAGCGCGTGGCTGAGCGCGGCGAGGCTCTCCTCGATGCGCTGCTGGGTCGACTTCCACTCGGTCACGGCCGACTGGAAGGCCATCGCCGCCTGCCCCGACCACGACCCCTGCAGGTTGGTGAGCTGGCTGTGCAGGCCGTTCACCTCGGCCTGGATGTGGGCGATGCTGTTGCGAACGGTCGCCGTCGCGCCGATCACGGCCTCGCTGTCTACCTGGTAGCGCACGTGGTGCCTCCCGATCTCGATTGCCGGGCTCCTCCCGGTCGATCGAACGGTACGGGGTCGGGCAGCGCGGTGGTCGCGCTTACGAGGCTGAGGGGGCTGCCGGGGCCGAGTAGTCGTCGGGGAGGAGGGGAAGGATGATGCGGAACGTGGCGCCGCCACCCGGAGTCTCGAGCACGAGCACCTTGCCCTTGTGCGAGGCGATGATGCCGGACACGATGGCGAGCCCCAGGCCGCTGCCGCCGGTCTCGCGGGTGCGCGACGTGTCCGCGCGCCAGAACCGCTGGAAGATCTTTTCGCGGATCTGCGGCGGGATGCCCTCGCCGTGGTCCACGACGTCGAGGATGCCCACCCGCTGTTGCGGGTCGACGTGAACCACGATCTCGAGGGGGCTGCCGGCCGGGGTGAAGCGCATGGCGTTGCCGATGAGGTTGGTCACCACCTGGCGGATCTTGTTCTCCTCGGCGAGCACGACGGCCGGGGCGGAGCGCACGGTTGCCTGGTGCACCTCGGTGGGGGTGGCCGCGCGCTGGGTGCCCGCCCGGCCGGGGCGTCGGCGAAGACGCGCGAGCTGGGCCCCGGCGAAGGCGATGGGGCCCGTCGCTCCGATGGGTCCCGTCGCGCCGACCGGCACGCCCGCCTTCTGCTCCTCCTCGCGCTCCACCTCGGCAGGCGGTGCGTCGGAGACGATCACTGTCACCTCGCGGTCGGGAGCCGAGGCCATCGCATCGAGGGCCGCGTCGTGCGCGATCGGGACGAGGTCCACCGGCCCGAGCTTGAGCGGCTTGGCCTCGTCGATCCTGGCCAGCTCGAGTAGGTCTTCGACGAGGCCACCCATGCGGATCGCCTCTTTCTCGATGCGCTCCATCGCCTGGGCGACATCCTCCGGCTTCTGCAGGGCACCCATGCGGTACAGCTCGGCGTAGCCGCGCACCGAGACGAGGGGGGTGCGCAGCTCGTGGCTGGCGTCGCCGACGAAACGGCGCATCTGGTCGATCGTGCGCGCGCGGTCGGCGAAGGCACGGTCGATGCGGCTGAGCATGGTGTTGAGCGAACGGTTGAGCCGACCCACCTCGGTGTTGGGGGTGGCGCCTGGGAGCCGTTGGCTGAAGTCGCCGTCGGCGATCGCCGCGGCGGTCGCCTCCACCTCGCGCAGGGGCGCGAAGGTGGAGGTGACGAGCAGTCGGGTGAGCGCGGCGCTCAGCACGATCACGGAGATCGCGAAGCCGAGGAAGATGGCGAGGAACCGCCCGATGATGTCGTTGTTGTTGTCGAGGCTCTGGCCCACGATCAGGGTGAGGAACGCCCCGGTCTTGGGCACGTTCACCGGGATCGCCACGAGCCGCCACTGGCTCGTGTGATCGGAATCCCAGACCGTGAAGGGGGCGCCGGCCATGCGCACCACTCTGCTGAGCGAGAGGTCGCCCACGTTGGGCTTGTCGTCGGAGGTCTTCTTGTTGCTGCAGAGGAACTCGCCGTCAGGGCCGAGCACCGCGAAGTAGTAGTTGTTGGGGCCGGCCGTCTGCTCGCAGGTTGATGAGCCGGTTCCGGAGATCGACGTCACGCTCTGGGCCGAGGTGACGATGCGCTTGTCCACGTCGTCGAGCAGGTAGTTGCGCAGCACCGTCATCGTGCCCACCCCGGCGACGAGAAGCCCGAGGGTCACGAGCAACACGGTCACACCCGTGATCTTGGTGCGGAGGGAGACGGAGCTCCACCAGCCGGTGACTTGATCCTGCATCAGAAGGCTAGGTTACGGCCAGAAACTGGCCGCGCCCTGTACCCCGTCAGACTCTGGCTGCCTTGAGCATGTATCCGAAGCCGCGCTTGGTCTGGATTACCGGCTCCTCCGAGTACTGGTCGAGCTTGCGGCGCAGGTAGGAGATGTAGCTCTCCACGATGCCGGCGTCGCCGTTGAAGTCGTACTCCCAGACGTGGTCGAGAATCTGCGCCTTGGAGAGCACGCGGTTGGGATTGAGCATGAGGTAGCGCAGGAGTTTGAACTCGGTGGGGCTCAACTCGATCTGCTCGCTGCCGATCGTCACCTCGTGCGTGTCCTGGTCCATGGTGAGCTCACCGGCGCGGATCACGGCATCCTCTTCGTCGGCCATCGTGCGCCGCAGAATCGCCTTGATGCGTGCCACGATCTCGTCGAGGCTGAAGGGCTTGGTGACGTAGTCGTCGCCGCCGACGGTGAGGCCGGTGATCTTGTCCTCGGTGTCGTCCTTTGCCGTGAGGAACAGGATGGGGGAGGTGTAGCCGCTCGATCGGAGCCGCTTCGTCACTCCGAACCCGTTCATGTCCGGCAGCATGACGTCGAGGATGATCAGGTCGGGCTCCTCCTCCAGCACGGCGGAGATGGCTTGCGCGCCATTGCCGACCGCGCGCACCGCGAAGCCGGCGAATCGCAGGCTCGTGGTGAGAAGGTCGCGGATGTTGGGTTCGTCATCGACAATGAGAATTTTCGGGCCGTCGCTCATGGCACCAGTATCTGCGCATTGGCTGGGTGAACCCTGAGTGTTTTTAGCGGGGTTTCTTTACTAGGATTTCGCCCGGCCGCGGGCCGCGATGTGCACGCAGCACCGGCCATCGGCCGGGGAGAAGCGGATGTCGTGCTCGACGTCGCCGACGCCCTCCGCGACGCCCTTGAGCAGTCCCAGGTTCGCGTGGCAGATCACCTCGGTGTGGCTCGTGGCCAGTTGGTGGAACGGGCAGTTGATCAGCAGCATTCCCCCGGCGCCATCGTCGGTCGGCTCGTAGCCGGTGTCGTCGAGCGCTGCCTCGAGTGATCCGGCCCGGAGGCCGAGTTCGCGTCCCGCCTCGACCGCCACGCGGGTGAGCGCCTCTCGCACCGGCTCGCCGCTGCGGTCCGCCTGGTCGATCGCTGCCGCCAACAGTTCGCCGGCGAGTTCGTAGTCCCGGTCGGGCACCGAGGCGCTCAGCTCAGCGGAGACCGGGTGATACAGCTTCGACGGTCGGCCGGATCCCGGCCCGGTCTTGCCTCCCACCCGTTTGAACTCCACCGCGAGGGCTCCCTCCTCCACCAGGCGATCGAGGTGAAAGGCGGCAGTGCTGCGAGGCATGCCGGCGGCGGCGGCGGCGTCATCGCGGCTGACCGGCGCGTCACTGCGCCGGACGAAGTCGAAGAGGGCTCGCCGCGGGGGGTCGCTCACCGCGGCAAGGGCGGAGAGCCGGGCCGTCATCCGTTCGTTCACGTTCCCACCCTAACTCTAAAAAGAAAGATCTTGACAAAAGAATCGAGAGGCTTCTAAAGTCAGGAAAAGACGTTTTGGAAGGAACGATCATGATCAACTCAATGCCGAGTGTCACCGTCGCCGAGCGCGGTCGGCTGCGCCGGAATCCGCAATGGCAGGCGTTCGTCCTGCTGCGCACCGCCTTCACCGTGGCGCCGATAGTGTTCGGGCTCGACAAGTTCTTCAACCTGCTGACGAACTGGCCGCGATACCTGGCGCCCATCGTCACCGATGTGTTGCCGCTCACCGCCCAGCAGTTCATGTACGCGGTGGGGGTGGTCGAGATCGTCGCCGGGCTCGCCGTCCTGTTCGCGCCGCGAGTCGGATCGCTGATCGTCGCAGCCTGGCTTCTGGGCATCATCGTGAACCTCCTGCTCGTTCCCGGCTTTTTCGACGTGGCCCTCAGAGACTTCGGGCTATTGCTCGCCGCTCTCGCGCTAAATCGATTGGCCGTCTCCCGCGCCGCGGCGGCACATCCGGAATAAGGTCGAACTGAGCTGAACCGACCTGAACCGAATCGAGAGCCGGACATGACCAGTCAAGAGAACTTCATCATCGTCGGCGGCGGGCTGGCCGGGGCGTCGGCCGCCGAGGCTCTGCGCGCGGGGGGATTCGAGGGGCGCATCCGCCTCTTCGCCGGCGAACGACACCATCCGTACATCCGCCCGCCGCTCTCCAAGGACTACCTCAGTGGCAAGGACGCGATCGACACGGTCTTCGTGCATCCCCACGACTGGTATGACGAGCATGGCGTGGAGGTCGGCACGGGCAGCGTCGTCGCCTCCCTCGACCCTGCCGCCCGCAACCTGACGCTTGCCGACGGCGAGCGGGTCGGCTACGACGCCCTGCTGCTCGCGACCGGATCCACGCCTCGACGCCTCTCGATCGCCGGGGCCGATCTCGACGGCGTGCACTACCTGCGCACGATCGACGACTCGGAGGCCCTGCGCGCCGAGCTGAAGGACGGCGGGAAGCGGCTCGTGCTGATCGGCTCCGGCTGGATCGGCATGGAGGTGGCGGCGACCGCCCGCACCCTGGGAAACGACGTGACGATCCTGGAACGGGAGGCGATCCCGCTTTCGGCCGCGCTCGGCGACGAGCTGGGCACGATGTTCGCCGAATTGCACCTCGAGCACGGCGTCGTGCTGCGCCGGCGGGTGGTGGTGGACTCCATCGTCGGAGCGGGCGGCCGTGTCACCGCGGTCGTGCTCGCCGGCGGCGAGAGCATCGCCGCCGACCTCGTTCTGGTCGGGATCGGGGCGGTGCCGAACGTGGAACTGGCGACGGCCGCCGGCCTCGAGACCGACAACGGGGTGCTGACGGATGCGGCGCTCCGCACGAGCGACGAGCGCATCTTCGCCGCGGGAGACGTGGCCAACGCGTTCCACCCCGTGATCGGCCAGCGGCTGCGCAGCGAGCACTGGGCGAACGCGCTCGGCAGCGGGGCCGCCGCGGGGCGGTCGATGCTCGGCCAGTCCGTGTCGTACGACGACATCCCCTACTTCTACACCGACCAGTTCGACCTCGGAATGGAGTACTCCGGCTACGGGCCGCTCACGAAGGGAGCCACCGTCGTCTACCGCGGAGATCGGGCCAAGCGGGAGTTCATCGCCTTCTGGGTCGCCGACGGCAGGGTCGTGGCCGGCATGAACGTGAACGTCTGGGGCGTGAACGAGGCCGTGCAGGGGATAATCCGGCGCGCGAATGCGGTCGACCCGGCGAGGCTCGCCGACGAGTCGGTCGCGCTCGAGAGCCTCTAGCGTGCGGCGCACCCTCGGCACGCGCTCGTTCGACTTCGACCGGCAGGTCGCTGTCATGGGGATCGTCAACCGCACCCCGGACTCGTTCTACGATCGGGGCGCGACCTTCGCCCTCGACCGCGCCGTGGAGGCGGCGCTCGCCGCGGCCTCCGATGGCGCGGACCTCGTGGACATCGGCGGCGTGCCGTTCGGTCGGGGACCGGTGGTGACCCTGGAAGAGGAGATCGAGCGGGTCGTTCCCGTCGTGGCCGCCATCCGCTCGGCCTCGGACGTGGTGATCTCGGTCGACACCTTCAACGCGGAGGTGGCGCGGCTCAGCATCCAGGCGGGCGCCGGCGTGATCAACGACACGAGCGGGCTGTACGACCCGCGGATGACCGGAGTGATCGCCGCTAGTGAGGCGACCCTCGTGCTCACCCACAGCCTCGCCCCGCCGCGCAGCGAGCCCCCGCGACCCGAGTACGGCGACGTGATCGCCGAGGTGATCGAGTTTCTTCGCGATCGGGTCGAACGCGCCGTGGAATCCGGCATTCCCCTCGAGAGGCTCATCATCGACCCGGGACACGACCTCAACAAGAACACCGTGCACTCCCTCGAGCTCACCCGGCGGCTCGAGGAGATCGTGGCGATCGGCCTGCCGACCCTCGTGGCCGTGTCGAACAAGGACTTCATCGGCGAGACCCTGGACCGGGAGAAGGACGGTCGGCTCGAGGGCTCGATCGCCGCCGCGGTGATCTGCATCATGAAGGGGGCGAGGATCGTGCGCATGCACAACGTGCCGGCAACCGTGGCGGCGGTGCGGATGACCGAGGCCGTGCTCGGGCTGCGCGAGCCGGCCTACCTGCGCCATAACATGGGCTGACCATGACTCGAATCGACAGGCTGCTGCCTCTGCCCGCCGCCGAGATGGGCGACGATGACCTCCTCGAGGCATTCGGGGCCACCCCGGAACGCTGGCTGCGCGTCAACTTCGTCTCTAGCGTCGATGGCGCGGCCACGGCCGGAGGGCTCTCCGGCGGCCTGTCGGGAGCCGCGGACAAGAGGGTGTTCGAACTGCTGCGGCGGCTGGCCGACGTGGTTCTCGTGGGGGCGGGAACCGTGCGCGCCGAGGGTTACGGGCCGATGCTGGTGAGCGCCGAGTCCGCCGCCTGGCGCACGGAACGGGGGCGGCCGGCGCATCCGGTCTTCGCGATCGTCTCCGGCGGCCTCGATCTGGACCCCGCCTCGACGATCTTCACGGCGGCGCCCGTGCGCCCGATCGTGCTGACGACCGAGCGCTCCACCGCCGAGCAGCGGGCGCGCTTCGAGCCCGTCGCCGATGTGGTGGTGGCCGGAGAGCGAACGGTGGATGTCGTGGCGATGGTCTCCCAGCTGGCCGATCGGGGCCTCGGGAGGGTGCTGAACGAGGGCGGGCCGTCGCTGTTCGGGGCGCTGCTCGCGGCCGACCGGGTGGACGAACTGTGCCTCACCGTGAGTCCGCTGCTCGTGGCCGGCGACTCCGGCCGAATTGCGCGGGGGCCGCTCGACGCCGCTCGCGACCTCCGGCTCGCTCAGGTGCTGCACTCGGAGGGCGCGCTGCTGCTGCGGTACCTGCGCCAGCGCTGAGGCGTCAGGCGGCGAGGTTGTCGCTGTCCAGGATCGTGTAACTGTAACCCTGCTCGGCGAGGAAGCGCTGCCGGTTCTGGGCGAAATCCTGGTCGACGGTGTCGCGGGCCACGAGGGTGTAAAAGTTGGCCGGCAGGCCGGACTCCTTGGGGCGCAGCAGCCGGCCGAGGCGCTGGGCCTCCTCCTGCCGGGATCCGAACGATCCGGAGACCTGGATGGCGACAGTGGCCTCCGGCAGGTCCACCGAGAAGTTGGCGACCTTCGACACCACGAGAATCTTCGTGACGCCGTCGCGGAACTCCTGGTACAGACGCTCGCGTTCCTCGATCGGGGTCGAGCCGGTGAGCTTGGGCGCACCCAGCGCCTCGGCGAGCATGTCGATCTGGTCGAGGTACTGGCCGATCACGAGAATGCGCTCGCCCTCGTGCTTCTTCACCAGCTCCTTCACCACCGAGAGCTTCGCGGGGGCGGTCGCCGCGAGCCGGTACCGCTCGTCGTCCGCGGAAGCCGCGTACTCGAGCCTCTCCTGCTGCGGCAGGTCGATCCGCACCTCGAAGCAGGAGGCGGGGGAGATGAAGCCTTGGGCCTCGATCTCCTTCCAGGGGGCATCGAATCGCTTGGGCCCGATCAGGCTGAAGACATCGCCCTCGCGGCCATCCTCGCGCACCAGCGTGGCGGTGAGGCCCAGCCGACGGCGGGCCTGCAACTCGGCGGTGAGCTTGAAGACGGGCGCGGGAAGCAGGTGCACCTCGTCGTAGATCACGAGACCCCAGTCGAGGGCGTTCAGCAGCGCGAGATGGGCGTATTCGCCCTTCCGCTTGGCGGTGAGGATCTGGTACGTGGCGATCGTCACCGGCTTCACCTCCTTCACCTGGCCGGAGTACTCGCCGATCTCGTCCTCGGTGAGGCTTGTGCGCCGCAGCAGCTCGCTGCGCCACTGCCGGGCGGAGACGGTGTTGGTGACGAGGATGAGCGTGGTGGTCTTCACGGTTGCCATCGCCCCGGCGCCCACGAGGGTCTTGCCCGCCCCGCAGGGCAGCACGACGACACCGGAGCCTCCGTCGACGAAGCTCGACACGGCCTGGTTCTGGTATTCGCGCAGCGACCACTCCCTCTCGTCGAGGGCGATCTCGTGCGGGGTGCCCGGCGTGTAGCCGGCGAGGTCCTCGGCCGGCCAGCCGAGCTTCACGAGTTCCTGCTTCACCTGTCCGCGCGCCCAGGCCTGGATCTCGTACCGGTCTATCGCCGGTCCGCGTCCCTTCTGGTCGTCCGGCAGGAACAGCAGAGGGGCGATCCGCTTGGCCCGCACGATCTCGCTCAGCACCGCGGCATCCGTCGACCGCAGGATGAGGGTGCCGGTGTCGTCGCGCTCGATCACGAGCCGGCCGTAGCGGCCCACCGTCTCGCCGATGTCCACGATCACGCTCTGCGGAATGTCGAACTTGGAGTACTTCTCGAGCGTCGCCAGCATGTTCTCGGCGGTGTGGCCGGCCGCGCGGGCGTTCCACAGGCCGAGTCGCGTGATGCGGTAGGTGTGGATGTGCTCGGGCGCGCGTTCGAGTTCGGCGAACACCGCGAGGTCGTGTCTGGCGTCCTCGGCGTCGGGGTGCGCGACCTCCAGGAGAACGGTTCGGTCGCTCTGCACGATCAGGGGACCCGCTGCCGTATTCACCCGACAAGCCTAGGTCACGGTGCTGGCAGTGCGGACGGCCCGGCTGAGCGCGACCGGCCGATGCACCCTGGTCTCACCTGCCCTCCGCCCTCACCTGCCCTCACTCACCCACTCACCCACTCACCCGCCCTCCCTCACTCACCCACTCACCCGCCCTCCCTCACTCACCCTCCGCCCTCACCCGCCCTCACCC
>NZ_VRMG01000019.1 GCF_008040105.1 Lacisediminihabitans profunda
CGTCGACCATTGGAATCCGCCGCACCGCACTGCGAATTTCCTGCGGGCGGGTCATACGGACACGGCGACCGATCCGGTCCCACGCTTTCCAAGCGCTGCCTCCCGATAGCCGTTGCCGTCCCGCTAATGGACAGCAATCCGGCGATAATCTCCACTTGCGCATTCTCCGGTGCGAGGCGGAAGGGGAACTTAGTGGCCCTCTTTCTCGGCGTAAACGTTTCCGTGCCATCCGAATGGTCCGGCGGACGCCAACCTTGCCTCGTGTTCTGCCGTGTCTGCAAGTCGCCACCCGTAGGGTTCAGCGATAACGAAGCTCTCGCCGTCTTCCGCCTTGCGGGCCCGACTTGCCCCGAGCCCTAAGGTGAACACTTCCTCGTCAGTCCATGTGAGCAGCTGCTGAACCCACTCATCGGCATTGTCCGGGTATTCGTAGAGCCAGGGCTGGAACTTTCCCGACGAAGGGAGGTCGAGACGAACGCGAGCCCGTAATCCGTCTCTTACGGTTATGACAAACTCCACCGTTCCGTTACCTCCGCGGACATCAGTGATGTCGTAGTCCAGGGGCGAGGGTTCCGGAGTGCACCGACGCATACCGACACTCTGAAGGGACGCCACAATGTCTTCGTCCGAGATCACAAGGAAATCGTGACACATCCCGTCGGCTGCAGCCCGAATCTCGCGCTACGGCTTCCGGGGGGCGAATGCGATGTGAGTACTCCGTGTTCTGGGAGACTTGCGCTCATGGTCACCCAGGTCTCTCGCTCGAATGTCAATGGTGTGCGCGTGTACCAGGCGGATCTGCCGGGGGTCTGCTGCGGGACGTTGGTGTTTGGCGTCGGCAAGAGGAATGAGCCAGCGACCCTGTCGGGGATCACCCATCTGCTGGAACATCTCCTCTTTCGGCTTATGGAGCCGATCAGTGTCGAGCACAGCGCCGTGGTCAGCGACAATTCGTTGACTGTCTATGCGTCGGGTTCCGCGGATGAGGTGGGCCAATTCTTCAGTGACTTCACGCGGGCGATCGGCCGCCTGGGGGAAGTTTCCGAGCAGGATCTAAAGTTCGAGAAGCGCATCATCAGGATCGAGCATCCGAACAACTTCGATGAACCAAGCACCGGCCTGCTGACCTATCGGTACGGGTTGCACGGTGTCGGCCTGGCCAACTTCGGTGCCCCGTCCACGATGGACATGACCCGCCAGGAAGTCACCGATTGGGCTGCGCGGTGGCTTCATGCGGAGAATACCTCCTTGGCCTTCTCGCAGGCGCTGCCGGCAACTCTCGATCTTCGATTGCCGCGCGGGCCGGTCGCCCATACCGAGCAGCCAGAAGCGTTACTGGAGACCCCGGCGCTCGTCGCTTCAGCTAAGAACGGCGTGGCACTCTCGCTGCTCGTGCCCCGCGACGACGTCGATCTCCTGCAGATCGCCCTTAGACATGAACTCTTTATTGGCCTGCGACACCGCCGGGGACTGATCTACGACGTCGGGACCTTCACGACGCCAGTGGACGGGGAGTTGTCCGAGCTGGTCTTTGTCCTCGACCCGGAGGACAAGCACATCGACACCACGGTCCGGTTGGTGTCGGAGACGCTTAGAAGGATCGCCACCGCGGGGTTCGGCAAGGCAGCAACCGATAGCGCGCGCATCCACGGGAGCGCGCAGGCTCAGCGCACGTTCGCCGGTCTGGACTATCTCGACCGACTCGCTGAAGATGGCCTGCACGGCTGGTCGACCCGCTCACCCGAGCAGGGGTTGGAAGATGCCACAGAAGTGACCTCGGAGCAACTGACCGGGGTCCTTGTCGGCAGTGTCGCCTCGGTGATCATCGCTTTCAACGAAGGCACTTCTCTCAGCAAGAGGACCCTGAAGAGCCTTGCGCTCTCGGTGACGCATCTCACCCCGTGGCAACCAGTCGATGACGACTTTCCGCAGCCCGCCGCCAGCACCGCACAATCGACCTGGCGTGCCAAAGGCGGGAAGAGAACCCTGATTGTTACGGACACGAATCTGTTCAGCAGGGAAGCCGGGCGCACACGCCGAATTCTGTTCGAAGACATCGTGATGGCCGGCGACCGCTCCTGCGGATGCCTGACCCTTGTGGACTCGCAGGGGCGAAGCATCGAATTCCAGGCCGACAACTGGAAGCGCCTCAAAAGCCTGAAACGTCGCCTGATCGAGATCCTCGACCCCGCCCTGGTTCGAAGCTTCCCAAAGCACTAGCCGCGATCAAAGTAGGTCTTTCGTCACATGCGTCCGGAAGACGTTCGTATTGCGGGAATCTGACGTGCTCTCGATCCGACTACTTGCCCAGATTGCGGAGCGCTATCGTCCAATCCGTACCCGCTTGCCATTTCGCAGTGAAAGTATCCTCGCTCATCGCCTTCAAGTCCCTTTGAAGCTGATCCAACATCCACACGGCATCTTGCCCTGCGTCACCCCTCAACACCTCTTCGCCGGTATCCCGGCGGCGGATCACCGCGTCCTTCGTAGAAGGTGCGCCCAAGAGCAAACCCCCGGCTAAGAGCCCCATCACGTTCATAGCGACCGCGACGGCTCGGTCAACCGCGCTCAGCTTCGGCTCGATAGAAGCAACCCAGACGTCTGACGCACTGGCCTTCCGCATAAGACGAAGTCTGCCACTTGGCAGCTGAACGGCTCGCTGCCGCTCTCAGAAGAGATCTCAAGGACTACCCGGGTGGAATCTATGCGGCTTCACCGCTTCTTAGAGGCACTTTGATTCGGCCTGGGTTTAGTTCCTCGTTGCTTCCCTGTCTGGCGGGTGCCGGCTGGGACGATTCTTGGTCAGCGTAATACTCTTCCTCGACCTCGATCGGGGTGCGCAGGGCGAGTTCGCCGTGGAGGCGTTGGTTGTTCCACCACCACACATATTCCAGCGTCGCGAGTTCGACCTGCTCGACCGTTCGCCAAGGCCCTTGTCGGCGGATGAGTTCAGTTTTGTAGAGCCCGTTCACCGCCTCAGCCAAGGCATTATCGAAGCTGTCGCCGACGGTCCCGGTGG
>NZ_VRMG01000020.1 GCF_008040105.1 Lacisediminihabitans profunda
GGGCATGCATCTTGCGACGCCCATAGACGCCGTAGTTCTCCGCGTGCAGACGAGCGACTTCCGGGACGAGCAACTCATCACGCAGTTGACGTGCCGAAGCGGGCCGGCCCTTGGCCGCACGATACCCGCGGGAGGTCAGAAACCCACGAACTGCCGGACGCAGCACCCGGCAGATGGCCTCGACCCCGAAGCGGTCCCCCATCTGATCGATGAAGCGAATC
>NZ_VRMG01000021.1 GCF_008040105.1 Lacisediminihabitans profunda
GGACCGGTTTCGCCTATCTGAGCGGCAGCCCGGTGGCCTGGTCGAGATAGGCCAGGCGCGGCATCCGGTAGCGGGCCAGGATCTGCTCGACCGTGGAGCGAGCGACGTGCAGGTGGTAGCCGATGCGGTGTGGTCCCCACCGGCGGGTGAACCGCAGCGCCACGATCCGCCTCTCAAGCCGCCTGCTGGTCTGGTTCGGGGACCGGTGCGGACGCGAGGACAGGTCCGTCATCGGCAGGCCAGCACGAAAGCGGGTCACCCACTTCGATGCGGTCGCCGGCGAGACCTGGAATCGCTCCGCGGCCCGGCGCACCGGCCAACCCTGATCGACAATGAGACTGGCCAGACGAAGACGCCCCACCGGCGTCAAAGGAGCATTAACGTGAGTCACGAAGACCTCCGGGTAATCGAGAGTGAGTGTGGTAACCCACTTCGATACCGGAGGTCTTCACCAATCGTCTCACGCCACGCTGATCACAACGTCCCTGGGAACTACAGCTAGTACCCGACCACGGGGCCGAAGTGCTCGG
>NZ_VRMG01000022.1 GCF_008040105.1 Lacisediminihabitans profunda
GTGTGACGGGGGCACGGTTGTGGTTGGGGGTGGTTATTTGACGTCGTCGTCGATCCAGTCGAAGGTTTTGGTGACGGCTTTTTTCCAGAGGCGCATTTGGCGTTCGCGTTCGGTGGTTTCCATGTTGGGGGTCCAGCGGGAGTCTTCTTGCCAGTTGGCGCGGAGTTCGTCGAGGTCTGACCAGAATCCGACGGCGAGGCCGGCGGCGTAGGCGGCGCCGAGGGCGGTGGTTTCGGCGACGACGGGGCGGATGACGGGAACGCCGAGGATGTCGGCTTGGAATTGCATGAGGGTGTTGTTGGCGATCATGCCTCCGTCGACTTTCAGTTCGGTGAGGTCGACGCCGGAGTCGGCGTTGACGGCGTCGAGGACTTCCCGGGTTTGGAAGGCGGTGGCTTCCAGTGCGGCGCGGGCGATGTGGCCCTTGTTCACGAATCGGGTGAGTCCGACGAGGGCGCCGCGGGCGTCGGATCGCCAGTAGGGGGCGAATAGTCCGGAGAACGCGGGGACGAAATACACGCCGCCGTTGTCGTCGACGGTTTTGGCGAGGTCTTCGATCTCGGCGGCGGTTTTGATCAGTCCGATGTTGTCCCGCAGCCATTGCACGAGGGATCCGGTGACGGCGATGGAGCCTTCCAGGGCGTAGTGCGGTTTGTTGTCGCCGAGTTGGTAGCCGAGGGTGGTGAGCAGTCCGTTCTTGGAGTGGATGATCTCTTCCCCGGTGTTGAAGATGAGGAAGTTGCCGGTGCCGTAGGTGTTCTTCGACTCTCCGGCGTCGAACGCGGCCTGGCCGAAGGTCGCGGCCTGCTGGTCGCCGAGGATCCCGGCGACGGGGACCTCGCGCAGCAGCGACGATTCGGAGACGGTGCCGTAGATCTCGGAGGAGCTCTTGATGACGGGCATCATCGATTTCGGCACGTTGAAGATGCCGAGGATCTCGTCGTCCCATTTTAGGGTTTCCAGGTCCATGAACAGGGTGCGGGAGGCGTTGGTGACGTCGGTGACGTGCACGCCGCCGTCGATGCCGCCGGTGAGGTTCCAGGTCACCCAGGAGTCGGTGGTGCCGAACAAAAGGTCGCCGGCCTCGGCCTTCTCCCTGGCCCCTGGCACGTTCTCCAGGATCCAGACGATCTTCGTGCCGGAGAAGTAGGTGGCCAGCGGCAGGCCGACCTTGGCCTTGAACCGTTCCACGTTGCCGTCCGCGATGCGGTCCACGATCGGCTGGGTGCGGGTGTCCTGCCACACGATCGCGTTATAGACCGGGTCGCCGGTGGTCTTGTCCCACACCACCGCGGTCTCACGCTGGTTCGTGATCCCGACGGCCTTGATGTTGTGCCGGGTGATGTTCGCCTTCGACAGTGCCTGACCGATCACCTCACGGGTGTTGTCCCAAATCTCCTTCGGGTTGTGTTCCACCCAACCGGCCTGCGGAAAAATCTGTTCATGCTCCAACTGGCCAGACGACACAATCGAACCCGCGTGATCGACCACGATCGCCCGGGTACTCGTCGTGCCCTGATCAATCGACAAAATGTAATCCGTCATGATTATTCTCCATTGAACTAAAACAAACGTGGTGACGCTGATGTAGGAGTCGACCCGAACGGATCCGGGCCGACCGCAGGGACTATTTGGTGATGAGGGGCAGGAGCGGGTGCGCGACCAGTCCGGCGATCGCACCGCCGACGAGCGGCCCGACCACGGGTACCCAGGAGTACGCCCAGTCGCTCGACCCCTTGCCCTTGATCGGCA
>NZ_VRMG01000023.1 GCF_008040105.1 Lacisediminihabitans profunda
GACGGAGGAGTGGCAGATGCCCAACGGGTGAGCACTCCGCCCAACCCGGCGCTGCGGGTTAGTGGTAGAAGTGGCGTTCGCCGGTGAAGTACATGGTGACGCCGGCCTTCTTCGCTGCCGCAATCACCTCTTCGTCCCGCACGGAGCCGCCCGGCTGGGCGACGGCCCGCACCCCGGCCTTGAGCAGGATCTCGAGGCCATCCGCGAACGGGAAGAACGCGTCGGATGCCGCCACCGAGCCGAGCGCCCGGTCTCCGGCGCGGTCGACGGCGAGTCGGCAGGAGTCCACCCGGTTGACCTGGCCCATGCCGACCCCCACCGACGCGCCGTCGTCGGCAAGCAGGATGGCGTTGGACTTGACCGCGCGCACCGCGCGCCAGGCGAACTCGAGGTCGGCGCGCGTGGCGTCATCCGCCTCGTCTCCGGAGACGAGTTGCCAGGAGTCCGAACTGAACTCGTCGAACACGTCCGGCTGCTGCACGAGCAGCCCGCCGCTGATCTGCTTGAACTCCACGTCGTCGCGGTGGTAGCCGGCCGGAAGCTTGAGCAGACGGAGGTTCTTCTTGGTCTTAAGAAGCTCGAGCGCCTCCTGGTCGAAGTCCGGGGCGATCACCACCTCGGTGAAGATGTCCTTCACTCGCTCGGCCATCTGGATGGTGACCGGGCGGTTCGCCGCGATCACCCCGCCGAACGCCGAGACCGGGTCGCACTCGTGGGCCCGGATGTGCGCTGAGGCGATGGGGTCGCCGGCTCCCCGGGCCACGGCGATGCCGCAGGGCTGGGCGTGCTTGACGATGGCGACGGCCGGCTCGCTGAAGTCGTAGGCGGCGCGCAGGGCGGCGTCCGCGTCGACGTAGTTGTTGTACGACATCTCCTTGCCATGCAACTGGCTGGCCTGAGCGATCCCCGCACCCCCCTCCGACACGTAGAGCGACGCGTCCTGGTGGGCGTTCTCGCCGTACCGAAGCACGTGGGCGAGGCTCGCCCGCACCTCGAAGACGTCGGCCACCTCTCCCGCCTCGGGCAGGGGATGCGCCGCACGGATGCCGATGCTGCTGGCGAAGAACGCCGCCACCGCGGTGTCGTACGCCGCGGTGTGCGCGAATGCCTCGCCGGCGAGTCGCTGCCGCTGGGCGAGGGTCGTGCCGCCGAGCGTCACGGCCTTGATGATCTGCTGGTAGCTCGCCGGTGACACGGCGATCGCCACGTTGGCGTGGTTCTTGGCGGCCGCGCGAACCATCGCCGGGCCTCCGATGTCGATCTGCTCGATGGCGGCGTCACCGGTGACCCCGGAGGCGATCGTCTCCACGAAGGGGTACAGGTTCACGACGACCAGCTCGAACGGCTCGATCCCGAGCTTGGCGAGCTGCACCTCGTGGCTCGCGAGCCTCAGGTCGGCGAGGATGCCGGCGTGGATGGCGGGGTGCAGGGTCTTGACCCGTCCGTCGAGCGACTCCGGGAATCCGGTGATCTGGGCGACCTCGGTGACCGGATGCCCGGCATCCGAGATCGTCTTGGCCGTCGACCCGGTGGAGACGATCTCGACCCCGGCCTTCGCGAGCACGGCGGCGAGCTCGAGCAGCCCGGTCTTGTCGCTCACCGAGACGAGCGCGCGGCGGATCGGGATGGCGTCGCGGGAGCGGTATTCGGATGGGGCGTGGGTGGGTCCGCTCATGGGTGGGCGAGCTCCTCGAGGTCGATGGTTCCGTTGGCGATGTCGAGCACGGTCTGCACCAGCAGTTCGCGCTCCACGGGCTTGATGCGCTCGTGCAGGGTGGATTCGGTGTCGCCGGGCAGGATCGGCACCCGGCGCTGGGCGATGATCGGGCCGGCGTCGACACCGTTGTCGACGATGATGATGCTCGCCCCGGTCTGGTCGACCCCGGCGGCGAGCGCATCCCGCACGCCGTGGGCGCCGGGGAACTCGGGCAGGTAGGCCGGGTGCGTGTTGATGAGGTTGGGGCTGAGCGCGGCGATCACCCGCGGCGGCAGGAGCTTCATGAACCCGCTGAGGATCACCAGGTCCGGCTGCCACTGCCTGATCTGTTCGAGGATGGCGTCGCCCCAGCTCTCCCGGTCCGGATAGCTGGAGAGGGCGGCGGCGAAGGTGGGGATGCCGAAGGCCTCGGCGTGCCCGAAACCGTCGGCGTCGCGGTCGGCACCGACGGCGACGACACGGGCGGGGAACTCCGCGTCTTCCGACGCTTCGAGGAGTGCGCGAAGGTTCGACCCGCCGCCGGAGATCAGGACGACCAATGAAAGCACCCCCTGAGCCTATCGCGGGTGAGCCGGGCGCCTTCGTCGCGGGCGCATCTCTCTCCCGCATCCCCTGCACCCGCGTTTCTCCGGAGCTTTGCGCCCCAAACGGCATTTCGAGCCCTCGCCGGGCCGAAAAACGTCCTCGTGGGGCCGAACCTCCGGAGAAACGCGGATGCCGAGAACGGGAACCGCCACGGGCGGGACGGATGCGGGGAGCGTGACTCCGCGATCGCGCGTGAGCCGCGAGGCCCCGTCAGTCTCGCGGCGGGCGGCCCACCAGGAGGCCGATCACGGCCGCCACACCGAACTCGAGCGCCGCGAACGCGCCCACGAGAAGCGGGGACGGGCCGACATCCACGAGCCTGCCCGGCCCGGCGGCGCCGGCGGACACCCAGGCGAGGAGTCCGAGCGCCACGCCTCCGACCACCCCGATGAGCAGGCCCGTGCCGATCAGGATCCCCGCCGATGATCGGCCATCGAGCGCCGCGACGAGCCGCGGGCGCACCAGAATCGCGGCGAGGAAACCCGCAAGGACCGGAATGAGGAGACCGAGAAAGCCCCACGCGAACTGCCCGCTCGGCAGCGCGCCCAGGATCGGAATGGCCGGGATGGGCCCGAGGCTCGTGCCGAGGGGGCTCACCGCCGAGCCGGTGCCGATCGCGAACCCGGGTCCGACCAGCCAGGCCGCGGCCCAGATCACGAGGTTCGGCAGGAACGCGAGCTGGCCCACCGTGATGGCGATGCCACCGAGCACGGCCGCGTGCACCCCCTCGTAGAGCGAGATGATCTTCGCATAGCTCAACAGCAGGAGCGCGGCGACGAGCACTGCCGACACCGCCATCACGACCGCGGCCGCCCCGGCACCGCCGGTGAGCGCCGCCGTCGCGACGGCGCGGGATCGCGGTCGACCGCCCAGACGATCCAGGAGGGAGCGCCCGGATGCCGTGCCACGAGCCGCCACCGACGTGCGTGACCCGAGCACCAGCCCCGCGACGAGCCCGATGGCGAAGACGATGGTCGGCAGCAGCGCACCCTGCCAGATCGACGGCCTGGCCGACGGAGTGATGGTGCTGAGGGTGGCCCCGAGCGAGAGCACCCCGAACGTCGCGATCGCCGCGAGGATACCGAGATAGTTGTGCGGGATCTCCCCGATCCTGCGCCCCGCCCGCGCCCCGAGAAGCACGGTCACCAGGGCGAACCCGAGGGGGGCGATGGAGAGGACGAACGGGGTGCCGGCGCCCGCGAAGCCGAGGCTCGAGGCGATCACCGGGTTGAGCGTCATGGTGACGTCCACGCCGGAGCCGAGCAGCCAGATGTCGACGGCAGCTCGCCAGAACACGATCCAGTCGATCTGCAGGCCGTACTGGAAGGCCCAGAGGATGGTCAGCGGAACGAGGGAGATGCCGATGCCGATGCCCACGACGAGGAGCGCCTCGAGAGCGGCGAAGAGTGTGGTGAGCAGACGATTCATACCGGTCGGAGCCTACCCGCGCCTCGCACGCCGACCGGCCCGCCCGCGCGGCGTTCCGGCAATCTCCCGGCCGAACTCGTGGTGCGGCCGCACGGTTCAGCCGGCGAGAGCCCCCGCCAGCGACTCGAACAACATCGCCGTGGATGTCGCCCCGGGGTCGAGGTGGCCGGCGCTTCGCTCGCCGAGATAGCTGGCCCGCCCCTTGCGCGCCACGAGCGGGATGGTCGCCTCGCGGCCGGCCTCGGCGGCCGAGAACGCGGCCGCGGCCGCATCGGACACGCTCGCCCCGCCCGCCACCGCAGCGTCGAGGGCATCGACCGCCGGCGACATCGCGTCCACCATGGTCTTGTCGTTCAGCTCGGCCTTGCCGCGGGCGATGACGCCCTCGAAACCGGCTCGGAGCGCCGCCGCGAGGGTGGCGCCGTCGAGCTCGGTCACGGCCCCGGCCGTCGTTCCGAACCGGAGGAAGAACGTTCCGTAGAGCGGGCCGCTCGCGCCACCGACGGTGCTCACCATTGTCATGCCCACCATCTTGAACAGCGCGTCGACCGCCTCGGGCGGGGCGGCACCGACCTTCTCCATGACCGCGGTCATCCCTCTCACCATGTTAACCCCGTGGTCGGCATCGCCGATCGCCGAGTCGAGCTCTGTGAGATAGGTGCGGTTCTCGGTGACGAGCGCGCTGAACCGCGAGAGCCAGTCGAGAAGCTGCGGGAGGGATACGGTGCCGTCGCCCATGGCGCCTAGACTCCCCAGCGCAGGCCGGCGGTGTTCACCGGGGCGTCCCACAGCGTGAGGATCTCGTCGTCGGCCTTGAGCAGCGTCACAGAGCATCCGGCCATGTCGAGTGAAGTGATGTAGTTGCCCACGAGGTTGCGGGCGACCTCGACCCCGGCGGCGTCGAGAAGCTTCTTCACCTCTCCGTACATCAGGTAGAGCTCGATGAGCGGCGAGCCGCCCATGCCGTTGAGCATCACGATGTTCGGGCCCCCCGTGAAGTCGAGGTCCGCGAGGATCGGCTCGACGAGCTGGCGGGCGATCTCGGCCGCCCCGGCCAGGGGCACTCGGTGACGTCCGGGCTCGCCGTGGATGCCGACGCCCATCTCCATCATGTCGTCCGGCAGGTCGAAGGTGGGCTTGCCAGCCGACGGCACCGTGCAACTGGTGAGGGCCATGCCCATGGAGCGGCCGGCGGCGTTCACCCGGCGCGCGAGGTCGGCGACGCTCGTGAGGTCTCGGCCCTCTTCCGCCGCCGCCCCCACGATCTTCTCGAGGAGCACCGTCACGCCGACACCACGACGGCCGGCGGTCCAGGTGGAGTCCTCCACCGCCACATCGTCGTTGGTCACCACCGACTCCACCTTGATGCCGGACTCCGCCTCCGCCAGCTCGGCGGCCATCTCGAAGTTCATCACGTCGCCGGTGTAGTTCTTCACGATGTGGAGCACGCCGGCGCCCGAATCGACGACCTTGGTCGCCTCCTGCATCTGGTCCGGCGTCGGGGACGTGAAGACCTCGCCGGCGCACGCGGCGTCGAGCATCCCGAGACCGACGAATCCGCCGTGCAGAGGCTCGTGGCCCGACCCACCTCCGGAGATGAGCCCGACCTTGCCCGCCCTGGTCTTCTCGCCCCGGTAGATGATGCGGTTGAAGTGGTCGACCGTGAGTTCCGGATGGGCCGCCGCGACACCGACCAGGGACTCCGCAAGCACATTAGACGGGTCATTGATGAGCTTTTTCACGATGAAACCTCTTCCTCGATTTCGCTCGCTCCGGCCTCCCGGCACCGATGCCGCAGAGCGCTGTCGCAGGGTAAGGCGACAGTTCACTACAACGCTAGACCGCGCGCCGCCCGCGCGCCACAAACGTGAGGAAACAGTGGGTGGAGTGGCCCGCCCATGCCTTCCAGGCGACGTCGCCGGCTTCCGAGGCAGCAGGCGACACCGGGCGCGGTGCACGAATGTGCAGCACGTACCCGGTCCGCGATCCGTCGCAGCGGGGGCGGATTCGACCGCTCCGCGGGGCGGTCGTCAACCCCCCGTGCACGTTTGTGCAGGAGCAGTTCAACGATTGCCCGGATGCCCTAGGTTCGCAGTGGCGGAGCGGGCCGTTGCGAGGGCACCGGCCGCCGATACCCCCGCAGTCGGTGTTAACAAAGGAGTTACGGCAATGACGGATTACATTTTGTCGATTGATCAGGGCACGACGAGTACCCGGGCGATCATCTTCGATCACGCGGGTTCGATGGTGTCGTCTGGCCAGGTGGAGCATGAACAGATTTTTCCGCAGGCCGGTTGGGTGGAACACAACCCGAAGGAGATTTGGGACAACACCCGTGAGGTGATCGGTCAGGCACTGTCGAAGGCGAACATCACCCGGCACAACATCAAG
>NZ_VRMG01000024.1 GCF_008040105.1 Lacisediminihabitans profunda
AACCGCAGGGCAGCTGGTGACGAAGACGTCAAAACCATGAAACGACCACCTAAAAGAATGTGTTGCTTCGATCAATAGGACCCCGCGTACGTCAATCGCGACATGGGAAGCACCCCATGACCTGCCGTTCCGCTCGGGCATTCCGGAATTATCAAGTTCCGTTGGGATTTATCATCCGGCCTGTTAAAGCACATGAGACATCACACAGAGCGAGCGACGGGAATCGAACCCGCACTACCAGCTTGGGAAGCTGGAGTTCTGCCATTGAACTACGCTCGCGTGGCCGCACTTGCGCGCGGCACCGCTCCATCGTATCGCGGGCGCGATGTGCGTCGCGCGCTCCGGTAGTCTCGTGGCCATGCTGCTTTCGGACCGCGACATCAAGATCGAGCTCGACTCTGGACGCATCGGGCTCGACCCGTATGAGCCGGAGATGATCCAGCCCTCGAGCATCGACGTGCGCCTCGACGGGTTCTTCCGCCTGTTCGACAACCACAAGTACCCGTTCATCGATCCGGCCGAAGACCAGCCGGAGCTCACCCGGCTCGTCGAGGCGGCTCCCAACCAGCCGTTCATCCTGCACCCCGGCGAGTTCGTGCTCGGCTCCACCTACGAGCTCGTGACGCTTCCGGATGACATCGCCGCGCGCCTGGAGGGCAAGAGCTCGCTCGGCCGCCTGGGCCTGCTCACCCACTCCACCGCCGGCTTCGTGGACCCGGGTTTCAGCGGCCATGTCACGCTCGAACTGTCGAACGTGGCCACCCTGCCGATCAAGCTGTGGCCCGGGATGAAGATCGGACAGCTCTGCTTCATCCGTCTCACGTCTCCCGCGGAGAAGCCGTACGGCTCTGCCGAGTACAGCTCGCGGTACCAGGGACAGCGCGGACCGACGGCATCCCGTTCGTTCCAGAACTTCCACCGCACCGACATCTCGCGCGGCGAGAGCCTGCTCGACTGACTAGACCGGCGTCTTCCACTGCTCGAGCTGCAGCACCAGCCAGGGGCTGAAGGCGAAGGGCGCCGCGGCGACAGCGGCGCGGAGTGCGGCAGGCTCCAGCCACTCGTATTCCGCCACTTCGTCGGGGTTGGCGCGCACGGCATCCGTGGTCACCGCCCGATAGACGGGACAGATCTCGTTCTCGACGACCCCGGAGGCGTCGACGGCACGGTAGCGAAAATGCGGAAGCACCAACTCGAGGCCCTCAATCGTGATGCCGAGTTCGAGGCGGGCGCGGCGAGCAAGCGCGTCCTCCAGCCGTTCGCCCGGCCCCGGATGACCACAGAACGAGTTGGTCCACACGCCTGGCCAGGTGAGCTTGCCGAGCGCGCGCCGGGTGACGAGCACGCGTCCGTCAGGGTCGTAGACGTGGCAGGAGAAGGCGAGGTGAAGCGGGGTCTCGACGCCGTGCACTGAGAATTTCTCCGCCGTGCCGACGGGGGTCCCGGAGTCGTCTACGAGAACGACGAGTTCCGCGGTTGTGGTCATGACTGTCCGTTACCCTGAGGATGTGACCGGCCACGATCTGAGGACTCCGCGGATGCGGGGCGACGCCCAGATCGGCGCCGTGCGGGAGTGCCCAATCAGCCTAGCCAGAAACGCGCGAACTCACGTTCTGGCCCCCTCGTCAGGCGGCCGCGGGTGAGCCGGCTCAGTCTCTACGACCGGGTCGCCGAGGAGACGGCGAGCGTGGTGATCCGTCGCTATTCCACCTCGTTCGGCCTCGCCTCGCGGCTGCTCGCTGCGCCGGTGCGCCGGCACGTGGAGAACATCTACGCCCTCGTGCGCATTGCAGACGAGGTTGTCGACGGTGGCGCCGCCGAGGCCGGGCTCGACCCGGTGCACACGGCCCGGGTGCTCAACGACCTCGAGCGGGACACCGAGGCGGCCTTGGCCGAGGGCTACAGCGCCAACCTGGTGATCCACGCCTTCGCCCGCACGGCGAGGCAGACGGGGTTCGGCTCGGAGCTCACCGCGCCGTTCTTCGAGTCGATGCGCGCGGACCTGAGTGAAACGGAACACGATGACGAGAGCTTCGAGCGGTACGTCTACGGGTCGGCCGAGGTCGTCGGGCTCATGTGCCTTCGCGCCTTCCTCGAGGGCGTCGAGCTGAGCGAGCAGGAGGATGCGCGGCTCGTGCACGGCGCCCGCCGGCTCGGCGCCGCCTTCCAGAAGGTCAACTTCTTGCGCGACCTCTCCGACGACTTCGAGACGCTCGGCCGAAGCTACTTTCCCGGGGTGCGGGTCGACTCGTTCACCGAGGCCGACAAGGGGCGCCTGCTCGACGACATCGACGCGGACCTGCGGGTGTCCGCCGCGGTGATCCCGTCCCTGCCCAGCACCTCGCGCCGCGCGGTCGCCCTCGCTCAGGGACTGTTCACGGAATTGTCCGTTCGGCTCCGCGCCACGCCGGCCAGCCAGCTCGTGCGCTCCCGCGTGCGCGTGCCCAACCCGGTGAAGCTGCGCATCGCCGCCGGTGCCGCGGTCGGTCGCACGCCGAGGGTGCCCTCGTGAGCGCCGTCGTCGTGATCGGCGGGGGCATCGCCGGTCTCGCCTCCGCGGCCCTGCTCGCGAAGGACGGCCACACGGTGACGCTGCTCGAGGCGCTGCCGAACGTGGGTGGACGGGCCGGCTCGTGGGAACAGGACGGCTTCCGGTTCGACACCGGGCCGAGCTGGTATCTCATGCCCGAGGTCTTCGACCACTTCTTCCGGCTGCTGGGCACGACCGCCGAGGAGCAGCTCCAGCTCGTAACCCTCGATCCCGGTTACCGGGTGATCTTCGAGGGCGAGGCCGAGCCGCTCGACATCACGGCCCATCGCGAGCAGAACCTCGACCTCTTCGAGCGGATCGAGCCCGGCTCCCGGCCACGCATGGAGCGGTACCTGGACTCCGCGCGGGAGACCTACGAGATTGCCAAGCGGCGGTTCCTCTACACGAGCTTCGCCGACATCCGTCCTCTCCTCCGCCGCGACGTGCTCTCCCGCGCCGACACGCTCGCGGCACTGCTGCTGCGCCCGCTCTCGAGCCTCGTCGACCGCACCGTGAAGGACAACCGGCTGCGCCAGGTTCTCGGCTACCCGGCCGTGTTCCTCGGCTCCTCGCCATATATCGCCCCGAGCATGTATCACCTGATGAGCCACCTCGACTTCGAGGGCGGGGTCATGTACCCCCTGGGCGGCTTCACCAGGCTCATCGAGCAGATCGCCACGCTCGCCAGGGCACAGGGGGTGACCATCGTCACCCGCGCCACGGCGACGGAGATCACCACGCGCGACGGCGTCGCGACCGGCGTCGAATACACGGATGCCTCCGGGAGCATGCAAAAGATCGCGGCGGATATCGTCGTGTCGGCCGCCGACCTGCACCACACCGAGACGCGCCTGCTGCCGCCAGAACTGCAGACCTACCCGCAGCGCTACTGGGACGGCAAGACGCCCGGTCCGAGTGCCCTGCTGCTCTACCTGGGCGTGCGGGGCGAACTGCCGCAGCTCCAACATCACACCCTCTTCTTCGCCCGGGACTGGAAGGCGGGCTTCGAGAAGATCTTCGGTGCCGAGTCGTCCGTGCCCGAACCGGCGTCGCTCTACGTCTGCAAGCCGAGCGGACTCGACCCGTCGGTCGCGCCGGAGGGCTTCGAGAATCTCTTCGTGCTCGTGCCGATCCCCGCCGACCCGAGCATCGGCCGCGGCGACGTCGACGGAGACGGCGACACCAGAATTGAGGTGCTCGCCGACACGGTGATCGAACAGATCGCGGAGTGGGCGGACATCCCGGACCTCGCCTCCCGCATCGTCGTGCGCAAGACGGTGGGCCCGGGCGACTTCGAGAACGACCTCCACACCTGGCGGGGCACGGCCTTGGGGCCGGCTCACACGCTGGGCCAGAGCGCTATGTTCCGCGCCGGGAATATAAGCAAGAAGGTCGCCGGGCTGTACTACGCCGGCGGGTCGACCATCCCAGGGATCGGGCTGCCGATGTGCCTCATCAGCGCCGAGGTGCTGGTCAAACGGCTGCGCGGTGACGTGTCGACGGAGGCACTGCCCGAACCCCTCCGGCCGACGGTCGGCTAGTGGGCGCGCTGTACCTCGTCGCGCTCGCGATCGCGCTCACCGGAATGGTGCTGCTCGATCGCCGATTCCGGCTGTTCTTCTGGGCGGATGCCCGGCGGGCGACGATCGTGCTGGTGGTGGGCGTCGTCTTCTTCCTCGCCTGGGACGCGGCGGGAATCGGTCTCGGCATCTTCTTCCGCGGCGAGACCGGCTTCATGACCGGGCTCGTGATCGCGCCCGAGCTGCCGGTGGAGGAGGTCTTCTTCCTCACCCTGCTCTGCTACCTCACCATGAACGCGGTGGGGGCGGCGACGCGGATGCCGTCCGGGCGCGGGGCGCGATCGTGATGAGCTACTGGGCGCTCAACGCGGTCTTCCTCGCGGCGGTGGCCGTAATCGGATGCCTCGCCCTCGTCGTCGGTCGGCGACGCGGTGGCCTGCCCTGGGCATCCGTCGCCCTCGCCGGCGCGCTCCTGCTGGTGACGACGGCGATCTTCGACAACCTGATGATCGGGGTGGGCCTGGTCGGCTACGACCCGGCCAAGATCTCCGGCGCGTTCGTCGGCATCGCGCCGCTCGAGGACTTCGCCTATCCCGTGGCGGCCGTGCTGCTGCTGCCGTCGCTCTGGATTCTGCTCGGGAGGCGCCGCGATGAACGCCGCTAAGAGCCTCTTCGTCTCCTCTCGCCCGCTCAGCTGGGTGAACACCGCGTTCCCGTTCGCGGCCGCCTACGTGATGGCGACGCGGCAGATCGACGTGGTGTTCGTCGTCGGAACCATCTACTTCCTCATCCCGTACAACCTCGCGATGTACGGCATCAACGATGTGTTCGACTACGAGTCCGACCTGCACAATCCGCGCAAGGGCGGGGTGGAGGGGGCCTTGCTCGACCCGGGAGTGCACCGGCTGACCCTGTGGTCGGCGGTGATCCTCAACGTGCCGTTCCTCGTGTTCCTCGTCGCGGTCGGGCGCCCGCTGTCCTGGCTCGTGCTGGCGATCAGCGTCTTCGCGGTGATCGCCTATTCGGCCCCGCGGCTGCGATTCAAGGAGCGGCCCTTTCTCGACTCGCTCACCTCGAGCACCCACTTCGTCTCGCCGGCGGTCTACGGCCTCGTGCTGGCCGGTGCCGTCTTCACCCCGGCGCTGGGGGCGCTGCTCGCCGCGTTCTTCCTCTGGGGCATCGCCTCGCACGCCTTCGGCGCTGTGCAGGACATCGTGGCCGACCGCGAGGGGGGCATCGGCTCCATCGCGACCGTGATCGGTGGCCGGGCCACAATTCGGCTCTCGTTCTTCGTCTACCTCCTCGCCGCCGTGCTGCTGCTGTTCACGAGGTTCCCCGGTCCGTTCTCGGCGATCCTCATGCTGCCGTACGCCGCGAGCGTGCTGCCGTACTGGTCCATCACCGATGCGGATGCCGGGCGCGCCAACCGCGGCTGGAAGCGGTTTCTCTGGCTCAACTTCGTCACCGGATTCCTCGTGACGATGCTTCTCATCTGGTACTGGTTCCTCACCTAGGTGAACGCCCGCGCCCGCGGCCGTTCCTCACCTAGGTGAACGCCCGCGCCCGCGGCCGCGATTGTGCCCCTTTGTCGCGATCGTGCCTGCTCGTGCAGGCCCAATCGCGACAAACGGGCACAGTCGCCGCACGAGCACGAGCACGAGCACGGGTGCAGGCCGGGTGCGGGTGCGGGCCGGGTGCGGCGGCCGGATGCAGGAGTAATACACTCGACCCGAGCCGAGATTCACTCGCTGAACCTCGACTCGTGCCGCGTCGCCCAGGAGGATCAATGCAGAAGACCGCGACGGTCTACGACGTCGCCGCGCACGCCGGGGTGTCGATCGCGACGGTGTCGCGGGTCTTTCGTCGTCCCGACGATGTACGCGCATCCACCAGGGAGCACGTGCTCGCCTCGGTGCGCGCGCTCGGCTACGTGCCCAGCGCGAGCGCCCGGGGTCTCGCGGCCCGGCGCACAGGCGTGCTCGGGCTCTACTTCCCCGACTTCGACGCGGTCGAGGATGTGGACGACACCGACTTCGCCTACTCGCCGCGGGTGGATGTGGTGGTCGACATCCCGGACTCCGGCGACGTGCGCCGCCCCAACCTCTACTTCGACGAAGTGCTGCGAGGCAGCGAGCTGCAGGCCTGGCGGGACGGCTTCACCCTGATGGTGGGCGTCGGTCGCGGCTCCAACCCGATCGAGATGGTGAGCGACATCGCGGGCCGGGTGGACGGGCTCGCCCTGCTCGCCCACAGCGTGCCGGACGACGTGCTCGAACACGTCTCCCGGCGCATCCCGATCGTGCTGATCGCCGGCGAGCGACGCGGCGACGACTTCGACCACGTGACGGTGGCGAACGCCGAGGGGATGCACGCCCTGGGCAGACACGTGATCGACGACCTCGGCGTGCGCGACCCGGTCTTCGTCTCCGGCCCTCGAGACACCCCGGACGATCGGGAACGATACGGCGGATTCTGCCAGGCGCTCGCCGAGAGCGGCATCGATCCGGGGTCGCTCCCCGTCTTCCACGGCGACTTCTCGCGGGAGCGCGGCCGGGCGATCGCCGGCGAGATCCTGGCGGCCGGGCCGCCGCCGCGCGCCCTCATGTGTTCGAACGACCAGACCGCGCTGGGAATCATCGACGTTCTCACTGCACGGGGAGTTCGGGTGCCGGAGGAGACGATCGTCACCGGCTTCGACGGCATCGAGGAGGGCCGGCTCTCGACCCCGCGACTGACCACCGTGCAGCAGCCGATGGTGGACCTCGGACGCGCGGCGATGTGGGTGATGCGCAGCAGGCTGGAGGATCTCGCCCAGCCGCCGATCGCGCTGCGGCTGCCGGTGAAGCTGCTGCTGCGGGAGAGTTCGGAGGGTTCGAGCCCGTCTCGAAGCCAATAGCGAGGGGCGACGAGGGCGGCTCGCCGGCGAGAATCGCGAGGGGGCAGCTGGCACTTCGCGCGCGGGCGGAGGCACGCGTCGAGGGCGCCCGGAGCCACCCCGGGGGCGCCGCCCGGGGTAACCCGCCGGGCCGCCCGGTTCGCGACCGGGCCATTGCCAAACCGAAGTGTATGCGCATACACTCGCCGGGTACGCCGCGCGGCGTTCCCCCCGGAACACCCGACCGCGACTGTCGACGATGACACGAAGGAAGTACCGGGCAATGAAGAGTCAGCTGCGACGCACCACCCGAGCGAACGGTCCGGTCGCGCCGGCCGATGATCCGAGGCCCGCTCGCGGGGCCCGCCTGGCGGCGAGCATTGCGGTGGGGGCCGTGATCGCCGCCGCCATTGTGGCCCCGCAGGTCACCAGCGCGCGGGCGTCCGACGTCCCGCCGGCATCCGTCCTGAGCGCCGCACAGAAGGCAACGCTGCTCGGAATGGCCGGGGATACCTGGAAGTTCTTCGAGAAGGCCGTCGACCCGGTCACCCACCTCCCGCTCGACAACCTCGGGCCGGACGGCGTGCGCGGCACGTACACCTCGGCCGCCAACATCGGCGTCTACCTCGAGTCGGTCGTGGCCGCCAACGACCTCGGGCTCATCGGACGGTCGACGGCCACGTCGCTCATCTCCGCCACCATGAAGACGGTCGGCACGATGCAGCGCGACCACGGCTTCCTGCACCAGTGGTACGACACCGGCACGGGCAAGGCCATCCTCAACCCCGGGGACGTCTTCTGTGACACGAGGACAACCCCGGCGCAGGACAACTGCTCGTTCCTCTCCGCGGTCGACAATGGTTGGTACGCCGCCGGCCTTCTCGTCGTGCGGTCGGCCTTCCCCGAACTCAGGGGTGCGGCCAACGCGCTGATCACGCCGATGGACTTCTCGATCTTCTACGACAACCGCGCCCAGACCGCCTGCAACACCAACCCGGCGATCGAGGGCAACCAGCCGACCGGGCAGATGTTCGGCGGCTACTACTCCGGCCAGGGTCCGGCCGGCTACCACAACGGGGCGCTCTACAGCGATCCGCGCATCGCGATGTACGTGGGAATGGGCCTGCACCAGATGCCCGGTGACGTCTGGTGGCGCACCTGGCGCACCCTGCCGCCGAAGCAGTGCGACACCGATCCGGACTTCTCCTGGCAGGGCCAGGCCCCGGTCGGCTACTGGAAGACCATCCGCGACCCGCAGTCGGGCAAGCCGTTCCGCGTCTGGGAGGGTCACTACACCTACCCGGGCAGCACCATCACACACATCCCCACCTGGGGCGGCGGCATGTTCGAGGGCCTGATGGCCAACCAGATCGTGCCGGAGACCGAGTGGGGCGCGCGCGGACTCGGGCTGGCCGACAAGCGCCTCGCCCAGGTGCAGGCGAAGTACGCGACCGAGCAGCTGAAGCTGCCGGTGTGGGGGATGTCCCCCTCGAGCACCGCAGACGACAGCGGCGGGTACGGCATCTTCGGTGCGGTCGGGCAGAAGTTCGGGACCGGCAATGCCCTCTCCCAGTGCGGCGGCGGCTGCGCGAATGAGACGACAGAGACCACGGTGACTCCGCACGCCTCGTTTCTCGCCCTCGGGGTGATCCCGCAGGAGGCCTACGCCAACATCGAGAAGCTGCGCACGCTCTACCCGGACAGCTACAGCGCGGACGGCGGCTTCTTCGATGCGGTGAACCCCACCACGGGGGCGGTCGGCCATCGTCGACTGGTGCTCGACCAGTCGATGATCATGATCTCGCTCGACAACGCCCTGGCGAACAACGCCCTGCGCGGGCACTTCGCCAGCGACCCGGCGTCGTGGGCGGCCCGCACCTACCTCGGTGCGGAGACGATGTCGCTGCGCTGATCCGCGCCGGGGCGCCGCCGCGGCACTGAACCACGCGGCGGCGCCCCGGCAGGAGTCGGCGCGACTCGGCTCCGCCCGGCGCCGCTCGTCGGGCGCCGCTCGGCCGTGTCGCTCGTCGGGGCGCCGTCCCGCGGCATCCCGCCGTAACCGTGCCCGTTTGTCGCGATTGTGCCGGCTCGAGCGGGCCCAGACCTGACAAACGGGCACGCCAGGGAGGAAGCCGGGGAGCACGCCAGGGAGGAAGCCAGGGAGGAAGTCGGGGAGGACGCAGGGAGGAAGCCGGGGAGGAAAAAGAGGGAGGGGAAGCGGGGAGGGAAGCCGAAAAGACTTGCAGATCGCAATGTATGCGCATACACTCGACCAAGGGTGCACGAACCGTATCCATTTACACAGTACGCGTGGCAACTTCGCCGCGAAGGTCAATGACGACATGAAGGAAGTACCCGGCAATGCATCCAGGTAGACGCACATCACTGACGGCCCTCGCCGTCCTCTCCGTGGCCGCAGTGCTCGCGACCAGCGCTTGCAGCATGAGCGTCAAGGGCGGAAGCGCCCCGGCCGCCAACGGCTCGATGCTCGTGGGCGCCGACAACGGCTCGCCCACGTTCGAGAAGAACTTCAATCCATACGCGCCGAACAAGCGCGTGGGCACCACCTACATGTACGAGCCGCTCGAGGTCATCAACTCGCTCGACGGTAAGGAGACCCCGTTCCTGGCCACCGGGCACACCGCGCCCGACGCCAAGACGGTCGTCTTCGACATCCGCACCGGCGTCAAGTGGAGCGACGGCAAGCCGTTCAGCGCGAGCGACGTCGCGTTCACCTTCCAGCTCCTCAAGGACCACAAGGAGCTCGACCTCAAGGGCGTCTGGCAGCGAGTCGACTCGGTGGCGGTGGACGGCCAGAAGGTGACCTTCACCCTCAAGACCGACGACGTGCCGGCGGCCCGCGTGATCGAGCAGACGCTCATCGTGCCCGAGCACGTGTGGAAGTCGGTGAAGGACCCCGTCAAGGAGACCAACGCCAAGCCGGTCGTGACCGGACCCTATGTGCTCGGCTCGTTCAGTCCCAACCAATACACGCTCGCCAAGAACAAGAACTACTGGCAGGCCGACAAGGTGGCCGCCGACAAGCTCGTGCTGCCCGCCGCGAACACCCAGCTCGACGTCGTCAACAACGGCTACGACTGGGCGTACTCGTTCATGACCGAGGTCGACAAGACCTGGGTCGGAGCGAACAAGCAGCACAACAGCTACTGGTTCCCCCCGGGTGGCAATGTGAGCCTCTACCCCAACCTGACCAAGGCGCCGTTCAACGACGTCAACTTCAGGCAGGGCCTGTCCTGGGCGCTCGACCGCAGCAAGATCGCGAACAACGCCGAACAGGGCTATGTGGATGCCGCGGGCCAGAGTGGACTGCTCCTGCCGAACCAGAAGGCGGCGCTCAATACCGCGCTGCCGGATGGCGGGGCGATCGCGCAGAACACGCAGAAGGCCCTGGACTTCTTCGCCAAGGCCGGCTTCACGAAGAAGGGCGACACGCTCGTCGACGCGTCGGGCAAGCAGCTCTCCTTCTCGATCACCACGGCCAACGGGTACACCGACTGGCTGCAGGGAGTCAAGACCGTGCAGGGCCAGCTGAAGGCCATCGGCATCGACGTGAAGATCAACCAGCCGCAGCCTGCCGCCTACAACCAGGCGCTGCAGAGCGGCAACTACGATCTGGCCATGGGCTCGTTCGGCGGCACGGGGTCGATCTACGACGACTTCAACAACCTGCTCAACAGCCAGTTCGCCGCGCCGGTCGGCACGCCAACCACTTCGAACTTCGAGCGGTTCAGCGATCCGAAGGTCGACCAGATCCTGGCCGCCCTCAAGGCCACGAGCGACCCGGCCGAGCAGAAGAAGCTCGGCGACCAGCTGCAGACGGTCGTCTACGACCAGGTGCCGGCGATCGCCATGTTCTACGGCGGACTGTGGGGCCTCTTCAGCGACAAGCAGTTCACCGGCTGGCCGAGCGAGAAGAACCCGTACGCCTCACCGATGACGTGGGACTCCAACCCGCTGCTGATTCTCACCCATCTCACCAAGGCCGGCGCTTAACCGCACCGACTCGGTCGGCTCCGGCCGCACGCCTCGAGCGTGCGGCCGGGTCTGGCCACCGACAGCCCAACCCCGCACCGCACGCAAAGAATGGAGGTGGTGTCGCGTGAACTTCGTCCTGAAGAAGGTCGGACTGCTGCTTCTCACGCTGTGGGCGGCGATCACCCTCAACTTCCTGCTTCCGCGCTTGATGCCGGGCTCGCCGGCCGACGCCGCGATCGCCAAACTCGCCCAGAGCGGACCGGTGAGCGCCTCGGTGCAGGCGGCCATCAAGGCCCAGCTCGGGGTGCCGACCGGCAACATCTGGGAGCAGTACGTCTCCTACCTCGGCAACCTCGCGCACTTCGACTTCGGCGTCTCGTTCACGTTCTTTCCACAGTCGGTCTCGAGCCTCATCTCCGCCGCGCTGCCGTGGACCATCGTGCTCGTCGGGGTGGTGACGATCGTGTCCTTTGTCTGCGGCACCCTGCTCGGCGTGCTCGCTGCCTGGAAGCGCGGAACCTGGCTCGACACGCTGCCCACCGTCGGCGGCGCCTTCGTCTCGGGGTTCCCGTACTTCTGGACCGCGCTGCTGCTGCTCTTCTTCCTCGGCTACGTGGCCGGGCTGTTCCCGCGCTCCGGTGCCTACGGTGCCACCGTCACGCCCAACTTCTCGATCGAGTTCTTCGGCGACGCGCTGTACCACTCGATCCTTCCCGCCCTCACGATCCTCATCACCTCGCTCGGCGGGTGGGTGCTCGGCATGCGCAACAACATGATCAACACCCTCGGTGAGGACTACGTGACCTTCGCCGAGGCCAACGGCCTCAAGCCGAAGACGGTGGCGCTGCGCTACGCCGCCCGCAACGCGCTCCTGCCCAACCTCACCGCCTTCGGCCTCGCGCTCGGCGCCGTGGTCGGCGGGTCGCTGCTGGTCGAGCGGGTCTTCAACTATCCGGGGCTCGGCTATCTGCTCTACAACGCCGTCACCAACCAGGACTACCCGCTCATGCAGGCCCTGTTCCTCATGATCACGGTGAGCGTGCTGCTCGCCAACTTCATCGTAGACATCCTCTACGGGGCGCTCGACCCGAGGACGAGACGATGACCGACACGACGATCAAAAAGACCTTCGCCTCCCGTCGCGGGACGGCCCCGCTCCTGATGCTCGGTCGCGCGTTTGCCGCTCTCTGGAGCAGCGGCAAGGCGCGGATCGGGCTCGTGATCCTGGGCCTCTTCGTGCTGGTGGCGATCTTCGCCCCGCTTCTCGCGCCGTACTCGGCCACCGACAACAGCTTCACCCGCGGAGACAGCGGCAGCCCGGCCCACCTGCTCGGCACGACCGGCGCCGGGGAGGACGTGCTCTCCCAGCTGCTCTACGGCACGCGGATCTCGTTGTTCGTGGGCATCGCCGCTGGCACCCTCGCCACCCTCGTCGCCGTACTCGTCGGCCTCAGCTGGGGCTACGCCCGCACGCTCGTCGGCGACGTGATCAACTTCGTCGTGAACCTCTTCCTCGTGATTCCGGCCCTGCCGTTGATGATCGTGATCGCCGCCTACCTGCACGACGGCGGCATCGGCATGATCGTGCTCGTGGTGGTGATCACCGGCTGGGCCACCGGTGCGCGCGTCCTGCGCTCCCAGACTCAGACCCTCCGCTCGCGGGACTTCGTGACCGCCGCCGTATTCAGCGGCGAGAGCTCGGCGCGGGTCGTCTTCCGGGAGATCCTGCCGAACATGACCTCGCTCATCGCCGGGAGCTTCCTCGCCTCAGCGGTCGGCGCGATCCTCGGCGAGGCGGGCCTCGAGTTCCTCGGCCTCGGCGACGTGAACACCGTGAGCTGGGGAACCATGCTCTTCTGGGCCCAGAACAGCAACGCGATGCTCACCGGCCAGTGGGTGCTGCTCTTCGCCCCCGGGCTGTGCATCGCCCTGCTGGCCGCGTCCCTCGCCCTCATCAACTTCGGCGTCGATGGCCTGAGCAATCCGCGTCTGCGAGAAGGAGCAACCCGATGAGCCTGCTCAGCGTTCGAAACCTGCTCAGCGTTCGAGACCTGTCCGTCGGCTACGAGTCGCCCGGCGCCGTGGCGGTGCCCGCCGTGAAGGGCGTGTCCTTCGAGCTCGCCCAGGGCGAATTCGTGGGCCTGGTGGGGGAGTCGGGATCGGGCAAGTCCACCCTGGGGCTCGCGATCACCCGCCTCGCGAAGGCGCCGGCCCGCATCACCGGGGGCAGCATCCTCTTCGACGGCACGGACATCGCGGCGCTCAGCGCAGAGAACCTGCGGTCGCAGCGGCGGGGTGGATTCGCCATGGTGCCGCAGTCCGGCATGAACTCGCTCAACCCGGTGCGCACGGTGCGGGACCACTTCTACGACATCTTCCGCGCCCACGGCCACGTGAGCGTGCACGACCGGCTGACCCGCGCGAGGGAGCTCGTGGGCAAGGTGGAGCTGCCGGCGACCGTTCTCGACCGCTACCCCGGCGAGCTCTCCGGCGGAATGCGGCAGCGGGCCACGATCGCCCTCGCCCTCTCTCTCGAGCCGCGGCTGATGGTGTTCGATGAGCCGACCACCGCCCTCGACGTGCTCGTGCAGCAGGCCGTGATGGCCACCATCCGGCAGCTGCAGAAGGCGGAGAACTTCACCGCCGTGCTCATCAGCCACGATCTCGGCATCGTGCTCGAGACCACCCAGCGGGTGATGGTGATGCACGACGGGGCCATCGTGGAGGATGCGCCGAGCCGCGACATCCTGCTGCGCCCGCAGCACGAGTACACCCGCATGCTGCTGAGCCACTACGGCGACCCCCGGGCAGATGTCGTGTCGGTGCCCGGCATCGAGTCGCGGGCGCCCGAGGCCGGTTCGGCCGCGACCGCAAGCCGGCCGACCCGCTCGGCCCGCGAGGGCAGGGCAGCGCTCGAGACCCTCGTGGTGGACGGCGTCTCCAAGGTGTATCCGCGCCCGCGCCGCGGCGAGCAGCCGGTGACCGCGGTGAACGACGTGTCGTTCAGCCTCGAGCCCGGCCAGTCGATGGCGCTCGTGGGCGCGAGCGGCAGCGGCAAGAGCACGATCGCCAAGCTCATCACCGGGGTGGAGCGACCCACCTCCGGCAGCATCGTCTTCGGCGACCTGAGGGTGGACGCGATCCGCCGACGCGACCTCAAGCGGCTGCATCGCGAGGTGCAGATGGTATTCCAGGACCCGTACACGGCGCTCAATCCGCTGCATTCGGTGGAGTACATCCTCACCCGGCCGGTGCTCAACTACTCGACCCTGCGAGGTGCAGACGCCCGACGGCGCGTGCTCGAGCTTCTCGACACCGTGGGCCTCACCCCGGTGGAGCAGTTCGCCGCCAAGCTGCCGCACCAGCTCTCCGGCGGGCAGCGCCAGCGGGTGGTGATCGCCCGGGCGCTCGCGAGCGACCCGCAGGTGATCATCGCCGACGAGCCGGTGTCGATGCTCGACGTGTCGCTGCGGGCCGGAGTGCTCGCGCTGCTCGAGAACCTGCGGCAGACCTTCGGAGTGAGCATGCTCTACATCACCCACGACCTGCTCAGCGCGCGACTGGTCACCGACCAGATCATGGTGCTCAACAGGGGCTCGGTGGTGGAGTCCGGCGAGACCTCGTCCGTGCTGCGCAACCCCCGGGACGAGTACACGATCCGCCTTCTGGATGCCGTGCCCAACCCCGGCCGAGCCGACGTGGCCTGAAGACCCGCACTCGCCAGACGCTTTCTACTAGGAGACCACCATGCTCGAATTCCCCGCCGGCTTTCTCTGGGGCGCGGCCACCGCCGCCCACCAGATCGAGGGCAACAACATCAACAGCAACTGGTGGGTGCACGAGCACACGCCGGGCACGAGCATCGTGGAGCCGAGCGGCGACGCCGCGGACAGCTACCACCGCTACCGCGAGGACATGCGCATCCTCGCCGATCTCGGCCTCAACTCGTACCGGTTCAGCGTGGAGTGGGCGCGCATCGAGCCGGAGCGCGGGTACGTCTCCCGGGCATCCGTCGACCACTACCGGCGCATGGTCGACACCTGCCTCGAGTTCGGCCTCAACCCCGTCGTCACCCTCATGCACTTCACGGTGCCTCGCTGGTTCGAGCGGGATGGCTTCTGGCGGGCCCCGGATGCCGCGGACCTCTTCGCCCGCTACACCGAGCTCGCCCTGCCGATCGTCTCGAGCGGCGTGGATTACGTCTGCACCATCAACGAGCCGAACATCGCGGCGATGCTCGCCGGCGGCGAGGACGCGGCCAACCTCGTGGCATTCGGGCTGCCGAACCCCGACCTGCAGGTGGCCGATGCCCTGCTCGCCTCCCACCGGCGCTCGCGGGAGGTGCTCTCCGCCGTCTCGGGCCTCAAGAGCGGCTGGACCGTGGCCACCCAGGCCTTTGCGCCGACGACCCTGCCCGACGGCTCGATCGAGCCCGGCGCCTCCGATGCGCTCGTGAACTACGGCCATCCGCGCGACGACTGGTACCTCGAGAACATCGCCGGCGACGACTTCGTGGGCGTGCAGGCCTACACCCGCACCTTCATCGGTCCGAAGGGTCCGGTGCCGGTCTCGCCCGACGTGGAGACGACCCTCACCGGCTGGGAGTTCTTCCCCCCGGCCGCCGAGCTCGGCATCCGCGCCGCCTGGGAGTTGAGCGACCGGGTTCCCGTGATGGTCACCGAGAACGGCATCGCGACCGCCGACGACTCCCGGAGGATCGCCTACACGCGGGGTGCCCTCGAGGGCATCCACTCCGCGATCGCGGACGGCATCGACGTGCTCGGCTACCAGCACTGGAGCGCCCTCGACAACTACGAGTGGGCCTCCGGCTTCGCGCCCACCTTCGGCCTGATCGCCTGGGATCGGGAGACCTTCGCGCGTACTCCGAAGCCGAGCGCGGAGTGGTACGGAGCGGTGGCGCGGGCGAACGGGCTGTAGCGGCCTGCCTGTCCCGGCCACTGTGCGGCACTCCCTCGGCCCTGGCACGCGTTGTGCAGGACGGTGCCGCCGTCCACGGGTGTCTGCCCCGCAGACTCCAGTTGTGCAGGACGGGTTGTGCAGGACGGTGCCGCCGTCCACGGGTGCCCGCCTCCGCAGACTCCAGTTGTGCAGGACGGGTTCTGCAGGACGGCTCGGGCGGATAGCGACGACAGCAGGTGCAGAACCGGCGGAAGCGTCCTGCAGACCGGGACCGTTCGGGTCGCGACACCACTGCCGTGTCCTGCACATGCTGTGTTGCCCAACCCGTCCTGCACAAGCCGTCCTGCACAACCCGTCCTGCACAACCCGTCCTGCACAACCCGTCCTGCACAACCCGTCCTGCAGAACTGGAGTCTGTGAGGTAGGCACCCACACCACCGGTCCCCGTCCTGCAGAACATGGCCCGACCGACACGGACCGACCGACGCGAGCGGCACAACGAGAGGGCCAAGAGGGTCCAGTCTCCGGGCACCACCGGCGACCGGGGCGGCCGATCAACCAAACCTGCCTGGGCAGTACGGCTAGACGGCGGCCGGGGTGTGGTCGGCCGCGGCGGCCGGGGTGGGCCGTGACCGGGCGACGACGACGCAGAGCACCGAGAGCAGCAGTGCCACCGGGCCCATCAGCAGGTTCTCCCACCGGCTCGCCGAGGCGAAGTTGCCGAGCGCGCTCAGCGCGAGGAGCGGCACGAGCACCCAGCTGAGCACGCGCACGGGCCTCGAGGGAGAGCCCCAGAGGCCGGCTCGGCGCAGCACGAGCACGGCGGCGGCGAGCAGCACCACGGCGGAGATCGCGCTGCTCACCCGCAATTGAGCGGGCAGTTGCTCGTAGAGCCCGCCCCACGCCGCCGCGCCCCAGGGCACTCCGCCCGCGAGCGCGACCTGGAAGAGGGCGGTGCCGGCGAGGCCGACCGCCGCGGCCCCCGCGGCTGTCCTGGTGATGGTTGCGGTCATCGTTCCTGCTCCTTCGAGGTGGTGTTCGTGGTGGTGACGGTTCCGCGCAGGTCGCGCAGCCAGTCGAGTTCGGTCTGGGTGTGGCGGATGCCGTTGTCCAGGGTGGCGAGGCGAAGCGCCCGTTCGAGGTCAGCCGGGTTCGGCTGCTGGGCGCGCACCGCGGTGAGGGCAGCCAGTTGCCCTTCGGCGGCGGCGGCGCGGGCGTCGATGAGGCCGATGACGCCCGCCGCGCCGAGGCGCCCGGCGAAGAAGAGGCGCAGCAGGAACGGCTCGCGCACCGTGTGCGCGTCGAGGGGCGAGGCGAGCCAGCCGTCGAGCTCCGCGAGCCCGGCGGCGGTGATGTGGTGAACCTTGCGGTCCGGACGATCGGGCTGGGGGATCACCTCGACGGTGACGAGGCCATCTTGCACGAGCTGGCCGAGCACCCGGTAGATCTGGGCCTGATCGGCCGTCCAGAACTGGCGCACGCTGCCGTCGAAGTGCGACTTGAGGTCGTAGCCGGTGCTCGGGGTTAGGGCGAGGAACCCGAGGACGGCGTTGCGGAGGGACATGCCCTCACCATATGGGACTCAGCCTATATATGTCAAGTCTTATATACGCGTGGTTAGCTCTCGCTCCAGCCCAGGTTGCGGGCGATCCGCTCGAGGGTGGCGAGGGTGCGGTCGTACTCCTCCTCGGTGACTCCCTCGCTGGCGAGCTCGCGATTGGCCTGCACCACAGCCGAGAGTCCGTTCAGCGCGGTGTGGCCGTGCTCGGTCAGCTCGTACCCCGACGGCGTGACTGCCACCCACCCGCTGTCCACCAGCTCTGCCAGGTGTTCGTCGGCCGACTCGCCGTCGTCGGCGGCGAGGACGGGCTCCACCGCGGCATCCAGCGCCTCGACGGTGGCGTTGCCCCGCGCGAGCACATTCAACAGCTGCCACTGGCGCCGGGTGACGCCGTGCTCCTCGAGGGTGAGCGCGAACCGCTCGTCGATCAGGCGGTCGACGAGCTTGAGCCAGAATCCGATCGGACGTTGATCAGTCATGGGCCAAGGCTACGCGAGGCGCCTGAGGCGGCGCCATCCGATCGCTGTGCCCCTTTGTCGCGATTGTGCCCCGTCGCCCGGCGACAATCGCGACGAGGCGTAACAATCACGATGCCGGCGCACGGCTATTTGTAGTTACCGGGGACGTTGTGAACTCGATCGATTGGTGATTTGCCGCCGATGCCGGTGTGGGGTCTGTGGTGATTGTAGTCATGGTGCCACTGCTGGTAGGTCGTAGACCGGACCTCGTAGCTCGCTTCGGTGTGGGCTTAGGCCCATTCCTGTGCGAGGTGGTGGGTGGCTCGTTAGACTGTCGCCTTCGTCTGTGTCCGGTAGGG
>NZ_VRMG01000025.1 GCF_008040105.1 Lacisediminihabitans profunda
ACCGGTCCCCGAACCAGACCAGCAGGCGGCTTGAGAGGCGGATCGTGGCGCTGCGGTTCACCCGCCGGTGGGGACCACACCGCATCGGCTACCACCTGCACGTCGCTCGCTCCACGGTCGAGCAGATCCTGGCCCGCTACCGGATGCCGCGCCTGGCCTATCTCGACCAGGCCACCGGGCTGCCGCTCAGATAAGCGAAACCGGTCCGCTACGAGCATGCCGCGCCGGGCGATCTTGTCCACGTCGATATCAAGAAACAGGGCCGCATCCCCGATGGTGGCGGCCACCGGATGCTCGGCCGCACCATCGGCAAGCGCAACAACAAAAAGCAGGGTCGCGGCTACTCGTTCCTGCACCACGCGGTCGACGACCACTCCCGCCTGGCTTACTCCGAGATTCTCACCGACGAGAAGAAAGAGACCGCCGCCGGGTTCTGGATCCGCGCGAACGCGTTCTTCAACAGCCACGGCATCACCGTCAAACGTGTCCTCACCGATAACGGTTCTTGCTACCGTTCCGGTGCTTTCACGGCCGCGCTGGGCGAGACGATCAGCCACAAGTTCACCCGCCCCTACCGGCCACAGACGAACGGGAAAGTCGAACGATTCAACCGCACCCTCGCCCAGGAATGGGCCTACGCCCACACCTACACGAGCGACGAGGCCCGAGCTGCGACCTACCAGCAGTGGCTCCATGACTACAATCACCACAGACCCCACACCGGCATCGGCGGCAAATCACCAATCGAACGCGTTCACAACGTCCCCGGGAACTACA
>NZ_VRMG01000026.1 GCF_008040105.1 Lacisediminihabitans profunda
GAAGCCAATCGACCAATGACGTTTACCCCACAGCGATCAAGCTCGCCATGATCTGGAGCGTCCAACGGCTCCGAGCAGAACACGCCCAACTTGCTGCCGCCTTTGAAATAAAAGGCCGGGAGTTCGCGAGGGTTCTCAAGATTGGGCGCACCCAACTCCAAGACGCAGTCCCGATGACACTCGGCCAGGAGTTCAGCGGAT
>NZ_VRMG01000027.1 GCF_008040105.1 Lacisediminihabitans profunda
CTTGAGCACCAGCGCGATCGACACCATGGTGTTGAGGTTGCTGAGGTTCTTCGACAACGTCATGTTCTTGGAGGCCGCCGTGGCGAGACCGAAGAGCTTGGTGAAGTCGGTGAGGGTGCTGTCGCTCTTCACCGTACGCACGAGCGACGACAGGAAGACCTGCTGCGAGCTGATGCGACCGAGGTCGCTTCCGTCGCCCAC
>NZ_VRMG01000028.1 GCF_008040105.1 Lacisediminihabitans profunda
GGCGGCCCGCTTGAGGGTGCCGCTCGGCGTCATGAGGATGCCCGCGTCGGAGGTCGCCTGGAGGAGGTCGGCCGCCGTCTCCATCTGCACGCCGGTGATCTCGCTCAGGTGGCGACAGACCGCCTCGGCGTAGCGGGGGTCGGCGGTGATGCCGGTGCCGATCGCCGTCGCGCCCATGTTGATCTCGTTGAGCCACGGGATGGTCTCGCCCAGCCGGTCCAAGTCCTCGGCGAGGGTGTGGGCGAATCCGCTGAACTCCTGGCCCAGGGTCATCGGCACGGCATCCTGCATCTGGGTGCGCCCCACCTTGAGCACGTCGGCGAACTCGCCGCCCTTGCGCGCGCAGGCCTCGGTGAGCTTGCGGTGCTCGTGCAGGAGCCGCTTGACCCCGAACACCATCGCGTGCTTGATCGCGGTGGGGTACACGTCGTTGGTGCTCTGGCTGCGGTTGACGTCGTCGATCGGGTGCAGGTGCTGGTAGTCGCCGAACTCGAAGCCCATGATCTCGAGGCCGCGGTTGGCGATCACCTCGTTGGTGTTCATGTTGGTGGAGGTGCCGGCACCGCCCTGGATCACACCGACCGCGAATTCGTC
>NZ_VRMG01000003.1 GCF_008040105.1 Lacisediminihabitans profunda
AGCCGCCGGTTCTCCTCGACCACGTCCGACGTGACGCCGGGCCTTGCGCCCGCGTCGACCTCGTAACGGCGCTGCCACACCCGCAACGTCTCGGGACTCATCCCCAGCAGCCCTGCCACATGCCGGATCGCCGTCATCTGATTCGGGTGATCCACCCGCGCCTCACCGAGCATCCTCAGAGCCCGCTCACGCATCTCAGTCGTATATCTAGCCATCAGTTCCATCCTTGATCAAAAGACGGAACTAAACCCAGGCCGAATCAACCAGCCGCGCAGCGTGTCCGGGTTGACCCCGACCCGCTGCCCGATCCGGAGCACTACCTGGTTGAGCGACAGGTCCCCATCCTGCGCTCGGGCTTCCTGCACGAGCCGAATGGCCCTCTCCCGCAACTCCGGCGGGTACTTCCTCGGTGCTGGCATAATCATCATCCTTCGCGGAATCAGACCCTCCATCAACCCCGGGGCGATTCACTGCTGCGCCACCAATGATCGCCGACACGAGGTTCAATCCGATACCTATGGCCCACTCCATCTGTGCAGCCTAGCGAGGAGCCCTCAACAGTGAACAGGCACCCCGCCCTGGGCCCAACCCACCCACCACTGACCTGTCCGTCTATTTCCTGTGCGTACCAGCCTATTTCCCGTGCGTTCCAGCCGAGGAATCTCCGAGAGCTAAGTGAACTCGGCCCTGAAGATGCGGGAATTGCGGAGTCGGGGCTGTGGTCACGTTGTCGGTGACTGTGCGTACGCCTTTACCTCTGGCTCACACACCTGCTGGCGGAGTCCCGAAATGGGGGTACAACAGAAGTCCCCCTTAATGTGGACGTAGAGTATTCTGTAAAGAGTTCCGAAGCGCTCCACCCAGGTCAGCCCGGAACTAGACGTTCGAGAGACCGAGACGTAACCCCCGAATCGCGGATCGCTACTACCTCGAAATAGTCCGTATGTGGATAGGAACCCGAAACCCGTCCACACATTGGAATCGCCCAGCGACCCGTCGCCGGGCGATTCCTACGTTAACCCGGGTCAAGTCCCGGGGTGTGGTGTAACTCGTGGCCCTTCGGTTTTAGGCGCTGAGCGCCATGATCGTCTCGGTGTCCATCTCGTTTCGGGTATCGGCGATGGTGCGAATGCGGGAGCGGGAGCGGGCGGGGGCGCGGATGTCAACGTGACCTGTAGTGGGGCCGTTAGTCGCTGACTTCGGGCCACTGAGCCAGGGCAGCACGCCTGATGATCGTCAGCGGTGCCGGCGTCGATCACGATGAGGAATCTCCCGGGGATGAAGGGGCGGGACATTTAGGATTCAAGGAGGTCACAGATTTCGTGACATGTGCACCACTGATCAAAGGCGAAACGTGAAACATATTGTGCCTGCAGTTCGGCTGGCTGTCGCACTGCTGGGCATAGCGGCGATCGTGTCGACCTTCTTCGACACGGCCACTCGCGCGACGATCAACCCGTTCAACTTCTTCGGGTTTTTTACCATGCAAAGCAACATCATGCTGGTCATCGTGCTACTGGTCGCCGCACTCGTTTCCTTCTCCGGAAAAGCTCAGTCCCGATGGTTGGAGTTGGCGCGCGGATGCGCAACAACCTACATAGTCATCACCGGAGCCGTATACAACGTGCTGCTGGCCGGACTTGAAGGGGGCGTTTCCCTGGCATGGGCTAACACCGTGCTGCACGTAATCCTGCCCGTCTACGCCGCCTTCGATTGGATGCTCTTCAGCGACCGCAGTTCCCTCCCATGGAACAAGATTTGGGTCTCGCTCGTCTACCCAATCGTGTGGATCATCGTCGTCCTGATCCGCGGGGCAACCGACGGATGGGTGCCCTACCCGTTCCTGAACCCTGCACAAGGCTACGGCGTCGTCGCACTCTACGCGTTGGCCATCGCGGTTGCCACTGTCGTGTTCGCCGCAAGCATCTGGGCCGTCAGTCGAATGCATCTCCTCGGCATCCCCGCGCTCACCTAACGACACTTCCCGCCGCACACCTGCACCGATATGCACACCGATAACGGTGACAAGAATTGAGACAGGCAGCGGGTTGGAAAGGGCACGAACCTTCTCCACAAGCGGGGGGCCAGCGCGACAGGTTCCAGCGATCGTCGTTAGTCTCGCCGTTCGCGATGGCTTCAATCCAGTCAGTGGCTTCGTCTGAAAGATATAACCCGCTTGGCCCGCTCTCGCAAACCCACCATGCCTCTTGAGTCACTACACGTCCTGCCGCCGCGATTTGCCTCGCAACGTCCGCTGAGACGGCGCCCCTCAACCTCGGGTGAGAACCAGAGAGGAGCGTTAGACGATTCCGACCGCCCTTGACTCTGTACTGGCCAGACGTCGAGGATCCTCGCTACACCGGCGATCAAACGATCCTCATCGACCTCGGCCCTGACGGCCAACCACCTACGACGATCAGGATCCAACGGAGATCGGCTTACACTGGGGATCCGTTTGGTGGAGGACCTAGGAAATCAAACCTAGCGTGACGCCTCAACAAGCGTGTCCCCCAAGCAGCCCTCAATAATGGCGGACGAGCGTTGCGAATGTGTTGATTCGGACACGGTGCGCCGCCTCACAATGGTGACAGAATTAGGCGCAACCCCTCGCTCCAACTACTGACGAGGTGAGGGGTTAGATCATCGCCGCGGCGAACAATCAGTCGCGGTGAAGTCCTCCGGGAATAGGCATGGCTTCTTGCAAGTGAGCCACGTCGCGTGAACGACTCATCGAGCACCGCCCATACATCCGTGGTCGTCACTCGCAAATGGAATGGCACACGCATCCCATTGATGTAGATCTCTGCATCCGAACCGGGAAAGTCATCGGGCATCCAGAAACCATACCGCCAGCCCTGAACGGGCAAACAGGGTACTTGGTCCCACGCATCAAAGACACGTTCGAGGTGGCTCGCTATCTCGGGCACTCGGGTAGAGCTTCTGGCGCGCATGAACGACCACGTGTATCCGACCGACCCCAACGCCGTCGCGGACAAGTTCGAACGGTTCGTCGCCGAGGGCTAGGTGCTCTCTAGATGGCGGGCCCGGTCTTCGCGAGCTTCGACCTCATGGCGGCCGGTTTGACGCCACGCCGCGAGCAGTCTTGAATTCAGGGATGGAGGACTGGACTTCGGAGAATGACGTCCACAACGTCAGAGGTAATTCCGCGGATGCCCGGCTGGCCGCCCTGTCGCCTGCAACCCCCGGCTGAAGCCGGCCGCAACGTGTCGCCGGCGGCCCTGGTGAACCAGACGGTCTAGACTCGCGGCAGCGGCGGCGGGGGTACAAGATGGTCCACCCGCAGATGAGTCGTGGGAGTGGGGGCACACAATGCCAGTTCACATCAGCGACTTCTTCGTCCGTCCCGTCATCCTTGGTTGGCTTCTCTCCGTTTGGCAGAAGTGGCTGGCGTTGGCTCGGCCGATCGATGAGCCGCACGTCCGGACGATCGGTGTCGACCCCGACCGCATTCTGCTCATGGGCGACGCTCTCGCAGTCGGCTACGGAGTCTCGTCGTGGGACCGCTCGCTCGGCGGACACCTCGCGCGAGAGGTGAGCGCCCACACCGACCGGGCAACGGACGTGGAAATCGTCGGCAACGCGTCCCTCAACGCCGTCGGCTGCCTGCGAGCTCTTCGCGGCCGTGACCTTGGCCTACTGGATGCGATCATCACGACCATCGGCGTCAACGAGGCTCTCCAGCTCGTGCCCGTCTTCCTCTGGCGTCGCCGGCTGGCCCGGCTGTTCGCCTTCGTGGACCAGGAGACTCCGGTGAGCCTTCTGTTGTTCGTCGTCGCGGTGCCGCCGACTGGGCTTCTGTCCCGACTGCCCGACTTCGTGCTCGGCCCCACGTCTCGTCACGCCCGACGACTCAACGAGGTGACCAGGCGCGCCTGCGACGGCCACGACCGGATCACCTTCATCCCGTTCGACCCGCCACTGCCGGAATCCGTCGACCGGGAACTCGCCGAGACCGACGTCTACGCGACGAGCGAGACCTATCGGGAGTGGGCGTCCCTCATCGCGCCGCTCGTGGTGGAGGGGTTTGTTCCGGCTGCGAGTTCCATCCGATTCGTGCAACGGAACGAAACCCTCCGACAAGAGGCGCTCGACGCTCTCGGCATCCTCGACACTCCGAACGAAGGACGCTTCGACGCGATCGTGAAGCGGGCCCAAGAAGCGTTCGGCACCGACGCGGCGGCGATCACCCTGATCGACCACGACCGCCAATGGTTCAAATCCGTCATCGGGATGCCGCCGGTCGAAGTGCCACGCGCCCTCTCGTTCTGCAGCACCACGATCGCACGCACAGACCAGTTCACGATCGAGGACACCGCGGCAGACCCGGTGTTCAAGACGCATCCGTTCGTCGTCGGGGGGCCGAAGGTGCGCTTCTACGCCGGCGTGGCCATCGAGACCAGTGACGGGCAGCGACTCGGGGCGCTCTGCATTGTCGACACCCGGCCGCGCAAGTTCTCCCGGGCGGACGCGGCATTGCTTCGCGACCTCGCCCGGCAGGTGCAGGAGGAAATGATGAACGGCCCGGCGAAAACGAAGAAGCACGCGCCCCACGCCTGACCTGCGCACACGAATCCTTGTCGGAGGCGGTTGCTACCGTCGGGCCTTTCATAGAAGCGACCGTTCTCACGAAGCCAATACCGCTGGCCGACCGCGGAAACCTGCTAATGAAAACCGCCGGAAACACCGTTATCGAGAAAGACCCTCCGCCGTCGATCTGGCCCAGTCTGCCGCGAGGGGTTCTCCCGTGACCAGGTCTATGTGCCGAGTCGTAAGGCTGGTTGCGAGCAGATTGGGTTGACTACCGCGACAGACCACGAAGTGCGTCCGCTGTTACCGAATCCGAGGAGTGACGCTGCGCTAACGGCCGAACCCACGGGTTGACTGACTAGGCACCGTTATGACTGTCTTGTGGTCCGTCGCTCTCGATCGCAATGGGAAGCGATCCGCTGAACCCGAAAACAAGGTCGTTGCCGTTCGCCAGACGAACGACCCCGAGGACCATGTTCGTCGGCACTTTAGTGTTCGCGACTATCTCTCGCCCGGTCGTCAGCGCCTCATCAATACGGCTGACAATATTCTCCGCCCCGTTGCTTGCTTCGAGTTCGAATGACTGACCGGCATAGTGAAGTTTCGGCATGATCGACTCCCTTGTTGATCGTCTGAGCCTAACCTCGCGGCGGCCTATTCGTGCCTTTTCGCGGAACCGGAACGACGCCGCAGCAAGGCGGAGCCTGACCCGCTTTCCCGGACACCTTGGTCCTGTCTTGGTATTCCGGAATGGGTGGTTGGGAGAATGTGGCTACATCTGAGAGGGGAGTCGTCACATGCCCCGTCCGTATCCGGCCGAGTTCCGTGAGCGCGCGCTTGAACTCGTGCGCTCTGGTCGGACCGTGGTAGAGACTGCGGAGTTGCTTGGGATCGCGCAGTCCTGCCTATACCGATGGAAGCAGCTGGACCTTGTCGACCGGGGGCTCAAGCCTGATAGTGCGCGCGTCGAGTCTCGCACTCTTGCGGTGGCGAAAGCTCGGTGTCGGCGTGCTTGGCTATTTGGCCTACACGGCATCGTCCGCCGCCCTGCTCGGTTTCGGCCTTGACAGCCTCCTCGAAGTTGGTGCGAGCCTTGTGGCGGTGTGGGAGCTGTCCGGCTCCGACGACGCGCGGCGGGCGATCGCATTGCTCCTCCTCGGAGGCGCTTACGTTGGCCTCGGTACCTACCTGCTCGCCGTTTCTCTTGTTGCGCTCGTCGCCGGGGATGCGGAGTTCATTCGTCGTCCCATCAGGGGAAGTGTCGAGCACTCTCGGCCGCCCGAGTCGTTCGACGGTTTCGCGAACGAGGTCGAGGCCAATGCCGATCCGGATCTGGGTGGTCGCCCAAGGGATTAACCAGATGGCAACCTCGCGTCCACCGGCCTTTCGCCCCCCCCTTGAGGGGTAGGTCGTCTCGTCTGGCTACGGTGGGCGTCGGTACCGCGCGGGCGATGGTCCGGCCCTCGATGGGGCGGCGAACGCGCCCGGCGGGGGAGTCCATGCGATGGCACCGAAACCGGAAGGTCTAATTCCATGAAGTCAACCCACAAGATCGCGCACGCAACCGCGGCGATTCTCAGCGCGACGTTACTGGCGGCTGCCGCGGTGACGCCTGCCATCGCCGACGATGGCGGCGGGAAGCACTCCAAGCATGTCCTGCTGCTCTCGGTAGACGGGCTGCATCAGAAGGACCTCGATTGGTACGTCCGCGCGCATCCGACCTCGGCGTTGGCCGAGATTGTGGCACGGGGAACCAGCTATACACACGCGCAGACTCCGGTGCCATCAGATTCGTTTCCCGGCCTCATCGGGCAGGTGACGGGTGGAAACCCAGGCACCACCGGTATCTACTACGACGACACCTACAATCGTGCGGTGCTCCCCGCCGGAACCACGAATTGCTCAACAGCCAAGCCCGGGGCGGAAGTCGCGTTCACCGAGTCGGCCGATAAGAACCCGGACGCGCTCGACGCCGGTGCGGGCCTCAGCGGCCTGCCAGGCAGCATCCTGTCGATGACCGGCCAGCCGCAGAGCCTCCCGGACCCGGCCGCCCTTCCCGTCGATCCGGCCACCTGCACTCCGATATACCCGCACCAGTACCTGAAGGTGAATACCATCTTCGAGGTCGCCAAGAGCGCGGGCCTCACGACCGCCTGGTCGGACAAGCACCCGGCCTACGAGATTCTCAACGGCTCATCGGGCAAGGGCGTCGATGATCTCTTCACCCCCGAAATCAACAGCCAGGCAGCCGCGCCCTACAGCGCGGGGGACTGGACCAAGGACAACGCGGCCACCCAGCAGTACGACGGCTACAAGGTGCAGGCGGTGTTGAACGAGATCGGTGGGAAGGATCACTCCGGATCCACCGCTCAACCTGTGCCGGCGATCTTCGGGATGAACTTCCAGTCCGTATCGACCGCCCAGAAGCTTCCGACCTCGCACGGTCTGACCGGCGGCTACCTCCCGGGCGGCGCAGTCCCCGGCCCGCTCCTGAGCAAGGCCCTCGACTTCGTGAACGCGTCGGTGGCCAAGCTGGATGCCGCGATCACCGCCGACGGCCTAGCCAAGTCGACGACGATCATTCTGTCGGCCAAGCACGGGCAGTCGCCGATGGACCCCGGCGCCCTCACGCGCGTCCCGGACGGCCCCATCATCGACGGCCTGAACGCGGCGTGGAAGTCCACCCATCCGACGAGGCCGGATCTGGTCGCCTTCGCCACGGACGACGACATCATGCAGTTGTGGCTGTCCGATCATTCCCAGGTCGCCGCCGAATTCGCCAAGGGCTACCTGGCCACGCACTCCGCCGCCGCGAACGACATCACCGGTGCCGCGAAGAGCACGCCTTCATCCGGGCTCGGCACGATCTACGCTGGTGCCGCCGTGGCCTCCTATTTCGGCACGACTGCCGCGGACTCGCGCTACCCGGACATCCTTGGCATCGCTAGCTCCGGAGTGGTCTACACCGGCGGAAAAGCCAAGATCGCCGAACATGGCGGGGCGAGCGCTGATGATCGCGATGTGCCTCTGATAGTCGCCGGTCTCCGCACAGAACACCGCAAGACGATCGCGTCACCCGTGGAGACCACACAGATCGCGCCGACCATCCTCAAGCTGCTCGGGCTCAACCCGAAGGCCCTCCGGGCCGTGCAGATCGAGGGAACACGGGTCCTGCCGCAGCATTGATCGAGCGACGAGCACCCCGCCGCCGCTCTGGTGGCGGGGTGGTCGGGCCGTCGTTCGCATTCGCCCGTACGCATGATCCCCGCGTTGCGGTCTGCGAACGGGCACCGATTTGGCGCGCCCAGGGTGACGCACGGCACCGATCAGGGGGTTCAGCAGCAGGGATATCAGCGACCCGCGCCAATCATCACGCGTCTCACGGCTCATCCCTACAATCACCAGCCGACCGCCGGGACGAACGGCGGCCCGAGCCGCTCGAAGTGTCTCGGCGAGGGGAAGGTGATGGAGCACGGCAATGAACGTGACCAAGTCGTACGTGCCAACTGGCACACCGTGGAATGGTGTCTGAAGCACTCGGGCGCCTGCTACGTGGGCGTCGAGGACCTCGATGGCCCATTCTGCCACAATGGTGTCGGCAAGAGAGCACGTTTCTGGCCCTGACGGGTTGCCTGGGGAAAAGTGGAAAACCGCCCAGTCGTCGTCCATCGTGCCACTCGCTCCATCCGGAAATTACCGCGCCACCTTTGGTGAGCGTGACTACCGGCGCTACGGCCAAAGGAGGGGCGAGACGGTCGCCGAACTTACTTTCCGTATAGCGCCGCTAGTCGAATGCAAAGAACTGTGATTCCCATCAGAACCGCAACCAGTCCCGAGCAACACACGACACATGACCGCGGACCTTCGAGTGCCCCTGCGGCTCGCGCCGGTTCTCAGGCTTGTGCCACAACTTCGCTCCACCGACCGGCAAGCGCCACTCGTCCTGCATGCCAGGCGGACAGAAGTCCTTTCATGGCTGAGGTGACGAACGGGCTCATGCAACAGCCAGATTGTGCGCCAGTTCCAAGCGAGCGGGGCCGACTATCGGCCGGTGCTCATTTCCCATGAGAATCCGACCAACATGGTTCTCGGCTCGACCAGCGTCCTGCTCACCGACTATTCAGCGATCTTCTTCGTTCTTCTCTCGACCGGGCGGACAACAGAAACGTCAGGTTCAGCAGCGTCCTGGGAGGCGACAAGGGTCGCATGGGAGGCCCCTGGTGTGGCAGCGGCGGCTTCGCGGGCAAGGAATGCGCCGAGTTCGCTGATCGTGCTCATCAGCGGAGCGGGGAATACGACCGTCGTGTTCTTGTCCACGCCAAGTTCGATGAGGGTTTGTAGGTTGCGGAGTTGGAGTGCCAATGGGTGCGCCATCATGGTGTCTGAGGCATCGCCGAGTGCCGCCGCTGCAAGCGATTCGCCTTCGGCGGCGATGATTTTTGCGCGCTTTTCCCGCTCTGCTTCGGCTTGGCGTGCCATGGCGCGTTTCATGCTCTCCGGCAGCTGGATGTCTTTGAGTTCGACGAGGGTGACTTCGATACCCCAGTCGATGGTGGTGACGTCGAGGATCTTGCGGATGTCGGCGTTGATGACGTCCGTTTCGGCGAGCATCTCATCGAGGGTGTGCTTGCCGACGACCTTCCGTAGCGTTGTTTGGGCGATCTGGTCGATCGCCGAGTACACGTTCTCGATCGCGACGACCGATTTCACCGCGTCGACGACTTTGAAGTATGCGACGGCGGAAATATCGACGCTGACGTTATCTTTTGTGATGATGCCCTGGGACTGGATCGGCATCGTGATGATCCGAAGCGTCACCTTCCTGAGCCGGTCGATGACCGGGATGATCACAGCAAGCCCGGGTTTCTTCACTCCAACCACGCGGCCGAGCCTAAACAGCACACCCATCTCATATTGGTTGACGATGTGAATAGCCAAGATTAAGGCGATGATCGCCACCACCGCGACCAGCACAATCGCCACCGTAAGTCCCGTCATGAAACAACACCAGGCAGCATCATCGGTGTCGCAGTGGTCAGTTTCGTGGGCGGTAGCCGGTTCGGTTGCAGGAGGATCTCGATGGGTTGCGTCTGGAGCAACTCAAAATTCGCAGGATCGATCACGTGGCTCGGACGATCAGTGGATGTCTCAGATGACGAAAGGATGGTGGCCATGGTCGCTTCCTCAGCGCGGGAAGGGATGCGCGCCCAGAAATCTGGGGCAACATGGCAAAGCTATGTTGCGGGGAGATCCGCAGGGAGAGACTTTGGTCCCTTCGCGGGGTGGACGGGGAACGTTGAAGCTTGGGGGCTACAGTGTCATCGAGCAATTGGCGGTGTCTGAAGACGTCGGGCGGGACATCGACCGAGTTCGATGAGTTGTTCAACACGAAGGAGATTCAATGGTGAATCACAGACATGAACCGTGCAGGGCCGAAGATCTCGAGGTGCGTCCTCTTTCCGACCACGAGTGGCGTGTAGGCGATCGGCGGCGAGACGAGCGTTCAGCCGAGAAGGTACTCGGTTACATCCAGCGATGTGGTTCCACTTTCGAAGTCCTCAATATTGAGGTGCCGCGTCATGACCTCACGTTCGACCGTTTGGAATCAGCGGTCGCGTCGTTCGCTGGCGAGTAACCCTTGTTGGTACCTCCAGTCCATGTAGTTGGTATGTGGTCTCTCAAGACCTCAAATGGCGGCCCAGTTGGCCAAAATAGTCTGCCCACCGTTTGCCCACATGTGTGGGCAAACTTCGCAGATCATCCGTCGCTCTATTCACTCAAAACCATTTGAATTCTCGGGGATTTGCGACGTATGGCTGTGATTTCGGGCACCGATATTTGGGGTCAAATCCCATCGGTACGCCATAAAAATGCTGGTCAAGTCCTTATTTTTCTCTGGGTTGCCCACACTTTGCCGCAAATTGTCGTAAGTATTTGACCCGGTTGGCGACGGCGGCCTCTAGACGTGCGAACGCACCTACGGGGGTCGTGCACCACGGATCTCAATGCCGACCACGCGGGTTCCTCACTCAGGGCAGTGCGTGTCATGGCTGTCCATCCACGAGAGCAAACGCGCGCGCCTCGGGGACTCCCAGAATGAGCAGGCTCGCGATGGTTGCCGCGCGGGCGTCGAGGGTCCCGTCGGAGATGTCGCTGTCTGCGATGGAGAAGACGGCTGCATAGGCGATCTGGCTGAGGACGTCCGCGGGAAGGTGCCGTCCGAATACTTGGTCGGCCTGGCCTCGATGCACGAAGTTGGCAAGAATCTTGTCGACCGGTGCGAGTAGGGCGTGGATCTCCTCGCCGTACTCGCCGCGCCGCAACGCCAACAGCACACGGTAGCGATGTGCCAACGGCCAGAGCCGGGAGATGAAGTCCGTCCACACGGCGTCGGCTGCTCGGTCCGGGGAGTCGACCTCCGTGAGCGCGGCCGCCAGTTCGTCTACTGCTCGTTGCGCGAGGGTCTGCACGAGGTCGGCGCGGGTGGGGAAGTGGCCGTAGACGGTGCGGCGCACCACACCGGCAGCGGAGGCGATGTCACCCATCCCGGTCTCCGGGTTCTGCCCCAGAACTTCGAGCGCGACGTCGAGGATGCGATTGCGTGTGTCGTTCATGGAGCGCGCTCGGGCGGATTCGATGTGCACGACTCAATGATTGCACAATCATGTGCAATCAAGTAGATTGCACATCAGTGTGCAGTGCACACAGTTGTGCAACAGAGCGCTGCACGGTGGAACCAGAAACTCGGGAGAACCAGACATTGACCACATCGACACCCGCACCCTCTACCCTTGTCCGCCCATTCACCGTCGCAATCTCGGACTCCGAGATCGATGACCTCAAGCAGCGGTTGGCCAGAACTCGATGGCCGAGTCAGGAGACTGTTCCCGACTGGTCCCAAGGTGTCCGCTTGGAGAACGCCAAAGCGCTCATCACATACTGGGAACGAGAGTACGACTGGCGCCGATTCGAGTCTGAGCTCAATCGTTTCCCACAATTCCTGAGTGAGATCGACGGTCTGGACACTTACTTCATCCATGTCCGGTCGAAGAATCCGAATGCGATGCCCCTCATTCTGACGCACGGATGGCCGGGCTCGATCGTCGAATTCCTGAAATTGATTGGACCACTCACTGACCCGGCGGCGTTTGGGGGACGTGTCGAAGACTCTTTTGACGTGGTCATTCCCTCTCTGCCCGGCTTCGGCTTTTCTCAAAAGCCAACAGAGGACGGCTGGGATGTGCGTCGCATCGCAATCGCGTGGGTGGAGCTCATGAGGCGTCTCGGTTACCAGAAATGGGCAGCCCAGGGCGGCGACTGGGGCGCCGTCGTCACGAGCGCTCTCGGCGCGATGCGACCCACGGGTCTTCTCGGGATCCACTTGAACACCCAATACGCCTTTCCTGCACAGATACCCGACACGCTTTCGCCAGAAGAGCGCTACGCCGTGGATACCCTCGCCCTCTACACCGGAGAACTCGGCGGTTCGAACCACCTTCACAGCACGAAGCCGGAGACCGTCGGAATCGCCCTGGCGGATTCTCCGGCCGGGCAGGCGGCCTGGATCTACGAGAAGTTCCAATCCAAGACGGACAACGATGGGCTCGCCGAGGACGCTCTCAGCACCGACGACATGCTTGACGCAATTTCGCTTTACTGGTTTACCAACAGTGCCGCGTCCTCCGGTCGGATCTACTGGGAAAACAGATCGGGCAGCATGGCCGGCCCCAAGTTGACGCTGCCCGTGGCCGTAACGGTATTCCCGCGTGACATTCCGCGTCTGCCACGAAACTGGATCGAAGACACCTACGCCAACCTGATTCACTACGGCGAAGCAGACAAGGGCGGACACTTCGCGGCCCTCGAGCAGCCCGAGATCCTGGTGAGCGAAATCCGCGCCGGCCTCAGAAGCCTCCGCTCCTGAAACCAACGCAAAGCGGCTGGGAGAAAGATGAACGACCACAGCTGTGCGGCATGCCATCGAACTCAGCCGGCATCCGGCAGCCGTCAGATGCCGTTCGCGGTCCCGAGAAGGGCGCGGGTCTCCGAGACCACGCGACCCTGAAACGCCGGATCGTGTACTTGCTTCGAACCCTTCATGGAGCTGCCGTTCTCGTCGAAGTACACACCGGTGCTCGAATCAGCGCTCGTGACGATTCGTGCGATAACTTTCGCCGCCTTCTTCGGCGTCGTGTAGTGCGGCATTACTTGCAGGAGCGGCGCGACCAGCTTGCTCACTGCGACGAGCGCCGGCGCCATAGCGCGTCCAAGGTTCGAGCCGGGATTGACTCCGGGTTCGATGGCGTTGAAGCGCAGTCGCGTATTCGCGAGCAAACGCGAGAGCGGTTGCGAGCGGCGCTTGTTTGGTGGTGGCGTGGGTATCGGCCCAGCCAACTTAGAGCTACCTGGCGAGAGCCACTCGCCTCGAGCGCTCGCTTTCGCTGAGATGTAGCGACCGCCTCGGAAGCCCGCCTGCACGGCAATCTTGCGTTCGGGATCCTCCACCGCGGACACGACAAATACCACATTTGCGCCATCCGGCAGGGACGGTATAAGTGCCTCCGTGAGCGCGAACGGCCCGAGGTGGTTGGTAGCGAAGACGGTGTCCCAGCCCTGCGCGGATGTCGACGGGCGCGCGGGGAAGATGCCCGCGTTATTGAGCAGGCCGCCGATCGGAAGTCCGAGGGCGGCGATCTCAGCGCCCGCGTTCCGGGCACTCGTGATGTCAGAGAGGTCGGAAACGACAGACACGGCACGACCGCCCGTCGATTCGATTTCGGCGCGAACGGCATCGAGTTTGGATGCGCTGCGCCCGACCAGGACGACCGTCCCGTGCTTCGCGAGTTCAAGTGCGGTGCGGTAACCGATCCCTGAGGTCGGTCCGGTGATGATCCAGGCTTTCGTGGGAGATGTCATGGTGCGAGCATCCTCCGGCCGCATGCTCGTAACCATTGGCACGCTTGTCGTAGGACTGGCAGGGCTACGGAAAGTAGGCGTCCAGCGCGCAGACTCGAGCGATGGAGATTTTGGAGTTCGGGAGCACGGTGCGGCGGTGGCGGGACCGAGTGTCACCGTAGGGCGCAGGGTTACCCGTGGGCAACAGGCGCAGAGCATCCGGTCTGCGCCGAGAAGATCTGGCCGCGCTCGCCGGAATCTCGACCGATTACCTGACTCGTCTGGAGCAGAACGGTAGACGTTCCCGAAAGGGGATAAGAGCTTGTAGCGCCAGGTGTGGGATTTAGGGCATTTGCGCCACGGTTGATTCGAGAATCGCGGTCAGGGAACAGTGTGTTCAGCCGGATCTGCGTATTGCCGTTTGCCTTCGAGGTGACTTGACATTTGCGCGGCAAGGATTTCGCCCCAGTGACGGTAGTCGGCTGCACTGCGGAACCGATCTGGCGAGGGGTGAGGGACGGCGGTCAAGGGCACGAACAGGGCGCGGGAGAACTCCGCACAGATCTTCTCGGTCGCCGCGTTCAATTCGCGGGCATGGAGATCGGCAATGGCGCCTAACGGTGAATTGAACACCGAAATCGATCGGACCGGCTGGATGCCCAGGAGGAAGATGTGGACAGAATCCGGGCAGTCGTCGTCGAGGAAACGCAGCAGAGCCCGCATTTGACGATCCCACCGGCCGGGATCAGCGAGGGTGGTGGCATCCTTCGCGCCGAAGGTGAGGACGATCGCGTCAGAACTTGCCAGCGGTAACGAGGCCAGTCGGGGGATGGCCGAACCGACGGCGATCGTTGAATCGGCGACGACGGTGACGTCGATAGCATGGCCGGTTCGGAGGAACAACGCACGAGCCAGCGAGCCAGACAAAGCGAGCTTGTGGCTCAGAACGCCCAAGCCTAAAGCCGGGCCGCGACCGAAGATCAGGACGCGGTCGCAATCCATCTCTGATGATGGCACCCGGGACTCGTCCGCCGGCCGAGGAACATCGGCCAGTCTGCGCTCGACAATCAGACTCCATACCCGAATCAGCGGTACTAAAGCCCAACGAATGAAAATGTGCACCGGAGCCCCCTCCCCGGATCAGTGCCGAGAACCAGAAAAAGTCCCGCCACCGCCCGCGCAGTTCAATCATGGCATCGCTCGAATCAGAATGCACGCAAGCCGGTCACACGCAGGTAGGTCCACCCATTCGAGCCCGTCGCCTCGGTCCGGGTTGAGGATGATCGAGAGGTCGCGCAGCACCAGGCGCACGGCAAAGCTCACCGCCATGGCGTCGACGTTGAGCTCGGGATGAGGCGTAGTCGCACGACCTTGAACAGGGCGGCCACGCCCATCTCGACGGCGAGCGTCTGAACAGGAGATCGAACGGGCGATACGTGTTGTGACGAAGGTTGGTGCCCACAGCGAGTGAATCTCGACTCGGCGAAGCGAGAACCCACTTGTGCGTCATTGGGAGCGGTTGTCGCGGCGGACTCCAGGGCGTTGTGCGTTGCGATGGGACACGTTCCTTGCAGGTAGTCCTGGCGCGCAGCAAGGCACTTGATGCTGCACGTGGCGTGTTGTATCCGGTCGGATGATTGACAATTGATCATTGTCGCCGCAGGCTCTGCAGTATTGGGTGTTAGCGATGACTTCATAACAAACGAATCGATTGACGTTCCGTGGCTGCGGGTGGGGCTGGCCCTTCGTCCATACGGTTGGGCTCGCCGGTCGATCCACTGGATGTACCAGCAGGTTGTGCGGAACATGATCAGCGCGACGTAGCCCATCGACTCGCTGGATCGGTGGCTAAGTTGCCGCCGCAGCAAAGGTCGGAATGTCGTGGCATCCGATATTGACTCTTCAGTTGAGGATCAGCATGTACATCACGTTTTTTGGGGACGCAGGGCCCGTATGGGCTCCGGTCAGAACGAAGACCGATCAGGGGATCCGTGCTGCTGGCGGCCAAGGCGTCGCGTCCGCGTGGGTCGAACGCTTGGAACCATTGACGCGGGCACCCGGGGAGCGATCGCGGACGGCAATCGCATCGGAGGCGGCCGGCACAGTGCTGTCCGGCTGAATGACAAGCGGTCTTGGTATTGCTGTGGCGCGAATGCCGGCTCGATTTTGGTCGAGCCTGCACCCTCACGTCGGCGAGGTAATGCCGGGGCAGTCCCCGGAGTGGCTCGGTGATCCGTAGTATCTACGGCGCCCGAAACCGTGGTGCGTTTCGCGGTCGGCGACGCTCGAATTTTGAACGCTTTCGGTGCTCAAGTAGTGAAGGGTTGCGAGCAGTCTCGTGCTCGGTCTCGTCGGCTGTGGTGCAGATGTTGGGGAGGCCGTCGATGCCTCGGCGCGGAGTTGTTAGCTGGCGTCTTTAGGCGTGAGGGCGTCGGCGTGGGTGGAGGATGCGGTCAATCGTCGAAGGCGTCTGGGAAACTCGGTCACGCTCCATGGTTTCGGAATACCGATGAGGGGACAGTCTCTATCGGGGTGTGGTTAGGCGGTGTATTCTGGCGTTGCCTCAGGGCCGTTTCGCTTGCGGCTGACAGACGTTTTCACTGACTAGGAGCGTCGCCATGACGAGCCTTCATGCGTTTGCGGCGATTCGAGCCGGAAGGTCGGGCATGGTGCCGCCTGCTGACACCGGCGGAAAGACGACGCGGCGGTCAGTTTTTTCTGTCTTGCTCGGACTGTTCGACACCGCGCGTGTGCCCTTGCGGATGGTGGGACCACACGACACGATTGCCACCGTCCCAACGACCGTGACGTATCTGGGTGGTGCGACTTTCGAGGTTCGCGTGGCTGGCAGCGTGATCGGCGTCATCCGCCGAACCGGTCGCGCGTACACTGCTTGCGCTCGGGGGCCCGCCGGGAATGTCTTCTGCCCTCAATGCCTTCTGTGGGACGAAGCGGCACGAGAACTGGTTTATGCCGCCGGGTGCCCGGTGGGTTCCCTGATCCCACCGTTGACGTCAAAGTCGGGCCGCAGTTCTCGAGGGCTGCTGCGACATGAGCGCCGCAACGTTCGCCGTATCGTCGGTGAGGATGATCGTGCAGATCGCACGATTCAACACGTTCGCGTGGGGTTTCGGCACGGCCCCGTGGCCTTGGCTCGACGGCGATCGAGACGCGTGCTCGGAGACCTCGATGGGGGACTGGGGCGGCAGGGTCGCGGTGGAATCGTTTCGTACTCGTCGTGGAGTTCACGTGATCGTCGTCGGTCATTTCGGAACCGCCCCATTTCGGCGGGAGTTGGAGCGAGTCGTCTACTTCCTCAGTGACGTGAGGCAGAGGGGGGCACGCGGTCCGGTGATTGGATGGCGGGTCGGCACTTGCATGCTCGCTCGGCTCGGATTGGAAAGGCCGGCGGGGTGTCGAAGTTGTCGAGTTGATCGTCGCGGCACTCCCAAAGAGCGGCTGTCGGCCCGCCCGGGCAGGTTCGCATCCCCGCGTCAACACCCGTCGATACGCAACTGGGAGGGCGATCTCATCATCTTGGGCAAGACTGCACTCCGCGATCATCAGCGCCGATTTGAGCAGCAAGACAACAGCGCTAATTGTCGCTGAGACTTGCGCGCCTCGGTTGGGGTAGACAAATCGTTCTATTTAAGTGAGTATATGTTCACTACACAAAGTCAAAGGGGGATTGACATGGTGGTCAACGTACAGCGAGGTCTGAGTAAACGCGGCGCTGGTGGTCGTGCGTCGTCGGTCGTTGAGATCGGAGTCGATCAAGGGATTTCCTCGCTTGTCGAGGCAGGCGACCTGAGGCTCGTGCAGTCGTGGATTTCGTCGCGGCCGGAGCATGGCCACGCGCTTGTATCTCGAATTCGTGCGGCCGCAGCGACGCAGGCGCGCTCCCTATTTGCGCGGGAGGGGCGGGTCGTGATCCATTGCATCGGTCGCGAATTTCTCACCCGCATCAGCATGGCGAAGATCTTCCTGCGTCAATCCGAGGAAGTCATCGCACGGGATGGCTCGGAGCTGGTGCCCTTGCTGCACGAAGGAGGCATCGAGCTGCTCACCGTCAGTAGGCTCATGCCGATATTCGTCACGGATATTGGTGGGTGAGTGCTCGTCGGTCGTGCATCGAAGGGGCCAAGTCGGATCCGTTGTCGTAACGTGAACTGCAATAAACAAACGAGGGCAGATCATGACGACGTCGATTGGCTATTGGCAGCAGTGCAGCGATCTAAAAAAAAGGATCACCGAATCGACAAACCGCCGGGGGTGGCAGGACGAGGAAATTCAGAATCGCGGGCTCCACGAGTGGCAGTCTCGCGTGCTCGCGGCCATCTTGGCTTTGGCGGGCGGCGACGTGATCGCCTACCTGACCACCTCGTTTGCCAGGGACGACCCCTGGCAAATCGTCGCCTTGACCGCTGATTCAGTAATCCAGGTGAACGTCGTGGGTGTGGCAGCCGACAGCAGGGAGGTCGTGGCCGTCACAGCATCCAGGTACTCAAGGTCTTCTTTATCCAGGATTGACCTCACCTCGGTCCCACCAGTCCTCCCAGACACGACCGTGTGGCCCACCGAGGTCGAAATCATCGCGCACTACAACGAGACCGCCATTCCCCTCCCGTTGGACGGCTACGCTACGCCTGGGAACCATGCCCTGTTAGACGATTTGTATCCCTCGTTGCTGGCCGATCTGGAGGCATGACACGAGACGACGGCTAGCCGGTTAGCCACACCGCGCAGCAACTCCGGGCCTATCGCCGATCCTCACGCCCTCGTAGCGGGCCTCGGCAGATGGGCAAGGCTTTGAATTCCGATTCTAGGGATCACGCGTCCTAGCCAGTGCCATTGGCCCTGTTCATACATGAGATCCGAGTAATCGGCCCCTACAAGCGGAAACCCGCGGGAAAGTTACGAGAGATGCAGAAGCCGCTGATGCTCATAATCGTGGGGCTTACGGCGGCGATCATTTCCCTGGTCGTCATGATCATGGGAGCCCTGAAGATGGAAAGCGCAACTCGTTCCCGCCCGTGGCTACGTGGCAGGGCCGTTCTGGCCACCGGAGCTGTGACGCTGGGGCTCTTCGTCACCGGCATCATTGTCGTAGTAGTCACTGGGACTAGCCGAGGACAGCTCTAATGCCGATCGGTGGAAGTGACGGTGCCCGGCGGTAATCGTGCCGCTCGTCATGATCCTGCCCGTCGGGGTTCGCGCCCGTGCCAGGCGCTTCGGCCGACGACGTTCGACAATGAAGCCATTGCGACGCGGCCGGTTTTAGACTGGCCGGCGCTGCGCAGGTCAGCGATCTCGATGCACTCGTCCTGGGACAGGAACCAGGCGCTGAGCTGCCGCACCGTGAGGCAGTCCAATGGAGGCGTGAACCGACCAGCTCACCCTCCGATGGGTCGTATAGCCCGTGGTCCAGGCGTCTCCGACGAGCGGGACACACCACTTCGCTGGTCGCCGCCCGAATGATCCCCCCCGCTTACGCAACTCTATGAACATCCCGCTGCGCCGAGAGCGGACGACGCCCTGCCCCAACCTTCGCACGACGAGATGACAACACAACCTCCACACGGCATTGCTGCACCAACCCCCGGAAACCATCCGGTCGATACCGACCAGTTCTCGAGCGCCATCGACGCCATTGTCAACATGTCATTGGCTAGTCTTCTCCGGTGGTGGTCATGACTGTCACGGGGAGTAATACCTTGGTGCCCTCAGATTTGGGGCGCTTATGCTTGCCGGGAGTCATCCCAGACCCCGGTTGCTCCGGTGGTTGGGGTGCCGTTTCTTCCGGCGGGAGTTCCCGTGTCCGATTCTCAATTTCACCCTTCAGCGGAGTCGCGCGAATCGGAATCGTGCGCGGGCGGTCCCACCCCGCAGTGTGGACGCCCTCGTTACTCACCGGGGCGCGATCGGCTCGGTCTCCCCGGAATCGGAGCTGGATCCGCGGGGTCCGGGCATCGGCGATGGTCAGGAGAGAACAGGACTGATACTGCTCGCCCACGGCGGGCGAACGTTCCTGGTGACAGAGTCCATGGCGCAGATCTTTGTCAATCAGGCCAGGCGCATCATTAGCCTTCGCCTATCCGGACTCGTGGTGCTTGCCCACTCGGGCGGGACCGATCTGCTCCACATCTCATCGATCACCCCCTTCACGGTCAGCGTTCACTCGGCTCCCGCGGAAGAGGGGCATCGACACTCAGATTCCCCACCGACCGATGTGCGCCGGCGAGTCGGTGACGATACCCACACGGGGGGCAAGGCCAAGAAAGATCTTGGCCATGCCCTCTGTTGGTCGCGCCGAGTACCCTGACCCTGGCGAGCTTGCCATTACGGGTGGTCGGGGCGGACGGGGCCATCACTTCGCTTCAAATCATCGTTGTGTTCGCCGGAAACTCGACCTACGAAATTGAACTCGACTATCGAGTGATCGGATTCATCCGCCGAATCGGCCAAGCCTTCGACGCTCACGTCGGACCTGACATCACCTCAGATTCGGAAAGGGGCCGGTGGGAACTCTGGGACAAGGCGGCTACGTTCCTTGTTCGCGCCTCAGGGTTCGCGCCCATCGAGAGGCACACCCCATAAGTCCCTTAACGGCCAACATCCACTCCGAAACAAGCAGACGATGTGCAAACCCTAGGAGAACGGGTGCCCAGCGGTTGAGTTGCTGGCCCAAGGCGGGTAAGGGTTTGCCTCGACTGGCGCCGCAACCTCCTGATCCGAATTAGGTCGGCTTGTGACGCCGTGGTTATCTTCCCAACCCTCGGGAGGAGACGCATTCACCTCAGCCAAACAGAGGGGCTGCAGATTTGTCTGCCGCCCCTCTGCAGCCGATTACTCTAGTGGCCCGCTGGGTGTTCGTGCATGTGTCGTGCCGGCTGCACGGCCAGCGCGCCGGCGATCACTCCGACAGCTCCGCAGATCCATGACGTCCACGCCACCCCGGTCTGGGTGGAGAACGCGCCGACCCACGGTGCGATCAGAAGCAAAGCACCGATGGCGATGTGCGCCCATTCCATGGAGACCAGACCCGGCATCGCCAAACTCCAGAGTCCAGAACCGGCCAAGGCCACCCCCAGAATCAGCAACATCAGCAGGGAGCCTCCGGCTTGCGCGGTCCACATCACTGACAGCGCGGCGTAGGCGCCCGCAGCGACAACGGCCCAGTCTTGCCACCGTACCCATTTGTTCATCGATACCAACCTCCTCAGTAAGTTGGCTCCCGAATCGGGGGTCGCTCCTCACCGTAGGAGTGAGGGATCGGCCGGTCAAGGGACTATCGTCCCGCGATACGCGCTCGTCTTCACCCCGCGGGGAGTGCATTGGGTAATTGGGTCCGTCAAGGCGCCAAGGGCGAGGGACGCGGTGCACAGCCTTACGGACCATGTTGATGTAACTCGGTCCACCGACTTGTGAATCGACGTTGTCCCTCTCAGCTCGCGTCCTCCGAGCTCGCGACGGAGCCCCGTTCCGTCGGCCGGCCATTTGGTCTGTGGCAGAGCCGCACCGGAATGTCCGGAGGCGTACCGTTGACACCATGCGGTCCGGCGTCCGAGTTGAGGCAGGGGGCGCTAGAAAGAGGGCTGCCGTGGCCCAGGAATCGACTCGCGATCTCGCGATCGACCGGCTCAGGGGTGCCCTCGTCATCCTGATGGTCGGCGGCAACTATCTCGGCGGCGTGCAGATCGTGCCCGCGTACCTCAAACACGCCCCGGACATCGGCTTCACCGTCGCCGACATGGTCGCCGCCGCGTTCGTCTTCCTCATCGGCGTGAACTACGGGCCGTCCTTCGCACGGCAGCTGCGGCAGGGCGCCGTGGCCAGCTATCGGCACTTCCTAGTGCGATACGTTGCCCTGTTCGGGATCGGCGCCATCCTCGCGGTGGGGGCGACGAACGTGGCTGGTATTGCGACCGACTGGGGCGTGCTGGAAGCGATCGGGGTGGCTGGCCTGGTATGCCTTGCGCTCATCCGGCTCCCTGCCTGGGCGCGTTTCGTCATCGGGTTTCTGATGCTGTGCGGCTATCAGTACCTGCTCGACAGCTCGATGCTCGCGGCCGTGCTCCACTCCGTGCACGGCGGCCCGGTCGGGGCGCTGTCCTGGGCCGCGCTGCTGGTACTGTCCACGGCAGTAGCGGATGTTTGGCGAAAGAGACGCGGGCCGTTCGCGATCTGCTGCGCGGCGTTGGTGGTTGCGGCGGCGATCTCCGTGTTGATCGTGCCGGTCAGTAAGAACCGGGTATCCCTCAGCTACGTGTTGGTCACCCTTGCAATCAGCACCTTGATTTTTACCGCCGTCGAGTTAGGCTCACGAGTCACGTCGAACCGCGCCGGCTTCTTCTGCTGGTGGGGAGAGAACCCGCTCGTCCTCTATCTACTCCACCTGCTCCTCCTCGCGATAGTGGTGCTCCCGGGAGTGGAATGGTGGTACGCCGGAGCCACCGTGGGGCTCGTCGCCCTGCAATTGGTCGTGATCCTCACGATCATGTCTGTGATCGCGTGGGGGATGCACCGTCGCAGGTTCAGGATCCGGCTGTAGCCGGCCGCAAATGCTGGCGTGATGGCAGCGTCTGGCCGCTTGCAGTAGTCGCGGACATGGAGATACGGAGACCCGGTTTTCAGGCTGGTCGTGTGTCGAACGCGGTGCGATGTCGCGTTCGGCAGACGACCATCGTCGACTCGGGGAGCCACGGTGAGCTGCGAGCGTCCATCGTCTAGTGGTGAAGGGGGAGGCCCCGTGTATGGTTGCTGTACTCCGGTGACGCGGCTAGAGAAGCAGGGTTAGATGACCACCATCTCCGTCGTGATCCCGAGCTATAACGATGCGCCCTTCTTAGGGGTCTGTCTGGCGGCTCTTGCGGTGCAGACGCGGCTGCCAGACGAGGTCATTGTTGTCGACAACGCCAGCACGGACGCCACCGCGGCTGTCGCGTCGGCCGCGGGTGCTCGGGTGATTGTCGAGTTAGCGCACGGGATCTGGCCGGCAGCGGCTGCCGGGTATGACGCGGCAAAAGGGGACGTGATCGCCCGTCTCGACGCGGACTCAGTTCCCCCTGTGGACTGGCTTCAGCATGTCGAGGCAACGCTGGCGGGGCTTCCGGAGGTTGACGTGGTGACCGGTCCTGGTGATCTCTACGGCTGCGGGGTGCTTCTTCGATTCATCGGGAGGATCGTCTACATCGGCGGCTACTTCTGGGCAGTTGGTCACCTGATCGGAAATCCGCCGATCTTCGGATCAAACTTCGCAATGCGGCGAGCTGTCTGGCAGGGAGTCCGCGAAGTGGTGCATCGGGCACGGACTGACATTCACGATGATCTCGACCTCAGCCTCCATCTCGATCCGACGGTGACAGTGCTTTATGAGCCGACTCTCCGGGTCGGCATTTCCGCGCGACCGTTCAGTACCTGGGCGGGGATGGTCCGCCGAGTGCGCTGGGCATGGCGGACACTCCTGTTGCATTGGCCTGAGGAGCTGCCCAGGCGCAGGCGCGCCGCGAGGCGGCAACTCGGCCGCTCCACCACCGGGCACCACGAGAGCGATCTCCCGCCGATCTCACGTTTGTGAGTGAAGTATGGAAGCGAACTGGATGTCGTGGTCGGCCAGGGAGCAAGGGAGAGTCCTGCACTTATCGTCCAGCGCGAGAGCCGGCGAGGGTGAAGAAATCTCGCGCCAACTGGTGCGGGACGGTTTCGCCAATACTGTGCCCGCCGTCGGGGTAAACCTCCAGCGCGGCTCCAATTCGCACAGCGAAGCTCTCGTGCAGCGGTATGGGCCACAAGTCGTTTCGACCAACCGCGACGAGCATCGGGACGGGACTGTCGGCGAGGCGGGAGTCCAGGTCGGGAACGTGCTTCATCAAGTCCATGATGTCGTCGACGCTTCGTCTGCTGGTGTAGTCGAATCGCAACCGCAGGAGAGCCAGCCGACCAGGGTCCGCTCGACCTCGGTTGGTGACGATGCCCCAGATAAGAAGTCCTGCGATCATGCGCGGTCGAATAAGGTAGCTCAACCGACCGATCCAACGCACACCGCGAAAGGCCTGGCCCGGCTGAGGCGGGGCGCCGAGGAGGGTGAGGGATGCAAAGAGGTCCGGGCGTTCGAGGAGCGCTAATTCAGCGACTATCCCAGCGAACGAATGCCCGAACACGTGTGCCGGTGTTGGCCCGGCTTCAAGGAACGCGATGAGGTCCGCCACAAACAATTCGTAGGTGTACCGGACCCCAGCAACCGGTCCGGCCGCCGACGATTCGTACTGGCCGGCAAGATCGAAGCTTTCCACGAAGTAACCGGCGGCAACCAGAAGCGGCATAAGGAGGGTGAAGTCTTCCTTCGATCCGGTGGCCCCCGGAACGAGAACAACCCTGGTCCCGGCGGCGTCGAGTGCCACATCGCCGAGGGCGATTGCCGCGAGCGAACCACTCGGCGCGCTGAACCGGAAGGGCTGCGTGCCTAAGGGCAACACTGTCCAGTCCATATCGGGAATGGCCCCGTCGAGAACCGCGGATTGGCTGGGCTGCGCCATCTCTCGTCGCGCATCACGTCGCCTCGCCGAAACAGACATATCGTCAGGCTACCGCGCACGAATGAAGTGCGGGGTTCCTGCACATCGTTGCCGTCTCTCAGGGTCATCCGACGAACTCCGCGGGCTTCTCGCCTCCGAAGCATCAGTCGGGCTGCCCGACCACGCCCGGGTTCGCGATGCATGCTCCCTTCAGCCTGACTCAGCCTGACTCAGCCTTGAGCAGCGAAAGAAGATCGGTGGTTACGCTGCACACGTCAAGGAGTCAACCCAATCGACGGCATCCCTGACTCGGCTTTTGGAATGCCTGTCGTCAGTTGTGATGGAGATCTTGTGACCGAGGGCGCGGACTCAGATCAGTGATCGTCATCGACAACGATGCAGCGGAGAATCGGTGGGCAAGCCCTCGACCCACAGGTTCAGCTCGCGCCGAGATTCTCGCTGCCCGATTCGCGCCGATCCGAATTGGTGTCGGTTAATGCCTGCAGAGTTGTCGCGGCGAGGACGCGTGCCCACATTTCGTGCAGAGACTTCCAGGAGAAGGCATCCTGCACATACATATCTCCTACTCGCCAATCAGGGAACGGCACGAAGGACACATCAGGTGCCCGAGAAGCGAGCTCGTGCGTGACACTGTTCAAGCGATCGATCTGAAGTCTCAGCATCTTGCGACCAAGAGGCGGTACAGGCCGGAAGTCCACCATCGGTGGAATGCCGGCAAAGACGACTCGGCGGTTCGGTTCGGTGTGGTTGCGGAGCTGCTCGAGTATCGTTTCGAGGTTGGATTTCCAGGCGTTCGTGCTTGTGGCGAGCAGCACATCTGGGACGCCGAGCATGACCAGCACGACGTCAACCGGGGTCGCGTCGAGAGTCGACATTTTCGCGACCCGCGCGGCGGTGAGATCGTTCGCCGAGATGGTCGTCCACGAACAGCCTCTCCCGCAGGTCTCGGCGACGAATCGTGCGGTCTTGGCGACAGTCGTCATCCCCTGGTGCAAAACTCCGTACCCGGACACCGTCACATCACCGATGAACATCAGCCGGACGGGGTCAGGTCCTGGGATGACACGCTCCGGGTTATCGACGGGAAATTGAGCCCGCCGGACATCCAGTTTGTACAGGGCGAGGTGGAGGCGAAGCACGGGGCGTGCAAGAAGAATGAGTACAGCGGCCACTCCAGGGGAAAGCGTGGCCGGCCGATCGCCAGCCGTGAAGAAACCCCTCACCAATTCAGCACTCCATTCGGTGCCCGCGCCGTGCCATCCGCCTGGCATGAATCTCGCCGTCATGCCAAATTGGACATGCACGTACGAACGGGACATCCACGGTTGATGCTGGCAGGATCAGGCTGAATTCGCTGCCCCCCGGTCGGGGGCAATTCGCATAGAGCAACTCCTATGGCAGGGACACGTCCGGATCCGGTCGGCGCGCTGCACTGATCGAGACCGTGGGCTGCACGCCCGGTCCCATAACAGCAGCTCTCCACCGGGCAGATCGCGGGCAGCGAAGAAACGACCCAACGCTGCTTGGGGGAAGCAGCGTTGGGCTTTTCGTGCGCCTTTGTCAACTCGGATCTCTGTGATTCACAGGGACACGATTCTCAGCACACCCTGCGTCGTCGGGGGAACGACGAGAGTTCAACATCGAGAATCGCACACTTCCGGTTTTGGACGCTTCTAAACGCTATCGCATGTCCTCCTTAACGAGGACACGATGTCGTACCCCAGTTGTGGGGGATTCGAGATCTGGGACAGCGGTCGGGCTCAGACCAGCAGCGCGAGACGCACGGCAAAGTTCTCCGACACTGCGTCGACGCTTATCTAGGCATGCGGCCTCATCGCACGACCTTGAACAGGGCGGCCACGCCCATGCCGCCGCCGACCGCCGCCGTCGCGATTCCGAGGGTGCCCGCCGGGGCGTTGCCGCGCACGAGCCGGGAGAATAATCGAACGACGCTCACGGCTCCGCTTGCGCCCCACGGATGGCCGAGGGCGAGGGCGCCGCCCTGGGCACAGACCCGTGGATCGGCGACGCCGTCCGGAGCTAGGCCGAGCAGGTGCAGAACGGCGAGTGTCTGCGCCGCGAACGCCTCGACGATCTCGAACGCGGCGACGTCGGCGAGGGTCACGCCCGCGTCGGCGAGTGCCCGAGTGATCGCCGCGACTGGGCCGATGCCCGGAAGCGCCGGGTCGCAGCCGACGGTCGCCGCCGCCACCAGGGCCAGTCCCGGCGTGGTTCCGCGGGATCCAGCCGGCACCATGGCGACGGCGGCGGCGCCGTCGCTGATCCGGCACGAGTTGCCCGCCGTGACCGTGCCATTGAGTTCTCCGTCCGCAGGGGCGAACAGCGGGGCGAAACGGCCAAGCATCGCCGGTATTCCGGCGCGCGGTCCGTCGTCGACCCGCACGTCACCGATCGCCACGATCTCCTCGTCGAACCTGCCGAGCCGGTGGGCGTCGTAGGCGAGTTGATGGCTCCGCGCGGCGTAGTTGTCCTGCTGGTGTCGATCGATGTCGTACCTTAGGGCGAGCGCTTGGGCGGCGGGGCCCATCTCCGGATCGGGAAATCCGCTCGGCGCGAACGGCGCCCGAAAGTAGGCGATCCCGGCGAAGGTCCGCGTCGGCGCGGTCGAGGCGCTCTCGACTCCGCCGGCGAGTTGCAGGCGGTCGTCGCCGGCCCTGATCGCCTCACCCGCGGTGATGATCGCGGACAATCCGCTTCCACATTGCCGGTCGACGGTCATCCCGGGAACGGCGACGTCGATCCCTGCAGCGAGCGCCGCGAGCCTGGCAATGTTTCCGCCGGGGCCCATGCAGTTGCCGAGCACGACATCGCCGATGTCTGCCCGCGCCCCGGTGGCGGCGCGCGCATCGTCGACACAGGCCCGGATCACGGGAGCGGCGAGGTGCTCGGCGGTGACGTGGGCGAGTCGCGCGCCTTTGGTCGCGATCGGGGTGCGGCGTGCGGCCACGACGACCGGCACCCGGTCGCTAGTCAAGGCGGCGCACAGAGCCTGCCAGGACGGCGTCGCGGGCCGCGGCTCGGGCCGGCTTTCCCGTGGCGGTGCGAGGCAGATTCTCGGTCCAGAACCAGCGGCGGGGCAGGTGTGAGAGCGCCAACCTTGTGCGGGCTTGTTCTCTGAGCTCGCGTGCGGAGGGAATCGGGTTCCCGGCGGTTGTTTCGACGAGCGCGGCGACGAGGGAGCCGGTGCCCGCGTTGGGGACTCCGAAGACGATAGCGTCCTCCACTGCGTCGATCGCGCGCAGGGCCGCTTCGACGTCCTCGGGAATCACGGTCGCGGCCGCCGTCAGGATCGCGCCGTCCCGTCGGCCCCGCAGCCGCAGCAACCCCGCCGAGTCGGCATCCACAACGTCGCCGACCGTGGCCCAGCCCTGGCCGTCCCGCCGGAGGGCGCCGGTCGTCGCGGTCATCGAACCGGACGCACCCCCGAGATATCCCGCCGCGAAATAGGGGGAACGCACCCACAGGTCGCCCTCGTCCACGCGGACCTCGACACCAGGGAAAGGCCGGTAGCCGAGCCCATCGGCATCGACCGCCACGAAGGAGAGCTCTGCAGCTCCGTAATACGACACCACGCGGATGCCCGCCGCCTCGGCCCGTTCCCGCAGGGCACTGTCAAGGTGCGCGCCTCCGACCAGCGCGGCACGCAATCGGTGTGACGCACCGCCTTCGATGACCTCGACGGCGGCAGCTAAAGCGTTCGGAGTGCCGTGCATCACCGTGGCGCACTCCAGATCGGCTGGCGAGATCGTGTGCGCCTGCGGGAGGATGATGCCCGCGCCGAGCGACCGTGCATGGGCGACCGAGAAGAGCGAGAGGGACGAGGCGAGCGGCGCCGGAAGGTAGACGACGTCCGCATCGGTGAGTTCAAAGAGGCCCGAGACTCCCGGGAACGACGCGGACCAGGAGCTCTCGGTGCGCAAAATCACCCGCGGGGCGCCCGTGCTTCCCGAGCTGAATGTTGCCCACGCCATGCCGGGCACCGGTTCGGCGTCGTCCGCCAGCCGACGCAGTCCAGCCCACAGGCGCGCATCCCACCGGTCATCGCCGAGCAGCGGGATGCCGCCGGATTCCCGCAGCGCGAGAGCCTCTATGAGCGCCGCGACCCGGTCCGCGTCGATAATCGGAACGACGCGGCCCGGCGTGCTGTCTCGCTCGCCCCGTGACCGGTCGATGCGCGCCTGCAATTGGGTCTCGGTCAGCGAGACCGACCCGCAGGAGACCGCGACCCGGTCGACCGTCACGGGGTGTTCGCGCCCTGCTGCACGGGCGAATCAGCACGCTCCGCCAGGGCTGAAGCCTCGGAACCGCGACCAAAGGCCCGCGGATAGGCCCGCCAGAGCGCCAGTGTGATGAGCGTCGTGACGACCACCTTGAGTATGTCTCCCGGGAGGAACACGGTGCTCGAGAGGGCTGTCTGGGCCAGCGAGAGCTGAGTCACGAGGGCCTGGACGGGAATGCCGAGCGCGTAGACGACGACGACACCGCCCACGACGCAGCCGAGGGCGGTCCGCCACCACGTGGGCCTTCGGGTGCCGGCACGGACGATAGCGCCGATGACGAAGGCCCCGAAAATCCAGCCGGCCAGATAGCCGGCCGACGGGCCGACGAACACGCCGATGCCCCCGCGTCCCCCCGAAAGCAGCGGAAGCCCGAGGAACACGAGCGCCTCGAACACGGCCACGGCGGCAGCTCCCCGCCACCGGCCGAGCACGGCACCGGCGAGCATCACACCGAGGGTCTGGGCGGTGATGGGAACGGCGCCGCCGAAGACCGGGATCGCCCCGGGAATGCCGAGCACGGCGATGATCGCCGCGAAGACCGCGATCCGCGTCACGTCGCGAATGTCGACTCGAATTCGACTGCCCACCCTGTACTCCCTAACCTGAACGCTGTTCACCTGAACACCGTACAGGACGCTGGTACGATAACGGAACAATGTCACTTCCAGAAACGGTCGGCACCCGGTCCACCCGCCATTCGCGCGACGATGTCGTCGCGGCGGGCCTGAGGATCCTCGACGAGCACGGGCTGCCCGACCTCACCATGCGGCGGCTGGCAGCGACGCTCGATGTGCAGCCGAGCGCGCTCTATTGGCACTTCGCCAACAAGCAGACGTTGCTCGCATCCATCGCCGACCAGATCGTGTCCCGCGCCGCGCCGGCGGGGCGCACCGACGACGAGTGGAACGGCACGGCCCGTGCGGAGGCCGAGGCACTCCGCGACGCGCTGCTGGCCTTCCGGGATGGGGCAGAGGTCGTCTCGAGCACCCTCGCCCTCGGGCTCGGCGCTGACGAGGCCCAGAAACGGCTCTCCCGCGCAATCCATCGCGGCGGTTACGACGACAGGACGAGCGAGATCGCGGCGGCGGCCCTGCTCCACTTCATCCTCGGCCACGTATCGCACGAACAGCAACGTATCCAGGCCGACAGCCTCGGTGTCGTCGCACTCGGGCACTCGGCGGACCCGTTGGGTGCCGTCGCCGGCGACCGCGGGCGCGAAGCCTTCGACTTCGGAATAATACTCCTACTCTCGGGGCTCGAACTCCGGGCCCACGCCCGCACGAAGCACACCTGATGCTGCGAACGATGCTCACCGGGAAGATCCACCGGGCGACGGTCACCCACGCCGATCTCCACTACGTGGGTTCGATCACCGTCGACCAGCTCCTGCTCGATGCCGCCGGGATCCTGCCGGGAGAGCTCGTGTCGGTCGTCGACGTCACCACCGGCGCCCGGCTGGAAACCTACACAATCGCCGGCGAGCCCGCGAGCGGCGTCATCGGGATCAACGGAGCCGCAGCACACCTCGTGCACGTCGACGACATCGTCATCATCATCGCCTACGGCCTGTTCGCCGACGACGAGGCAGCACAGTTCCGGCCAAGAATCGTTCACGTCGACGCCGCAAACTCCATCGTCGAGATCGGCTCAGACGCCGCAACCGCCGTCGCCCCTGGCCTCGAACGAGCACCCTTCGCGCTCTGACGCGAGAGGAGATCTCTCACCTAGGAACCCTGAACCGGCGCCCACCTTGCAGTTGACTCTGACGCTCGCGGCATTGGAGCTATGGAGCGGCACTGGGAGTTGACGGATCTTCAGAGCACCTGAGATTGCAGAGGCGCAATTTCAAGCCTCCCGTAGCTAGTGGGTTCGGCGCCAGTCGCGACCCTGGCGAGTAATATCCCCCCGCCGGCGAGCGATCTCGTCCTCAAAGGCTGGAATCCAGACCGTCGCCCTTTCCTTCCGCAAGCTGCGGAGCACCGGGCGGAGAAGAAACGGTATTGCGACAATCGCTCCACCAATGCCAAGGACCGCGCCCACGACGAGTGATGTCCACAGGGGTGCACCCTCGGGAACCGGATTTTTGATCGGCGAGACAAAGAAGCCGACGAACGATACGAAGACAGCCACAAGGGCAATTTGAGTGTCGTTCGCATGGTCGTTTGCTCGCAGCCGCAGTTCTGTCAGAACTGTTAGCTGTATTTCTCGCGTTGCATTGCCGAAGCTCAGAACACGTTCCAGGGTGACTTGGGTATCGGCGTAAATGTGCGGAGCTGCTTGCGGGGAGAGTTTCACGGAGACGACGCTAGTGGCTAGGACCGACGATGCGGGTGACTCTCATTCGAATCACTAACGAGGTCAATTGGATCCCTGGTGCCACTGCTGGCCACGAGCTGATTCAGCGTTTCCGGACATGAAGATCTAGCCGCATTTCCTTCGGTGTATCAATAGCAGTAGTCACAGGATTGATCGAATCGAGTGTCTATACCTCAGGTAGCAACGTTGAGATCTGGCGTTGAGACTTCGAACTCAGGTTCTTCCGCAGTAGTAGCTGGTCCTGTCTTGGTATTCCAGAATGGGTGGTTGGGAGAATGTGGCTACATCTGAGAGGGGAGTCGTCACATGCCCCGTCCGTATCCGGCCGAGTTCCGTGAGCGCGCGCTTGAACTCGTGCGCTCTGGTCGGACCGTGGTAGAGACTGCGGAGTTGCTTGGGATCGCGCAGTCCTGCCTATACCGATGGAAGCAGCTGGACCTTGTCGACCGGGGGCTCAAGCCTGATAGTGCGCGCGTCGAGTCTCGCACTCTTGCGGTGGCGAAAGCTCGGATCCGGGATCTCGAGGAAGAGGTCAAAATCCTGCGGAAGGCGGCCGAGGCCGTGGAGCAGGTGGTGCCCCCAAAAGAACGCTTCCGTCTCGTGGACGAGCTCCACGCTGACGGAGTGAGAGTTCGCCGGGCTTGCCAGGCGCTTGGGGTGTCGACCTCCGGTTACTGCGAGTGGCGGGGCCGTGCGCCGTCTGCTCGCTCGATCCGGCACGCATTCCTTACTGATCTGATCGGCCAAATCCATGACGCCTCTTACGGGATATACGGCCAGCTGCGTGTTCGTGCTGAGCTGCAACGCGGCCACGGCATCATCGTCGGCCGCGGCACTGTCGCCCTTCTCATGCAGCGCGCAGCCCTGTCCGGGCTTCCGCTCCGACGCCGCGGCAAGCGTTCCCCGAACCAGGTCACAGTCACGGACCTCGTGAAGCGGCAATTCACCGCGTCGGGTCCGGACAAGCTCTGGGTCACCGACATCACAGAACACCCGAGCCCTTGGATTCCAGCAGTCGTCGCAACACGCTCTCGTTATGAAGCTTCAAGTAAAGCAGTGAGACGCTCAGCGGGCGTGTCCCAGTCGAGGGATTTTCGAGGCCGGTCATTCAGCTCGGTGGCGACTTCAAGAAGACGCCCGACGCCGTGCGGGGCAAGGTCGGTGCCCTTGGGGAAGTACTGCCGGAGGAGCCCGTTGGTGTTCTCGTTGCTGCCGCGCTGCCAGGGGGATCCCGGGTCTGCGAAGTAGACGTCGAAGTCCGTCGCGACGCTGAACGCGCGGTGTTCTGCCATCTCGGCGCCCTGGTCCCAGGTCAGCGATTGCCGAAGCGATGCCGGCAGGTGCCGGACTGTGGTGATCAGCGAGTCGCGGAGAGCTTCCGCGTTTCGTTCGCGGCCGAGGTGGGCCAGCATCACGAAGCGAGTCGTCCGCTCGACCAGGGTGGCGATCGCGGAGCCGCCCAGGGCGCCGATGATGAGGTCGCCCTCCCAGTGGCCGGGAATCTGTCTGGTCTCGACCTCGGCCGGTCGTTCGCTGATTGGCCGCATTTGATCGACGAACCGTGGACGTCGTGCGTCTGGCTGCTTTCGAGGTTTCCGGGCGACGCGACCTCGCCGCAGCTGTGTTCCGAGTTCCCGTCGCAGCTCGCCACGGGCGTGGACGTAGATCGCCTGGTAGATCGTCTCCGTGCTCACCCGCATCTCCTTCGCGCCCGGGAACTCTTTGACCAGTCGATTGCTGATCTGCTGGGGCGACCACTTCCTAGAAAGCTTCCCCTGAATGTAGGCGCGGAGCCGGTCGTTGGCGACGACTTTCGGTGTCCGTGGCCGTGCTCGCCGTGTCACGGACAATCGGTGCGCAGTGTGCGGGAGGTAGCCACGCGCCGAGACGGTGTTGCGTTGCAGCTCGCGGCTGATCGTCGACGGCGCCCGTTGCATCACGACCGCGATCGCGCGGATGGACAATCCAGCGCGGTGAAGATCGTGGAGATGCTCACGCTCCACGACGCCGAGGTATCGGGGGTGGATGATCTTCTCGACGATGTTCAGGTCGACGGTTCCGCCGATGGCACGGGATCTTCGTTCAGGCACGACCCCATTGTTTCTTTCCGGATACCTGACCACGCGCCCATCGGGATAGATCCGGCCTCGCTTGATGATCGTGATCCCCTTGTCCCAGTCCGTCGCAGACCGGGTATCCGCACCGACCGCCGCACGGGCCTGAGCGCGGGTGAAGCCGGTGGCTCGGAGCCGGAGGAACTCGTCTCGTCGTGGATTGACCCTGCGTGCTTCGCTCGTGGAGATGCCGGCCTTTCGCGCCCACGCATATGCGGTCGGACGGTGAATACCTAGCTCGACAGCGACAGTCGAGATGATCTGACGCTCAAAGACCAGCCGCAGAAACTCGGTCTTCAACTCCGGCGGATAGATGCGCGGAACGGCCCGCTTCATCGTCAGACCCGTCTTGCGTAACCAGTTGTAGCCGGCGTTCTCATTCACCCCGACTGCTCGCGCGGCAGCCCGAACCGTGCCGCCTCGATCGAGAAGCCGGAAGAACTCGTCCTTCTGCTCGTCCGTGTACTTCTTGCCCGCCATCGCCGCCACCTTCCATCAGGTGTTGCGACGACTGCTGGAATCCAAGGCCCGGGAGGGGAAGCTTTACTGCTGCGTCGTGATCGACGTGTTCAGTCGACGCGTTGTTGGCTGGGCGATCGATTCCGCGCAACGCGCGGATCTGGCGACGAACGCACTCGGCATGGCGATCGACTCCCGCCGGCCCTCAGCCGGGACGGTCATCCATGGCGACCACGGCAGTCAATTCACCTCCTGGGCCTTCACCGCCCGGGCCAAGAACGCCGGGCTGCTCCCATTGCTGGGCACCGTCGGTGATCCCTATGACAACGCCGTAGTCGAGTCGTTCTGGGCCCGCATGCAAGTCGAACTCCTCAACCGGCGCCGGTGGACCACCAGAGTCGAACTCGCCAATGCGATCTTCGAGTACATCGAGGGCTTCCACAACCGGCGACGCCGGCACGGCAGTCTCGGGTGGGCAACCCCGCTAGAGTTCGAGAACCAACACCTGAAAACCATCACAACTCCATAGCCGCTGTTCCGGATTACCAGGGCAGGACCAAGGTGTCCGGGAAAGCGGGTCAGGCTCCCCAGGCCCAAAACAGGTCATTGGGTTTGGCGTGCCCGTGAACGTCGAGCGAGGGTGGACGAGGCTGCGGCCACTCACCTAACGGAGCTCGCTACACGGCCCGCTTCGACATCCACTCCTCGATGACTTCCGGATCTCGCGGAAGATCCGCGGAAAGATTGATCGACGATGTCTCGGTGACGAGCAGGTCGTCCTCAATTCGGATCCCGATACCCCTCAACTCCTCGGGGACCCTCAGGTCGTTGGCCTGAAAATAGAGCCCCGGCTCGACTGTGAGTACGTTGCCCGCCGACAGTGTCCCCGTCAGGTACGAGCCCTGCGGAGCGTGGTTGCAGTCGTGCACGTCCATGCCGAGCATGTGCCCTGGGCGGGAGATGCTCCAGCGCCGGTGGTACAGGGACTCCGGGGCCATCGCCTCCTCCACCGAGCACATGAGGACGCCGAGTTCGATCAACCCTTCGGTGAGGGCCAGGCCGCACGCATCCTGGTAGTCCTGGAACAGGACTCCGGCACGCAGCGCGTCGATGCCGGCCTGCTGGGCGCGGAGCACGATCGAATACACGTCACGCTGCAGTGGGGTGAATGATCCGGAGACGGGGAGCGTCCTTGTGATGTCCGCGGAGTACAGCGACGGGAGTTCCATCCCCATGTCCATCAGCACGAGGTCGCCGTCACGGAGACGGCCGGTGTTGGCGGTCCAATGCAGCGTAGTCGCATGTCCGCCACCGCCGACGATGCTGCCATACGCGGGGCCCTCGCCCTCGAGACGCGCGCGACGGTTGAAGGTGCCCTCTACGTAGCGCTCACCGCGATCACTGGCGCGGGCGCGATCCCATTCCCGGACGCAGTCCTCGAACCCGAGAATGGTCCCGTCTACTGCGAGTTGGAGCTGGCCGAGCTCCCAGTCGTTCTTGATCAGGCGCAGCTGGTCCAGTGTCGCCTTGAGCGCGAGGTGCGGCGCGAACTCCGCGCCACACGCCTCCCGTACCATCCCATCCACAGCGCGATCCAGCGTGGGAAGGACGCGGATGGTACGCGCACGCGCGGCCGCGCGCGCAAAGTCCTCCGGCAGGTCGACGAGCGCCCTGCACTCGATACCCAGCGCATCCTGGGTTTCGGCCAGCGAGGGCCGTGGCCCGACCCAGAGGTCACCCTGGCCGTCGTTCTGCCAGAACTCGTCGTTCGTGCGACCGGATGGCGCGTGGAGGTAGAGCACGGAGCCCGCTTCGCCACCCGTCGTGTCGACCATCAGCACGCTCGACGCACCCGTATTGCCCGTCAGCCAGACATGGTCCGTTCCCGGGCGAAAGCGGTAGTCGTTGTCGTTCGACCGTGTTCGTGTTTCGCCGCACGGGATCACGAGAAGCTCGGCAGGGAATGCCTGGGCCAGACGAGAGCGACGCTCGGCCGTGTAGGCCGATACCGGATTGTCGGGTGCAAGCACGTGAGAGGCATCGCCCCAGCCGTCCAGCATGAAGGCGCTGTTACCCGGGAGGGTGGCCCGATTGGCGGCACGCGGCATTGCCCAGGCGGGGGCCTCGGTCGGGTGAAGCACCGGATGCGAGTCGACGGTGGTCACGAGGCTGTCCTTTCGAGCGCATCCGGAATCTTCTCGGTCCAGGTCAGTCGGTCCGCCTCGAGCGGAGTGATTGGAAGACGGCCGGCGCCGTCCGGCACAGGGATGGCCGCGAGAAGCGCCCGGGTGTAGGGATGAACGGGGTTCTGCCAGATCGACTCCGTGTGGCCTGATTCGACGATTCGCCCGCAGTACATTACGAGCGTCCGGTCGGCGATGCGACGCACCACCGACAGGTCGTGCGAAATAAACAGCATGCCCGCACCGGCCTCGAGGCAGAGCGAGCGCATGAGCGCTGCGACGCTGGTCTGGGTCGAGGCGTCGAGAGCCGAGATCGGCTCGTCGGCGACGAGCATCCGAGGGCGCGCCGCGAGAGCCCTCGCGATTGCGATGCGCTGTTTCTGGCCGCCGGAAAACTCGTGCGGGTAACGACGCGCTGCCGTTGGATCGAGACCGACGCGCTCGAGCCACTCCGCCGGATCGGAACCTGCGTCTCCCCGGAGCACCGCTGCCCGCACGCCGTCCGCAATCTGGTCACCGACCCGGCGACGCGGATTGAGTGACGAGTTGGGGTCCTGGAACACCATCTGCATCCCTGTCAGGGCGAGGGGGCGACGACGGATGCCGAGCACGGGCACCTCGTCGCTCCCGAATTTCACGCTACCGGACCCGAGTCTCTCGATGCCGACAACCGCTCGCGCGAGACTCGACTTGCCACAGCCGCTCTCGCCGACGAGCGCAACAACCTCGCCCGCTGCGATCGCGAGGGAAACACCGTCGACTGCCCTGAGCGGCGGTCGCCCGCGATACTCAACGACAACGTCGGAGGCGGTGAGCACCGGCATGGTCGTCACTCGATCGCCTCCGTCCTGGTGGCGTTGAGCAGCTCCGCGACGAGCGCCTCCGGTGATTCCTCGAGCTTCGACCCAGGAAGCGCCGCGAGCAGTGACCGGGTGTACGCGTGCTGCGGGTCGGTGAAGAGTTGTTGTCGTGGCGCAGACTCGACTATGACTCCGGCGCGCATAACCGCCACCTCATCGGCCACGGCACTCATGACGCCAAGGTCATGGGTCACAAGGAGCACGCTCAGGCCGGCGTCATCGACGAGCTCCCGAAGCAACTGCAATATTCCCGCCTGGACGGTGACATCGAGGGCCGTCGTCGGCTCGTCCGCCAGCAGGACGTCGGGTTCGCACGCGAGGGCGACGGCGATGGCGATGCGCTGGCGCTGGCCGCCCGAGAACTGGTGAGGGAACTTCTTGAGCGCGCTCGTCGGATCGGGAACCCGAACACGCTCGAGGAGGGCGCGTGCACGATCACGCGCATCCCGTTTGCCCAGCTTCAGGTGGTGTCGCATGTGGTCGGTGAGTTGCCGGCCCACCGAGAGCTGCGGATGCAGGCTCGTCGACGGATCCTGGAACACCATGGCGATGCGTCTGCCACGGATGCCGGCGAGCACCTGACGCGGCGCACCAAGAAGTTCCGTGTCGACGTCATTGGTATCGAGAACGACCGAGCCCGATGTCGTCATCGATTCCGGGAGCAGCCCGAGGATGGCCAGCGCGGTCACGGTCTTGCCTGAGCCCGACTCGCCCGCGAGGCCGTGAATTCGACCCCTCTCCAGGGTGAGATCTATGCCATCCACCACGGCGCGGGGCCCCCCTTGGGTTCGCACATCGATTTGCAGGTTCGTGATCCTGAGGATGCTCATAGGGTGAGACCACCTCCCCGCAACGTGTTTGATTTCGGATCCAGCGCGTCACGCAGCGCGTCGCCGACGAAGTTGAACGCGACGACGATGGTCAGGATGGCGAGACCGGGAAACAGCCCGAGCCACCAGGAATCGAAATTCTGGATGGCGTCCGACACCATCGAGCCCCATTCGGCAGTCGGCGGCTTTGCGCCGAGCCCGAGAAACGACAGCCCGGAGAGGAGGAGGATCGCCGTTCCGATATCGAGGCTCGCAAGGACGAGGATCGGACCGACAATGTTCGGGGCGATGTCGCGCCAGAGGGACTTCAGGGGCGAGAAGCCGAGCAGCTGTCCGGAGACGACATAGTTCGACTGGCGCAGAGCCAGCACAAGACCCCGCGTGAGCCGCGCATACGAGGGCCACGACACGATCAGTGCCGCCAACACCGCGTTGAGCAGCGAGGCGCCGAGCGCCGCAGCGATGACCATCGCCAGGATCACAGTGGGAAACGCCATGACCAAGTCGGTGATGCGCATGATCAGCTCATCCACCCAGCGCCCGAAGAAGCCGGCGATGGCCCCAAGCACGGCGCCGATCAGCACGGACATCACGACGAGCAGGAGTGCGAGCGGAATCGTCACGCCCGCGCCGGACAGCACGCGCGAGAAGACGTCGCGACCGAGCTCGTCGGTCCCCATAAGAGTCCCGTGGCCCGGTGCCTGCAGGATGGCAAGATTCTGCGCGAGCGGATCATGCGGCTCGATCACGGGAGCGATGATCGCCACGATGATCCAGAGGACGGCGACCGCGGCGCCAGTGATGCCGAGCGGCGAGGACCACCGACCGAGGCGCAGCCGTGGACGACGCCAGCGGAGCCTGGTGGGCTCGAGTTCGTCCTTCGTGAGAAGCGGGCGCGTCATGCGAGCCTCACCCTCGGGTCAAGGATGCCGTAGAGCAGGTCAACGATCAAGTTCACGAGAAGGTACATGACTCCGATGAGGAGGCCCACGCCCATGACTCCAGGGAGGTCGAGGTGGGAGGCGGCTTGGTATGCGTAGCTGCCGATGCCCGGCCACGAGAAGATCGATTCGACGAGCACAGTGCCGCTCAGCAGGCTTCCGAAGGCGAGTCCAACGACGGTGAGCACGGGGATGCTCGCCCCTCGCAGAACGTAGGACCACACGACCGTGCGCGTCGGCAGCCCCTTGGCGCGGGCGGCACGAACATAGTCCTGGTCGAGGATTTCCAGCACTGCGGTGCGCACGAACCGGGTGAGCAGGCCAACGGTGTAGAGGGTGAGCACGAGCACCGGAAGGAAGAGGTGCGAGAGCGCGTCGAAGAAGGTGTCGAGCTGCCCGGCGAGCAAGGCGTCGATCGTATAGAGCCCCGTGATCGTGTGCGGGGTGTTGAAATCGGAGCTGAGACGACCGGAGCCGGGCGCGATGTGAAGTTTGAAATATAAGAAGTAGTACAGCGCGAGCGCGAGCCAGAAGGTCGGGACACTGAGCCCTGCCAGCGAGACGACCCGCAGCACGTGATCGGAGACCTTGCCGCGCCGGTAGGCCGCGACCGTTCCGAGCACGACGCCAATGACGACGCTGAGCACGATCGCCCCGATAGCGATCTCGAGAGTGGCCGGAAGAGCCTGGGCAAGGTCGGCCGCGACCGCGTCGTGTGTCGTGGTCGAGATGCCGAGGTTGCCGTGCAGGAGGTTGCCGAGATAGGTGAAATATTGCACGACGAGAGGCTTGTCCAGCCCGTACTCGGCGCGGAAGTGCGCGACGATCGCCGGGTCTTCGGCCGCACGCTGGCCGAGCGATGCGGCCACCGGGTCTCCGGGCACGAGGTTGGTGAGGATGAACGTGACCAGGGTCACGCCGATCACCAGCAGGATCGAGGTGATGACCCGCCGGCCGGCATACCGAAGAAACGGGTGGGAGGCCCGGACCGTGCGTGCGGTTTCCCCCACGCGCACGGTCCGGGCCGCCGAATCACTCGTCAAGAGCAGTGCCTACTTGCTGCCCAGTGCGGCGATATCGATCGTCCACACGGCGTTGTAGACGACACCGCTGACCGACGATTTCGCGGCGATGTTGTTGCCGGGCTGGAGCAGCGGGATGAACGGACCCGAGCTGTTGAGGGCCTTCTGCAGGTCCTGGAACTGGCTGGCTCGTTCGGCGTTGCTGCCACCGATGGTTGCGGCATCGGCCAGCTTGGAGATGCTGGCATCAGCAGTTGCCGACCAGCCGGCGCGGAGACCTACGACATTGCCTGGAGCGAATACGAGGTAGTCGCTCGGGTCAGGATAGTCGGGTCCCCAGTACCACAGGCCGATGGTCTCCGTGCCGTTGCGGTACGCATCGAGCTCCGTGGCGACGGGCGCAGGAGCGAGGTCAATCGTGATGCCCGCGGTCTTCAGCTGAGACTGGATTCGCTGCGCCAGCGTCGGGAACTCGATGCCGTTCAGCGTGATGTCGCTCGGGAAGTTGAGCGTCACCGACTCCCCGGCGTAGCCGCTCTTGGCCAGATCCGACTTGGCCGCTGCGGCATCCGTCTTCAGCTCGTCCGCACTCTTCAGCGCGCCAAGGAACATGCTCGGCACGACACCGGGCGCCTGCGACGTTCCGGTTCCGGCGATGGAAACCAGGTCGGCGTAATCGATGGATTCCTTCACCGCCTTCACGAAGTACGGGTTGCTCGTGATCTTCGAGACCGCCGGGTTCTGGTTCAGCAGCAGGAAGATGACGTTGGCCGACGGGTCACTGGTGACCTTGATCGAGCTGCCCAGACCGGTTGCCTGCGTTCCGGAGAGGTCGAGCGCGACATCCGCGCTGCCCCCCTGCACGTTGATCTTCTGGGTCGGACCCTTGACGTTCTGGATCACGACCCGGGTGTAGGTGGGCTTGTCACTGCCGTCGTAGTTTTTGTTGGCGGTCAGTACAACTTGCGACGCGAGGTTCAGCGAACTGAGCACGTATGGACCGGAACCCGCGGAGTGCGTGTTCAAGTACTTCTCGGCGCTGTCCTTGTCCGTTGTCGTGCCGCCGTGCGCCTTGACCACCTTTGAGTTCAGGATGCCGAGCGCTGGGTTCGCGAGGATGGATGGCAGCGCGGGCGTCGCCGTCTTCGTCGTGAGTACGACGGTCGTGGCGTTCTTCTTCGTGACCGTCACGCCGTCGAGCAGGAAGGACGGATTGCCCTTGACGCCAATGACCCGGCCGAGCGAGAAGACGACGTCGTCGGCGGTGATCGCCGTGCCGTCGGAGAACTTGTGGGTTCCGGTCAGCGTCAGAGTGAAGGTCTTGGAGTCAGACGACACCTTGAGCGTTGCCAGACCCGGCGCGACCTTCGAGACGTCGCCGCCCGTGAAGGACAGGAGTGTCTCGTAGAGGGCCTTGTCGACCATCTCGCCGGTGGGCTCGTACATGCGGCCCGGATCGGCGGTCTTAAGGTCGAAGGCCTTGTCGATCGTCAACGTCTTTGACGCGGAGTCGCTGCCCGTGGTCTTGCCGGACGAACATCCGGTGACGACCAGAGCGAGGGCGACGGCTGCGGAACCGACCGCGATTCTGGTCTTGGCGGAGCGGAAAACCATGATGTCTCCTGGGGGAAAGGGCCGGCACGGTCGGTACCGACCAGAACGGGATAGCTCGCGACTGGTGGATGGCCCTCCGTCGCGCCGAGCGTCCATCCGTAATACTTCTTGCCGTTGGACGGTATGGAGAAAGAGTCGCATGATCCCTATTGTTAAGTCACCGTTCATCAAAAACCGTAGACGAAATCTATGTCCAAAACGTTCTGGAGTGCAAAGTGTTGAAAACGGCCCAAGACGGGCAGCCGCTCTCTGGACAAAAGGCGACCGGACTCGACGAGGTCAACATGCGCATCCTGTCCGTCCTCAGGGGCGACGGCAGGATCTCTATGGCCGCGCTCGCAGACAAGGTCAACGTCTCCCGGGCGAGCGTCTACAATCGCGTCGAGCAAATGATCGCTGCAGGGATCATCACGGGATTCTCCGCCCAGGTCGCCCCCGCCCTCGTCGGCCTGCAGGTTTGCGCGCTGGTCTTCGTGACGGTCCATCCGCAGAGCTGGCACCGCTTTCGCGAGGGGATCCTGCAGATGCCCGATGTCGAGTACTGCGCGATCACAACCGGCGAGCATGACGCCATGCTGCTGATCCGAGCGCTCGACATCGGAGGCATCCACGACTTTGTGACCGGCGTTGTCGCCGCGCGGCCCGAGGTGAAGTCGGTCGTTAGCGTCGTCGTTCTCGACGAGGTTGTGCGGAAGTCCTACGTGTTGCCGTCGGACATCCCGAACCGGACGGGCATGGCGAACCGCCTCGGCATGACGCGATTCACCACGGCCGGAAACGGGCGGGACGCCGCCGCTCGCTAGATGGTGGCCAGGAGGTTAAACCTCGACGCAGATGCTCACGTGATCGGTGTCGCCGATGCGGAAGTTTTCGACAAGGCGAATGCCCTCGACTGTCACCTCGACGAGGCTTCCGCTCGTCCCCGTCACGACGAGTCCGTTGGATGTCATGACGTGGGCGAAGGAGATGGAGAGCTGGTCTCCGACCCGTGTTCCGACGAACCGGCCGAACGTCACGGTGTCTCCGTCGTAGTCGCCCCAGATGACGCCGTCGCGCTCGAAATACTGGAAACGTGAGGGGGACGCGAGATTGACGTCGCTGTTGGTGGAGGATTCCATCACGAATCGGCGACTATCGAGGCTGGGGGCGCTCGGGGCGGGCTCGAGGGGATTCACGGCTTCGAGTATGGGGGTCGTCCGGGCTCTGCGGCCACCCGGCCGCCGATTGTCTCGCGCGACGGGCAGTTCCGCGGACCCGGTGGACAGAAAGGCATCTAAACGGAGGGAATGAGTCAGAGTGTCTAATCGTTATTGAGGCTGGTCAGCAGATCAATTCGGGGCTTTGCAGCGCGGTATCGACGACGAATCATTGGTAGCCGCGCGCGTGAGCGATCGCGTACCGAGAGCGTCGTGGGCTGAATGCTGCGCTCGGCCGGCTGAGCCCGATCGAATTCGAGACCATCATGACTACGCAGGGGTGTCCGCGGCCCAACCGCGAGAGTCACCAAGACACTCAGCACACAAGACCGTCAGCAGTTTCTCACGCAAGCGGCCGTGCCCACATTTCACCCACACCTGGAGAACATCGTGGTCAGCTCGCGTCATCGAGGCCGAGCCCAGTCACCAGCGTTTTAGCGGTATCTCGACCACTTCCGTCTAGTTCCGGGGAGACGACTTTCGACTACGGATCAATAGGTCGGGGGTTCAAATCCCTCCGGGCGCACCAATCAATCGGGACGTCACATTCGTGTGGCGTCCCGATTCGTTTAACCGGACGTCTCGATTGATTGGTGCGCCCGGGAGGACGCGAAAGCTCTCGTGGGCCCCGCTGAGCAGTCAGCCGCATCGCCCGCCTCATTGAGCTGTTCACGCGAAGACCGCGATGTGGATGCGGCTCAGTAGGGGAGTCAAATCCCTCCGGGCGCACATTGGATAACGGGTCTGACCACCATTTCTTGCGAAATCTGGTCAGGCCCATTCTGGCTTCTGCCCCGCTTCAAACGACTTCGGTGACTTAGGCCATGATCCGAGCTCCACGGCCTAATCCGGCCCGGTGTTTGTCTGAGTGTTGGTTCGTCGGGCCAAGTCGACCAATTGACCTCTGAACAGTAGGTCAGGCGTTCAAATCCCTCCAGGCGTTGCACGTTCAGTTGGTGTCGGTCAGGAGCGCGACGCCGAGAGCGTCCGTTGACGGATTGGCGACATCGGAGAGCACAATGGCGGCGGTTCCTGCGGTCCGGTCAAGGCCGAAGTAGGTGGTGTAGCCGCCGGTTTGCCCGCCATGCCACGTGACGTCTGTGCCCGACGTCAGGGTCGAGGTGTGCCAGAAGATTCCCACTTGCGTGTCCGTCTGCGTGGTCGCGGTGGTGGGATCAAGGGCGGACATGCCGGGTGCCGAACCATCGAGGAGCGCAGTGGCGAGTATCGCGAGGTCCCGGGTTGTTGATACTCCGCCACCACCGGGGGCATACGCGCCAAGGAGCCAGGGCTGCACCGCCAGGCCCGACGTCGACCATCCGCCCGGCACAAGGGCGTGCGCGCCCTGGATGAACGTGTGCGTCATGCCGAGCGGACCGAAGAGCCGCGCCTGCATGAGCTCGGGGTAGGTCATCCCGGCCGCCGCAGCGGCAGCCTGCCCGGCGATTGCGGCTCCGAGGGTCGAATAAGAATAGGTTCCGCGAGTCTCAAGCGTCCCCTGTCTGGCATCCCCGTAGAGCTCACCGAGATCGCCGTCGAGGAAGTTTCGGCCGAACGGAGCGCTCCACGCGGCCCGCCGCAGCACGGTCGGCCCAAAGGCGGCGTAGCCGGAAGTATGAGTAACGAGTTCCTGCATCGTCACAGTGCCAGCAGGGACGCCCGCCAAGTGAGGAAGGTAGGTGGAAATCGGCGTGTCCAGGCGGATCTCGCCCCGGCGTACCGAATCGGCGATGACCAACCCGGTCATCGCCTTGGTCAGCGATCCGATCTCCATGGGTGTGGCATCCGATGCGCCTATGCCCGCAAACCTGACAGGCGCGGCGTCATGCAGGGACACCGACGCGACCGCGATGTCGTGCTGCCGGGTGAGGAACCCGGACTCGCGCGCCCGATCGATCCTGGCGAGCACGAGGGAGTCGCCGGTGGGGGAAGCCAGGGCCGAGGGAGTGGCTGCCCACACCGTGAGACCTACGACGAGCGCTGCAACGAGCAGGGTTGGCGCCAGCCGCCTGGTCGCGACGAACAGGACGATGAGGACGGCCGCCATGAGGATGCCAACCCAGCTGTCGTCCGCGTAGTGGCCGCTTCGCAGGGATTGAAACAGCATCCCCGTGGGGACCACCACCAGAACGAAAGCGGCAGCCGCCCGCCGGACCCAGCGGCGAGACCCGCGCTGGCGAGTCGGGCGGAGGGTGAATCGGCGATTCACGGTAGACATCTCGATTCCTTTCCGGCGAGAGCGTGCGGAAGATGTCTCACAGGGCGGCGGCGAGCTGGAGCGTTGGCCGGCGCATGGCTGTCCAGAGCAGCCATCCGATGAGTGCGACCTCTCCGATGAAGGTGAATGTCGAGATCGACGGAACATAGTCGGGCTGGAGGATTGTGCCGGCGCCGTCGACGAAGTATCCCGCGCCGGCGATGCCGACCAAGATGCCGAGCCAAAGAGGCAGGATGCGGGACCGGAAAGCCGCGTACCCCACTAGCACGAGGTGGGCTGCGAACAGCATTAGCCCGACGTGCCAGATGACGTTGTAGGAGTCGATCGCGTCGAGGGCCCGATCCGGGTTCCGAAGCAAGTTCGGCACGCTCGCGAGTTGGGCGATGGCTACTACGAACACGGCAGCGTACGCGATGCGGAACCAGGCCGCGGTGAGGGCGACCATCCGGCTCGCTGGCTCAAGGATGCGGAGCAGTGCGGCGGCAACAACAACGTCGAGGATCGCCGCGAGGACCATGCAGAGCACGCCGATGCGGAATTGGAGTCCCGAACCGCTGATGGCAGCAGCGGTCCTCGCCGCATCACCGGCGGTGATGAGAGGAGCGAGCGCGCCGAAGTTGCCAGCGCCGGCGAGCACTGCGATGAGGAGAAGGCAGACCCCTCCGACCCAGGCGGCACTGCGGGAAATGGTTGGGATGTTCGTTTTGTTCGTCATGGCTGATCTCCTTGTTGAGTGGGTTGGGTTGAGTGGGTTGGGCGAGGCAAGGCCGGATAGGAGCTGGGGCGTTCTCTGCTTCCGGGTGCGGTCAGTTGGCAACGTTTGCTGCGACGAATTTCGAGATGATCCGAGCCAATGCCGGGGACTGCGTCCAGTGAAGGTAGTGGCTGCCCTCAAGTACTTCGAGCTGGTGCGTTGCGACGCCCTTGAGTTCGGCTTCATGGTTGGGCAGCCACTCCGGCATCGCCTTGACACTCTCGCTCGACAGGATCTCCAGGACGGGAAGGTCGGCGGCGAACGGGTGGGCGTTGGCTTGTGTGGAGTTGGCGCCGATGCGGCTCCATTCGTCTGAGATCGAGACGTTGCCGTAGTTCCATTTGGTCATGGCAGCCGTGCGGCGGCGGTCGTCTGGCGTGTACGCGGTGCCGGGAGGCTGGATGAGGTCGGGCGCAATCGTCGTCACCAATCGGAACAGGCCGGTACCGGCCTGGATGCCCTCTACGGTCGACGGTGCCCCGACCTTCAGCGACGAGGTCGTGGCCACCATGGGGTCGATGCCGACGATGGCTGAGACATCCTTCGGGTAGGCGTTCGCGTAGTAGCGGGCGTAGAGGCCTCCGACAGAGTGGCCGACCAGGATCACCGGCTCGTTCACCTGCAGCTTGGTCAGCACCTGATGGAGTTCGCTGGTGATGTTCTCGATCGTGCGATTGGCAACATCCAGATCGCTGTATCCGTAGCCGAATCCCTCGACGACGATCACGTTGAATGCGTCGAGCTTGCGGATGAGCGGCGCGAAGTCGATCGCTGGTGCCGGGGTGCCGAAGCCGCTGAGAAGAACCATCGTCGGCCCTGATCCGCCGTTGCGGTACACGTTAAGGGCGCCGGCATCGACCGATACCCTCTGGCCGTACGGGGTGAGGCTCGTCTTCTCCGATGTCGTGATGGAGGCGTTCGCCAGAGCCGAAACTGCGGTTAGCAGGAGAAGAATCACCACGACAATGCCGAATACTCGGGCAATTCGCGTCAGGCGACGGGGTCGGGACTGCTGGACGGGGTTTGTTGTGGTCATGTCGGACTCGATTCGTGGGTTTGTGTGGGGTCAAGGGGAAGCGCTTCGGCGCTGGGCTCGCCGCGGCGTCGTGTTGCTCCGGCCGCGATTGCCTGGGCGATTCGCTCGTTGCTCCTGAAGCGACCGAAGGTGATCACAACCGCCGTGATTGCGACTGTCGTGACGAGCCACATCCAGGGAACGTGGGCCGAGCGTGCGATGCGCATTTGGTCTCGATTCCTGTTTGTGGGTATGCATTCACGGTAGAGTTCGCTCGCCGACCCGCCTAGGACACGATGTTGACGATCTCGGCCACGCGTTCGACTCAATATGACTTCTGTGACGGAGGACCGGTGCCCGAACCACGCATCGTCATCGTCGGATTCCCGGGCGCCCAGATCCTCGACATAGCCGGCCCGCTCGAAGTGTTTTCGACCGCCTCGAGGTTCCTGTCCATACCGCCGTACTCGACGCAGGTGGTGAGCATCGGCGGTGGGCCCGTACTGTCAACGAGCGGGTTGGAATACGCAACCACTCCGATCGATGAGGTCGTCGGCGATGTCGACACGCTCGTTGTGGCTGGCGGGCGCGACTTCGATCAGGCGACCAACGATGCGAAGTTGGTTGACGAAATCCAGCGTGTCGCCAGGAGATCGCGACGAGTGACGTCCGTGTGCTCCGGAGCGTTCCTGCTCGCCGCTGCGGGGCTCCTCGACGGCAGGCATGCGACCACCCACTGGGCGGACTGCGCGCAGCTCGAACAGGACTACCCCGACGTATCGGTCGACCTTGACGCCATTTATGTGCACGACGGCAACGTGTGGACATCCGCCGGGGTCACCGCTGGCATCGACCTTTCGCTGGCGTTGGTAGCTGATGATCACGGCAGCCAGGCCGCTGCTTTGGTCGCCAGGCAACTCGTCGTCTACCTGCGTCGATCCGGTGGCCAGGGCCAATTTTCCGCACTGTTGGCTGCCCAGTCCGCCAACGAGGAGCCGATTCGCGACCTCCTCGCCTGGCTGCCCGAGCACCTGGCCGACGACCTGTCGATCCGGGTCATGGCGGCTCGCACACACCTTTCCGAGCGACAGTTCAGTCGGTTATTCAAGCTCGACGTCGGCATCACACCCGCCGAACACGTCGAAGCAGTGCGAATGGAAGCGGCATGCCGCCTACTCGAAACCACCCTTGTCACGATCGAACAGGTCGCTCGCGCGTGTGGCTTCGGCACCCCCGAGACCATGAACCGAGCATTTCGCCGACGCCTGAACACAACACCGTCGGAGCACCGCCATCATTTCGGGCCTGTGTAGGGCTTGGGATTACCTCCCCGGGGACTATGTCGACGACATCAACTCGGTAGCGTGGATTCGCCGAGGGCCCGAGTTCGGGCTTCCGCGCACAGACAGGGTCTTGACGAAGCACTTGTTTTTTGCAAGTGTTGATCCTGTTCCGCATGCCGGACTCAGAAAAGGAGACCATGATGCCCCAGATGTTCGTCAACCTGCCAGTGACCGACCTGGACCGTGCAAAGGCGTTCTACACGGCGATCGGATTCACCATCAATCCGCTCTTCACGGATCACAACGCGGCCTGCGTCGTCGTCGAGGACGGCCACAGCTACTTCATGATTCTGGTTCGGGAGTTCTTCCAGACCTTCACCGACCTTCCGATCGGTGACCCGGCAGTGAACCCCTCGGTGGCGACCGCCATCTTCCTCGACACCCGCGAGGCGGTCGACCGGGCCGTCGCGGACGGCCTCGCAGCCGGGGGCGCGGAGCCGCAACCCGCCACGGACTACGGCTTCATGTACCAGCGCCAGCTCACCGACCCCGACGGCAATTTCCTCGAGTTCGGCTGGATGGATCCGGTCGCCGCCGAGCAAGGGCCAGAGGCCTTCGCGAACCAGCAGGCCTGAGGCCAGACGCCGGAGGACTCATGGCCGCACGGGACTACGGGCAGTACGGCGGCATCACGCGCGCCCTGGAACTCGTGGGCGAGCGCTGGGCCATGCTCATCGTCCGCGACCTGCTCGTCGGGCCTCGCCGGTACGGAGAACTCGCCGCGGGGCTGCACCGGATCCCGAGCAACATCCTGGCGGCACGGCTGAAGGAGCTGCAGGCGACGGGCGTCATCCGCCGGGTGCCGCACTCACGGGTGATCGTCTACGAGCTGACGCCGTACGGCCGCGAACTCGAGCCGGTCGTGCTCGCGCTCGGGGCCTGGGGCTTCAAGACGTTGGGCGATCCGCGCCAGGAGCAGGTCATCACCCCGGACTCGATGACCATGGACCTCCGCACGGCCTTCCGGCAGCAGGTGGCGGCGAACCTGCCGCCGACAGCCTACGCGGCGCGCCTCGGTCCGGCCGAGTTGTTCATCCGGGTGGATGGATCCGCCCTCGACGTGCGGCGCGGGGACGGCACGGCCGACCTCGCCTTCGCCGCGGGCGCGGACATCCGTCGGCTCATCTCCGGCGAGCTCACCCCGCACCTCGCGATCGCGACCGGCGTGGTCGAGGTGCTGCGCGGGCCCGGCGACCTGCTCGAACGCTTCGCGAGCACGTTCCACCTGGCCGTCTGACCCGGGTTGCGGTGGGTCCGCTAGGGCAGGGGTCCGCGCCGCGAAATCACCCCGGCGAAGAGGGCGTGGAGAAGCGGGAGCGCGGAGACGACCATGAGCACCGTGCCGAACACGGCGTCCTCGGCGCGAAGCAGGATGCCGCCCACCAGCAGGGCGGCGAAGAGGATCGCCGAGATGATCTGCCGGCCCGTTCGCTCGATGCTGACCAGGCGACGCTCGAGCCGGGGTGCCTGCACCGAGACCCTGCCCTCGTCGATTTGAGTCGCGAGGCTGTCGAGCCGTTGGGGTAGCCGGGCGATGATGCCCGCGACCGACACCGCCTGCCTCGCGAACGCCTGCACGAGGTTTCCGCCCTCGGCGCGGATCAGTTGGGCCGAATACGGCTCGACGGCATTCCAGATGTTGAAGGCGGGGTCGAGCGAGCTGCACATCCCCGAGGTCAGCGACATGGCGCGGACGATGAGGAGAAAGTTCTCCGGGAGTTGAAACGGCAGCGAGCGCATCACATCGGCGAACTCGACGGCGAAGGCGCGGAACTCCCGCGGGTCGACCTCCTGAAGCTCCGCGAAACCCATGCCGCCGAAGCGGGCGAACAGCTTCGTCATCGCTCGCTCGAGCTCGACGGTGTCGGCGGACGGCAGGAGCACGCCCACCTGTCGGATGCCGTCCACCATCCCCTTGCCGTCGCGCGACGCGGCGGCGATGAGAAGCCTTCTCAGCCCCTGGCGCAGGGTCTCGGGTACCTCGCCCATCATCCCGAAGTCGACGAAGCTGAACTTCCAGGCCCGGCCACCGACCGCGCCAGCGAGTGGAGTCACGAAGATGTTGCCGGGGTGCGGGTCGGCGTGGAAGTAGCCGTGCACGAAGAGCTGGTCGAACATGACGGCCGCGAACTCGTTCGCGACCGCGGACGGGTCGATGCCGGCCGCGCGCAGCCCGTCGACATCGTTGATCTTGATAGCGGTCACGTCCTGCAGGGTCAGCACTCGCCGCGTCGTGCGCTCCCAGACCAGCTCGGGAACGCTCACCCGGGGGTCGTCGGCGAAACTCTGATCGAAGCGCTCCGCGCCCGCCGCCTCGTGCAGGTAGTCGATCTCCTCGAGGCTCGTGAACGCGAACTCCTCGACGAGAGCGGGCACGTCCACGCGATCCGAGACGAGACGCACGCGGCTGAGCCAGCCGGCGACCCGCCGCAGGGCGCTGAGGTCGACGTCGACGATCGTGCCGATGCCCGGCCGCTGAACCTTCACGACGACGTCGAGCAGGCCCGTCTCCGCTGCGTCGATTTCCGAGAGCCGGGCTCGGTGCACCTGACCGAGGGATGCCGCGGCCAGCGGCGTCGGATCGATGTACGAGAACGCACGCTCGAGGGTCACCCCCAGTTCGGCCTCGGCGAGCACTCGGATCGCCGGGAACGGCACCGCGGGTACCTCGTCCTGCAGGCCTTCGAGCTCCTTGGTGATCTCCGGCGGCAGCACGTCGAGCCGCGACGACATGAACTGGCCGACCTTGATCATGAGCCCGCCGAGCTCGACGGCGAGCACGTGGAAGTGCTGTGCGATCCGCCGCAGGCGCGCCGATCTGCCCCGTGCCGCGACCCGCGCGAGCCCGATCCGCGGGAGGAACAACTCGAACCACCAGGTCTGCGCCAGATAGCGGGCAGCGAACCGCAGGATCCTGCGGGAGCGGGCGCGCATGTTCCCGACGTCGGTCAACTAGTCTCCTTGAGGCCGACGTGCCCTGGGCACTCGGTCAGTCCTGAGCGAGGATCGAGTAAAGCTTACGACGCGCCTCGTCGAGAACGGCGACGGCCTGCTTCACCTGTTCCGGGTTGCCCGAGCGCCCGACCTGGGCGGCCGCCTGGGCCAGATCGATGCCGGCCTTAGGCAGTGCGGTCGCCCGCACGCTCTCCCGAACGCTCTCCGCCTCCCACGGCGCAGAGTTCCCCGCCGTGGCCTCCGCTGCCCGTCGCCCCTCATCCGTGACCGAGTAGGTCTTGCGGCCGTTGGACTCCTCCGCAACGATGAGGCCCTCGTCCGCGAGCAGTTGAAGGGTGGGATACACCGAGCCGGGGCTCGGCTTCCACGCGCCGCCGCTGCGTTCCTCGATCTCGTGGATGATCTGGTAGCCGTGCATCGGCTTCTCGGCGAGAAGGGCGAGCACTGCCGAACGCACGTCGCCTCGTGCCATCCTCGCGCCGACCTTGCGATCGAACTGTCCGCGCAGCTGCTCCATTGCTTCCCACAGCGCGCCGCCCGGCCAGCCGTCGCCACCCTTGCGTCCCGGGAACCCATCGCCCATGAATGAACCGCTCATGATCTCCTCCTCGGCGTCGGAGCCACCGCGGCTCGACGACACTTAACGATATATCGTCAGGCTGGGTGATTCCAGAGCATTTTCGCTGGGAGCTCGGCGTGGTCAAGCGCGATCACACCGGTACCATCGGTCCCGCACCATCGCTCCGGTCGAGCACACCACCCTCTGGCTGGGTGGCCCGGCCTCCGGCCCGATGCGGCTGTCGAGGGCTGCCGGTCAGGAGCGGTTGCTGTTCGAAATGGCGGCAGCGGTCGCTTAGGCCGTCCCCTCGGCGCGGTCGCCGGCGGGAGGCGGGGCGTTCGGCCTTCGGATCGGCCCCCGCGATCGTGCATCCGCGTTCGCACGCCCTCGGTGGTAGACCGGGTTCTTCGGAATCAGCGGAATTGCAGCGGCATGCAGAGGATCACCCCGCGGTGGCTCGAGGAAGTAGTCGTTGCCGCGTCGCCGTATCTTCCAGCCGTTGTTGTGCACGAGCAGGTGGTCGTGTCGGCAGAGAAGGATGCCGTTGCTCACGTCGGTTGGACCGAGATCCTCGAGCCACTCGTCGATGTGATGGGCCTCGCACCAGGACGGCGGCCGATCGCAGCCGCCCACCGCGCATCCGCCCCAGATCGCGGCAAGGACCGCGCGCTGGGCGTCGGAAAATGTGCGCCGACTGCGACCGAGTCGCAGCGCCGCCCCGCTATTGGCCCCACCGTCGCTGAACTCGATGGCGAGGAATCCGTCGCCGCAGGCGAGTCGCTCCACGGTCGCCACGGAGACCGCCGATGTCTGTCCCTCCAGGTGGGCGACACCGGTGCCCCGGGCGAGGTCCGTGGCGGTGACGTGCACCCGAACGGCGGGCTTGCGCGTGCCGAACACGCGGCCGTCGTCTGCGGCGACGGCGATCCGCACCATCTCGACCAAGGCATCCAGTGCCAACTGTCCGGTGGTGCGGTCGTCGAGAGCAATGTCCTCTGCGCGTGCCGCCGCGGTCGCGTCGACGAAGCGCGGTCCGCCTCGTCGCGGCGAAGTGACGGCATCGACCGCGTCGGTCACGAGGGCCGCCGACTCAGGGTCGAGCAGCCCGACGATGCGCGTCATCCCGTCGGCCTGGCGCGTCAGGCGGAGGAATCGCTTCTCGCGCAACTCCGATTCGCGGTCGACCACGCCGGCCTCGTCGAGTTCGTCGCGCAGTTCGCGGGCCTGCCGTGCGACCTTCTCGGGCGGCAGGAAATTCGCGGATGCCAGCAACTCGTGCGCCGCATCCGCCAGGTCGTCGGCAGCGACGGTGGGTGACGGCGCCCCCAGCCCGCTTTGGATGGCCGCGGCAGCCCCGATCGAGAGGTCACCGGCCGCTACTCTGGTCGCCACCTCACCCAGCCAGGCCGCGGGGTCGCTCATCATGGTGCCGACGGAGGTGATCGCGCGCGCTTCCTGCCCCGACGTGCCGGTGAGCTGAGACACCAGCGCGTCGGCGGTGCGCGCGCCCGCCCGCTGGGCGAGCCCGTCGTATCCCAGTTCGAGTGAGGACCGCGCCGCCACGACGCCGGCAAGGATGGCCAGCCCGGCATCCACTGCCCGCCGAGCCTGTGCCCACTTGCGCATGACCTCGATGAGCTCGAGGTCGTCGGCGCGCGATATTCCCTCGAGGGCGGGGACCTCGAGGGAGAGAGTGGCGGTGATGGGCATGACTTCATTCTCGCAAAACTCGAACATTATAACCATAGATTGACAGCAATCTGTGCATAACATCCGAAAGTTTGATCGATGAGGGAGACGAACGAGAGCGGGGTCTCTTCACTGGAATCGGTCCATCGACTCACGGGAGAGCGCCCTGGTCATCTGGGGAGACGCTACGGGTACTTCCCGACTAGCCGGCGATCCGCGATTCGTACTCGGAGCGCGATGCCGCGACGCCGCTGAAGTGCTCGATCGACCAGCGCTCGAGTGCCCTGAGGGGCTCGGTGAGGGTGCGGCCGGCCTCGCTGAGCGTGTACTCCACCTTCACCGGCACTTCCGCGGTGACCGTGCGGATCACGAGGCCGTCCCGCTCCATCGACCGCAAGGTCTGCGTCAGCATCTTCTGCGAAATGCCGTCCACTCGCCGCAGCAGCTCCGAGAACCGTGCGGTGCCCTCCCCGAGCGCGCCCACGATGAGAACCGTCCATCGCCCCCCGATGAGGTCGAGGATGCGCCGGGTCGGGCAGCCCGCCTGATAGGGATCGAGCTCGCGTGCGCTTGCGTCCAGCAATGTTCCCGCTCCATCCGGTTACCCCAAAGTGCCTACTTACCAACAGTAACCAACTCTCCTAGAGTTATTCAAGACCCACGCCCAGGCTTCTGAAAGGAAAACAATGACTCGAATCACCGTCCTCGGAGGAACCGGCTACACCGGCTCGAACATCGCCCGCGAGGCAGTCTCGCGCGGCCACGAGGTGACCTCGTTCAGCCGCACCGCGCCCACCGCGCCGATCGACGGTGTCCGCTATCTCATTGGGTCGATTCAGGATGAGCTGGCCGGCCTGGTGTCGGACGCCGACGTGATCATCGGCGCGCTCGCCCCGCGCGGTGGTCTCGAGACCGAACTGCGCAGTCTCTACGCCACGCTGGCGCGAGCAGCGGCCGCCGCCGGAAAGCGCGTCGGGATCGTGGGCGGATTCAGTGCCCTTCGCCTGGCGCCAGGGGCGACACGCACGGCATACACGGACGGCGTGCCTCCGCAGTTTGCGACAGAGGCCCGGGTGATGGCCGAGGTCATCGACGATCTGGTCGAGGGCGCTCCCGAGGGGCTCGACTGGTTCTACGTGAGCCCGGCCGCCGAGTACGGATCGTATGCACCGGGAGAGACGAAAGGCACCTACCGCACCGGAGGCGAAGTCGCGATCTTCGACGAGAGTGGGGCATCCGCTATCTCCGGCGCGGATTTCGCTACCGCGATCGTCGACGAGATCGAGACCCCGGCCCACTCCGGCGCGCAATTCGGAGTCGCCTACTAGCCGACCGGCGCCGGCGGCGTCAGTACGCGATGACTCCGTCTCGATCGCTGAAGGTGCCCGTGGGGCCGTCCGCGCCGATCGTCGCCAGGGCGACGACGGCATCCGTTCCCTCGGTCACGGTCTGGTGCCCGTTGTGGCCGTTGAGATCGGTGGCGGTGTAGCCGGGGTCGATCGTGTTCACGCGAATGCCGGGGAGCATTTTCGAGTATTGCAGCGTGAGCATTATCACCGCGGCCTTCGACGTCATGTAGCCCAGGCCGCTGATGGTCGACTCGACGCGGTTGGGGTCGGTCACGAAACGCGGGAAACCGAGTCCGCTCGCGACGTTCACGATTACCGGGTTGCTCGACTCCCGGAGCAGCGGCAGCGCCGCCTTGGTCATGCGCACGATCGAATAGACGTTGGTGTCGAACACCTCGGCCAGGTCATCGGCCCCGAACTCGTCGGCTCCGGCGTGCGAGCCGATGATTCCGGCATTGTTGATGAGTACGTCGACGGCGGGAAGCCCGGCAAGAGCCGCCGCCACCGATGCCTCGTCTGTCACATCGAGCTGCACTACCTTGGCTCCGAGGGCCGCAGCGGCGGCTCCCTTGGAGGTGTCGCGCATGCCGGCATAGACGGTGTGGCCGGCTTCGATGAGTCGGCGGGCGGTCTCGAGTCCGAGGCCCTTGTTGGCCCCGGTGATCAGTGTTGTTGTCATGAATCGAGCCTGCGGCCTCGCCCGTGCCGGTGACTGGCACTCCCGGTACCACCCTGCGATCAGGCCGCGGGAGCAGGATGGGAACATGTCAGATCTTGGATCGCTGCTCCGGGGGTGGCGCGACCGGGTCTCGCCCGTCGAGGCGGGACTCCCCGCCGGAGGGGACCGTCGCTCACCGGGGCTCCGCCGCGAGGAGCTCGCCATGCTCTCGAGCCTGAGCGTGGACTACATCGTCCGCCTCGAGCAGGGGCGTGCGAAGCATCCGTCCGCCCAGGTTCTGGGAGCGCTCGCCCGCGCACTTCGGCTCACCGACGAGGAGCGAGACCACCTGTTCCGATTGGGGGGTGTTGCGGTGCCGACCAAGACGATGGTCCCTCGGCACGTCACGCCCGGGGTGCAGCACATCGTCGACAGGCTCGGCGAAGTGCCCGTGGCGGTCTTTTCAGCGGGATGGGACACTCTGCTCGTCAACGACCTCTGGGTCACACTGTTCGGGGAGGCGGCTAAGCCCGATCGCGGAACGAACCTTCTGTGGCACCAGTTCATGGGCGCGCCAACGGTCGTCGAGCACACCGCCGAGCATCTCGCCCAGTTCCGTCGCGACCTGGTCGCGGACGTGCACGTGGCGTCTTCGCGCTACCCGGACGATGCCGCCCTCGCGTGCCTCATCGCCCGGCTCCGGGCATCCTCGGAGGACTTCGAGCGGCTGTGGGCTACCGCCGACTTCAGCGAGCACCGGGAATCGCGCAAGACCGTGAGTAATTCCGTCGTCGGACCCATCACCTTCGACTGCGATGTGCTCTCGGCTCCGGGCAGCGACCTCAAGATCGTCGTCTACACCGTGGTGCCGGGGTCGGCGGATGCCGCGAAGCTCGACCTGCTCCGGGTCAGCGCCGTGCGGACCTTCGCCTAGGCGTCGCCCACGAGCCTCTGCCGGTGGGCGCAGTAGCGTGGACGCGTGACGGATCCGGGGCGACTGAGTGCGGCATCCGTTCTCGAGAGACTGTCCGCGCTCGCGAATCCCGATGACGTGCCAGGGCTCAGTCGGTTCTTCAAGGCCGGCCCCGGCGAGTACGGCGAGGGTGACACCTTCATCGGGGTGCGTCGCGGCCCGCTCACCGCACTCGCGAAGGAGTTCCTCGGGATGCCGGTGGGCGAACTCGAGTCGCTGTTGCGCAGCGAGATCCACGAGGCTCGCGCCGCCGCGCTCGCGATCATGTCAGAGGAGGGACGGAGGAAACGCACCTCTCCCGAGCGTCGTCGTGAGCTGTTCGAGCTCTACCTGAGGCGCCACGACCGCATCAACAACTGGGACCTCGTGGACAGTGCGGCCCCGTACGTCGTGGGAGGTTATCTCGAGCACCGGCCGCGCGACATCCTCTACGAGCTCGCCCGGTCTCCGGTACTCTGGGAGCGACGAACCGCGATGGTGGCCACCTGGTACTTCATCCGCTCCGGCGACCTCGATGACGCCTTCGCGATGGCCGCGTTGCTGCTCGATGACGACCACGACCTCATCCACAAGGCGACCGGATGGATGCTGCGCTCCGCCGGTCAGATGGACCGCGCGCGCCTCGTCGCGTTCCTCGACACCCACGCGGCGACCATGCCGCGCACCGCCTTGCGCTACGCGATCGAGAAGTTCTCCCCGGCAGACCGCGCCCACTTCCTGGCCCTTAAGCCGGCGTCGCGTGCCGGTTCCGCTCCGCCCGCGCAGCCGCGTCTGCCGCCGCGTTTCTCCGGAGGTTCGGCCGGCCGCTACCCGAATTGACGCCCACCGACCCGATTTCGGCCGGTTGAGCCGCAAACCTCCGGAGAAACGTGAGTGCTGGCGGGGCGACGGGGCGGACGGGTGCTCAGTACGGAGTGTCCTCATCCCGCGAGGCGGCCCCGGCGGGAGGCGCGACGGCGCGACCGCGAGCGACGCGGAAACCGACGTCCTCGATCCGAAGGGTCGGATGGCTGCCCCGCCGCACCGACGCACGGCAGCTCCACTGCTCGTCGAACCAGCCGCCGCCACGAAGCACCCGGTAGGTGCCATAGGTGGCCGGGTCGAGCAGGTCCCAGCACCACTCCCACACATTGCCCAGCGTGTCGTGAAGCCCCCACCCGTTCGGCAGCTTCCCGCCCACCTCGTGCGAGTGCTCCTGCGAGTTGTCGCGATACCAGGCGATTGCGTCGAGCGAGCCGTAGCGCGCGCCGATCGTCTCGGCTCGGCAGGCGTGCTCCCACTCGGCCTCGGTCGGCAGCCGGTATCCGGTCGACGAGTCGTCGAGCAGGACCTCCTCACCATCGATCCGGTAGGCCGGGGCAACGTCGGTGCGTTCTGAGAGCAAGTTGCAGTACCGGATGGCCTCCCCCCACGTCACGCTGTCCACCGGGAGTAGGCCTCCGCGGGTCTCGCCGGGCCACTCACCGACGACGGCGGCATACTCCGCCTGCGTCGTGGGAGTGACGGCGATGTCGAAAGGGGCCAGGTCGACGTCCCAGCTGCGGAGCCTCCGCCGATCCGAGAGGGTGATCCGGCCGCCGGGCACGGTCACCATTCGAGGAGGAGAATTGGCGGCCATGACGTTGACGCTACCGTCGCCCTTGCCGCGGGCGGCGAATGTGACGCCGACGGAGACGGCAGCCTTTCGCTCGATCGCCGAGCCTTGCCACAGGCGTTTCTCCGGAGGTTCGGCCCGCCGCGACCCGAATTGACGCCCACCGACCCGATTTCGGCCGGTTGAGCCGCAAACCTCCGGAGAAAGGTGTGGTCGAGGCCGCGGGGACCAGTTCGTGCGCCGGCCGGCCGGCGCTCGCATCGGCGAAACCTCCACGAGGGCGGGGCGAGGACATTATCCTGAGAGGCACGCAACCCGGGCGGCGCTTGCCGCCCATGGTGCCGAGGCTCGAACCCCAACCGAAGGAAACACGCCGTGAAGCCGACACCAGAGCGCAGGCGCCCGGTCACTCGCGGTGATGTGGCGCTCCACGCCGGTGTCAGCACGGCGGTGGTGAGCTATGTCGTGAACGCGGGACCTCGAAACGTGGCTCCGGCCACCCGGGAGCGCGTGTTGGATGCCATTCGGGATTTGGGCTATCGCCCGAACGCCGCGGCACGCGCCCTGAAGCTCGGGGTGAGCGGGATCATCGGGTTGGTCGTCTCAGACAACACGAACCCCTTCTTCGCCGATTACGCACGCGCCGTGGAGAGCGAGGCGGCGGTCATCGACCTGTCCGTGATCCTCACCAACTCCGCCCTCTCGGCCACCCTCGAACACCAGCTGGTGCAGAAGCTGATCTCGCGGCAGGTCGACGGTCTGCTCCTGGCGAGCACGGAGGACGACCCCGACCTCGCGAGTGCCAGAGAGGCGCACATCCCGGTGGTCCTCCTAGACCGCGCGGGGCCCGAGGAGGGATTCTCCAGCGTGGGCGTGAACTTTCGGGAGGCCTCGCGCCTCGCCGTCGAGCATCTCATCCTGCATGGCCATCGCAAGATCGGGATCATCTCGGGCCTGACCGGGGGCGCGACAACGAGGGACCGGGAGCTCGGCTGGGCAGACGCGCTGGCCGCGGCCGGTCTGCCGGAGGGACCGATGGTGCGAGCCGACTTCGGCCGCATCGGAGGCTATGAGGCGGGCAGGCAGCTCCTGTCGTTGCCGGACCGGCCGACGGCCATCTATTCCCTCTCCGACATGCAGGCGATCGGCTTGCTCCGTTCGGTGCACGAGGCCGGCGTGCGGGTGCCGGAGGACCTCGCGGTGATCTCCTTCGACGGGTCGGCGGAGTCCGAGTACAGCTGGCCACCGCTCACCGCGATGCGGCAGCCGGTCGCCGACATGGCGAAGGCCGCGATCGAGGCGCTCGGCCACGGGGTGACGGGAATCACCAACCACCAGACCTTCCGCGCCGAGCTGGTCGTGCGACGGTCCTGTGGGTGCGATGCCCCCGCCCGCGAGCTGTCCGAGTAGCGATACAGCCGCCGACCGAGACGGACTTCAAGCCCACCCTGGGAGCGATCGGCGCGAAAATCTACTGGAGTATATTCAAACGCGCATTGCTCGTGTACGTTGCTAGTGAGGTCGGCATCGCTCGTCTTGTCCGCGAGCACAACAGGTGCAGATCTCATTGCATCCGGAGTGGCCGGAATCGCGGCCAGTCCTCCGCGGGATCGATTACAAAGGAGTAATTACAGTGACTACTGAGAAACTCACCGCCTTTGGTGCGATAGCGAAGACCCAGGTGAACCGGCGCGTGATCCTGAGCGGGGTGGTGGGCGCCGCGGCGATCTCCGTCCTCGCGGCCTGCACCCCCGGTGGCAGTTCCGGGACCTCAACGGCCTCGAAGACTCTCACCTTCGGTTCGGGCTCCTCCGATGACGTTCCGAAGCGGGCGTACGCGGCCGTGGTCGCGGCGTTCGAGAAGTCTTCGGGCGACAAGGTCACCACCAACACGGTCGCCCACAACGACTTCCAGAACAACATCAACACCTACCTGCAGGGCAGCCCCGACGATGCGTTCACGTGGTTCGCGGGATATCGCATGCGCTACTACGCCGGCAAGGACCTCGTCGCCCCGATCGATGACGTGTGGGACAAGATCGGCAAGAACTTCAGTGCCGGCCTGACCAAGGCGTCCACCGGAGACGACGGCAAGAAGTACTTCGTGCCCAACTACAACTACCCCTGGGGCTTCTTCTACCGTAAGAGCGTGTGGGCGGCCAAGGGCTACACCGTTCCGACCAAGTTCGACGACCTCGTGTCCCTCGCCAAGCAGATGCAGGCGGATGGCCTCGTTCCCATCGCCTTCGCGGACAAGGACGGCTGGCCGGCCATGGGAACGTTCGATTACATCAACATGCGCACCAACGGCTACAAGTTCCACATGGACCTCACGGCTCACAAGGAGTCCTGGGACCAGAAGAAGGTCAAGGACGTGTTCGACAACTGGAAGCAGCTGCTGCCCTACCAGTCGACGAACGCCCTCGGCCTCACCTGGCAGGAGGGCGCCCAGCTCCTCGGCGCTGGCAAGGCCGGCATGTACCTGCTCGGATCGTTCGTGACCCAGCAGTTCACCGACCCGGCCGTGCTGGCGGATGTCGACTTCTTCCCGTTCCCCGAGATCGCCACGGAGGGAATGGATGCCGTCGAGGCGCCGATCGATGGGCTCATGCTCTCGAAGAAGGGCGGCGAGAACAAGGCCGCGCGCGACTTCCTCGCGTTCATGGGCACCCCGGCCGGCCAGGAGGCCTACTTCTCGGTGGACAAGTCGAACCTGATGACCGCGAAGGGAGCCGACACCTCCGGCTACAGCGAATTCAACAAGAAGCTCGCCGGTGTCATCGCCAACGCCAAGTCGATCAGTCAGTTCTTCGACCGCGACGCCCTGCCCGCGATGGCGAACAACGTGATGATCCCCGCCCTCCAGGGCTTCCTGAAGGACGGCACGATCGACACGGCGAACCTCGAGGCGCAGGCCAAGGCGCTGTACGCGGCCCAGTAACAGAAGACAGAGACAATCATGGCCGACACCACACTCGGCGTGACGTCGTCGGCCAGGGGCATCGCGACCCCTGGCCGGCGCCGCCGGCGTTACAGCCTGCTCTCCACGCGGGACAAGCTCGTCCTCGGGGCAATGGTCCTCGTGCCCACCCTGATCCAGCTGCTTCTCATCTGGATACCGACGGTGATCTCGGTCATGCTCTCGTTCGTCCGCTGGAACGGACTCGCGTTCTCCGACATCCGCCCGGGCGGATTCGCCAACTACGCCTATGTCTTCCGGGACTACCCGCCGTTCTGGCCGGCGCTGCAGCACAACATCCTGTGGCTCGTGTTCCTGGCGGTGATTGCAACACCGCTCGGCCTGCTGCTGGCCATCCTGCTCGACCAGAACATCCGGGGAACCCGCATCTACCAGAGCATCTTCTTCGCCCCGGTGATGCTCTCGCTCGTGCTGATCGGGGTGATCTGGCAGCTGTTCTACTCGCAGAACAACGGCCTGCTCAACTTCCTGCTCGGCACCTCGGGCACTTCCAGGGCGGTCGACTGGTTCGGGGATCCCCACGTCAACATCTGGGCGGCCCTGATCGCCGCGACCTGGCGGCACGCCGGCTACGTGATGATCCTCTATCTGGCGGGTCTGAAGGGCGTGGACCCGTCGCTTCGGGAGGCCGCGTCCCTCGATGGGGCCAACGCGGTGCAGACCTTCTTCCGGGTGGTCTTTCCCGTGATGCGGCCGATCAACATCGTGATCGTGGTCATCACGATCATCGAATCGTTGAGGGCATTCGACATCGTCTACATCATCAACCGCGGTACCAACGGACTCGAACTCATCAGCGCCCTGGTGATCCAGAACCTGGTGGGGGAGGGACAGGTCATCGGCGTCGGCTCGGCCCTCGCCACCATCCTGCTCGTGGTCTCTCTCGTGCCGATCATCATCTACCTCAGCCGCACCTTCAAGAAGGAGGCCTGAATGTCCTCGCTCAGCACCCCGACGAAACCGGCCGCCGGTGTGGCCCAGGTTCGCACGGCGAAGGTCGGCTCGATGCAGCGGCCGCGCTACGGCATCCACCTGTTCCTGATCCTGATGTCGATCCTCTGGCTGATCCCGCTGGGCTGGGCGGTCTTCACCGCTCTCCGGTCGAAGGCCGACACCGACAGGTTCGGCTACTTCAGCTTCGGCGGCGCGTTCAACTTCGACAACTTCGTGACCGCGTGGAACCAGGGCGGATTCGCGCGGCTGTTCACCAACTCGTTGATCATCGTGCTGCCAAGCGTGATCCTCACCCTGCTTTTCGCCTCGATGATGGCGTTCGCGGTGAGCCGCTTCTCCTGGAAGTTCAACATCACGCTGCTGATCATGTTCACCGCCGGCAACCTGCTGCCGCCCCAGGTGCTCGCGGCACCTCTGTTCGAGATGTTCAAGCATTTCAGCCTTCCCTACAGCATCAGCGGATCGGGGAACCTCCTCAACACCTACTTCGCGGTGATCGCCGTGGACACGGCATTCCAGGTCGGCTTCTGCACCTTCGTGCTCTCCAATTACATGAAGGCACTTCCCCAGGATCTGACCGAGGCCGCCTTCGTGGACGGCGCGGGGGTCTGGCGGCAGTACTGGAACATCATCATGCCGCTCACCCGGCCGGCGCTCGCCGCCCTGGGCACCCTCGAGGTGATCTGGATCTACAACGACTTCTTCTGGCCGCTGCTCTTCATCCAGAGCGGAAGCCTGTTGCCCGTGACCACCGGCCTCAACAACCTGCAGGGCCAATTCCTCTCCAACTACAACCTGCTCGCGGCCGGGGCGATCATCACGGTGATCCCCACCCTGGTGATCTACCTCGCGCTTCAACGCCAGTTCGTCGCCGGACTCACCCTCGGCGCCAGCAAAGGATGACAATGCACTCCATCTCGTCACGGCTTTCCGACAACGACGGCACCGCGTTCGGTTTCGGTGGCGACTACAACCCCGAGCAGTGGGATCCGTCGGTGTGGCAGGAAGACGTCGCCCTGATGAAGGTGGCCGGGGTGAACCTCGTGAGCATCGGGATCTTCAGCTGGGCGCTGTTGGAGCCGTCGGAGGGCCGGTACGAGTTCGGCTGGCTCGATTCGGTTTTGGACCTCCTGCACGAGTCCGGAATCCGGGTGGACCTGGCGAACGCGAGCGCCTCACCGCCGCCGTGGTTCTCACACAAATACCCCCAGTCGCTGCCGGTGACAGCCACGGGGGTGCGCCTCGGCTACGGGTCGCGCCAGGCGTTCTGCGCCTCCAGCCCCGAATACCGGGCGGCGGCCGCGGCGCTGACCACCGAGATCGCCAGACGGTACGCCGAGCACCCTGCCGTGATCATGTGGCACGTGCACAACGAGTACGGCTGCCACAATCAGCCCTGCTACTGCGACGTCTCCGGTGCTGCCTTCCAACGCTGGCTGGAAAAGAAGTACGTCACCGTCGACGCGCTCAACGAGGCCTGGGGCACCGCATTCTGGTCGCAGCACTACTACCACTTCGACGAGATCACCCCGCCCCGCCAGTCCGGCACCTTCATCAACCCCACCCAGGTTCTGGACTTCGCCCGGTTCTCCTCGGACGAGCTCCTCGAGTGCTACGACGCGGAGGCGCGCATCCTGCGTGAACACTCGCCGCATCCGGTCACGACGAACTTCATGGGATTCATGATGGGACTCGACAAGCCCATCGACTACTGGAAGTGGGCCGACCACCTCGATGTGGTGTCGAACGATCACTATCTCATCGCCGAAGACCCGCGCAACTTCCAAGAGCTGGCGATGACCGCCGACTTCATCCGGAGCCTGGCCTCCGGGGCACCGTGGCTGCTCATGGAGCACTCGACCTCCGCCGTGAACTGGCAACCCCGCAACATCGCGAAGGCCCCGGGGGAGATGCTGCGCAACTCGCTGCAGCACGTGGCCCGGGGGGCGGATGCCGCCCTGTTCTTCCAATGGCGAGCCGCGAAGGCCGGTTCGGAGAAGTTCCACTCGGCGATGCTGCCGCACGCCGGCACCGACTCGAAGGTCTGGCGGGAGGTGGTCGGGCTCGGCTCGGCGCTGAAGAAGATCGCCGAGGTGGTGGGCTCGCGCGTCGTGGGAGCCGATGTCGCGATCATCCACGACACAGACGCCCGCTGGGCGAGCGAGCTCGACGCGCATCCGAGCGTCGACACGAACGCGATGGCGGAGACGCGACTCTGGCATGACGCGTTCTACCGCCTGGGCCTCACCACCGACTTCCGGCGCTCCACCGACGACCTCGCGGGCTATCGCCTGGTGGTCGTGCCGATGCAATACCTCATGACGGATGACGGCGCACGCAACCTGCGCGCCTTCGCCGAGTCCGGCGGCACGGTCGTGGTGACCTACCTGTCCGGCATCGTGGACGAGGACGACCACATTCGTCTCGGTGGTTACCCCGGCGCCTTCGTCGACCTGATCGGGATTCGCATCGAGGAGTTCTTCCCGCTTCGGGCGGATGAGAAGGTGCCGCTCAGCCGGTACGGCCCGGGTCTCCGGTTCAGCGAGCTCGGCCGTGCCACCGGCGCGGAGGTGCTTGCGGAGTATGCAGGCGGACCGACCGCCGGTTCCCCGGCGGTCAGCCGCAACCGCCTCGGCAGCGGCTCGGCCTACTACGTGGGAACCTCGCTCACCGAGGCGGGGGTGCTGCAACTCATCTCCGACATCGTCGGCGAGGCTGGCGTCACGCCGGCCCACACCGTGACGGGAGAGGTCGAGGTCGTGCGCCGCTCGGACGGCGAACACACCTGGACCTTCGCCATCAACCACGGAGACTCCGTCGGCGTCGTGCACGTCGACGGCATCGACCTGCTGACCGACACCATCACCGACGGGCGGCTCACCGTCGCCGCCGGGGGCGTCGCGGTGGTGCGGGAGTCCGCGCGGTGAACGACCTCGTCACTCTGCGCGGGGGAGACTCCGCGTTCATCATCGACCTGTCCCGCGCGACGCCCGAGGTGGTGCACTGGGGGTCTGACCTGGGGGAGCCTGCACGCCTCGCCGTCTCGAGTCATCCGGTGCCTCCCTCGTCGGTGGGCAGCCCATACCGGCGGGAACTGGTGCCCCAGGCCTCGAGCGGATGGCGCGGCCGGCCGGCCGTCGAGGGCCACCGGCCGGACGGCCGGGCGTTCTCTCCGTCGCTGGTGACCACGGGTTCACGGGCCCTCGGCGAACACGGGCACGAAATCACGATGTCGGATGACGCCGCGGCGATCGAGCTGATCATCGAGATCCATCTCACGGCTGAGGGGATGCTGCGCCTGCGGAGCACCCTGCAGAACCTCGGCGACACCTCCTATTCACTGCTGTCGCTGACCAACTCGGTGCCCACCGGGCTCGGAGCCGCGGAGATCCTCGACCTCTCCGGCCGCTGGTGCCGGGAACAGCATCCCCAGCGTCAGTCCCTCAGACAGGGAACCTGGCTGCGCGAGTACCGCCACGGTCGCACCGGGCACGACTCCTCGCTCTTCACCGCGGTCGGCACGGCCGGCTTCGGCAACCGGTCCGGCGCGGTCTGGGCCACCCACTTCGGCTTCAGCGGCAATCGGGCGACGACCGTGGAGAAGACGCCATCCGGTCCCGCCCTGATCGGCAACTCCGAGCTCTTCTCCCCCGGCGAGGTCGTGCTCGCGCCCGGCGAGTCGCACGCCACGCCGTGGACCTACGCCGCCCACTCCGCGCGCGGGCTCGACGGGGTCACGGAGACCTTCCACCGGTGGCTGCGGTCGAGGCCGAGCCATCCGGCGTCCCCGCGGCCGGTCGTGCTCAACACCTGGGAGGCGGTGTACTTCCACCACGACATCGGCAACCTGCTCGAGCTCTCCGAGGCCGCGCAGCGAATCGGCGTCGAACGCTTCGTGCTCGACGACGGCTGGTTCAGGCACCGTCGCAACGACACCGCCGGGCTCGGCGACTGGTATGTGGACGAGGACGTCTGGCCGAACGGCCTGACCGCGCTCATCGACGATGTGCGCTCCCGCGGCATGGACTTCGGACTCTGGGTCGAGCCCGAGATGGTGAACGAGGACTCGGATGTGATCCGGGCGCATCCGGACTGGCTGAGCGGGCCCGGCCTCGGCCGCACCCCGGTCGAGTGGCGCCACCAGCAGGTGATCGACCTCGTGAACCCCGACGCGTGGGACTACGTTTTCTCCCGCCTCGACGCGCTTCTGTCCGAGAACGAGATCTCCTACCTCAAGTGGGACCAGAACCGTGACCTCACCGAGATGGGGCACGCCGGGGCGGCATCGACGCACGAACAGACGCTCGCCGCCTACCGTCTCATGGACGAGCTGAGGCTGGCGCATCCCTCCGTGGAGATCGAGAGCTGCTCCTCCGGGGGCGCGCGGGTCGACCTGGGGGTGCTCGAACGCACGGACCGGGTCTGGGCGTCGGACTGCAACGATGCGCTCGAGCGCCAGACCATCCAGCGCTGGACGGAGGCGATCCTGCCGCCGGAGCTCGTGGGAACGCACGTGGGGCCGACGACGGCACACACGACGCACCGCACGCATTCCCTGTCGTTCCGGGCCGTCACGGCGATGTTCGGCCACTTCGGCATCGAGTGGGACGTGCGAGGCCTGGACGACGCGGAGTTCTCGGAGCTGAGCCAGGCGGTCGACCTCTACAAGACCCACCGCGGTCTCATCCACTCGGGAACGGCGGTTCACGCCGACCTCGCGGACCCGGCCTACTCGCTCAGCGGTGTGGTGGCGTCGGACCGCTCGGAGGCGCTCTTTGCCTTCGTGAGTGTCGCGACCTCGTTCGACGAGATCCCCGGCCAGGTAGGTTTCCCCGGCCTCGACCCTCTGGCGGACTACGAGGCGACGGTGATCTTCCCCACTCTGAGCTCGCCGTACCGGGCGATCACGAATGTGGGCTGGATTCCGGACGGGATCACCGCCTCGGGCCTCTTCCTCGCGGAGGTCGGCCTTCCGATGCCCGTGCTGAACCCGGAGCACGGCATCCTCATCCGGCTGGTGCGACGCTGATCAGGGGCTGATCGGCGAGAGCCTCAGCAGCACCAGCCCGTGCGCCGGCACGACGGCGGCGAGACGTCCGGAGCCGTTCGACGTCTCGGCGCCGGACCACAGGTCGCGCACGAGCCACCGGCCAGGGGGCAGCCCGACGGCCGACACGGTGGTGCGAATTGTCGCCGCGTCGGCGGTGGTGTTGAGCAGCGCGATGGCGAGGTCGCCGTGCACGAGCGACTTCGCCCAGACCTCGTGCCCGCCCGCCCGACTGACGCGGAAGGCCTGCCGGCCCAGGCGGTCCTGGTCGAGGGCGAGCACGCCCGCGTTGCGGAGTACGCCGACGGTCGATCGGGGGAGCGCGCCGATGTCGGTGCCCAGGATCAGCGGCGCGGACAGCATGCACCACATGCCGAAGTGGGTCTTCGTCTCCGCCTCGGTGAGCCCGGCATTGCCGATCTCGAGCATGTCCGGATCGTTCCACGCGCCGGGTCGCGAGTAGTGAGCCAGGGGGGCCTGGGCGTCGATGCGGTCGGCGATCGACTTCCAGGTGGGGTGGATGTCATGGCTGGTACGCCACAGGTTCGCGAGCCCCGGCGCCCACAGCCACGGCTTCTGCACCCCGTACTCGGAGATCGAGTACACGATCTTACGACCGGTCGCCCGGAGCGCGTCGCCCATCTTCGCGAAGGCGGGCCGCTCGCGCAGGCCGTCGGTGAGGTCGGCGCGGCACCAGTCGTACTTGAGAAAGTCCACGCCCCAGCGTGCGAATGTCGCGGCATCCTGCGTCTCGTGCCCGAGGCTCCCGATGCCCCGCACCGGGTACTGCGCGTAGTAGTTGGCGCAGGTCTGGCTGCCGGGCACCGCGTACAGACCGAACTTCAGGCCCCGGGCGTGCACGTAGGCGGCGAGGGCGGGGATGCCGGAGGGGAATCGCGACGCGTCGGCGGTGAGGGTGCCCGCCGTGTCACGCGGCCCCTGCCAACAGTCGTCGACCACCACGTACCGGTAACCGGACCGGGCCAGCCCCGAGACGACGAGTCCGTCGGCGGCGGCCTTGACCACCTTCTCGTCGAGACCGGAGCAGCCGACCTGGTTCCAGCTGTTCCAACCCATGGGCGGGGTCGGGGCGAGCGCCGCCCCGGGGGACAGCACTCCTGATGTCGCCGCAGGCACGAGCAACACGAGGAGGGCGACGAGGAGCCACGCGACGACGACCCGCCCTGCCCGCCTCGCGCCCGACCTCACAGCGCCATCCTCGCACGGCGGTGATCCGCGCGAGAGTGCGCGGGGAGTGCGGCGCGATCAGAGGCCGTCCGCCACGGCCGCTCCGGCCGCGAGCCAGGCATCCTGGGTGGCGCGGTTCAGGGAATCGAAGCGAAGCGCACCGCCGTGCAGCGCTCGGTCGAAGGGGATGGTAACGACCGCCCTGGCGATGGTCGCGAAACCCTCGGCAATGCGCTGGGCTGCGGCCATGCCTCCGTTCCGCTCGGATTGCAGCACCACTACCACCGCGTTCTCCGCGAGTCTCGCCGAGTGCTCATCCCGATCCTGAAGCGCCTCGAGGAGCAGCGCACCGGACTCCGCCGCCTCGCCGAGCGCGGTGGTGGCCACCACGAGCTGGTCGGTGTGGTCGATCATCCGCAGCCAGCGCGGGGCCGACTCGTCATTCCCCGAGTCGAAGAAGACCATGCGGTAGTACTTCGTGACCACCACCTGCAGCGCGTCGAAGTCCGCCTGGGTGATTCTCTGCCCGGTGGCGAGAAGCTCGGGATTCGATCGCAGCACGTCGTACTTGTCGCTGGTCTGGTGGTGCACGAAGGGAGCGAGATCCGACACCCTCGCATCCGGCAGGAGGAGACGTTCCGTCTCGGGCAGCAGATCATGCACCGTCGCGTCGTGGTCGCTCTTCTCGGTGCGCCAGCCCAGCGTGCCCCGAGTGTCGTTGTTGTCCCAGGCCAACACGCCGGAGCCCCCGTTCCGGGCGAACACGGCGGCGAGCATCGCGTTGGTCACGGTCTTGCCCACGCCGCCCTTGCCGTTGACGACGGCGATCCCCCGGGGTCCTGACCAGTGCCGGCTCACCGCCTGCACGCGGCGGCGATGCTCGAGTTCCGACTCCGTGGGCGGAACCTGGAGTCCGGTCGCTCGGGCCACCAGCCCGCGCCAGCCGTCCACGGCCGGTGGCTCCACGTCCAACTCGGTGAGGAACGATACACGGGCGGGCCGAAGCGTCGAGGGGGGCTCGTCGCGCACCGGCTCGTCCGACTTTCGGGCGGGCGCCATCAGCCAGGGAGCGGGCGATGGCCGGGGCATGAGGGTCGCGACCGGTCGTACCTCTGTGGGGTCGGTGCCCGCGGACGGTTCGTCGGGGGTGGGTTGTGGTGCGTTCTCGTTCACGATGGATGTCCTCTCGGGTCGTTCGGACGGCCCGGAGTGAACCGGGCCGATTCGGTGGGCGGCGGCCCCGGCCGCCGCGACGAGGCTGCGCCCCAGCACGAGCGCGAGCCCGGCGAGGGGAAGCACAAGAAGGATCACGGACAGCGCGCCGAGAGCTGCCTCGGGCGCCCGCCCGGCGGCGAAGGCCGCGCCGGTCGCCGCCGTGTGGGAGGCGATCGCCCCCACCGTCTGCGCGATGATGGCCGGCAGGTTCCAGAGCAACCAGCCGAACGCCACGACGAGGAGCGGGATCACCGTGAGCACCCACACGGTGACGATTCGCCGGGCCGCCGGTCGAAGCTCGGTCACCCGGGGATCCGGCTCGCGGCCGGGCAGCAGGCTGCGCAGCACGGGACCCACCCGGGAGAACAGGTCCGGAATCCCGGCGAGGTCGGCGAGCACGAAATAGCCGTCGAGCCTGATCGTGGGCGGGAGTTGCTGCAGCATCTGGAATTGCGTGGCGATCACGAAGAGGAAGAAGATGCCGTCGCGGGTGATGAGGTAACCCGCCCCGGCCAGCAGAACGCACCACACGTTGAAGTAGAGCCCGCCGAGGTCGGTGCGCACGCGGCCCGCCCGGCCGAGGCGGTACGAGTCGGTCACATTCGTGAAGAACGCCGGGAAGACCAGATAGAGCCCGAAGCCGACCACCCCGGGTTCGGCGCCGCCGAAACGGCACGCCGTCGCATGCCCCAGTTCGTGGATGAGCCCACCGAGGGTCAGCAGCGCGAAGAGGGCGAGCAGCAGGGTCGGGGTGATCAGAATCTGCCGCACCGCGTTCTGGAAGTCCCCGGTCGCCAGCAGCACGGCATCCAGAACGATCAGTGCGAGCACCGCGACCACCACGACGGGTGCGAGATAGAGGGGGGAGAGCCACCCCGCGATCCGACGCACGACGGACGCGGGGAGGATCGTGCCGCGAAGGCTCAGGCTGAGCAGGGGGCGCGCGGTCGCCGGATGCTCGGGCGCCGGCGCCCGGCCGGTCACGTCCTCGATGAGTCCCAGGGGGCCGAGTTTCGTCTCGATGAGGTGATGCAGGCCGTCCACGGTGAGTTCCTTGCCGAAGGTCGCGCTCACGGCGGTGGCGAGTTCGGGAGCGGCCCGACCGTTGCCCGCCTTCTCGAGCACGAGGTTCAGCAGTTCGGAGAGCTGCACCACCTGTTCGTCGCGGCGCTGCACGAGATAGGTCGGCTTCGTCAGTCCGGATCCGGACACCAGACCGAGCGAGTGCACGCCGGGGGCGCGACGCCAGATTGCCCGGTCGATGTCTTTCGTGTCTGATGTCATGGTGCACGTCTCTGTGCATTCGTGTCTATGCATTCGTGTCTGTGCGTTCGTGCGTCAACGACGGGCACGCCCGGTAGAACGTGCCCGCCGAGTAGACGAACCGGTGAGGCTACGGATGGACCAACGCGAGGTGCTGCAACGCGTTCGCGCTCGCAGTCGAGGCCATCGTCGCGGCGTTGATCGCCAGGGCGAGGTTCACTGCGATGACGGGGGAGACGTTGATGTTGAAATCAAGGAACAGCGTCTCGCGAGCAGGCAATAGTTCCGCGGTCTCGAGATCGAGAACGTCGGGGCTGAGGGCGGTTGTTGCCTTCATGACTTTCACCCTTCCGTCGTGCCCGGCGCCGCGCGGGCGACGCCAGGCGCGACTCAGAATCAGTGTTGCGAGACGCTAATGGCCTGCATTGCCGCGCTGTTGGCCTGGGACCACAATGTCGCCGCGTTGATCGCCATCGAGGAGTTCGAAGCGTAGACGGCTGCCCAGTTGAGGTTGGAGTTCCAGAAGAGCGTTTCTCTCGTCGGCAGCAACTCCACCGACTGGCCTTCGAGTTCCCTGATCGTGAGTTTTTCCATTTCAATCACCCCCTTTGCGGGCTCGGGCGATTCCAATTCGAATCGGGTGAGGCCAGTGAACTCCCGCCGAAGGTACGGCCGCGTTATCGCGCCGTTACCTCTCCGTTACCCGCCGAGTTTGAGGTCGATGCTTCGCTGGACGCTCGCGGCGCCGGTGCCAGACACGATGATCTTCTGAAGTCGGTCGGCGGCCTGGGTGGCGAGACTCTCAAGTTGTGGTGCGGCCAGGCGTCGCGAATTCGACTGCGGAGCGGGGGCGAGACTGGCGGCCAGTTCGGTCTGGATCTGGTCGATCAGCGCGTGAGCCTGGGCGGAGAGCTCTCGGCGGGTGCCCCCCGCGATCACGAACTGGATGGCCGCCGCCGACGTGGAACACCCGGTGCAGGCCACGTTGAGGGCGAGGGCACGGTTGTTCACGGTGATGGGCTGGGCTCGGCGAACCACAACGAGCTGCACCGACACCGACGAGGCACCGCAGCTGGCGCAACTCGACCAGGCGGTGGCCGTGTTGTCGGCGAGAGCCGGACCCGAACCGTCGAAGTAGACGACCTGGAAGGTGGTGGCTGTGCCCTGGCAGCCGTCGCAATTGCTCGTCGCGACCGCCGATGCCACCGATTTCGGCGCGTTCCGGCCGGCGTGCGCCGTGGCATCGACCCGATCGGCCGCCGTCGGCTGGGCCGCGGTGGGAATCGCGGACGACGCGGTGTCGAAGCGGCCAACCCCCACGAGGCGGTCGACATCGGTGTGACCCGAGCCCTCGGCGGCGGTGGGGCCCGCGATCATCCCCACCAGAAGCGCGCCGGTCAGGAGAGAAACCATGCCGGCGGTGGTGATCAGTTTCCTGGGAAGCATTCCTGTGCCTCAATTCCTGTTCGGTCGTGCCTGGATCGTGCGATGGGACTGATGCGCGGGGGCGCCTCAGCGCCGGGCGTGCCGACTGGTGAGGACGCCGTCGAGGAGCTCCGCGAACCGCGGGGATGGCGCGATGCTCATCTCCTCGAGGAGTCGCTCCTCGAGCGAATGGTAGAGGCGCATGGCGGCGGCGCTGTTGCCCAGGGCCAGGTGGCAGCGCGCCAGGAGCAGGTGGGAACTCTCGCGGAGCGGTTCGATCTCGACGGCTGCGCTCGCCGCATCCAGCGCCCGGCCGATGTCTGCGATGGCGAGGTAGTGCTCCGCGAGGGTCTCGAGCGCGAGGAGCCGCTGGGAGTCCAGCCGCTCTCGTTCGAACAGCACCCAGTCCTCGTACCAGTCCGGCAGGAGGTCGGCACCCCGGAGATCGTGGATGGCATCGACGCCAACGGAGTGGAGCCTGTCGATCTCGGCGATGGTCCGGCGCACCCGGTTCACATCGACGACGACGGACGGATCCAGGGCCAGCGGGTTGGATGAGGGGTGGAGGAGCCCGGGCTGCTGGTGGGTGATCGCGTGCAGGCTGGCCCGGAGGCTACCGGCCGCCTGCGACTCGGAGCAATCCGGCCAGAGGAGGTTGGCGAAGTAGGTTCTGGAGCGGGTGCCGGCCAGTGCGAGCGCGGTGATGAGGCGTTGTTGCCGGCTGCTCACGCTGGCGGCCTCGCCGTCGAGACTCAACTGCCAGCAGTTGAGTAGGGTGAGCTCCCAACTCGGTGCAGCACGTGCTATCACAGCCAGTCTCCTTCGCTACCGCGAATGACGGACGGGGCACAGAGTCGGCGCTGTCGGGTTGGCAGACTGTTCTGCGCACGGCAACACTATGGCTAGATCGCCTCAGTTTGTCAATGGTGAAACTAGTCGCGCGCGCGCTCCGGCTTGGCCGTGGCCGGTTCCGCGGGGTGGGAAAGCCAGTCACGGACGGCATTCAGAACCTGTTCGGGGTCCGTGGCGAAGACGACCGAGGGCTCGATGTTGGGCAGCTCTTCCATCGTCACCCTCGCCCGGAAGCCATGGTCGCTGTGAGGTTCCGACCACACGCGAACGACCATCGTGCGCCAGGACGAACCGTCGTCCCCACCATTCCTGCTGTCCATTCGGTCACGCCCCGCTGTGTCGTGGCATCAAATCTACGGCGGAGGGCCTCCACCGCCTATGCCCCCGAAGAAGCGCCCCTCGGTCGGGTGCCACGGGTCGACGGGCTGCGCAGCGACGAATCATGCCCACCGCCCGACTCGGATCGTTGAGGGAGTCGCCCATCCCGCGTACTGTGGCAAACATGGCCGGGTCAAAGAAGACGAAGAAGAAGCCCTCGGCTCGGCGAGTGGCGAGGCAGGCCTACGAGGCCGAGCTCGAGCGACTGCAGATCGAGCTCGTGAGCATGCAGCAGTGGGTCAACGCCACGGGCGCGCGCGTGGTCGTGGTGTTCGAGGGCCGCGACGCCGCGGGCAAGGGCGGCGCCATCAAGCGCATCATGCAGTACCTCAACCCGCGGACTGCCCGGGTCGTGGCGCTCCCCATGCCGAGTGAGCGGGAACGCGGACAGTGGTACTTCCAGCGCTACATCGAGCGGCTTCCGACGGCCGGTGAGATCGTGCTCTACGACCGGTCCTGGTACAACCGAGCGGGTGTCGAGCACGTCATGGGCTACTGCACTCCGCAGCAGTACGAGCTCTTCCTCCAGCAGGCGCCGGACTTCGAACGAATGATCGTCGCCGACGGGATCATCCTGATCAAGTACTGGTTCTCGGTCTCAGACGCAGAGCAGGAGGCGAGATTCAAGTCGCGGCTCAACGACCCGATGCGGCGTTGGAAGCTCTCCGAAACAGACCTGCTGTCGATCAGCCGGTGGGAGGACTACTCCCGGGCGAAGGACGAGATGTTCGCGTACACCGACATCCCGGAGGCACCGTGGTGGACGATCGAGAGCGACGACAAGCGATCGGCGCGGCTCAACGCCATCAACCATCTCCTCGGCCAGGTGCCGTACGAGTCGCTGGAGCCGGAGAGCGTGGAGATCCCGCCTCGACCACGCGCCGACGACTACGAGCGTCCGCCCCGTGAGCTGCACCGGCACGTTCCGGATCACGCGGAGACTCTGCGCGCCACCTGACCGGGGTCCTGGCTCGTTCGGCGAGCGCCCGGCCGGCCGACGATCAGCCCGACGAGAGCGAGAACGGCCCCCACCCCCTCGACGACGGTCGTGAGAGTCTTCTCGAAGAACCAGATCGGCTCGTACATCGAGGGGATCGGGCCGATCGCCGGCAGTCGAACCAGGCTCGAGATCAGCACGGCGGCGAGGGCGCTGGCCGTGACGACCAGGGCGAGGAAGTAGGCCGGGCGGCTGCCCCGGATCAGCACGTACAGGGCGACCAGCACGGCGGCGGCCGACTCCAGATAGAACAGGTTCCCCTGCCCGATCCCGCCCGGATTCGCGAGCTGGTAACCCGGCGCCAGCAGGATGTGCACCGCCGCGTCGGTGACTAGTGCGGCGGCGACCAGCAGGCGGAGCACGCCATCCGCGACCCGCGATCCCGCGCCGCGCCCGCTCACTTCACGACCAGAGTGGCGTGCATGTTTCGGTGGAACGTGCAATGGAAGGCGAAGCTGCCCGGGGTCGACGGCGCGGTGAACGTCGCCGTCGCACCGCCCTGGATAGTCACGTCGAATGACGCGCCGTCGTCCGAGGTGACCGTGTGCGCCTGGCTGTCCGTGTTCGTCACCGTCACGGTCGCGCCCGGCGCCACCGAGGCCGGCGCCATGAAGGTGAAGTCCTTGATGAGGATGGCGTCGGCCGACGTGGACGCCGACGCCGAAGCGCTCGCGGCGGGCGGCTGGCTGGTGCCCGACGACGGGCTCGTGCTGCCGCCGGACGAGCATCCGGCCACCAACAGCAGGATCGCCGCCGCTGCCGCAATGATCGCAGTCCTGTAGGTCTTCATATCCTTCGACTCCCAACCCGGGCGGTGAGGCACGCGCTCCCGATTGACTGTTAAACGACGGCCGGGGGCATCCGGTTCACCGGCACTATCCGTGCAGCACCCCGCCGATAGTGTGGTGCCTATGACCACGCCCTTCATCGTCTCGACCGAGGTCTCCGCGGCGCTCGCCGCCGGCTCCCCCGTCGTGGCCCTCGAGTCCACGATCATTTCGCACGGGCTGCCGCGTCCCCGCAACCACGAGGCGGCGAAGGAGTTCGAACGGATTCTGCGTGACGCCGGCGTGACGCCGGCGACGATTGCGGTGCTCGACGGCGTGCCGCGCATCGGGCTGGATGCGGACGGCGTCCGCCGCATCGCCGAGGAGGACCTGGCGAAGGCCAGCGTGCGCGACCTGCCCGTGCTCGCCGCGACCGGAGCGTCCGGGGCCACCACGGTCGCGGCCACCGCCCACCTCGCCTCCCTCGCCGGCGTGCGGGTGTTCGCCACCGGCGGTCTCGGCGGTGTGCACCGGGGAGCCAGCCACACCTTCGATGAGTCCGCCGACCTGTCGACGCTCGCGGTGACCCCCGTCACGGTGGTGAGCGCCGGCGTCAAGTCGGTGCTCGACATCGCGGCGACGCTCGAGCGGCTCGAGACGCTCAGCGTGCCGGTCGTGGGCTTCCGCACCACCGTCTTCCCGAGCTTCTGGCTCACCGAATCCGCCCACGAGCTCGACTGGTCGGTGGACTCCGCCGCCCAGGTCGCGGCGATCATGCGCAGCCAGGACGCGCTCGGCCACGGCCAGGGGATCGTCGTGGCCAACCCCATCCCGCGTGAGCAGCAGTGGGATCCGACCGAGCACGACCGGGTGCTCTCCGAGGCCCTCGCCGCCGCGGACGCCGCGGGCATCCACGGCAAGGCGGTGACGCCGTTCCTGCTCGGCTTCATCGTCACCGCCTCGGAGGGTCGGAGCCTCGAGGTCAACCTCGATCTGGCGCGCAACAACGTGCGGCTCGCCGCGGAGATCGCGATCGAATGGGCACTGGGCGCCCGTGCCTGAGCGACGGCGGATCGTCGTGTTCGGCGACGTGATCGACGACGTCGTGGTCGTGCCGCGCGGCCCCATCCGTGCGGACACCGACACCGCCTCCTCGATCCGCCGTCGCGCCGGCGGGTCGGCAGCCAACACCGCGGCCTGGCTGGGAAGGCTCGGCGCCGCCGTGGACTTCGTCGGGATGGTCGGCGTCGACGACCTCGAGCGCCACCGGGAGTTGCTCGCCCGCTCGGGCGTCACCCCGCACCTCACCGGCCACCCCGACCTGCCGACCGGGTCGATAGTGGTGATCGTCGACGGGGAGCAGCGCACCATGCTCACCGAGACCGGGGCGAACGCCGCGATGACGCCGGATGCCGTCGCCGACGACCTGCTCGACGCCGCGGCGATAGTTCACTTCACCGGTTACAGCCTGTTCGGTAGACCGGACGACACCGCGCTGCGGTCCCTCATCGCGCGGGCGAAGGCTCGCGGGGTCCTCGTTTCCGTGGACCCCGGTTCGGCCGGATTCCTTGCCGACTTCGGCGCCCAGCGGTTTCTCTCCGCCGTCGCCGGGGCGGACGTGCTCTTCCCGAGCCTCGACGAGGGCCGCGCCCTGACCGGGCTGGCCACCCCGGAGGAGATCGTCGCCCGGCTCGCCGAGGACTTCGCGGTCGTGGTTCTCACCCTCGGCACCGACGGGGTGCTGGTCGCGCAGAACCCCGGCGAGAACATGGTCACCGAACCCATCAGGATCGACGCGATCGACACCGAGATAGTGGACCCGACGGGGGCCGGAGATGCGTTCGCGGCCGGCTTCCTCGACCAGTGGGTTCGCACGGGGGACGCCGCCGGCGCGGCCCGCGCCGGTGTGCTCGCCGGTGCGCGAGCGGTCGCGACTATCGGCGGTCGCCCCGCCTGACGAAGTCGTAGGCCTCGAGCGCCTCGGCCCGGGAGGCCTTCACGTCGACGATCGGATCGGGATACGCGTCGGTGCCGAGTTCGGGAAGGTAGCGCCGCTGGTAGTCGCCGCGGGGATCGAATCTGGCGGCCTGCAGCACCGGGTTGAAGACGCGAAAGTAGGGGGCGGCATCCGCACCCGAGCCGGCCACCCACTGCCAGTTGCCGGGGTTGCTCGCCTCGTCGGCGTCGACGAGGGTGTCCCAAAACCACTTCTCGCCCACCCGCCAGTCCACCAGCAGATTCTTCACCAGGAAGGATGCCACCACCATGCGTGCCCGGTTGTGCATGTAGCCCGTCTGCCAGAGTTCCCGCATTCCCGCGTCGACCAGCGGCACCCCGGTGCGGCCCTGCCGCCAGGCCTGGAGCACGGGCGGAGCCGGCGTCTCCCACGGGAAGGCATCGAACTCGCTGCGGAAGTTGCGCTCGTGCAGGTCGGGAAAGTGGAAGAGGATGTTCCAGTTGAACTCGCGCCAGCCCAGCTCGCTGAGGAACTTGCCGACGTTGCCCTCGGCGTCGGCGCTCAGGTCGCCGCGCTGGGTGCGCTGCCAGACCTGGAACGGGCTGATCTCCCCGAATCGCAGGTGCGGTGAGAGGCGCGAGGTGGAGTCCGTTCCCGGCTCGTCCCGGCCCTTCGCATAGTCGTCGAGCCCGTCGGTGACGAAGGAGTCCAGGCGATAGTGCGCGCCGGCCTCCCCGGGCGCCCACGCCTCTCGCAGCCCGCCGGCCCAGTCCGGGTGGGAGGGCAGGAGGGCCCAGTCCTCCAGATCGTCGCCGGCCACGCCCCCGACCCCGGGGATCGAAGCCGGTGCTTCGACCGGATCGCGGGGCGCACCCTTCGCGAGGCAGGCCCGCCAGAACGGGGTGAACACCCGGAACGGATTGCCCTCGCCCGTGGTGACGGTCCACGGCTCGACGAGCAGATTCGCCTGGAAGCTCTGTACCTCGAGGCCTGCCTCGCGCAGCGTCGACTCGAGGGCGGCATCCACCCGTCGTTGTGGTCCGCCATAGCGGCGGTTCCAGAGCACCGCCCCGGCCCCGAGTTCGTCGACGAGCCGCGGCAGTTCGGTCTCGGCCGCACCGCGGCGAAGGAGGAGGGTGCCGCCCCGCTCCGCGATATCGGCGCCGAGGGCGGCGAGGCTGTGGTGCAACCACCATCGGCTGGCAGCACCGAGGGGACGGATGCCGGGGCTCACCTCATCGAGAAGGTAGAGCAGCGCCACGGGACGGCCCCGATCAACCGCGGCCCGGAGCGCCGGGTTGTCGGCCACCCTCAGGTCGTCCCGCAACCAGACGATGGTGGGGTGCTCTGACGTGCCGGTCACGTCCTCCACAGTACGGCGTCTCCGCCGAGGAGCCTCCACTGGACTACGGTGGGGGCGGGGAGGGGCGAATCGATGACAATTTCGGCAGTGCGGGAACCGGCAGGGCCGTCGAGCGTGTCCGACCAGGCGAGGCTCCGCGCCGACAAGGTGCGCGTCGCCGCGCTCATCGAGCTGATCTCGCGAGAGCACAACATCCGTTGCCTGGCCGCCGGCGGACCGATCTTCGCCCAGCTCGGACTGATCTCGCCCCGAGTGTCGCCCACAGCGACAGTGATCGTGGACCCCATGCACCAGCTCCAGCTCGTTCTGGCGCTCGAGGGCGAGGGGTGGTCGCGAGTGACGCAGTCGAACACCGGCGGACTGTTGCCTCCCGTCTTCACCCGGGTCGTGCACCCACGACTGGTCTGTCCGCTCGACATCTACGACATCTTTCCCGGGTTCTATGCGCCGCCGGCCGAGGTCTTCGAACGACTGTGGTCGCGTCGAGCGACACTGACCCTCGGGCGCACCGCGGTGTCGTCCCTGGATCGGGTGAGCACCGTCCTCGTCGCCGGTCACGACCAGCTCGGCTCACTCGCCCGTAACGAGCGTTCCGTGTCGAACATCGACTACTTCGTGTCGATGTTCCGCACGAGCCTGACGCCCCGGGAGCAGGAGGCATTCGTGCGGCTCGTCTCGGAGGTGGAGGGGATCGAGCCGTTGCGGCCGTTTCTGATGGCGATCGGCGTTCGCGTCGGGGAGATCACTCTGCCGAGCGTGGTGTACTGCCAGGCGCGACTCGGAATCGCGCATGTGAGCGACTCGTTGATCTTCGCGGTGTCCCTGTTCGAGGCACCGCCCGGGCGACGGTTCGCGGGCTTCCGCAGCATCTTTCGACGGCATCCGAAGCGGGTGATGCTGGCGCTTCTCGCTTCACCGCGATCGTTCGCGGTGGTCGCCGGCTCGCGAGCCCGCCACCGACGACAGCAGCTGGCGGCGCCGCCACAAGCGTAAGGCGGGCATCGATCCCGCGCCGCGGTCCCTAGGTTCCGCTGAGGCGCAGCTTGTCGCAGAGGGTCTGGAGGGTCACGAGTTCCTCGTCGGAGAGCGCACCGCCCACCCGGGTGGCGATCGACTCGATGTGGCTGCGCGCGACGAGGCGGAACAGCTCGAAGCCCTCGTCGCTCAAGCGTACGATGATGCCGCGGGCGTCATCCGGATCATGCAGCTTCGTCACGTACCCGCGCGCCGCGAGGCGGTCGACGAGCCGGCTCACACTCGGCTGGGTGAGCAGCAGGTGACGGTTGAGGTCCTTGAGGCGCAATTGCCGCTGCGGCTGGCGGGAGAGGTTGAAGAGCACGTCGTACTCGTTGAGCGACAGGTCGCCGTTCGGAAAGTCCGACTGCAGGTAGCGCATCACCGAGACCTGCGCCCGGAACAGCGCCTCCCAAGCGGAGACGGCATTTGTCGACTTGCTCACACCACAACTCTACGGACCGGGGAGGCCGCCAGGCAGAAAGGCGGCGACGGACTGGGGCTCTAGGCGGGACCGGGGGCCTTAAACAGGATTGAGGGTCGGTTTCAGAGGCTAGAAACCGACCCTCTCCCTTGCACCAAGAGTGTCCTGCAATCACATTCCGCAGAAGCTGCCACAGCAAACAACTTCTGCTCTTGAACTATATAACGGTGAGATAACGGAGCGCTAGTTATCAAACCGTTATTTTCCTAAGAATCTTTGTGCGAGCCCAGGGCCCCTCCGCGCGCGACTGTTCCCCTTTGTCAGGTTTGGGCCTCGGCGCCCGTGCTCCAACGCGACGAATGGGCTCCAACGCGACAAATGGGCTCCAACGCGACGAATGGGCACCAACGCGCGCAATCTCCGCAATCGCCGCGGTCGCTCCCGGTGCGACGACGGTGGGTGGCAGGCGAGGCGGAGGAGGTCAGGGATGGGCGTGCTCGACCAGCCGGTTGGCGGTGCCGAGGCCCAGGCGCGGGGACATCCCGCTCGGCCGTTCCGCGTCGTCGAGGTTGCGGTATTCCCGGGGCGTCATCCCCACCTCGGCGAGGAACTGCCGGTTGAAGTTGGCGAGGTTGCTGTACCCCACTTCGGTGCAGATTGTCGAGACTGGCAACTCCGAGGTCGCGAGCAGCCGGCAGGCGTTTGCGATGCGAAGCTTCTTGACCGTATCGCTGAAGGTGAGCCCGCTCGCCCGCTTGAAATACTTGGAGAACGTGGGTTCTGACATGTGGGCGAGGTGCGCCGCCTCCGACATCCGGATGCGGTCGTTCAGGTTCGCGAAGATGTACGCAAGGCCCGCCTCGACCGCCGCCTTGCCTTCCCGTCCCTCCGAGGCGGAGAACCAGGCCCGCGTCACGAGCATCTTCTCCTCCTTCGGGGCGTGAGTGAGGACGGCGAGCAGGGCGAACAGATGGGACAGCCGCCTGGAGCCCGAGGTGCGGCCGACGAGCTCTATCTGCTCGGCGGCGTCGAGCGCCGTTTGTCCCCCGAAAATGATTCCCATCTGTGAGAGTTCGAGCAGCTCCCGAACGGCGCTCACCTCGGGCAGCACGCCGATGCAGCGCTCCAGCCATTCGGCGTCAAACTGTACGACGGCATCCCGTCCGATGATCACCTCGTCCGGCTCGAGATCGCTCATCCAGTCGTGGGGGAGCTCGGATCCGATCATCGCGACCTGGCCCGGCCCGAAGGCCCCGATCTGGTCGCCGATGATGTAACTCCCGGTCCCCTTCCTGATGAGGTGGATCTCGTATTCCGGGTGGTAGTTCCAGCGGGCGATCTCGCTCGGATAGTCGTGTTCGAGCCAGCGGAATGACTCGCCGGGAAGGAGCGGGATCACCTCCCGGGCGGCCGGGCGATCGATCCACCTGGTCACCCGGTTCGGCGCCTCGCGCGGGTTCGGTAACGGTTTTATCACGTCGTCGTGTCCTGTCCAAACGATGTGGCGAGCGGGGTTCCGCGGGCCACCGGTGGGAGTTTCCCGCCAATCCGGCACTTATGGGGCCAGGACGGTGCGCGGCGGCGATGGCAATTGTTGCCATCGTCCCCGGTAGTCGGCCCGGCTTGGAAAGAAAGTATCAGAAGCGCAGCGCGTACGGACTGTTTCTCTCGATCCGTGGCGAATAGCTTTCAATCGCGGGGCAAAGCACGAACGCTCGAAACCCGCACCAAGCACACGCAGCTGGCCACTGCGCTCGCGCCGGACTCCGGCGCGTTTCTCCACCCCTTCCGTCGGGTCGACTCCGCACGGGGCACCACTTAAGCAACGAAGACAAAGGAGTTCCAATGCTTGTCAAGAAACGCCTGTTGATCCTGGGGGCGGGCCTGGTGGTCACCACCCTCGCACTCAGCGGATGCGCGGGGGCCGGCGCGAAATCGCAGTCGGTCACGCTCACCCTCGCCACGGTGAACAATCCGCAGATGAAGGACATGGAGCAGCTCAAGGGCACCTTCGAAAAGGAGAACCCGGGCATCAAGGTCAACTTCGTCCAGATGGAGGAGGGCGACCTCCGCGCCGCGGTCACCGCCGATGTGGCGTCGGGTGCCGGCCAATACGACGTGGTCACCGTCGGTGCATACGAGGTGCCGCAGTGGGGCGCCCAGGGCTGGTTGAAGGACCTCACCTCGACCCTGAAGAACGACAAGTCCTACGACGTGGGCGACATCCTGCCGCCGGTACGCGACGCCCTCTCGGTGGATGGCAAGCAGTACGCGGTGCCGTTCTACGGCGAGTCGTCCATCCTCATGTACAACAAGGAGATGTTCGCCAACGCCGGCCTCACCATCTCGGATCACCCGACCTGGCAGGAGGTCGCGGCCGACGCGAAGATCCTCAACACGGCAGACCACGCGGGCATCTGCCTTCGCGGTAAGCCGGGCTGGGGCGACCTGTTCGCGCCGTTGACCACGGTCGTGCAGACCTTCGGTGGCGCCTGGTACGACTCCAAGTGGAAGGCACAGGTCAATTCGCCCGCGTTCGTCGAGGGGGTCAACTTCTATGTCGACCTGCTCAAGACGGCCGGCGAGAAGGACCCGGTCTCGAACAGCTTCACCGAGTGCCTCAACCAGTTGAGCGCCGGCAAGGTGGCCATGTGGTACGACGCCTCGGTGGCGGCCTCCATCCTCGAAGACCCGAAGACCTCGAAGGTGGCCGGCAAGATGGGCTACGTGCACGCGCCGGTCTACAAGACCAAGGAATCCGGATGGCTGTGGTCGTGGAACCTCGCCGTTCCGAAGACCTCGAAGAACGCCGACGCCGCGGAGAAGTTCGTGAAGTGGGCAACGAGCAAGGACTACCAGCAGCTCGTGGGGAAGACCCTCGGCTGGACTCGGGTGCCGCCAGGGGCGCGCACCTCCACCTACTCGATCCCCGAGTACAAGGAGGCCGCCAAGGCCTTCGCGCCGATCACGCTCGATGTGATGAACTCTGTCAACCCGAAGCAGCCCGGCCTCAAGCCGCAGCCATGGGTGGGCATCCAGTACGTGACGATCCCCGAGTTCCAGGACGTGGGCAACCAGGTCGCGCAGCTCGTCGCCGACGCGATCGCGGGCCGCACCACGGTGAAGGAAGCCCTCGACAAGGGCCAGGTCATCGCCCAGGCCGCCGGCGACAAACAGAAATAATCGCACCGCGATCGTGAGTCCCGGGGCCGGACGGATGAACCGGCCGGCCCCGGGCCCCACCTCAACGACGAGGGAATGGCTATGACAACGACAATCGAAGTCCCCACCGCGACTCAGGTGCACCGGGCCACCCAGGCCGGGATCGCCCACAAGAAGAAGGCCAGGGCCTCCCGGGCGCTCGTGCTCCCGGCACTGGTCTTCTCCGTGATCCTCACCCAGGTGCCCTTCCTGGTCACCATCTACTTCTCGCTGCTCAACTGGAACCAGTTGCGGCCGAGCGAGATCAAGTTCGCCTGGTTCAAGAACTACGCCGTGGTCTTCACCGGTCCCGACTTCCTTCCGTCGCTGTTCGCGACCGTGGTGATCACCGGCTCGTCCGTGATCCTCTCGCTGCTGCTCGGCCTCTTCTTCGCGGTGCTGCTCGACCGCAAGTTCGTGGGCCGCGGCCTGGCCCGCACCCTCATGATCACCCCGTTCCTGGTGATGCCCGCCGCCGCCGCCCTCATCTGGAAGTGGTCATTGCTCGACGTCAACGTCGGCATGGTCAACTGGGCGCTGCACCTGGTCGGCCTTTCGGCGATCGCCTGGAACACCGACCTGCCGGTGGTCACCATCATCATGATGCTGACCTGGCAGTACACCCCGTTCATGATGCTCATCCTGCTCGCCGGGCTGCAGAGCCAGAGTCGCGAGGTGCTCGAGGCCGCCTCGGTCGACGGAGCCGGCCCGTGGCGCACCTTCCAGTGGATGACCCTCCCGCACCTGCGCCAGTACATCGAGATCGCGACGCTCCTCGGCTCGATCATGCTCCTTCAGGCCTTCGACCCCATCGCCATCATGACGAAGGGCACCGGCGGCACGAAGACGTTGTCGTACCTGCTCTACGAGCGGGCCTTCATCGGCCTCGATGTCGGACAGGCCGCCGCGTTCGGCGTCGTGACCGTGGCCGTGACCATCGGGGTGGCGACGATCGCCCTCCGCACGCTGTTCAAGGTATTCATCAATGGAGGAGAGCGCTGATGCGCAAGATCCGTTCCACCCTCATCACCGCGGCCACCTGGGTGCTGGTGGCGATATTCTTCTTCCCGATCGCCTGGATGGTGTTCACGAGCCTCAAGACCGAGGGCGACGCGGCATCCATCCCACCCAAGTTCATCGCCGCGCTGAGCTTCGACCAGTACGCCATCGTGTTCAACCGAGGCATGGGTTCCTACCTGCTCAACTCGCTCACCGCGAGCGTCGGTTCGACCCTGCTCGTGCTGCTGCTGGCCATTCCGGCGGCGTACGCGCTCAGCATCCGGCCGATCAAGAGGGTTCAGGATGTGCTGTTCTTCTTCATCTCCACTCGCTTCCTGCCGGCCGCGGCGTCGATCCTCCCCGTGTTCTTCATCCTCAAGACCATCGGAGCGCTCGACAACATCACGGCACTCGGGCTGCTCTACGCCGCCATGAACCTGCCGATCGCGGTGTGGATGATGAGGTCGTTCTTCAACGAGGTGCCCCTGGAAATCGTGGAGGCTGCCCAGATCGACGGTGCCAACCTGCGTACGGAGCTCGTGCGGGTTGTGCTGCCGATCCTGTTGCCCGGCATCGCCGCCGTCGCCCTGATCTGCTTCATCTTCTCGTGGAACGAGTACTTCCTGGCCACCCTGCTCACCACCTTCCAGGCGCGCACCACCCCGCCGTTCCTCGCGAGCTTCGTGGACGGGCGTGGGCAGTTCCTCGCCGTGCTGTCCGCGGCGTCGACACTCGCGGTGCTGCCGGTGATCATCGCCGGCTGGGTCGCCCAGAAGCAGCTCGTGCGCGGCCTCGCCATGGGCGCCGTCAAGTAAGCCCGTCTCCCGGTCGACCATTCGCCCACAACAGGAAGCACGCTCCTCCATGACCAGACTCAGTGCCGAAACGCTGTCCAGCCTCACTCCGACCGTCGCCCGCCCCGGCTACGACAGGTCCCAGCTCACCGCGGGCATCGTGCACATCGGGGTCGGCGGCTTCCATCGCGCCCACCAGGCCGTCGCGCTCGACCGGCTGATGAACGCCGGCCTCGCCTTCGACTGGGCGATCTGCGGGGTCGGGCTGCTCGAGCCCGACCGGCGGATGAAGCAGGTGTTCGACGAGCAGGACTGCCTCTACACGGTGGTGCTGAAGCACGCGGATGGCCGCCGGGAGCCGCAGGTGATCGGCAGCATCGTGGACTACCTGTTCGCCCCCGACGATCCGGAGGCCGTGATCGAGAAGATGGCGAGCTCGGAGATCCGCATCGTCTCCCTCACGATCACCGAGGGCGGCTACAACTTCGACCGGGTGACCGGCGAGTTCGACCAGACCACCCCGGGCATCGTGGCGGACCTGCGCGACGGCGCCCTGCCGACGACCGCGTTCGGCTTCGTGACGGAGGCGCTGCGTCGCCGCCGGGACCGCGGCCAGCCGGCCTTCACCGTGCAGTCCTGCGACAACATCCAGTCCAACGGCGACATGGCCAAGCGCATGTTCACCGCCTACGCGCGACTGAAGGATGCCGAGCTCGGCGCCTGGATCGAGGCGAACGTGCACTTCCCCAACGCGATGGTCGACCGGATCACCCCGGTCACCTCCGCCGAGGATATCGCCGAGACCGCGGAACTGATCGGCCTGGACGACGCGTGGCCGGTGGTCTGCGAACCGTTCTTCCAGTGGGTGATCGAGGACGACTTCAGCCTCGGCCGTCCGCCATACGAGAGGGTCGACGTGCAACTCGTGGACGACGTCGAGCCGTACGAGTACATGAAGCTGCGTCTGCTCAACTCGTGCCACCAGGGCATGTGCTACTTCGGTTTCCTGGGCGGCTATCGCTACGCCCACGAGGCGACCGCCGATCCGGCCATCGCTGCATTCCTCACCAGGTATATGGACCGCGAGGCGACCCCGACCCTGCGGCCGGTGCCCGGCATCGACCTCGAGGCGTACAAGGTCTCCCTCATCGAGCGCTTCTCCAATCCGGAGGTGCGGGACACTCTCGCGCGGCTGTGCGCCGAGTCGTCCGACCGCATCCCGAAGTGGCTCGTTCCCGTGATTCGCGACCAGCTGGCGAGTGGCGGTGAGATCGTCTGCGGGGCGGCCATTATCGCCAGCTGGGCGCGTTATGCGGAGGGAGTCGACGAGCAGGGCGAACCCATCGACGTCGTCGACCCGCTGCGCAACGAACTCGTGGCGATCGCCCGGACCCAACGTGAGAACCCGCTCGCCTTCATCCAGAATCGTCAGCTGTTCGGCGACCTCGCGGATGACGAACGGTTCACCGCCGCCTACCTCGACGCGCTCACCTCCCTGTTCGAGCGCGGCGCACTCGCCACGGTGCGCTCGTACTCCTGACTCCCCACACGAAAGGACCCATGATGGCCAACCCGAGCGCGGTTCTGTACGCACAGGAAGACCTCCGGATCGAGGACCGCCCGGTGCCCGAACCGGCCGCCGGCCAGGTGCTGGTGGAGGTGGGTGCCGTGGGAATCTGCGGCTCGGACGTGCACTACTTCGAGCACGGCCGCATCGGCCGCTACGTGGTGGACGCCCCGATGGTGATCGGGCACGAGTCGGCCGGCGTGATCGTGGGGCTGGGGGATGGGGTGGATTCGGCCCGCCTCGGCGAGCAGGTCGCGATGGAGCCCGGCGTGCCCGACCGCACCTGCGAGCAGTGCCTGGCCGGTCGGTACAACCTGTGCCCGAACGTCGTCTTCTTCGCGACGCCTCCCTTCGACGGATCGATAAGCCGGTTCGTGGTGATCGACCAATTCTTCGCCCACCCGGCGCCCGCGCCGCTCACGGTGGAGCAGGCGGCCATGGCCGAACCGGTGTCTGTGGGGGTGTGGGCGGCTCGCAAGGCGCGGGTGGGCCCGGGCGACCGGGTGCTCGTCACCGGGGCCGGTCCCATCGGGCTGTTCGCCGCCCAGGTCGCCCGCGCCTTCGGCGCCCGGAGCGTGACCGTCACCGACGTCAGCGAGTTCCGGCTCGGGGTGGCCAGCGACCTCGGGCTTGGCGCGCTGTCCGCGAGTGCGGAGCTCGACGGGGAGTTCGATGTTCTGCTCGAGTGCTCCGGCGCACCGGCCGCCCTTCGCGGCGGCATGAACGCCCTCGCGCCTGCCGGCCGCGTGGTGCTGGTGGGGATGGGGGCGGACACGGTGAGCATCGATGTCCCTCTCGTGCAGGGCAGGGAGCTCACCATTTCCGGAATTTTCCGCTATGCGAACACCTATCCGCTCGCCCTGTCCCTGATCGCCTCGGGAGCCGTCGACACCGACCGGGTGGTCACGCACCGCTTCGCCCTCGACCAGACCGAGCTCGCCCTGACGCTCGCCCGGCGCGACCCGAGGTCGCTCAAGGCCGTCGTGCTGCCGTCGGCCTGAGCGGTGTCGTGGGCCGTGCGGCGGGCCTAGAAGATGTCCGGGCTCGGCGTGGAGGTGTGGCGGATCGACACGTCGGCGTGACGGTCGAAGCGGTAGCCGACCCCGCGCACCGTGCGCACGATGTCCTCGTATGCACCGAGCTTGGAGCGGAGTCGACGCACGTGCACGTCGATCGTGCGCTCGTTCGGGGCGTCGTCGTCGCCGACTGACCAGAGGGAGGCGATGAGCTCGGCGCGTTCGATCGTGCGGCCCTCGCGCAGCACGAGATACTGCAGCAGCTCGAACTCCTTATAGGTGAGGGCGGCGGTCTCGTCGTCGAGCACGAGGCGCTTGCGGGAGAGGTCGATGACGACGCCGCCGCGCTCCTTCTCGGTCGCCTCCGGCTGCTGGCGGTGCTTGGCCAGGGCCGACGGGTCCTGCAGGGCGAGGCGCACGACCTCGACATCCCGGCCCCCGGCGCCCTGGGGGGCGAGGGCGACCGCTGCGTAGGTTTCGGAGGTCGGCACGAGCTCCGCGGTGAGCTTGCGGAGGGCCTCGACGATCCGGCCGAGGTCGGTGCCGGCCTCGGCGGCCTTGAGCTCGTCCACCCCGACGTAAAGCACGAAGCCGCGGGCCTCGGTTCCGTTCGGCACGGCGCGGATGCGGGCCGGAGACTCCGGGGCGGCCGGCGTGGCCGGTGTGGAGACGGGGCCCACCGGGGTGAGCCGGCGCGAAGACGGCTGGGGGGCGGTGAGCGGGTGCGCGAGATCGAAAGTAGCAAGAGACATGGTCGAATTCCTTGGGAGTGGTGAAGGGCCTCTAATGATGAGGGTGTGATCCTTCGGGATACTTCAGGTGGTGCTGTAAGGACGTCGCCCGTTATGAGGAGCGGACATCCGGGAGTTCCTGCCCCGCTACGGGGCCGAACTCGACAAGGAGTGGCTGTTTAAGCACACATTCGACAACACATGACGACGCCGACCGGCATCATCATGCCGGCAGCCCTGGGAGCCGCGAGGGCAGTCAGGTCATGCGCGTTCATAGTCATATAGCAACTATCTTGCATGGGCCGCCGGAAAGTCAAGCTCGCCCCGGCCCCGGCGCGTGTTTCGCGCCTAGACGGTGCCGTAAAGCCGATCTCCTGCGTCCCCGAGCCCAGGCACGATGTATCCCACCTCGTTGAGCCTCTCGTCGACGGCGCCGAGCACGATCGTGACGTCCCGGCCCTCCATCGCCTTCTCCACCGCGGCGAGGCCTTCCGGCGCCGCGATGAGGCAGACGGCCGTCACGTCCACCGCCCCGCGGGCGAGGAGGAAGTCGATGGCCGCGATGAGGGACCCGCCGGTGGCGAGCATCGGGTCGAGCACGAAGCACTGGCGGTTGGAGAGGTCCTCGGGCAACCGCTCCGCGTAGGTGGTGGGCTGCAGAGTCTCCTCGTCGCGCACCATGCCGAGGAAGCCGACCTCGGCGGTAGGGATGAGTTTGACCATGCCCTCGAGCATGCCAAGACCGGCGCGCAGGATCGGCACGACGAGCGGCCGGGGCTGGCTGATCGCGAGCCCGGTGGCGGTGGCGACCGGGGTCTCGACGGTGACGGCCTCGACCCGGACACCGCGCGTTGCCTCGTACGCGAGCAGGGTCATCAGCTCTTCGGCGAGTGCCCGGAACGTGGGCGACGGGGTGTTCTTGTCGCGCAGAACGGTGAGCTTGTGGGTGACGAGAGGGTGGTCGGCAACGTGGACTCGCATAGGCTCAATCTAGCTTGTCGGCCCATGGCGTCGGCGTACGGTTCGGGAGGTTCGTGGTGGCGGTGCCCGTGCTGTACACCCGGCGGATGCTCGAGGCCGTGGCGAGCGCGAGGCTCGCCCTCGAGCACGGCGACGTTCCGGTCGCGGCCATCGTGCTCGACGCGGACGGAACCCCGATCGGAGCCGGACGCAACGAGCGCGAACTGAGGCAGGATCCGACGGCCCACGCCGAGATCCTCGCCCTGCGGCAGGCGGCCGAGGCGAGGGGCGACTGGCATCTCACCGGCACGACGCTGGTCGTGACGCTCGAGCCCTGCCCGATGTGCGCCGGGGCGATTCTCGCCGCCCGCGTGCCCGTCGTGGTCTTCGGAGCCTGGGACGAGAAGGCTGGCGCGGCCGGTTCGGTCTACGACCTGCTGCGGGATCGCCGGCTTCCGCATCGCGCCGAGGTGTACGGCGGTGTGGAGGAAGAGGCCTGCGCCGAGTTGCTCACCGACTTCTTCCGGGCGGCACGCACGGAACTCTGACCGCGGTCAGGGCTGCAGGGCGAGCCACTCGCCGAACATCGCGATCGACGCCTGCTCCATGGCAGCGCCGTGCAGGGCGGCCTGGGCCCGGAGGTCGTCCGGGTCGATGCCGTGGCGTTCGAGCTCCGGGAGCCCGTCGACGATCCACTCCTCGTACATTGCGCCGGTGAGCTCTGGATGGAACTGCACGGCCAGCGCGCGGTCGCCGAGGCTCCACGCCTCGTTGCTGTACTCGGCCGAGCTGGCCAGCCGGGTGGCACCCGATGGCAGCGCGAAGGTGTCCCCGTGCCACTGCATCATCGGCACCCCGGCGACGTGGCGCAACGGCGAATCGAGACCGGCATCCGTCGGCCGCACCTCGCGGAATCCGATCTCCACGGTCTTGCCCTTGCGCACGGTCTCGCCCAGGGCCTCCGCCATCATCTGCGCGCCGAGGCAGATGCCCAGGGTGGCGCGCTCGGAGCCGAGCCGCCGCTCGAGAAAGGCGAGCTCTCGGGCGATGAACGGATGGGCATCCTTCTCGTAGACGCCCATGTCGCCGCCGAGGACGACAACCAGCGGCGCCTCCGCCGCCTCGGCCGGCAGCTCCTCGCTGGTCACGTCGACGTAGTGCACCTCGTAGTCGTTCGCGAGCAGCACGGGTTCGAGGTTGCCGAGATGGGCGATCGGCAGGTGCCGGATGACAAGCGCGACCCGGGCCATCGTCTAGTCCGCCGCCTTGATGATGATCGCCTCGGTTGAGGGGTTGCCCGCGCCCGGAGCGACGTAGACGTCCGGTTCGATGTAGATCACCCGGGCGATGGGAACCGCCGCGCGCACTCTCGCCTCGAGCGCGTTGATGGCCGTGGCGACATCCGCGAGCTTCTTCTTGCCGGAGAACGCGATCTTCGCCGCGACGAGCATCTCGTCCGGGCCGAGGTAGAGCGTCTTCATGTGGATCAGCGACTCGACCTCGTCGTCGGCGTTGATGGCGTCCCTGATGCGCTCGACGTCGGCGGCGCTCGCACCCTCGCCCACGAGCAGGCTCTTGGTCTCCATGCCCAGAATGATAGCGACCAGCACGAGCAGCACGCCGATGGCCAGCGTGCCGATCGCGTCGAACAGCCCGTTACCCGTCACGATCGTGAGCACCACGCCGAGGAAGGCGAACACGAGCCCGGTGAGGGCCGCGACGTCTTCGAGCAGCACGACGGGAAGCTCCGGCGCCTTGGAGTGGCGGATGAAGGCGACCCAGCTCTGCGTGCCGCGGGTGTGGTTCGACTCGCGCACGGCGGTGCGCAGGGAGAATGACTCGGCGACCATCGCCACGATGAGCACCACCACCGGCAGCCAGGCGTTCTCGAGCGCGTGCGGGTGCTGCAGCTTGTCGAAGCCCTCGTAGAGCGAGAAGACACCGCCGACGCTGAACAGGATGATCGACACGACGAACGCGTAGACGTAGCGTTCGCGTCCGAAGCCGAACGGATGCTGCTGGTCGGCCTTCTTCATCGATCGTCGGCCGCCGCGCAGCAGCAGGATCTGGTTGCCGGTGTCGGCGAGGGAGTGCACTCCCTCGGCGAGCATCGAGCTCGAGCCGGAGAATGCCCACGCCGCGAACTTGGTCACGGCGATCGCGAGGTTGGCGAGCAAAGCCGCGATGATCGCCCGGTTGCTGCCCTGTGTGCTCATGCGGTCAATCCTAGGATGGTGGGATGAGTACCCTCCCGACCATCGCCATTCTCGGAGCCGGCTCGATGGGCGGGGCGATCCTCTCCGGACTTCTTGCGCCGTCCGTCACCGTGACCGGCGGCATCCGCGTCACCAACCGCACCGAGGCGAAGGCGGCCGCGCTGCGGACGCCCGGGGTCACGTCCATCGCCCTCGAGCGCGCCCCGGAGGGCAACCTCGAGGCCGTTCGCGACGCCCGGGTCGTGCTGGTGGGAGTGAAGCCGGCGATGGTGTCCGACCTCCTGCGCGAGATCGCGCCGGCCCTCGCTCCGGGCGCCATCGTGGTGAGCGTCGCCGCCGGCGTGACGACGGCCACGATGGAGGCGATCGTGCCGGGTGCGGTGCTGCGGGCGATGCCCAACACCCCGGCCGTCGTCGGACGCGGCGTGACCGGTCTCAGCGCGGGCTCACGGTCGACCGCGGACGACCTGGCGATCGCCCGAGCCGTCTTCGAGACCGTGGGCGAGGTGCTCGAAATCGACGAGAGCCGCATCGATGCGCTCAGCACCATCTCCGGATCCGGTCCGGCGTACGTGTTCTATTTGATCGAGCAGCTCACCGCCACGGCGGTGGGGATGGGTTTCACCGAGGCGGAGGCCGCCACCATGGTGAACGGCACCTTCCTCGGCGCGGCCGAGTTGCTCGCGGCCTCCGGGGAGAAGCCCGCCGAACTGCGGAGGCGGGTCACGAGCCCCAAGGGGACCACCGAGCGCGCGATCGCCGAACTCGAGGCGGCCGACCTGCGTGCCGTCTTCGACCGCGCGACGGCCGCGGCCCTGGCGCGGGCTCGGGAGCTCGCCGCCGGGTAGCGGGGGCAGGGGCGGTCAGTCCTTCTGCAGCTTGGCGAAGCTCTCGATGCTCGCCGAGTCGCCGCTCACGATGATCAGGTCGTGTTCGGCGACGATCGTCTCCGGGGACGCATAGGTGAACTCCTGGCCCGGCGACTTCACGCCAAGCACCGTGATTCCGTACTTTCGGCGCACCGCCGAGTCGGCGAGCGACACTCCGAAGAGCTGGCGCGGTGGGTGCATCTTCACGATGGCGAAGTCGTCGTCGAATTCGATGAAATCGAGCATGCGGCCGGACACGAGGTGGGCGACGCGCTCGCCGGCTTCCGCCTCCGGGTAGATGACGTGGTTCGCGCCGATGCGAGTGAGGATCGTGCCGTGCGACTTGCTGATGGCCTTCGCCCAGATCTGCGGGATGCCGAGGTCCACCAGGTTCGCCGTGATGAGCACGCTCGCCTCGATCGACGACCCGACCGCGACCACGGCGATGGAGAAGTCCTGGGCGCCGATCTGGCGCAACGCGTCGATGTTGCGGGCATCCGCCTGCACCGCATGGGTCGCGATCTCCGACCAGGCCTGAACGAGTTGCGCGTCGTCGTCGAGCACGAGAACGTCGCGACCGAGGCGGGTGAGCTCGCCCGCCGTCGCGGCGCCGAAGCGTCCGAGGCCGATCACGAGCACCGCAGCGTCGGCCGGAATGGTCTCAGCCAACGATGGGCCTCTCTTCTGCTCTGCGGAACAGCCGTCGCTGCGTTCGTGCCGCGAGCGCCGCGGCGAGAGTCACTGTACCAACGCGGCCGAGGAACATCGTGGTCGCGAGAACGTAGACGGCCGGGTCCGGCAGTTGCCCGATCAGTCCGGTGGAGAGACCGCAGGTGGCGAAGGCCGAGATCACGTCGAAGAGCACGAACTCCAGGGGCGCGCCGGTGACCTGCAGGATCACGGCCGTGGCGACCGCGACGGTGGTCGCGCCCCAGAGCGTCACGCTCACGGCGACGCGAAGCACGTCGGTGGGGATGCGGCGCTCGAAGGCCTCCATCTCGCTGTGTCCGCGCGCCTCGGCGACGGCGGCGAGGAACAGGATGGCGAGTGTCGTGACCTTGATGCCGCCGGCGGTGGACCCCGAGCCGCCACCGATGAACATGAGCATGTCGGTGACGAGCAGGCTCGATCCGTTCAGCTGAGAGATGTCCACGGTCGAGAAGCCGCCCGACCTGGTCATCACGGAGAGGAAGATCGACTGGAGTACGCGCTGGCCGGCATCCATTCGCCCGAAGGTCGCCGGGTTGCCGAACTCGAGGGCGAAGTAGGCGATCGCGCCGAGCGCGAGGAGGATGCCCGTGGTCACGAGGGTCAGCTTGACGTGCAGGGACCACCGCTTCGGACGGCGCAGGTTGCGGGTCAGCACGTAGATCACGGGAAAGCCGATGCTTCCGAGCACGACGCCCACCATGATCACCCCGAGAAACCAGACATCGCCCCTGAAGGGCGCGAGGCCGTTCGGACTGAGAACGAATCCGGTGTTGGTGAAGGCCATCGCCGAGAAGGAGACGGACTGCCAGAGGGCGTCAGGAAGCGCGATCCCCTGAAGCAGGATGCGGGGCAGAAGCAGCACGGCGATCGCCGCCTCGATCAGCACTGTGCTGATGGCGACCGTGGCCAGCAGGCCGCCGATCTCGCTCAGGCGAACGGCCTGCCCCTCCGCGACAGCCCCCCGTTGGATGCGCAGCGGGTTGCCGTCGCTCGCGGCCATGAGCTTGGCGCGCAGCCCGAGCTTGCGGGAGATGACCAGGCCGAGGATCGAGGCGAGGGTGAGCGCGCCGACGCCGCCGATCTCCACGCCGAGCAGGATGATGCCGTGGCCGACAGGGGACCAGAACGTCGCCATGTCGACGGTGGCCAGGCCGGTGACGCAGATCACCGAGACCGCGGTGAACACCGCGTCGGCCAGGGGGGTCGGCGAGGCCCCGGCTCGGGAGACGGGCAAGGAGAGCAGCAGCGTGAAGGCGACGATGAGCAGGAAGAAGACGCCGATGGCGAACCTGGCCGGAAAGGCTGACGCGAAATCGCCCACGACGTTGAGCGCGCGCTGCGCCAGACCGACCCGCGAAACGGACCTGGTGGCCATGTGGTCCCTCGCCCTCCGCGCCGCGCGCCGAGACCTGCGCAACGGATGTCATGGTACTACCCGCACGTCGCCCGGTAACCTGAGGGAATGGCTGACATCTTTGACGTGGTTGCTGACCCGACCCGACGCGACCTCCTTCAGGTGCTCCTCGACCGCTACGTCACCTCCGACTCGGATTCCGGCGAGATCAGCGTCGGCGAGATCGTGGAGAAGATGGGCCTCAGCCAGCCGACCGTGTCGAAGCACCTCAAGGTGCTGCGGGACCACGGGCTGGTGACGGTGCGCGAGGAGGGGCAGCACCGCTACTACAGCGTCGACACGAGCCCGCTCGAAGAACTCGAGGACTGGCTGATCCCGTTTCTCAGCGCCGACTTCGACAACGAGTCGGAGGCCGCGGCTTCCACCGTATTCGCGGCGTGGTCCGGAGTGCCGGTGCCCGAGCCGCTCCGGCGCGCGGCAGAGACGCTGCAGCATCCGGCCGAGGCGGGAACCGCGGTGGGCCGTGCCGCCGCCGACGCGTCGTTCCAGGCCAGGACTGCGCTGCAGGACGCCTCCCATGAGGTCGAACGACGGGTGATCGAGCCGATCAAGAAGAAGCTCGGTCGCAACGACAGGTAGTCGTCGCGCAACAATGACCGCCGGACTGTTGCCGCCGAGACCCAATAGCCCCTACAGTTACGATCTAGCACTCCAGTAACACCCGTTACGAGTGCGCACGTTCCCAATCTCGCTGGAACCTAAAGGGGCACAACCGAAATGACACGCGATCTCTCCGAGGTGCGCTTTCTCACGGTTGCCGAGGTCGCCGACATGATGCGCGTCTCGAAGATGACCGTCTACCGTCTCGTGCACTCCGGTGAGCTCCCCGCCATCCGCTTCGGCCGGTCCTTCCGCGTGCCGGAGTCGGCGGTCGTCGCGGCGGTAGACTCGCACATCGCGGACGTGGGCTGAGCCGCATCCACGGCAGCGGTTCGTCAGGGCCGCGGCATGCGGGTAGAATGGCCCGAGGCAATTTTTCCGCGGTTCTGAACGGGCGCGGGCGTCTGTTCGCGAAAAGTAGAAGCCAGAAATTTATGAGGTGCGTATGGGTTCAGTAATCAAGAAGCGTCGCAAGCGCATGGCGAAGAAGAAGCATCGCAAGCTGCTTCGCAAGACTCGTCATCAGCGTCGCAACAAGAAGTAGAGCACTCCAGCGAGTGACCTGCACAACATGAGCGCCAGACCCGAGTGGTCTGGCGTTTCTTGTGCGTGGCCAGCTTGTGTCGGTGGGCGCATTACTCTGGAGACGTGTCCACCGCAGTCCTGACCCTCATCCGCAAACCGGGGTGCCACCTCTGCGACACGGCTCGCGAGGTGATCGACGCGGTCGTGCTCGAACTCGCCTCGAACGAGTCGGCTCCCGTCATCCAGGTCGAGGAGTTGTCGATCCTCGACGACCCGGACCTGCTTGCCCGGTACGCGGACGAGGTCCCGGTGCTGCTGCTCAACGGCCGCGTGCACAACATCTGGCGCGTCGACCCCGACCGGCTTCGCGCCGCCCTAGTGGAGGCTTAGCGAATGCTCAAACACGTCGTGTGCTGGAAGATCGCGGATGCGGACAGCGTCGAGTCGCTCGACGCGATCGGCCGCATCGAGGACGGCCTCCGCTCCCTCGTGGGAACGGTGCCGTCCATCCGCGCCCTCGACGTCGGCCCCAGCGTGCTGACCGGGCCCAACCACTGGGATCTCGCGCTCATCGTCGACTTCGACAACGAGGCAGGGCTCGAGGAATACCAGGTGCATCCCGAGCACAAGAAGGTGGGGGCCTACATCCGCTCGGTGGTCAGCGAGCAGGCCACCGTGGACTTCGTCGTCTAGACCTCGCGAAGCTTCGCGGCGGCCTCGGCCTCGGCGCGCGAGTCGTAGACCGGCTCGTCGAGCACGTAGGCGAGTGTCTCGTCCGGGTCGACGAGCAGCAGGTCGGTGGGCTCATCCGCCGCCTGGAAGTCCGCCGAGACGAGCGGTTCGTTGTTGAGGTGCACGGTGAGGATGCCGCTGCCGGTCTCGAGCGACGGCACCTCGAGGGCGCTGATCGGCCGGCCGCCTGCCCGCTCCAGCAAGGCGAACACGGCCTCGCCGACTCCCTTCCCGGCGGAAAGGAACGCCTTCTCGTCGATCACGGTGTAGTCGTAGCGCGTGCGCACGGTGAACGTGAGTTCGTCCGGCGCCTCGGACTCGGACTCGTCCTCGTCGTCGTAGAGCTCGTCGAGCGCATCGCCGTAGGCCGCGACGGCCTCCCAGAGCTGGCGGTCGACCTCGACCGCCGCGTCATCCTGGTCCTTCTCCGTCTCGAGAAGCTTGATGTGACGCTCGAGAATGGCGAGGAGCTCGAGGCCCGCCGCCACTGCCGTCTTCCTGCTGTCTGGTGATCCGTTTTCCATGATGGTCACGGTACCAGTCCGGCTAAGGCAGAAGTCGCGTGGGACCCCGGAAGAGGTAGGTGACCTCGCGCAGGTTCGCCTGGTGCAGCAGGAGCATCATCACGCGGCTGAGCCCCATGCCGAACCCGCCGTGCGGCGGCACGCCGTAGCGGAAGAAGTCGAGGTAGAAGCCGAGCTCCTCCGGGTCGAGCCCCTTGTCGCGGGCCTGCGCCTCGAGCACCTCGACGCGGTGCTCGCGCTGGGCGCCGGTGGAGATCTCCACCCCGTTGAAGATGAGGTCGTAGCTGCGGGTGAGGCCCGGGTCGTCGTCATGGCGCATGTGATAGAACGGCCGGATGCTCGAGGCGTAGTCGGTGAGGAAGACGAACTCGTGGCCGAACTTCTCGAGCACGTAGGCGGAGATCCGGCGCTCGCCTTCGGGGTCCATGTCGTCGTCGTGGCGGGGGACCTCGTAGCCGTGCTCGGCGACGATGCGCTTGGCCTCGGCGAGCGGGATGCGGGGGAACGGCGTGGACGGAATCGTCACCTCCACATCGAAGAGGGCCTTGATGTCGTCGCCGTGCTTCTCCTTGACGGCGGTGAGACCGGCGACCAGCAGGTTCTCGTGCATGGTCATGACGTCCTCGTGGCTGTCGATCCAGCTGATCTCGGCATCGACGCTCGTGAACTCGGTGGCGTGGCGGCTCGTGAAGCTCGGGTCGGCGCGGAAGGCCGGTCCTACCTCGAAGACCTTGCCGAATCCGGCCGGCTGAGCCATCTGCTTGAAGAACTGGGGGCTCTGCGCGAGGAACGCCTTGCCCTCGAAATACTTGACCTCGAACAGCTCGGCCTTGGACTCGCTCGCGCTCGCCATGAGCTTCGGCGTGTGGATCTCGATGAAGTCGTTGTCGTTCCAGTAGCCGCGCAACGCGTGCTCGAAGGTGGTCTGCACGCGGGCGATCAGGTTCTGCTCCGGGCGACGCAGGTCGAGGAAGCGCCAGTCCATGCGCTTGTCGATGCTCGAGTCGGCCGCGATGGGGGTCTCGGCGATCGCGACGGAGGCGATGGCGAGGGAGGCGAGCTTGACCTCCACACCGCCGAGCTTCACCCGCTCGTCGTGCTTGAGCTCGCCAGTCGCCGTGAGGAAGGTGCCCTGGCTGAGCCCGGAGATCGTGTCGGCCAGTTCATCGTCGAGGGGCGAGCCGTCTTCGCCGAAGGCGCGGGGATGCACGAGCTGAACGGCGCCGGACTCGTCGCGCAACACGACGAACTGCACCTTCTTCTGGTCCCTCACCGTCTCGACCCAGCCGGAGACACTCACGGGGCCGTCATTTGCTGCGGCAAGGTTCTTGATCAGGGTGCGTTCGCTCACGGTCACCGAGTTTAGCCCGGATGCCAGAACGGCCGGTCGCGGGGTCGAGCCAGAGCCCCGCCGCCGCGGAAACCCGCCCCGCCCCGCGATCGTGCCCGTTTGTCGTGGATGGGTCGGGTCGACGTGGACCAATCGCGACAAACGGGCACGGAAGCGGGGCGGGTGACGCCGGCGCTCTCACGGGAATCTGGCAGCGAAGCAAAACGTAGACTGGGGCGGTGGCAGCAACCCAGATTCACCTCGTCCGTCACGGCGAGGTGTACAACCCCGAGGGCATCCTCTACGGGCGCCTCCCCGGCTACCACCTCTCGGAGCTCGGCAAGAAGATGGCCGCGGCTGCCGCGGCCGGCCTGAGCGGGCATCCGATCGTCGGGCTCTATGCGAGCCCCCTGCTCCGCGCCCAGGAATCCGCGAAGCCGTGGGCCGACGCGTTCGGGCTCGAGATCGTCACCGACGAGCGGCTCATCGAGCCGTTCAACAGGTTCGAGGGCGGAAGCTTCGAGTTCGGCCCGGCCGTTCTCGGGAAGCCCCGGGTGTGGCCCTGGATCGTCAACCCGTTCAAGCCGAGCTGGGGAGAGCCGTACACGAGCGTCGCCACGCGCATGCTCGCCGCGATGGACGACGCCTGGAACTCGGTGGAGGGCGGCGAGATCGTCATGGTGAGCCACCAGATGCCCATCGTGATGGTGCAGCGCACCCTCGCCGGCCAGAAGCTCTTCCACGACCCGCGCAAACGCCGCTGCCGCCTGTCGAGCATCACCACGGTGGAGAAGCACGGCGACCGTTTCGTGCAGGTGGGCTACCGGGACCCGGCCGCCGACCTGCTCGCCCGTTCGATCGACCTGGGAGCGGTATGAGGCGCGCAGCCGTCGTCGCCCTCTCCGTCGCGGCGACGCTCCTCCTTGCGGGGTGCACGTCAACCGACAAGCTCGCCGTCGACTACGGCAGTGGAGCGGGAACCAGCTACACGGATGACTCCGGCGCCCCCGTGATCGTGAAGGCGTCCGACCGGGCGAAGGCCATCAGCTTCACGTCCAAGGACGAGACGGGCACGACGGTGTCGATGGCCGGCTTCCTCGGCAAGGTCGTGGTGGTCAACTTCTGGTACGCCGGCTGCGCACCCTGCCGCGCCGAGGCCCCCATCCTCAACTCACTGCATTCGAAATACGCGTCGCAGGGGGTCGCCTTCCTCGGCGTCAACACCGTGGACCAGGCGGCCACCGCCCGATCGTTCGAGGAGCAGTACAAGGTGCAGTACCCCTCGGCGATGGATGTCGACAGCGGCTCGGTGCGCATCGCCTTCGCCGGGGCGATCGCCCCGACGGCCACCCCCACCACCTACGTGATCGACACGAAGGGACGCATCGCGGCCCGCATCGTGGGCCAGCTCGAGTCGGCCTCCATCCTCAACACCCTCATCTCCGACGCCCTGGCCGAGGGCAAGTAGTGCAGAACCCGATCTCACAGCTCGTCTTCGGCGGCAACCTCGCCTTCGCCTTGCCGATCGCTCTGCTCGCCGGCATCATCGCGTTCGCGTCGCCCTGCGTTCTTCCGCTCGTGCCCGGCTACCTCGCCTACATCGGCGGCTTCGCGGCCACGAAGGAGCGGAACGGTCGCGGGCGCCTGGTTCTCGGCGTCGGCCTGTTCGTGCTCGGCTTCAGCGTGGTGTTCATCGCGCTCAACGTGCTGTTCGCGGCCGCCGGAACCCTGCTCATCCCGTGGATCGATCTCATCACACGGGTCGCCGGGGTGCTGCTGATCGTGATGGGACTCGTCTTCATCGGGCAGTTCGGTTTTCTGCAACGCACCTTCAAGCCGGAGTGGCGCACCACGACCGGCCTGGGCGGGGCGCCGTTGCTCGGCGTGGTGTTCGGTCTCGGCTGGTCGCCGTGCCTCGGCCCGACGCTCGCCGCGGTGTCCCTGCTCAGCGCGGACAGCGGTAGTGTGTGGCGCGGTCTGCTGCTCGGCGTGTTCTACTGTCTTGGCCTGGGCATCCCATTCCTGCTCGTCGCGCTCGGACTCGACTGGGTCACCGGAAGCGTGGCCTGGCTCAAGCGCCACATCCGCCTGATCAACATCATCGGCGGCTCGCTCCTCATCGCGATCGGAACACTCATGGTCACCGGCGTCTGGCGCATTCTCGTCTCCGACCTGCAGGCGGTGATCTCGAGCTTTGTCCCGGCCCTCTGATCACATCGACTCCCCGGCGCCGCGCCCCCGCGGCGACGACGTCGCGCAGCCCAGGCTCGGCCCGATCGGCTACCTGCGCTTCTTCTGGCGCCAGCTCACCAGCATGCGCACCGCGCTGTTCCTGCTGCTGCTGCTGGCCATCGCCGCGGTTCCCGGCTCCCTCTTTCCCCAGCGCAGCTCCGACCCCAATGGGGTGACGCTGTACTTCAGCACCAACAAGGCTCTCGCGCCGGTGCTCGACAAGCTCCAGCTCTTCGACGTGTACACCTCGGCGTGGTTCTCGGCGATCTACCTGCTGCTGTTCATCTCGCTCATCGGCTGCGTGATCCCGCGCACCATCTTCCATCTGAAGGCGCTCGCGTCCGCGCCGCCCAGGACCCCGGCCAGGCTCGACCGGCTCGGGGCGTTCCGGGCGTTCGAGGTCGCCTCCGACCAGTCGGATTCCGCCGGCGCGCCGATCACGGCGGCGTCGGCGACCGAGGCGGCGCGCGCGATGCTGCGGGGCTCCGGCTATCGCGTGCGGTTGTTCGACGGTCCGGCGTCCTCGGGCGGTGGCACCCTGTCCGTGTCGGCCGAGCGCGGCTACCTGCGGGAGACCGGCAACCTCGTCTTCCACATCGCGCTGATCGGAATCCTGCTCTCGGTGGGCATCGGAGGAGGATTCGGCTACACGGGGCAGAAGGTGCTCGTGACCGGGCAGGCGTTCGCCAACGTGCGGCTCACCTACGACTCGTTCAACCCCGGGCGCTTCTTCACCGACTCGGCGCTCGTGCCGTACCGGCTCATCCTCAACAAGTTCTCCGCCAAGTACGAGGAGCAGAACCGGAACGCCTACGGGCAGCCGATCGATTACACGGCGAACGTCACCACCTATGACGCGGCCGGCGCGGCCACGAAAGACGTGATCAAGGTCAACGACCCGCTGCGCATCGGCGGAAACGAGATCTACCTGCTCGGCAACGGCTACGCGCCGTCGATCACGGTTCGTGACCCGAACGGCAAGGTCGTGTTCTCCGAGTCGGTGCCGTTCCTGGCCCAGGACGCCAACCTCACCTCCATCGGCATCGTCAAGATCCCGGACGGGCTCTCCACCCAGGTGGGGATGCGCGGCTTCTTCTACCCGACCGCGGCCAAGAATGAGGCGGGCACCTTCTCGTCCACCCATCCTGACCTGCGGAATCCCATGCTCTCCCTGGTGCTCTACACCGGGGATCTCGGCATCAATCAGGGCGCACCGAAGTCGGTCTACTCGCTCGACAGCGACAAGATGACCGAGGTCGCCGGACCGGGGGCCGCCTCCCGAACTGGCGCACTGCGGCTCACCCCCGGGCAGACGGCCCAGATTCCGGGCGGACTCGGCTCGATCACCTTCGACAACAAGGCGCCGAAGTCGGATGCCGCGGACCTCGAGAAGAGCGTGCCGCGGTTCGCCTCGTTCGACGTGCACCGCGACCCGACCCAGGGCTGGGTGCTGTTCTTCGCCATCTGCGTGCTGCTCGGACTGCTCACCTCGCTTTTCATTCCGCGTCGCCGCGTCTGGGTGAAGGTCATCGAGCAGGAGGACGGCCGACTGCGGCTCGAATACGCCGGCCTCGCCCGCGGGGAGGATCCCGGACTCGACGCGGCGGTGGCCGAGATCGCCGAGCGGCACTCCCAGCGCCTCGGGCTTAAGCTGACATCGTGACCGAACAACTGGCATCCTTCTCGCTCGTCGCGATCTACTCCGCGATGGCCGTCTATCTCTTCGCGTTCATCGCGTTCACGCTCGACCTGGCCAAGCGTTCGGCGGAGACTCCCGTCGCCGTGACGGCCGTGCCGGCGGCGCGGGTCGGCCAGCTGGCGAGCGCCGGAGGCACCGCCACCCTCGAGCGCCCCGCGGCACCGGCCGCGCCCACGATCCAGCGCCGGTCCGGTCGTTTCGAGCGGGTCGCGTACGCGCTCACCATCCTCGGCTGGCTCCTGCACGTCGCGGGAACAGTGCTTCGCGGGGTTGCCGCCCACCGCGTGCCGTGGGCCAACATGTTCGAGTTCAGCCTCACCGCATCCGCCATCATCGTCGGCGTCTTCATCGTCGTGCAACTGTGGCAGGACCTGCGCTTCCTCGGCGCGTACATCACCGGCTTCGCGCTGATCGTGCTCGGCTTCGGCACGGTCGGCTTCTACGTGAGCGTCGTGCCGCTTCCGCCGGCGCTGCAGTCGTACTGGCTCGTGATCCACGTCTTCGTCGCCACCCTCGGCACCGCCTTCTTCGCGATCGGCGCCGGCCTCTCGCTCGTGCAGCTGATCCAGTCCAGGCGCGAGGCGAACAGGTTCGCCGGCCTCAAGTTCCTCGACACGGTCCCGGGCTCGGTGGCCCTCGAGAACCTCGCCTATCGCGTGATCGTGGTGGGCTTCGTCTTCTGGACGTTCACCCTCATGGCCGGCGCGATCTGGGCCGAGCACGCCTGGGGCCGGTACTGGGGCTGGGACACGAAGGAGGTCTGGACCTTCATCATCTGGACGATCTTCGCCGGCTACATCCACGCCAGGGCGACGCGCGGATGGCGCGGCTCACGCTCGGCCTGGCTCGCGATCATCGGCTTCTCCGCCGTGATGTTCAACTTCACGATCGTCAACCTCTTCTTCAAGGGACTGCACGCGTACAGCGGCCTGATGTCCTAGCGGACGCCCCTCGCCCGGCCGGGCTCCCGCCACGGGCCCCAGCACCGCATTTGGGCCCCACCACCACAGCCCCACCACCGCAATTGTGCCCGTTCGACGCGATTGGGCCGGGTCGAGCAGGCCCGATCACGACAAACGGGCACAATTGCGGGATGCGCCGGGATGCGCCGGGTCGCGGCGGGATGCGCCTACCGGGCCGACGGCGCGATGGCGTCGGCGCAGGCGGCGAGGTCCTTGCGCAGCTTCACGCGCCGCTTCTCGGGGATGGCGGAGATCATCCGCTTCTCCACCTTGCGCACGGACTCTGCGGCGGCGTGCAGTTGCGCGCGCCCCTCTGGCGTGAGCTGGGTGGGTCTGGCCCAGCCGGTGGCCACCGTGTCCGGGCGGGTCACGAGCCCGCGCTGCTGCAGGCCGCGCAGCACGAGGTTCATCGACTGCCGGCTGACGAAGGCGCCGCGTCCCAGCTCGGCGTTGGACAGGCCAGGATGCCGACCGAGCAGCTCGAGGCAGGAGAACTGCGCGACGGTGAGGTCGAACGGGCGCAGCACCTCTTCGGTCGCGAGGTGTAGCGCCTTGGCCGACTGCTTGAGCACATAGCCGAGCGACTCGGTGAGGTGGCCCACCCGATCTTGTTCCTTCATGTCAACATTCTGACACGTCGGGTTCCGGCGACCGGGATGCCGGCCTGCCGGTCGCGCCGGTCAGGCGAGCAGTTCGCGCACCCGGGGGGCGACAACGGTGCCGTAGAGCTCGATGCTCGACAGGAGTTTCTCGTGCGCGAGAGTGCCGTTCGAGTACTTGAGGTCGAACCGGTCGAGGCCGAGGGCCCTCGCGGTGCCGGCGATCTTCTGCGCGACGGTCTCCGGGGAGCCGACGTAGAGCGATCCGGTGTCCGCCTCCTGTTCGAAGGACTCGCGGGTCATCGGTCCCCAGCCCCGCTCCTTGCCGATGCGGCCGACCATCTCGGAGTGGTGGGGCCACAGCTCTTCGCGGGCCTGCTCGTCGGTCTCGGCGATGTGCCCGGGCGAGTGCACGCCGATCTTCGGGGTGGGTTGCCCGAACTGGGCGAGCGCGCGGTGGAACAGGTCGACGTATGGTGCGAAGCGGGCGGGCTCTCCGCCGATGATGGCGAGCATGAGGTTGAAGCCGTAGCGGGCGGTGCGCACCACGGACTCCGGGCTGCCGCCCACGCCGATCCAGGTCGGGAGAAGTCCGTTCTCCACGGTCGGGTACACCGACTTGTCGACGACGGGGGTGCGAACCGTGCCCGACCAATTCACCGGCTGCTGCTCGCGAACCGCGGCGAACAGCTCCAGTTTCTCTTCGAAGAGCTTCTCGTACTGGGCGAGGTCGAGTCCGAACAGCGGGAACGACTCCGTGAACGACCCGCGCCCGAGGATCACCTCGGCCCGGCCGCTCGAGATGCCGTCGAGGGTCGCAAACCGCTGGAACACCCGGATCGGGTCATCCGAACTCAGGACCGTGACGGCCGTGCCGACGTGGATCCGCTCGGTCTGTGCGGCGATGGCGGCGAGAACCACCTCGGGAGCGGAGACCGCGAAGTCCTTGCGGTGATGCTCCCCGACACCGATGAAATCGAGTCCGACCCGGTCGGCGAGCACGCCCTGGGCGACGAGGTTGCGCAGCACCTGCGCGTAGGGCACCGGGCTGCCGTCCACCCCATTGGTGACGTCCCCGAAGGTGTCGATGCCGAGTTCCAGCTGGTGCGCCATGGTGTTCTCCGAGGTCGTGTTGTATGCGAATGCATGGACGTGAACATCGTCATGGGCAACGCTATTCCCGGCGGGCATCCGCCGGCGAGCCTAGGCGGCCAGTAGCGCGTAGCAGCGTTCGAGTCTGGCGATCCACCAGGCGGTTCGAACGGGGTCGGCGGCGCGCGCGTCGAGCAGGGCTGCGCTCGGCACCACGCGGCGTACCTCGATCGAGCCGGCGACCGGGACGAGCGGGTCCTCGGTCACGTCCGAGGCCAGCAGACTCACGGTCGCGAGCCCGCAGTCGTAGGCGAGTTCCGGCACGGCGGCCGCGAGGTACGCGCCCATCGAGATGCCCACGGAGGTCTCGAGGGCGCTCGAGACGACGACGGGAAGGCCGGCCTGCGCCGCGATGTCGAGGGCGCGGCGAATGCCGCCGAGGGGTTGTGCCTTGATTACGAGCACATCGGCCGCCCTCGCCCGTGCCACCTCGAGCGGATCGCTCGACTTGCGCACGCTCTCGTCGGCGGCGATCGGCATCCCCATGTACTTGACCCGCGTGCGGATGTCGGCGAGCTCGTCGACCGTCGGGCAGGGCTGTTCGACGTACTCCAGGTCGTACGGCGCCAGGGCGTGGATGGCGTGCTCGGCCTCGTCCACGTTCCAGCCGCCGTTCGCGTCGAGCCGGATGCGGCCCTCCGGCCCCAGGTACTTGCGGGCCGCGGCGACGCGCGCGACGTCATCCGCGATCGTCTGGCCGGGCTCCGCCACCTTCACCTTGATGGTTCGACAGCCGGGAAAGCGGTCGAGGACGGCGGCAACCTCCTCGGCGGCGACGGCGGGAAGCGTGGCATTCACTCGGATGCTGCTGCGGAAGATCGCCGGCGCCGGGGTCCAGCCGAAGTCGATCGCCGCCGCAAGCCAGACGCACGCCTCCTGGTCGTCGTACTCGAGGAACGGCGAGAACTCCGTCCACCCCTCCGGGCCCTCGAAGAGCATGACCTCCCTCGTGTCGATCCCGCGAAACCTCGAACTCAGCGGCAGGGAGACGACGCGCGCGGTGGAAAGGATGTCAGACAGCGTCGGCAGCATGTGCCCAGTCTGCACCCCTCGGCGTGCCTTAGTCTGGGCGCATGTCGACCGAGTCGTTCCCGTGGGCCAGGCGGCAGTGGCCCGGGCTGGCCGCGCTCGCCCTCGCCGTGCTGCTCGTCGTGGTGGAGGCGGTGGCGGTGTCGATCGGGTCGACCGGCCACTGGGCGGCGGCAACCGTGCTCGCGTGGGCCGTCATCTCGCTGACGATCGTCTCCTTCCTCGGCGGGCTCGTGGGCGTCGCCCTGCGCCGCGGCCGTCGGTGGGGTGCGGCGGCGATGGTCGTGAGCGTCGTGGCGAACCCCCTCGTTCTCGTCTGGCTGTTCCGTGCCCTGGGCAACTCGTAGGCTTGCCCCATGCCTGAGGTCTCCGAACTGTTCGATCCGAGCGCGTGGAAGCCGGTGGCCGGTTTCGACTCGCTGACCGACATCACCTACCACCAGGACACGGCGGGCCGGGTGGCGCGCATCGCGTTCGATCGGCCGGAGGTGCGCAATGCGTTCCGGCCGCACACCGTCGACGAGCTGTATTCGGCCCTCGACGACGCCCGCCAGAACGCGCGGATCGGCGTGGTGCTGCTGACCGGAAACGGCCCGAGCGCGAGGGACGGCGGCTGGGCATTCTGCTCGGGCGGGGACCAGCGCATCCGGGGCAGGGACGGCTACCAGTACGCGGACGGCTCGACGAGCACCGGTCGCCTGCACGTCCTCGAGGTGCAGCGGCTGATCCGCTTCATGCCCAAGGTCGTCATCGCCGTGATCCCCGGCTGGGCCGCCGGCGGCGGTCACTCGCTGCACGTCGTCTGCGACCTCTCCATCGCGAGCGCGGAGCACGGCAAGTTCAAGCAGACGGATGCCGACGTCGGGTCGTTCGACGGCGGCTACGGCAGCGCCTACTTCGCCCGTCAGGTCGGCCAGAAGGCCGCGCGGGAGGTGTTCTTCCTCGCCCGGGAGTACGACGCGAAGCGCGCGCTCGAGATGGGCGCGATCAACGCGGTGGTGCCGCACGCCGACCTCGAAAGGGTGGCGCTCGAGTGGGCGAACGAGATTCTCGGCAAGTCGCCGACGGCGATCCGCATGCTCAAGTTCGCCTTCAACGCCGTCGACGACGGAATGGTCGGCCAGCAGGTGTTCGCCGGGGAGGCCACCCGACTCGCCTACGGCACGGACGAGGCGGTGGAGGGCAGGGACGCCTTCCTGGAGAAGCGCGAACCGGACTGGTCGCCGTTCCCCTGGCAGTTCTAGTGCGCGGGGGCTTCTAGTGCGCGCGGTGCTGCGGTGAGCAGGCCGCTCCGGGTGGTGCCGGCCGACGACGCCGCGGTGGTGCTCGAGGCGCTGCGCGACGCGCTCGCCGGAGGGCCGGCGGTGCTCCCCGGGGCGCCGAGCTCCGGACTGCCGGCGACGGTCGAACAGCGCGTGGCCCTTGTCGTGGAGACGAGTGGCTCGACGGGCGCCCCGAAGCGGGTCGCGCTCGCGGCGAACGCCATCCTCGCGAGCGCCGCGGCCTCGGAGGCCGCGCTCGGCGGGCCCGGCCAGTGGCTGCTCGCCCTGCCCGCGCACTACATCGCGGGAATCAACGTGCTCGTGCGGTCGATCGCCGCCCAGACCCAGCCCGTGATCATGCCGTCCGGGCACTTCGACGCCGTCGCCTTCGCCGCGGCGAGCGGACGACTCGACGGCGAGCTGCGGTTCACCTCGCTCGTGCCGGCACAGCTCGCCCGGCTCGTCGAGGCCGCCGAGGACGACCTCGGTGTGCTCGAGGCGCTCCGGCGCTTCGACCGGATGCTCGTGGGCGGCCAGGCCACACCGCCGCAGCTCGTGGGGCGGGCGCTCGAACTGGGGTTCAACGTCACCCGCACCTATGGCTCGAGCGAGACCTCCGGGGGCTGCGTGTACGACGGTGTGCCGATCGGCACTGCCCAGGCCAGGATCGAGAACGGGCAGGTGGAGCTCGCCGGACCGATGCTCGCCGAGGGCTACCTCGGTGACCCGGAGCGAACGGCGGCGGCCTTCTGCGAGGCGGACGGCATCCGCTGGTACCGCACGGGAGACACCGGCGAGATCGTCGACGGCGTGCTGACCGTGACCGGGCGGATCGACGGCATCCTCATCTCCGGCGGGGTCAAGGTGTCGCTCGAGGCGATCGAACGAGTCGTGCGCGGGCTGGACGGGCTCGCGGATGCCGTGGCCGTCCGAGCGCCGAGTGTCACCTGGGGCGAGGTGCCGGTGGTCTTCAGCACGGGAGCGCTGCCGCTCGCCGAACTCCGCTCGATCGTGTCCGGGACGCTCGGTGCGGCCTCCGCCCCGGCCGCCATCGTGCGAGTCGAGGCCATTCCGCTGCTGTCGAGCGGCAAGCCGGACCGCGTGGTCCTGGCCGAACTCGCGGCGGCCTCGGCCGGAGTCGACGTGGGGCGTCAGTAGGATTTGTGCGTGGCTAACGCGAGCAGACCCGTCCAGAAACGCATCGACCCGGCGAAGGTTCCGCGCGCCGGGCGGGGCGGCACGAGCGGAAAGAGCGGCAAGCCCGGCGGCCAGCCGCCCCGCGTCGTCGTGCGCAAGGCGAGCGCCTCCGATTGGATCGGCGGGGCGAGGCTGCGCACCCTTCCCCTCGCGGTGTCCCCGGTCGCTCTGGGCACCGCATCCGCGTTCCTTCTCTCCACCCCGGGCTGGCACTGGGTGCGGGCGCTTCTCGCCCTCGTGGTGGCCGTGGCGCTGCAGGTCGGCGTCAACTACGCGAACGACTACTCCGACGGCATCCGCGGCACCGATCGCTACCGAGTCGGTCCGTCGCGGCTGACCGGGAGCGGAGCGGCCAAACCGCGGACCGTGCTGGCCGTCGCGCTCGCCTTCTTCGCGCTCGGCGGTGTCGCCGGCGTCGTTCTCGTGGTGCTGTCGGGCTTCTACTGGCTGCTCGCGGTGGGCGCGGCCTGCATCGTCGCCGCCTACTTCTACACCGGAGGCAAGCACCCCTACGGCTATTACGGGCTCGGCGAGGTCTTCGTCTTCGTGTTCTTCGGCATCGTCGCCACCGCCGGCACCACCTACACCCAGGTCGGCACGGTCAACACCGAGAGTTGGCTCGCCGGCGCGGCCGCCGGTCTGCTCGCCTGCGCGGTGCTCATGGTCAACAACCTGCGGGACCTCGAACAGGACAGGCTGGCCAAGAAGCGCACCCTCGCGGTGCTCGTCGGCAACCGCGCCTCGCGCGTGCTGTTCACCGTGTTCGTGGCGATCCCGTTCGTGATCCTGGTGTTCTTCGCCGTGTTCTACGAGAAGGCGCCCTACGTCTTCTTCACCCTGCTCGTGGCGATCCCCGCCGTGATCATCACGCTCACCGGCAAGACGGCGCCGGAGTTCATCCTCGCGCTCAAACTCACGAGCCTCACCGCGCTGCTCTTCGGGCTAGGCCTGGCGGCTGCCATTGCCTTCTAGGCGGTCGAGCATCTCGTTCTCGAGCTCGTTGTCGGCGTCCCGGTCCTTGGCCGCGCGGATCTCGACGATGCTCTTCGCAACGGCGTCCCGCTGGGGGCGAAAGAAGATGTACGACACGCACAGTCCGATCACCGCGGCCACGATCGCTGCGATCCAACCGGTGACGCCGATCACGAGCAGCACGGCGAGCGCGAGGGCGAAGATGCCGACCCTGATCGCGGTGTAGACCAGCCACTGGCGAGACGATTTCACGCCTTCCAGTCTAGGCACCGTGACTGTACGATTTGCGCTGCAGCAATCAGGATCGCGGCTTACAATCTGGGCATGACCCGGCTCGCACTAATCCTCCTGATTGCCTATCTGGCGTTCACGATCTTCGCCCTGATCGATGTGATCATGACGATCGGGACTCGCGTGCGCGCACTGCCGAAGTATCTCTGGGCCGCGATCGTGGTGCTCGTCCCGGTGATCGGCGCCGTCCTGTGGTTCACCATCGGCAAGGACCGTTCGTCGCGCAGCCCGGCCCAACGCCAGCCGCGCGGGCCGATCGCCCCGGACGACGACCCGGAATTCCTGCGCAGGCTGGGCGAGGACAAGCAGCGCGAGGAGCGCATCCGCCAGCTCGAGGAGCGCCTCGCCGAGCTCGACGACGACCAGAACAACAGCAAAGACTAGTGGCGCTGCCGGAGCGGCCGGGCGCGAACCCGGCAACGGAGTTCGCGGTTGCGATTCTCGGCGAGCTGATTCGTCGCGGCGTGAGAGACGTTGTGCTGTGCCCGGGATCCCGGTCGCAGGCGCTCGCCCTCGCCGCCGCGGCGTTCGAGCAGGCCGGCCTGATTCGGCTTCGGGTGCGCATCGACGAGCGGGTCGCCGGCTTTCTCGCGCTCGGACTCGCCGTCGAGACCCGCACTCCGGTGCTCGTGATCACGACGTCGGGCACCGCGGTGGCGAACCTGCATCCTGCGGTCCTGGAGGCGCACCACTCCGGCGTTCCGCTCATCCTCTTCACCGCGGACCGGCCGCTCGAGTTGCGCGGGATCGGCTCCAATCAGACCACCGAGCAAGTGGGGATCTTCGGGCCGGCGGTCACTTGGGTACGCGATGTCGAGGCGCCGAGCCACACCGGGTTCGATCCGGACTACCCGGGCGAGGTGGCGCACGAGGCGTATTCCGCGGCAGCCGGCCACTCCTCCACGCCGGGGCCGGTGCAACTGAACCTTGCCTTCCGCGAGCCGCTCTCGGGCCCGGTCGCCCGGCTGCCCCAGCTCGACGAGCACCAGTGGCCCGAGCGAACGCTGCGGCGCGGGCTCGAGGTGGAGCACGCTCCGAACACGGTGGTCATCGCCGGGCACGGCGCCGGGCCGCAGGCGGAGGCGCTCGCCCGATCGATCGGGGTGCCGCTGATCGCGGAGGTCTCGAGCGGTTCCCGGTTCGGCCCGAACCTGGTGGGCTCCTACCGCGATCTGCTCTCCGACCCAGAATTCGGCGGTCGGGTGGAGCGGGCGATCGTGTTCGGGCATCCCACCCTCAGCCGGGAGGTGCCGGCCCTGCTCGAGCGAGACGGCGTGACCGTGCAGGTGATTCGGGCGCCGGGGGCGGAGCCGTACAACCCGGGCCGCCGGGCGAGCAGCGTGCACGACTTCGCCACCCACGAGGGCGGCCCTGACGAGTCGCTCGGCGCACGCCGCTGGCTCGGCACCTGGGTGCAGGCGGGCCGCGAGCGGCTGCCCGAGCGCGCGGCGCAACCGGAGCCCGCGGCGGCCGAGGAACGTGCAGGCGACTTCGCGCGGGAGCAGCTGGCCGCCTTCCGGGAGCCCATCACCCGGCGTCTCCTCGTCGAGACGGTGTGGCGACTCACCTGGCCGCACGACCGGCTCGTGCTCGGCGCGTCCAGGCTCATCCGAGTGGCGGATGCCGAGGTGCAGGGCAAGAAGATCTCCGTGCACGCCAACCGCGGCCTCGCCGGCATCGACGGGACCGTCTCGACCGGCCTCGGCATCGCCCTGGCGAGCCAGGAGCCGGGCCTCGACTCGGGTGGGGCATCCCGCGGCACGCTCGGCCTGACCAGGGTGTTGCTCGGCGATCTCGCGGTTCTGCACGACGCCGGAGCCCTGCTCTTCGGGCTGGGCGAGGTTCGGCCGCGCATCCAGGTGGTGGTGGGTAACGACGGTGGCGGCACGATCTTCGACGGGCTCGAGGTCGCCTCGACGGCCCCCCGGGACGCGCTGGACCGGGTGCTCTACACCCCGCAGTCGGTCGACCTGCGCGCCCTGGCCGCGGCCTACGGCTGGGAATACCGCACCGCGACCAGCCGCGGTGAACTCGACGTGGCGCTCGCGGCATCCGACTCCCCGACCATCGTCGAGGTGCCGCTGGTTCGCTAGCGGGTACCATCGGCGCATGGAACTGACCTGGACCTCCGACCCCGCGCCGCTGCTGACCGTGAGGCCGGGATTCAGCCTGGCCGAGGTCGACACCTCATCCACACCGGGCATCTCGGCGTCCAAAAAGACCGGCGCCGCGATCCTCGAAGAGAACCGCGCCGAACTGGACGACCTGCAGGAGCGGCTGTGGGCCGAGAGCCGGTTCGAGGGCAAACGCTCCGTGCTGCTCGTGCTGCAGGCGATGGACACCGCGGGCAAGGGCGGCATCGTCAAACACGTGATCGGTGGCATCAGCCCCCAGGGCGTGCAGGACTACGGATTCAAGAAGCCCACGCCGGAGGAGCTCTCCCACGACTTCCTGTGGCGCGTTCGCAAGAGGCTGCCGACGCCCGGAATGATCGGGGTGTTCGACCGCTCGCACTACGAGGACGTGCTCGTCGCGCGGGTGCACAGCCTCGTCGAACCGGCGGTGATCGAGCAGCGTTACGAGCTGATCCGCGAGTTCGAGCGGGAGGTCGCGGCGAGTGGCACCACGATCGTCAAGGTCATGCTGCACATCAGCCAGCACGAGCAGAAGCAGAGGCTGCTCGAGCGCCTCGAGCGCGAGGACAAGCACTGGAAGTTCAACCCGGGCGACATCGACGAACGTGACCTCTGGCCGCAGTATATGGATGCCTACCAGCGGGCTCTGGAGGAGACGTCCACCGAGACCGCCCCGTGGTTCGTGGTGCCGGCCGACCGCAAGTGGTACGCGCGCATCGCCGTGCAGCGGATCCTGCTCGATGCGACACGGGCGCTCCGTCCGCAGTGGCCGCTCGCCGACTTCGACGTCGACGCCGAGAAGGCGCGGCTGCTCGCCAGTTGACGGTTGGGCGGCGTCTCGGCTAGGCGAGGGCCTCGACGATCGGCCGGAACTTGAGCCTGGTCTCCACCAATTCGCGCTCCGGCACCGAGCCGGCCACGATGCCGGCGCCCGCGTAGGCGGTGACGGTGCCGTCCGGGTCGACCTGGGCGCTGCGCAGTGCGACCGCCCACTCGCCGTCGCCATCGGCACCGACCCAGCCGACCGGCCCGGCGAAGCGGCCCCGGTCGAAGGGCTCGAGCTCCTCGATCAGGCGGAGGGCCTCCGCGGTGGGGGTGCCCGCGACCGCGGCCGTCGGATGCAGCGCAGAGATGAGGTCGAGCGAGGTCGAGCCGTCGGTGAGCTCGCCCTCCACGTCGCTCGCCAGGTGCCAGAGGTTGGGGAGCTTGAGTGTGAACGGCATCTCGCTCGCCGTGACGTTCGGGCTGTGACTGCGCAGGGACGCCAGCACGTTCTGCACGGCGAACTGGTGCTCGTCCTGGTCCTTGGGCGACGTCGCGAGAGCGGTGGCGGCATCCTCGTCCGACCGCTCGTCGCTGCCGCGTGCCGCACTTCCCGCAAGCACCCGTGCCGAGACTGACCCGTCGTCGACGCTCACCAGGGTCTCCGGGCTCGACCCGAAGAACCCGTCGATGCTGAAGGTCCAGCAGTCGCGGTAGCCGAGGGCGAGGGCCTCGATGGCGCGGCGGAGGTCGGCGCCGGGCGGCATCGAGCCCACGAGCTCCCGCGCGATCACGACCTTGCTCAGGTCGCGGTTGCAGATTCGGTCGACGGCCGCGGCGACCGCGGCACGATAGCCGTCGGCGTCGAGAGTCCCGGGCCGCAGCGCCACCGTGAACGGTCCGCCGTATGGCTGCATGGGCGGCACGACAGGGTCGGGCAGGGCCCCGACACCGATGCGCGTCACCCAGCTCCGGTCGGTGTCCCGCCCGATCACGATCGACGGCACGATGAGCACGCTCGTGCGTCGAGACCGGTCGGAGAAGGCGAAGCTGCCCATGGCGATGAGTCCGGTGCCGGTGCGGGAGAGCGGGTCGTTCACGGTCGCGGCTGCGACCACCCGCTGCCAGGCCTCCGCGGCATCCAGCATGCGGCGCTTGCCCGTGAACTCGAGTCGCAGCGCCTCGCCGTGGCCGACGAGGCCGTAGCCGCGGCGCGTCCAGAGGAGGGGATTGCCGCGGTCGAGCAGGGGGACGAGGGGGCCGGGATCGTCGGTCTCGACGGTTTCGACGACGAGCGCCGGAACGGGCGGCTCAACGCTCGAGGGCTCGGAACCGGTCACACGCCAAGACTATCCCGGCGAAACCGGGCGCCAGCGGGGCGCCGGAATCGCTGAACTAGACTGGGCGAGTGGCCAAGGCAGATTTGAGCAAGCAACCGGATGAGGTTGCCGCGATGTTCGACGGGGTCGCGAAACACTACGACCGCACCAACTCGGTGCTGTCGATGGGCAATTCGCTCATCTGGCGCATCGCGACGGTGCGCGCGGTGGCCCCGCAGGCCGGTGAACGAGTGCTCGACATCGCCGCGGGCACCGGAACCAGCTCGGCCGCCCTCGCCAAGAGCGGCGCGGATGTCGTGGCCGCCGACTTCTCGCCGGGCATGATCGAGGTGGGCCGGGTGAAGCATCCCGGAATCACCTTCGTGCAGGCGGACGCCATGGCGCTGCCGTTCGGCGACAACGAGTTCGACGCGGTGACGATCTCCTTCGGCCTGCGCAACATCGAGGACCCGAAGCAGGCGCTCGCCGAGATGTACCGAGTGCTCAAGCCGGGCGGCCGGCTCGTGATCTGCGAGTTCTCGAAGCCTCCGAGGGCCATCTTCCGCGCCGGATACTCGGCCTACATGAAATACATAATGCCGGCGGTCGTCGACGCGGCAAGTTCCAACCCCGAGGCGTACACCTACCTCGCCGACTCGATCAGGGAATGGCCAGACCAGGTCACCCTGAGCCAGTGGATCCGGGGTGCCGGTTTCACGCGCGTCGCCTACCGCAACCTCACGGTCGGCGTCGTCGCCCTTCATCGCGGTCGCAAGCCGGCCCGCGTCGTCAAGCCGCGGGCAAAGCGCACTAGTGCTCCGCGGGCGACGGCCAAACCGACAGATACCGGCACTCCGAAGCCCTAGGGGTTCTGGCGTAATGCGGACGGACAGGTGACACAGTGAATCCGAGCGTGCCCCACGGCCGCCGTGCGAACAGCCTCAACTCGGCCCTCGGCCTGGGCGAGAGGCTCTTCTCTTCGGCGAGCGAGCGCAGGTTCGCGGAGGCGATCGAGGCGGGCCTCGACGAGGTGGAGGCCGGGCTCCTGAGGGAGATGTCCTTCGCCGACGACCTGGCAGATGTGACGAGCCGGTACCTGCTCGAGGCCGGCGGCAAGCGCGTGCGCCCCACGCTCACGCTGCTCACGGCCCAGCTCGGCACCGGCAACAACAGCAAGGTGATCAGTGCCGCCCAGGCGCTCGAGATCACGCACCTCGCCTCGCTCTATCACGACGACGTCATGGACGAGGCGAACATGCGCCGCGGGGTGGCCAGCGCCCAGAACGTCTGGGGTAACTCCGTCGCGATCCTCACCGGCGATCTGCTCTTCGCCCGGGCGTCGAAGCTCATGTCCGGGCTCGGCGAGCGGGCGATCAGCCTGCAGGCCGACACCTTCGAGCGGCTCTGCCTCGGCCAGTTGCACGAGACCATCGGACCGCGGGCCGGCGACGACCCGATCGAGCACTACCTTCGCGTGCTCGCCGACAAGACCGGGTCGCTCATCGCCGCCGCCGCCCAGATGGGCGTCATCTTCGGCGGGGCGCCGGAGGAGTACCAGGCCCCGGTGATGGTCTTCGGCGAGAAGATCGGCGTCGCGTTCCAGCTCATCGACGACGTGATCGACCTCTCGCCGGCGGCGGACGGCACGGGAAAGACGGCGGGCACCGACCTGCGTGCCGGTGTGTCCACCCTTCCCCTGCTCTACCTGCGCGACCTCGCCAGGAGCGACGTCGCCGCCGCCGACCTGCTCACCCGCATCGAGCGAGAGATCAACGCCGTGATCCATGCGGCGGGGAATGACGCGACGCCGGACGAGTCGGAGCTGTCCGCCGCGATCGGCGAGCTTCGCGACCACGCCGTGACGCGCACGACCCTCGATGAGGCTCGTCGCTGGTCGCGCGAGGCAGTGGAGGCGCTTGCCCCGCTGCCGAACGGCCCGGTGAAGAAGGCGCTCACTCGCTTCGCCGAGGGCATCGTCGAGCGGTCGCACTGATCGACATCCCCACCCCAACCGATGGAGCAGTAGACAGAATGACGAAACTGAGGCTCGCCATTGTCGGGGCAGGACCGGCCGGAATCTACGCCGCGGACATCCTGCTCAAGACCGAGCGCAACTTCGATGTGTCGATCGATCTCTTCGAACAGCTTCCGGCGCCCTACGGCCTCGTGCGCTACGGAGTGGCGCCCGATCACCCGCGGATCAAGGGCATCATCACCGCCCTGCGCGAGGTGCTGGACACGGGCAGGATCCGGCTGTTCGGCAACGTGCTCTACGGCCGGGACATCACCCTCGACGACCTCAAGAAGCACTACAACGCCGTGATCTTCTCGACCGGGGCGGTGCGCGACGCCGACCTCGACATCCCGGGCATCGACCTGCCGGGCAGCTACGGCGCCGCCGACTTCGTCAGCTGGTACGACGGGCACCCGGACGTCTCGCGCGAGTGGCCGCTCACCGCGAAGGAGGTGGCGGTCGTCGGCAACGGGAACGTTGCCCTCGACGTGGCACGAATGCTCGCCAAGCACGCCGATGACCTGCTGCCGACCGAGATCCCTGACAACGTCTATCAGGCGCTCAAGGGCTCCGCCGTCACCGACGTGCACGTGTTCGGCCGACGCGGACCGATGCAGGTGAAGTTCACGCCGCTCGAGCTTCGGGAGCTCGGCGAGCTCCCCGATGTGGACATGGTGGTCTACGAGGAGGACTTCGACTACGACGAGGCCTCCCGCGCCGCGATCGCGACCAACAAGCAGGTCTTCGTGATCGACAAGGTCTTCACGAAGTGGCGTGCGCGGGAGGCGGGTACCGCGTCCCGCCGGCTGCACCTGCACTTCTACGCCAAGCCCGTCGAGATCGTCGGCCACGACGCCGTCGAGGCGTTCCGTTACGAGCGCACGGCGCCGGATGCCGAGGGCGGCGTGCGCGGCACGGGGGAGATCCGCGAGGTGGCCGTGCAGGCCGTCTATCGGGCCGTCGGTTACTTCGGTTCCCCGCTCGACGGCATCCCGTTCGACGAGAAGCGCGGGGTGATCCCCAACCGCGAGGGACAGGTTCTCGACGACCACGACCAGCTGGTGCACGGCGTCTACGCCACCGGCTGGATCAAGCGCGGTCCGGTGGGCCTCATCGGACACACCAAGAGCGACGCAATGGAGACCGTCCGGCACCTGGTCAACGACCAGGCCGACTGGTGGACACCCGCCCACCCCGACGAGGCGTCGATCGTTGCCCTGCTGGAGAGCCGCGGCATCGAGTACACCAACCTCGGCGGCTGGCACTCCCTCGACGAGTTCGAGAAGGCCCTCGGCGAGCCCCTCGGGCGCGCGCGGGTGAAGGTGGTGCCCAGGGACGAGATGGTCGCGGTCTCGCGCGGCACGGACTAGCCCCGACATCCTGGGGCGCGGCTTCGAACGCCTGACCTCCCGCTGACTCCGGGCGGCTACCTCCGACGCTGACCTGGCGCCGCCCTACTGCACGGCGGCGGTGAGCCTCGCCGTGTCGTCGAGCACCTTCGAGCGCAGCGGTCGGTCGAGCCATTCCTCGAGCGTCAGCTCGCGGCACTCTTCGCGGTAGGACTCCTCGACCTCGCGCATCTGCCGCACGATCTCGGCGCCTTGCATCATCACCGAGATCTCCAGGTTGAGTGTGAAGGAGCGCATGTCCATGTTGCTCGAGCCGATCACAGCGACCTGGTCGTCGATCGTGACGTGCTTGGCGTGCAGGATGATGGGCGCCTTGAACAGCCAGATGCGCACCCCTGCCCGGAGCAGCGCCTCGTAGTAACTTCGCTGCGCGTGGAATACGAGTGGCTGGTCGCCGATCTCCGAGACGAAGAGTTGAACGTCGAGCCCCCGGTAGGCGGCATTGGTGATCGCGTAGAGCATGGAGTCGTCCGGCACGAAGTACGGGCTCGTCACGATCACCTTCTCCTGGGCGCTGTAGAGCAGCACGTTGAAGAGACGCAGATTGTTCTCGAGATCGAATCCCGGGCCGCTCGGCACGACCTGGGCATCCATCGTCTGGCCGGCCCTGGGCCTCGGCACCCCCGGCGCCTCGCGCAGCAGAAGCTCGTCGGTCTCGCTGTACCAGTCGGTGACGAAGAGGGCGTTGATGCCGGCCACGATCGGTCCCTCGTAACGCACCATGAAGTCCTTCCATTTCAGGCCGCGTCGCAGGTTGCCCGGCTTGTTGTACGTGCGATCGATGAGGTTCTGCGAGCCGGTGAACGCGACCCGTCCGTCGACGACGAGGAGCTTGCGGTGATTGCGCAGGTCGGGCCGCAGGTAGGGTCCGCGGAACGGTTGCACGGGAAGCATGAGGTGCCACTCGACCCCGATCCTCTTCAGCTGGCGGATCGTGCGGCGATACCCGGGCGAGCGGAAGGACGCGACGTGGTCGAGCAGCACGCGCACCTTCACCCCGCGTGTGACGGCCGCCTCGAGGGCCTCGAAGAACGGGGTTGTCGACGCGTCGTAGCTCACGATGTAGAACTCCACGTGGATGAACCGGGTCGCCTCACGAAGTTCCGCGGTCATCGCCGCGAGGGACTTCGAGTATTCGGTGAAGAGGTCGGCAGTGTTGCCCCCCACGAGCGGCATCGACCCGAGGGTGCGGTTGAGTTCGACGATCGGGTCGAGCCAGGGCGGGAACGGCGGGTCGCGCACGACGTCGTCCATGCCCTCGGTGGTTTCGAGAATGTAGGTGTTGATCTCCTCCTGCTTGTCGCGACGGTTCCGGGGCAGGCGGGTGCTGCCGAACAGGAGGAACAACACGATGCCGACGGGAGGAAGGATGAAGATCGCGAGCAACCAGGCCATCGCCGTCTGCGGTTTGCGGTTCTGCGGCACGACGATCACCGCGATCACGCGGATCGAGATGTCGATGATCAGCGCGATCGTGGTGAAGGCGGGACTCGTGAAGAAGGCGACGAGGGCGGCGAGCACGGGGTCGGGGTGGGGCGGCTCAGCGGAAGTTGACGAATTGCAGGTCGATGTCGAGGTCGGCGCCCTTGAGCATGGCCATCGTCGTCTGGAGGTCGTCGCGGCTCTTCGAGGTGACGCGCAGCTCGTCGCCCTGGATCTGGGCCTTGACGCTCTTGGGCCCTTCGTCGCGGATGAGCTTGGACACCTTCTTGGCGTCCTCGGACGAGATGCCGTTCTTGAGCGAGACCTCGATGCGGTACTCCTTGCCCGAGGGGTACGGGTCGCCGGCGTCGAGGCTGCGGAGGCTGATGCCGCGCTTGATGAACTTCGCCTCGAGTACCTCGAGCACGGCCTTCACTCGATCCTCCGACGACGCCTTGAGTAGGAGCTTCTCGCCGCTCCAGTCGACCTCGGCGCCCACGTTCTTGAAGTCGTACCGCTGCGCGATCTCCTTCTGCGCCTGGTGGAGGGCGTTGTCGGCCTCCATCTTGTCGACCTTGCTCACGATGTCAAACGTTGGATCAGCCATGGCAGCAGTTTAACGGGCGCCGCCCGGCATGATGGGAGCACAATGCGAATTCTGTGGTCGGTGCTGCTCGCGGTCGGCGCCGTCGTGGTCGGCGTCGCGGTGATCGCCGGCATCGTGATCCTCGGGGCGCCGCAGCCGCGCGCCGACGTCGCGGCGCCGGCCGGCCGGCCGCCGCGCTGGGCCGCGCCGGCTCCCGTCGCCCGCTCCGCCTCGCCGGCGGCGGTCGGCGTCGCCACGCTGCCGGCGGCGGACTGGATCACGAGGGTCTCCGCGGCATCCGGCATCCCGGCGAGGGCGCTCGAGTCCTACGCCGGGGTCGCCATCCAGATGAGCGGGGCCAACCCGGGCTGCGACATCGGCTGGAACACCCTCGCCGCCATCGGCGAGGTGGAGTCGCGCCACGGCACGATCTTCGGGGGATCGATCGACGCGAGCGGACTCGCCAGCCCGTCCATCTACGGCGTGCCACTCGACGGAGGGTCGTTCGCGAAGGTTCCCGACACCGACAAGGGAGCGATCGACGGGGATGCGACGATCGATCGCGCGGTCGGACCGATGCAGCTGATCCCCGGCTCGTGGCGCAACTGGCACACCGATGCCAACGGCGACGGGCGCGAGGACCCGCAGAATATCGACGACGCCACGATGGCGGCGGCGCACTACCTGTGCCGGGCGAGCCCGGCGATGGGCGCCGAGGAGGGTTGGCGCGCCGGGGTGCGCGCGTACAACGGGTCGGACCAGTACGTGGCAGACGTGGCACGCTACGCCGCGTCCTACGCCACCGTCGCCGCCAAGGCCGCGCCGGCCGGGTGAATCGGCCGGGTGAACCCGGCCGTGCGTATCAAGACGTGCGGGCCCGCATGGCGGTGCTCGACCGCACGATGAGTTCGTAGGGAAGCGCGGTGTTGAGCGTGCCCTGGGTGCGGCGGCTCGGGTGCAGCTGCTCCATGAGGATCTCCACCGCCTTTCTGCCCTGCAGTTGCGGAAACTGCGCGATCGTCGTGAGGCCGAAGAAGTCGCTCAGTTCGTGGTCGTCGATACCGATCACCGAGACGTCGTCCGGTACCCGCAGGCCGAGGTCGCGCGCGGCGAGGATCGTGCCGATCGCCATCTCGTCCGAGGCGGCAAAGACCGCGCTCGGTCTCTTGCGGGGGATGCCCAAGAGCTGCTTGCCGGCCGCGTAGCCGCCGCGGATGGTGAAGTCGGCCGGCTGGAAGAGCTCGGGATCCGGGGAGATCCCCGCGGCCTGCAGCGCGGCCTCGTAGCCCACCCGCCGGTTGGTGGGCAGGTGGAAGTCTCGCTCGGACTGCTCATTGCCGCCGATGTGGCCGATCGAGGTGTGCCCGAGCGACAGAAGATGCTCGGTGGCGAGTCGCGCGACCGAGACGTCGTCGATGCTCAGGGTGCGCACCCCGGCGAGTGGTCCGCCGACGCCCACGATGGGCTTGTTGATGTTGAGCAGGCCGGTGAGCTCGGCAGGGGTGAGCTCGAGCGAGATCGCGATCACCGCATCCACTCTCTTGCGCAGCAGGAAATGCTCGAAGACGCTTCGCCGCTCGTCGCCACCTCCGCCGAGGTTGTAGAGGGTCAGGTCGTAGCCGTTGGCGAGCAGCGCGCTCTCCGCGCCCTCGATCACCGAGCTGTAGAACCACTTGTTGAGGAACGGGATCACGACGCCGACGTTGCGGGTGCGTCCCGTGGCGAGGCTCGAGGCGTTCGAGCTCACGACGTAGCCCAGTGCCTCGGCGGCCTTGGCGACCCGCTCCCGAGTGGACAGTGACACGTGGCCGTTGCCGCTCAGAGCGCGCGACACCGTCGCGGTCGAGACTCCGGCGAGCTCGGCGACCTCCTGGATGCCGGCCATCGAAGCTCCTCTGCTTGTACGCGCGCAACAGCCAGAATTCTAGTGGTTGGCCGCGCAGCAGGTGATTTTCCTGCGGCGCGCTAGCCTGTATCCTTGTTAACGCGCGATCGAATCGAATCTCCGTGATTCGCGGGTCGCACATGGCAAGTTACCCAAGTGGCCAAAGGGATCTGACTGTAAATCAGCCGTCTTAGACTTCGTGAGTTCGAATCTCGCACTTGCCACAGCAGCACCACAGGTAAACGGCCCGCGTCTGACGACCGGGCCGTTTGCCGTTTCGGCACCAACATCGAAGGGCGACCATGACCGTCGAATCGACGAACGAGGTCCTCCTCGCCGTGGCCAGGGACATTGCGATCGAGGCCGGCGAGCTGGCCAGACGGCGTCGATCCGAGGGCGTGCAGGTGGCCGCCAGCAAGTCATCGCTCGAAGACGTGGTGACGCTCGCGGACCGCGAGACGGAGGCGCTGATCCGAGCCCGGCTGTCCGACGCACGAGGGGACGATGGATTCTTCGGCGAGGAGAGCGGAGCCGGTTCGGGTTCGAGCGGGCTCACCTGGATCGTCGACCCGATCGACGGCACCGTGAACTACCTCTACGGCATTCCGCACTACGCGGTCAGCATCGCCGTCGTCGAGGGCGAGCCGGATCCGGCGACCTGGCGGGCCCTGGCCGGCGTGGTCGTCAACCCGGCCACCGGCGAAGTGTTCAGCGCGACCGACGGAGGGGGCGCCCGCCTCGGCGACCGGCCGATCGCCGTCGCGCCGCCCGTGGAACTGTCCCAGGCCCTCGTGGGCACGGGTTTCGCCTACCTCGCCGCGATCCGGGCCGAGCAGGCGGCCGTGCTGGTGGGCCTCATCGACCAGGTGCGCGACATCCGCCGGATGGGCACCGCCTCGCTCGATCTCTGCGCGGTCGCCTGCGGCCGGCTCAATGCCTACTACGAGCGCCAGCTGAGCCCGTGGGATCACGCCGCGGGCGCCCTCATCGCCCGGGAGGCCGGCGCGCGGGTGGGCGGCCTTCGCGGGGCTGCGGCGTCCCGGGAATTCGTGCTGGCGGGGGAACCCGCGCTCGCGGCCAGGCTCGAGGATGCCCTCATCCGACTCGGCGCCTAGCCCTCGGAGGATTGCTCAGAGTTGTCTGATGAGGGGTGGATGACTTACCCTTTATGAATTCGTTATAAAGCGGTCCGATTAGACCGCACAGATACTTTTTGCTGGTTGCGTGTGATTCAACGCGGATCCACCCATGGAGGAAAGCCCCGTTGTCACTGCTCGCCACACGCGCCGTCTCACTGCCGGGCGACCTCGCTCAGCGTGTGCTGGAATGTGGTGACCGATGAGCGGAATCACTCCAGGCTCCGGCGATTCGCCGTTCCCCACCCGTCGTGAGCTACGCGAGCGGGCGGCCCGGCCGACCGGTCGAGCCGCGGCGACTGCGCCCACGAAGGCCGCACCCACGAACGTTCCGACGAGCGACTCCCGGCAGGCCCAGCCCAAGCGGCAGCCGTCCCGGGTGGCGCGCCAGGTCGCCGCATCCACCGCACCACGCACGTCGCGTCGGCCAAAGGGGCGGCTGCTGAAGAGGCTCGTGAGCCTCGGAGCGATGCTCGGCGCCGGAGCCCTCCTCGTGGCCACCTCGCTCCCCGCGATGGCGCTGCAGGGCAGCGCCGCCGACGCCCTGGACGCCGTCTCCCAGGCGCCGGCGCACACGCAGACCCTCGCCGTCGACAAGAAGGTGCTCGTCCAGGCGCCGACCAGGGACGCCTACACCGTCGTGTCGCTCGCGCAGAAGATCCGCGTGTCGTACACCCACGGGAGCTTCGACTACACGAACGACCCGAATGGCACCATCCAGTGGCCATTCCCGGTGGCCGTGCCGATCTCGAGCGGTTTCGGACCGCGGGTCGCGCCCTGTGGCGGATGCTCGAGCTTCCACGAGGGAGTCGACTTCACGCCCGGCTCCGGCGTGCCGATCGGCGCCATCGCCGACGGCGTGGTGAGCCTCGTCAGTTCCTCCGGAGCGTACGGAAATCATGTGATCATCGACCACGTGATCAACGGCCAGAAGGTGCAGAGTCTCTACGCGCACATGCAGAGCGGCTCGGTGGTGGTGGCCGTCGGCGACGTCGTGAAGGTCACCCAGGTGATCGGCAAGGTCGGGAGCACCGGCGAATCGACCGGCGCTCACCTGCACCTCGAGATCCACCTCGACGGCACCCCGGTCGACCCCTTCGCCTGGCTCAAGGCGAACGCCAACTGACCCAGAGGTGACTGGCGCCCCAACGGGGTACTGGTCATTCGGCTCTCGGTTGGATAGCCTTGCCGAATGTGAGCGCTGCCAGATTTTGGCGGCGATCGTCGAATTCACGACGATCACGGCTGACGCAGACTCACTCGCCGCCGAGCCGCCCCTGAGGAGTCCACGACGTGTCCGAGCCGCTGCCGCAGTCCCGACGGGAACTGCGCGAGCGAGAGTCGGCGGGGCGGGAGCCCCAACGCGCGGTCGCACTGCCGGCCAGGGCGACCGCGGCCGCACGGCCGACGCGACGGCTTCTGCCCCGGCTTCTGAGCATCGGCGCGATGCTGGGTGCCGCGGCGCTGCTGGTGGCGACATCCCTTCCGGCGAACGCGTTCTACCGCGGGCCGGTCGAGGCGAGCCTCACGGCGAAGTCGGCGCCCGCGCAGGTGTTCGAGGCGAAGAACGAGGTCGTGGTGACCGCGCCCGCTCGGGACGCCTACAGCGTGGTGTCCCTCGCGCAGAAGGTCAAGGTCATGGCCGTGACCAAGTCGTTCTCCTACACGAACGACCCGAACGGCACCGTCCAGTGGCCCTTCGCCGTGGCGGTGCCGATCGCGAGCGGCTTTGGCGACCGGCTCGTCGCCAACTGCGGGTACTGCTCGACCTTCCATGAGGGACTCGACTTCACGCCGGGCGCCGGAGCTCCGATCCAGGCGATCGCGGATGGCGTGGTGAGCCTTGTGCAGGAGGATCGCGGCGGTCTCGGAAACCACGTGATCATCGACCACGTGATCAACGGCAAGAAGGTGCAGAGCGTCTACGCCCACATGCTCACCGGGTCGGTGCGGGTCACCCTCGGCCAGGCGGTCAAGGTGGCACAACAGGTGGGGCAGGTGGGAAGCACGGGCGCCTCCACGGGCGCCCACCTGCACCTCGAGATCCATCTCGACGGCACGCCCGTCGACCCGTTCGCGTGGCTCAAGGCCAACGCGAACTGAGGCGCGACGGGAGATCCCACGCGGGTGCGGCCCGGCGGCCATGCGCGTACCCGGCGGCCACGCGCGTACCCGGCGCCATCCCTGCGAATGTGCCCCGACGTCGTGACTGTGCCGGGGCGAGAGGCCCCGATCACGACAAACGTGCACACACGGGGTCATGATGGCGGACTCGACGGCCGCGACGCCTGCGCTGCCGTCTAGACCCGCAGCCAGACTGCCGTGTCGTTCGGAACCGTGCGGCCGATGAACGGCTCGGAGGCGAGCACGACGACACCCTCCGGCAGGGTGGGCTCGGCGCCTCCGGTGTTCGCGATCACGACGATGTCGCCGTTGCGGAACGCGACGACCGTCTCGGGGTAGCCCGGCAGCCACTCGAGTTCGCCGAGACCGAGGTCGTGTTCGGCACGCACCGCGAGGGCGGTGCGGTAGAGCTCGAGGGTGGAACCGGGCACGCCGCTCTGCGCATCACGTGCATACGGGCCCCAGTCGGCCGGCTGCGGCAGCCAGCTCGCGCCGACCGTGCTGAAGCCGTACGACGGGCTGTCCGCCTCCCAGGGGATCGGCACGCGGCATCCGTCTCGCCCGTAGCGCTCGTGGTTGGTGCGGAACCAGGTGGGGTCCTGGCGCGCGGAGTCCGGCAGGTCGATGACCTCGGGCAGGCCGAGCTCCTCGCCCTGGTAGATGTACGCGCTGCCCGGCAGCGCGAGCATGAGGGCGGTGGCCGCGCGCGCGCGGGTGAGCCCGAGCGCGCGCACGGGCTGGCCCGGCGACTTGGGGCCGATGCCATGGCCCTGGGGGTTGGGGGCCGTGAGTGCCAGGCGGGAGGCGTGGCGTACCACGTCGTGGTTGGAGAGCACCCACGTGCTCGGCGCCCCCACCCCGGTGAACGCCTCGAGTGAGGCGTCGATCACGCGACGCATGGTCGGACCGCTCCACGGCGTCTCGAGGTAGGAGAAGTTGAAGGCCTGGTGCATCTCGTCCGGCCGCACCCAGCGGGCGAGCTTGGCGAGCGGCTCCACCCAGGCCTCGGCGCAGAGCACGCGGTCGCCCTCGTACTCCTCGAGCACGGTGTGCCAGTCCCGGTAGATCTCGTGCACCCGGTCCTGCGCCCAGTAGGGCGGCGTGGGCGGGTCGTAGTCCGCGTGGGCGAGAATCTCCGGTTCGAGACCCACCGCGCCGCCGCCCATGCTGCCACCGGATTCCGGGGCCGTGTAGTCGGGGAGGCCGGACTCCTTGATCAGGCCGTGGGCGACATCCACCCGGAAGCCATCCACTCCTCGGTCGAGCCAGAAGCGAAGGATGTCGCGGAACTGGTCGCGAACCCACGGGTTCTCCCAGTTGAGATCGGGCTGGGAGGTGTCGAAGATGTGCAGGTACCACTGGCCGGGAGTGCCGTCGGCACGGGTGAGCCTGGTCCAGGCCGGCCCGCCGAAGACGGATTCCCAGTTGTTCGGCGGCAACTCGCCGTGCTCGCCCTTGCCCTCGCGGAAGAGGTAGCGGTCGCGTTCGGGGCTGCCCTCCTCGGCGGCCAGAGCCTCGACGAACCAGATGTGCTGGTCGGAGGTGTGGTTGGGTACGAGGTCCACGATCACCTTGAGACCGAGCTCGTGGGCGCGGCGTTCCATCGCCTCGAAGTCCGCGATGGTGCCGAAGAGGGGGTCGACGTCGCAGTAGTCCGCGACGTCGTAGCCGCCGTCCTTCTGGGGCGACGTGAAGAAGGGCGACAACCAGATCGCGTCGACCCCGAGGTCGACGAGGGCGGGCAGGCGCTCGGCGATGCCGATGAGATCGCCGACGCCGTCATCCCCCTGCCCGTCGGCAAAGGAGCGCGGGTAGATCTGGTAGATGACGGCGGAACGCCACCATTCGTTGCCCATAGTCATGCGAAAACCCTAGGGCATCCGGGCGGCAGCTATGTAAGCGGTTGCAGCCGATCTCCGCGGCAGGCAGGCAATCGTCCGACGACGGCGTCGGCTGTGAAAGCGTTTGCAGCGATGTCGAGGAGGATTCGAAAAACCCCGGACTTCGTGGGAAATCTTCCGATTCTGACCTCGCGCCCACCGCAGGAGGGCATTGTTTACGGTCGTGCATCGATGCGGCCGTCCTGTTGCGAATGCCCCGTCGGCTTGCTATACATGTAAACGCTTGCACAAAGCCTCCGGGAGAACGCCCTCTCGCCACTGCGCGGAGGGGTTCATTTCCCACTCTCACAGAAGAAAGGCACACCAATGAAGGTGACCAAACGATCCTGGCTGGGTATCGCCACGCTGACGATCGCGGCTCTCGCAGCCACGACGCTCGCGGGCTGCTCGTCCTCCTCGACCACGGGGAGCGATCTCTCCAAGAGCGGCGCGAGCACACTGACCCTGTGGGTCGACACCCAGCGGGCCCCGGCCCTCAAGGCCGTCGCGGCGCAGTTCAAGAAGGACACCGGCGTCACGGTGAAGCTCGTCGTGAAGGACTTCGCCACCGTCGACCAGGACTTCATCAGCCAGGTCCCCACCGGCAAGGGTCCGGACATGATCGTCAGCCCGCACGACAAGCTCGGCGCCTACGTCAAGAACGGTGTCGTCGCCCCGCTCGAACTCGGCGACAAGGCCGGGGACTTCGCCAAGGTCGCCATTCAGGCGGTCACCTACGACGGGACCGTCTACGGCCTGCCGTATTCGATCGAGAACGTGGCCCTGCTGCGCAACACCGCGCTCGCTCCCACCGCTGCGAAGACCTTCGACGAGGTCATCGCCAACGGCAAGGCGGCTATGGCCGCCAACGCGTCCACGGTGAAATACCCGTTCCTGCTCGGGCTCGACCCGAAGCAGGGCGACCCGTACCACATGTACCCGTTCCAGACCTCGTTCGGGTCGTCGGTCTTCGCCCAGAACGCCGATGGCACGTATGACGCGTCCAAGCTCACGCTCGGCGACGCGGCCGGCCTCAAGTTCGCCACGGCCGTGAAGCAGTGGGGTGCCGCCGGCATCCTCAACCCGAACATCACGGGCGACATCGCGATCGACGCGTTCAAGAAGGGCGAGTCGGCGTACTACCTGACCGGACCGTGGAACGTGCCGGCCATCAAGGAGGCCGGAATCAAGTATGCGATCGACGCGCTTCCCTCGGCCGGCGGCCAGACCGCCAAGCCGTTCCTCGGGGTGAACGCCTTCTTCATCAGCTCCAAGAGCAAGAACAAGATCGCGGCGACCAAGTTCCTGGTCGACTACCTCGGCTCGAACGCCGTGCAGGAGGAGCTCTACAAGGTGGGCGGGCGTCCGCCGGCTCTCACGAGCGCCTACGAAGCGGTCTCGAAGACGGATGCCGACGTCAAGTCGTTCGGCAGCATCGGCCTCGACGGCGTTCCCATGCCGGCCATCCCCGAGATGGCATCGGTCTGGGCGGACTGGGGAGCGGCCGAACTGCAGCTCACCAAGGGTGACGGCGACCCGGCAACGGTGTGGACCACCGCGGCCACGAACGTCGCAGCGAAGATCAAGGGCTAGACGCGAGTCATCGCGACAGTTCCCCCTCGTCGCGATTGTGCCCGGTCGAACGGGCACAATCGCGACACCGGGGCCCAGGCGCCCAGCGCAGCCGGTCGCGGCGCGCCTCGATTCACAGGCACCCCCGTCACACGAACCCCCGTCTCACGAGCCGCATCGGCTCGCCGGTCCCGCAGCACTCGCGCGGCCGGCTATCGCAGCACCGAGGAGCACCCCACACCATGGCCGCAGAGGGAAAGGGCAGGGCAGCGATGCTCGAGCCGAAGACGCGCCGCACGTCACGCGCCCCGGGGCCGGATCGCCCGAGGAGCGAGATGGCGGCCCTGCTCGTGAAGATCGCCCTGCTCGGAATCCTCGACGCGCTCGCGGTCTACGCGGTCTTCATCCTCGTCGGCCTGCACCAGTGGGCGGCCGTGGTGGTCACGGTGCTCATCACCGGCCTGATCAACTGGATCTACCTCGGCAGGGGGAAGAGGCTGCCGGCCAAGTACCTCACTCCCGGCGTGATCTTCCTCGTGGTGTTCCAGGTTTTCGTGGTGCTCTTCAGCGGCTACATCGCGTTCACGAACTACAGCGACGGCCACAACAGCACCAAGGAAGATGCCGTCAACAGCATCATCCAGGTCGCCGAAAAGCGAGTTGCCGATTCGCCCGCCTACAAGCTCAGCGTGCTCGAGAGCGGAGGCACGTACTCCTTCCTCGTGACCGACCCGAAGGGTGTGGTCAAGGTCGGCTCGGCCGACCAGCCGCTCACACCGGCACCCGACGCGAAGCACGACTCGACCGGCAAGGCGGTGGGGCTCGACGGCTACACGACCCTCACCCTGTCCCAGATCCTCGCCAACCAGGCCGCCATCACCGCGGTGCGGGTGCCGCTCTCGGACAATCCGAGCGCCGGGGCGCTGCGAACCGACGACGCCAACGCGGCCTACGTCTACCGCTCCAACCTCAGCTACGACGCGAAGGCAGACACCTTCACGGACGCCGACGGGGTGGTCTACGTGAACTCCGGCAAGGGCTCCTTCGCCACCGCCGACGGCTCGAAGACGCTCAGCCCCGGCTGGAAGGTCGACGTGGGCATCGCGAACTTCGTGAAGGCCTTCACCAACGAACAGATCAGCGGCCCGCTCTGGAGGGTGATCGTCTGGACCTTCGCCTTCGCGATCCTGTCGGTGCTGGCCACCTTCGCGCTCGGCCTCTTCCTCGCGATCGTGCTCAACCATCCGACCCTCAGGGGCAAGAAGTTCTACCGGGTGCTGGTGATCCTTCCGTACGCGTTCCCGGCCTTCCTCTCCGGGCTGGTGTGGGCCGGGCTGCTGAACCCCCAATTCGGATTCGTCAACCAGGTGATCTTCGGCGGGGCGGACATCCCGTGGCTGACCGATCCCTGGCTCGCGCGGTTCAGCGTGATCCTGGTCAATCTCTGGCTGGGCTACCCCTACATGTTCCTGGTCTGCACGGGCGCCCTGCAGTCCCTGCCGGAGGAACTCGACGAGGCGGCCCGGGTGGACGGGGCGAGCCCGTGGCGGGTATTCCGGTCGATCAAACTGCCGCTGCTGCTGGTGTCCGTAGCCCCCCTGCTCATCGCGTCGTTCGCGTTCAACTTCAACAACTTCAACGTGATCTACATGCTCACGAGAGGCTGGCCCCGCTTCACGGATACGACATTCGACATCGGATCGACCGACCTGCTGATCACCATGGTCTACAAGGTGGCGTTCGGTCAGGGTGGTGCGCGCGACTACGGGCTCGCGAGCGCGCTGTCGATCCTGATCTTCCTGCTCGTCGCGGTGGTCTCGATCATCGCGTTCAGACGCACCAAGGCACTCGAGGAGATCAACTGAGATGGTTGTCATCGACCCCAGCATCACCGCACCGGAACTCGTGACGCCGTCCCCGGCCGCCGCGTACCGCGTCAAGCGCCCCGTCACCTTCGGCCGTTGGTTCCGCGCCACGGGCTGGCGGCACCTCGTGGCCGTGGTCATGGTGATCTTCGCCGTGTTCCCGCTGCTCTACGTGCTGAGCGCCTCCTTCAACCCCGGCGGCTCGCTGGTCGGTTCGAACGCGCTCTTCACCAGGATCGACCTGCAGAACTACGTGAAGCTGTTCACCAACCCCGACCAGCCGTTCGCCCTCTGGTTTCTCAACACCATCCTGATCGGCACGGTCACCTCCGTCTGCACGGTGTTCCTGGGGGCGCTGGCGGCATATGCCTTCTCGAGAATGCGTTTCCGGGGGCGTCGCGCCGGGCTGCTCTCCCTCATGCTGATTCAGATGTTCCCGCAGTACCTCGCCGTGGTGGCGATCTTCCTGCTGCTCTCCGCCATCTCCGACGTGTTCCCCATCCTCGGCCTCGGTAGCCAACTCGGCCTGATCCTCGTCTACCTCGGTGGCGCCTTGGGCGTCAACACCTACCTGATGTACGGCTTCTTCAGCACCGTGCCCGTGTCGATCGACGAGGCGGCGAAACTGGATGGCGCCAGCCACGTGCAGATCTTCTTCACCATCATCCTGCGGCTGGTCGCGCCCATCCTCGCGGTGGTCGGTCTGCTCTCCTTCATCGCCACGACCGGCGAGTACGTGATCGCGAGCATCGTGCTCACCGACCCCAATACGCAGACTCTCGCCGTTGGCCTCTACTCGTTCGTCTCCCAGGCCTTCTCCAACAACTGGAGCATCTTCGCGGCCGGGGCAGTGCTCGCGGCGATCCCGGTGATGGCGGTGTTCCTCGCGCTGCAGAAGTACATCGTCGGCGGGCTGACCGCCGGATCGGTGAAGTAGGAAACGCGGCGCGTCACTCCGCACTATCCTCGAGAAATGTCGTCCCACTTCGCCCCGACGCCCCATCACGACGGATCGCCGCTGTACGTTTCCACGCCGGCGCCGGCGCTCGGCGACACCGTGCGGGTGCGGGTGCGGGTGCCGGAGGCCTTCGGGCCGGTGCTGGCCGTGCACACGAGGTCCAACCCCGACCGCGAGCCGCGGTATGCGGTGGCCACGCCCGTCGCGAACGTCGACGGGTGGGAGTGGTGGGAGGCGGAGCTCCAGGTCGAGAACCCGGTGCACGGCTACCGATTCCTGCTGAGCCTGGCCGACGGCAGCAATGTCTGGCTCAACGCGACGGGGCTGCACCGCATCGAAACCCTCGACTCCGAGGACTTCCGCATCGTCGCCTATCCGGCGGCGCCGGACTGGGCGGCCAACGCCGTGATGTACCAGATCTTCCCCGACCGGTTCGCGCGCTCGGCGGCGGCGGATGCCCGCCAGCCACCCGAGTGGGCCGTGCCAGCCGGGTGGTCGGACGAGGTCGTCAACGTGGGTCCGGACACCCCGCGCCAGTTCTATGGTGGAGACCTCGCCGGAATCGCCGAGCACCTCGACCACCTCGTGCGCCTCGGCGTGAACCTCATCTATCTCACCCCGGTGTTCCCGGCACAGTCGAATCACCGCTACGACGCGCAGTCCTTCGCCCGGGTCGACCCGCTTCTCGGCGGGGACGAGGCCCTGGCGGCGCTCGTCGCCGCCGCCCACGAGCGTGGGCTGCGAGTGATCGGCGACCTCACCTCTAACCACAGCGGCGACGCGCACGAGTGGTTCCGCGCATCCCACCGCACCCCCGGCGCCCCGGAGAGCGAGTTCTACTACTGGCTCGACGAGGCCCAGGAGCGCTACGTGTCGTGGCTCGGCGTGCCGAGCCTGCCCAAGTTCAACTGGAATTCCGACGAGCTGCGCCGCCGCTTCATCGACGGCGAGGGGTCGGTTGTCGCGAAGTGGCTGAAGCCCCCGTACAGCCTCGACGGCTGGCGCATCGACGTGTCCAACATGACGGGGCGCTACCTCGATGAGGATCTCAACGAGGTTGTGCGTCGCACCGCGCGCCGCACGATGCTGGAGGCCAATCCGGACACCATTCTGCTCGGCGAGTCCACGAACGATGCGGCGAGCGACTTTCCGGGCGACGCCTGGCACGGGGCGATGACCTACGCCAATTTCACCCGGCCGGTGTGGGGCTGGCTCTCCGAACCCGGCAGGCCGGCTCCTGGCGGCATCGGGATGGCGCTCGGCACCATCCCGTCGTACAGCGGCGAGGAGGTGTATGCCGCCCACGTGCGGTTCACGGCGGCGTTCCCGTGGCGGGTACGCCTCCACAACATGAACGCGCTCGACACCCACGACACCCCGCGGTTCCTCACCCATGCCCGGCCCGGCACGGTGCCCGTGGCCTTCGGGCTCGCCGTGACGCTCCCGGGCATCCCGGTGGTCTTCGCCGGGGACGAGTTCGGGCTCACCGGTTCGGACGGTGAACACTCGCGAACCCCGATTCCGTGGGACTCCGTGGACGCGGCAGAGTCGACCATCGACCTGTACTCGAGGCTCATCCACCTGCGCACCGGGCACCCGGCTCTCAACTCCGGCGGCATCCGCTGGCTCCACGCCGGCACGGAGGTGCTCGTCTTCGTGCGCGAGGCTGCCGAGGAGAGCGTGCTCGTCGTCGCGGCTCGGGGAGACTTTTCGGTCACTCTCGACCCCCACGCCTTCGCGGGCAACCCGGTGACCCTGTTCGGGGAGGTGGGTGCGGTGCTATCGCCGCAGGGATGGACGCTGAGCGGCTCTGGCCCGTCCTTCGGGGCCTTCGCCCTGCCCGGCATCGCCCTCCCGCACTTCGCAGACCCGGGAGCGGTTCTCGCCCTCGAATGACCGCGTGCGGGCGGCACCCTCGCGGGTGCTATTCTCGAACGGTGCCAAAACGGCTTCGGGGTGACTCGGCTGCCAGTTTTGCCCCCTTAGCTCATTGGTAGAGCACTTCCTTGGTAAGGAAGAGGTAGTGGGTCCGATTCCCACAGGGGGCTCTCGCAGCCCGTCATCGGGAGGCGTCCCGGCGGGGTAGCTCAGGTGGTTAGAGCACACGGCTCATAATCGTGGTGTCGCGGGTTCAAGTCCCGCTCCCGCTACTTACCTTAATTTGCTTGAACAGTGGGGCTGTCGGAGTCTGCTTTCAGGCGTCGTGAGTCTCCTGGTCACGGTTCTCGAGCGTCGCTATCGAAGCTTCGCCGGTTGCCGACGATCGTGTGCTGGTGCTCGCTCACCCAGTCGGCGAGGGTTAGGGCCACGAGCTGGAGCGATCGGCCGAGGGCGGTGAGCTCGTACTCGACTCGCGGCGGCACCTCGGCGTAGACGGTTCTCGAGACGAGGCCGTCCCGCTCGAGGGCGCGCACGGTGACGGTGAGCATCCTGCGGGAGATGCCCGGGATGATCTCGGTGAGTTCGGTGAACCTTCGCCGCTCCTCGCCGAGCACTCCGATCACCAGCAGCGTCCACTTGTCCCCGATGCGGGAGAGAAGTGACCGGAACATGTCGGGGTCCTCGCTCGTGCAGAGCTGGGCCATGGTGGGCATGGACTGGACGAGCCGTGCCCGCAGCGCATCGACCTGAGTCTGCTGGGTCATCCGCTCCCCTTCGGTTACTGCCGGGTAACGGGGGATCGTTTGCGGTAACGGGGACCCGACGTGCAGAGTTACCGATCGTAACTATAGCCCCGGGTCGCCGACCCGGGAACGATCGCAAGGAGTGTCATGTCACTGTTCCGCCTGGATGCCAGTATCCGCACCGAGGGTTCCACGAGCCGCGCCCTGGGCGACATCGTCGAGGCAGAGTGGCACGCCGCCCACCCGGACGCCGCAGTCACCCGGCGGCACATCGGCGTCGCACCGCTGCCCGCCACCGCCTGGTCCGACGCCGTGGCCGCCTCGATGACGCCCGAGCCCGAGCGGACGCCCGCGCAGTCGGCCGCAGCCGCCCTGGCCGGCGAGCTGACCGACGAACTGGCTGCGGCCGACGCGCTGCTGTTTGCCGTGCCGCTCTACAACTTCGGCGTCTCGCAGCACTTCAAGTCTTACGTCGACCTTGTTCTGGCCGACCCCCGCATGAGACCCGGCGGGGTCCCGACGACCGCCGGAAAGCCCGCCGTGCTGGTGACGGTGCAGGGCGGCAACTACTCCGCCGGCACGCCCAGGGAGGGCTGGGACCACGCCACCGCTTGGATGCGGCGCATCCTCGAGGACGTCTGGCGGCTCGACCTCGAAGTGGTGACCCGCGAGTTTACGCTCGTCGGGGTGAACCCCGCCCTCGACCAGTTCACCGAGCTGGCCGACGAACTGAAGCTATTCGCTGAAGGCCAGGCCACCCGGCACGGACGCGCCCTCGCTCGCTTGCCGCGAGCCGCCTGAGCACAAGCACCCGCTCGAGCGAGTCGGGCATCGGCTTGCCATCCCGGCGGTCGAGGAGGGCAGTATTTGCTAAACGGAGCACTGTCCCGCATAATAGGACCACTGCTCCGGTTAGGTCAGCCTAGCCGGACGACCATGAGTTCGGTTCAAGCGATAGTAAGGAGAACACCCATGAGCAGCATCAGCTTCATCGGTCTGGGGGGCATGGCCAGCGCCATTGCCGCTCGCGCGATTGCCGGCGGCAACACCGTCGAACTCGTCGGCCGTGACACGGCCAAGGCGAACGACCTGGCTGCCGCTCTCGGCAGCGGGGCGGCGACTGGCGCATTCGGCAGTGTCCCTGCCGGCGATATCGTCGTGCTCGCCGTCCCGTACTCCAGCGCCGTGGAGGTCGTGACCCGGTACGGCGACGCACTAGCCGGAAAGGTGATCATCGACATCTCAAACACCTTCGACGCCGACGCCACCGGTGTGGTCACCCCGGAAGGCACGTCCGGTGCGCAGGAGATCGCCAACGCGGCCCCGGCGAACGCGCACGTCGTGAAGGCGTTCAACACCGTCTTCGGACACATTCTCGCCCAGGAAGGCTCAGTGGACGTGTTGTTCGCCGGAGACGATGCGCGCTCCAAAGCGAATGTGTCGGCGTTCATCGAGAGCCTCGGACTTCGCCCGCTGGATGTCGGCGGCCTGCAGATGGCCCGCTGGCTGGAAGGCGTGGGACCGCTGCTGATGGGCCTGGCCCAGAACGGCGCGGGCTTCAACATCGCCCTCGGCATCAACACTCTCAACTGAGCGCAGCCGCGCCCCTTCTTATCCACCGCATCACTCGCAAGGAGCAGCAGCATGCGCGTCTTAGTCACCGGCGGGACCGGCCATTCCGGTTCGCACATCATCCCCGACCTCATCGCGGCCGGGCACGAGGTGACCGGCCTGGCCCGGTCGGACACAGCGGCGGCGGCCCTGTCCGCGCTCGGCGCGAAGGTGCGTCGCGGCGACATCCGGGACCTCGACGGACTCAAGGAGGCAGCCGCCGACTCCGACGGGGTCATCCACGTCGCGCACCGGCAGGACCTGCTTCCGTCTGGCGGGATGGACGCCGTGTCCGCCGCGGAGATTCCGGTCATGCTCGCGTACGGCGAGGCGCTGGCGGGAACCGGAAAGCCGCTGGTCGTGGCGGGGAGCATCGGTTCGCCCGGGCAACTGGGCCGGCCGGCCACCGAAGAGGATCCGCCCCTTCCCGTCCGCGACGAGCACCGGGGCACCCTCCGGGTCCGCAACGCGGTGGAGACCACGGTAATCGGCCTCGCCGAACAGGGCGTGCGGTCGTCGGTCGTGCGGATCGCCAATATCGCGCATGGCACCACCGATCGTGCCGGCTTCCTTCCGATGCTCATTGCACTCGCGAAACAGAACGGCTACGCCGGCTACCCCGGAGACGGTGCGAACATGTGGAACGCCGTGCACATCCGCGACATCGCGCCCCTGTTCCGCCTGGCGCTGGAGGAAAGCCCGGCCGGCAGCAACTGGCACGCGGTCGGGGACGGGGGCATCCCGCTGCGCGAGATAGCCGAGGCCATCGGCGGCCGCCTGGGCCTGCCCGTGGTGAGTATCCCCGCGGACGAATTGATGACGCCGGCGTACTTCGGCTTCATCGCGAACATCGTCACGCAGAGCTACCCCGCCTCCAACCTCATCACCCGTCAGGCCCTGGGCTGGGAACCCGCCCAGCCCGGCCTTCTTGCCGATTTGGACAACGGCCACTATTTCCCCTCCTCGTCGAAAGGCACGCTGAAGATATGACCACGGTGGCATTCATCGGAAGTGGGCAGATCGGCAGTACCATTGCGCGGCTCGCCATCGCGGCCGGGCACCAGGTCGTGCTCAGCAACTCGCGCGGTCCCGAAACCCTCGCGGATGTGGTCGCTGACCTGGGGCCGCAGGCCTCCGCGGCGACGGGCGTGGAAGCCGCGGCGGCCGGTGACATCATCGTGATCACGGTGCCGGTCAGCGCCTTTCCCGACCTGCCGGCTGAGGCGCTAGTCGGGAAGACGGTCATCGACACGTGCAACTACGGCCCCGAGCGGGATGGGCACATCCCGGCACTCGACGACATGTCGCTCACCTCGAGCCAACTGCTGCAGCACTATGTCCCAGGTGCCTTGATCGTGAAGGCGTTCAACAACATCTTCTACAAGCACCTGCTGTGGCTCGGCCGCCCGGCGGGGGCGGCCGACCGCTCATACCTGCCCATTTCCGGCGACTCCGCGCCGGCTAAGGCAGTGGTGACCGAATTCATCGACTCTATCGGGTTCAGCGTCGTGGACGCCGGACCGCTGGCCGACAGCTGGCGGCAGGCGACGGGCACGCCGGTATGGGGCGCCCCGTACGGCCCGTACTCAAACAAGAAGGGCCGACCGGCCGGCGAGAGCGGCATCCGCGGGGCACTGGCCGCCGCAACGAGATAACCGCAGCACGTTCCCGGTTTCCGCATCTACGACGGCCTGGCTACCCTAAGTGGATCGGTGCACCGAATATGTAGAGCACTGCCCCACCCATCAATCCGGGAGACACATGCGAGCCGACGCGAAGAAGAACTACGATCGCCTGCTCTCCGTCGCGCGCGACGTCGTCACCGAACACGGCGCCGACGCGTCGTTGCGCGACGTCGCGCGCAAGGCGGACGTCGGGCTCGGCACCCTCTACCGTCACTTCCCCACGCGAGAAGCGCTGATCGAGGCGCTGCTCCGCACTGAGGTGGACGGGCTGACTGCTCAAGCGGCCGGTCTCGAGGAGTCGAGCGAGCCCAAGGAGGCGCTGCTTACGTGGCTGCGCGGCTCCGTCGCGATCACCCATGAATACCGGGGTGTCACGGGCCTGCTGATGGCCGCGCTCGAGGACAGCGAGTCCGCGCTCCATGCCTCGTGCGTGGCGCTGCACGACACCGGCACTCGGCTGCTCGACCACGCCCAGGCCGCGGGGGTAGCGCGGACGGACATCGACGGCACCGACCTGTTCGCCCTGGTCGCGGCGCTCGCGTGGGTCTACGACCAGCCCTCGCTCGCGCTCCGCGCCGATCACCTCTTCGATGTGATATCCGGCTCGGTCTTGCCCGGCCAAGAAACAGCCAGGTCGGCGTAGGTATATCCAGGATCTGGCCCGGTGCCCACGTCGCCAGTTCGTGTCGGCGCACGGATGGCCGCTCGGGCAGCGCGCGGGACGGGCTTCACATGGGCTGCACAGGGAAAATCGGTGTTTCGCCCAGAGTGACTTTGCATACTGGGAACTTCGCCTGCGCGGTCCCACCGGCCCGCGCATCCACAACTCGAGGCGCGGCAAGGCGTGATGATGCCTGTGGCCGTTCCGCCCTTTGGACGTAATGCAGACACACTCACCCCTCTCAACTCGAAAAGAAATCTCCGCCAGACACAAGCGCAAGCGAACCAGGCAGACGGTCGCCGCATCGGTCGCCCTCATCGGAATACTGATGGGAGTCGGCACCCTCGTGCAATCGGCAATGGCAAATGGCTCGAACAGCCAGGCGACTGCCGAACTCTCCGTGCGCGGTGGCCTCAAGAACGAACAACCACACGCCACCTCGACGGTCGCTCGGGCGCAGGCGGCCCGGATGGACAACGCGGCCGAAACCACCATCGGCGCGGCCAACCTCGTGATCACCGACGTGCGCGGAAAGATCGATGCGACCCAGTTGACCCAATCCGTCATTTCGCTGGCGAACTACAAGCTCCTCGACACGGGCACCGTCGTGTCGTTGATCGACCAGACCGAGTCGGCGGAAGCCGCCGCCCAGGCGGCGGCGGCCGAAGTCGATCGTGCGGCGGCGGCGGCGGACGCGGCCCAGGCAGCCGCCGCGGCCAACACGCCGGATGGCGCCCGAGCGACAGCACGGGCGATGGCGGCCTCGAAGTATGGCTGGGGCGACGCGCAGTTCTCCTGTCTCGCCAAGCTCTGGAGCAAGGAGTCCGGCTGGTCTTACACGGCCTACAATCCCAGCGGCGCCGCCGGCATCCCGCAGGCGCTTCCCGGGAGCAAGATGGCCTCAGCCGGAGCCGATTGGAAGACCAACGCGACCACCCAGATCTCGTGGGGTCTCGGCTACATCAGCCGCAGTTACGGCACGCCGTGCTCGGCCTGGTCGCACTCCCAGTCGTCGAACTGGTACTGAGCGGGCGACCGCGCCGCTCGGCGCGCGTCGACCAGCAACTGACGCGGCGGGTCGGCACCTAATCGCTGTCCTCCCTCCACGGCGCGACGTCGACCTCGTTTCCTTCCGAGTCGGCGAGTGTCCACCAGTGGGGGGCGTGGGCGTCGGTCACAATGTGGCCGCCGGCGGCCAGTGCCGCGGCGATGCGCGCCTCGGCCTGGTCTCGCGGAACCGAGACGTCGATGTGGATTCGATTACGTTGCGGTCGTGGCTCATCCATCTGTTGGAATGTGACCCAGGGGCCGCGGCCGAGCGGATCAACGACGTCCTCGTCTCCGAACGTGTCGTAGCCGAGCACCGCGCGCCAGAACGGAAGCACCGCCGGAATGACGAGGGCGTCGATCGAGACCTGCACGGTCTGCACCCTGGAGGGGTCGGCCGCGACGCCGATCTCACGCGCGGCGGCGGAGATTCGTTGCGCAAGCGCCACGTCGCGATCGCTGATGTCGCCCACGTCGTGAGTGAACAGGCTCACGACGACGCCGGAGTAACGCAGGTCGACATCCGGATGATGGTTCGCGGCGTCGGCGAGCCTTCCGATGATCTCGATCAACTCGACCCCCTTGGCGAATGAGCCGGTCACGAAGTAGGTCTTCGCGCCGTCGAAGAGCACCCGCCAGTCCTCGACGCCGTCGGACGCATGGAACTGCCGGGGAGAGATGCGCGTGGTCATGTCCGTCTCCTGTGGTGGAATGGGATAACTCTGCTCCGCGGCGCCGCGATGCGTCAACGGGTTCGATGGGCCGCCCGGGTCTCGAGATGGGGGTTCACTCTCGCGCGGGGGGATAATCTACCCACGCCCGCCACGGCAGGGGAATCGGATCGGCCGACTCGGGTAGATCCGGTTGCCTGCGGCAGGCCGGCCTCGTGGAGAGGACAGCGTGATGAGTGAGGATGAGGCGGCGCCGGAGACGCGGGGCGTCGCGGTAGAGCTGCTGGACACTGTCGATCTGGGCCCCGAAATCCCGGGTCTGGAAGGGCGCCGGCTTCGCATGCGAATGGTGACCATCGAGCCGGGAGGAGTCTTCGGCCCCGTTCACGACCACAAGGGCAGACCGGGGATCGTCTACGTGCTGCGCGGAACGATCACCGACCACCGCGACGGGATCGCCACGGACTACGGGCCGGGCGTGGGCTGGCCCGAGGACCGAAACACCATCCACTGGCTCGAGAACCGGGGGACGGTTGCGGCGGTTGAGATCTCGGTCGACGTCGTCAGCAGCGAGTAGGCGGCAGTCGGTGACCATCCCTGGGCCTGCCTTCGTCACGGTCGCAGATCTCCCGCCAGGCGGGCGGATGTTCCGAGGCGCCAGCGTGGCGGAGCGACCGGTCTGGTTCTAGAGTGTTGGTCACTATGGACTGGGACCAGCTGGTGAGCCACCTCGGAGCGACGACGATCGTCGGCATCGTGACGGAGCGAGCCGATGGCACCGCCGCGGTGGCGCCGATCTGGGCGGTCGTCGTCGACGGGCAGCCCTACGTTCGCTCCTATCTGGGACCGACCGCCCTGTGGTACCGACGCGTGCTCGCCGGCCGGCCCGTCTTCTTCACGACCGGCGACGGCGAGGTGGCCGAACGCGACACCGCCGCCGCCCTTCTGCAGCCTCGGGTGGCCGTGCGAACGGAGTACGTGGACCCGGGCGACCCGATCCAGGCCGCCATCGACGGAGCGTTCCTCGCCAAGTACCGGGAATTCCCGGAGGCGGACGAGATGACGCAGCCGGCCATGGTCGCCTGCACCCGGCGCATCCTCCCCGCTGAGGCGCGCCCGGCTCAGTGAGCGCCGGCGGGCAGCCATCCCTCGCCGCACGCGCCACCGTCGAGGCTCTCGGTAACAGTGACCTCCTCTCCGCCGGGGGTGAGCAGCGGGGTGTAGAAGCGAGCGATCTCCGTGCTCGTCTGCGGCACGTAGTGGAAGATCAGCGAGCGGCGGAAGCGTCCCGTCGACCGGTTCGGGCCGGAGCCGTGCACCATGCTTCCGTGGAAGAAGAGCACGTCGCCCGCTCTCATCGTGGTCTGCTCTGCGGTCATCCCCTCGGGGAGTCGGATCTCATCGCGGGTGAACGATTCGGTCGCGTCCGCCTCCTGGGGGCAGATGATCTCGTAACGATGCGATCCCGGAACGACTTTGAGGCCGCCGTTCTCTCTATCGCAATCGTCGATGGCGATCCAGACGGCGATGCAGGTTTCGGGATGCGCCTGCAGAAACATGTTGTCCTGGTGCAGCGCTTGCCCCCGTGCGGCCGGCGGCTTGAAGTAGAACATCGACTGAGCGGCGAACACGGGCCCCATCAGTTCGGTGACGAGGCTCATGATGCGGGGGTCGAGCATCCATCGCCTGGCGAGCCTGCCCACCTCGAGGTCGGTGCGGCGATGCGGATGCACCAGTCGCGGGAACCGCTTCAGGGGGTCGTCGTCCGGCACGTTGTCGTCATTGCCGACGGAGACGTCTCGCGCGACCTGGTCCATGAACGCCTCCCGGATCTCTGCCACCTCGTCGATGCCGAGGAGCGAGGGGAGCTGCAGTACCCCGAGCCGGTCGAACTCCGTGGCGAGAGAAGCGTCAGTGTCGGGATTGATATTCAACATACGAGCGAGCCTCCCGGAACTCGCACTTTAGGACCAGCGAATTCCCTGCACTAATAGTGGAAGATTCAGCTATGTCACTGAACCGCTCCCGCCCGGAGTCTCCGCAACCGGTGTTCGATCGGGTGGTCGGCGGCCACTTCGCGGAGGGGCCGGAATACGCCACCTGGCGCACCGGCGGTACGGATGACTTCCTACTGATCCACACGGTCGCGGGCGGCGGGCGCTTCGGCGCGCCGGACGGCGAGCTGCTCGTCGAGGCCGGCGATGCCGTGCTGCTGCGACCCGGGCTGCCGCACGACTACGGCACCGCGCTCGGAGCCGAACTCTGGGAGTTCGACTTCGCCCACTTTCATCCGCGCGCGGAATGGCTGCCTCTGCTGGACTGGCCGGTGCGGCTGGGCGGCCCCGGCCTGATTCACGCGGGTGGTGAGGTGCGGCGGCGGGTGGGCTCCGGGCTTCGGCGATCCGCGGGGATGCGGCTCGGCGCGCTCCCACGCGCCGAGCTGTTCGCGGTCAACGCCCTCGAGGAGGCCCTCCTCTGGCTCGACACCCAGAATCCGCTGGCCAGTCGCACCGACGAACGTGTTCTGCGCGTGATCGAGCACGTGGGCTCCCACCTCGCGGAGCCGTTGGACGTCGACACCCTCGCCGAGATCGCGCACCTCTCGCCATCGCGGCTCAGCCATCTCTTCTCCGAGCAGCTCGGGATCAGCCCCCAGCGCTACGTGGAACGCGAGCGCATGACGGTGGCGAAGCAGCTGCTCGATCTCACCAACCGACAGGTCTCTGGAATCGCCCGGGAGGTCGGCTGGGACGATCCGCAGTATTTCTCCGGGCGCTTCCGGCGCTTCGCGGGAGTGACCCCGAGCGCCTACCGGCGGCGCGGCCGAGGGGCCTAGTCGCGACGGTCGAGTGTCCGGTCAGGGAACGAGGATGACCTTGCCTCGAACCGTGCGCGACTCGGCGAGCGTGAGCGCGGCGCTCGCCTGGGCGAGAGGGAAGCGCGCGGCGATGTTGGCCGTGAGGGTTCCGTCGCCGAGGAGCGGGAAGACTCGCCCGAGGTCCTCCACCAGATGGGCGCGAAAGCGGGCAGGGCGAAGGCGATGCCCCGCCCAGAGGTCGTAGAAGGCGGCGGTGCGCCGGTTGGGCAGGGCGTTCCACAGGGCGATCTGGCCGAGCGCCTTCACGAACGGCATGACCATGCCGCCAGCGTTCTTGAGCTCGGAGGCGATGGCATAGCAGACCAGCACGCCGGTGGGAGCGAGGGTACGGTACGACCGGTACATCATGGCCCCACCGACGTTGTCGAAGGCCGCATCCACTCCTCCCGGGGCAAGCTCGAGAACCCGCTCGACGATCCGCGGATCGTTGTAGTCGACCGGCTCGACCCCCGCGGCGCGAAGGGCGTCGTGATGCCGGGGCGATGCGCTGCCGATGACCCGCACTCCGGCGAGCTGGGCGAGCTGGATCAGGATGCCGCCCACCCCACCATTGGCGCCGTGCAGCAGGATCGTCTGGCCGGCCTTCACCCGCGCGGTGCGGTGCAGCATCTGCCACACGGTGAGTCCGTTCACCACCACGGTCTCCGCCTCGGCCGGGTCGATTCCGGGCGGCACCGGCACGCTGTCGCGGGCGGGGACGATCGCGTGGCTGGCCCAGCCTCCGGTCTTCGTGATGGTGGCCACCCGAGTGCCTGGCAGCGCCGGGTCCCCGCCCGGACCCACCTCGAGCACCGTGCCGACGAGGTCGTAGCCCGGCACGAAGGGGAACGCCGGCTGACCGAAGTAGCGACCGCGCCGCATCGCCTGCTCGGCGAAGGAAATGCCTGTCGCTTCCACGGCGACGAGCAGCTCTCCCGCTCCGGGGTCCGGGAGTCGGCGGCTCTCGACGCGCAGTCCGTCTGGCTCCACCAGCCCCGGCAGAATGACTTCGAGGGCGGTGATCGTGGTGGGTGTCGAGCCGGTCATCTGTGGGCCTTTCGTTGGGGTGAGTAGTTTTGTGACTGACTGAACAGTCACTTTTGACGGCAGCGGACGGGTGAGCCCTTCCGTGCGGGATCGAGGCCGGGCCAGACCGCGGCCGGGTCAGTCCCTGGTCGGTCCGGGACGGCTGGGTGTCGGCGCGTCGTCCGGGTGCTGGATGCCGTCGCTGAGCGTACGCGCCCAGGTCTCGTCGATCGACGCGAGGTCCGCCTGCACGATCAGGTGACAGAGCTGGCCATAGGCGACGAATCGTTGCACGCTCGCGGAGTCGGCTCCCGAGGCATCCGTCACGGCCGTCACGAGCTCGGCGAGCCCGCGCTGTACGGCTGCTCGGATCTCGGGAACGTCACACGCGCTCTGGGCGTGCACCTGCAGCATGATGAGGTCGCGATCTCTAATGAGGTCCACATACGCGTCAGACATCGCCGCCAGGATCTCTTCGGGGGTCGAGGCGTCTGTGCCGTCCGCACTGGCGATCAGCCCCACGCGCACGCGCTCGTAGCAGTGCTCGACGGCGGACACGAAGAGCGCGAGCTTGCCCGGGAACAGCCGGAAGACGTAGGCCGGTGAGACCCCGGCGGCCGCCGCGACTTGCGCGACCGGGGTCGCGTGATAGCCGGCGTGAGCGAACACTCGCACGGCGCGGGAGACGATCTTCGAGCGCTGGGCCTCGGCGGTCGAACGCGACTTCGTCTCGGTGGCGGGAGCGGTAGGTGGCATGTAACTGATTGAACAGTCACAACTCGGAAATGTCAAGTTCGACCTGACCGTGGACCGGTCTGGCGGCTCTGCTGCCACACCAGCGCCCCCCTGCCCGGTCCCTCGGCGCCCCCTCGCCGACGGTATGATTCTCTGTGGCTCAGGCAGGTCTGGGCGACACGGAATGAGTGAGTTGCATGCGGGGGATTGCCCGGAGAGCGTTGATGCCGCTCATGTGGGGCTGGGTGCTCGTCCAGGCTCGAGAGGTGCAGAGCTATCCCGTCCCCACGGATTCCCCCAGGGTGCGCCTCCCGGGAGGCGATCCGCTGCGCGTTCTCGTCTTCGGCAGCGGGCCGGCGGTAGGCCGGGGGGTGACGAGCCACACCCTGTCGTTGCCCGGGGCGCTCGCGAGGACGTTGTCCGCTCGATCCGGGCGGGCGATCGAGGTCGATCTCGTGAGCGAGGGATGGATGACCGCCGCGATCGCCTCACGACGGCTCTCGGCGATGGACCTGTCAGGCTACGACGCGATCGTCGTCTTCGTCGGCGTGGATGACGCCCTCACCCTGGTGTCGTTGCGTCGCTGGGCGCGCTCCCTCTCCGCCATGCTCTCCGCGCTGTTCAGCACGGCATCGCCCTCGGCACGGGCCTACGTCGTCGGGATTCAACCGATCCGCAGCATCCCGGTCTTCGACAGCCGGCTGGGAGCCCTCGCGGACCGGCACGCGGTCGAGCTGAACGCCCTGACCGAGGAGGAGTGCGCGCGGTGGCCGCGCGCCGACTTCGTGCGCTTTCGCGAGGCCGACCCCGCCCCCACTCTTCGCTTTCGGGACGCGCCGGCCTACCTCAGAATCGCGCAGCTGCTCGCGAGCGCCATGCGGCCCCAGCTCGCGGGAGAGTTCGCCGAGAACGTCGTCGAGAATACCGACCCTCGGGGATCCTGACGACCGGCCGGCGTCGCTGCCCGGCCGAGTGGCTTTGTGTTCTGCCCATGAGCGAGGTTAGGCTCGCCTAATCCAGCCGATCGGGCTGGCGTCGAAAGAGCACGCTGACCATGAGCCTCGTCAACTTCCTGATTCTCGGGGCGATCGCCGGTTTCACGATCTTCCTCGGCCTGCCCATCGGGCGGCTTCGGTCGAAGTCCCTGCGTCTCATGTCGCTGCTGAACGCGATCACCATCGGCGTGCTCGTGTTCCTGCTCTGGGACGTGTTCTCCCACGCGCTCGAGCCCATCGACGGGGCGCTCGCGGATGCCACGGCCGGCACCTCGGCATCCTGGCTGCCCTCGATCGGGCTCGTGCTGGTCTTCTTCGGGTCGGTCGCCGTCGGCCTCCTGAGCCTCGTCGCCTACGACCATTGGATGGCCCGGCGGGCCGAGGCCGGCAGCCTGGCGGCGGTCTCGGGCAGCGCCCCGGGCATCCTGCGGCTCGGTGAGGCGCCCAGCAGGCTCGCCTTCCTCATCGCCGTGGGCATCGGCCTGCACAACTTCTCCGAGGGACTCGCGATTGGCCAGTCGGCCGCGAACGGTCAGATCAGCCTCGCCGTCGTGCTGGTGATCGGATTCGGCTTGCACAACGCGACCGAAGGATTCGGCATCACGGCGCCGCTCTCCGGTCAGGGACTCCGGCCGTCCTGGGGCCAGTTGGCCATTCTCGGCGTGATCGGGGGAGTCCCGACGGTGGTGGGCACCCTGCTGGGAAGCGTGTTCGTGAATGATGTCGTCTCGATGGTGTTCCTTGCCCTCGCGAGCGGTTCGATCCTGTACGTGATAGTTCAGCTGCTCGGGGTGGCGAGGAGGTTCGGGCTCGGCTACAGCCTCTACGCGGGGATGCTGATCGGCCTGTTCGCCGGGTTCGCCACCGACTTCGTGGTCACCGCGGCCGGAGTCTGAGCCGCGAAGCGACGTCGCCGCCTTCTGACGCGGGTCAGCGCGCGGCGGGGGTCAGTTCGGGGGCCTCGCCCTGATGGGCGAGGAACACGGCCTCGGTTCGGGAGGTGGCGCCGAGCTTGCGCAGGATGCTCGAGACGTGGACGCTCGCGGTCTTCGCGCTGATGAACAGTTGCAGGGCCACCTGGCGGTTGGACTGGCCCTGCTCGACGAGGTCGAGCACCTGGCGCTCGCGCTCCGTGAGCAACCGCCGGTTGTCGGGAACCAGTCCCGGAGTGGGCGTGCTCGCCGAGCCGGATGCCGGAAGTCCGACGCGCCGTTCCAGCTCCGTGACCCTGGCCACGATCAGCCCGGCACCGATCTCGGTCGCCCGGCGGCGAGCCTCCTCCGCGTGCCCCAGCGCAGCCGGGCGGTCGCCGTCGGCCGCGAGCGCCTCCGCGAGCCTGAGACTGGAGTACGGCAAGAGTTGGGCCTGGGCGAGTGGCGAGCGGCTCGCCTGGACCGCGGTTCTCCAGAGGCCGGCATCGGTGCCGGTGTGCGCCGCGCCGCCGAGCTCGGCATCGAAGACGGCGAGGTAGGCGGCGGCGGTCGGCCAGGCGGATGACGGCTCGAGCACGGCGCGAAGACGTGCCTCGATGCGTGCCGGGTCGGTTTCGCCGTCCTCGGTGGCGATCGGCGTGCCGGAGGAGGTCGCGCCGGCAAGGGCGCGGGCGGCGACGGCCAGGAGCGGCAGGTCGTACGCGGCGACGCGGCGGTGATCGGCCGACAGCACCCCGCGCACCTCCAGCCAGGCCGCGGGCAGGTTGCCGGCGGCGAGGGCGATCTCCCCGGCCACCCGGGCGAGGCCCAGCCGCGACTGGGCGTCGATCTGCAGTTGGAGGCTGAGCGGGGCGCGCCAGCCCCGCAACAGCGCCTCGGCGGCGGCGATGTCGCCGCCCCAGAGCGTGGACCAGAGTTTCAGCCGCTGAAGGTGGGCGCTGAAGCCGATCGGGGGATCGAGCTCGAGGGCGCGCTCGAGCAGCTCGTCGGCGCGTGCCAAGTCGCCGCCGGCGAAGAGCGGCTCAATGGTGTTCGACAGCAGCAACGCCCCGGAGGTCCGCTCCACGCCGCGGCGCCGCGCCCCCTCGAACCCCTCGAGCGAGATGCGGATGGCGTCGTCGAAGCGGCCGAGCCCGTTCATCGCGTCCGACATGTTCACGAAGTACCGCAGGCGGGCGGAGTCGTCTCCCCCGGCGAGCTCTCCGGCCCGCTCGAGGTCGGCCAGCCCGCGGTCGATCTCGCCGCGGGCGACGAGGGACATGCCCCGGATGTTGGCCGAGATCGACATCCGGGCGCGGGAATCGACCTCACGGGCCTCGTCGAAGGCCTCGTCCGCGATCTCCACGGACTCGTCGAATCGGGCGTCGAGCATGAGACGCGCCGCGAGCTCCCCCAGGACCGTGGCGCGCAGCACACTCGGCGGTTCACCCTGCAGCACGGCGAGCGCCCGGCGAAGCAGCTCCACCGACCCGGTGCGGCCGACATTGGCCAGATAGGAGGCCTTGTCCCGCAACAGCCGGGCTATCCGCTCCACGTCGTCGGGCGGTGAGTCGGCGAGCGCTTCGTCCACGAGGGAGATCGCACGGTCGCTCTCCCCTGCGTTGCGCAGGTCGTGGGCGGTCTCCGCGAGAAGAGCGACGCGGCTGCGACCGGCCACGGCCTCGGCATCGGGCACCTGGTCCCAGAGTTCGAGCGCGCGTTCCCCCATGCGGGACGCGGTGTCGTAGGCGAACGCCTGGTGGGCTTGGGCCATCGCCGTGATCGAGGCCCCGAACGCGCACTTCATGTCGTGAGCGGCCATCCAGTGGTAGGAGATCTCGGTGGCCGGGATGCACTCGGCGCTCAGCCCGGCCTCGAGGGCGCGGGCGTACTGCGAGTGGTAACGCACGCGCTCGCCGGGCAGCAGCTCTTCGTGGATCGCGTCTCGCACGAGGGCGTGACGGAAGGCGTATGACGTCTCGTCGATCACGATCACGTTGCCCAGAACCGCCTCGCGCGCCGCGCGATCGATGTCGTCGGCGTCCCGGTCGTGCACGGCGAGGAGCAGGCTGTGCTCGACCCGGGTGCCGCCGGCGGCCATCAGCCGAAGGATCTTCTGGGTCGGCTCGCTGAGCGTGTCGTATCGGGCGAGCAGGATCTCGCGGAGCGTGTCCGGGAAGCAGTCCGCGTTCACGTAACCGTCGAAGTCGACGAGCTCCTCGATGAGGAAGGGCACACCATCCGTGCGCTCGAACACGACATCGACGTCATGGGCGAGGGGCGCTGAGCCGAGAATCTCGCCGACGAGCTGACGCACCTGCCGTTTCGTGAGGCGCGAGAGGTCGCGGCGGCTGACGCGCGGGGTGCGGTCGAGCTCCGGAAGCCAGGAGCGCAGCGGATGACCGCGGACGAGGTCGTCGCTGCGGTAGCTGAGTACGAAGAGGATGCGTCCGTGTTCGACGACCCGCACGAGGAATCGCACCAGGCCGAGGGTGGCCTGGTCGGCCCACTGAAGATCCTCGATCACGATCACCAGGGGGTGCTCTCGCGAGACGTTCTCGAGGGCGACCGCCACGCCGTCGTAGAGGAATTCGGCGCCGCCGCGCACCGTGGTCTCGCCGACCCGGTCGGTTGCCGGGGCGGCCCGGGCGCCCAGTTCGGGCAGCAGAAGCAGGAGGGCGCCGCGCGAAGGCCCCGCTGCGTCGAGCAGCGCCTCGGCGCCGATCGTGGCGGAGAGCGCTCGAAGCGCTCCGGTTACCGGGGCGTAGGGCGGGGCATCCCGGTCCAGGTCCACGCACTGGCCCTTCACCACCACGGTTGCGGCTGGCACGGTCGCGGCGAACTCGTCGATGAGGCGCGACTTGCCGATGCCGGCCTCGCCGCCGATCACCACCGTGCGGGTGTCGCCCGCCGCGGACTCGTGCAGGGCGTTCACCAGCGCGTCGAGGTCGCCCTCCCGTCCGATGAGGGAACCGCTCGTCTTTCCCGACCGCATGCTCCCATCGTGCCACGAGCCCCCGACGGCGGAAACATCGCGGGCGACCGTGCTGACCGGCACGCTCATCAGGAGCGTGCGCGGTGGCCGGCCGCACCGGACCAGACCGCGCCGAGCCAGCGCGCGCCGAACCAGCCGGCGACCGACGGCCCTGGTCGATTGGGCGACGGCTCGGCGGCGCGCTCCTCGGCGAGCCGCTCCTCCCGCACCCGCACCCACTCCGTCTCCCGGACGAGCTGCCGTTCGTGGGCCAGGGCCAGGTGTTCGAAGGCGTATTCGTTCACCAACATGATGTGCTCCGTTCTTTCCTGACTCCGACACTCCTCGCTAAGGGGGGTCTGCCGCATGGGGCGGATGCAGTATTTCGGGCGCGGCTGGTTCCGGTCGGCCTAAGCCGTTTGATGTAGCGCAGCACGATGCCGTACGACTCCCAGAGGCCGGTCTGGGGGCACGGCCATCGTGCGTCGAGGTGGGGAGTCAGACCTGCAGGCGGATGAAGAGGGGGCTGCCCCAGAGCTTCGACGCGTGCTCGACGTAGCGGCCCCAGACCGGCGAGTTGTACATGCCGCCGGCGCCGTCGTAGATGCCGATGTGCTGGCCGGGCCAGTAGACGAGGTCCCCGGCGACCGCGCTCGCCTGGTCGACCCGCACCCCGAGCCTGGCCTGGTGGTCCGCTCCGCGCGGCAGGCTGATGCCGAAACCGGCGAAGACGTACTGGGTGTACCCGTCGCAGGAGAAGCTCGTGGTCGGGCTGTTGCCCGATCCGTAGGGCACGAGCCCCACGAACTGCGCGGCGTAGTGGATCAATGCGGCTCCGCTGTAGGCCTGGTTCGGTGGCGCGACACCCGTGTAGCGGTTGGTCTTCACCGGCGCGGACGCCGGGGCGACCGGCGTGACCGGCCTCGGCATCGTCACGGCGTAGCCGTCCCGCGCGGGCGCCGCGACGGCGACGGTCGCATCGACCGCGAACGACTGCACGGCCGACACCGGTTGCCGCGGCGCGCCCTGCTCGTCGAGGCTCGCATAGGCCGGGATCGCCGTCGTTGCGATGAGCGCACCGGCGACCGTGATGGCCCCGAGCTTCGCAACGATGGACGACATCCGGCAAGAGTAGTGGAGAGGCCGCGAAAAGTCTCGAATTGGTAACGGAAGGCCCAGAAGTGGGGGTTGAGAACGAGTGCGGATGAGCGCCGGATTCTGGGCAGGATCCGGCTAATGTCGGCGGTGGATCGTAGGCTGGAAAAAAACTTCCCGACACGCCGAAAACACTAGATGTTGTGGAATGACAAGAGTGTCATTCCGGTTATATAGTGAGGACTCACGAAGGCGCCGGCTTAACAACTGGTGACCTTGGGGTGACAAACCGGGGTTACTAAACAACAGACTTAGGGAGGTCCGAAAATGGACAACGACAACGATTCCATCGGCGGCTACGCAGTACCGGTCGACCCGATGGACGACCTGCAGTGTGACAGCTGCCAGTAAGAGCCACTAGACAAAGCCCCGGTCGCCAGTGATGGCGGTCGGGGCTTTGTCGTTAAGCTCTTGCTGTGCAAAGGACTACAGAGTGTCGGTGAACCCCGAGATCGAGGGGCGTGTCTTTCCGCCCACAGCGCCGTACCTCGTCGGTCGGGAGAAGATCCGCGAGTTTGCTCGGGCGGTTCTCGCGAGCAGCCCGGTCAACTTCGACGTCGAGGCGGCGAGGGCGGCGGGCTATGCCGACCTCGTGGCGCCCCCGACCTTCGCCGTGGTGGTCCAGGAACTCACTCTGCGTCAGCTTCTCGCCGAGCCGGATGCCGGGATCGATTTCGCCCGCGTCGTGCACGGCGAGCAGCGGTTCAGCTTCTCGCGGCCCATCGTGGCGGGCGACGAACTCACCGCGACCCTGACCATAGCCAGCGTGAAGTCGCTCGGCGGCCACTCCATGGTCACGGCGGAGTCCAGCATCGTCGACGCAGCAGGTGCCCACGTGGTCACCGCGACATCCACCCTCGTGGTGAGGGGCGACTCATGATCCAGGAGAGTGCACCGCTCTTTACCGAACTCGAGGTCGGCCAGATCGTGGCCGAGGCCGGATTCGCCATCACCCGTGAGTCGCTCGTGCGCTACGCCGGCGCCTCGGGAGACTTCAACGCCATCCACTACCGCGACGACATCGCGCAGTCGGTCGGCCTCGCGGGCGTGCTCGCCCACGGGATGCTCACGATGGGCGCCGCCGTGCAGCCCGTCGTCGACTGGGCGGGTGACCCTGGTCGGATCGTCGACTACCAGGTGCGATTCACGCGTCCGGTGTTCGTCGATGCGACCGAGGGCGCAGTGGTCAACGTCGTTGCGAAGGTCGGCGCGCTGGACACGGAGAACACCGTCGCGCGCATCGACCTCACGGTGACCTGCGGCGGCGAGACTGTGCTGGGCAAGGCACAGGTGCGCGTGAGCCTGGTGTGACGATGCAGCTGCGGGACCTCACGACACTGCGCGTCGGCGGGCCGGCCGACGAGGTGCTCGCACCCGCCGACGAGGCCTCCCTCGTCGCGGCGACGCTCGAGGTCTGGGCCTCCGGCGAAGACTGGTTCGTGCTGGGCGGCGGCTCCAACGTCGTCGTCTCCGACGAGGGCTTCGCCGGGACCGTGATCCGCGTCGTCACCCGCGGCATCGAGGCTCTGCCGGGCAATGGCAACGCGGTTCGGCTGCGTGTGCAGGCGGGGGAGCCGTGGGATGCGCTCGTGCAGTTCGCGGTGGAGAACGGGCTGGCCGGCCTCGAGGCGCTCTCCGGAATCCCGGGCTCGAGCGGGGCGGCGCCGATTCAGAACATCGGGGCCTATGGGCAGGAGATCGCGTCGCACCTGGTCGCCGTCCACTTCCTCGACTACGTCACCGGCGAGCTCGGCCGCGTCGAGGCGTCGGCGCTCGACCTCCACTACCGGAGTTCGGCCATCAAGAACGGTCGCCGGGGAGTCGTGGTGGCGATCGAGCTCGAGCTGGCGCGGACCCCGGGCGGGCTCAGCGAGCCGATCGGCTATTCGCAGCTTGCCCTGGCTCTCGGCCGTTCGGTGGGCGACCGCGTGCCGCTGGCCGACGTGCGCTCCGCGGTGCTCGCCCTGCGCGCGAGCAAGGGCATGCTGCTGGACGACGCGGATCCCGACTCTGTGAGCGCCGGTTCCTTCTTCACCAACCCCATCGTGAGCGAGCGTTTCGCCGGGACCCTTCCCCTCGACGCACCACGCTGGCCGGTCTCCCCCGATTCCTCCACTCCGATGGTGCGGCCGCTCGACACCTTCGACCCCGCCGACGTGCCGGTCATCCGCTCCGCCGCCGACCGCCGGGTGAAGCTCAGCGCGGCCTGGCTCATCGAGCACTCGGGGGTCACCCGCGGGTTCCGCCTTCCCGGCTCGCGGGCGGCCGTCTCGGGCAAGCACACCCTCGCGATCGTCAACACGGGGGCGGCCACCGCCACCGAAATCGCGGAGCTCGCCAGGTTCATCCAGTCCCGCGTGCTCTCGACGTTCGGCGTGATCCTGGCGCCCGAGCCCGTCTTCGTCGGCGCGTTCGAGTAGCCCGCAACTCCCGGTCAGGAGTCCTTGCGGATCCAGCGGAACGTGAGGCGGCAGGCGACGAGTCCCACCACGAGCCAGATCGCCGTGACGATGGCGACCCCGCTCAGATTCCAGGTGCCGCCCATCTCGAGCGTCTTGAACGAGTCGGGCAGGAACACCGAGCGCATGCCCTGGGCCAGCCACTTGAGCGGGAAGATGCTGGCGAAGTTCTGAAGCCACTCCGGCAGCTGCGAGAAGCTGAGGTACACGCCAGAGATGAACTGCAGGATCAGCGTGATCGGGATGATCACGGCCGTCGCGCTCTTTCCCGTGCGCGGAAGCGCGCTGAGCGCGATTCCGAGCACGGCGCAGGTGGAGACGCCGAGCAGGAAGACCCAGGCGAAGGTGAGCCACTTCGCCGGATCCGTGGGCAGCTCCACCCTGAAGGCGACGGCAGCGACCAGCAGCAGGAGTCCCGACTGCAGGAGGCCCGTCACGACCACCTGTCCGATCTTTCCGATGAAATAGCTCAACACGGGTAGCGGGGAGCCGCCGAGTCGTTTGAGGGTGCCGTCGCTCCTCTCGTTGGCGATGTCGATGGACATGTTCTGCAGTCCGCTGAGAAGCACGCCGGCCGCGAGCATGGCGGGGAGGTAGAACTCGGCGGCGGTCACCTTGTCGCCACTCGCGTTCGTTCCGAAGCTGGCGGCGCTGAAGGCCACGGAGAAGATCGTGAGGAAGATCAGCGGAAACAGGAAGGTGAAGAACACAGAGTCGCCCTGGCGGAAGTAGGTCTTCACCTCGTAGGCGACCCGGCTGGCGCCGAGGGTCACGGTGCGGCCCGCTGGCAGCTTCGGGGTGGCGGTTGTCGTGGTCACAGTGAGTGCTCCAGTTGATCCATGGTCTTGTCGTTGGTGCCGTGGGCCGCGACGAGGGCGAGGTAGACGTCCTCGAGGCTGGGGCGTCGAACCTCGAGGCCCGCCGGCTCCCCGCCGGTGGCGGCGAAGAGGCGTGCAACGAGGGAAGCGGGCTCGGTCGTCCGCTCCTCGTGCTGTCCGTTCTCGTCCCGCCAGCGCACGAGGGGAATCCGGGAGTCCGCCCCGCCGATCTCGTCGATCGTGCCGATGTCGATGAGCGTGCCCCCGGCGATCACGCCGGCGCGGTCGCCAAGCTGGGCCGCCTCGTCGAGATAGTGGGTGGTGAGCAGGATGGTGGTCCCCTCGCGCTTGAGGGACCGGATGAGTTCCCAGAACTCGCGCCTTGCTTCCGGGTCGAAACCCGTCGTCGGCTCGTCGAGGAAGAGCAGTTCCGGTCGTCCAACGACGCCGAGTGCGACATCCACGCGCCTCCGTTGTCCGCCGGAGAGGGACTTGATCCTGCTCTTGGCCTTGTCGGTGAGACCGACGGCGGCGATCACCTCGTCGACGTCGCGCGGGTGGGGATAGAAGCCGGCGAAGTGCGCGAGCTGTTCGCGCACCGTGACATTCCCGCTCTCGCCGCTCGACTGGAGCACAATGCCGAGTCGGGCCTTCCAGTCGAGTCCGCCGTGCTGCGGGTCGACCCCGAGCACACTCGCCTCGCCGCTCGAGCGGTCCCGGTAGCCCTCCAGAATCTCGATCGTTGTCGACTTGCCGGCGCCGTTCGGGCCGAGAAGAGCGAAGGTCTCCCCGCGTTCGATATCGAAGCTCACCCCGTCGAGGGCGACGAAATTGCCGTAGGTCTTTCGCAGGTCGCGCACTCGCACATGCGGCTCGGGAGTTGTCATGGTCCCATGCTGGCGGTCCCGGCCGCTCCGAACAACTCTCCATCGGCCCCCTCCCCCTCGACAGATCGGTCGGCGCCGGGCCCGACCTCGCTTTGCGGCTGCCAGACGGGTGACCTACACTGGGTTGAGGTGGTTGAAATCAGCCATACTTTTGTGTGCCCATTTGGGGTGCGAGCATCACGTCGACGCGAGCGAGAGTGTGTGGTTTTTCCCCCGAAGGGCGGTGGCTCAATTGGTAGAGCAGCGGTCTCCAAAACCGCAGGTTGCAGGTTCAAGTCCTGTCCGCCCTGCAGCTCGGATCGTGCAAGCACGCACGGTTCGGCAGATGGACTAGCGATCACCTCGATCGCAAGACCAGTTTCTGGAAGGTAGTAAGCGTGGCGAGAAAAGTGATCGACGAGCCCAGCGAGGACATCGTCGCGAACGCCCGAAAGGACCGCGGCACGATCCGTGGCCCATTCGGACGACTCGCCCTCTTCATCCGACAGGTGATCAACGAGCTGCGGAAGGTCGTCACCCCGACCCGCAAGGAGCTCGTGAGCTACACCGGAGTCGTGCTGGTCTTCGTGGTCATCATGATGGCGCTGGTGTACGGCCTCGACATCGTCTTTGCGTTCGCGGTCAACTTCGTGTTCGGAAGCAACAAGTAGCAAGCCTCGCTTGCCGGGACGCCGCTCATCAGCGGCGCGGTCCCAGAACGTGATCGGTGCACAGCGCCGGAACGCAAGTCAAGAAACGGAATGGATTATTCAAGTGTCTGGAACAGAGCGCGACGATATCGACCTCGCGACTGCCGCGGAGCAGTCATCCGAGGAGGACGAAGCGCAGGAGGGCAACGAGCTCGCTGCCGATGAGGACTCCGTGGAGTCCGCAGAGGAGCTGGCCCTGCACCTCGTCGACGAGAACGAGGACGACGACATCGACAGCGTAGAGCTCGACCTCAACGCCGCCCTCGATGCCGTCGAGGCCGCCGTCGACCCCGAGGCCGACGCGATCATCGACGAGGCCCTCGACATCGACTCTCCCGACGAGGCCGAGGCCGCCGCCGAGGCCGCCGAGGACGAGGTCGGATTCGTGGAGCCGGAGGAGGCCGAGGTCGTGCCGTTCGACGCCGCCTTCGAAGCGGAGATCGAGTCCGAGCTCTCCGAGCAGGCAAGCGTCGACGAGGCCGAGCCCGCCGACGTCGATCCGTACGAGGAGTTCCGCGCCGAGCTCAAGGCGAAGCCGGGCAAGTGGTACGTGATCCACTCCTACGCCGGGTTCGAGAAGCGCGTCAAGCAGAACATCGAGAACCGCAAGGTGTCGATGGCCATGGAGGACTACGTCTTCCAGGTCGAGGTGCCGATGGAAGACGTCGTCGAGATCAAGAACGGCCAGCGCAAGCTCGTCACGCGAGTGCGCATCCCCGGATACGTGCTCGTGCGGATGGACCTCAACGAGGACAGCTGGTCCGTTGTTCGCCACACCCCGGGCGTCACCGGGTTCGTCGGCAACTCGCACAACCCGACCCCGCTGCGCTTCGAAGAGGCGTTCTCGATGCTCAAGAGTCTGGTCCAGATCGTCGAGGCGCCGGTGAGGGCCGGGGCCAAGGGCGGCAAGGCCGTGGGCCGTTCGATCCCTCAAGAGGTCGACTTCGAGATCGGCGAGACCATCACGATCAAGGAAGGCTCGTTCGCCGGGCTTCCCGGTTCGATCAGCGAGATCAAGCCGGAGAGCGGCAAGCTCATCGTGCTCGTCTCGCTCTTCGAGCGCGAGACCCCGGTCGAGCTCAGCTTCGACCAGGTCACCAAGCTGTAGTCGCTGACATAACGCCAGCCACGGGAGCGCGGGCGCGCCGAGTCACACTCGGTGCGGCCGCGCTCTTTGTTTTCTGGCACGTAGGTCAGGCTTACGATTCCGGTGAGATGCATTTCGGACGCCCCCTGAAATTGGCTGCCGCGCAAAGTGCTGGTGATGGGAAGTGAAAGCAGATGAACACAGCCGCGTCGTCCAGTTTTGCCAGCCATTCCCATGGTTGATCCAGAGGTTCGATGGGCGGATTTGGATGACGCGCGAGAGGTCGCCATCGTCCACGTCGATTCGTGGAAAGCCGCCTACTCAGGCCTGATCGATCAACGTGTTCTAGACGCCCTTGACGTTGACCAACGCGCCCGCAGCTGGTCCCGGTGGATTGCATCGTCAATTTCTGGACAGCCAACTGATGACCCGCTGAGCGAACCGCACAGGATGCTCGTCGCGGAGTCCGATGGCCAAGTCGTGGGCTGGGCTACATTCGGCCCCGGACGCGATCAGGGGAGGTCTCAGGTTGGAGAGTTGGCCGGCCTCTATGTGCATCCCGACCATTGGTCTGCGCGGATAGGGCACGCACTCATCACTCGCGTGGAGCGCGAGCTCCGCTCCGGAGGGTGGACCGAGGCGTACCTTTGGGTTCTCCGGGGGAATGACCGAGCAATCCGCTTCTACGAACGGCACGGCTGGGCTGCCGATGGAGTTGACAAGATCGTCGAAGCCGGAGGGGCGGCCAATCTCCCGGAGACTCGCCACGTGCGACGCCTCGGCTAAATGCTCGCATTGTCGTGACCGTCGGCCCGATTCGCATCTCGCTGGACTCGTGAGCCTGACCCACGTGCTAGAACGGCGGAGGATCGGGCGCGGCGACATACCCGGTGGGGCTGGTCCACTCGATGCGCCCGGCGGCATCCTGGGTGATGGTCCACTTCGTCTGGTGTTTGTCGCGATGATGGTTGCGGCACAGGTGCGACAGGTTCATGAGGGTGGTTTGGCCCCCGAATTGTCGATCGATTGTGTGGTCGAGGTCGCAATTCATGGCGCGTTTACCGCAGCCGGGAAAAGTGCAGGTCTGGTCGATGAGTTGCCGCATGCGCCGGAGGCCCTCGGGAATGTGCTTAGTCGGTTGATCGATGTCGAGGATGGCGCCGGTCACGGGATCCGTGAGGATTCGGTAGATCGAGGTCGCATCGCCGGCGAGGCGACGGGCGGTCTCCGCATCGATCGGGCCGTAGCCCTCGAGGGATGCAGGCGACTCGGTTTGACCCAGGAGCGTGAGCATCGGGATGAGCACGCCGACCCGCATCGCCACGGAACCACCGCCGGCTCCGGTGATCATGTCGCCGAAGACGTCGGCCCGGAGTTGCGGCATAGTGCGCGTTTCGCCGTGCACCGCCGACAGCCGGAGCGCTTCGGCGTCGAGGAGCGCCATCGCGGCGGTCGCGACGTCGGCCGGCAGGTAGGCCGAGATCCACGCCATGCCTTCGAGGTCGGGCTCGAAGGTGACACAGCGAAGGGACGCTTCGGCCTGGTGCCTCTCGACCGCCGTGTCTGCGACGATCTGTTCGCGGAGTTTGCGGGCGTAGGCGCGGAACCGGGCCGGGGCGAGCCGCGTCGCATGCTCGACGACAGCGGCGTCGAACGCGGCGAATGCCGCCCTATCGCCCTCCGGAAGCGACGCGGCAAGTTCGGCCACCGTGCGGGCGTTGGCGGGGGATACATCGCCCCAGCGGAACCTCTGCCACAGGATGGGGGTGCGGCTGATCATCGTGACGGCCTGGTGTTCGTGCGACCGCACGGTATTCTCCGAGAGCGCGAGCCGCACGGCGAGGTCGGCGATCGCGGCCCGCTCGGAGAATTCAACATACGCCGCGAACTCGACGTCTTCCCTCGAGAATCGTGAGGCGTGATCGCCGACGAACACCTCTGGACTGAATCGGGCTTCTTCCAGCACCGAATGGATGGCGACCAACGTGGCCGCGTGATGCGCGTTCACGGCGTGCTGTTCGTACTCCGCTGCCGCGATTGCCGTGTCGACACGCACGTCGGATCGGGCCTGATCCGAGTAGAAGCCGAGCGTCTCCATACCGGTATCCAATAGGCAACCACCGACATTTCGCGTAAGCTAAACAGGTTGTCCCTTCGGGGGCGACCGCACCGCATCCGTTCGGATGTCGGGAGAGCTGGCCAACACGGGCCAGTTCGACAGAAAAGGAAAAAAATGGCACCGAAGAAGAAGGTCACCGGTCTGATTAAGCTTCAGATCCAGGCCGGCGCCGCCAACCCAGCACCGCCCATCGGGCCGGCGCTCGGACAGCACGGCGTTAACATCATGGAGTTCTGCAAGGCGTACAACGCCGCGACCGAGTCGCAGCGCGGCAACGTCATCCCGGTGGAAATCACCGTCTACGAGGACCGCTCGTTCACCTTCGTCCTGAAGACGCCTCCCGCCGCGGAGCTCATCAAGAAGGCCGCCGGAGTCGCCAAGGGATCCGGCACCCCGCACACCACCAAGGTGGGACGCCTGTCGAAGGACCAGCTCCGCTCGATCGCCGAGCAGAAGATGGTCGACCTCAACGCCAACGACGTTCAGGCCGCAGAGAAGATCATCGCGGGCACCGCTCGCTCTATGGGAATTACGGTGGACGCATAATGGCCAAGAAGTCGAAGGCCTACCGGGCCGCCGCCGAGAAGATCGAAGACGGCAAGTTCTACACCCCCAACGAAGCGGTCAGCATTGCCCGCGAGACCGGTTCCAAGAATTTCAACTCGACCGTCGAGGTCGCGCTGAAGCTCGGAGTCGACCCGCGCAAGGCCGACCAGATGGTTCGCGGAACCGTCATCCTGCCGCACGGCACGGGTAAGACCGCCCGCGTCATCGTGTTCGCAACCGGACCCGCCGCCGAAGCCGCCATCGCGGCCGGCGCGGACGAGGTCGGTGGCGACGAGCTCATCGAGAAGGTGGCCGCCGGCTACACCTCGTTCGACTCTGCCGTCTCTACCCCTGAGCTCATGGGCAAGGTCGGTCGTCTCGGAAAGGTGCTCGGCCCGCGTGGCCTCATGCCGAACCCGAAGACCGGAACGGTGACGCCGGACGTCGCGAAGGCCGTCAACGAGATCAAGGGCGGAAAGATCGAGTTCCGCGTGGACAAGCACTCCAACGTGCACTTCATCGTCGGCAAGGCCGCGTTCACGGCCGAGCAGCTCGAGGAGAACATCAAGTCCGCGCTCGACGAGATCGTGCGCTCCAAGCCGAGCTCCGCGAAGGGCCGCTACATCCAGAAGGGCACCGTCACGACCACCTTCGGTCCCGGCATCCCGCTGGACGTGAACGTACTCTAGGCAGCAACGCGAAAGGGGTCGGCTTCTGCCGGCCCCTTTCGTGCATCCGGAAGGGGGACAACGATGCCGCACTCGATTCGCCGGGCGGTCGCGGCCGACGCGGCCCAGCTTCACGAGGTCGCAGCGGCCACGTTCGCCCTCGCCTGCCCTCCCGGCACCAGCCAGGAGGACATCGACGCGTTCGTGCGCGACGTTCTCTCGGTCGAGCGCTTCGAGTCCTACCTCGCCGACTCCGCCCGCGAGCTCCTGGTGGCCGTGCGACACGATCGCCTCGTCGGCTACACGATGCTCGTGGCCGGCGAGCCGAAGGACCCGGATGTCGCGTCGGCCATCGCCGCGCGCCCCACGATCGAATTGAGCAAGTTCTACCTGCTCGCCGGCGAGCATGGCGCGGGCGTCGCATCCGCCCTCATGGAGGCGACCCTCGAGGCGGCCGGGGCGAGCGGCGCCGCCGGGGTGTGGCTCGGCGTGAACCAGCACAACGGCCGCGCCAACCGTTTCTATGAGAAGCACGGCTTCGCGGTGGTGGGCACCAAGCGCTTTCTGGTGGGCGACGAGTGGCACGACGACTTCACTCGCGAACGGGTCTTCGGCGCCGAGGGTGCCGCCCGCCAGTGGCGGTCTCTCCAGGCACGATCTCTCTAGGCGCGATTGCCGAGGTCGAGCACGATCTTTCCACGCGCGTGGCCGGACTCGATCGCCGTGTGGGCGTCCGCGGCGGCGGTGAGCTCGAAGACGCTGTCGAGGGTGACGTGCACATCACCGGCCTCGAGCAACCGCCCGATCACCGCGAGGGTCGAGCCGTCCGGCGCCACCCGGTAGGTGGTGGCGCGCACACCGACGGCCGCGGCGTCCGCGGCGAGCGTCGGCCAGCTGCCGCTCGGCACGTTTACGAGCAGGCCGCCCGACCGAAGCACACGCAGTGACCGGGAGCCGGTGTCGTCGTGGACGTTGCCGATGAGGTCGATCACCACGTCGACTCCGGAGAGCACCTCCTCGAAGCGGGTCATCGTGTAGTCGATCACCTCGGCGGCACCGAGTTCGCGCAGCCAGCCCAGGTTGCGGGGCGACCCGGTCGCGATCACATGGGCGCCGAAGTAGGCGGCGAACTGCACGGCGAAGTGGCCGACACCGCCCGCGCCGGCGTGGATGAGGATGCGCTGGCCTTCATGCGCCTTGGCCACGTCGACGACCGCGCCCCACGCTGTGAGGGCCGCGAGGGGTACACCGGCCGCCTCGAGGTGCGAGAGTCTCGTGGGCTTGCGCGCGACGCTGAGGCTGGGCACGGTCACGAATTCCGCGTAACAGCCGGCCATCCGCGGCACCGGCACCATCCCGAAGACCTCGTCGCCCGGTTTCAGAGGAAACGCCTCGTATGGCGACTCCACCACCACGCCGCTGAAGTCGCAGCCGAGAATGACCGGGAAGCTGGTGATTCCGGCGGACACGCCGGCACCGGCCCGCGTCTTGGCGTCGATGGGATTGACCCCCGCCGCCATGACCTTCACGAGAACCTCGGAGTTCAGCTTCGTGGGGAGGGGCACCTCGGCGAGGGTGAGACTGCCAGGGCCCCCGGTGGTCGCGATCACCATTGCTCGCATCGTGGTCATGACCAACAGTAAAGCCGCCCAATGATTCGCCGGTGTTACGGCGGTGTCAATTGGAAGCAAACTATGCCTCGGCTCTACGATTCACTAATGAGCCTGCACCGTCGTACCCGAAGGGCCGTCGTCGAACTCGTCGGCACGCTCGTCGGCTCGTGCCTCGTCGCCGCGGCCCTCGTGATCATCTGGGTGGCCCGGCAGAGCGCCCACCGTGACCTCTACGTCAGCGAGCTGGGCGCGCGGGGGGAACCGACGGCACACTGGTTCCAGTCTGCCCTCCTCCTGATCGTGATCGGCGGGAGCCTCATCGCCTACGCCGGACGGGGCATCCGGTCCCGATTTCCCGTCCTGCGGGCGTGGACCCCGGCGGTCTCGCTCTGGATCGGTTGCGGATTCTTCTTCGTCGCCTCGCAGGTCACCTGCACCGAGGGGTGCCCGTTGCCGGTGGGGGACACCTTCACCTGGCAGGACCTCATCCACACCATCGTGGCGGTGCTCGCCTTCGCCTCCGCCTGCTGGGCGATGCTGCAGACCTCCTTCGCCCGCGGTCACCGGGCACTCGCCAGGCTGTCGCTGACGGCGGGCCTCGCCGTGGCGTTGATCGCCGGCACCGGCGGGATCTTCTCGCTTGCACGCTTCGAGGCCGAGTTCGGCAGCCGCCTCGAGCTCGCCGCGACGACGATCGCCCTCGGCTGGCTGGTGATCTTCGCCGCCGTGGTCGCGCGACGGCTGGCGACCGGGGCCTCCGTGGCGAGCCCGAGTGACGATCGGGCGGCGGTGGTCCCGGCCGCGCTCGAACCGGTTTAGCGGGCGCGTGTGCGCTCGCGCGCCACGATGTCGAGCACTCGGTTGGCGAGCTGCACGAGCAGGTAGATCTGGTTGTCGTCGCGGTCGACCCAGCGGCACTCCGGCTCCGGGTTCGTCGGCACGAAGTCATCGTGCTGCTCCCACACCACCAGGGTGCGGTCGGCGCCGAGCACGTACTGCTGCCACCAGACCTGGCGGAGGTAGGAGCGCGGGATGGACCGCCAGGCCGACTTCGTCGTCTTGATCTCGGCGAGTTCGAGCAGGCCGGATGCCGCGAGCCCGACGCCGTCCGGGGTCGCCAGGTGGTCGGTCTGGCCCGCGGCGTGGAACAGCGCATCGCTCGGACGAATCGCGTAGCGGTCCTGCACCCACCGGGCGATCTCCGGCTCGCGCGCCCGACCGTGATCGGTGTAGGCATTGCCGCCGAAGCTCGAGCCGTGCAGCTTGTCGAGGGCGACGGCCTGCACTGATGCCGGCCCGGAGAGCCGGGCGACGTCCGTGGCGGTGATGCCACGGCTGCGCGCCCGCAGCCACGCCACGCGGTCGGCAGAGCGGGCGACGATGCGGTCGCGGTGATCGGGCGCCGGCTCGTCCCACAGGTCGAGGGTCGGCTGGATCACGGTCACCTGACCATTGTCTCCCACCGCGCCTGTCTCCCACCGCGCCGGGTTCGGCGGGTTGGCCGCGTCAGCCGTTCGTGCCGGGAGCCGCGGTCGGCGCACCGGCGCCGCCGAGTCGCCCGCCGAACTGTCGCAGCGTGCCTTCGGCGACGGAGGTCGCGGTGACGTCCCCGTTCGATCCGGCCCGACCGACCACCGTGACCGTCTCGCCCGCCTTGAGGTCGGCGACAGTGCCCGCGGACGTCTTGGTCACCTTGGTGCTGCCGGTGGTGGTCACGGTCTTCTCCGTGCCGTCCAGGGTCTTCACGACGATCGTGTTGCCGCTGACCGACACTATGGTGCCGGCCGTGAATCCGCCGCCGGCGAATCCGCCGGCACCGCCAGCCGTTCCTTCGCCGGTGCCGCCCAGGCCGCGGGTGAAGCCCGCGGGCCCGCTCGCCTGCGCGGAGGCGGCGGTGGCGTGCCCGATGAGCACTCCGCCCGCGAGACCGACCGCGAGGGTCGCGACGAGGGCCAGAGTCGGCGTGAGCCACTTGCGCCCGGCAGGCGGCGGGGTGGGCTGGGGAACGGACGACTGCGGTGCCGAGGCCGGTGCCGGGGTGGTGTCGAAGGTGTCAGACATGGGTTCTTCTCTTCTGTTTGTTGGTGGTGCGGGATGTTGGTCAGATGGCCCGGAGCGCCTGGATGGGGCGCATCGCCGCCGCGCGGGCCGCCGGGTACACGCCGAAGAACACGCCGATCGCCACCGAGACACCGAGGGCGAGCGGGATGGAGAACGGCAGGATCACGGGCAGGGTGCCCGTGATCGGGAACTGCGCGCCGATCAGAGCGACGGCGACGCCGAGCACTCCGCCGAGCAGGGTGAGGGTCGCCGCCTCGGCGAGGAACTGGCCGAGGATGGCCCCGCGGGTGGCGCCGAGGGCCTTGCGGATTCCGATCTCCCTGGTGCGCTCGGTGACCGTGACGAGCATGACGTTGGTCACCCCGATCCCGCCGACGAGCAGGCTGATCGCCGCCACCGCGCCGAGGAGCGCGGTGAAGCTCGCCGCGCTGGTGGCTGCGGTCTGCAGGAGTGACCCCTGGTTGATGATCGTGTACGGCTCGTCGGCGGTGTTGGTGATGCCGAGAAGTTGGTTGAGCATGATCTCGACCTCCCCCTGGGCCGCGGCGACCGCATCCGAGTTGGTGGCCTCGATGGTGAGCGAACTGACGGCGCCATAGCCGGTGAACGACGCCTGGATGCGGCTGATCGGGGCGATGATCACCGAGTTGGGGTCGTTGAAGCCGATGCTTCCCTGTTGGGCGAGGATGCCGACGATGGTGAGCGGGGTCCCGCCCACGGTGACCTGCTGGCCGAGCGCGGAGCCCGTGGGGAACAGCTCTGCGGCGAGGGTCTGCCCGATCACCGCGACCTTCGCGGAAGTGGTCACGTCCTCGGTGGTGAAGGACGATCCGGTGGCGACGGAGTTCGTGCCGACGGTGAAGTAGGCGGGGACCGTGCCGATGACCGAGATCGCGGTCTCCGAGGCGGTGGTGGAGGCGACGGTGAGGCTGCCGGCGACCTGGGGGATGACCGCCCGCACATGGCCGAGCTTCGCGGACTGGATCTCCCGGCCGACGGCCATCGTGATCTGCTTCGTCGATCCGGTGCTCGCGGCGGTCTGGGCTCCTCCTCCGCCTCCGGTCGGTCGCACCGTGAGGGTGTTCGTGCCCAGTTGCGAGATCGCTGAGTTCACGGTCTGGGCGGAGCCGTTGCCGACCGCGAGCAGCAGGATGACGGAGGCCACGCCGATCATGACGCCGAGGAGGGTGAGGACCGATCGGAGCTTGTTGGCATTGATGCCGCGGAGGGCGGACAGGATCATCTCGACGAAGCTCATGAGCGTGAGCCAGCCATCGGAGTGTTCGCCGTGATGCGGTCGGAGACGATGACCCCGTCGCTGAGCGTGATCACCCGGTGGGCCTGGTCGGCCACGTGCTTTTCGTGGGTGATCACCACGATCGTGCGGCCGTCGCGGGCCAGCAGATCGAACATGGCGAGGATCTCGTCCGTGGATGCGCTGTCGAGGTTGCCGGTCGGTTCGTCGGCCAGCACGAGGGTGGGGGAGGCGACGAGGGCCCTGGCGATCGCGACGCGCTGCTGCTGGCCGCCGGAGAGCTCCTGCGGCTGATGGTTCGCGCGGTCGGCGAGACCCACCATGTCAAGCGCGTCGAGGGCACGGGTGCGGCGCTCGGCGCGGGGGACCCTGGCGTAGACGAGGGGCAATTCGACGTTGCCGAGCGCCGACATCCTCGGCACGAGGTTGAAGGACTGGAACACGAAGCCGACCTGCCGGTTGCGGATGCGCGCCAGCTGGTTCTCGTCGAGCGTCTTCACGTCGCTGCCGGCGAGAAGGTAGGTGCCGGAGGAGGCAACGTCGAGGCAGCCGAGGAGGTTCATCAGAGTGGACTTGCCGGAACCGGACGGGCCCATGATGGCCACGTAGTCGCCCTGCGCAATCTCGAGGGTGATGCCGCGCAGGGCGTGCACGGCGGCGTCGCCGGTTCCGTAGACCTGGTGGATGTCGGTGAGCTGCAGCACCGGAGTGTCTCCGGTCTGCTCGAGCGGGGTCATCCGTTGTTCCTCGGGGTGAATCCGCCGGTGCCGCCGGTGCGGTTGCCGAAGCCAGCGCCTCCGAAGCCGGTGCGGCCCGTGCCGGTGCCCGTGCCCGTCGTCGTGGGGGTGACCACTCCCAGCGATACCGTCTCTCCCGCCTTCAGCCCGGTCTTGATCTCGGTGCCGACCGTGCCGACGATTCCCAGGGTCACCGTCGTGACGGTCGTCTTGCCGTTGGCCCCGACTACCTTCACGGTCGAGACCCCGTTGGCCGTGGTGATCGCCGCGGTCGGCACGTAGAGGGCGTCGGCCGCCGAGCTCTTGGTCGTGATCGCCACCGACGCGGTCTGGCCGAGGCGAAGCCCGGTCGGGATGCTGGCCAGGGTGATCGTCGTGGCGTAGGTGACGACCGAGTTGCTGCTGGTCGCGGTGGGCGCGATCGCCGTCACCGTGGCATCCGCCGTCTCACCGGGCACGGCGGGGAACGTCACCACCGCCTTCTGGCCGACGGTGACTGAGGCGATGTCCGCCTCCGCGATGCTCGCGCTCACGGTCATGGCCGAGACGTCGGCGATGGTCGCGAAGGCCGAACCGGAGGTCGACGCGGAAGACGACCCCGTCGTCGATCCCGAGCCCGACGACGAACTGGACGACCCGGAACCCGTGCTCTGGCCGACCACGCCGGTCAGACCGACGACGAGGCCGGCCGACGGGGCGGTGAGGGTGGTGGCCGCGAGGTTCGACTGATCCTTGGCGAGCGTCTGCGACGCCGTCGTGACCTGGTCCTGCGCCGTGGCGACCTGCTGTTTGGCGCTGTTGAGACTCGACAGGGTCTGCGCGGCCGTCGTGTTGGGACTGGCTGGTGTCGCCTCGGTGGCCGCGAGCGCCGCCTTCGCGTTCACAAGCTGGGTGCGGGCCTGGGCGAGCAGGGTCGTGTCGTTGTTCACGGTCTGCTGGAAGCTCGCAGTCTGAAGGGTGCCGAGGACCTGGCCGGCTGCGACCGTCTGCCCGAGTGCCACATTGACCGTCGCGATCGTGCCGGACACCCCGAAGGAGGCGGAGGCCTCACTCACCGGAGCGACAGTCCCGCTCGCGGTGATGGTGTTGCTCACCACCCCCTGCTGCACGGTCGTCGTGAGCTGGGTTCCCGTCGACCCGGAAGACGAGGACGGAAAGATGAGAAAGTAGGCGCCGATGATCGCGCCGATGATGACGACGGCGAGCGAAACATTGATCACCACCGGTTTGCGAATGGTCATGATCGAAAACTGCCCGTCGTGGCTATGAACCCCCTATGAATGGGCTGGGGGTCAGGCCAGAGCGTCTGAGAGCTCTCGAGAGATCTCTCTCTGCCGACGAGTGCCGCCGAAGGTCTCAGGAGAGGTAGGGCTGGAACATAGGTTTCTCATAGGAAACTCGCCATAGTGGGAGGAGTGACCACAGACAGCGTTTCCGCCGCGCCGAGCGCCGGCCCCAGGCTTCGCCGTGCAGACGGCTCCCCCGTACGCGTCGTCGTCGTCGACGATGAACCGACGCTGAGTGACCTGCTCAGCATGGCCCTGCGCTACGAGGGCTGGGAGGTGCGCACGGCCGCCGAAGGGCGCACGGCGATCAGCGTGATCCGCGAGTTCCAGCCGGACGTCGTCGTGCTCGACGTGATGCTGCCGGACATCGACGGGCTGCAGGTGCTCAAGCGTCTCCGTGCCGACGGGCAGGACACGCCCATCCTCTTCCTCACCGCGAAGGACGCCCTCGACGACCGCATCGCCGGGCTCACCGCCGGGGGAGACGACTATGTCACCAAGCCGTTCAGCCTCGAGGAGCTCGTCGCCCGCCTGCGCGGGCTCATCCGCCGGTCGACGGTCGTCATCGCCGACTCGTCCGACCCGCTCCTTCGGGTCGGTGACCTCATCCTCGACGAGGAGAGCTATGAGGTGCGTCGCGACGGTCGGCTGATCGAGCTCACCGCCACCGAGTTCGAGCTGCTGCGCTTCCTCATGCGCAACCCGCGCCGGGTGATGAGCAAGGCGCAGATTCTCGACCGGGTGTGGAGCTACGACTTCGGCGGACGCTCCAGCATCGTCGAGATCTACATCTCCTACCTGCGCAAGAAGATCGACGCGGGCCAGAGCCCCATGATCCACACCGTGCGTGGTGTCGGATACCTGATCAAGGCCGCAGGATGACCCCGCCGACCGCCCGCCCGCGGTGGTCGCTGCGTCGGCGCCTCGTTCTCGCCGTGGTCGGCCTGCTCGCGGCGGTCGCGATCGTGATCGGCGCGGTGAGCGTGGTCGCGCTGCAGAGCTTCCTCACCGGCAGGCTCGACCAGCAGCTCAGCCAGGCGAACGGACGATCCCAGAACGGCTTCGGGCCTCCAGGAGGTCCGACCGACGACTCCACGACCCAGACCTTCTCGAACGAGCGTCTTCGCGAAACCTTCGGCCGCCAGGCGCCGGACACCGTCATCGCCATCGCGACCGGTTCCACCGCATCCGCCCTGCGCAAGGACCAGAGCGGCACTCCCCAACTGCTCACCGCCGCGCAGAGCAAGCCTCTCGCGAACGTGCCGTCCACCGGCGTCCCGACCACGGTGGATCTCGGAGGCACCCTCGGCAGCTACCGCGCGGTCGCCGTCGAATACAGCGGGGGCGTGCGGGTCGTGACCGCCCTCCCGCTCGCTGAGGTGACCGCCACCGTGCTTCAACTCGCCCTGGTCATCGTGATCGTGACCTCCCTCGGTCTGCTCGTCGCCGCCCTCCTGGGTGCCTGGATCGTGCGCGTCGCGTTGCGCCCGCTCGAGCGGGTCGTCGCCACCGCGACCCACGTCGCCGAGCTTCCGCTCGACCGCGGCGAGGTCGCGCTCGCCGTGCGGGTGCCGGAATCGGATGCCGACCCGCGCACCGAGGTCGGCCAGGTCGGCGCCGCCATCAACCAGATGCTCGGCCATGTGGCGTCCGCGCTCACCGCCCGCCAGGCGAGCGAGAACAAGGTGCGCAAGTTCGTCGCGGACGCGAGCCATGAGCTGCGCACCCCGCTCGCCTCCATTCGCGGCTACGCCGAGCTCACCCGGCGGGGAAACCACGACCTGCCCGACGACGTCGTGCACTCGATCGGCCGGGTCGAGTCGGAGGCGACCCGCATGACATCCCTGGTCGAAGACCTCCTGCTCCTCGCCCGTCTCGACGAGGGCCGGGACCTCGAGAGCGAACCGCTCGACCTGTCCCGGCTGCTGATCGATGCCGTGAGCGACGCCCATGCCGCCGGCCCCGACCACGAGTGGTCGCTCGACCTGCCGGAGGAGCCGGTGATGGTGGACGGCGACACGGCGCGGCTGCACCAGGTCGTCACCAACCTCCTCGCGAACGCCCGCGTTCACACCCCGGCCGGCACGAGCGTCGTCGTCTCGGTCTCGGTGGAAGGGGACAGCGCGGTGCTGACCGTCGCCGATGACGGCCCCGGCATCCCGAGCGACCTGTTGCCGGTTCTCTTCGAGAGGTTCGCGCGCGGGGACAGCTCCCGTTCGCGCGCCGCGGGCAGCACCGGACTCGGTCTCGCGATCGTGAGCGCGGTGATCGAGGGCCATCGCGGCATCGTCACCGTGGAGAGCGAGCCCGGGCGCACCGTGTTCCGGGTCGAGCTGCCGCTCGCAGCACCCGACCTCGACGAGCAGGCCGTCTAAGCGCGCCGCTGCCCGTCGCCGGACGACGAAGATGACAGACTGGAATTCCCCCACTGTTAGGAATCGCCATGAGAATCGCCGTCACGGGAGCCACCGGAAAGCTGGGACGGGCCGTCGTCGAGCGCCTCCGCACGTCTGGACACTTCGTCATCGCCCTCGACATCGTCGGCGCTCGCGGTCCCGGATTCACGCAGGTCGACTTCACCGACTACGGCCAGACCGTGGATGCGCTGTTCGGCATCAACGACCGTCACGACGGCCTCGATGCGGTGGTTCACCTCGCGGCGGCACCGGCCGGAGGGATCCTGCCGGACTCGCAGACCTTCCACAACAACATGTCGGCCACCTTCAACGTCTTCCAGGCCGCGCGTCGCGCCGGCATCAAGAACATCGTCTACGCGTCGAGCGAGACCGTGCTCGGCATCCCCTTCGAGACCCCGCCGCCGTACATCCCGGTGGACGAGGAGTACGACACCCGCCCGGAGTCGATCTACTCCCTCACCAAGCACCTCGAGGAGCAGCTGGCGATCAAGCTCGTTCGCTGGGACCCTGAACTCAGCATCACCGGTCTGCGATTCTCCAACGTGATGGATGTCGCGGACTACGCGGCGTTCCCGTCCTATGACGCGGACGCCCGGCTGCGCAGCTGGAACCTCTGGGGATACATCGACGCGCGGGACGGCGCCCAGGCCGTGGAACGCGCCCTCCTGCGCAACGTCCCGGGCTTCGAGGCGTTCATCATCGCCGCGAGCGACACGACGATGAGCCGGTCGAGCGCCTCGCTCGCCGCCGAGGTCTTCCCGACCGTGACGGTGACCAAGGAACTCGGCGAAACCGAGACCATGCTCTCGATCGACAAGGCTCGTCGCCTGCTCGGGTTCGAACCCGAGCACTCCTGGCGCAACCATGTCCAGGCGTGACTGTGCATAGGCGCGCCATCGCGATCGCCCTCCTGGCCGTCGCGATGGCGGGCTTCGGCGCGCAAACCGCCCTGGCCAGCGACGAACCCCGGGTTCCGGAGGAGGTAGCGTCCTACTTCGCGACCGGTCTCGTGCCGAGGCTCGCCGACCTGTACGGGGCGAGCACCTATGACGCGACGACGAAGGTCGGAACGGTGCGCCGAGTGCTCGCGTTCACCAAGGCGTTCCGATCGGGCGCCGCCACGACCCCCACCGAACTCACCAACAACTGGGTCGCGCCGGTCTCCACCAAGGGCGACGTCGTGCTCGGCCTCGCGACGGTGTGGATCAACCCCGGCAGCGACCAGCCGGAGCTCGCCGACTTTGCGCCGGGCAGTGCGACCGTGGCCGCTCTCGCCGCCGCTCCTGCGGGCGCCCTGCTCGTGCGGGACGACCAGGTGAAGGCCTGGTTCGCCTCGGACGGCACAACGATCACACCCCTTGTGCCGGGCAAGTCGGGCGTCACCTCCGCCCTGCCGAACGCGGAGTTCCGCAAGAAGCTCCTCGCCGATGCGCCGACCCCGGCTGCGAGCGAACCGAGTCAGGGTCTGCTGGTGGCCGGCATCGTGCTCGGCATCGTGGTGGTGCTGCTCGCGGGATTCGTGCTGCTGCCCGACCGACGCCGACGTGCCCGCGGTGAGTCCGGGGATGCCGCGGTCGCCGATGGCGCTGACTCTGGTTCTCCTGCCGAACCGGCCGCGCCAGCCGTAGTGGTCGAGCCCACGGTGGACGCTGCGGTCGAGGACTCCGATCCCGTCCCGGCCGCGAACCCGATCGCGGCGCCTACGGTTCAGCCGAAGCGTGCGGCTGCGAAGCCGAGGCCGAGTACAGCGGCGAAGCCGAGTACGGCCGCGATGCCGAGTACAGCGGCGAAGCCGGGTACGGCCGCGAAGACCACGTCGCGATCTCGAACGTCGCCATCCGCGCCCGTCGCACCGGCCCCGGTCGCAGCCGGTTCTGGCAGCGACCTCGACGGCTGACGCGTCGCGATGCTCCCGCTCGCGGCCGTGTTGCACGGCGGCCCCTTCATCCCGTAGTGTTATCCACAGCCAAAGACCGCCGGTTATCGGCGTGCGACGATTCGAGAGAATCGCAGCCGCCGATCGAATGTTCGCGACAGCGAAGACCAGCGCAGGTGTATTGAGAATTCCTTCCATGGTTTAGCTCCATGTTGGTTTGGCTCCGTGCGCTTGCGCCGGAGCCTTTTTTGTTGTCGTGGCACGGCCCGGTGGTCCGGAACGCACAACCACGCACCACAAATCCATTACTAGGAGCCACATGGCGAACAAGGAAGCTTCGGTTGCCGAGCTCACGGACAAGTTCCGCGACTCGACCGCCGTACTGCTCACCGAGTACCGCGGGCTCACTGTCGCTCAGCTGAAGACGCTGCGCACCACTCTCAGTGAGAACGCCACGTACTCCGTGGTGAAGAACACGTTGACCAAGATCGCCGCGAACGCGGCTGGCATTTCGTCGTTTGATGACGACCTTGTCGGTCCGTCCGCGATCGCGTTCGTGCACGGTGACCCGGTCACCGTTGCAAAGGGTCTTCGCGACTTCGCCAAGGCAAACCCGCTGCTGGTCATCAAGGGCGGTTACTTCGACGGTAACCCCCTGACCCCGGCAGAGGTCATCAAGCTCGCGGATCTCGAGACCCGAGAGGTGCTGCTCGGCAAACTTGCCGGCGCCTTCAAGGCCTCGCTGTTCGGCGCGGCGTACATGTTCAATGCTCCGCTCGCCAAGGCCGTTCGCACGGTCGACGCGCTGCGCGAGAAGCAGGATTCCGCGTCCTAACTCCGCAAGGACGTTAGACACCGCGGCATACAACGAGAAAAACAAGGAGAAACATCATGGCAAAGCTTTCAGGCGACGACCTCATCGAAGCATTCAAGGAGCTCACGCTCATTGAGCTCAGCGAGTTCGTCAAGAAGTTCGAAGAGGTCTTCGAGGTCACCGCTGCCGCCCCCGTTGCAGCCGCTGCTGCCGGCGGACCGGCCGCTCCGGTCGAAGAGGTCGAAGAGAAGGACTCCTTCGACGTCGTTCTCGAGTCCATCGGCGACAAGAAGATCCAGGTCATCAAGGAGGTCCGTGCCCTCACGAGCCTCGGCCTCGGCGAGGCCAAGGCCGTCGTGGACAACGCCCCCGGCGTCGTGCTCGAGGGTGTCAACAAGGAGACCGCCGAGAAGGCGAAGGCTCAGCTCGAAGAAGCTGGCGCCACCGTCACCCTCAAGTAGTCGATGCCCTTCGGGGCTCAGCTTGCGGTAACTTTCGATGCAGTGAAGGCGGACCTCCGCGAGGGGTGTCCGCAGTCCGAGGGCGTCGTCCCACACGGGGCGGCGCCCTTCGGCGTTGCGGGATGCGGGTGGCGCGGGACACGCCGTAACCACTCGGCATGTCCCGCGCCTGTGCCGTCTACGCCGCATCGTCCGGGATCAGGGACGGACGTTGCAGCGCCCTCGAGGAGCCGACCGACGACGATGTCGGCCCATGGAACGCCGAGCAAACCGTTTCACCGATTGCTCACGCCTGAGGCTACTTGCGATTGGCATTCGTTGTCCACCATAATGAGGACGCGTCGCCGCCGGATTTCTTGAGGTGGACGGCGTGAATTCTGCGAGTTGTACCCCGATCTATGTGTGGACTAGACAGTCTTACCCTCTGGCTAGCCCGGTTCAGCGCGTTGATGGGGGCACGGCCCGCCTGCACGACGCGGCAGCGCCGGGGCCACGGGTCCCGGCGCTGCCGCGGCGAGCGGGACAGCGGCAATCAGGACTGCGGCGATCAGCGGACGGCGACTCCGGCGGGCGCCGTCGTGCTGCGCCTCACCTTCAGGTGCACCGGCATCGTCACCCTCTCGTCCTCGAGGGGCCCCCGATCGCTCGTGAGCCGCTCCATGATCATTTCGACCGCCTTGGCGCCCTGGTCGACCGGGTACTGCTCGAGCGTGGTCAACCCGAACATCTCCGCCAGATTGTGGCCGTCGATCCCGACGATGGAGACCTGTTCCGGCACGGTGATGCCGAGCTGTCGGGCCGCCACGATCGCGCCGATCGCGATCTCATCGCAGCCGGCCACGATTGCCGTCGGTCGCGAGCCGGGGTCGCCGAGCACCGCGAGCGCCCCGGCATATCCGCCGGGAATCGTGTAGGGCACAGCGCGGAAGTCGTCCGGATGCTCGATCCCGGCGGCGTCGAGAGCCTCCCGCATGCCGGTGAGACGCTGGGTGTGCACCCGGAAGTCCATCTGCTCGTTGAGGTCTCCGCCCAGGTGCATGATGCGGGTGTGGCCGAGGCTCAAGAGATGTTCGGTCATGAACCGGGACGCGCGCACGTCGTCGATGCTGAGGGACGAGATGCCGTCGATGTCGCCTCCGATGCTCACGATCGGCTTGCCGAGGGACTTGAGCAGCGCGACCTCGTGTGCGGTGAGGGCCACGTCTACGGCGATGACCGCGTCCACGCGCTTGCGCACCAGGAAGTAGTCGAAGATGCGTTCGCGCAGGGCCGCATTCGGGCTGAGCCGGTAGAGGGTGAGGTCGTAGCCCGCGCCGATGAGGGCGCTCTCGATCCCCTCGAGCACCTCGGCGAAGAACCAGCGGTTGACGAAGGGGATGACCACTCCCACGTTGCGGGTTCGGCCGGTGACGAGGCTCGCTGCATTCGAGGAGACCACGTAGCCGATCGCGGCGGCGGCCCGCTCGACCTTCGTCTTCGTCTGTTCAGAGACGTAGCCTCGGCCGCTGAGCGCGCGGGATGCGGTGGATTTCGACACTCCGGCAAGGCGTGCGACATCGGCGATTGCACTCACAAGCACCCATCTCCTTCGGCAGCGGCTCGGCGGAGCACAGCCTAGCCATCTTTTCCATCGAATGGAACCGGTTCCACATGGTCGCGCTCCCACGGTGGGAAGGCGGGGAACATCGACCGGGCCGATGAGACACGCGCGTGACGATAACGTTAGATAACAGGCCGCGCCAAGCGCTTGCAGAAACCCCTCGCGGTGTCGTAGCTTGTCGAGTGGAACCGGTTCCCTATTGTCCGCCTGCGCGTGTAACCGGTGCACGCGAACCGGCAACACAGCACTGTCCAGTCCGCGTTCAGCCATGAACACCTTGCGGAAGAACCTCAATGAGGAGGAGTTACATGAGTTCCACCGTGCACCGCCGCATCACAGCCCCACTCGTTTTTCTTACCATCGCGGGCCTTGCTCTCGCGGGCTGCTCGTCAGGGGGCGGCTCCACCTCGTCGAACAAGGGTCCGGGCGACGCCGGCAAGGCCGACGGAGTCGTGACCATCTACGGCACGATCGTCGACACCGAGGCGGAGCTCCTGCAGAAATCCTGGGCTGACTGGGAGAAGAAGAACAAGATCACGATCAAGTACGAAGGCTCCAAGGAGTTCGAGACCCAGATCAGCGTTCGCGCCCAGGGCGGCAACGCACCCGACATCGCGATCTTCCCGCAGCCCGGCCTTCTGAAGGACCTGGCGTCGCGCGACTTCATTCAGCCCGAGCCGGCCGCGGCCGCGGCCAACGTGAAGAAGAACTGGTCCAAGGACTGGGCCGGTTATGCCTCGTCAGGCGGCACTCTCTACGCCTCGCCGCTCATGGCGAGCGTCAAGGGCTTCATCTGGTACTCGCCGGCGAAGTTCAAGGAGTGGGGTGTCGAGGTGCCGAAGACCTGGGATGAGCTCCTCACCCTGACCAAGACCATCCAGGAGAAGACCGGCAAGGCCCCGTGGTGTGCCGGATTCGGCTCGGATGCGGCGACAGGCTGGCCGGGAACCGACTGGGTCGAAGACCTCGTGCTTCGCCAGGCCGGAGCGGAGACCTACGACAAGTGGGTCAGCCACAAGATCCCGTTCACCGACCCGGCCATCAAGAAGGCGTTCGATAGCGTCGGCGACATCCTCAAGAACCCGGCCTACGTGAACGCCGGCCTCGGAGATGTGAAGTCGATCAACTCCACGCCGTTCGGTGACGTCGCCCGGGTGGTCGGAAACGGCTCCTGCGCGTTGACTCACCAGGCGTCCTTCTTCGATGGATTCATCCAGGACCCGAAGAACGGCAACGCGACGGTCGGACCGGACAAGCAGGTCTGGGCCTTCATCACCCCGCCGATCGACTCCAGTGCCGGCCCGGCCGTCACCGGTGGTGGCGAGATGGTTGCCGCGTTCTCGAACGACAAGGACACCCAGAAGGTTCAGGAGTACCTGTCGAGCGGCGACTGGGCGAACAGCCGCGTCAAGCTCGGTGGTGTGATCAGCGCCAACAAGGGTCTCGACCCGAAGAACGCGTCAAGCCCGATCCTGCAGCAGGCCATCAAGACGCTCCAGGACCCGAAGACGACGTTCCGCTTCGACGCGTCTGACCTGATGCCCGGCGTCGTCGGTGCGGGTTCGTTCTGGACCGGCATGGTCGACTGGATCAACGGCAAGTCGACGGATGAGGTCTTGAAGACCATCGACGCATCCTGGCCGGCCAACTAGCGACTCCGGTCGTCTAAGTAACACCCAACGCGAGGGGCCGGCAGAGAGAAAATTCTTTGCCGGCCTTTCCGTACCCCATTGCTACGGTGTCTAATGCAGATGCATCCGAATCCGCAGGCTCCTGAGTCCACTGCCGTACTCGAAAGGGCACAATGTCAGATTTCTTCCACTGGATAGCGACGCTCCCCGCGCTGGTCCAGATCCCCCTCGTCGTCGGAGCGTTCGTCGCCGCCGTGGCGGTCATCCTGTTCTTCGTTGAGATCGCACCGCGGTCGGGACGCAAGTACACGATCATCCGCCTCGCCGTGTGCGTGCTCGCACCACTGGTCATCTTCCTGTTCCTGGGGTCGGTCCTCTGGGCGGCTGCCGTCGCAGCGGTTCTCGGCGGCATCTTCTTCATCCTCGATTACCGGGCCAAGCAGGGCGCCGGCTACCTCTTCCAGCTGGTCGGCTTTCTCGCGCCGGCACTGGTCCTGCTGCTGATCGGCCTCGTCTACCCGACGATTTCGACGACGATCGCGGCCTTCCAGAACAGCCGCGGCAACCGGTTCGTGGGCCTCGATAACTTCCAGTGGATCTTCACCCAGCCCACGGGCATCCGGGTGGTGCTGAACACCATCATCTGGGTGCTCATCGTGCCGGCGTTCTCGACCGCGATCGGGCTCGCCTACGCCGTCTTCATCGACAAGTCGCGGGGCGAGAAGTTCTTCAAGATCCTGGTCTTCATGCCGATGGCGATCTCGTTCGTCGGTGCCTCGATCATCTGGAGGTTCGTCTACGCTGCGCGACCGGCGGGCCAGAACCAGATTGGTCTTCTCAATCAGCTGGTGGTGCTCTTCGGCGGCCAGCCGACCGACTTCGTCTCGATCTCCCCGTGGAACACGTTCTTCCTCATCATCGTGCTCGTCTGGATCCAGACCGGATTCGCGATGGTCGTGCTCTCGGCGGCCATCAAGGGTGTGCCGACGGAGCAGTTGGAGGCCGCGGAACTGGACGGCACGAATGCGTGGGAGCGCTTCATCAACGTGACCGTGCCGGGCATCCGCTCGTCACTCATCGTGGTGCTCACCACGATCTCGATCGCGTCGCTCAAGGTCTTCGACATCGTGCGCACGATGACGGCCGGTGCCAACGAAACGAGCGTCATCGCCAACGAGATGTACACGCAGTGGAAGGGCTTCGAGAACGGCCGTTCGGCGGCGTTCGCGGTCGTGCTCTTCGTACTGGTCTTACCCATCGTCATCTACAACGCACGGCAGATCCAGAAGCAGAGGGAGATCCGATGAGCGCCGTCACACCCATCGATGTACCGATCGACAACGCGACGAAGCGCCAGCTCAAGGCCGGTGAACGGGCTTCCGAGCGAACCCTCACGAAGCGCACGAAGAAGCGCCTGACCAGTCGCGGGGCGACCATTGCGTCGCTCATCATCGCCCTGGTCTGGACGGTGCCGACCTTCGGGCTGTTCATCTCCTCGATCCGTCCGGCCGCCCTGATCAACACCACGGGCTGGTGGACGATCTTCCAGAACCCCGGGCTGACCTTCGACAATTACTCGCAGGTTCTCAAGGCCGGGAACAGCCAGCTGAATCTCGGGCAGGCGTTCATCAACTCGATCGCCATCACGTTGCCCGCGACGCTCATCCCCCTGACTCTCGCGAGCCTCGCGGCCTACGGGTTTGCGTGGATGAACTTCAAGGGTAAGAACTGGATGTTCATCGGGGTGTTCGCACTGCAGATCGTGCCGCTGCAGATGGCTCTCGTCCCCCTGCTGAGTCTCTTCTCCCGAGGGCTCACGATCGGCGGAGTGCAGCTGTTCGCCGGGCTGAATGCGAGTGGTTCGTACACTCAGGTCTGGATCGCCCACACGATCTTCGGACTCCCGCTCGTGATCTTCTTGCTCCACAACTTCATCTCCGAGCTTCCCGCCGAGCTGATCGAGGCGGCGCGGGTGGATGGGGCCGGACACGGGCAGATCTTCTTCAGGATCGTGCTCCCCCTCACCATGCCGGCCATCGCGTCGATCGCGATCTTCCAGTTCCTCTGGGTGTGGAACGACCTGCTGGTCGCGCTGGTGTTCGCCGATGGTGAGGTGGCGCCGATGACGAAGCTGCTCGCCGAAATCACCGGTGGCCGTGGCCAGGACTGGCAGCTGCTCACCTCGGGCGCGTTCATCTCGATCCTCGTTCCGCTCATCGTGTTCTTCGCACTGCAGCGCTTCTTCGTCCGCGGCCTGCTGGCGGGCAGCACGAAGGGCTGATCCGCGCGCGCCCGGGTCTCGGTCCCGGTGGCGGGGGATACGCGTTCACGGCGGGAGTCACAACTCCCGCCGTGAGACGTTTAACCCGCCGCCCGGCGTCGTTTCTCCCGCCGCCGAGGAGGTCCCCCGCGGACGCGGGGCATCCGGAGCAGCCGGCGGATTCCGCCCGCCGCGAATCGCGGCCGGCCCGTCGTCTCCCCTGCGTACAGTGAAGGGATGAGTGGAATGCACGGTGGCAGCCAAGTGGGCCGCATGGGAAAGCAGCGCACGCGCATCAGCGGGGGCGACGCGGATGCCCAGCGCGAGGCCAACGCGGAGGCGCCGCGCATCCCCGACCTTCTCGCACGCATAGTGCAGCTCTTCGCGCCGCACCGCCGCTCCCTCGCCATCACGGCGGTGCTCGTCGTGATCGGCGCCGCCCTCACCGTGCTGCCACCTCTTCTCACCAAGCGTGCCTTCGACTTCGGGCTCTTCCCGGCGAGTGGACGCCCCGATTTCCCCGTGCTGATCGAGATCGTCGGCCTCATGGTGCTCATCTACGTCGCCTCCGCGGCGTTGGGGGTGTGGCAGACATTCCTCACGGCCACCGTGGGCAACCGGGTCATGGGCGCGCTGCGGGTGCGGCTGTTCGGCCACCTGCAGAAGATGGAACTCGCGTTCTTCACCCGCACCAAGACCGGCATCATCCAGTCCCGTCTGCAGAACGATGTGGGCGGCGTCGCGAGCGTTCTCACCAACACCGTCTCTAGCGTGCTCGGCAACACGGTCACCGTGATCGCCGCCTTCGTGTCGATGCTCGTGCTCTCCTGGCAGCTCACCATCGTGGCCGTGATCCTCATGCCGATCCTCGTCTTCGCCCAGCGCCGGGTGGGCCGTGTGCGCGCCAAGATCGCGACGAAGACGCAGGAGTCGCTCAGCGACATGACCGCGATCACCCAGGAGACGCTGTCGGTCTCCGGCATCCTGCTGGCCAAGAGCTTCAACCAGCAGGGCACCGAGGTCGGCCGGTACTCCAAGGAGAACGACAACCAGATCGGCCTCCAGGTGCGGGAGCAGATGAGCGGCCAGTGGTTCTTCGCCACGGTGCAGATCTTCCTCGCCATCATTCCGGCGGTGATCTACATCTGCGCGGCGTGGCTGATCCTCGGCGACGTGCCGGTGACCGCCGGCACCATAGTCGCGTTCACGACTGTTCAGGCGCGACTCATGTGGCCGCTACTCGGTCTCATGCGGGTGGCCCTCGACTTGCAGACCTCGCAGGCCCTGTTCGCGCGGATCTTCGAGTACGTCGACCTGCGTCCGGCGATCGCTGACGCCCCCAACGCCCACCCGGCGAACGCGGCGAAGCTGGGGCGGATCGAGTTCGACGACGTGGTCTTCGCCTACCCGGACGCCGGGGCAGACGCCAGGCCGACGCTCAAGGGCGTCTCGTTCGCCATCGAACCCGGCCAGTTCGCCGCCTTCGTGGGGCCGTCCGGTGCCGGCAAGACCACCGTCTCCTACCTGATTCCGCGCTTTCACGACGTGACGAGCGGACGCATCCTCTTCGCCGGAGACGACGTGCGCGAACTCGAGCAGGAGTCCCTCGTCGCCAACATCGGCATCGTGAGCCAGGAGACCTACCTCTTCCACGCGACGATCGCCGAGAACCTGCGCTACGCCAAGCCCGGCGCGAGTGACGAAGAACTGGTGTTCGCGGCCCAGGCGGCGAACATCCACGACACGATCGTGTCGTTCCCCGACGGCTACGACACTGTCGTGGGGGAGCGTGGCTATCGACTGAGCGGCGGCGAGAAGCAGCGCATCGCGATCGCCCGGGTGCTGCTGAAAGATCCACGCGTGCTGATCCTGGACGAGGCGACGAGCTCGCTGGACTCGATCTCCGAGCGCGTCGTTCAGGACGCCCTCGACACCGCCTCTGCCGGACGCACCACGATCGCCATCGCCCACCGGCTGTCGACGATCGTCTCGGCCGACGTCATCTTCGTCGTCGACGGCGGACGCATCGTCGAGCGCGGCTCCCACGCGGAGTTGGCCGCGGCGGGCGGGGTCTATGCGGGCCTCTATCGCGAACAGGTGTCGTCGGCCGGAGCCTGACCCGCGCTGCGTGTGCCGGTGTCCGCGCGGAAGCCGCCCGGCCCGACGCGTAACCGGCCGAACGCCGCTGGTAGATTGGCCGAACCATGAAGTACGCAAACAGCGTCATCGACCTCGTCGGAAACACCCCCCTCGTCAAGCTCAACGTCGTCACGGCGGGGATCGCGGCGACGGTGCTGGTGAAGGTGGAATACCTCAACCCCGGCGGCTCATCCAAAGACCGCATCGCCACGCGCATCATCGACGCGGCCGAACGCGAGGGCAAGCTGAAGCCCGGCGGCACGATCGTGGAGCCGACCTCCGGTAACACGGGCATCGGGCTCGCGCTCGTCGCCCAGCAGCGCGGCTACCGTTGCGTCTTCGTGCTGCCGGACAAGGTGGGCGAAGAGAAGCGCAACGTGCTGCTCGCCTACGGCGCCGAGGTCGTCGTCACGCCGACCGCCGTCGCGCCGGACAGCCCAGAGTCCTACTACTCGGTGTCCGATCGGCTCGCGCGGGAGATCCCCGGCGCATTCAAGCCCAACCAGTACTCGAACCTCAATGGTCCGCTCAGCCACTACGAGACCACCGGTCCGGAGATCTGGCGCGACACCGACGGCCGGGTCACCCACTTCGTCGCGGGCGTGGGAACCGGGGGCACCATCAGTGGGGTCGGGAAGTACCTCAAGGAGGTGTCGGACGGCGCCGTCACGATCATCGGAGCAGATCCGGAGGGGTCGGTCTATTCCGGCGGCACCGGGCGCCCGTACCTCGTCGAGGGCGTCGGTGAGGACTTCTGGCCCGAGGCCTACGACGCCTCCGTCGTGGACCGGATCATCGCCTCTTCCGACGCAGAATCCTTCGAGATGACCCGTCGGCTGGCGCGCGAAGAGGGACTGCTTGTCGGCGGATCAAGCGGCATGGCGGTGGCGTCGGCGCTCAAGGCGGCGCGCGACCTTCCGGCCGAGGCGATCATGGTCATCCTGCTTCCCGACGGAGGACGCGGCTACCTCAACAAGGTGTTCAGCGAGAAGTGGATGCAGTCGTACGGCTTCACCCAGGTCTCGGACGAGAAGACCGTCGCCGACGTGGTGAGCCACAAGACCGGTTCGCTGCCTGCGCTCGTGCACGTGCACCCGTCGGACACCGTTCGGGACGCCATCCAGATCATGACCCAGTACGGTGTCTCTCAACTGCCGGTGCTGTCCGCGGAGCCCCCCGTCGTGATCGGTGAAGTGGTGGGCGCGATCGAGGAACGATCCCTGCTCGAGCAGGTGTTCAGCGGCGACGCGCAGATGACCGACCCGGTCGGGAAATTTATCGGTGCCCCGCTCGGTTTGATCGGTGTGCACGAATCGGTGAGCGCCGCCCGGTCGGCGTTCGGCAAGGCGGATGCCCTGCTCGTGACCGAGGACGGCAAGCCGGTGGCCGTGGTCACCCGGCACGACCTGCTCACCTTCCTCTCCGACTGACCAACTCGTCCCTCCCCCAGAAAAGAACCCCGTGCCAGAACCGCTCGATTTCTCCACCCGCGCCATCCACGTCGGTCAGGAGTTCGACCCGACCACGGGCTCGGTGATCCCGCCGATCTATCAGACCTCCACCTTCGTGCAGGACGGCATCGGCGGCCTTCGGAACGGCTACGAGTACACCCGCGGCGGCAACCCCACGCGCACCTCGCTCGAGACGCTGATCGCGAACCTCGAGGGTGGATCCCACGGGTTCAGCTTCGCGTCGGGTCTCGCCGGGGAAGACACGCTCTTGCGTGCGCTCCTGCGCCCGGGCGACCACGTCGTGATGGGCAATGACGTCTATGGGGGCACGCACCGTCTCGTCAATCGCGTGTTCGTGCCCTGGGGTGTGCACCTCGATTCGGTCGAGATGACCGACCTCGACGCCGTGCGTGCGGCGATGACCCCCGCGACGAAGGTGCTCTGGCTCGAGACGCCGAGCAACCCCTTGATGAAGATCAGCGACATCGCCGCCCTCGTGGAGATCGGCCATGCGGCCGGAGTGCTCGTGGTCGTCGACAACACCTTCGCGTCCCCCTACCTGCAGAATCCGCTCGCGTTCGGCGCCGACATCGTCACCCACTCGACCACGAAGTACCTCGGCGGTCACTCCGATGTGCTCGGCGGCGCCGTGGTGATCAACGACGACGAGCTGGCCGAGAAGGTGCGCTTCCTGCAGTTCGCCGTGGGGCCGGTCTCCGGGCCGATGGATGCCTGGCTCACCGTGCGCGGGATCAAGACCCTCGCGGTGCGAGTGGAGCGCCACTCCTCGAACGCCCAGGCCATCGCCGAGGCGCTGGTGGGGCATCCCGCCGTGGGACGCGTGTTCTATCCTGGCCTGCCCGACCACCCGGGACACGAGCTCGCCGCGCGCCAGATGCGTGGCTTCGGCGGGATGATCTCGCTCGCGCTCACCGGCGGTGCCGCCGTCGCGCGCACGTTCGCCGAATCCACCGAGCTGTTCCAGCTCGCGGAGTCGCTCGGCGGTGTCGAGTCGCTCATCGGGTACCCCTCGGAGATGACCCACGCGTCCGTCAAGGGCACCTCTCTCGAGGTCGCGGATAACATCGTGCGGCTGTCGGTGGGCATCGAAGGGGTCGACGATCTCGTCGGGGACGTGCTCGCCGCCCTGGACCGCGCCGCCGCCTGATCCCGGCCGCCGCCACCCCGGCCGCCGTCCCGGCGACCAATTGTTCCCGTTTGTCGTGTCCGGGCCGGCTCGACGCGGCACAGTGTCGACAAACGGGCACATTCGCGGGACGGGCGCGTCGAACGGGCACGCGCCGGCGGGGAGGCAGCGAGCTCAGGCGGTAACTGGTGGCACGCTGTCCGTTTATCGCTAGCCGCTCCGACGCTGCCGCTGCGACGATTGAGTCATGGCGATTGACTCATGACGACAGAGGCGACCAAGCGCACCGGCGTGCCGCACGCCGGCACGGTCGGTCTCCTCCAGGGCTCCGCGCTCTACATCGCCGCAGTGCTGGGCACCGGCATCCTCGTGCTCCCGTCTCTGGCGGCGAGCACCGCCGGGCCGGCGTCCATCGTGGCGGTTCTCGCCGTGCTGCTGCTGTCGATTCCGCTCGCCGGCACCTTCGCCGCGCTCGCGGCCAGATATCCGGATGCCGGGGGCGTGGCCACCTTTGTGCGCCTCGCCCTCGGCAGGACACCGGCGCGGATGGCCGGCTACTTCTTCTTTTTCGGTGTCTGCGTCGGGTCTCCGGTCGTGGCTGTGCTCGGCGCCTCCTATGTCGTCGCGATCTTCGGTGGCCCGCGCTGGGCCGTCATCGTGGGCGCCGTCCTGATCCTGATTCCCCCGCTGGTGTCGAACGCCTACGGCCTGCGGGTGTCGGGGGCAGTGCAGCTCGTGCTCACCGGCGCCCTCGTCGCGATCGTGATCGGGGTCGTGGCGGTGTCGGCTCCCGCCTCAAGAGCTCAGAACTTCACTCCGTTCCTGCCCCATGGCTGGCCGGGGGTGGGGGCGGCCATCAGCCTCTTCGTCTGGGCGTTCGCCGGCTGGGAGGCGGTCACCCACATCGCCGGGGAGTTCCGCAATCCTCGCCGCACCATCCCGCTCGCCACCGCCATCGCGATCGCCGCGGTGGGAGCGGCCTACCTTTCCCTGCAGGCGGTGACGGTTTCCGTGCTCGGCAGCGAGGCCGGCGCCGGCCCGGTGCCGCTGCTCGACCTCGTCGCACGGACCGCGCCCGGTGTCGGCCCCGCCTTCGTCGCCGTCGTCGCGGCCGTCGTGTCGCTCGGCGTGCTCAACACCTATCTGGGCGCCTTCGCCAAGCTCGGCGCGTCACTCGGTCGTGACGGCGACCTGCCCGGCTGGCTCGCCAGGGGAGTGGAATCCGGCGGGATCCCCCGGCGCAGCCTCGCCGTCGTCGGTGCGCTCGCGTTCGTCTATCTCGCCGCACTCGTGGCGAGCGGTCTGTCGCTGCAGCCGTTCATCCTCATCCACACCAGCTGCATGGTGGCGGTCTACGCCCTCGGCATGGCGGCCGCGGTGAGGCTCCTCGAGCGCTGGTCCGCCGGCTGGTGGCTTGCCGTCGTCTCCTGCGTTCTCGTGCTCGGCCTGCTCGTGCTCGCCGGCAGTCACCTGCTCATCCCGGGTATTCTCGCCGTTGCGGCCATCGTGGTCGGACTCGCCACAAGGAGACGATCATGACCGAGTACCGCGCCCACTTCGACGCGCGAGTCGAGTTCGCCAACGGCGGCGGCCTCAGCGCCGAGGGCTTCAGGATCGACCTCCCGACCCCGGACGTCACCGAGGCGGATGTCGCCCGGCTCTTCGTGCGCCACCTGGGCCTCGCCCTGGTCTCGAGGGTCTCCATCTCGAACCTCGTGATCGCCGAGGAGCAGCACCGGGGAACCCGCGGAATCGAGTCGCCGCCAGCCTCTCGTGGCCGGCTCGTGGACCTGAGCCACACCATCCGCGCTGGGCTCGTCACCTATCCCGGACTGCCGGCCCCCGTCATCACCCCGCATCTCACGCGCGAGCAGTCGATCGAAAAGTACGCGCCCGGTACCCAGTTCGCGATGGATGTCATCACCATGATCGGCAACACCGGCACCTACCTCGACAGTCCGTTCCATCGGTTCGACGGAGGAAACGACCTGGCCGATCTCGACCTCGCGACCCTCGTCGACCAGCCCGCGGAAGTATTCCATTTGCAGGATGTATCGGAGCGAGGCATTCCCGCCGAGGTGTTCCTCGACCGTGACCTCGCCGGCAAGGCGGTCCTGCTGCACACCGGCTGGAGCTCGCTCTTCGGGACGCCCGGCTATGCGACCGGCGCGCCCTTCCTCACCGCCGAGGGTGCACGCGCCCTGGCCGAGGCGGGGGTCACGCTGGTCGGCATCGACTCGCTCAACATCGACGACACCGAGGCTGGGGGCGAGCGCCCGGCGCACACCACGCTGCTCGGTTCCGGCATCCACGTCGTCGAGCACCTCACCAACCTCGCGGCGCTGCCGCCCTCTGGCAGCACCGTTACGGCGGTGCCACCGAAGATCGAGGGGTTCGGCACGTTCCCCGTGCGGGTCTTCGCGCACCTGCCGTAACGAGGCGCTGACCCGATCTCGGCCCCGTCCCGCGTGGGCCATAATGGTCTTCGTTGTACGTGAAATGTGATCGTACACATCACACGTCGACGAAGCCGGACGATCTCTCATGGAACCAGACAAGGTTCGCGCCCCGAACATTCGGGATGTGGCACGTCTTGCCGGCGTGTCGTACCAGACCGTCTCCCGGGTTCTCAACAACTCGGAAAGCATCAAGGACACCACCAAGCAGCGCGTCCTCGAGGTGATCGCGCAGGTCGGCTATCGACCGAATCAGGCGGCTCGAGCGCTCGTGACGAGTCGCACCCGCACGATCGGCGTGCTCACCTCGCAGACCGCGCACTACGGTCCGACCACGAGCCTGCACGCCATCGAGGAGGCCGCGCGCGAGGCCGGCTACCTGATCAGCACCACGAGCCTGGCCACGAGCGATCACGCCGCGATCGTGGACCGACTCGAACATCTCATGCGCCAGGCCGTCGAGGGGCTCGTCGTGATCGCTCCGCAGGTTCGCGTCTTCGACGCCATCCGTCAGCTCGAGATCAGCGTGCCCCTCGTGACCCTCGACTCCACTCGGCGGGACGATCACCGCAGCCTCTCGGTGGACCAGATCGCCGGTGCGCGAATGGCCACCCGCCATCTGATCGATCTCGGGCATCGCGAGATCGTGCACCTCTCGGGTCCCCAGGACTGGATCGAGGCCGAGGCGCGGATGACCGGCTTCCTCCGCGAGGTGGACGACGCCGACCTCACGACCCACCCCCCGATCCTCGGCGACTGGACGGCGGACTTCGGGCACCACGTCGGCCGCGAGCTCCTGCGCTATCGGGACTTCACCGCGGTGTTCGCGGCGAACGACCAGATGGCCCTCGGCCTGATCCACGCCTTCCGGGACGCCGGTCTCGACGTGCCGGGCGATGTGAGCGTCGTCGGCTTCGACGACATTCCGGAGGCGGCACACTACTGGCCGCCGCTCACGACGGTACGCCAGGATTTCGCTGAAATCGGCCGCCGATCGGTCGGGATGCTGCTGGCCGAACTCCGGGGCGAAGTGGAGTCCAGCCACGAGCAGGTCAGGCCCGAACTCATCGTTCGAAAATCGACAGCGCCGCCCCGAATTTAGGCTCGGAACGATGTTAGCGATCACATTTTGATTTCGAAGTTGCGTTAACTTCTTGACGACAAGGGTTTCTTGCTGCACTCTCGAGGAATGCCTGCATCGCCGCATCCGGTTTCCAGGGGCGCTCGCAACCCCGGGTCCCAGACGGCTCTGCGCGAACTGAATCAGCAGCGCATCATCGACGCCCTCCTCGGCGGTGGTCCATCGACCCAGGCCGAGCTCGCCAGGCAGACCGGCCTGTCCACGGCGACCGTGTCGAACATCATCAAGAACATGGCCCACTCCGGGATTGTGGCGACGGAGCCCACCACGAGTTCCGGGCGCCGTGCCCTCCTCGTGCGACTCATCAGCAATGGTGCAGTCGCGGTGGGGATCGACTTCGGCCGTCGGCACCTCAGGATCGTGATCGTCACGCTGGGCCACGTCGTGGTCGACGAGGTGTACGTGGAACTGCCGCCCGGCCATCGGGCGGAGGAGGGCATCGACCGCGCCACCGAACTGCTGGCGGGAATGCTCGAGCGGCACGCGATCGCCCCCTCGTCGGTGTTGGGCGTGGGCGTGGGCATTCCCGGCCCCATCGACCAGCGAACCAACACCGTGGTTCAAGGTGCCATCCTGCCCGAGTGGGAGGGCATCCACCTGCCGGACCTCGAGAAACGCCTGCATTTTCCGGTGGTTTTCGATAACGACGCCAATCTCGGCGCCCTCGCCGAGGTGACCTGGGGCCCGCACAACTCGGTGGAAAATCTCGCCTTCGTGAAGGTCGGGAGCGGCATCGGTGCCGGCCTGATCCTCAACGGTCGGCCGTACTACGGCAGCATTGGCATCACCGGCGAGATCGGCCACGAGACCATTGTCGACAACGGCCTCGTCTGCCACTGCGGCAATCGGGGCTGTCTCGAGACCGTTGCGTCCACGTCCGTGATGATGCAACTGCTCAGCAGAGGCGGTGCCGCTACCGTGACGACGGCCGACATCGTGCAGAACGCGCTCGGCGGCGACCCAGCAACACTGAGAGTGCTGGATGACTCGGGAGTCGCCATCGGTCGGGCGCTCGCGAGCATTGCCAACCTGATCAACCCGCAGGTGATCGTCATCGGGGGGCCGCTGGCCGGTCTGGGCGAGATCCTCCTGGAACCGGTCCAGCGCGGCCTCCGCCGTCATGCCGTGCCGAGCGTCGGTGCGGCGACGACGATCGTAATGTCCGCACTCGGCGATCGCGCGGAGGTGCTCGGCGCGGCCTCACTCGTGCTCCAGCCATCCGGATTGCGCCAAAACTGAGTCGTTACGGACTTGTTGTGTTCACAACTTGACGACAAGACCGTTCTCGGGGTTTAGTCTGTTAGCGGGCAAAATTCAGCCCTGATGACAAGGGAGTCCTACGTGAAAGCAGATGCGCTCGCCGCGCGTGTGAACGTACACATCCCGCTGCTCGATGGCGCGGAGGCCCGGCATGACAACTGAGCCGATCATTCTCGAGATGCGTTCGATCACCAAGGAATTCCCGGGCGTCAAGGCGCTCGACCGGGTGTCCCTCACGGTGAAGGCCGGCGAGATCCACTCGATCTGCGGAGAGAACGGGGCCGGCAAGTCCACCCTCATGAAGGTTCTGTCGGGTGTCTATCCCTATGGCACCTACGAGGGCGACATCATCTTCCAGGGTTCCGAGTGCCGCTTCAAAGACATCAAGTCGAGCGAAGCTGCCGGCATCGTGATCATCCACCAGGAGCTCGCTCTCATCCCCGAGCTCTCGATCACCGAGAACATCTTCCTTGGCAACGAGCCCCGGGGCCGCTTCGGCAACATCGACTGGGTCGTGGCCAAGAAGACCGCTATCGAACTGCTGGCGCGCGTCGGTCTGGCCGACGATCCAGACACCCAGATCAAGAACCTCGGAGTCGGCAAGCAGCAGCTGGTGGAGATCGCCAAGGCCCTGCACAAGTCGGTGAAGCTCCTCATTCTCGACGAGCCGACGGCAGCGCTCAACGAGGCGGACTCCCAGCACCTGCTCGACCTGATCCTCGGACTCAAGGGCCGTGGAATCGCGTCGATCATGATCTCCCACAAGCTCAACGAGATCGAGAAGATCTCCGACGAGATCACGATCATCCGCGACGGGAAGTCGATCGAGACGCTCAACATCCAGGCCGATGGGGTCAATGAAGACCGCATCATCCGAGGAATGGTGGGGCGCACCCTCGAGAATCGCTTCCCCGATCGCAACTCGAAGATCGGCGAGGTCTTCTTCGAGGTGAAGAACTGGACGGTGCAGCACCCCCTCACCGCCGAACGCATGGTGGTCAAGAATTCGAGCTTCTCCGTTCGCCGCGGCGAGGTGGTGGGATTCGCGGGCCTCATGGGCGCCGGTCGCACTGAGCTCGCGATGAGCATCTTCGGTCGCTCATACGGCACCTTCATCTCCGGCCAGGTCTTCATGAACGGCAAGGAGATCCAGCTGCGCAACGTCGCGGAGGCGATCGAGAACGGCCTTGCCTACGTGAGCGAGGACCGCAAGGCGCTTGGACTCAACCTTCTCGACGACATCAAGGAGTCGGTGGTCTCGGCCAAGCTCTCCAAGATCTCGCGCGGCCAGGTGATCGACAAGGTGAAAGAGCACAACATCGCCGAGGAGTATCGCAAGAGCCTCCGGATCAAGACGCCGACGGTGCAGGAGGGGGTGAACAAGCTCTCGGGAGGCAACCAGCAGAAGGTGGTGCTGGCGAAGTGGATGTTCACCGATCCCGACCTGCTCATCCTCGACGAGCCGACCCGCGGCATCGACGTCGGCGCCAAGACGGAGATCTACGGGATCATCCGCGACCTCGCGGCCCAGGGCAAGGGAGTGATCATGATCTCCTCTGAGCTGCCCGAGCTTCTCGGAGTCTCCGACCGAATCCTCACCATCTTCGAAGGCGCCATCACCAACGACATCCCGGCCTCTGAAGCCGACCCAGAAACCCTCATGAGAAGCATGACCTCCTCGAAGAAGAAAGTTACCCAGCCATGAGCGCTACGACAGAAGCCCCGAAGAAGTCGGGCGGCATCCGTGACCTGAGCAAGATGTTCGGCAACGGGTCCAGCACCCGCCAGGTCGGCATCCTCGGTGCCCTCATCGTGATCATCATCCTGTTCCAGATCCTCACCGGTGGGCTCACGCTCGACCCCATCAACCTCATCAACCTGGTCAATCAGAACGCGTACGTGCTCATCCTCGCCATCGGCATGGTGATGGTGATCATCGCCGGCCACATCGACCTGTCGGTCGGATCGGTCGCCGCCTTCACCGGCATCATCGTGGCGATCTCGATGCAGAGCTGGCACTTCCCACCCCTGCTGGCGATCGTCTTCGGCCTCGTCGTGGGGACGCTGATCGGCATGTGGCAGGGATTCTGGGTGGCGTACATCGGCGTGCCGGCCTTCATCGTGACCCTCGCGGGCATGCTCATCTTCCGCGGCGGCAACCAGTTCGTCGGTAACTCGCAGAGCATCCCGGTGCCCGACTCCTTCGCCATCATCGGCAACGGGTTCATCCCGGACTTCGGACCGCAGTTCGGCTTCAGCAACGGCACCCTCATCCTCGGCCTGCTCGTGGCGGTCGCCGTGGTGTGGCAGGAGATCCGAGAACGTCAAACCCAGCGCAAGATGGGATCCGAGAGCGCGCCCCTCTGGGTGAGCGTGGTCAAGGTCGTCATCCTGCTCGCGGTCGTGCTCTACGCGACTTACCTGTTCGCGACGGGCCGCCCGGGGACGAGCTACCCCGTCTCCGGCATCATCCTCGGCGTGCTCGTGCTGCTGTACTCCTTCATCACCCGCAACACCACCTTCGGCCGTCACATCTACGCGGTCGGTGGCAACTGGCACGCGGCGGAACTCTCGGGCGTCAACATCAGGCGCATCAACTTCCTGGTGATGATGAACATGTCGATCCTCGCGGCGTTGGCCGGGATGATCGCCGTGGGCCGTTCGGTCGCCTCCGGCCCCGGCGACGGTGTCGGCTGGGAGCTCGACGCGATCGCGGCAGTCTTCATCGGTGGCGCGGCGGTCTCCGGCGGCATCGGAACGATCGTCGGCTCGATCGTCGGTGGTTTCGTCATCGCCGTGCTCAACAACGGCCTTCAGCTGCTCGGCGTCGGCATCGACCGCGTGCAGATCATCAAGGGCCTCGTTCTGCTGCTCGCGGTCGGAATCGACGTCTACAGCAAGAAGCAGGGTCGACCATCGATCATCGGCCGGTTCACTCGCGCCCGCCGGATCAATGAGAGTCTCGATGTCCCACGGGTCGTTCCCACGCTCCCCGAGGAAGAAACCGCCCGCCCCAAGTCCACTACGCCGAACTGATCACTCGGGTAGCCCCTGGGGGTGATCGTTGCCCCCAGTCTTTCCACTGCACCAACAGACAACAGAAAGAGACAACACATGCGTAAGTTCGCAATCACGACCGTGGCAATCGCCGGGGTCGCACTGATGGCCCTCTCGGGCTGCTCGAGCCGTGGCACGACCACGAGCTCATCCGGCGCCGCTGCCGGATTCAAGGCCGGGTCCACAATCGGCGTGGCCCTTCCGGACAAGACCTCGGAGAACTGGGTTCTCGCCGGAAAGCTCTTCGAGGAGGGCATCGCCAAGGCCGGATTCAAGGCAGACGTGCAGTACGCGCCCGCCACCAACACGGTGTCCGAGCAGCAGAACCAGATCACGTCGATGACGACCAAGGGTGCCAAGGTCATCGTCATCGGTGCAAAGGATGGCTCGCAGCTCGGCTCGCAGGTCAGCGCCGCCCACAGCGCCGGCGCCTCCGTCATCGCCTACGACCGCCTCATCCTGAACACCAAGGATGTCGACTACTACGTGGCGTACGACAATGAGAAGGTCGGCGAGCTTCAGGGCCAGGCACTTCTCGACGGCATGAAGGCTCGCTTCCCCGACGCCAAGACGTACAACATCGAGCTGTTCTCCGGCTCGTCGGACGACGCCAACGCTCCCGTGTTCTTCAAGGGTGCGATGAAGATCCTGCAGCCGAAGATCGACGACGGAACCCTCAAGGTCGTCTCCGGTCAGACCGACATCAAGCAGACGGCGACCGCCGGATGGCTTGCCCAGAACGCCCAGACCCGCATGGACACCCTCCTCGCGGCGAACTACACGGGCAGCACCGTTCTGAACGGCGTTCTGTCGCCGAACGACACGCTGGCTCGCGCCATCATCACGTCGATTCACGCGGCGGGCAAGGACAAGCCGGTTCAGCCCGTCATCACCGGTCAGGACTCCGAGGCCGCCTCGATCCCGCTGATCATGACCGGAGTCCAGTACTCCACGATCAACAAGGACACGACGAAGCTCGTCGCCCAGACCATCGCGATGATCAAGGACCTTGCCGCCGGCAAGACGCCTTCGACCAACTCGACGGACTACAACAACGGCGTCAAGGTTGTTCCCACCTACCTGCTCCCGCCGGAGCTCGTCACCAAGGACAACGCCGCCGAGTCGTACAAGAACACCCCGTCACTCGAGGCGCTGACCAAGTAGTCACGGTTCGATGATCACGGTTCGGCCCCCGCGGGTTCCGCGGGGGCCGAACTTTTTGTGGGCTCGTTCCGAGCCGAGGATTTTCCCACTGCGCGTCGGGCGAAGACTATCCTGAGACTGTTCGTCCCTGAGAGTGCAGTCAACCGGGAGCGCCCGAGTCGACGGGAGGTGACCCCGTGGCAGCCCGCACCGATACCCGATCGGAGGCCGAAGGGCTCGCGCCGCCCGTGATTCGTACGCCGGATCAGCGGCTCCGGATCTTCGTCAGTTCGACCCTGCGGGAACTCGCCCCGGAGCGCAGAAGCGCGCGGGCGGCCATCGAGCGGCTGCACCTCGCGCCCGTCATGTTCGAGCTCGGCGCCCGCCCGCACCCGCCCCGCGAGCTGTACCGGGCCTACCTCCAACAGAGTCACGTCTTCGTCGGACTGTACTGGGAGCGATACGGCTGGGTGGCGCCCGGCGAGGCGGTCTCGGGACTCGAAGACGAGTACAACCTCGCGCCCACGCTCCCCAAGCTCATCTACATCAAGGAGCCGGCCGAGTCGAGGGATGCCGGGCTCACGGCCCTTCTCGCCCGGATCCGGGACACCGACAACGCGTCGTTCAAGTACTTCTCCACTCCGGAGGAGCTGGGCGAACTGATCGAGGCGGACCTCGCGACGATGCTGGCGGAGACCTTCGAGCGGAGCCTCGAGCCGGCGGCCCCCGCAAAGTCGATCGAGGTCGCGGCCGAGGAGACGGGGGTGCTGCCCCACCCGCTCTCGGAACTGGTGGGGAGGGAGCGTGAGGTCGACTCCCTGGTGACGGCACTCACGCGGGAACGGGGCAGGCTCCTGACCCTGACCGGCCCGGGCGGAATCGGCAAGAGCCGGCTCGCCATTGACGTGGGCAATCGGGTGGGCACGGACTTCCCGGGCGGCGTGTGGTTCGTCGACCTGTCCACCGTGTATGACGCGGCGCTCGTGCCGACGGCCATCGCGCAGTCGCTCGGCGTGCGCAATGCCGGCGACGGACCCCTGATGGACAAGATCACCACGGCGCTCGCGAACCGCAAGGCGCTGCTCGTGATCGACAACTTCGAGCAGGTTCTCGATGCGGCGACCACTCTCTCTGCGCTCCTGGCTGCCGCGCCCGAACTCACCATGCTCGTGACGAGTCGAACGCTGCTGCGGGTCTCCGGGGAGCGGACCTTCGAGGTGGGGCCGCTCGGGCTGCCGGCCCTCACGCGGCGAACCGATGTCGCCTCGGTGCTCGCTTCGGCATCCGCGGCCCTCTTCGTTGAACGCGCCCGCGCGGTGAAGCCCGACTTCGAGGTGACGGCCGAGAACGTCGAGGACGTCGCCCGGATCTGCATCGCCCTCGAGGGGGTCCCGCTCGCGCTGGAACTCGCGGCGGCCCGCATCCGGATCCTTCCGCCGGCCACCCTCATCGATCGCCTCGACCGGGGTCTCGCGCTGCTGGCCGGCGGAGCCAGGGACCTGCCGGCACGGCAGCAGACCCTGCGCAGCACGATCGAGTGGAGCACCCAGTTGCTGCGGGAAGACGAGCTGCTGCTGCTCGAGCAGCTGGGGATCTTCGCCGGGGGGTTCTCGCTCGAGGCGGCGGAGGACGTCTGCGTGACGCCGTCGGGGCCGCGGGTGCTCGACCTGCTGGAGACCCTCGTCGACAGCAGCCTCGTGCGCCAGCAGGACCGCGGCGAGCGGCCGTTCTTCACCATCCTCGCCACGGTGCGCGAGTACGCGCTGGAGAAGTTGGCGGACCGCGGGCAGCTCGAGGAGGCCGGGCGCCGGCACGCTAACTACTACCTGCGGGAGAGCCGGCACGCCAAGCGGATGCTCGACGGTTCGCGGCAGGCCGACTGGGTCGCGCGGCTCGCCGACGAACGGGACAACCTGCGGGCCGCCGAGCGCTTCTGGCTGGATCACCGGGAATGGGCCTCGGCCGCCGAATTCGCCTGGAACCTCTACCTGTACTGGTGGATCGGCGGCCACCTGGGCGAGGTGCGGGTGTGGATGGACGAGGTGCTCGAGTCCGGAGACGAGCTGCCGGACCTCACGAGGGCCCAGGCCCTCTACTTCACGGGGGCAATCACCTTCTGGCAGGACCGGGAGGAGCGGATCGTGCCGGGGCTCACCGAGAGCGCCCGCCTGTTCCACGCCCAGCACGATCGATCGGGAGAGGCCTTTGCGCTCGTCTCCCTCGCCCTCGCGGTGCTGTCGGCGCCCGAGCCGGACATGGCGGTCGCCGAGGCCGATCTCGAGAAGGGGGTGGACCTGTTTCGACAGGCGGGGGATCGGTGGGGCGAGGCGATGGCCTTCGTGACGCGCGGTCGGGTGGCGCTCATGCGGCAGGATCTGGACGGAGCGCTCGCCTGTTTCACCGAGAGCCTCGCCCTGACCAAGCTGCAGAGGGACGATCTCGGCACAGCCATCGCCCTCCACCACCTCGGTTGGGTCAACCTGCTGCGCGGGGATCCGGCCACGGCGAGCGCCGCATTCGATGAGAGCCTCGCTATCTCGGCCCGCCTCGGCCATGTCGAGGGAGTGGCGTACGGCCTCGAGGGATTCGTGGGGATCGCCGCGGCGTCTCAGGACGCCGATCGGGCCGGCCGACTCCTGGGGGCATCCGAGTCTCTCCGCCAGCAGACCGGCCTCTACAACGCGCGGAGCTTCTCCTTTCATGAGCAGGCGGTGCAGCCGATCATCGACGGCCCCGCCGCGGCCGTCTTCGAGCGGGCTCGGGCGGAGGGTCACGACCTTTCGCTCGAGGAGGCGGTCTCCCTCGCCCTGCCCGCGGCGGTCGTGCGCCAGCGTGCGCGCACGAACATGGTGGACGCGAACTAGAGGAGGAGCGGGTGTCGAACGAGCGCAATTCCCTGCCCCGGGTGCGCTGGCGCGGCACGGGAGGCGACGCGATCCTGGCCCCCACCCGCTGGCTGGGAATCGTGATCCTGCCGTTCCTGGCCGCGGCGAGCGTGATCCTGTACGGCTTCCCGACCAGCACCGAGCGGCTGTTCGCCTGGACCATCGTTCCTCCGCTCACCGCGATGCTCCTCGGGAGCGCCTACATCGGAGGAATCTGGTTCTTCATTTCAGTGGTGATCGAGCGACGCTGGCACCGCGTGGCGAACGGGTTCCCCGCCGTGATCGTGTTCGCGACCCTCGCCGGAGTCGCCACGCTCCTGCACTGGGATCGCTTCCACCCGGGGCACATCTCCTTCATCACCTGGGTGGTGCTCTACCTGACCACTCCCTTCCTGGTTCTTGCGGCCTGGATCGCGAACCGCTGGGCGGATCCGCGGCTGCCGGAGTCCGTCGACGTCACGGTTCCGAGGGGGCTTCGATTCACTCTTGCCGCGATCGGGGTGCTCGCGATCGTGGCCGGGCTCGCCCTCTTCGCCTTCCCCACCTGGTTTCTCAACGCGTGGGCGTGGCAACTCACCCCGCTCACCGCCCGCATCGTCGGGGCGATACTGACGCTGCCCGGGATGGTCGACATCCTGTTTCTCGTCGACTCGCGATGGAGCGCGTTCCGGCTGATCTTCCAGGCCCAGCTGCTGAGTCTCACGTTCATCGTCGTTGCGCTCTTCCTGCGCCGGAGCGACCTCGAGTGGTCGCGGCTGGCCGCACCCGCCGTCGTCGGGGGGATCATCCTGTCGTTCGGGCTCTATCTGGCGACCTACGTCTTCTGCGAGCGGCGTCGCGGCTGATCGTGCCCCTGCTGCTCGGCCGGCTCGGCTTCCCGGCCGGCCCGTGCCCGTGCCGGCCCGTGCCCGGCCCTGCCCGTGCATAACTCCTGCTGATTGGCTTGTGCCTGGTGCAGCGGCCTCCAGATCCCGGGGCCGTCATTGCTGCTCGGCTCGTTTTGCCGGAGTTATGCACGACGGGACACTGCAGACACGGGAACTGGGCGGTGCCCAGCGGTGCGAGGCAGGGCAGCGCACCCCGTTCGGGCCCGTGCCCGACCTTGCCGGTGCCCGACCTGGCCCGGTGCGCGACCCGGCCCGGTGCGCGACCCGGCCCGGTGCGCGACCCGGCCCGGTGCGCGACCCGGCCCGGTGCGCGACCCGGCCCGGTGCGCGACCCGGCCCGTGCAATAACTCCTGCTGATTGGCTTGTGCCTGGTGCAGCGGCCTCCAGATCCCGGGGCCGTCATTGCTGCTCGGCTCGTTTTGCCGGAGTTATGCACGACGGGACACTGCAGACACGGGAACCGGGCGGTGCCCGGCCGCGCGAGGCAGGGCAGCGCACCCCGGTCGACGGGCTCGTCGGTGGGGGTCGGTCGATGGGCCGCCGGCCGTGCACAACTCCTGCTGTTTGCGCATTTCGACGGTTCGTGTCCGCGAGATCGCGGGGGTGGTCGGGCGACTCCGCGGTTTCAGCCTGAGTTATGCACGGTGAAGAGGGGGACGAGGAGGAGATGAGAGGAGATGAGAGGAGAGAGGAGAGGAGGAGATGAGAGGAGATAAGAGGAGAAAGGAGAGGACGAGAGGAGAGCGGAGGAGGAGAGGAGAGGAGAGGGGAGGGCGCGGCGCGAGGCGATGGGGCGAGCGGGATGGCGCGCGGGAAAGGAGCGGGAGCCGGGGCATCGGAGCCAGCGCCGGATCGAGCGACCGCCTTCTCTTTCCGGCGACGGACGATGTAGCATGGCAGACAGAAATGTGAGCGATCACATTTTCGAGACTGACGAAGGAGCCGCAATGGACGAAGGAGTCGCGATGGCGGGAGAGCCGGGGACCATCGGGCCGAACGACCGATACGTGATCGGCATCGACTACGGCACCCTGTCGGGCCGGGCTGTCGTCGTGAGGGTGTCCGACGGTGCCGAATTGGCCTCGGCCACCCACGACTACCCGCATGCGGTGATGGACACCGTGCTCGCCTCCACGGGCAGGGCGTTGCCGCCCGAGTGGGCGCTGCAGGTGCCGTCCGACTACGTCGAGGTGCTGAAGACCGCCGTGCCCGCCGCGGTCGCGGCCGCGGGCATCGACCCGGCCGCGGTCATCGGCATCGGCACCGACTTCACCGCGAGCACCCCTCTGCCGGTGCTCGCCGATGGAACCCCGCTCAACGAGCTCGCCGAGTACGCCGACCGGCCGCACGCCTACGTCAAGCTCTGGAAACACCACGCCGCTCAGGGTCAGGCCGACCGCATCAACCGGGTCGCCGCCGAGAGGAATGAGACCTGGTTGCCGCGCTATGGCGGGCTCATCTCGAGCGAGTGGGAGTTCGCCAAGGGCTTGCAACTGCTGGAAGAGGACCCGGGACTCTACGAGCGAATGGACCACTGGGTGGAGGCCGCGGACTGGATCGTCTGGCAGCTCACCGGCAGCTACGTTCGCAACGCGTGCACGGCCGGATACAAGGGAATCCTGCAGGACGGCGAGTACCCGAGCCGGGAATTCCTCGCCGCGCTCAACCCCGCCTTCGCCGGCTTCGCTGATGACAAGGTCGCCCACGAGATCGGCCAGCTCGGCGACGCCGCCGGCACCCTCTCGGCGCAGGCTGCCGCCTGGACCGGGCTGCCGGCCGGCATCGCCGTGTCCGTGGGAAACGTGGACGCCCACGTCACCGCGCCGGCGGCGCAGGCCGTCGAGCCCGGCCAGATGCTCGCGATCATGGGCACCTCGACCTGCCACGTGATGAATTCCGACGTCCTCACCGAGGTACCGGGCATGTGCGGGGTCGTCGACGGAGGAATCGTCTCCGGACTGTACGGCTACGAGGCCGGCCAGTCCGGCGTCGGCGACATCTTCGCCTGGTACGTGAACAACCAGGTGCCCGGCAGCTACGTCGAGGCGGCGGCGCAGCGTGGCATCGGCATCCACGAGCATCTCACCGACCTCGTCAAGGACCAGCCCGTCGGCGGCCACGGCCTCGTCGCGCTCGACTGGCAGAGCGGAAACCGATCGGTGCTCGTCGACCATGAGCTGAGCGGGGTCGTGCTCGGTACGACGCTCACCACCCGGCCCGAGGAGATCTACCGGGCCCTGTTCGAGGCGACCGCATTCGGCACCCGCACGATCGTGGAGACGTTCAACGCGAGCGGCGTGCCGGTCACCGAGTTCATCGTGGCCGGGGGGCTCAAGCGCAACCCCTTCCTCATGCAGGTCTACAGCGACGTGCTGCGGATGCCGATCTCCATCATCGCCAGCGAGCAGGGGCCGGCGCTCGGGTCGGCGATTCACGCCGCCGTCGCGGCCGGCGCCTACCCCGACGTTCTCACCGCCGGCCGCGCGATGGGCAAGGTCGATCGCGCCGTGTACGTGCCGAACACCGAGGCTGCGGATGCCTACGACCGGCTCTACGCGGAATACGCGACCCTGCACGACTACTTCGGCCGTGGAGCGAACGAGGTCATGCACCGCCTGAAGGCCATGAAGCGAGAGGCGGCGGCCGCATGAGCGCCCTGCAGCAGGCCATCGACGACGTTCGCGCGGACGTCTGCGCACTGCACGAGATGCTCGTGCGCTACCAGCTGGTGATCTGGACCGGCGGGAACATCTCCGGCCGGGTACCGGGAGCAGACCTCTTCGTGATCAAGCCGAGCGGCGTCGAGTACGACGACCTCACCCCCGGCACCATGATCCTCTGCGACCTCAACGGCACGGTGATCGAGGGGGAGCACGCGCCGTCGAGCGACACCGCGGCGCACGCGTTCGTCTACCGCAACATGCCGCACGTGAACGGGGTCGTGCACACGCACTCCACCTACGCCACGGCGTGGGCGGCGCGCGGCGAGGCCGTCCCCTGCGTGATCACGGGCCAGGCCGACGAGTTCGGCGGCGAGATCCCGGTCGGGCCGTTCGCCATCATCGGCGACGAATCCATCGGCGAGGGCATCGTCGCGACGCTCTCCGGGCACCGCTCCCGCGCCGTGCTGATGCAGAACCACGGGGTCTTCACCATCGGAAAGAGCCCCCGCGACGCGGTCAAGGCCGCCGTCATGGCCGAGGATGTCGCCCGCACTGTGCACATCGCGCGCCAACTCGGCGACGTCATCCCCATCCCGCAGGACAAGATCGACGCCCTGTTCGACCGCTACCAGAACGTGTACGGGCAGGCTCCGGCCGGCTCGCTCGACGCCCAGGCCGCCGAAACCACCCCAGACCTCGACCCAGAAGGACTTGACGCATGAGCCGCTCGATCATCCCCGACCTCGCCTCCTCCGAGGTCTGGTTCCTTACCGGCAGCCAGAACCTCTACGGCGAGGAGACCCTCGCGCAGGTGGCCGAGCAGTCGCAGGAGATCGCCCGGGCCCTCAACGCCGCGAGTGACATTCCCGTCACCGTGGTGTGGAAGCCGGTGCTCAAGGACTCGGACTCGATCCGCCGCCTGGCCCTGGAGGTGAACGCGCAGGACAACGTGATCGGCGTCATCGCCTGGATGCACACCTTCAGTCCGGCCAAGATGTGGATCACGGGCCTCGACCTGCTGCGCAAGCCCCTGCTGCACCTGCACACTCAGGCCAACGTCGCGCTGCCGTGGTCGGAGATCGACTTCGACTTCATGAACCTCAACCAGGCCGCGCACGGCGACCGGGAGTTCGGCTACATCCAGACCCGGCTCGGTGTCGCCCGCAAGACCGTGGTCGGCCACGTCTCGAACCCGGCGGTCACCGCGAAGGTGGGCACGTGGTCCAGGGCGGCCGCCGGCTGGGCCGCCACCCGCGAGCTCAAGCTCGCCCGCTTCGGCGACAACATGCGGTTCGTCGCGGTCACCGAGGGCGACAAGACCGAGGCCGAGCTGCAGTTCGGCGTGCAGGTGAACACCTGGGGCGTGAATGATCTGGTCGAGGCGGTGGATGCCGCAGCCGAGTCGGACGTCGATGCCCTCGTCGCGGAATACGAGGAGCTCTACGACGTGGCGGCCGAGTTGCGCGCCGGCGCCGAGCGTCACGAGTCGCTGCGCTACGGCGCTCGGATCGAGCTGGGACTGCGCTCCTTTCTCGAGGCGGGAGACTTCGGGGCGTTCACCACGAGCTTCGAAGACCTGGGCGGGCTCCGCCAGTTGCCGGGCCTCGCCGTGCAGCGACTCATGGCCGACGGCTACGGCTTCGGTGCGGAGGGCGACTGGAAGACGGCCGTGCTCGTGCGCGCCGCCAAGGTGATGGGGTCCGGCCTGGCCGGCGGCGCCTCCCTGATGGAGGACTACACCTACGATCTGACCCCGGGCCACGAACTCATTCTCGGTGCCCACATGCTCGAGGTGTGCCCGTCGCTCACCACCTCGCGGCCGCGGCTGGAAATCCACCCGCTCGGCATCGGCGGCCGGGAGGACCCGGTCCGCCTGGTCTTCGACACCGACGCCGGGCCGGGCATCGTCGTCGCCCTCAGCGACATGCGGGATCGCTTCCGCCTCGTCGCCAACGTGGTCGAGGTCGTGCCGCTGCCCGAGCCGCTGCCGAAGCTTCCGGTGGCACGAGCGGTGTGGAAGCCAGAACCCGACTTCGCCACCAGCGCCGCCGCGTGGCTCACCGCGGGAGCCGCGCACCACACCGTAATGTCGACAGCGGTGGGCCTCGACGTCTTCGAGGACTTCGCCGAGATCGCGAAGAGCGAACTCGTGGTGATCGACAAGGGCACGAATCTGCGAGAGTTCTCTCGAGAGCTGCGCTGGAATCAGGCCTACTACCGCCTCGCCCGGGGGCTCTGAACGGCCGGAGCGACGAGCAGGGAGGATTCGGATGGCGAACATCACCGATGTCGCTCGTCTCGCCGGGGTCTCGCACCAGACGGTGTCCCGGGTGCTCAACAACGAGAACACCGTGCGCCCGAGCACCAAGGCTCGGGTGGAGGCGGCGATCGCCGAGCTGCACTACCGGCCGAGCATGGTCGCGCGCGCCCTGGTCACCCGCAAGACGCGCACGATCGGCCTGATCAGCACCGGAAACCCGCTCTACGGTCCGTCGAGCACCGCGCTCGGCTTCAACGAGGCGGCGCGCGAGGCCGGCTACCAGGTGACGAGCGCGAGCATGTCGACCTCCGATCGCGGCGCGATCCTCGAGGCGATCGACGTGCTGGTCGCGCAGAACGTGGAGGCTCTGGTTCTGATCGCCTCCGATGTCGCGTCGATCGAGGCCGTGCAGGACCTCGAGCTGCAGGTGCCGCTGATCACCGCCGAGAGCAGCGGGCGGATGGGAGGGCACAGCGTGTCCATTGACCAGTTCCGCGGAGCCGAGCTGGCGACGAGCTACCTCGCCGACCTCGGGCACCGCCGGATCGTGCATCTGGCCGGGCCGTCGACATCGCTCGACGCCGCGGAGCGGGAGCGCGGCTGGCGGAGCGTGCTCGCCTCTCGAGGGCTCGAGACCCGTGAGCCGGTGGCGGGTGACTGGTCCCCGGAGAGCGGATACGCGGCGGCGGAGCGCCTGCTCGGGGGCGGAGACTTCACCGCCATCTTCGCAGCGAACGACCAGATGGCGCTGGGGGTGCTGCACGCTCTGAGTGATCGCGGCCTGCCCGTGCCCGGTCGGATCAGCATCGTCGGGTTCGACGACATCCCGGAGGCCGCCCACTTCATTCCGCCCCTCACCACGGTGCGGCAGGACTTCGGCGAGCTGGGGCGACGGATCATGGAGTCGCTGCTCGAGGTGTTGCGCGGGCAGGAATTCGGCGAGCCCGTGCGCACCGAACCGCGCCTGATCGAGCGGGCATCCGCCGCGCCGGTGGGCGCCGGACGGGCCGTTACCCAACCGATAGCACCGCCGACTTGACAGACGCCGAGGCGCTGACGCTACGATAGGGCATTCCCCAATGTGAACGGTCACATTTTGACCGGGATCACCCACCAGAGAACTACCGTGACGAAGAGGTCAGAAAATGAGATCGCTCTCATTGAGCCAGTCTGCCGGCGGACACACCGCCGCAGCACGCGCTGGCCTCCCCTTCGCTCCCGCCGACCATCGTCCGGCACTTGGACAACCCCCACGACTTGTCGCGCCCGAGTAACCCCTCGCGCCCGGCCAAGGGACTCGCCCACCAGGCGCGAGTCCGAACCCGTCAATCACCTCTGTTGACAACGACGTCCCACTGAAATAGATCGGAAAGGTATCACCGTGAACAAGAAAGCCGTTCTCGCGGTCATCGCCGCTGGCGCGCTCGTCGTGTCGCTCGCCGCGTGCTCCAGCACCCGCACCACCACCCCGGCGGCCTCCGGAGGCACCAGCAGCAAGGGAGCCCTCGTCGGCATCGCCATGCCGACGCAGACCTCCGAGCGCTGGATCAAGGATGGCGCCGCCATCAAGAAGGACCTCGAGGCGCTCGGCTACAAGACCGACCTCGAGTACGCCAACAACGACATCCCGACCCAGGTGCAGCAGATCTCGACCATGATCACCAAGGGCGCCAAGGTGCTCGTGATCGCCTCGATCGACGGCACCGCGCTGAGCACCCAGCTCGACAACGCGGCGGCGGCCGGCATCAAGATCGTCGCCTACGACCGCCTGATCAACGGCAACAAGAACGTCGACTACTACACGACCTTCGACAACTACAAGGTGGGCGTGCAGCAGGCGACCTCGCTGCTGACCGGCCTCGGCATCCTCGACGACAGCGGCAAGGAGACCGGCAAGAAGGGCCCCTTCAACGTCGAACTGTTCGCCGGGAGCCCGGACGACAACAACGCCACCTTCTTCTACAACGGCGCGATGGACACCCTCAAGAAGTACATCGACGACAAGACGATCGTGGTGCAGAGCGGCCAGACCGACTTCAAGACCGTTGCGACCCTGCGTTGGGACCCGGCGACCGCCCAGAAGCGCATGCAGGACCTGCTCGCCAAGAGCTACTCCGCCGGCGCGAAGGTCAACGGAGTGCTCTCCCCGTACGACGGCCTGTCGATCGGAATCATCTCGGCGCTGACCGCCGCCGGGTATGCGACCAACGCACTGCCCGTCATCACGGGCCAGGACGCCGAGGTCGGATCGGTCAAGTCGATCATCGCCGGCCAGCAGTACTCGACCATCTACAAGGACACCCGCAAGCTCGGCAAGGAGGCCGTCACGATCGTCGACAACCTCCTCACCGGCAAGAAGGTGACCGTGAACGACACCAAGTCGTACGACAACGGCAAGAAGGTCGTTCCGACCTTCCTGCTCCAGTCCGTCGTGGTCACCAAGGCGAACTTCGAGGACGTGCTCGTCACCGGCGGGTACTACACCGACGCGGACCTCAAGTAGGGTCTCGCTAGACAGCCAGAGCCCCGGTGCCGGCGGCGCGTAAGACGCGCCGCCGGCACCCCGGTCGATGTTCGATGAGGAAGGCAGGTACCCGGTGACGAGCAACATTCTCGAAATGCGTAACATCACCAAGACGTTCCCCGGGGTGAAGGCCCTCCAGGACGTGTCGCTCGAGGTGAAGCGAGGCGAGATCCACGCGATCTGCGGGGAGAACGGCGCGGGCAAGTCCACTCTCATGAAGGTGCTCTCCGGCGTCTACCCGGCCGGGTCCTACGAGGGGGAGATCCATTTCGAAGACGAACCGGTCGAGTTCAAGAACATCAACGACTCCGAGAGCCTCGGCATCGTCATCATCCACCAGGAGCTCGCACTGAGCCCGTTCCTCTCCATCGCCGAGAACATCTTCCTCGGCAACGAGCGGCAGAAGAACGGTTGGATCGACTGGAACGCCACGAACCTCGAGGCCGCCGCGCTGCTCGCGCGCGTGGGCCTCCGCGACAACCCGATCACCAAGATCACCGAGATCGGCGTCGGCAAGCAGCAGCTCGTGGAGATCGCCAAGGCGCTCTCCAAGCGGGTCAAGCTGTTGATCCTCGACGAGCCGACCGCCGCGCTCAACGACGAGGACTCCGCCCATCTACTCGACCTGATCCTGCAGCTCAAGGAGCAGGGAATCACGTCGATCATCATTTCCCACAAACTGAACGAGATCAAACGCATCGCGGACTCGGTGACGATCATCCGCGACGGCAAGACCGTGGAGACCCTCGAGGTGGCGGCGAACACCATCTCCGAGGAGCGAATCATCAAGGGCATGGTCGGGCGCGACCTCGACAACCGCTACCCGGACCACACTCCGCACATCGGTGAGGAGGTGCTGCGGATCGAGGACTGGACGGTGCATCACCCCACCGATCACTCGCGCGTCGTGATCCACGGCGCCAACCTCAATGTGCGCCGCGGGGAGATCGTGGGCATCGCGGGCCTCATGGGCGCCGGCCGCACGGAGCTCGCGATGAGCGTCTTCGGGCGCACCTACGGGTCGAACATCACCGGCAAGGTCTTCAAGGATGGCAAGGAGATCCGCACGCACAGCGTGTCCGAGGCGGTGAAGAACGGCATCGCCTACGCCACCGAGGACCGCAAGCGCTACGGTCTCAACCTCATCGACGACATCAAGCGCAACGTCTCCGGCTCGGCCCTCGGCAAGCTCGCCACGTGGGGCTGGGTGGACGCCAACCAGGAGTTCGTGGTGGCCGAGGGCTACCGCAAGAGCATGAACATCAAGTCGCCGACGGTGGCGGCGATCACCGGCAAGCTCTCCGGCGGCAACCAGCAGAAGGTCGTGCTGAGCAAGTGGATGTTCGCCGACCCCGACGTCCTCATCCTCGACGAGCCCACCCGGGGCATCGACGTGGGTGCCAAGTACGAGATCTACACGATCATCAACACGCTCGCCGCCGAGGGGAAGGGGATCATCGTGATCTCCTCCGAACTGCCCGAACTGCTCGGCATCTGCGATCGCATCTACACGCTCTCGGAGGGGACCATCACGGCCGACGTCCCCCGTGCAGAGGCAACACCAGAACTCCTCATGCAGTACATGACCCAGGAAAAGGAATAAGTGACGATCCATGAGTGCGCTTAGCTCGGCCCTCAAGTACCTCACCAGTCAGCTTCGGCAGATCGGTATCTTCATCGCGCTGATCGCGATAGTCATCCTGTTCCAGGTGCTCACCCAGGGGGTGCTGCTCAACCCGCAGAACGTCTCCAACGTGATCGTGCAGAACAGCTACGTGCTGATCCTCGCGATCGGCATGGTCATGGTGATCATCGCCGGGCACATCGACCTCTCGGTGGGCTCGGTGGTGGGCTTCATCGGCGCGGTCGCCGGTGTGCTGAGCGTGCGGATGGGGCTCCCGTGGTGGCTCGCGATCATCCTCTGCCTGCTGCTCGGTGCGGTCGTCGGGGCGTGGCAGGGCTTCTGGGTGGCCTACTTCGGCATCCCGGCGTTCATCGTCACCCTGGCCGGCATGCTCATCTTCCGCGGTCTCACCCAGGTGGTTCTCGGCAGCACGCAGATCACGCCCTTCCCGGACGAGCTCCGATCGCTCGGCGGCGGGTTCCTGCCCAACCTCGGCTTCCTCTTCGGGCAACTCGAGACCCTTACCGTGGTGCTCGGCGTTCTCGCGACGGCCTTCCTGGTGGGCCAGGCCGTGCGCCAGCGACTGATCCGGCGCCGACTCAACCTCGAGGACGAGCCGTTCCTCTGGTTCGTGGTCAAGCTCGCGTTCACGGGCGTGCTCGTGCTCGCGATCACGTTCCTGCTCGCCAGCTATCGCGGAACGCCGGTCGTGCTCGTGGTGCTCGGCGTGCTCGTGGTGGTCTACTCGGCAGTGATGGCGCGCAGCGTCTACGGGCGCCACATCTACGCGCTCGGCGGCAACCTCAACGCCGCCGTGCTTTCCGGGGTGAAGACAAAGCGCGTGACGTTCCTGCTCTTCGTGAACATGGGTGTGCTCGGTGCGCTCGCCGGCCTCGTCTTCGCCGGCCAGCTCAACCTCGCCAATCCCACCAACGGCAACGGGTTCGAACTCGACGCCATCGCGGCGGCCTTCATCGGCGGCGCGGCGGTGACCGGCGGCATCGGCACCGTCACCGGGGCGATCATCGGTGGCCTGATCATCGGCATCCTGAACAACGGGATGTCGATCATCGGTGTCGGCACCGACTGGCAGCAGTTCATCAAGGGCATCGTGCTGCTCGCGGCCGTGGCCTTCGACGTGTACAACAAGAGGCGCTCGAGCGGTCGCTGATCCCGCTGCGGCCGGGAACGAGGTCACCGGCGGTCGCTCGACCATGCTCCGAGCGGTCCGTCAGTGACCCGTCGGCCAGGCCTGAGTGAGGTGCTCCGCAACTCGAAGCGCGTTGGCCACGATGGTCAGGGCCGGGTTCACGCTGCCGTTGGTCGGATGCAACGAGGAGTCGCAGACGAAGACCCGCCTGGCACCGTGCACCCGTCCCCAACGGTCGGTGGCCGATGTCGCCGGATCCGACCCCATCCGCGCGGTGCCGCACGAGTGCTCGCCCGCCGCGGAGGCGGTTGCCGGGCCATGCTGGCGGCGGATGTCGCGCGCCCCGGCCGCTTCCAGCCACTGTGCGCCGACCCGGGCCATGCCGGCTTCCACGTCGAGGGATGCCCAGTGCACGTCTTTGCGCAGTGCGGCGGCCGGTCTGCCCCATCGGTCGCGAAGGTGATCCGCGAGGGTCACCCGCGAGGAGGCCATCGGAATTTCCTGTCCCATTCCGAAGACGCCGAAGGCATGGGGGCGTCCGCTGCGCATCCACTCCTTGTGGCCGGCTCCCCAGCGTGGCACGCCCGGCATGGCCGGGTTCGATGCGGATGTCAGGGGAAGCAGGCTCATCAGATCGACGATGACCCCACCGCCCCACGGAATGCTCTCGCCGTGGACGTGGTCGAGAGTGGCCACGGAGTGGCCGGGTCCGACGAAGTCTTTGACGGGCTCATCCGTCGTGCCGAGCATCGTGACAAACCTGTGATCGTGCAGATGTCGGCCGAGCTGATCGTTGCCAATGCCGCTGGCGAGGAGCAGCCGTGGGGTCTCGACCGCGCCGGAAGACACGACGACGACCTCACCGATCACCGTGAGTTCCACGGGAGTCGTGGACGTGGACGCGATGAGCGTCACGCTGGCCGAACGCGCGCCGTCGCGCACCTCGATGACCTCGGCGTCGAAGAGCACATCGCAATTGCCCGTCGCAATGGCGCGCGGGATGAAGGTGTTGTTCGAACCATTCTTGGCGTTGACAGGACACGCGTGTCCGACGCATTGAGGGCACCGTACGCAGGCTGGTCTGCCGCCGTGCGGCACACTGTTGATGGCCAGTGGAATCGGACCCCAGCCCCAGCCCAGCGCATCCGCTGCCGCCCCGAGCAAGTCCCGCGCCGGCTCGGTCGCCATCGGCGGCATCGGATAACCGGCCGAGCGGGGCGTGCGCGAGGTCAGGCTGCCCTCCGCGCCGGAGACGCCAAGCTCCCACTCCGCTCGGGTGTAATAGGGCTCCATTTCGTCGTAGTCGATCGGCCAGTCCGCCAGGCTGGCGCCATCGGGGTTACCGAAAACGCGTGCCATCGCGAAGTCGTCCGGCAGGAACCGCCACGACATGCCCTGCCACAGTCGGGTTCCGCCTCCGAAAACCATGGCGTTCAGTCCGTAGAGGGAGGCATCACCGGTGCCGTCGATTATGCGGTCGTCGTCCTGCAGGCGAGCGAGGCGCGGATGCCCCGGCCCGGGCCCCGCGGACGGCGCGTAGACGGCATTGCGCTTTCCGTGCAGGTGGTCGCCGCGGAGCGCAGAGTTCGGCAGGGGGAGGCCGCGTTCGATGAGCAACACGGTCTTACCCGCCTTGGCGAGCGTCTCCGCGGCGACCCCACCGCCGGGACCGCTGCCGATCACGATCGCGTCGTATCCCGTGCGCACCTGATCGGGACGTATGCCCTCGATCGGATCGGGCTCGATCGGAATCACGCCGTGCGGCACCGCGCGGAATCCGACCATCTCGAGCCCGATGGGAGTGTGACGTTCGGTCGGACTGCGGTGCGCTGAGGATGCGTAGAAGCCTTCCCAGCAGATCCGGCGCAGCGCCGCAAAGTGCGCGGCGGCACCGGGCGGGTCATCCGCGATCTCGAAGGAAGTGAGGATCGCATCCTGCTGCCGTGCGGTCAGCCCCGCGAACGAGGTCCCGCCGCTGGCGCGTGCCGCAGTGTCGAGAGCCGTCTCCAGCCAGCCGAGTGCGGGCCGTGCCCAGTCCAGCTCCTCGTTCGCCAGGGAGACATAGGCTGACACGCCGCCATCCCAGCCGGCCGGCCAGTCGTCGGCCGGGATGATCCTGTCGACGGCGGCGCGGATGTTCGCGCTGAAGAGATCGATCGTGCTAACGCCCGGCGAGCGAACCACCGATGCCTCCGACGCTGAAGTACTTGTTGAGCGCGGCGAAGAGGAGCACAGGAGGCAGCATCATCACGACGGCCACGGCCATTACGAGTCCCCAGTTCGTCTGGTTCTGTTGGAAGAACGTCTGCAGACCGATCTGCAGCGTGTAGTTCTCGTCCGAGCGCAGGAACACGACGGCGACCAGATAGTCGTTCCACGCGAGCAGGAAGGCGAAGATCGCGGTGGAGAGCACGCCCGGAAGTGAGTTGCGCAGCACGATCCGCGCGAAGCTGCCGAACACGGAGCAGCCGTCCATCCAGGCTGCCTCCTCGAGAGTGATCGGAATCGAGTCGAAGTAGGCGGCCATCATCCAGATCGCCACGGACATGGTCGAGCCCACGTAGATGATCGTGACGCCGACCAGGTTGTCGACAAGGCCGATCTGCGCGAACAGGATGAACAGGGGGATGACCGCGGTGACCACGGGCAGCGACTGCACGATGAACAGAATGAGCGAGTAGCCGGAGACGAGCTTGCTGCGCCCTCGTGAGAGCACGTAGCCGGCGGGCGCCGCGACGATCACGGCGATGACCACAGTGACGAGGGTGACGATGAGGCTGTTGGTGAGCCACCTTCCGACCGAGGTCTCGGTGAATATCTTGCCGAAGTTCTCCAGCGTGACTCCTCGGGCGGTGCTCCCGAGCGACGGCTCGAGGGAGAGGAGCACGACGGCCAGGATCGGCACCAGCACAACGGCGGCAATGACGAGGATGGCAGCGAAGCGCCACCATTTGCCCCTCTCCTGGGCCTGAGTGAGCGTGCGGCGCTTTGACGGGCGCACGGTGGTCGCGAACCGACCCGCAATAGTGGCACCTGAAGTTTCGACGCTCATTCGATGTTCACCTTTCGGATCTGGCGGTACAGCAGCGTGGCGATGATGACGAGCACGATGGTCATCATGAAGGCGATCGCGACGCCCGGACCGGTCTGGAAGTTCTGGAAGACCGTGGAGTAGGCCAGGACAACGAGTGTCTGGGTGGAGTTGACCGGTCCGCCACCGGTGAGCAGGAAGATGCTCGGGAAGTCATTGACGCAGAAGATCGTCATCAGGATCCAACTGATGTAGGTCGAGCGCGAAATCATCGGAAGGGTGATCCGCCCGAACGTCTGGAACGCGGTGGCGCCGTCGACCTTGGATGCCTCGTAGACGTTGACGTCAACGGAAGCGAGTGCCGAAGACATCATCATCATCATGAAGGGGAAGCTGATCCACACCTTGAACACGCACACCGTGACCTGCGCGAGAAGCGGATTGGCAAGGAACAGTACGTTGCCGAGGCCAAGAGCCTCGGCGAGGATCGGCAGTGGCGACTGCGGCGTTGCCACCAGCCAATTCCACGACGTGGCTGAGACGACGACCGGGACAACCCAGGGCAGCAGCAGCAGGACCTTGAACAGGCCGCCCGCCGGGATGCGGGTGCGCAGCAGCAGGGCGAGGGCGAGTCCGATGGCCCAGCTGCCGAATACGCCGACGAGCGTGAAGACGACGGTGAAGAGGGCCGCGTGCCAGAAGGCCGGGGTCTGCACCATCGCAATGTAGTTGTTCAGGCCGACGAAGTTGCCCGCGCTGAGAAGGTCGCCGTTGCGCAGCGACTGGAGCCCCGCGTAGATCACCGGGTACAGGTTCAAGAGCACGAGCAGGATCAACGACGGGAGGACAAAGAAGACGAACGCCCGGGAGTGCGTGACCCGGCGCCGGCGTTCTCGGTTGCTGGGCGGTCTGCCAGACCCGGCGTTCCCCACGCCGCTCCGCGCCCGTTTGAGCGCTCCGGTCACGGACTCGGTCGTCATGTGCTTCTCCTTTGAAGGTTCTCGTGAGGGGCAAAGGGCTGGGCCCGGCTCGCGCTGGGCCCAGCCGAACCGGCACTACTTCATGAGGCCTTCCATTGAGGTCTGCAGCGTGGTCAGGGCACTCTTCGCAGTGGTGCTGCCACCGAGGATCGACTGCGCGAAGGTGATCATCGGAGCAGTTCCATCGACGGTGTTGGCGATGTTGTAGAACAGCCCGTCTCCCCCGGGAGCGGCCCAGGTCTTGAAGATGGGCTGCCATTCCTCGATGATCTTCACGTTGTTCGGGTCTGCCTTGAACTCAGGGGTGTCCGCGATCGACTTCAACGGCGGCAGGCCGATCCCCGTCTTCTTCGTCCACAGGTCCTTCATGTTCTGGTAGTAGTACGTGAGGAAGGCTTCGGAGCTGGCCTGACTCGGCGTGTTCTTGTACATCATGATGTTGTTCGGGAAGTACAGGCCGCCCTTCTTGCCGCTCGGGCTGGTGAGCGGGCTGCCGACCACGAGGTCGCCCGCCACATCGCCCACGGCGCCCGCGGCGAGCCCGGCGCCGTCCCAGCCGAAACCGAACTTCTTCGCCTTCCACTGCGCCTGAACGTTGGCGCTCGTGTAGGTGGCGGCCGCTGGGTCGCTGTATCCGCTCTTCACGAGGTCGAGGATGAATTGCATGGCCTCGATGTTTTCGGGAGTGACGCAATCCGGCTTCTTGTCCGCGTTGAAGAGTCCGCCGCCGTTGTTGATCATGAACGCCGCGAGGATGTGACTGCCCGTGAAGCTACCGGCGCCGGAGCCGAGCCCGAAGCCGTAGACGCCGTTCTTCTTGAGCGCTGCGCACACGTTCCGGTAGGAGTCCCAATCCGTCGGCGGCTCGACGCCAGCCTCCGACAGCAGCGTCTTGTTGTACCAGGAGATGCGCACGTCGAGGTTGTAGGGCACCGCGGCGTAGCCCTTGTCGGTCTTCATCGTGTCGACCAGACCGTCGAAGAAGTCGTCGTAGATGCCGTTCTTCTTCCAGCTGTCGAGCAGGTTGTCGGCGTACGCGATCTTGCCCTGGTTGGCGAACTGGAACGCCTGTGTTCCACCGCCAGAACTCACTGCCGGGCCGGTGTTCGACGCCACGGCGGACGAGAAGGTCTGGGTGAAGTTCGCCCACTGGATCTCCTGGTAGGTGGCCGCGCCCAACCCGCTCTTCGGTGCGTAGGCGAGGGTGATCTTCTTGTCCAGCGGATTGAACTCCGTTCCGCCCCACGGCATGTTCCAGAACTTGATGCCCTTGGCGGAACCTCCGGATCCGCCTCCCGTCGAACACGCTGCGAGTGCGGCGGTCGCTGCGACGCCTCCCGCGATTCCTAGGAACCCCCGCCTCGAGAAGGAAGATCCTGTGGATTGTGACGCCATGACAGTTTCCTTTCCAGCCGCCGTCGCCAGTGGCGGCGGCCATGATTCTTCTTTGGATGCATGTGTCGCTTTATGGATGAAAAGGTTTCGTGCGGCGACGGCCTCAGTATTCAATGCTTCTTGGGCGTTGTCAACAGACAAACAGGGGGAGAAGCCCGCGCCCGAAGCCTGAGAACGACCCCGGATGCGCACTACCATTGGCGCATGAGTCTGCAAAAGGTTTCGCCGGGACGGGCCACGCTCGCGGAGATCGCCCGCGATGCGTCCGTGTCGATGTCCACGGTGTCGAAGGTGCTCAACGGCCGGGCCGGTGTCTCGGATGCGGTGCGTGAGCGAATCGAAGGATTGCTGCACAGCGCTGGATACAGTCGGCGTGGCACCGCGTACGAGCAGGGAAAGCTCATCGAGCTCGTGTTTGACAACATCGACAGTGAGTGGTCGCTTCAGATCATCCGAGGAGTCGAGCGCGTCGCCCGGGAGAACGGGCTCAGCGTCATCCTGACCGAGAGCGGCGGTCACCTGTCGCTCTCGCCCGATTGGATCGACGGGATCCTGCGGCGGCAGCCGGTCGGCGTCATCCTGCTCTTCTCGAACCTGTCCATCGATCACAAGCGCCAGTTGGCAACGCGGAACATCCCGTTCGTCGTGCTCGATCCCGCCGGGGATCCCGATCCCGATGTCGCCTCGGTGGGCTCCGCCAACTGGGCGGGCGGGCTGGCCGCCACTCGCCACCTGGTCGAGCTGGGTCATCGCAGAATCGCCATGGTCAGCGGTCCGCTGGCCATGCTGTGCTCACGCGCACGGCTGTCCGGTTACCGTGCCGCGCTGGAAGAGGCGGGCATCCCGATCGACCCGACGCTCGTTGACGCCGGCGAGTTTCACTACGAGGACGGCGTCGCGGCAGGCACGAGGCTTCTGTCGAGGGCGGATCGGCCGACGGCGATCTTCGCGGGCAACGATCTCCAGGCATTCGGAGTGTACGAAGCCGCACGGATGTTGGGGCTCGTCGTGCCGGATGACGTCTCCGTGGTCGGCTATGACGATGTGCCCAGTGCGAGTTGGATGGGGCCCAAACTGACGACCGTGCATCAGCCGCTGATCGAGATGGCCGAGCAGGCGACGCGCCTGGTGCTGGCCCTGCGTGACGATCCTCACCGGAAGCTTGTTCGAATCGATCTGGCGACGAGCCTGGTGGTGCGGGCAAGCACGGCGCCGCCCAGAGGCTGAGGGGCCCAAACTCGCACGACATGTTTCTGTCATGATGAAGAAAGGTTGCGCAGATCCCCGCGACCGAGATAGCGTGACGGCACACGCAATCCGGCTGGCCACCTCGTTCCAGCCGAACCGAAGAAGGAGTCTGCGCAGATGAGTCGACCCCCGTTCGGCGTGGCGCTCGTTGGCTACGGTTTCATGGGAGCAGCTCATTCCCAGGCGTGGCGGGTCGCACCTCGTTTCTTTGACTTGCCGTTCGAGCCACGAATGTCGGTGATCGTCGGGCGCGACCGATCGCGGGTCGAGGCGGCGGGGGAGCGATTCGGCTGGGCGTCGACCGAAACGGACTGGAAGCGCGTGATCGAGCGCGACGACATCGACCTCGTCGACATCTGCAGCCCCGGTTCCACCCACGTCGAGATCGCGATAGCGGCGCTCGAGGCCGGCAAGCATGTGCTCTGCGAAAAGCCGCTCGCCAACACGGTGAACGAGGCCCGGCGGATGGCCGACGCGGCCGGTCGCGCAGCCGCGCGCGGGGTGTACGCCATGGTGGGCTTCAGCTACCGGCGCGTGCCGGCGATCACCTTTGCCCGCGATCTGGTCGCTGCAGGCAAGATCGGCGAACTGAGACAGGTGCGCGCGCTCTATCTGCAGGACTGGCTCGTGGACGCGGAAGGTCCCATGACCTGGCGACTCGACAAGGACCTTGCCGGCTCGGGTTCCCTGGGCGACATCGGAGCGCACGCGATCGATGCGGTGCAATTCATCACCGGTCGCCGGGTGAACAGCGTCAGCGGAATTCTGGAAACGCTCGTGTCCGAACGGCCGTTGCTCAGCGAATCAATCGGCCTCAGCGGAACGGCGTCCGAGGAGAGAGGGCGGGTGACCGTCGATGACATTGCGCTGTTCACGGCCCGGCTCGACGGCGGAGTGCTGTGCTCGTTCGAGGCGACGCGGTACGCGACCGGACGCAAGAATGCCTTCCGCCTCGAGTTCAGCGGTTCGACGGGCGCCATCGCCTTCGACCTCGAGCGGATGAACGAACTCGAGTTCTACGACGGCACGGACGCGGCGGGACTGCACGGCTTCCGCCGCATTCTCGTGACGGAGCCGGAGCATCCGTACATGGCGGCATGGTGGCCTACCGGACATGGCATCGGGTACGAACACCCGTTCTCACACCAGGTGCGAGACCTGCTGGTGGACATCGCCGCGGGCACCCAGCCGCGCCCGTCGTTCGACGACGGGCTCCAGGTGCAGCGGGTGCTGGAGGCGGTCGAGACCAGTTCGGCGGCCGGAAGCTCCTGGATCGCCGTGGGCGGTCACGACGGAGACAGTCCTGGAATGCAGAAACAATGAGCGGCAATGGCCGTCGAATGGGGAGAGCTCGATGACTTCGGCAACACCAAACGAGCGCAACGCGCTCATCGTGCGAGGCGGGTGGGACGGGCACCAGCCCGTCGAGACCACCAACTCGATGATCCCGTTCCTCGAGGGGAACGGCTTCACGGTTCGCATCGAGGAGTCGCCGGCGGTCTACACGGATGCCGACTACCTCGCGACCGTCGACCTGATCCTGCAGATCAACACCATGGCATCCATCACCAAAGACGAATTCGCCGGCCTTCAGACCGCTGTGGTGAACGGCACCGGAATGGGCGGCTGGCACGGAGGGATCGCGGACTCGTATCGCGACAACGCCGACTACCTGCACATGATCGGCGGACAGTTCGCTCACCACGCGGGCAAACACCCGGCAGAACGCACCGGCGAACAGTCCGACAACTACATCCCGTACACGGTGCACATCACCGAACTGGGTCGCTCGCACCCCATCACGCGCGGGATCGACGACTTCGACCTGGTGACCGAGCAGTACTGGGTGCTGAGCGACGAATACAACGACGTGCTGGCCACGACGACACAGGCCGTTCGCCCCTGGGACGCCTGGAATCGCCCCGTCACCGCCCCGGCAATCTGGACTAGGCAGTGGGGCAAGGGTCGAGTCTTCGTGTCGGCGCCCGGGCACCGACTCGAGGTGCTCGAGAACCCGAATGTACGGACGATTGTGGAAAGAGGCTTGCTGTGGGCGGCGCGTTGAACATCGGAATGATCGGAGTCGGCACGATAAGCGCCCAGTACTTCGAGGCGTTTCCCCAGTTGCCCGGATTGCGCGTCGTGGCTGTCGCGGATGTCAACGAGGCTCGCGCGGCCGAGGTGGCGGCAGAGCGCGGAGTCGAGGCGCTGAGCGTCGACGCGCTGCTCGCCGATCCTCGCATTGACGCCGTGCTGAACCTCACCATTCCCGCCGCGCACATCGACATCGCGACCCGCGCGCTGCGGGCAGGAAAGCATGTCTATGGCGAGAAGCCCCTGGCGCTGGACCCCGATGAGGCGGCGCCCATGCTCGAACTCGCGCGCCAGCTTGGCCTGCGGGTGGGCAGCGCTCCGGACACCGTGCTCGGCACGGGCGTGCAGACGGCGCGCGCGCTGCTGGATTCCGGAGCGATCGGCGACCCCGTTGCCGCGGCGGTGCACTGGAGTTCGCCGGGCCACGAGCTCTGGCATCCGGCGCCCCAGTTCTACTATCAGCCCGGTGGCGGACCGTTGTTCGACATGGCCCCGTACTATCTCACGACCCTCGTCACGCTGCTGGGGCCGGTGATCCGAGTGTCCGGCGTCGCGACCCGTTCGAACAGGGAGCGCACGGTAGCGACAGGGAGCCAGGCCGGCAGCAGTGTTCCCGTCGGCGTCGACACTCATGTCAGTGCGATTCTCGAACACGAGAACGGGGTGACATCGACCGTGACAGTGAGCTTCGAGGTGTGGGCCTCCCGCGCCCCGCTGTTCGAACTCTATGGAACGACGGGCACGATCGCGGTGCCCGATCCCAACCGGTTCTCCGACACGGTGCAGGTCTGGACGGTGGAGAAGCCGGAATGGACAGACGTCCCCGTCTCTGCGGGGTATGCGGATGCCGGGCGCGGCGTCGGGCTGGCGGACCTTGCGCATGCGATCGAGACTGATCGCCCGCACCGAGCGTCGGGAGAACTCGCGTTCCATGTGCTCGAAATCATGGATGCCGTGCTTCGCGCAGGGCACGAACACCGGGTGGTCGACCTCACCAGCACGATCGCGCGACCGGAGCCCGTGCCCTTGGGGGCGACACCGAACGGTTGGTGAGGGCAACCGCCACCGCGGCCGGTTACGGTAGTTGCCCCGGCTCCGGCCGTAGTGTTGTTTTCGCCGTCTCACCATTGGAGTAGTCGCTTGGCCTTTTTCGACCTGTCCCTCGCCGAACTGCAGGAATACACCCCGGACCTCGCCGTGCCGGATGACCTCGATGCGTTCTGGGCGGGCACCCTCGCGGAGACCCGCGGATTCGACCTGGACGCGACGTTCGTGCCGGTGGACAACGGCTTCACCCTCGTCGACAGCTACGACGTGACCTTCTCCGGGTTCGGCGGCAACCGCATCAAGGGCTGGTTGCATGTGCCGGCCGGGTCGACCGGTCCCTTGTCGACGGTTGTCGAGTACCTCGGCTACTCCGGCGGCCGGGGCCTCGTGCACTCGCGAGTGTTCTACGCGCTCGCCGGCCACGCCCACTTCGTGATGGACTCGCGCGGGCACGGCTGGGGCTGGTCGACGGCCGACACCCCGGATGCCGCAGCCGACTCCGGACTGCAGGCGGCGCCCGGCATGATGACCCGCGGCATCCTCGATCCGGCTACCTACTACTACCGTCGCATCTTCGCCGACGCCGTGCGCGCGGTGGAGGCGGCGAAGGCCTCGCCGTTCGTGGACCCCGAGCGCATCGTCGTCGCGGGGATCAGCCAGGGCGGCGGCATCACCCTCGCCGTCTCGGCGCTCGTCACCGGGCTCGCCGGGGCGCTCGTCGACGTGCCGTTCCTCTGCAACTTCGAGCGCGCGATCACCCTCACCGACAACGACCCGTACCAGGAGATCGTGCGCTACCTCCGGCGCAACCGACCGGACGCCGAGCGCGCCTACCGCACCCTGTCGTACTTCGACGGTGCGGTCCTCGCCTCCCGAGCGACGGCCCCCGCACTCTTCTCGACCGCGCTGATGGACCAGACGTGCCCGCCGTCGACCGTGTTCGCGGCGTTCAATCGCTACGGCGGGGAGAAGAGCATCTCGGTCTACCCGTTCAACGAGCACGAGGGCGGCCAGGAACACCACGAGGTGGTGCGCCTGGACTGGCTCAGGAGCCTCTTCGGCTAGTAGCGGGACCGTGCCAGGGCGGAATACTGCTCGCGAATCAGCGGGCGATAGTCCCTGGGCGGCTCGGACACCATCGCGATCGGCCAGGTCGGCCGGGACCCGGTGAGGGCCCAGGCGGCCTGAGCGGCCGCTCCGGCCGCGACGTATTCGGCCGGTTGGGGCACGACCACCGGCAGGTCGAACACCTGCGCCGCGATCGCCCCCACCGCCGGGTTCTGGGCGGCGCCGCCGATGAGGAGCACGCGACGGGCGGCGACGCCCTGCGCGAGGATCGCCTCGAGCCCATCGGCGAGGCCGCAGAGCAGACCCTCGATCGTTGCCCGGGCGAGGTTGGGCCTGGTGGTGGAGGCGAGAGTCATGCCGCCGAGCGTGGCGGTGGCCCCCGGGAGGTTGGGCGTTCGCTCCCCCTCGAAGTACGGCACGAGCACGAGCCCATCGCTGCCGGGCTGCGCCTCGAGGGCGAGCCGCGCGAATTCCGCGTGGTCCACCCCGAGAAGGGCCGAGGTCGAGTCGAGGATGCGGGCCGCGTTGAGGGTGGCGACGAGGGGAAGGTAGGCGCCGGAGGCATCCGCGAACCCGGCCACCGTGCCGGTCTCGTCGTGCGCCGGAGTGGCGGTGACGGCGAAGACGGTGCCGCTCGTGCCGATGGACACGACGGCGTCACCGTCACGGGCGTCGAGCCCCAGGGCAGCCGCGGCATTGTCGCCGGCGCCGGCCCCGACCACGAGCCCCTCCGGAAACGCAGGAGATCCGACGACCACGGTGCGTGATTCCGCCGGATCGAGCACCGTCGGGAGAAGAACTCCTGCGTTTTCGGTGTTTTCGGCGATGGCGTTGGCGTTGGCGGCGGCGGGGTCGCGGCGGAGGGCGATCACGAGCAGTTCGCGGTCGTAGCCGTTCGTCACGGGATTGAAGTAGCTCGTGCCGCTCGCATCCGACCGGTCGGTGACGAGCTCGGCGAGAACGGGATTCTGCGGGCCGAAGCCGCGAAGGCGCCAGGTCAGCCAGTCGTGGGGGAGGGCGACGGCCGCGACGCGCGCCGCGTTCTGCGGCTCCGTGTCGGCAAGCCAGCGGAGCTTGGTGAGGGTGAACGAGGCCACGGGAACCGACCCGGTTCGCTCGGCGAACTCGTGCGCCCCGACCTCGGCGATCAGGTCCGCGGCGGCCGGGGCCGAGCGCGTGTCGTTCCAGAGCAGGGCCGGCCGGATGACGCGGCCCTCTGCATCCAGCACCACCATTCCGTGCTGCTGCCCGCCGACCGCGAGCGCGGCGACATCGGCGAGCCCTCCGGCGTCGTCGACCGCGGCCAGGAGGGCCTGCCACCAGTTCTCGGGGTCGACCTCGGTGCCCTCCGGGTGCGTCGCGCGCCCGGTGCGCACCACGGTGCCGCTCTCGAGGTCGCGAATCACGACCTTGCAGCTTTGAGTAGACGAATCGACTCCGGCGACGAGTGTCATCCGTTCTCCCTTGCTCGGCATTCATGACTCATGCTGAATTGGTCTCGGGCCCGCGTGCTCCCCGCAGCCGCGGCGTCCGCATCGGGACTGGAGTAATCCAGCCTGAGTTGTGAACGCCGCGGCGGGGGAACGCCGTACGGGCGGGTGCGGCTCCTAGCGTGCGCCGAGCAGGTGCTCGAGGGCAAGCTGGTTGAGTCGCACGAAGCCGAAGCCCTTGCCGCCGAAGTAGGAGTCGGTGTCGAAGTCCTCGTAGGCACTGCGGTCGGCGAGCAGGTCGTCGTAGCTCTCGCCGGCATTCAGCGTGGGCTCGTTGACCTGGGCCACCCGGGATGCCGTGAGGGCCTCCTGCACCTCCGGATCGGCCCGGAAGGCCGCCGCGCGCTCCTTCAGGAGCAGGTAGGTGCGCATGTTGGCCGCAGCGGAGTCCCAGACCCCGGTGATGTCTTCGGTGCGCGACGGCTTGTAGTCGAAGTGGCGGGGGCCGTCGTAGGCCGGCCCTCCGTTGGGGCCGCCGTTTTCGAGCAGGTCGACGAGCGAGAACGCGTTCTGCAGGTCGCCGTGGCCGAACACCAGGTCCTGGTCGTACTTGATGCCACGCTGGCCGTTGAGATCGATGTGGAACAGCTTGCCCTGGTACAGAGCCTGCGCGATGCCGGCGGTGAAGTTGAGTCCGGCCATCTGCTCGTGGCCCACCTCGGGGTTCACCCCGAAGAGCTCTGGACGCTCGAGGGTCTCGATGAACGCCATCGCGTGGCCGACGGTGGGCAGCAGAATGTCGCCGCGAGGCTCGTTGGGCTTCGGCTCGATCGCGAAGCGGATGTCGTAGCCCTTGTCCGTGACGTACTGGGCGAACAGGTTGACGCCCTCCCGGTAGCGTTCGAGCGCGCCGCGGATGTCCTTGGCGGTGTCGTACTCCGCGCCCTCACGGCCGCCCCACATGACGAAGGTCTGCGCACCGAGTTCGGCGCCGAGGTCGAGCTGGCGCAGCGCCTTGCGCAGGGCGAACCGGCGCACGCCGCGGTCGTTGGAGGTGAAGCCGCCGTCCTTGAACACGGGGGCGCTGAAGAGGTTGGTGGTGACCATGGGGATGATGAGGCCGGTGTCCGCGAGGGCCTGCTTGAGACGGTCGATCTGCTTCTGGCGATCGGCGTCGCTCGAACCGAACGGGAACAGGTCGTCGTCGTGGAAGGTGAGGCCATAGGCCCCGAGTTCGGCGAGGCGGGTGACGGCCTCGACGACGTCGAGCTGCGGGCGGGTCGGGCCTCCGAACGGGTCCGAGCCGTTGTAGCCGACGGTCCACAGGCCGAAGGAGAACTTGTCGGCACGGGTGGGGGTGGTGGTCATGAAGATGTCCTTCAGCGTCGTTGGTGATTTGTTGTCTCGAGAAACATATTAGTCGCAACCGACCGCCGAGGCGCAAGACCCAATCGCAATGACGGATCAGCCGAACCGTGGTGACCGGCGCGCAGACTAAGGTCATTGCATGTCCAGCAGTCGCGAATTCGTCTCGCGCACGCCCGTGCAGGGAGGCGCGACCGACCAGCTGAGGCGCTCCAACCTCTCGAACGTTCTCGGCCTCGTGCACCGCGAGGGACCGCTGTCGAGGGCCGAACTCACGAGGCTGACCGGGCTCAACCGCTCGACGGTCGGCGACCTGGTCGCGGAACTCGCCGAGCTGGGACTGGTCTACGAGGCGCTGCCCACGACGGGCAACGTGCCGGGGCGTCCGAGCCCCATTGTGCACGCCCAGTCCGGCGTCGTCGCGATCGCGATCAACCCCGAGGTCGATGCGATTCATGTCGGGCTCGTGGGCATGAGCGGGAGGGTCCTGGCCAAGGTGCGGCTGGAGGCCGCGACCGCGCCGACGCCAGCCGACGTCGTCAGGCTGGCCTCGGCGGCCATCGCCGGGCTTCTGTCTGGACGTGAGGCGTCGCTTCGAGTGGTCGGTATCGGCGTCGCCGTTCCGGGCCAGGTGCGGGTGTCCGACGGCACGGTGCGGGAGGCCACCCACATGGGTTGGGCCGAGGAACCGCTCAGCCGGATGCTGTCCGAGGCGACCACCTTCCCCGCCTGGGCCGCGAACGCCGCCAACCTGGCCATGCGCGCGGAGAGCGTCTTCGGCGCCGGAAAGGGAGTCGACGACTTCGTCTACTTCATCGGCGGTGCGAGCGGCATCGGTGGGGGTGCCGTCACGGGCGGCCGGCTGCTCAGCGGAGCGGCGGGCTACGCGGGAGAATTCGGCCACAGCTTCGTGCGCAGCCGCGGCACCCGGTGCTCCTGCGGGGCGACGGGCTGCCTCGAGGCCGAGGTGACACAGGCGGGACTCCTCGAAGCGGTGGGACTCGCCCCGGCCGAGGCCGGCCTGCTCGGGTCTCGACTCGCGTCGAGTCGCGACCCCGGCGTGCGGGCGCTGATCTCCGAGCAACTGGATCTGCTCGCCATCGCGGTGCGCACCGCGGTCAACCTCTTCAATCCCACGCTGGTGGTGCTCGGGGGATTCCTCAGCGACCTCTACGACGCCGGCGGTCGGGAGGGTGACGCTCTCCTGAGCGACGCCATCCGATCGGCGCGCGAAGACGTGCGAATCGAGGGCGCCGCGTCCGCCTCCGATCAGCTGCTGATCGGCTGCGGCGAACTCGTGTTCTCGGAGCTCATCGCCGATCCGGCGTCACTGCTGCTGCACTGACCCGAATTCGGGAGCGGCCGCCGGATTGTTGTGAATGAAAACATTGCTCATTCTCGGCACCGATTGCGCCATGAACCCTTATTTACCGGGGAAGTTCGAGGCGGATGCCGCCGCTCGTTCTCAGGGATCGCGAAATTGTGGGTTGTGCAAGACGGCATTTCCTGCGTATGTTGTGTTCTACAACAAACGGCATCGGAGTGGCTGCCACGCCTGCACCAGGGCGGCGCTCCTTTACAAGGAGGTACAAGATGCGCAAGAGGCTTATCGCAGCGGGGGCCATTTTGGCAACCACGGCGCTGCTGCTCGCGGGCTGCGCGAGCGGTTCGACGTCGAGTTCGACTTCGGTCAGCAAGAACCCCGACGGCAAGGGAAAGACGCTCACTCTCTGGGACTATGAGAGCGACACGAGCGCCATGGGAATCGCCTGGAACGCCGCCATCAAGAAGTTCGAGAAGGAGACCGGCGCCACGGTGAAGTTCGAGGCGAAGAGCTTCGAGCAGATCCGCTCGACGGCCAGTCAGGTGCTCAACTCGAACGCGGCCCCCGACATCCTCGAGTACAACAAGGGCAATGCCACCGCCGGACTGCTTTCGAGCCAGGGCCTGCTCACCAACCTCGACCCGGCCGTCAAGGCCTACGGGTGGGACAAGAAGCTCGCCTCATCCCTGCAGACCACCGCCCGCTACAGCGCCAAGGGCGTGATGGGAAGCGGGCACTACTACGGCATCCCCAACTACGGCGAATTCGTCGACGTGTACTACAACAAGGACGCCTTCGCGAAGTACAACATCGCGGTGCCGACCACCTTCGCCGAATTCGAGGCGGCGCTCAAGACCTTCAAAGACAACGGCGTCACACCACTCGCCGAGTCCGCCGCGGAGTACCCGCTCGGCCAGCTCTTCTACCAGCTCGCATTGAGCAAGGCGACGCGCCAGTGGGTGAACAACTACCAGCTCTACACGGGCAAGGTCGATTGGCAGGACAAGGACTTCACCTTCGCCGCCGACACCATCAAGAGCTGGGTCGACAAGGGCTACATCAGCAAGGACTCGACCGGCCTCAAGGCCGAGGATGCCGGCACGGCCTTCATCAACGGCACCAACCCGATCTTCTACTCGGGCAGCTGGTGGTACGGCCGCATGGTGACCGACGTCAAGACCTTCGACTGGGGCACCTTCCTCTTCCCCGGTGCCAAGCTCTCCCCGGGCTCCTCTGGCAACATCTGGGTGGTTCCGGAGAACTCCAAGAACAAGGACCTCGCCTACAAGTTCATCGACATCACCATGAGCCCCGAGATCCAGGCCCTCATCGGCAACAGCGGCGGCATCCCCGTGGCGGCCGAGGCGGCGTCGATCACTGACCCGAAGAGCAAAGAGCTCATCGACAACTTCAACAAGCTCACCGCGCAGGACGGTCTGGCCTTCTACCCCGACTGGCCGACCCCGACCTTCTACGACCAGCTGAACGCCGGACTCCAGGAGCTCGTCAACGGCACGAAGTCGTCGAAGGACGTGCTCACCGAGCTCGGAACCGAATACCAGTCGGGCGTCGACGACATCACCAAGTAGTCCCACCCCGACGATCACGGCCGCGTCCGGTCGGTCGATTCGAGAGAATCGGCCGATCCGGCGGCACGCCGGCCCATCGGGCATCCAGCACCACACGAAAGGCCAGGTCATGGTGACAGTTCCCGCCGTCGCTCGAGTTCGAGCGACGAGAGCACGCGACGAGAATGCCCTGCTGCCCAACAGCGGCAAGGGTGGGCGAGGCGCATTCTGGCTCTACCTCATCCCGGGCTTCGTGCTCTTCACCGTGGTGATCCTGGTGCCGCTGCTGTGGAACATCTACCTCAGCTTCACCGAATGGCGAGGCATCCGGCCACCCATCTGGATCGGGTTCGACAATTGGGTCGAGCTCGTGCAGGACACCAAGTTCTGGACGTCCTTCGGCAACAGCATCGCGATGATCGTCGCGATGGTGATCGTTCCCACCCTGCTCGGACTGCTCCTGGCCGCCATGCTGTTCGATCTCGTCGGCAAGAAGTTCGGCGGCCGGCTCGCGAGCTTCCTCCGCGCTACCTACTATCTGCCGCAGATTCTTCCGGTGGCCGTCGCGGCCATCGTGATCGGCTGGATCCTGCGCCCCGAGAATGGTGCTCTCAACACGGTGCTCAAGGCCGTCGGCCTCGGCTCCCTGCAGCACAACTGGCTCGGCAGCCCGGACACGGCGCTTCTCAGCATCATGTTCGTGATGGTCTGGGTGCAGCTCGGGTATCCCGTCGTGATCTTCATGGCCGCCCTCCAGCGGGTGGACCCGGAGCTGTACGAGGCGGCCGAGCTGGATGGGGCGAACTGGCTCCAGCGCTTCCGTTGGATCACGGTGAGCATCATCCGTCCCGAGATCTTCGTCGTGACGCTCACCTGCACGATCGCGGCGCTCAAGGTCTTCGGACCCATCTACACGCTGACCCGCGGCGGCCCGGGCACGAGCACGATAGTGCCCAGTTACTACTCGTACAGCGAGTTCTTCCAGAACCAGCAGGTGGGCTACGGCGCGACGATCGCGACCGCGCTCACCGTGGTCGTCGTGATCGTGACGATCGTCTTCATCAAGGCCCAGAACCGGGCAGAACGTGCGGAGAGTGAGCGCTGATGGCGACCATGGCCCCTGACCTGTCCAGAAGGCCGACCGCGACCACGGAGCATCCGTTCAAGCTCCGCAAGCGGGCGACCCGGCGGACCCTCTCCGACTGGCTGATCCTCGCCGCGGCGATCCTGTTCGGCGCTCTCATCGCCGCGCCGTTCGTGATCATCCTGATCAACTCGTTCAAGTCGCCGGCCGACTATGCGACCTCCGGCCCGCTCTCGCTGCCGCACAATCTCTACTTCGATGGCATCGCGAACTTCTGGAAGCGCGTCAACTTCCCGGAGAAGCTCTGGAACAGCTTCTTCATCAGCGGCACGGTCGCGGTGCTCGCGGTGCTCATCTCGGTGTTCAACGCCTTCGCCATCGGCATCGGTCGGGTGCGTGGGCGCACCTGGATCATCGTCCTGTTCCTGCTCGCCAACATGCTGCCCCAGGAGGCGCTGCTCTACCCGCTGTACTACATGTTCAAGCAGGTCGGCCTGTACGACAACGTGTGGTCGGTCATCATCATCTTCACGGTGATCCAGAGCGCGTTCGGCACCTACCTGCTCTCGTCGGTGTACGGGACCTTCCCCCGGGAGATCCTCGAGGCGGCGTCCCTCGACGGCGCGAGCCGATGGCAGATCCTCTGGCGAGTGATCGTGCCGATCTCACGACCGACCCTGGCCGTGATCCTCATCTTCTTCTTCATCTGGACCTGGAACGAGTTCCTCATCCCGCTGACCTTCCTGGTCAGCAATTCCAACCAGACCGTGCCGGTGGCGATCGCCGTGCTCCAGGGCGACAGGCTGATGGACGTGACCACGACGAGCGCGTCCGCGTTGCTCGGGCTCATCCCCACGCTCGTCTTCTTCCTCATCTTCCAGCGCACCCTGACCCGCGGCATCACCGCCGGCGCCGTCAAGTAGCCCAGCAGAGAAAGCTCTCATGAAATTCACCGATGGTTTTTGGCAGTTGCGATCCGGCGTCGAGGCGCTCTACGCAAAGGAGGCGTACGACGTCTGGCCCGGCGAGCACTCACTGGTGATCACGGCGCCGACCAAGGAGATCGAACACCGGGGCGACGTGCTCAACCGGCCGACACTCACCGTGACGCTCTCCTCGCCGCTGCCCAACATCGTCGGGGTGCGGGTCGAGCACCACCAGGGGGTGAAGGACGAACTCGCGTTCGACCTCGTGGGCGCCGAGGGCGGCCACGGAATCGTCGAGGTGCACGGTTCGTCGAGCACGCTGACGAGCGGCGATCTCAGGGCGACGATCGCGGACGGCGCGCCCTGGAGCCTGAGCTTCAGCGGCGCCGGTCGGGAGCTCACGAGCAGCGGCATCAACTCGCTCGGCTACCTCAAGGTGGACAAGAACGCCCAGGTCTATGGGGTGCCGGCCGGCAACGCGCGTGGGGCCGAGGTGGTGGGCCTCGCACCGAGCTACCTGCACGAGCGTCTCTCCCTCGGCGTCGGCGAGCTCGTCTACGGCCTCGGCGAGCGGTTCGGCCCGCTCGTGAAGAACGGCCAGGTGGTGGATGTCTGGAACGCCGACGGCGGGACCTCGAGCGAGCAGGCCTACAAGAACGTGCCGTTCTACCTCACGAACCGTGGCTACGGGGTGCTCGTGAACCATCCGGGACACGTCTCGTTCGAGGTCGGCTCGGAGGCGGTCGAGCGGGTGCAATTCTCCGTCTCGGGCGAGAGCCTCGAGTACTACATCATCTACGGGCCCACCCCCAAGCAGATCCTGGAACGCTACACGGCGCTCACCGGGCGCCCGGCATCCGTTCCGGCCTGGTCGTACGGGCTCTGGCTCTCGACGAGCTTCACCACGAGCTATGACGAAGAGACGGTGAACAGCTTCATCGACGGCATGGCCGACCGCGACCTGCCGCTCAGTGTCTTCCACTTCGACTGTTTCTGGATGCGCGAATTCAACTGGAGCGACTTCGAGTGGGACTCGCGCACCTTCCCCGACCCAGAGGGGATGCTCGCCAGGCTGCACGAGAAGAACCTGCACGTGTGCGTGTGGATCAACCCGTACATCGCGCAACGCGCCCCGTTGTTCGCCGAGGCAAAGGCGGCCGGCTACCTCGTGAAGAAGCCCAACGGCGACGTCTGGCAGTGGGACCTCTGGCAGGCGGGAATGGGCCTGGTCGACTTCACGAATCCGGATGCCGTGGCCTGGTACCAGGGCAAGCTGCGGGTGCTGCTCGACCAGGGCGTCGACGCGTTCAAGACGGACTTCGGCGAGCGCATCCCGCTGGAGGTCGAGTACTTCGACGGGTCGAGCCCGGAGCGCATGCACAACTACTACACGCAGCTCTACAACCAGGCCGTGTTCGACGTGCTGCAGGAGCACCGCGGCGAGGGCGATGCCGTGCTCTTCGCGCGCTCGGCGACCGTCGGCGGCCAGAGCATGCCCGTGCACTGGGGCGGCGACTCCACCTCCACCTATGAGTCGATGGCGGAGACGCTGCGCGGCGGCTTGTCGCTCGCCCTCAGCGGCTTCGGTTTCTGGAGCCACGACATCGGCGGATTCGAGGGCACACCGGATGCCGGGGTCTTCAAGCGGTGGACGGCCTTCGGCCTGCTCTCGAGCCACAGCCGATTCCATGGCAGCCAGTCCTACCGGGTGCCGTGGGCCTTCGACGAGGAGGCCGTTGAGGTGACCCGGCTCTTCACCAGGCTCAAACTCGCCCTCATGCCGTACCTCTACGCGGCGGGCCTCGAGGCGACGGCCACCGGCACGCCCGTGCTCCGGCCCATGCAGCTCGAGTTCGCCGACGATCCGGCCACCGGCTACCTCGACCGGCAGTACATGCTCGGCGCCGACCTGCTCGTCGCCCCGGTGTTCACAGCCGACGGCACCGTCGAGTTCTACCTGCCGGCCGGCACGTGGACCAACTACTTCACCGGCGAGACGGTCGCCGGTCCGGGTTGGCGCACCGAGACGCACGGCTTCGACAGTCTGCCGCTCTACGTGCGAGACGGAGCGGTGATCCCGATCGGCTCCCGGGACGACCGGCCGGACTACGATTATCTCGACGGGCTCACGGTGAGGGTCTACCCGAGCTCGCTGCCCCAGGGGGAGAGCGAGCGGCGGGTAACCGTGACGACTCCGACCGGCGAGGACGCGACCTTCACGGTTCGGCGTGTGGGCGGGGTCTCGACCGTCGAGTCCGCATCGAGCAAGGTCTGGTCGGCGGCCGCGGCCAATGGGACGCCCGTGGTCGCAGAATTGGGAAAGGCAGAACTCCGAGCGTGACACCGGGCAGCACAGAGCGGTCGACGGCATGACCACGGCCGAGGCGTCGCTGGGGGGACGCGGGAACAGCAACGACCACGTTCGCCGACACAACCTGTCGGTGATCCTCGGGCTCGTCCATCGCCACCGCGGCCTCTCGCGTTCCCTGCTCACCCGTCAGACCGGACTCAACCGTTCCACCATCGCCGCCCTGGTCGCCGAACTCGTGAGCCTCGACCTCGTGATGGAGGTCGACCCGGACGCCAGCAACCAGGTCGGCCGCCCGAGCCCCGTCGTGCGCCCCAGCCCTCACACCATCGGGATCGCGGTCAACCCCGAGATCGACGCCGTGACGGTGGGAATCGTCGGACTCGGTGGCACGGTCATGAAGCGGGTGCGCTACCCGGTCGACCACACGCCGTCCGTGCGCGAGGCCGTCGACATCAGCGCTGCCGTCATCGCCGGGATGCGGGCGGAGCTCGACCCGAGGTACACGACGACCGGGATCGGCGTGGCGGTGCCGGGGCTCGTGCGCACCCAGGACGGACTGGTCCGGCTCGCGCCCCACCTCGGCTGGGAGGACGAGCCGTTCGCCGAGCTGCTCGAGGAGGCGACCGGCCTCACGGTGGTGGCCGCCAACGACGCCCACCTCGGCACGCTCGCGGAGAGCACCTTCGGCGCCGGACGAGGGGTGACCGACCTCATCTACCTCAACGGCGGGGCGAGCGGCATCGGCGGGGGAATCATCTCGGGCGGCAAGCCGCTCGGCGGCGCGGCCGGCTATGCCGGCGAACTCGGCCACACCCTCGTCAACAGCCACGGCGCCCCCTGCCACTGCGGGGCCGAAGGCTGCCTGGAGACCGAGGTGCGCCGCGAACGCCTCCTCGCACTCGTGGGCCTCACGAATGCCGACGGGGACGAGCTCGAGGCCGCACTGGTCGCGTCCACCGACCCGGCGGTGCTCGCCGAGGTGCATCGTCAGCTGGGTTTTCTGGCCGTGGCGCTGCGCAACGCCATCAACACCCTCAACCCCGAGCTCATCATCCTCGGCGGGTTCCTCGCGTCGATCTATGCCGTGGACCCGGCGCACCTCGACGGGCTACTGGCCAGACAGCCGCTCAAGGCGTCGCGCGAATCGGTGCGGGTCACCCGCGCCGAGCTCGGGGCGGACCTGCTCATCATCGGCGCCGCCGAACTCGCCTTCGAGGCCCTCCTGGCCGATCCGGCGAACTTTCGCGCGTCTGCCGCGCCCTCGGCGGAATAGATCCGACCTCTCGTCGTTATGCTTTAACCGGGGCTCTCATCGTTGCGGGATTCCCTGCACTGGCGCCCGCCCACTCATCGGATTTGCGGCGCTCGTCCTGCCATCCGCCCCCCCTTGCTAGGAATATTGCCCGTGACGATTGTCGTTCACCCGGGAGACTCGCTCTCTCGCCGCCAAAGGCTCGTCTACATCGTCGTGCTCGGGGCGCTGACCGCCCTCGGGCCTTTCACCATCGACCTGTACCTGCCGGCGTTTCCGGCGCTACAGGGCGACCTCGGCGTGAGCACGGCCGCGATCCAGCTCACGCTCACCGCCACCACTATCGGCTTCGGGGTAGGGCAGCTGCTCGTCGGTCCCTGGAGCGACACGGTCGGGCGCCGCTGGCCGCTCATCATCGCGAGCATCGTGCACGTCTCGGCGAGCCTCGGCGCGGCCCTCGCCCCCGACATCTTCTGGCTCGGCGGATTCCGCATCATGCAGGGCATGGGAGCGGCGGCCGGCGGCGTGGTGGCGATGGCCATGGTGCGCGACCTCTTCGGCGGCCTGCCGCTCGTGCGGATGCTGTCGAGGCTCGCGCTGGTGAGCGGCCTCGCGCCGATAGTGGCGCCCGTGATCGGGTCGCAGTTGCTGCGATTCGTCGACTGGCGCGGCATCTTCGTCTTCCTGGTCGCGTACGGCGTCTTTGTGGTGCTCGCGGCGATCTTCTTCATCGTCGAGACCCTGCCTCCGGCGCGGCGCAGGGATGCCGGACACGGCACCGCGCTTCAGCGCTACCGGTCGATCTTCAACGACCGCGTCTTCATCGGGGTCGCGGTGATCGGCGGCATGACCTTCTCCGGCCTGTTCTCCTACCTCTCCTCGTCGTCCTTCCTGTTCCAGGACGTCTACGGGCTGAATGCGCAGCAGTACGGCCTTCTCTTCGCGGTCAACTCCGTGGGCGTGGTCTTCGGCGTGCAGGCCAGTTCGCGGCTCGCGCGCCGGATCGGTCCCCAGTGGATCCTGGCGGTATCGACAGCCGTGATGTTCGTGGCGTCTGTCGCGATCGTGCTGCTCGACTCGCTGCACCTCGGTCTGTTCGGCATCCTGATCCCGCTCTGGTTCTTCATCATGGCGTGCGGATTCTCCTTCCCGCTGCTGCAGGTTCTCGGGCTGGTCAACCACGCGGGCGAGGCCGCGACGGCCGCGTCGGTTCTCGGGGCGGTGAACTTCGGGCTCGCCGGCCTGATCTCGCCAATCGTCGGACTTTTCGGCATCCACAATGCGGTGCCGATGGGCACGGTCATGGCCTTCACGGCGCTCGTGTCGATCGGCGCGCTCTGGCTGATCGTTCGGCCGCGCACGGTGCCCGCGCTCGCGCGCTGAGCCGTTCGGCTTCACAACGTTGTAAAGTCGCAGCAGGGAACGATCTCAGCCACCCGGAAACGCTGAGGACCAGGAGCCGCAGGCATGTCCATCACGATGCATGACGTCGCGCGGGTCGCCGGCGTGTCCATCAAGACGGTGTCGAATGTGATCAACGACTACCCGTACATCCGGGCCGAGACCCGCCAGCGTGTCCTCGACGCCATCGATTCCCTCGGCTATCGACCCAACCTGTCGGCGCGCGGTCTCAGGTCTGGCCGCACCGGGGTGATCAGCCTCATCATCCCGGACCTGCGCAACGCGTACTTCGCCGAGCTGGCCGACTCGGTCATGCGCGCCGCGGCGACCAAGAACCTCTCGGTGATCATCGAACAGTCGGGGGACGACAGGGAAACCGAGCTCGCCCTTCTCCGCGGCCCGCGGATGCAGATGGTGGACGGGATCCTGTACAGCGTGCTCGCCCTCGGCGAGGACGACGCCCATCTGCTCGACGACATCCGCACCCCGATGGTGCTTCTCGGCGAGCGCATCTTCCACGGCCCGACCGACCACGTGACCATGCGCAACACCGAGGGGGCGAGGGCGGCCACCGAACATCTCCTCTCGCTCGGGCGGCGTCGGATCGTCGCTCTGGGCGCCCACCGAGGCGAGGTGATCGGTTCGGCGGGCCTCCGGCTCACGGGCTATGCGGAGGCGCTGGCGGAGGCCGGCATCCCGGTTGACGACGCGCTCATCGGCGAAGTGGGGGGCTGGTTCAGGTCCGGCGGCGCGCAGGCGATGAAGCTCCTGCTGGACTCCGGGGTGCCGTTCGACGGGGTTGTCGCGTTCAACGACTCGATCGCGCTCGGCGCCATGCGCATTCTGCAGGAGGCCGGGCTGCGCATCCCTGATGACGTCGCGGTCATCGGCTTCGACGACATCGACGAGACGCGATACACCCTCCCCACGCTCTCCACCATCAATCCGGGCCGGGACGAGATCGCCCGGGTGGCGGTGGACTACCTCGTGGAGCGGATCTCGAATCCCGAGGCCGAGATCCCTCCTCGCGAGTATCTGGCGGGTTTCACGGTGGTGCAGCGCGAGTCCACGACGATCGTCGCACCCTGAGTTTCTGACACCTTCGCCAGAACGCTTGACACGCGAACCCGGTGACTGCATCATGTTCCTACAACGTTTACCTACAACGTTGTAAATCGCAGGCATACCGCAGCGTGTCATGCCGGGTGGACGACGAGTCAAGGAGGATTCGAGATGGGAGTGTTGCCTTCGCGCACCCTCCGCTTCAAGCCCTCCTGCCGCCGGCAGGCCCCCCACGCATTGTCACCGCGTTGTTCGTGCGCGTACCTTCCGTCAGCCGCCCCGCCCCGACGCTCCGCGCCGGGCGTCGGTGGCATCGGCGGCCCGGACTCACAGCGGTCCTGATAGCTGGCACCACCTTCAGACAACGAAGTCCAACGCACCATCGAAGGGAACACACAGTGAAGAAAAAGACCATCGTCGCAGCGGTGTCCGCGCTCGCTCTCGCGGCCATGCTCGCCGCCTGCAGCAGCGGAGGCGGCAGCACCACCTCGTCCGGAACGAGCCCCAAGCTCACCAACTGCACCAACAAGATCGTCAACAAGAGCGCCCCGGAGGTCTCCGTCTGGGCGTGGTACCCCAACATGGCGAAGGTCGTCGACAACTTCAACAACGGCCACAAGGACGTTCAGGTCTGCTGGACCAATGTCGGCCAGGGCGGCGACGAGTACACCAAGTTCCAGACCGGCATCTCCGCCGGCAAGGGCCTGCCGGACGTCGTGATGCTCGAGGCCGACCACTTGGCCGGGTACGAGATCCAGAATGCGCTCGTCGACATCAGCAAGCTCGGCGCCGACAAGGTCAAGTCCAACTTCAGCGCGGGCGCCTGGAAGGATGTCTCGCAGGGCAGCGCGGTCTACGCCGCTCCCGTCGACGGCGGTCCGATGGCTCTCATCTATCGCACCGACGTGTTCCAGAAGTACGGCATCACCACCCCGCCTGCCACGTGGGACGAATACGCCGCCGATGCGGCCAAGGTGAAGGCGGCGGGCGGACCGATGTTCGGCGACCTCGGCGCCAACGTGCCGGCCAACCTCATGGCCCTCCAGATCCAGAAGGGTGCCGTGCCGTACAAGTACGACCTGAAGGACCCGAAGAAGCTCACGGTCAACCTCGCCGACCAGGCGTCCAAGGACGTGCTCGACTACTGGGCCGGACTCGTCAAGAAGGGTCTCGTCGGTACGCAGGACCAGTTCACGACGGACTACATCTCGGGCGTCGTCGGCGGCAAATACGCCACGTACACCTCGGCGGCGTGGGCTCCCGGCTACCTGACCGGCGCCGGTGTCGGCAAGGGTGACTCGAAGGGCGTCTGGGCGGTCGCCCCGCTGCCGCAATGGGACGCGGCAAACCCGGTCTCCGTCAACTGGGGTGGGTCCGCGTTCGCGGTCACGACTCAGGCGACCGACAAGAAGCTCGCCGCCGAAGTTGCCCTTGGACTGTACGCCGACCCGGACTCGCTCGCCGACGGCTGGAAGAACCAGGTCATCTTCCCGCTCAACCAGGGAGTGCTCAAGTCCGCCGACTTCATCAACAACAAGTCTGAATTCTTCAACGGGCAGACGGCGAACAAGGACGTCTACATCCCCGCGGAGAACGCCTACAAGGGCTTTGTCTACGCGCCGATCACCGTGTACTACTACGCGCAGCTCCAGGCGGAGACCGTGAAGATCAACGCGGGCAAGATCAGCGGTTCGGATGCGGCCACCGAGCTGCAGGCGAACATCGTGAAGTACGCCAAATCGCAGGGCTTCACGGTCACCGAGTAGCGGCGGCCCGAAGCGGCCTAGCCTGACCGAACCGGTCACCATCCGGTCCCGGGGTCCCATCGGACTCCGGGACCGGAACGCCCAACACCGACACCACTAAGGACTGGCGAATGGCAAACGAAACAGCGGTCGCGGCACGGCCGCCGCTCCGCGGCACGGGGGCGACAGGCTCCCCAAGTCGAACGAGGCGCGGCTCCAGCCAACGGAGACGCTCAGCCACGGGATGGCTGTTCATCGGTCCGTTCGCGATCGTTTTCATCATCTTCCTCGTTGCACCGCTCGCGTACGCGTTCTACCTCAGCCTCTTCAGCAAGGGGCTCGCGACCGGCACGACCTTCACCGGCATCGACAACTACGTCAAGGCCTTCACCGACCCGTCGTTCCTGGGCGGAATCTGGTTCGTACTGCGCTTCGCCCTCGTGCTCATCCCCGTGCAGATGGCCGTGTCGCTCTCGGCGGCCCTCGTGCTCGACGCCATCACGACCCGTTTCGCCCGCTTCGCCCGGCTCATGATCTTCCTGCCGTACGCCATCCCGGCCGTCATCGGGGCCCTCATGTGGGGCTTCCTCTACAGCCCGACGTTCGGACCGCTCCAACAGTTGTTCGGGCTCTTCGGTGCCAATGCACCGTTCCCGCTCAGCCCGGACAACGTCTTCGGCGGGCTGATGAACGTGGTGACCTGGCAGTGGGCCGGGTACTACATGATCATCATCTATGCGGCCCTGCAGGGAATCGACCCGGCCCTCTACGAAGCGGCGAAGATCGACGGGGCCAACTCCTGGCAGGTCGCGATGCGGATCAAGGTTCCCCTGGTGAGCTCGGCGCTCGTGCTGATCCTCGTCTTCGCCCTTATCGGCACGCTGCAGTTCTTCACCGAACCCGCCATCCTGCGGCTCGTGTCGAACGGATCGATAACCCCGGACTTCACCCCGAACCTGTACGCCTACAACCAGGCCTTCTCCTACGCGAACTTCAACTACGCGTCGGCGATCTCGTTCGCCCTCGGCATCATCGTCTTCATCGCCGTCTACATCTTCCTCTTCTTCACTCGCAAGCGCGGGAGCATCCTGTCATGACAACTGCACGCATCTCCTCGGCGAACCGCACCGCCCGCACGGCACGGGAGGGCAGGCGCGCCCGCTCCGGAAGCCATCTGGTTCCGCACCTGTTCCTCGGGGCTCTCGTCGTGTACTTCCTCATCCCCATCTGGTGGCTCTTCGTGGCCAGCACGAAGGATGTGGGGGGCCTGTTCAACGGAAGCGCCGGCGCCCTGTGGTTCGACAAGAACTTCGCGCTCTGGCCGAACCTCGCCGAACTGTTCACGTACAACGACGGCATCTACCTCCGCTGGCTCGGCAACTCCCTGTTCTACGCGCTCGCCGGCGGCATCGGGGCGACCGTGCTTGCCGTCCTCGCGGGCTATGGGTTCGCGAAGTTCCAGTTCAGGGGCCGCAACTTTTCCTTCGCCCTGCTGCTCGGCTCCGTGATGGTCCCCCTGACCGCACTCGTGATCCCCACCTTCGTGCTCCTCTCGGAGCTCAAGCTGACCGACACGATCTGGGCGGTGATCCTGCCGTCGCTCCTCAACCCGTTCGGGGTGTACCTCATGCAGGTCTACGCCGCGGATGCCGTGCCGGACGAGTTGCTCGACGCCGCCCGCGTCGACGGGGCGGGCGAGTTCCGCACCTTCTTCCAGGTGGCGTTTCCGCTTCTGCGGCCGGCGTTCATTACCGTGCTCCTGCTCTCGATCGTCGGCAGCTGGAACAACTACTTCCTTCCCCTCGCCATGCTCTCCAACACGCAGTTGTTTCCGATCACGGTCGGAATCGGTCTCTGGGAGGGGCTCGCGGCCGGGAACAACAGCGGCGGCCACTCTCTGTGGGGGCTCATCATCGTCGGATCCCTCGTCTCGGTGATCCCGCTCGTGATCGCGTTCCTCTCCCTCCAGAAGTACTGGCGCGGCGGGCTCGCCATCGGCAGCCTCAAGTAACCCCCCGACACACCACAACTCACCTCCCGTTCGACCTGACCGAAAGACAACCATGCCTACAGCCCACCTCACCCTCGACCCGTCCTTCACGGTCGGCGCGGTCAATCGCCGACTCTTCGGCTCCTTCGTCGAACACCTGGGGCGTTGCGTCTACGACGGCATCTACGAACCGGGCCACGCGACGGCGGACGAGAACGGATTCCGCGAGGATGTGCTCGACCTCGTGCGCGAACTCGGCGTGTCCACCATCCGCTACCCAGGCGGCAACTTCGTCTCCGGATTCCGCTGGGAGGATTCCGTCGGCCCGCGCGCCGAGCGCCCGAAACGGCTCGACCTCGCGTGGCACTCCACCGAGAGCAACCAGGTCGGGCTCGAGGAGTTCTCGGTCTGGCTCGAGAAGGCCGGCAGCGATCTCATGTATGCCGTCAACCTCGGCACCCGGGGCGTGCAGGAGGCGCTGGACGTGCTCGAGTACAGCAACATCCGCTCGGGCACGAAGCTCTCGGACGAGCGGGTCGCGAACGGCCGCGTCGAACCGTACGACGTGCGGATGTGGTGCCTCGGCAACGAAATGGACGGGCCGTGGCAGCTCGGCCATCGCAGCGCCGACGACTACGGCAAGCTCGCCTCCCAGACCGCGAAGGCGATGCGGCAGGTCGACCCGTCCCTGGAACTCGTCGTCTGCGGCAGCTCGAGCGCCCACATGCCCACCTTCGGATCATGGGAGCGCACGGTACTCGAGCACACCTACGACGACGTGGACTTCATCTCCTGCCACGCCTACTACGAGGAGAAGGGCGGCGACACGGGCAGCTTTCTTGCCTCCGCCGTGGACATGGACCACTTCATCGAGTCGGTCGTCGCGACGGCCGACCACGTGAAGGCGGTGCGGGGGTCCGACAAGACGATCAACATCTCATTCGACGAATGGAACGTCTGGTACATCGACCGGTATCACAGCATCGACAAGATCGAAGGGCTGGACAACTGGCCGGAGGCGCCGCGCCTGCTCGAGGACGTGTACTCCGTCGCGGACGCGGTGGTGTTCGGAAGCCTGCTCATCTCCCTGCTCAACCACGCGGACCGGGTGACGTCGGCGTCCCTCGCCCAGCTCGTGAACGTGATCGCGCCGATCATGACGGAGCCGGGCGGCGATGCCTGGAGGCAGACCACGTTCTATCCGTTCTCCGTCACGTCTCGGCTGGCATCCGGCACCGCCCTGTCGGTGAAACTCGCATCAGACACCTACGAGACGAAGGACTACGGGACCGTGAACGTGGTCGATGCGGCGGCCACCTTCGATGGCGCGACCGGCAGTGTCTTTCTGGTGAACAGGAGCCAGACCGAGCCCGCGACGGTGACGATCGACGCGCGGGCCCTCGGCTCGGTGTCCACCGCGACGGCGCTGACGCTCGCGGACGACGACATCAACGCGGCGAACACCCTCGCCGACCAGAACCGGGTGGGGCTCTCCGCGAACGACACCCTGGTCTTCGCCGATGGCACGATCTCGATCACCCTGCCGCCCGTCTCCTGGACGGCGGTCAGCCTCGGCTGAGGTCTGCCACCGCGGGGCGCGGGTAGCGTAGGGGAGATGAGGCAGGAACCCGACTCCGAACGCGAGGCACGTGCGACCGAGGCCGAACGCAAGCAGGGGGCGGCCCGGATCGCGCGGCGCTGGCCGCTCTACAGCGGCGCCGCCGCGGTGCTTCTCGTCGCCGGGCTCGGCGCGATCATCGCCTACCGCGACAAGAACCTGCCGTTCTCGTTCGATCTCGCCTGGATGGGCGAGATTCTCGAGCACCGCAGTCCGTTCTGGACCGTGCCGGCCCTCGTGATGAACAACGTGGGCGGCGGAGTGCTCGGCGCCCTCGTCATCCCGGTGCTGATCACCGTCACCTTCCTCGTGCTCAGGAGGCCGTGGGCCGCGCTGTATTTCGCGTCGGCGACGATCGTGAGCGCCGGGATCGTCCAGCTGCTGAAGTATGTCTACGGGCGTCCGCGCCCCACGGACATCCTGGTCACCTCCGATCTCGGCTCGTTCCCCTCCGGCCACGTCGCCAACGCGGCGACCATGGCGGTGGTGCTCGGCATCATGCTCGTGCGGGCATGGGTATGGATCGCCGGCATCGTGTACACCCTCGCGATGCTCGTCTCGCGCACCTATCTCGGGGCGCACTGGCTGAGCGATACCGTCGGCGGACTCGTGCTCGGCGCGGCGGTGGCGGTGATCATCTGGGCCCCGCTCGCCTATCGGCTGCGACTGGAGCAGACCACCCGCGCGGCGGCTCGGCGCGCGCGCACCACCTGACTCCGCGTCCCGACGGGAGGCGGGACTCCCTCCGCGAGCTCTTTCGTGCGCACGCGCTAGCCTGCTGTCATGAGAATCCTCCTGGTTGGCGCCGGCGGCGTCGGCGATGCCATTGCCAAGATCGCGGCTCGCCGAACCTTCTTCGAACTCTTCGTTGTGAGTGACTACGACCTCGCCCGCGCGGAGCGCACCGTGGAGTGGATCGAGGCGAGCACCGCGAGCGGCCCGGGCATCCCTGGCCTCGAGAACGGCCGTTTCGTCGCGGCCCGCATCGATGCCTCAGATCCGGACAACGTCGAGACGGTCGCGCGTGACCACGGCATCACTCACGTGATGAACGCGGTCGAGCCCAAGTTCGTGCCGACCATTTTCGCCGGGGCCCTCGCCGCCGGTGCCGACTACCTCGACATGGCCATGAGCCTCTCCGAGCCGCACCCCACGGATCCGCACCACCAGACCGGGGTCAAGCTCGGCGACGACCAGTTCGCCCAGGCGCCGGACTGGGAGACCGCGGGGCGGCTCGCCCTCGTGGGCATGGGCGTCGAGCCCGGGCTCAGCGACGTCTTCGCGCGCTACGCGGCCGACCACCTCTTCAGCGAGATCGACGAACTTGGCGTGCGCGACGGGGCGAACCTGGTCGTGCGCGACGAGGTCGGCAACGAGATCTTCGCGCCATCCTTCAGCATCTGGACCACGATCGAGGAGTGCCTCAACCCGCCAGTGATCTGGGAGAAGGACAAGGGCTGGTACACGACGGAGCCGTTCAGCGAGCCGGAGATCTTCGACTTCCCGGCGGGAATCGGCCCGGTCGAGTGCGTCAACGTGGAGCACGAGGAGGTGCTGCTCATGCCGCGCTGGGTGGATGCCAAGCGCGCGACGTTCAAGTACGGTCTCGGAAACGAGTTCATCGGCATCCTCAAGACGCTGCACCAACTCGGCCTCGACAAGACCCAGCCGCTCCGAGTACGGTCGGCGAACGGACCAGTCGAAGTCGCGCCTCGAGACGTCGTCGCTGCGGGGCTCCCCGATCCGGCCACCCTCGGCCCGCGGATGACCGGCAAGACCTGCGCCGGGTTGTGGGTGACCGGGCTGGGCCCGGACGGCGCCCGCCGGGAGGTCTACCTCTATCACGTGGCCGACAACGAGTGGACAATGGCCGAGTACGAGTGCCAGTGCGTGGTCTGGCAGACGGCCCTCAACCCGGTGATCGCGCTCGAACTGCTCTCCACCGGCGCCTGGAGCGGGCGCGGAGTCCTCGGCCCCGAGGCATTCGACGCCGAACTCTTCCTCGACCTGATGGCCCGGTCGGAGTCTGAGGGCGGCTACGGTCAGCCCTGGGGGCTCGAGGACCGCACGCCCGCGACATGAGAGTCGATGCGGTCGAACTGCACAGGCTCGCGATTCCGCTCGTGCGCCCGTTCGAGACGTCGTTCGGCCGTCAGACGGGCCGGGTGGTGCTGCTGGTGCGCGTACGCACTGATGTCGGCGACGGCTGGGGCGAATGCGTCGCCATGGTCGACCCGTTCTATTCGAGTGAGTTCGTCTCCGGCTGCGAGGACGTGATCCGCCACTATCTCGCGCCTGCCGTTCTGGCGGCGGGGGACGTGACCGCCGAGTCGGCCGCCGGCCTCTTCTCCTTCGTCGTCGGGCATCGGATGGCGAAGGCCGCCATCGAGACGGCGCTGCTCGACGCGCAGCTGCGAGCGGCCGGGCGGAGCTTCGGATCCTACTTCGGCGCCGTGCGGGCCTCGGTGGACTGCGGCGTCTCCGTGGGCATCGCGCCGTCGATCGCGCAGTTGCTCGATGAGGTCTCCGGCTATGTCGACCAGGGCTACCGGCGCATCAAACTCAAGATCAAGCCGGGCTGGGACCTCGAGCCGGTCGCGGCCGTGCGGGAGTTGCTCGAGCCGGGCGCCCTGCTCCAGGTCGATGCGAACACCGCGTACACCCTCGACGATCTCGACCACCTGCGCGAACTCGACGCGTTCGACCTCCTGCTCATCGAGCAGCCGTTCGTCGAGGAGGACATCCGGTCGCACGTCGCGCTCGCGGCGGCAATCTCTACGCCGGTGTGCCTCGACGAGTCGATCGTGACCACGGAGGTCGCGATCGACGCGATAGAGCGCCGGGCGACCAGCATCATCAACATCAAGGCCGGGCGCGTCGGCGGCTATCTCGAGGCCGTTCGGTTGCACGACGCCTGCCTGGAGCGGAATGTTGCGGTCTGGTGTGGCGGGATGCTCGAGACCGGCATCGGCCGCGCCGCCAACGTGGCCCTCGCGGCGCTGCCCGGCTTCACCCTGCCGGGGGACACTTCGGCCTCTGACCGCTACTTCGCCGAGGACCTCACCGAGCCGTTCGTTCTGCGGGACGGCACACTCGACGTGCCGACCGGTGCCGGCAGCGGGGTCACTGTGCGCGCCGAGCTCGTCGCCGCGTGGGCGATGCGCCCGGTCGAGACGCTGCTCCGCGGCTGATCCGATTCGGGGCTCGGTCTCGCCGGCGCTCCGCCGCACTGTTCCGCCATCCGGCCCTGCTGTCCCGGCCCCCGCCATTTCGTCCCCGCCATCCCGCTAATCCGTCAGTAAGTGCTCGCTGGGCGGTTTCAGCGAGCACCTACTGACGGATGAGTCGAGGTGGAGTGGGCGGCAGGCGGGCAGGCGGGCTGGCTGGCTGGCTCGCGGGCGGGGCCGGCGGGCAACGCGGCGAGTGCGCGGGCGGCGTCGGGTGAGAGGGAGGGCGCGCCACCGGTCGCGTGACCGGCACGTCGCCTCGAACTAGGCTGGCCACATGTCGGATGCTGCTGCCCAGGTCGAAGCCGCCAAGCGGGCCCTCCAGGAGGCGGAAGCCGCCCTCGCTGCCGAGGAAGCCGCCCAGCAGGCCGCCGCCGAGCAGGCCGCCCAGCAGGCCGCGGCGGAGGCCGCCGCGAGTCGGCCGACCCCGTCGCCGACGCCCCAGGCGACGGCGACTCGCGGACCGCTGAGTGACGCGGGAGTCGAGACGATCCGCGCGGGGTATGCGTTCACCGGCGAGGTGCTCGAGATCGGCGCCCTCGTCAACGGGGACGCCCTGCCCGGAGTGCAGGTGCGCATTCCGGTCGCGATGCTCAATCGGCACGGACTCGTCGCCGGCGCCACCGGCACGGGCAAGACCCGCACCCTCCAGGTGCTTGCCGAGCAGCTCTCCGCGGCCGGCGTTCCGGTCTTCGCCGCCGACATCAAGGGCGACCTGTCCGGTGTCGCGACGCCGGGCGCCGAGAGCGCGAAGCTCGACGAGCGCACGAAGGGCATCGGGCAACCGTGGGTCGCGGCATCCTTCCCCACTGAGTACTTCGCCCTCGGCGGGGTGGGGCGCGGCGTCCCGGTGCGCGCGACGGTCTCCGGTTTCGGGCCGCTGCTGTTGTCGAAGGTGCTTGGCCTCAACAACACGCAGGAGTCCTCGCTCGGACTCGTCTTCCACTACGCGTCGAAGGCCGGACTGCCGCTCGTCGACCTCAGCGATCTGCGCGCCGTGCTCAGCTACCTCACCACCGACGACGGCAAGGTGCAGCTCAAGGAACTCGGCGGGCTTTCGGCGGCCACGGTCGGCGTGATCCTTCGCGAGCTGGTCACCTTCGCCGACCAGGGCGCCGACGTGTTCTTCGGCGAACCGGAGATCGACACGGCCGACTTCCTTCGCACGCACGCGGACGGGCGCGGCATCATCAGCCTGCTCGAGGTCCCCGGCGTTCAGGACAAGCCCGAGCTCTACTCCACGTTTCTCATGTGGTTGCTCGCCGACCTCTTCAACGACCTGCCTGAGGTCGGCGACGTCGACAAGCCCAAGCTGGTCTTCTTCTTCGACGAGGCGCACCTGCTCTTCAAGAATGCGTCGAAGGACTTCCTGGATTCGATCACCCAGACGGTGCGACTCATCCGGTCCAAGGGGGTGGGAATCGTGTTCGTCACCCAGACCCCCAAGGACGTTCCGGGCGACGTGCTCGCCCAGCTCGGTTCGCGCGTGCAGCACCAGTTGCGCGCCTTCACCCCGGATGACGCCCGCGCCCTCAAGGCGACGGTGTCCACCTACCCGACATCCGAATACGAACTCGGCGGGGTGCTCACCCAGCTCGCGACCGGCGAGGCGATCGTCACGGTGATGAACGAGAAGGGCGCCCCGACGCCGGTCGCGTGGACCCGGCTGCGCGCGCCGCAGGGCTCGATGTCGCCCACGCCGCCGGAGCGCATCGACGCGGCCGTCGCCGCATCCTCGCTGCTGACGAAGTACGGCGCCGCAATCGACAACGAGTCGGCGAGGGAGATTCTGGGGCGCAAGCTCGAGGCCGCGGCTGTGGCCGCCGCGGCGGCGGAGTCCGCGGAAGAACAGGCTCAGGCGGCGAAGGCCCAGCAGGCCGAATACGAGCGGTTGCTGCGACAGGCCAAGAAGTCGCAGCCGGCGGCCCCGCGGGCGAGCACGCGACGACCGGCCCAGCGCGCGGAGACGAACCCGGTGGAGGACTTCCTCGACTCCTCAGCCGGCAAGTCCGTGATGACCGCCGTCGTGAGAGGGATCTTCGGCACGCTGCGGCGCCGCTAGCCGACCGCCGAGTCGGCGGGCTACGAGTCGATCGGGAGGCCGAGCAGCTGCATCAGACCCAGGACGACGCCCACGCAGACCAGGAGGGCAGCGGCAAGAGCCGCGATGGCCAGTCCCCGTCGGTTCTCGAACCAGTAGGCGGAGCCGGGATACCGGGCGAAGAACTCCGCGCTGGTCATCGGCTCCTTCACCACCTGCACTTCCTCACCGATGGCGTTCGCCACAGCGAGCATGGATTCCTCGGTCCAGTAGAGGCCGCGCATCCGCAGCATCCGGGTGCCGGCCCGATCCCTCACGATCAACTGCGGGAGGGTGTCGGCCGACGAGGCGCCGAAGGTATGGGCGAGCACGATGGTGGCGACGTCCGCCGTTCGATGCGAGGTGTGGCGCCCCAGCAATCCCCGTTCCTCGATCGACTTCGACGTGACTCCGATGAAGACGCGCCGGTAGAGCGCAAGGCCGAGCCAGCAGAGCAGCAGGCAGAGGGCTTCGCCGAACGCCGCGAAGGGCCATGGCCCGTTTTGGGCGCTGAGCAGCGCGAGGGAGCCGAAGATCGGGAGGGGCACGATCAACAGGATCAGGAGTCCGCTGCGCACGATTCCGGACTTCGGGCGCACTCGCACGCGGAGTTCAAGCGCACGCGTTTCCGTAGTCACTGTTCTCCCCGAGGATGCGGCCACGTCAATGCGGCGAGACGGGGACTGGGCACCAAGCGTTGCCGCCGACGGAATTCCCCCGATAATTGTTCGCTAATCATACGTACAAAAGCATCGTTGGCGAACAGGTCGGTCTAAGGGGATTACCGGTACTTTCCTGCCGTCACCGGGACCGTGTGACTCCGGCTGTGCTGGCACCCGTGGGTGGGGTGGTTTGGCGGAGAATGGGGGATTCGAACCCCCGAGGGCTTGCACCCAACACGCTTTCCAAGCGTGCGCCATAGGCCACTAGGCGAATTCTCCTGGCGGGCCGATCCGACGAGTTCGGGAACGGCCATCATGAATCTTACGGGATGTTCCGGCGGCCGACGACGAAACCGCGCCCGCGAGCATCCACCCCTGCTTTCTCGCTGAGACGGATCTCGCGCTAAACTACTCGAGGCTCCTCGCGTGGCGCCATCCAGGCCAACTCCCCCAGGACGGAAACGTAGCAAGGGTAACCGGGCTCTGGCGGGTGCGCGAGGGGTCTTTTCTTTGCCCGGACACCCGTGGGCCACGCGTTTCTCCGGAGGTTTCGGCCATCGGCCGGGGACGTGGGGCGGAATTGCGGGCGGAGGGGCACGCGCGGAGCCGGAAGCTCCGGAGAAACGCGCATGCGCGGAGAAACGCGTATGCGCGGAGAAACGGGTGTGCGGGAGCCGGAAGCTCCGGAGAAACGGGTGTGCGCGGAGAAACGCGTGAGCGCGGAGAAACGGGTGCGAGTCGAGAGAGCGGACGGACGAACGGCGCGGGATTCGGCGCCGCGGCCTAGGCTGAGGTCGTGGCTCGAAGCATCTACATCACCTCCGTCGAAGGACACGCTGGCAAGTCGACTGTCGCGCTCGGCATCCTCGACACCCTGAGTCACGAGACCGACCGCGTCGGCGTGTTCCGCCCCGTGGCCCGGTCGAGCAGCGAACGCGACTACGTGCTCGAGATGCTGCTCGCCCACGACGGCGTGGATCTCGACTACGACGAGTGCGTCGGCGTGAGCTACGAGGACGTGCACAACGACCCGGAGGCTGCTCTCAGCGAGATCGTCTCCCGCTACAAGGCGGTGGAGCGCCAGTGCAACGCAGTGGTGATCCTCGGCTCCGACTACACCGACGTCGGCAGTCCGACCGAACTCGGCTTCAACGCACGGATCGCCGCCAACCTCGGCGCACCGGTGCTTCTCGTGCTCGGCGGCCAGCAGACGGACGATGTCGGCAACCGGACTCCGGATGAGATGCGCCAGGTCTTCACCGTCGCCCGCCAGGAGCTGGACAGCGCCCACGCGAAGGTGCTCGGCGTCGTGGTCAACCGCGCGGACCCGGCGGCGCTGGACGAGATCGCCAAGGCCATCACCGGCACCGAACCGGGCCTCGTGGCGTGGGCGATCCCCGAGAACAAGTTCATGATCGCGCCCACCCTCACCTCGCTCATGGAGGCAACGGAAGGCACCCTGATCAAGGGCGACCCGGAGCTCCTCGGCCGCGAAGTGCTCGGCGTCGTCGTCGCCGGGATGTCGATGGAGAACGTGCTCACCCGGCTGATCGAGGGCGGAGTCGTGGTGGTCGCCGGCGACCGGTCCGACGTCATCCTCGCGATGCTCATGGCGCACTCGGCCGGCACCTTCCCGTCGCTCGCCGGCATCATTCTCAACGGTGGTTTCGACCTGTTGCCGCAGATCGAGTTGCTCATCGACGGCTTCGACAACTCGCTGCCGATCATCCGCAACGGCCTGGGCACCTATGACACGGCCCTGCGCATCACCCAGACCCGCGGCCGGTTCGCGGTGGACTCCCAGCGCAAGTACGACACCGCCCTCGCGCTCTTCGAGGAGCACGTCGACTCGGAGGTGCTGCTGCGGATGCTCGACGTGAGCCGTTCCGACGTCGTGACTCCGCTGATGTTCGAGTACGACCTGCTCGACCGGGCGAGGTCGAGCCCGCAGCACATCGTGCTGCCGGAGGGCGACGACGACCGGATCCTGCGCGCGGCGAGCACGCTGCTGCGCCGGGGAGTCGCCAGGCTCACGATCCTCGGGGTGGAGAGCGAGGTGCGGGCGCGCGCGACGGAGCTCGGCACTGACATCGCCAAGGCGGACATCCTGAGCCCGCTCGACCCCGAGTTGCGCGAGCGTTTCGCCGAGGAGTACACCCGGCTGCGCGCCCACAAGGGGATGACCATCGAGGTGGCCCGCGACACCGTCACCGACGTCTCCTACTTCGGCACGATGATGGTGCACCTGGGACTCGCCGACGGCATGGTGTCCGGGGCCGCGCACACGACGGCGCACACCATCCGCCCGGCCTTCGAGATCATCAAGACCAACCCCGGCGTCTCGGTGGTCTCGAGCGTGTTCCTGATGTGCCTCGCGGATCGCGTGCTCATCTACGGCGATTGCGCGATCAACCCGGACCCGAACGCCGAACAACTCGCCGACATCGCGATCTCCTCCGCCGCGACGGCCGCCCAGTTCGGAATCGAACAGCGGATCGCCATGCTCTCCTACTCCACGGGCGAGTCGGGGGCCGGCGCGGACGTGGAGAAGGTGCGCGCGGCGACCGAGCTTGTGCGCTCCCGCCGCCCGGACCTCGCTGTCGACGGACCCATCCAGTACGACGCCGCGGTGGATGCCTCGGTCGGCACGAGCAAGATGCCGGGCTCCGAGGTGGCCGGCCGTGCGACGGTGTTTATCTTCCCCGACCTCAACACCGGCAACAACACCTACAAGGCGGTGCAGCGCAGCGCGGGGGCCGTGGCGATCGGGCCGGTGCTGCAGGGCCTGCGCAAGCCGGTGAACGACCTGTCCCGCGGCGCGCTCGTGCAGGACATCGTCAACACGGTGGCGATCACGGCCATCCAGGCCCAAACGATCAAGGCGGAGGCCAGCACGACGGAGGCAGCCAAGGCGGGGACGGTAGCCCGGTGACGCAGATCTTCGTGGTCAACTCGGGCTCGTCGTCCATTAAGTACCAGCTCGTGGACCTCGAGACCGAGGAGGCGGTGCTCAGTGGCATCCTCGAGCGGGTGGGCGAGCCCGGTTCGGGCATCCCGGACCATGAGGCCGGGATGCGGCGGGTGCTCGAGACGCTCGGAACCGGCCACGAGATCACCGCGGTCGGTCATCGCGTCGTGCACGGCGGGTCGCTGTTCAGCGCCGCGGCGATCGTCACCGACGAGGTGGAGGCGGAGATCGCCGAGCTGTCTGCGCTCGCGCCGCTGCATAACCCGGCGAATCTGCTCGGCATCCGGGCGGCCAGGCACGCCCTGCCGACGGTGCCGCACGTCGCGGTCTTCGACACCGCGTTCCACCAGACGCTGCCCCCCGCCGCCTACACCTACGCCATCGACAGGGAACTCGCCGAGAGGCACGGCGTGCGGCGCTACGGATTCCACGGCACCTCCCACAAGTACGTGTCGCAGGAGACCGCGCGCTTCCTCGGCCGACCGCTGACCGACCTCAAGACGATCGTTCTGCACCTCGGCAACGGGGCATCCGTCTCGGCGATCGACGGGGGAGTCTCCGTGGAGACGAGCATGGGAATGACCCCCCTCGAGGGGCTGGTGATGGGCACCAGGTCTGGCGACATCGACGCGGCGGTGCTCATCCACCTGCACCGGCAGGCCGGCCTCGACTTCGACGAGCTCGACACGATGCTCAACCGCCAGAGCGGGCTCCTCGGCCTCACCGGCAATGGCGACATGCGCGACGTGCAGGAGGCGGCGTCTCGCGGCGACGAGGTCGCGGAGGGAGCGCTCGCCGTCTACCGGCACCGCATCCGGCGCTATATCGGCGCCTACATCGCGCATCTGGGCGGCCTCGACGCGCTCGTCTTCACGGCCGGGGTCGGGGAGAACAACGCGCTGCTGCGCCGTCGCACGCTCGCCGGTCTCGAGTTCCTCGGGATCGCCGTGGACGTGGATCGCAACGAGCTAGCCTCCCGGAAGGCCAGGTACATTTCTCCGGACGGCGCCCCGGTGGCGGTGCTCGTGATCCCTACCAACGAGGAGCTCGAGATCGCTCGGCAGTGCGTCGCGGCGATCGCCTAGCCCCCGCCCGCCTCCGAATTCGCGTATCTCCGACTCGCGTTTCTCCGGACTCGCGTTTCTCCGGGTTCGCGTTTCTCCGGAGGTTTCGCGTCCGCGCGGCACAATCGGCCCGTTTTCGGGCCCAATCGGGCATTTCGCGCCGCAACCTCCGGAGAAACGCAACCTCCGGAGAAACGTGAGTCCGGAGGTCGCGTGATCGACGCGGCCGGTCAGGGCACCGAGCGGCCGACCGGCTCCCAGCGGCCGAAGAGCCACCACAGCAGCCAGAAGGCGGCCCCGAGCACCATCGTGCCGGCCCAGCCGGCGGCGATGAGGAGGCCGAGCGAGTCGATGCGGGCCTCGGTGGGGGCGAGCGACTGGCCGGCCAGCACGACGCGCTGGCCGACCGCGACCTCGACGGTCGAGAATCGAAGTCCGGGCCCGGGCTGCCAGGTCACGTGGTGCACTGATCGGTCGCGTCGCGTGTCGTCGAGGACCCCGCGGGGCACGGATGCCAGCCGCCCGTCGAGTTCGCCGTTGCCGGAGACGGGCCGGTCGCCGGAGTCGTAGACGATGACGAAGGCGGCGAGGCTCGACGACAGGTCGACCGTGCGCGGGGAGAGCGCGGACCGGTAACCGCCGCGCAACTCGCTCGCCACCTGACTCGCGAGCCGCGCCGGGGCGTCATCCGCCCCGAGGCGCTCCCCCTGCTGCAGGGCGATGTAGAGCGAACCGAAGAGGGCGGTCAGGACGACCGCCCCGGCGAGCCACGGAAGTACACGTCTCATGCCACGAACACTAGGCCGGCCGGCGCCACGACGGCATCAGTCGCGAGAGGTATTTCGAGAGGGCGACCCGAGCGGTCCGACGCTCCCTAGAGCGACGCGAGGGCTGCGGAGATCGGCGTGCCGCCCGAGGTGACCTCGAACTGGCGGCGCATCGCCGACCCGTCGAGCAGCAGTCGGGTGACGACCGCCGCGACATCCGCCCGTGGGATGCTCCCGCGGTCCACGGACTCGCCCACCGTCACCAGACCGGTCGGGCCGTCGTCGGTGAGGGCGCCCGGCCGCACGATCGTCCAGTCGAGGTCCCGTGCCCGCACCGCGGCATCCGCCTCGCTCTTCGCGCGAAGGTAGACCTGGAACACGTCGTCGGATTCGGGGTCGAACCCATCGGCGCCGATCGATGAGACCACGACGATGCGGGGCACCCCCGCCTCGAGCGCGGCGTCCGCGAGCAGGATGGCGCCGTCCCGGTCGACGGTCAGCTTGCGCTCGGCGCTGCTGCCCGGTCCGGCGCCGGCCGCGAACACGACGGCGTCCGCGCCGGCCAGGGCGAGGGCGAGGGTGGGCACGTCGCTGTGCTCGAGGTCGAGCACCACGGGCTCCGCCCCCGTGGCCCGCACGTCGGCGGCGTGCGCCGCATTGCGGATGAGGCCGACCGGATTGTGGCCGAGGGTGGCGAGCTGGCTGGAGAGGAGCAGGGCGATGCTGCCGTGGCCTCCCGCGATGACGATGCGCATGGCCATACGCTACGTGCCTGCGGGCGGTCAGCGCACCTCGTCGACCTCGAACAGGATCGCCTGCGCCGGGTTGAGCGTGGGCATCGGCAGCCCGGCGGCGGCGAGAACGGAACCCGGAAGATCGACCCATCCGGCGCGGGCGGCGTCGAACCACGCGGGCCCGCCGCCCTGGTGCAGTGAGGCCCGGCCGAGGTCCTCCCGCACACGGATGCGGTAGCCACGCGCCGGGTCGAGGCCCGGCAGCGGCACCCGGCCGGACTGACCGGGCGCTGAGGTGGCGAGCCGCGCCCAGCAGTAGAGCGCGCGCGAACCGTCGACGGCGACGCTCCCGTGCAGCAGGGTCGCCTCGTGGGCGAGGTCGGCGTGCACGGTGCGGCCGTGGTGGATGAGGGGCCGGAACTCCCGGTAGAGCGCCGACCAGGCGCGCAGCGTCTCGAGCTCGTCCTCGGTGCACTCGGTGAGGTCCCACTCGACGCCGGCGTGCGCGAAGAGGGTCGTCGCAAGACGGAACGGCGCGTCGGCCACCCGACCGGTCGTGTGGGAGCGCGGTGCCCCCACGTGCGACCCGATCAGTTCGGGCGGGAGGAGGAGGGAGGTCCACTGCTGGATCGACTGGCGCTCGACCGGATCGTTGCAGTCCGAGGCCCAGACCCGATCCGTGCGTTCGAGGACTCCGAGGTCGATGCGCCCGCCTCCCGACGCGCAGGTCTCGATCTCGAGCCCGGGATGACGCGCCTTGAGCTCGTCGATGAGGGCGTACAGGGCGATCGTCTGGGCTCGCACGCCCGGCCGGTCGCCGCCCCCGGTCCGTGAAACTGCCTCGTTGAGGTCACGGTTGTGATCCCACTTGAGGAAGTCGATCGAGTACTCGGTGACCAGGGCATCGATCCGCTCGAGCAGGTAGGCCCACGCCTCGGGATGCGCGATGTTGACCACGTACTGGTGGCGGGAGGAGAGCCCGACCCCGCTGGATGGCGCCAGCAGCCAGTCGGGGTGAGTCCTGGCCAGCTCGGAGTCCAGGTTGGTCATCTCGGGCTCGAACCACAGGCCGAACTGCATCCCGCGGTCGCGGATGCGGTCGACGAGGGGACGCAGCCCGAGCGGCCAGACGTCGTCATCGACCGTCCAGTCGCCGAGCCCGGCGGAGTCGTCCCGGCGGCCGGCGAACCAGCCGTCGTCGAGGACGACGCGTTCGATGCCGATCGCCGCGGCCCGGTCGACGAGCTCGGCCAGGCGGTCGAGCCGGTGGTCGAAGTACACGGCCTCCCAAGTGTTGAGCACGAGGGGGCGGGGCGACGAAGGATGCTGGGCGCGCCTCCGCAGCCGGGCGTGCAGCCGGTCGGCCACGCCATCCATGCCGTCGGACGACCAGACGAAGAGCATGCGCGGAGAGGCATATGACTCTCCCGGGCGCAGCCGCACCTCGCCCGCGCGCAGGAGCTCGCCCCCACCGATCACCGACGAGTGCGCGCCGGCGCCCTCGGGCAGGCGTTCGACGAACCAGCGTTGATCGCCGCTGTACGCCACGTGCATGGCCCAGACCTCGCCCCGGCGGAAGCCGAACGCCGGCGTGCCGACCATGAGCAGGTAGGGCGAGTCGACACCGGGCTTGCCTCGGCGCACCTCGCGGGAGTGCGCGCCATCCCGCACCGGGAGCCGTTGGGGCGAGCGTTCGCGGGCCCACTTGCCGGTGAAGTCCGCGATCTCGGTGGCGCGGGACGGGACCGGCATCATGGTGCTGAGGGAGGCGAGGTCATAGACGCCGTCGGGTGCGGCGGGCCGGGTCACCGTCGACTGCACCTCCAGCACGCCGTCGGGGGTGAGGCGGTACTCCACGTCGATGTCGAGGCCGGTCTCGGCGTCGGCGAGCGTGAAGGTGACCGCGCCGCCGTCGTCCTGCGCGTCGAGCCTGGTGTGGCTCAGCACCGGTCGGGGCGTGGTGGCCGTGCCGGCCAGGTGGCCGCCGAGGGCCTGGGTGCCCGACCAGCCCTCGAACTCGGTGGGCCAGATCGAGAAGACCCGTGGCTCGTCCGGGGCGTTGTTGAGCTGCGCGGTGGAGGCGGTGAGGCGAATTCCCTCGAGCCCGGCGTCGTCGAGCGGGCCGAGATCGCCTCCCCAATGGATCACCCGGGGCACCGTGCCGGTCGCGTCCATGACGAGCGAGACACCCGCCGCGCGCAGGTGAATGAGCTCGTCGGAGCGATTCTGCATCGTTTTTCTTCCCGTCTGTGAATTACTTGACGGAAAGAGCCTAGGGGGACTACCGCTGAGTCCCCGGTCGGTGGCTCCCGGTAGTCTTGATCAGTGGTCACAGCCCTGTATCGCCGGTACCGTCCGGAAACGTTCGCCGAACTGATCGGCCAGTCCCAGGTGACCGATCCGCTGCGCACCGCGCTCAGGAACGATCGCGTGAATCACGCCTACCTCTTCAGCGGCCCGCGCGGCTGCGGCAAGACCACCTCGGCCCGCATCCTCGCCCGCTGCCTCAACTGCGTCGAGGGCCCGACCGACACCCCGTGCGGTGTCTGCCCGAGCTGCATCGAACTGAGCCGCGACGGCGGCGGATCGATGGATGTCGTGGAGATCGACGCCGCGAGCCACAACGGCGTCGACGACGCCCGCGACCTGCGCGAGCGGGCGGTCTTCGCCCCGGCCCGCGACCGGTACAAGATCTTCATCCTCGACGAGGCGCACATGGTGACGCCGCAGGGCTTCAACGCGCTGCTCAAGATCGTGGAGGAGCCGCCGGAGCACGTCAAGTTCATCTTCGCGACGACCGAGCCCGAGAAGGTCATCGGCACGATCCGCTCGCGCACCCACCACTACCCGTTCCGCCTCGTTCCTCCGGCGCAGATGCTCGAGTACGTGCAGCAGCTCTCCGAGAGCGAGAAGGTGGAGGTCGAACCCGGCGTGCTGCCACTCGTGGTGCGGGCGGGCGGCGGCTCGGTGCGCGACACGCTGTCGCTGCTCGACCAGCTCATCGCGGGTTCCGAGGGCTCATCGGTGCTCTACGAGCGGGCCGTCGCACTGCTCGGCTACACACACGGAGCGCTGCTCTCCGAGGTCGTCGACGCGCTCGGCGCCCGGGATGCCGCCGGGGCGTTCGCCGCCGTGGACCGCGTGATCCAGACCGGGCAGGACCCCCGCCGCTTCGTCGAGGACCTGCTCGAGCGACTGCGCGACCTCATCGTCGTGAGCGCCTTCTCCGGCGGCTCGGGGGCCGACGGCGTCGCCGCTGTGCTCCGGGGCATCCAGCAAGACGAACTGGACCGCATGTCGGCCCAGGCCTCCCGCTTCGGCACGGCCGAGCTCAGCCGGGCAGCGGATGTCGCCAACGCCGCCCTCACCGAGATGACCGGCGCGACCTCGCCCCGGCTGCACCTCGAGCTGATGATCGCGCGCGTGCTCATCCCCTCGAGTGACGACTCGGAACGCGGAGCCCTGGCCCGGGTCGAGCGTCTCGAGCGTCGCATCGGCGTTCAACAGGATGCGCCCCCGGCCGAGCCGCGGCAGAACGTCGCGCCGCCGACCACCGCGCCCGCGCCCCCCATCGCGCAACGGCCCCCCGTCGCGGAGGCGCCCGTCGTCGTGGAGAAGCCGACGGTCATCGACAAGCCAGTGGTCGCCGTGGAGAAGCCGGCGGTCGCCGACAAGCCGGTGATCGTGGAGAAGCCGCCGGTCGCCGAGACGCCGCCGGTCGCGGTGTCGGCTCCCGCCCCGGCCGAGGTCCCGGTCGCGCCGGAGCCCGCCGCCGAGTCCGCGGTCGCCGCCCCGGTGACCCTCCAGCACGTGCGCGACGCGTGGCCCGAGATCCTCGAGTCCGTGCAGAAGGCCAAGCTCACCGCCTGGATGGTCGTCTACACGGCCAAGCCGCTCGAGCTGCGCGCGGACAACGTGCTCACCCTGTCCTTCCCTAGCCAGAACGACGTCGAGGCGCTCAAGCAGCAGTCGGCGCCCGGCGAGGGAATCGCGGACTACCTCAAGAAGGGCATCTTCGACGTCCTCGGCATCCGCGTGAAGTTCATCGCGAAGGTCGAGACCTCGCGCGCCGCACCGGTCGAGGCGCGGGAGGCCCCGGAGCCGACCGAGCCGGACATCGAGCCCGCCTCCGGCACCACCTGGTACACGGCCGTCGTCACCGACTCCGAGCCGGAGACGAAGCCCGTGCCGCCGGCCCCGAAGATCGTCGCCGCTCCGGTGAAGAAGGCCGAACCGGTGGCGGAGCCCGAGCCGCCGAAGAAGCGGCCCGTGGTCGCGACCACGGACGGCAAGCAGCGTTACGGCGAGTCCGTGGTGCGCGAAATCCTCGGCGCGAGCTTCATCGAGGAACAGGCCGTCACCCCTCGGGTGACCCCGCAGGCGAGGGACTTCTAGCGTGTACGACGGCATAGTCCAGGAACTGATCGACGAGCTCGGCCGCCTGCCCGGAATCGGGCCGAAGTCCGCCCAGCGCATCGCGTTCCACATCCTGCAGACCGAGACCTTCGACGTCACCCACCTCGCCGAGGTGCTCATGACCGTGAAGGAGAAGGTGCGATTCTGCGACGTCTGTGGCAACGTCACCGAGCAGGAACTGTGCAACATCTGCCGTGACCCCCGACGCTCCGCGGCGACGATCTGCGTCGTCGAGGAGGCGAAGGATGTCGTGGCCATCGAGCGCACCCGCGAGTTCAAGGGCCTCTACCAGGTGCTCGGCGGCGCCATCAGCCCCATCGACGGCATCGGACCCGACGACCTCCGCATCCGCCAGCTCATGCAGCGACTCGCGGACGGCACCGTCACCGAGGTGATCATCGCGACCGACCCCAACCTCGAGGGCGAAGCGACGGCCACCTACCTGTCGCGAATGCTCATGCACCTCGACCTGCGGGTCACCCGGCTCGCCTCCGGGCTGCCGGTCGGGGGCGATCTCGAGTACGCCGACGAGGTCACCCTGGGCCGGGCCTTCGAGGGCCGACGCCTCGTGGAGAACTAGCCGCAACGTACCGCGGCGTCACATGGCCAGCCCTTGCCCCGGGCACCATTTAGAATTGAGAGTCGCGCCGGGGACGAGCAGCTCCGGCCAGGAACCCCCAGGAGAGACTCGTGAGCTTGATCGTACAGAAGTACGGCGGCTCTTCCGTGGCCGATGCGGAGAGCATCAAGCGCGTCGCGAAGCGCATCGTTGAGACCCGCAAGGCGGGCAATGAGGTCGTGGTGGTGGTCTCGGCCATGGGAGACACGACCGACGAACTGCTCGACCTCGCCAACCAGGTGACCCCCCTCGCGACCGGTCGCGAACTCGACATGCTGCTCACCGCCGGCGAACGCATCTCGATGGCGCTCCTCGCCATGGCGATCAAGAGCCTCGGCCAGGAGGCGCGGTCGTACACGGGCAGCCAGGCCGGCCTCATCACGGACGCCAAGCATGGCAGCGCGCGGATCGTGGATGTCACCCCCAAGCGAGTGCGCGACGCCCTCGACGCGGGGGCGGTCGCCATCGTCGCCGGGTTCCAGGGCTTCAACCGGGGCACCGGAGACATCACGACCCTCGGCCGCGGTGGCTCGGACACGACGGCGGTGGCCCTCGCCGCCGCCCTCGACGCCGACGTCTGCGAGATCTACACCGACGTGGACGGCGTGTTCACCGCCGACCCCCGTGTCGTGCCCGCCGCGCGCAAGATCGACAGGATCACGAGCGAGGAGATGCTCGAACTCGCCGCCGCCGGTGCCAAGGTCCTCTATATTCGCGCAGTGGAATATGCGCGGCGACACGGCGTTACGCTTCATGTACGGTCCTCGTTCAACAACAACGTGGGCACGCTGGTGGTCAATCCAAAGGATGGAGAGAGCGTGGAAGAGCCAATCATCGCCGGGGTCGCATCCGACCTCAGCGAGGCGAAGATCACGGTTGTCGGCGTTCCGGACGTGCCGGGCAAGGCCGCGCAGATCTTCACCATCGTCGCCACGACCGACGCGAACATCGACATGATCGTGCAGAACGTGTCGACCGCCGCCACCGGCCTCACCGACATCTCCTTCACCCTGCCCAAGTCCGACGGGGCCAAGGTGCTCAAGGTGCTCGAGGACAACAAGGCGCAGGTGGGGTTCCACTCGCTGCAGTACGACGACCAGATCGGCAAGCTCGCGCTCGTCGGCGCCGGCATGCGCACCAACGCGGGCGTCTCCGCGAAGCTGTTCACCGCGCTGTTCGAGGCGGGAATCAACATCGAGATGATCTCGACCAGCGAGATCCGCATCAGCGTCGTGACGCGGGCAGACACCATCAACGAGGCCGTGCGCGTCGTTCACCGCGCGTTCGACCTGGACGGCGAAGAGGTAGCACAGGTACACGGAGGCACCGGACGATGACCAACGGAATCAGAATCGGCGTCGTCGGCGCCACGGGCCAGGTCGGAGCCGTCGTTCGTCGACTGCTCGAGGAGCGCGACTTCCCGGTCGCGGAGATCCGCTACTTCGCGTCCTCCCGCTCGGCCGGCACGACCCTTCCCTGGAGGGGGACGGATGTCGTGGTCGAGGACACGGCGACCGCCGATCCCACCGGACTCGACATCGCCATCTTCTCCGCCGGCGCCACCACCTCGAAGGCGCAGGCGCCGCGGTTCGCCGCCGCCGGCGTCACCGTGATCGACAACTCCTCCGGATTCCGGATGGACCCGGACGTGCCGCTCGTCGTGAGCGAGGTCAACCCGCACGCCATTGCCGAGGCGCGCAAGGGAATCATCGCCAACCCCAACTGCACCACGATGGCGGCCATGCCGGTGCTCAAGGTCCTCGACGCCGAGGCCGGTCTCGAGCGCCTCATCGTCAGCACCTACCAGGCGGTGTCCGGTGCGGGTCTCGTCGGCGGCGAAGAGCTCTACGCGCAGACGAAGGCCGCGATCGAGCAGGATCCGCGCGGACTCGTACACGATGGATCGTCCGTGCAGTTCCCGGCGGCCGAGACGTTCCCGAAGACCATCGCGTTCGACGTGGTGCCGTTCGCGGGCAACCTCGTCGACGACGGCCTCTTCGAGACCGACGAGGAGAAGAAGCTGCGCAACGAGAGCCGCAAGATCCTCGAACTTCCCGACCTGCTGGTGAGCGGAACCTGCGTGCGCGTTCCGGTGTTCACCGGTCACTCGCTCTCGATCAACGCCGAGTTCCGTTCTCCGCTGAGCGTGGAGCGGGCGAAGCAGCTGCTCGCCGACGCGCCCGGCGTCGTGCTCACCGACGTGCCGACCCCGCTCGAGGCCGCGGGCAAGGACCCGAGCTTCGTGGGTCGCATCCGCCAGGACGAGGGCGTGCCGAACGGCCGAGGGCTGGCGCTCTTCATCAGCAACGACAACCTGCGCAAGGGCGCGGCCCTCAACGCCGTGCAGATCGCCGAGCTGGTGGCCGCGGACCTCGTCCGCGCCTAGAGAGGTAGCCTCTACCAAACCCCCGGAGAGGGCGGCGCCGAATGAGGTTCGTGAACGCACGGGTCATCCTCGGCGCCTCGGTGCTCCTCGCCATCGCCCTCGCGGTGGCCGGAGCGGTCGTCGTCGGCTCATCGTCCGCCCACCCGCCGCAGCCGCGGGGCTCGCTCGTGGCGTTCTACGGCGACTCGTACACCCGGGGCGCAATGGCGAGTTCACCGGCCAAACGCTGGTCGACGATCGTCTGCCGCGACCACGGCTGGCGAGAATTCAACCCGAGCGTGAGCGGCCTGGGCTTCGTGCACAACCGGCGGGTGTACGGCCAGGGCGACCTGCCAGACCAGATCATCAGGCAGCACCCGGACATCGTGATCGTCACCCTCGGGCTGAACGACAACTTCGCCTACCCGGTGGCTGCGTCCGCCATCCACAAGCAGATCGGCGCGGACCTGCGCCGCATGAAGACCGCCCTGCCGCGGGCGCGTTTCGTGGTGGTGGAACCGTTCTGGTACACCGATGCCCGACCCGCATCCGTCGGGATCATCGCCGGCTGGGTGAAGGCGGCGGCCGCGGACATCGGCGCGGACTACATCCCCGGCGCCTCGCACTGGATCGAACACCATCCGGAGTGGATGGCCAGCGACCACCTCCATCCCAACGACATCGGCTACGCGAGGATCGCGTCCCGGATGGACGCCGCGCTGATGAAACTCGGCCTCTGACCCCCTGGCGCCCTCTATCCCCTCCCTCTGACCCCCTCTGGCGCCCTCCCTCTGATCGCCTCCCCGCTTCCGAAATCCATGCATTCCTTCCCGCCACGCCGCTCAGCGGTACCAACGCGCCGAGTAGGTCGACGAAATGCATGGATTTCGGAAGTGGTGAACGACGCCATGCCTGCTGGACGCAACACGAAGCGCGACGAAGAACTACAACTCGCTCCACCTCACGGCGCTCTACGGCGACGCCGAGACGGTGCGGGCGGTGCCGGTCGATAAATTCCTCGCAACCTACCAACGCATCAAAGCCACCCGTTCTTGAGCCGCGCTCCGGGCTGGCGGCCAGTCGGCGCCCCGTAAACTGGACGGGTGACCCAGCAAGCCAATCCCATCGACGTCGTCCTCATCGGCGGTGGCATCATGAGTGCCACCCTCGGAGCGTTCATCAAGCAGCTCCAGCCGGACTGGTCCATCCAGATCTTCGAGACCCTCGGCGACGTCGCGCTCGAGAGCTCCAACCCGTGGAACAACGCCGGCACCGGCCACTCCGCGCTCTGTGAACTCAATTACACGCCCGAGCGCCCGGATGGCACGATCGACATCGCCTCGGCGGTGAAGGTGAACGAGCAGTTCCAGCTGTCCCGCCAGTTCTGGTCGTACTTCGTGAGCAAGAAGCTGCTTCCGAACCCGCACGCATTCATCAACCCGGTGCCGCACATGAGCTTCGTCTGGGGCGACGACAACGTGGACTACCTGCGCCGTCGCCACGAGGCCCTCAAGGACCACCCCCTGTTCGCCGGAATGGAGTTCAGCGAAGACCCGCGGGTGATCCGCTCCTGGGTTCCCGCCCTCATCCCCGGGCGCAAGAAATCCCAGCCGATCGCCGCGACGCGCATCGACGCCGGCACCGACGTGGACTTCGGCGCCCTCACCCACGAGCTTCTGCACTACCTCACGGCGAACGGCGCCCAGCTGCATCTGGAGCATAAGGTCACCGGCCTCACCCGCCAGAAGGACGGACTCTGGCGCCTTCGCGTGCGGCACCAGGTGGGTGGAACGCCCTCGAGCGTTCGCGCCCGGTTCGTGTTCGTCGGCGCAGGCGGTGGGGCACTCACCCTGCTGCAGAAGTCGGGCATCGAGGAGATCAAGGGCTTCGGCGGATTCCCGGTCAGTGGCGAGTTCCTGCGCACCGACAACCCGGCGGTGGTGGCCAAGCACAGCGCCAAGGTCTACGGCAAGGCCGCGGTCGGCTCGCCGCCGATGTCGGTGCCGCACCTCGACACGCGGGTCGTGAACGGCGCATCAAGCCTGATGTTCGGTCCGTACGCCGGATTCAACACCAAGTTCCTCAAGCAGGGGTCGTGGTTCGACCTGTTCGCCACGATCCGGCTGCACAACCTGGTGCCGATGATCGCGGCTGGGGCATCCAACCTCGGGCTCGTGCGCTACCTGATCGGGCAGCTCGTGGCCAGCAAGCGCACCAAGTTCGAGGCGTTGCGGGAGTTCATGCCCGAGGCGGACCCGAAGGACTGGTACAGCATCACCGCCGGCCAGCGCGTTCAGGTGATCAAGAAGGATGCGAAGAAGGGCGGCGTGCTGCAGTTCGGCACTGAGGTGATCACCTCGTCCGACGGCAGCATCGCCGGGCTGCTCGGCGCATCCCCCGGGGCCTCGACGGCGGTGCCGATCATGCTCGACGTGCTCGAGCGGTGCTTCCCCGAGAGCATTCCCGGGTGGACGCCGCAGATCAAGAAGATGATTCCGACCTACGGCAAGAAGCTCTCCGAGAACGCGGCGCTCGCGGCCAAGACCATCAATTCGACCGGCCGCGTGCTCGCCGGCGAGACGCCAACGCGCACCCGCAAGGCCGTCGCCGCGTCCTGAGTCGGGCGCCGCCTCGGTGTCCTATTTCGTCTTCGCCCCTCCTCGTCTCCGCCTTGAGCGCCGACAGCCGTGTGCATAACTCCTGCAGTTCTGCGTGCGGGCCCGGTCTGCGCCCGGGATTCCGGCGGTGCGCGGTCGCGCGGGAGGGATTTGCAGGAGTTGTGCACGCGGGGCGGGCATCCGGTGTGGGAGTCGGCGGCGGGCATCCGGCTGTGGGAGCTGGCGGCAGCGCAGGCCGTGTCTACCGCGTGTGCATAACTCCTGCAGTTCTGCGTGCGGGCCCGGTCTGCGCCCGGAATTCCGGCGGTGCGCGGTCGCGCGGGAGGGATTTGCAGGAGTTGTGCTCGCGGGGCGGCATCCGGTGTGGGAGTCGGCGGCGGGCATCCGGTGTGGGAGTCGGCGGCAGGCATCCGGTGTGGGAGTCGGCGGCGGCATCCGGCTGTGGGAGCCGGCGGCAGCGCAGGCCGCCGTGTCTACCGCCGCGTGTGCACAACTCCTGCAGTTCTGCGTGCGGGCCCAGTCTGCGCCCGGAATTCCGGCGGTGCGCGGTCGCGCGGGAGAGATTTGCAGGAGTTGTGCACGCGGGGCGGGCATCGTCGGGCGGGCATCGTCGGGCGGGCATCGACCAGTGGCCCGGACACGCGTCGTTCCGGGCGCCGGCTCGGCTGCGCACATCACCGCGCACGTCACGGCGGACTCTGCAGCGGCCGGATGCGCTGTCAGCGTCGATGACCGAACTCGAGGAGGCCCTGGGCGGCTACCCCGGGGCGATCGCTGGCTGCGACGCCGTTGGACGGGTGAACGGCTGAACCTGGTCGGGGCCGTATCGACGAGGGCTCCACGACTTGACACACATTCGAAACTATGTTCGACTACCCGGATGCGGTGGAGCGGACAGGAGCTGGGGTCGGAGGCGTCCGCCGCCCTGCCCGGGCTCGCGAAGCTGTCCAACCTCGTGCGCAGCGTGCAGACGCCCGACTTCGCCGGGATCACGTTCCACGAGGTGCTCGCCAAGTCGGCGCTCAATCGCGTGCCGGGGGCCAGCGCGATGCCGTTCGGCTGGACCATCAACCCGTATCGCGGCTGCAGCCACGCCTGTGTGTACTGCTTCGCCCGCAGCACCCACGAGTATCTCGACCTGGATTCCGGCCGGGACTTCGACAGCCAGATCATCGTCAAGGTCAACGTTGCCGAGGTGCTGGCGAAGGAGCTCAGCCGGCCGTCCTGGGGCGCGCATCCGGTGGCTCTCGGCACTAACACCGACCCGTACCAGCGCGCGGAGGGCCGATACCGCCTGATGCCCGGCATCATCGCGGCGCTCGCCGACTCCGGCACGGCGTTCAGTATCCTGACCAAGGGGACGCTCCTGCGGCGAGACCTGCCTCTGCTGGCCGAGGCGGCCGCTCTCATTCCGGTCGATCTGGCGATGTCGATCGCGATCTTCGACGACGCGCTTCAGCAGACCGTCGAGCCAGGCACGCCGACGACCTCCGCGAGGCTCGCGACGGTCACCGCTGCGCGCGAGCTCGGGCTCGAGTGCTCCGTCTTCATGATGCCGATCCTGCCCCATCTGACCGATACTCGAGATCACCTGGATTCGGCGCTCGCCCAGATTCGGGCAGCCGGGGCTACGTCGGTGCTCTACTCGGCGCTGCACCTGCGCCCGGGCGTGAAGGCCTGGTTCATGCAGTGGCTCGAGGGGGCGCGGCCGGAACTCGTTCCGCAGTACCGGGAACTCTACGCGGCCGGTCCATACGCTCCGAAGGGATATCGCCGGTGGCTCGCCGCGAAGATCGCCCCGCTGATCCGGGCACACGGCCTGGAACGAGGCACGGCCGCCCCCTCGACCGGCGCCGTGCGCTCGCGAGCCCTCGGTGGCCCGCGGGCCGCCGATTCCCTCATCGCGGAGGAGCTGCCTCCGGAACTCCAGCCCACCTTGTTCTGAGTGCGCGCGGGTGCGGTCCGTGCTGTCCTGGCCCGACCAGCAAGCCGACGGGGCACAGAACGGGCCGAATTCCGAGGATTCCTGCGCCAATTGTGCACAAATCGGGGGACAACCACGGCCTCGCTGATGTCATACTGAACACGCTGCCGATCGTCGAGGGGAGGACGCATGACCCTTGGTTTGCCGTCCCACTTGGCGCCCCAATCGATCAACCGGTCATACGCGAAGGCGATCCACGTCGTCGGCTTCTCGAGCCTGATCGGCAGCCTCCTGGCGGCGATCGCCTTCCAGGCAGCGGAACCCGACGACGTGCTCTGGCCGGCGATGATCGCCGTGCTTCCCCTGCTCGCTCTCTTGTGGCTCGACGACCGCAGGCGATCATCGTTCTACGCGGCGAGCTACCTGATCGTCGGGGCCGCCTGCGTGTACTGGTACATCCTGACCTTCTACTCGCAGACCGAACCGATCGTGTCGAGCGATGCGTTCTCGATCGCCCTGCCCAAGATCGCGCTTGTGATGGTGGGCGGAGTCGGCCGGGGTGTCTCGGTGCGAATCGCCTGGTGTGTGGCCGGGTACGCAGCGGCCGAGATCGCGTCGACTCTCGCCATCCTGCAAAGCGGGCGGCACTACGAGTTCGATGCCACGACCCTTCTCACCTTCGTTGCCACCGTCGCCATCCTCTCTCTCGCCCACCTCAGCCGACGGCGTTCGCGCCTCTCCCAGCCGCTGCTCTACCGGGCGGCGCGCGACGAGCAGCTCGCGGCGATGCGCTCCCGCATCGAGCTCAAGGCGGCGGCCCTCATGCACGACACGGTGCTCAGCCACCTCGCCGCCATTGCGGGAGCCGCGCCGGGCACCCCGATCGGATCGCTCAGGGACCCGATCGAGCGTGACTTGCAGATTCTGATCGGCGAGGAATGGCTGAGCGACGAGTCGCCGGAGGTCGACTCCCGGTCACGCACCGACTGGCAGCAGAGCGGGCTCTTCTCCGCCATCCAGGAGTCGCGCGCGATGGGCCTCGATATCGAGTCGACGGGCGACCTCTCCGCGGTCTCCCGGCTCGACCGCGAGGCCTCAACCGCGCTCGGCCTGGCGGTGAAGCAGTGCCTGGTGAACGTGCTGCGCCACTCTGGCACGGATCGCGCCGAGGTGGCCGTCTACGGATCGGAGGCGGAGGTGTCGGTGATGGTGATCGACTCCGGCCGCGGCTTCTCCGAGGCCGAGACGGGCGCCGACCGGCTCGGCCTGCGCAACTCGGTTCGCCGCCGTATTGAATCGGTCGGCGGGGCCGTCCAGGTCTGGTCGACTCCCGGCCGCGGAACCTCGATCATGATCCGGGTGCCAGCCGTTCGAGCATCCCTGATCGAAGGCGGCTCGTGATGCGGGAGCGCACCAGGCAGCAGCTCGATCCGGCGAGCACCCCTGGCATCCGCATCGTCACGATCGCCCTCAGCGTCGGTGCCTTCGGCTACGCTCTCGTCTTGACGGCGCTCGGGGCGAGTGAGGTGACGAACCCGGTGTTCACGGTGGGCGCGCTCGTGGCCCTCGCCGCCGCCGGTGGCATCCTCATCGCCATGGCGAGCCCCTACCGCGCACCGCTGACCGCGCGCACCCACTTCGTCGTGCAAGGACTCGCGCTCGGGGCGGCGCTGTTCGAGGCGCTCGGACACTGGACGCGCAATGAGTGGATTCGGGATGACTGGGGCGCGATCTGCCTCGGCGTGCTGCTCGTCGCCCTCGGCTCCTACCGGCCGGCACGGGAGATCGTGGTGGGGACGACCGTCTCCGCCCTGCTTCTCGGCTTTCTCACTCTGCTGCAGGCGCCCCAGTTGTCGACGAAGGCGCCGCCGATCGCCTTCGTGATCGTGGCGATCGTGCCGCTGCTCTCGCTCGGCTACGCTTCGGCGGTCTTCTCCCGCGAGATCGTGGAGTCGACCGCCCGGTGGCAACGCCGAGCCTCCGAGGCCTCCGTTGGCCTGGTGAAGGAGCTGCGGGATGGCGTGACCCGCAGCGTGCAGCAAGACCGGGTGACGATCCTCAATCGCGATGTGCTGCCCTTCTTCACCGAACTCCTCGCCACCGGTACGATCTCCAACCCGGACCGCGCCAGGGCCAGGCAGATCGCCGATTCGATTCGCCGGGTGATGGTGGAGGAGGTGGACCGCAGCTGGCTGGAGAACGTGATCGAGCTCGCCGGCGGCACGGGCCCGGGTCGTTCCGGTGCCGCCAAGATCGTGGTCGACGACGAGGACCGCCTGGCCGCGTCAATGGCCGCCGACCAGCGAACGGCGCTGCGCGCGCTGCTCGTGGCACTGATCGAGACGCCGAACTTCGACCGCAGCGACCTGCGGATCTCGCTCACGGCATCGGGGCGCCAGTGTCTCGGCCGTCTCGTGGCCAACCTCAGCCTGAGCGAGTTCCTGCTGCGCTCGAATTTCGCCCCATACTTCGCGGTCATCCGCTCGGTATTCACCGACATGTCGATCGACTTCGACGCGCCCACCCTCACCCTAAGGTTTTCTTATGAGCACCAGTAATTCTCCGACGCCCCGTTCCGGCAGCCGGGTGAGGCTCGCGATTCTCGACGACCACGAGGTTCTGCTCGACAGCCTGAGCAGCTGGATCGGCGCGAACGCGCCGGACTTCGACCTCGTGTTGAGCGCTCACACCTGGCTGCAGCTCGTGCACAGCGACAATTTTCCGACCGAGCTCGTCTTCATCGACTTCCAGTTGAAGGAGCCGGTATCGATCGAGGCTCGGGTGCGCACCTGCCGCGCCGCCGGTGCGAAGGTGATCGTGCTGAGCAGCCTGGATACCCGCGAGGCGAGGGACCGCGCCCTCGACGCTGGGGCATCCGCGTTCCTCTCAAAGACCCTGCCGATGCGCGACGTCATGGACACCGCGCGGGCGGTGATGGGAGTCGAGACCGGCGAGAACCTCCAGAAGGATTGGCGGCCGCTGCCCGTCGGCGCGACGCAGCAGTCGAGGCCGAAGCTCAGTCATGGCGAGGCGGAGGCCTTTAAGCTGTATGTGTCCGGCCTCAGCACGATCGAGGTGGCACGACAGATGAATGTCCAGTACGAGACCGCCAAGACCTACCTGCGTCGGGTGCGCGAGAAGTACGCCAAAGCAAACAGACCGGCGAGCAAGAAGGCGGAGTTGATCCGCCGGGCCGCCGAGGACGGATACCTCGAGTAATGGCCAAGCTCTACTTCCGCTACGGCGCCATGAACAGTGGCAAGAGCACGGCGATGCTGCAGGCCGCGTACAACTACGAGGAGCGCGGCCAGCAGGTGCTGCTCGCGAAGCCGCAGATCGACACCAAGGGCGACGCGAGCATCGTCTCCCGCCTCGGCGTGAGCCGGCCGGTGGACTTCGTCGTCGGTCCTCGCGACGACATCTACGAGTCGTTCGAGCGCGAACGCGCCCGCGTGCGTGCCGCGACCGGACTGGACGTGAGCTGCCTGCTGATTGACGAGGCGCAGTTCCTCACCGAGCAGCAGGTGGATGACCTGCTGCGCATCTCGATCCTCGAGGGGGTTCCGGTGCTCGCCTACGGCATCCGCACCGACTTCCAGACCGTGGCCTTCCCGGGCAGCCGCCGGCTGCTCGAGACCGCCCATTCGCTCGAAGAGTTGAAGACGATCTGCCGGTGCGGGCGCAAGGCCCTCTTCAACGCCCGCAAGATCGATGGGGAGTTCATCTTCGACGGCGACCAGGTCGCGATCGACGGGCTTACCGTCACCTACGAGTCACTCTGCGGGGCGTGCTACCTCGAGGAGAGCCGGGGACTCCTTGGCAGCGGTCGCCGCCGCGTGCTGGTGGAGCCGGCGGAGACGGCCTACGGCGAGGCGCCGGACCCCGACTTCGAGTAGGCAGCGAACCGCGATCGGCCCGCGGGTCCACGAAGATGGACCGGAATGGATTCTCGCGCGTTGCAGACGTGTTCGTCTCGGAGAAGCATTCGTGACTTGTCGTCGTCGCCTTCGGGGATGACGACCCCTCTCTTCAGCGCGTGTCGGCGAGTAGCCGAAGGAGTCGAGCGGTCTCGAGAGCGATGGCGTCCCTCCCGCGACGCACGTACATCCGCGGGTCGACGCCCTCAGGGTCTTCATCGAGCGCTTGGCGAATCGACTTGGTGAACAGGCCATTCAGGTGCGTGGAGATGTTGACCTTGGTCATCCCGCTCGAAACCGCCGCTCGAAGTTCCGAGTCGGGCAGTCCGGAGGAGCCGTGCAATACCAGTGGCACCGGGACGATTCCCGCGAGCGCGCGGATGAGATCATGGTCGACGGCAGCCACGCGAGTCTGCATCGCGTGGGAGGTCCCGACGGCGACGGCCAACGCATCCACTCCCGTCTGAGCGACGAAGGCTGCCGCCTCGGAGGGATCGGTGCGGGCGCCGGGCGCGTGCACTCCGTCCTTTCCGCCGACTTCACCGAGTTCGGCCTCGATCGCGACGCCGCGAGCATGGCAGTATTCGGCCATCTCTCGCGTCGCCGTGACGTTGTCGCCGTAGGACATCTTCGACGCGTCGAACATGACACTGTGCACGCCGAGTTCGACTCCCTCGTAGATGAGTTCCGGGTTCTCGATGTGGTCGAGGTGCACGAGCACATCGACGGATGAGCGCCGGGCGATCTCCAAAGAAGCGAGCGTGATCGGGGCGAGACCCCCGTGATACGCGATGCAGTTTTCGCTGATCTGCAGGACGACGGGACTGGCTGCGCGCTCGGCGCCCGCGACGATGGCCTCGGCATGCTCCAGGAGCACGACATTGAATGCGCCGAGGCCGCGCCGATCCGATCGAGCCGCTCCGAGAAGCGCGACAAGGCTGACGTCTGTAATCATGCTTCTGCTCCATCGGTGTGGGTGTCTTTGCTGAGGAAGAGGTGGAAGGCATCGAGATCGACCTCGCCGGCGACAGGGCGAAGCACCGCCGACGCCCCGAGGGCCGCGGCCCACCGGAGTGCCTCGCCTATGGCGCGTCCGTCGATCAGGGCCGCAGCAAGGCCCGCCGTGGCCGCGTCCCCCGCCCCGGTCGGGCTTCCGGACACGCCACCGATGGCGTCCACCGTGTAGTCGCGGTCGCGGTCGCTCGCCGTGATGCCGTCAACCCCACGGGACACGACCACCAGGCGCGCGCCGAGGTCGAGGAGGGCGCGAATACCCGGTTCCGCGGCGGTTGCCCCGGTGGTATCGAGGAGTTCCTGCAGGTTCGGCTTCACTATCTCGGCGCCAGCACGGGCGCCGGCCAGCAGCGCGTCCCCCGTCGCATCGACCAACACCGGAACACCCGCTCGGTGACCTTCGGCGACCCAACTCTCAACGAGAGTCGCGTCTGAGCGCTGAGGCAGCGATCCGGAAATTATCAGCATGGATGCTCCATCGAGCTGGCGGCGCAACTCGGTCGCGAGCATCCCCCACTCGGCCTGAGTCACGATGGGGCCGGGCTCGGAGAACACCGTGGGGTGCGCTTCATCGTCTGCAACGGTGACCGTGGTTCTCGTCTCCCCAGTGAGGGGGATGCTTGCCACCCGAAGCCCGAGGTCGTGGAGCGCAGCGAGCATCCACTCGCCGGATGCTCCGCCGAGAGGGAGTACCGAGACCGCCGGGAGACCGAGGGCATCGAGAACGCGTGCGACGTTTACACCCTTCCCGCCGGGCCGCCTGGTGGTCTCGAGAACGCGGTGCGTGTCGCCGACCGTCTGCCGTTGGACCCGATAGGTGACGTCGATAGCGGGGTTCGGCGTGACTACGACTATCCGAGCCATGAGCCGCCCCGCATGACTCGTGAGACACGTGCGGACAATCCACTTTCGTCCTCGCTCGCCACATCGAGCACCACGAGGTTCGCGCTGGCGCCCGGTTGGATTCCGGACTGCCCCAATGCGATGGCCCGTGACGCAGCCGTCGATGTCAGTCGCACCGCCTCGGACACCGTCATTCCGGGAAACGAGAGAACACGGTCGAAGCCGTCCGCCAACGTCGTGGTGCTTCCGGCGAGCGACGTGCCGTCCGCGAGCATCGCCACGCCGCCGGTGACCCGAACAGCGGATCCGCCGATCTCGAAGTCTCCGTCCCCGCATCCCGTCGCCGACATGGCGTCGGACACGAGCGCCAGTCGGTTCGGCGCGGATCGGCGCGCGACTTCCGCGGCTTCAGCCCCGACATGGTGGCCGTCGAGTATCAGTTCGATCGTGACCCTGTCATCGACGAGGGCAACGCCGACCAGCCCGGGAGCACGGTGGTGCAGCGGGCGCATCCCGTTGAAGAGATGCGTGACGACGCTCGCGCCCCAGCCGAAAGCTTCCCGCGCGGTTTCCGCGTCGCAATCGGTGTGGCCGAGTGCCACAGTGACACCGTTGGACACGAGCCAACGTACCGTCGCTTCCGCCCCGGCGAGTTCCGGCGCAATCGTCACCATTCGAACGGCTCCGGCGCCGGCGCCCACCAGACGCGCGATTTCGCCCATGCTCGGCGATCGAAGCATCGCTTGGTCGTGCGCGCCACGCCGCTGCGGCGAGAGGTAGGGCCCCTCCAAGTGGATTCCGGCGAGCGTTCCGTTCTCCACCAGCGGTCGAAGCGTTCGGATGCTTTGTTCGAGAGAGTCGAGCGGCGCGGAGGCGAGGGATGCCACGAGACTCGTCGTGCCGCGTGTGGCGTGAAAACCGGCGATGCGACGTGCGGAGTCTTCGTCTGCCGATCCGAAGTCGAACCCGCCCGCGCCGTGAGCATGAATGTCGACGAAGCCGGGGATCACCGTGCCCGTCACGTGCTCGGCGTCGAGGTCGCTCCGTTCGCCAGGCGGCTCACCCTCGCCGCAATCGAGGATGCGGCCGTCGCTGATGGCGATCCAGCCGGGAGTCCAGGCGGACTGTCCGGTGACAATTCGATCCGCTCTCACAATGCGAGTGGCGTTCATGGCAGATCGCCGGCCGCGAGCAAGCGCCGCGCCAGATATGTCGCACCGATCATGGCTGCCGCGTCTCCGTGAACTGCCCGAGCAATCACTGGCGGACGGGTAGGCGGCAGTCGTGCGGCGAACTCGCGCTCGAGCGGATCGAGGAGCAGGCCGCCCGCCTCGGTCAACCCTCCGCCGAGCACGAACATGTCCGGAGCGGCGACCGCGAAGATCCACGCCATGGCCTCGGCGAGCACCGCGACGCCGTCGTTCCAAATGGAGGTGGCTCTTGCGTCGCCTCGCAACACCAATTCGGCGACGGCGAGGGCGCTCGCCTCGCCCGCGCGTTGCGCCATGCCGCCGGCTGATGCGATCTCTTCGACACGGTGCCCCGTGTGCGGCCCGGACGAGATGACAACCTGGCCGATTTCCCCAGCCCAGCCGCCGGAACTCATGACGAACCCCTCGACGATGAGGGCGCTGGCGAGTCCCGTGCCGATCGGGATGAACGCGACCGTGCCCGCGACGCCAGCGGCCGCACCGGTCAGGCACTCTGCCAGGGCGCCAGCGCGCACGTCCTGCCCGAAAGCGAGCGGGACGTCGATGTGTGATTGCACGATGTCTCGGACTGGCACGTCCAGCCAGCCGAGGTTGACCGCTCGGATACAGACACCGGATCGCTCGTCGACTATGCCGGGAACGACGAGGCCGACGGCTTCGACGGCGCGTTCACCACGAGCCACCTCGAGCATCCCTCGAATGACCGCTGCCGTGCGCTCCCCCGACGAGTCCCCAATCGGGGTCGGCTCGCGCCACTCCCCGCAGGTGATCCCGGCGGCGTCCGCAAGTCGAGCCTTGATGCTCGTGCCGCCAACGTCGATTCCGAGGACAGCGGAAGAGATCACGGTGTCAGGATCACCGAGCGAGTCAGGGCACGCGGGTTATCGGGGTCGAGCCCGCGCCGATGGGCCAAAGCTACAGCGAATCTCTGCGCGACCACGAGTCCGGCGAGCGGGTCCAGGTCGTGCTGCACAAAGGTGGCGCCTGTTCGGGCGACTTCCTCCGAGAGCCCCTCCGGTGCTGGTCCCAGCGACCACACCAGTCGACCGGGCTGAGCGATGGCAATCGGACCATGGCGGTAGTCCATCGCCGGGTACGACTCAGCCCAGAACTGTGCGGCCTCACGCGTCTTGAGCGCAGCCTCAAAGGCGAGTCCGATCGCGGACCCCAGTCCCACGAACGTGACCTGGTCGGCCTCGACGAGGTCGTCGATCGAGACCAGAAGAGCCCGCTCAGCCTGCACCGCGAGCGCTTCGATATCGTGGCCAAGATTCGCCCGCAAAAGCGCGAGCGTCGTGGTCGCGAAGCGCGTCTGGACCACCGAACGCTCGTCGGCGAAGGGAAGCACGACCACGTGGTCCGCCTGCTCCCCGGCGGGGGAAGCCTCGACCGCCGTGATCAGCACAGTGGTCGTCGCGGTGAGAGCAGAAAGCAGATTGACAACTTCGGTTGTCGTACCAGACCGGGAAATGGCGACGACCCGGTCGTATGATCGATCGGCTGGATACTCGGAGCCGGCAAACGCGTCGGTGATTCCGTGCCCGGCCTGCTCGCGCAGAACGGCGTAACTCATCGCCATGAACCAACTGGTGCCACAGCCCACGGCGGCTACCCGTTCCCCCTTCTGGGGCAGCATCTCCGCGAACGTCGGTGCAAGCTGCGCGACTGCACGCCACGTGGCGGGTTGCGACGTCAACTCCGTTGCGACAAAGGTGTCTGACATTGAGGCCTTTCGATTGCGTAGTCCCGGCGATGATCAGCGCAGAGGAAATGCAAGATCATTTTTGATTAACATTAGCCTAAAACGTCAAAGTCAGTCAGAGAACTTTGGGAGAAGCCACCCTAAGATGGGCACAGAAGGCACCTAGAGAGAAACGTGAGCCGAGAGTCATGACGCAGCAACAGCGATTGAACGCCTTGCTGGAACTTGTGAGCGACCGCGGGAACGTCACGATCTCCGAGATCAGCGACGCGCTCGAGGTTTCGGCCGCAACGGCTCGCCGCGACCTCACGATGCTCGCGGAACAGCGACTCGTCACACGCACACATGGCGGGGCATCTGCCCTCGGCACCGGCTATGAGCTGCCACTGCAGTACAAGATCGCACGTCAGGCCGAAGCGAAAGTCGCGATTGCGCGAGCTGCCGCCGACCTTGTGTCACCCGGCGACACGGTGGGGCTCAATGGCGGAACAACGACAAGCGAGGTCGCTCGAACCCTTGGCCGCAGTGAGCGCTTCACTCGCGATGACGGTGATTTCGGCATCACGATCGTTACCAACGCGCTGAACATCGCTTTTGAACTCTCGGTGCGACCGCACGTGAAAATAGTGGTTACTGGCGGTATCGCTCGACGGCAGTCCTACGAGTTGGTCGGCTCCCTGGTGTCGAACACCCTTTCCGAGGTTGTTCTCGACGTGGCCATTCTCGGAGTCGACGGGCTCAGCGCCCAATACGGTGCGACCACCCTGCACGAAGGCGAGGCGGACGTGAGCCGTCAGTTCGCCAAGGTGGCCAAGCGGGTCGTGGTGGTTGCGGATTCGACCAAGATGATGAAATCGACATTCGCGCGGATCTGTCCCCTTGACCAGATCGACATCCTCGTGACTGATGCCCCCCTCGCCCCTGCTTTTGCCGAGGACCTCGCGGCGGCGTCCGTACGGGTCATCGTCGCGCAGTAGCAGACCGGCGTCCCGGCACGATCTCAACCCGCAGCTTCAGCGCGCCTCGCGCTCATCGAGCGCGCCGCGGGCCATTCGGAGAGCGCGGTGTTTCGGCCGTGTAAACACTCACCGCCGTTCTTCCAATCCGGTTCCGATCACCGGAAAGATCCCCTATTGTCATTTCATGATTGATTTGGCATCATATAGATCAAGATCACGCAAAGAAGCGAGCGCCGAAGCATGACGATTCACCCAACGCGAGTCTCGGTCGAAGCACCGCTTCGGATCGGGGTCATCGGTGTGGGACAGCGCGCGACGATCGCCTTGCACGTACGGGCGGCCGCGACTGACGCCACACTCGTCGCTGCCGCCGACACGACCGACGATGGGCGCCGCCGCGCCGCGCAGCTCTTCGGCAGTGACGTGGCCGTTTACGCTTCGCACGCCGACCTCATTGCTCACGGCAAGATCGACGCCGCCATCGTGACGACCCCCGACTGGACTCACGCGGCGATCGCGATCGATCTGCTTCGTGCCGGCATCGCCGTGTATCTCGAGAAGCCGATGGCCATCTCGCTCGAAGACAGCGACTCCATCCTCACCGCGGCCTATGAGACGCGAACGCCGTTATACGTCGGCCACAATTTCAGGCATTCAGCTGTCGTGAGGCTCATGCGCGAGATCATCGAGCGCGGTGAGATCGGGCGGGTCAAAGCGGTCTGGTGCCGACACTTCGTCGGAAACGGCGGCGACTACTACTTCAAGGACTGGCACGCCGACAGGAGGCGGGTCAACTCGCTCTTGCTCCAGAAGGCGAGCCACGACATCGACGTCATCCACCTGCTCGGAGGCGGCTACACACGTCGGGTCGTAGGGATGGGCGCGCTCATGGTCTACGGCGATATCGCCGACCGCCGGGATCGTACGGGCGAAACGATGTCGGACTGGTTCTCGTTCGGCAACTGGCCGCCGGCGAGCCAGACCGGGTTGAATCCCGTCGTTGATGTCGAAGATGTGTCGATGATGATGATGACGCTCGACAATGGCGTCCTCGCCAGCTACGAACAGTGTCACTTCACCCCGGACTACTGGCGCAACTACACCGTCATCGGCACGGAAGGCAGGCTCGAGAACCTCGGCGACACGGGCGGCGGTGTGGTGAAGGTGTGGAACACCCGCGGGGAATGGCGAGAGGCGGGGGACCGCGAGTATCCCATCACGGGGGTCGAGAGCGGGCACGCCGATGCGGACTTCCTCACCATGAGCGAGTTCCTCGCCCATGTCGCCACCGGTCGCCGTACCGCGCTTTCCCCCGTCGCCGCGCGCCAGGCGGTTGCCGCCGGCGCGCTGGCGACGTCCTCACTTCGGGCGGGTTCCACCCCGTTCGATGTTCCACAGCTCGACCCGAAAATCACTGCCTATTTCGAATCACAAACCGATGCTGCCAGCCGGTAGCGCCCCTCGAAAGGACACAGCAATGCAAATTCTCTCTTCCGGTGGCAGAGCCACACGGCGTCGACTGCTTCTCGGGTTCATGGGCGTTCTCGGCACGGCCGCGCTCGTCGCCGGCTGCAGCGCGAACTCGGGCTCGAGCACCACCACGGCAAGCAGTTCATACACGGCTCCAGACAAGAACCTGTCTGCCAACATCACCTACGCGCTCTGGGACCAGACTCAGAAGAAGGCGATCGACGCGAACATCGTCGAATTCAACAAGGCCTACCCGAAGATCAAGGTCAACGTCGATGTCACGCCCTGGACGGACTACTGGACGAAGTTGCAAACTGAGGCATCCAGCAACACGCTCCCCGACCTGTTCTGGTTGAATGGCCCCAACTTCCAGCTCTATGCGAGCAACGGCAAGGTCGAACCGATCACGTCCGTGGTCAAGGCTGGAGCCATCGATCCCGCCAACTATCCGAAGGCTCTCGACGCGCTCTACACGCTGAATGGCGTTGAATACGGAGTGCCGAAAGACTTCGACACGATTGGTCTTTGGTACAACAAGGATCTGTTCCAGAAGGCGGGGGTGTCTGTGCCGACGAGCAGTTGGACGTGGGCGGATTTCAATACCGCAGCCAGCACGATCTCACAGAAGCTATCGAAGGATGGCATCTACGGTGCGGTCGCGGGCATGGATGGGCAGACCACCTACTACAACACGATCTTCCAGGCAGGCGGGAGCGTGCTCGCCTCGGACGGCAAGAAGTCCGGGTACGACAGTGCCGCAACGCAGAAGGGAATCCAGTTCTGGACCGATCTGATTGCCTCGAAGGGCTCTCCGACCATGCAGCAGCTCACTGATACAGCGGCAGACCAGTGGTTCGTCTCCGGCAAGGCCGCGATGTACTGGGGTGGTGACTGGGCGAGGTCGGAAATTGCGGCTTCCCCGATCGCCTCGAGCGTCAACGTGGCACCGTTGCCCGCCGGCGAGAAGAAGGCAACCGTCATCCACGGTGTATCGAATGTCGTCGCGGCAGCGGGAAAGCACAAGCAGGCCGCTCAGGCGCTTCAGGTGTTCCTCGCCAGCAAGAAGGCGCAACAGCAGCAGGGAGACATGGGCGCGATCATCCCGGCATTCAACGGCACCCAGGCAGCCTTCGCGAAGTCGCTCCCGGGCGTCGACCTCCAGGTCTTCCTTGATGAACTCGTCTATGCCCAGCCGTTGCCAACGTCGAAGAACACCGCGGCATGGAACGCGTTCGAGGCGGCCCTGTTGCCCGACGCGTTCTCCGGCAGCAAGCCCGTTGCGGCAACCCTGAAGGATCTCGCCACCCAGATGAACGGCGCACTGGCAAAGGAATGACGATCAAACTCTCACCCAGCCGTTCCGTCCCGTCGATCGCTGCCCCCGGCACGCGCTCTCGGCGGGGCGGGGCGGCTGCCCGCCGCGACGGTATCTGGCCGTGGGTATTCGTGCTGCCGCTCCTGGCCGGCGTCGGTCTCTTCTACATCTGGCCGATCCTGCAGACCGCGTACTTCTCCTTCACCACCTGGGGAGTGTTCGGCGGGGCGACCTGGAGCGGACTCAACAACTATCTGCGATTGCTCGCCGACCCCCAGCTCTACACGGCCCTCGCCAACACGCTCATCTATACCGGCATCGTGCTCCTCGGCGTTCCGTTGGCGGTCTGGCTCGCCAGTCTGATCAACACCCCTGGGCTCCGATTTGCGAGCTTCTACCGCGTGCTCTTCTTTCTTCCCTACGTCGCGATGCCGACCGCTGTTGCGCTCGTCTGGCGCATCATCTTCAACGGCGACTTCGGTATCCTCAATCACGCACTGTCCATCTTCGGCATCCGCGGACCGTTCTGGATCAGCACCCCAGGCTTCGCCCTGGTGGCCGTCGCCGTCGTCGGCCTCTGGTCTTCTCTGGGATTCGCGATGATCATCCTCGGCGCGGGGCTCAAGAACATCCCGCCCGAACTCTACGAGGCATCCGAGCTCGACGGGGCCTCCCGGGCCCGGCAGTTCCGGTCCGTGACGGTGCCGCTTCTCACCCCGAGCATCTTCTTCGTGCTCATCATCACGATCATCTCGAGCTTCCAACTGTTCGATCTGTTGTACGCCCTACTGGGGAGCAAGAACCCGGTCATGCCCAAGACGATGTCTTTGGTCTTCTACTTCTACAGCCAGGGCTTCGTCAGCAATGACAAGGGCTACGCGGCCGCCATCGCAATGTTCATCTTCCTGCTCATCGGCATCGTGACCGTATGGCAATTCAGACTGCAGAGGCGATGGGTCAACAATGACTAGTACCGCAACGGGAATCAGCGCAGTCCGAAATCGTGCGCTCGTGCGGACGAAGCGCTCGCGCGGGCGCCGCGGGGGTTCCCACGTGTTGGTGCATATCGTGCTCGGGCTAGGCGGCCTGCTCATGGCCTTTCCCTTCATCTGGCAGATCATCATGTCGCTGTCTACCAATGCCGAGGTGCAGAGCGTCGTCCCGACGTTCTGGCCAGCCCAGCTCCAGTGGCAGAACTATGCCGCGGTGTTCGACCGCCTTCCGTTCCTGTCTCAGCTCGGAACGTCGGTGTTGGTTACCACCATTCGCACGCTGGCCCAGATCATCCTGTGCACAATGGCTGGCTATGCGTTCGCCAGAATGAGATTCTTCGGTCGAACGGTGCTCCTCGCGATCGTGCTCTCGATCCTGCTTGTACCGTCACAGGTCTACCTCATCTCCCAATATCAAATCGTGCAGTCATTCGGATGGCTCAACACCCTGATGGGGATCGTTGCACCCGGCCTGTTCAGCGCATTCGGCACCTTTCTCATGCGCACAGCCTTCCTGAACATGCCGGCCGAACTGGAGGAAGCCGCCCGCATCGACGGGGCTTCTCCCCTCCAGACGTTCTGGAGCATCATGCTCCCGCTCGCGCGACCCAGCATCAGCGTGCTCGCAATCACGACCGTGTTGTGGTCGTGGAACGAGTTGCTTTGGCCCCTGGTCGTCTCCACCTATGCGAACGCGATGCCCCTCTCCGCGGGTCTCGCGACACTCGCAAGTGATGTCACCGTCAATTACCCCGTGCTGATGGCCGCGAGCCTGATGGCCATGGCACCGGTGCTCATCATGTTCATCGCATTGCAGCGTCGTGTCATCGACGGGTTGGCATCGTCGGGTCTGAAGTAGGCCACACGGCCAGCCGAGCCCGGTTCTTTCGCTCGGCACTCGAGACGGTTGAACAGCGCCCGCACAGTCCCTCCGGAACGCGGTTCGCGGAGTGCACTGGCGCGCTTATGACGAGAGTGCAGTGGGCCGGGGGTCGGATCAGCTTATCGACCAGTTGACTTGCCCACCGGGATATGGCTCGACGGAGGACCCGGACTGGTCGGCCGAATCGCGCTTGCCCGCGCTCTACACAGCCGTGACCTTGGCTGGAGCTATCGAGTTGGCCTTTGAACTCTCTAGACGCTCCCGGATGACAGCGACGCCGCCGGCAGCAATCGCGAAGTCTCCGTCGCACTCCCGGCCGCTGACGAGATCGAGCCCCGCCGCGCTCAGCACCCGCGGCCTATCGAGGTCGTGATTGATCGCGAAGAGGAAGCTACCCGATTCTCCCGTCCTGCGTGTCACCTCGAGTCCCTCCTCGAGGGGAGCGACCGGTGACAGTCCGGCTAGCTTGATGTAGCTGTCGACCACGGCGGTGAGTCCGCGCTCATCGGGGCGCGTGGCGAGGTAGCTCGCGGTGCCCGAACCGATCCGGCGCCGTGTCAGCGCGGGAACCCCCGCGAGAACACCCTCGGTGTAGTGGGCCAAGACCTCGGCGTCGCCGGCCTCAAGATCTTCGGTCCAGATCTCGCCGTGCCATCCGGCATTCGTTGCCACTCGCTCCTTGCGCAACAGGGGGAGCACCTCGGTGACGCGGATGCCGAGCATATCGCGGAAGCGACCGGGATATCCTCCGGTGAGTACCCGACCGTGGGGGTTCATCACGCCGGAATGGAAACCCACGAGCACGTGCGCGCCGCGCTCGGCAGCCCGCTCCAGAATTGTCACCGTCGTGGCATCGGCAAGGGGCAGAGTCGGGGCGAGGATGACGTCGTACCCCTGGAGTGGCGCACCCGACGGCAGGACGTCGACGGCGATCCCTCGTGTCGTGAACGCGCGGTGGAGAGCCTTGGGCAGGTCAACGGCGCGCAGGGCGTCGCTCGGACCGCGAGTGGCGCGCAGCAGCCATGCGGTCTGGTCGTCGAACAGCATGGCGACGCGGGCCTTCACGACGACGGTGCCGGCCGCTGGCGCGATGCGTTTCAGAAGGGCACCGAAATCGGCGACCTCGCGAAAGATGCGACTCTCGGCTCCCGCATGGGGGAGCATCCCGGAGTGGTACTGCTCTGCGCCGGCGGTGGACTGACGCCACTGGAAATACAGGGCGCCCTCCGAACCGCGAGCGATGTGCGCCAGGCTATTGCGAGCAAGCTGCCCCGGCGTCTTGGCCAGGTTTATGCCCTGCCAGTTGACCGCGCCGGTGGAGTGCTCCATCAGCAGCCAGGGTCCACCGCCGGCCATGCCACGCACACGATCCGCGCTGAAGGAGAGATCGCTGTTGGGGTATGGGTCGTCGCGACGGAGGTAGTGATCGTTCGCGACAATGTCGACTTCGCGCGCCCAGCGCGAGTAGTCGGCTGCGCCTGGTTCGCCCATCACCATGAAGTTCGTCGTGATCGGTACGTGCGGCGTCACCTCGCGCAGTACTGCGCGCTCGGCAATGTAGTGGCCGAGGAGGGCATCCGAGGTGAAGCGCGAGTAGTCGAGCAAGAGACCGGGGTTGTGGTTGGTTCGCGCAAAGCGTGGAGAGTGAATTTCCTCGATCGCGCCAAAGTGATGGCCCCAGAATGCGGTGCCCCAGGCGTCGTTGATCACGTCGACATCCGAATACTTCTCAGCGAGCCAGCTTTGCCAGGCAACGCCAGTCTCGTCGCTGTAGCAGATCGCGTTCTCGTTGCCGATCTCATTGCTCACGTGCCAGAGCTTCAGGGCAGGGTGAGATCCGTAACGCTCGGCAACAGCCCGCACCATCCGAAGCGCATAACGGCGAAACACCGCGGAGCTGGGCGACCAGGCAAGGCGCCCACCGGATGCGGTGCGCACCCCGTTCTCGTCGACGGTCGCTATGTCGGGATGGGCTTTCATGAGCCACATCGGGGGTGCAGCGGTCGGGGTTGCGAGGGCGACACCGATGCCGTTCTCATGTAGGAGGTCCAGCACGCGGTCGAGCCAGCCCCAATCGAACACACCATCGGACCGCTCGAGCAGTCCCCATGAGAACACGCCTACGGTCGCCGTCGTGACCCCCGCGCGTCGCATGAGCTCGATGTCCTCGGCCCAGACGCTCTCGGGCCACTGCTCAGGGTTGTAGTCGCCGCCAAAGGCGAAGCCATCAGCGATCGCCGGAAACGTGGTGGGGGCGTCGAGATCAGCAGAGTGCGAAACGAGGTCATTCATGCGATGAGATGCGTCCAAAGCTCAGGGGGAAGGTCATCCCACGAGCTCAGCCCCGGGGCCTCTTGCCAGGTGTAGGCGGGAGGGACGAGAGCCTCGAGCTGCGGCCAGAGCTCGTCGGGCACTGGGCGGGTTGCCCAGTCGAGGGTCTGCTCGAGCTGGTCGAGCGTGTTGATGCCCACGATGGTCGAGGTGACGCGAATGTCGCGCAGGGAGAATTGAAGCGCGGCTGCACCCAGCGGCACCCCGGCGGCCTGCGCGACGCGGCCCATAGCCTCAACCGACGCCGCAAGTTCGGGGTGCGCGGGCACGTAGGCGTATCGATCGACAGGCGCCGGCCACTTCGCCAGCGGAGCAGAGCCATACGGCGCGGCGTTGAACACCGCTACCCCCTGTTCGGCGCAGACCCGCAGAAGCACTTCGGCTGAGCGATCGACAAGCGTGAAGCGATTGTGGGTCACGACGGCATCGAAAAGTCCGGTGGCGGCGTACTGCACGAGCATCGGGGCCCACGCTCCTGATACGCCGATGCGATCGACAAGCCCCTCGCGGCGCATCCGGATGAGCGCCTCGCAAGGCCCTCCGGTCGCGAATGCCTCTCGATAAGTGAGCTCGTTTGGATCATGCAAATGCAGCAGGGGTAGGCGATCCACGCCGAGTCGTTCCAGGCTCTGCTCCAGGGATCGCCACATCCTGTCAGCCGAGAAGTCGCCGGTCTCCGGGTCGCAGTCGAGCTTGCTCGCGATCAGCACCCCCTCGGGCGGGGTGCCCCGGATCGCTGTGCCGATGATCGTCTCACTGAGACCCTGACCGTAGTTGTTGGAAGTGTCGATGGTGGTCAGCTGTGGTGCGGTTCCCCCCGCAAGCACGCGATCAAGCACGGTGCGCGGATCGCGGCCCGCGGCGATCGCATCCTTCCATGCCGAGGTGCCGAGCGAGAGGGCGGAGACGCTTGGACCATCGTCGCCGAGGACTCTCGGTGACCACTCGATGCCGGGCGTCACCGGCTTCGCCGTCGGAGAGCATTCACACGGAGCAGGGACAACTTCATGACGCTCACTCCTTTGTAGGGACGAGACTCGGCCGGAACGAAGTCATCGCAGGTTCGCGGAATCTCGAACTCAGCTATTTTGTCACCTTACGGAACAAAATGTCAAGCCGCAGACACGTGCTCCCCGTCCAGGGGCTGAACTACACGACGAATCGCGGCGATCGACGCCGCCCAGGCGTAGTCCGCGAAGTCGAAGTCACAGAAGTCGATCGGGACAGCGCCGGAGGCGGGGTCGAGTCGCGCACCGAGACCCTCAAGAAAGGCGTCCTCCGCTCCACGGGCCGTCGGCAAACCCTCGCCGGTCACGATCACCTTCTCCGGATCCACAAGGTCGACGAGATAGGCGACAGCGGCTCCGAGCGCGCGGGCACCCCCTCGAACGGCGGCCTGGGCGCGGGGATCCCCGCTCCCTGCTCGTCGGATCGCATCGTCAAGGTCGATCGCGCCCGCGTTGGCGACGACGGCGGGGACCGTCACCCATGCGGAGACGCACCCGCGATGACCGCGCTCACACACAGGACCGGACTCGGTGCTCGACACCAGCAGATGACCGACCTTCCCCGGGTGTCCTCGCGCGCCCCGCACCAACTCGTCGTGAACGACGAGCCCAGCGCCGATCCCGGCGCCGAATGCGACGACTACCAGCGAACTACGTCCAACCCCGGCACCGAACCAGTGATGTCCCACGGTCAGCGCCTGCACATCGTTCGAGACGACAGTCGGAAGGCTCGTGACCTCCTCGACCAAACGCTGGAGCGGCACTCGGTCCCAGCCGAGGAACGGGGAATCCACGACTTCGGCTCCGCCATCGGCGTCCTCGACGTCACCGGCGAGGCAGACTCCGAGAGCGGCGAGGCGATGATGACGGGCGCGCACGTCGTCGATGACCCGGCCGATCAATGCCACCACCTCGGGAACGGCCTTCGACCGGGGCAACTCGTGCTCGACGCTCTCGATGACGTTTGCGCGCAGATCAGTCACCACGGCGTAGAGGGCGCTTCCGGTTAGTTTGATGCCAGCGAACTGGGCCGACTCCGGCCGAAGGTCCAGCATCTCAGAGGGGCGCCCGCGACCGCCCTTGGAACGGATTTCCCCCTCGACAATGAACTGCAGGTCGACCAGATCGCGCGTCAGGCGGGTGAGGCTGGTGCGGGAGAATCCGGTGCGTCGCGCGAGGTCCGCACGAGAGCGCGACCCGTGCACCAGAACTTCTCGAAGCACCGCGCGTTGGCCGTCATGGAGCTCGGGCCAGGCCCACTGATGTGCCGTAGTAATGGTCACCCCTACGTGCTCGCGCACGATCTCGAACTCGTCTCACGGGGTGGCAATTCGGCCAGGACCGCGAACGCGAAAAGAATTTGTTCCAAGTTTTGACAAATACTAACCGTTTCACGAGCACCCGATCGGCGCCGTGGCTGGGATGCCGATGACATCGTACTCGATGGTGTGTCATCGACAGCCGCATTGCCTGATCGGTTCATCTCCTCGACTGCACTACTCGCACCTCCCCTGCGAGCAGCTCGAGCCGTCCATCTACGGACTGACCGGTCAACAGCTCTGCGCCATGCGCGGACACGCTCGAGTCCATCGGGCTGTGGTTGATGAAGAAGGTGAAACGCTCGTCGGCAGTCTCCCGGACGGCCATCTCCACTCCGGCAGGCAGCTCCGCCAGTGAATCCGGCCCAAGCAGGGTCGCCACGAATCCGTCTATCGATTCTTGGTCGATGGCGCCTGAGACGTAGAGCGCGCGACCCCCGTTCGTGATGGTTCGGGAAGTCACCGCGGGGAGCCCGTCGAGCGGTCCGCCGGAGTATCGTGCCAGCACATCCGCGTCCTCAATGCGCACGTGCTCACTCCACTCGGAGCCGCCCCATCCGTTGTCCAGCTCGAAGCGATCGCCCTCCTGAAGCGGCAGTATCTCCTCGCTCCACGCCCCGAGCAGAGCGCGGAACGCTCCTGGGTAGCCGCCGAGTCGAACCTGGTTGGTTTCGTCCACGATTCCGGAGACCACGCCCACCACGACCGTGCCGCCGGCTTCCGCGAATTCGGTCACGCGCTGCGCCGTGTCGTCGTCCACGAGAAAGAGCCCCGGAATGACCAGCACCTCGTACCCGTCGAAGGTGTGCCAGGGGGGCAGCACGTCGATCCCGACGTTGTGGCGCCAGAATGCCCTGTGCCAGTCACGCACCAGCTTGCCGTAAGGGAGCAGGTTGTTGGGCTTGACCCCCTTGGCCATGGCCCAGCCGGCTTCGTCGTCGAAGAGGATGCCGACTCGCGCCTGCGGAGCGCGACTCCCCTGTACGGGTGCGAGGGCCTTCAAATGCCGGCCGAGGGTGCGCGCTTCGCGGAACACACGGGTGTCCTCGCCGGCATGAGGCACCATTGCCGAGTGAAACTGTTCGGCTCCTCCGCGAGAGGCACGCCACTGGAAGAAGAGCACACCGTCCGCGCCGTGCGCGATGTGGCTGAGGCTGTTCCTGATCATCTCGCCAGGATCCTTGGAACGATTGCGCGGCTGCCAGTTCACTCCGCTGGTCGAGTGCTCCAGAAGCAGCCACGGGCGACGCTCGGAGGTCATCGACCGCATCCTGTCGCCAGAGAACGCTACGTCCTGTTGGGGCGTGGGATCGGGGGAGCGCGTGTAGTGATCGTTCGCCACAATGTCCATGTATGGCGCCCACCGCGCGTAATCCACCACGTCGGGTTCTGCGCCCACCATGAAGTTGGTGGTCACCGGCAGTTCTGGCGTCACCTCCTTGAGCACGGATCGCTCTGCGAGGTAGTGCTTCAGCAACTCGTTGGATGAGAAGCGATCGAAGTCGAGCACCAGCGACGGATTCTTCGAGTCGCTGCCCCGAGGCGGCAGGATGTGCTCGAAGTCCCGATAGGTGTGACCCCAGAACGCGCTCGCCCACGCCGCGTTGAGCACATCGAGGGTGCCATACTTCTCGCGGAGCCACCCCCGGAACGCCACCGCCGAGACATCGCAATAGCAGCGGGCATTGCCGCCGCCGAACTCGTTGCCGACGTGCCACATCACGACGTGATCCCGCTTGCCGTAGCGCTCGGCTACCGCACGGGCGATCCGCACCGCATAGTTCCGGAAGACGTCGCTACTTGGGCACCAACCCAAGCGGGCACCTGGCCAATGCGGCTGCATGTCGTGATCCACGGGGCGGACCTCGGGATGCTCGAACAGTAGCCAGCCTGGAGGCGCCGCCGTGGGTGTGGCAAGGTCGATCGCGATGCCATTCTCGCCAAGGAGGTCGACGATTTCGTCCATCCACTCCCAGGAATACGCGCCGTCGGCGACTTCGACGAGGCCCCAGGAGAAGATCCCGAGCGACACCATGTTGACGCCGGCTTCACGCATCAGGCGCACGTCCTCCCGCCACACCGACGCGCCCCATTGCTCCGGGTTGTAGTCGGCTCCATAGCTCAGGCCGTCTGTCGGCCAACGGCCGTTTTGGTGGGACCAGGTCATCCTTTTACTCCTCCAGCAATAAGGTCGAGACGCCAGAAGCGCTGCAATGTAAGCACCAGGGCGATCAAGGGCAGAATCGCGACAGCCGAGCCGATAATCGCGACTGAATAGAGTGCAGGTGATCCCGAACCACGGTCAAGGAGCGAGTTCAGACCGACGGTGAGGGGGAAGGTGTTCGTGTCGGAGAGCATGATGTATGGCAGCAGGAAGTTGTTCCAGATGCCGACGAACTGGAGCAGGAACACCGTGACCATGCCCGGGACCATGAGCGGAAGCACGACACTGCGAAAGATCCTGAACTCGCTCGCGCCGTCGATCCGAGCCGCCTCCAGCATCTCGCCGGGGATCGAGCCCTGGGCGTACACCCGGCACAGGTAGATGCCGAACGGACTGATGATCGATGGCAACAGGACCGAGAGCTGCGTTCCGGCCAGGTGAAGGTCCGACAACAGCAGGTACTGCGGCACGGCCAGCGTGATGCCAGGGATCAGGAGGCCCGCGAGCAGCGCCGCGAAGAATATCCGTCCGCCCACGAATTGGAACTTGGCGAGGGCGTAGCCAGCCGACGCGGAGACCAGCGTCGACAGCAACCCCCCGAGCCCGGCGTAGAGAAGCGAGTTCGCGGCCCACATCCCGTAGGCGCCGCCGCTGTAAGTAAACAGGGCTCCGAGATTCTGCCAGAGGCCACTTCCTGGTGCGAAGGTGAAGGAGTTGAAGAGCTCCCCGGGCCCCTTGGTCGACGCGACGAACACCCAGGCCACCGGGATCAGTGCGTAGATGGCGCCGATGACGATGACGATCGTGGGGATCAGGCGTGCGCGGTTTTGACTCGAGGTGCGGCGAGCCGGCGCAATCGTGCGGTGCATGGTGGCGGTCATCGCATCCCCCGTCGGGTGGTCCAGCGTACGAGAAGCAGGACGACAACCGAGACGGCTGCCGTGCCCACGGCCAGGACGATCGATGCGGCCGCTGCGACGGGCAGATTGTCGAGCGCGAACGCGTCCTGGTAGATCTTCATAAGGGGTGCCCACGTGCTCGAGATAGTGACGGTGAGCGGCTTGAGAACAAGGGGCTCACCGTAGAGCTGCAGCGCACCGAGCAGGGAGAAGATGGCGGTGAGCACGAGAGCCGGACCCACGAGCGGCACCTTTACCCGCAGCGCGATCTGCACCTCACCTGCGCCGTCTAGGCGCGCCGCCTCGATCAGTTCGTTCGGGATGCTGCGCAGCGCGGTGTAGATGACAAGCATGTTGAACCCCACGCCGCCCCAAATGGAGATGTTCGCGAGCGCTCCGTAAATGCCTTGCTGCTCGAGAAAGGGGATCGAGCCGAGACCGAGGCTTCGGGTAATGTACGAGAAGGGGCTCGTGCTCGGCAGATACATGAAGCCCCACATGAGGGCCGATACCACTCCCGGCACGGCGTAGGGGACGAAGATCGCGGTGCGCCCGAATCTCTGGAGGCGGACCCCTGGCGAGTCGAGCAGCAGCGCAAAGAGAAGCGCGAGACCCAACGTGATCGGCACGGCGATGATGCCGTAGATGGCCAACCGTCCAAATCCCGCGAGCAACTGCGGGTCGGACATGACATCGAGGTAGTTATCGAACCAGACGAATGTCGTGGCTCGGACTCCCAGGATGCCACCGCCGGTGAGGCGTTCGGCGAAGAAGCTGATTCCAATCGCGTACAAAACGGGAATCACGGTGAAGGCGACGTACAGCACGATTGCGGGTGCGCTCAGCAGGTAGGGCGCGGCCGTCGGACGGCGCCGCCGCCGGGCGAGCGACGGTGAGGTCGCCCGCCCGGTTCCCGTGGAGATGGTGGTCTCGGTCACGGTGTGGTGTCCTTTCAGGGGATCAGGATCGGGATGGCGTCATCAGCCCTGCTTGACCTTGAACCCCTTCTTCTTCAGGTCGTCGAACACGGCCTTCTGCGTGATAGCTAAGGCGTCGGCCCATGAGGTCTTGTTCTGCACCGCGGAATTCATCGCGTCGGTGAAGGCACTTTGCGCGACGTCGGTGTTCGGCCCCCAGATCACGGCACTGGTGTCTTTGGCGATGTCGGCGGCGACCTGGTAGTAGTCGGTCTGCTGGGGCATCAGAGCAGGCGGCTTCTGCTCGGTGGCGATCTTCTGACCCGAGAGTGCAGCCGGATACCCGTTGGCGACATTCAGGATGAGCTTCGCTCCGGCTTCGGTTGCGTTCTGCCACTTCGCAAACTCGGCCGCTTCCTTGGGGTGCTTGCTGCCCTTGATGACGGCGACGGATGAACCGCCCTGGAAGGACACCTTGGGGTTGTCGGCAGACCAGCGGGGAAGCGGAGAAAGCTGCCACTTTCCCGCGGTGGACGGCGCCACTCCGAAGATGACGCCGGGTGCCCACACCGCTGATGGCCAGGACAGCATCGTGCCGTCGTTCAGCTGCTGGTTGTAGGTGGGCGACAGGATCGGGTCGGTGCCGATCAGGCCTTCGTTGTACATGCCCTGGAAGAAGTCCATCATTTTGCGGGAGCCGGCTCCGTTGATGTTCACCGTCCAGACGTTATTTTTGACGGTCCACCATTGGTCACCCGCTTGCGCGGCGACCGAGGCATACCAACCCCAACCGTCGGTCGTGATGTTGGCCATGACGAGCTTCGGGTTTTGCGCCTTGATCTTCGCCGCGTCGTCTTTGTACTCCTGCCAGGTCACCGGAGGCGTGTCGATCCCGTACTGCTTGAAGATGTCGTATCGGTACAGGAGGGCCATCGGCCCGACGTCCTGCGGCACGCCATAGGTGTGGCCGTCGAAGGTGGTCCCTGCCCAAGTGCCCGGAGCGAACTTGTCCTTCACGTCGGAGACGTACTGGGTGATGTCCATCGGCACTCCGGCCACGATCAGCCGAGGAAGCGACGTGTTCTCGATGGCGGCAACATCGGGGGCGTTGCCGGCACGTACGGCCGTGAGCAGCTTGGCCGCTGACTGGTCGCCGCCACCCGCATCTGTGTGAACCACCTTGATGTTGGGATGGGTCTTGTTGAACGCGGCCACCTCTTCGGCCGAACCGGGTGCCCAGCTCCAGAACTTCAGGGTGACGACCTTGTCGCCACCGCTATTTCCAGCCGCTGCGCATCCTGTCATCGCGGTGGCGACGAGTGCCAAAGCCGCCGCGGCGGCCAACAACCTCGTTTTAAGCATGGAGTCTCCTTTGACCCGAATCGGGGGATTAACGCCGCACAGTCGCGGCGAACAGGTCCCAGCATCACCCCACTTCGCCGACTTTGTCAAGTGACGGAACAAAACAATTTCTAAGTCCGGTCCCCACCGAGCGTGCGGTAGAGCGCCAGGGCCGCGGCCGCATTGGCCCATTCCACGAATCCGAAATCGGTTGTCTCGACGAGAGGCTCCGCACCGAGGGATACCGCGGACAGACCTGCTCGGAAGTCCTCATCTCGACCCTGCAACAGGTATCGCGCTTCCCCGGCCAGTACGACCTTGTCCGGGTCGATCAGGTTCGCGATGTGCCCGACGACTGCGCCGAGCCCCCGGGCTGCGGCCGCCAGAATGAGCCCGATGGAAGGCTCGCTCTCCGCCCGCTCCACAACTTCCGCCAAAGTGGCAGCGTCCGAGGCTTGGGCGAGGATTGACGAGACGGACGAGACGCTCCACAGGCAGCCTCGATGACCGAGCGGACACGGGGGCCCGTCGGGCGCGACCGGAACGTGCGCGAACCGGCCGGCCATCCTGTGCGCGCCGACGACAATCCGGCGGTCGGTGACGATGCCGAATCCGATCTGAGGTCCAACCGCGATCAGGGCCATGCTGTCCTGGCCCTCGCCAAGGCGCGGCCACTGCTCGAAGGCCGTGAGGGCCACCATTTCGTCCTCCACCCAGACCGGGCCGCCCATCTGCTTGGAGAACCGGGCGCGGTCATCCTCGCCGATGACCTTGCGCAGGTCGACTCCGAGTGGCGTGTCATCCAGCTGCTGGAACGAGCCGCAGAAGGCGATGGCGGCGACCCGAAAGCCCGCAGAACGTGCGTCCGATAGCCAGCGGCTGCAGTGCTCGAAGAGCACCTTCGCGCCGAGCTCCGGAACCGTTGCTTCGGCCTCCCAGACAACGCGGTTCTCCAGGTCGATCACTGCCGCCACCAACTGACGGCCCCTCACGTGTATCCCCAGAAAGTGATAACTGTTGGGCGCGGCGACCAGGGTGTCCCCGGGTCGCCCCCGCGTCGAACTCGTCTCCCTGCCCGCTGTCACGACGAGCCCGGCAACTTCGAGCTCGCGACCGACGGCTGTCATTCGCGTGCGGGAAACGCCGAGACGGCGCGCTATGTCAGCCTTGGCCAAGCCACGATTCCACAGGATCTGGTTGTACGCCGCCTGCGCCGTCGGGTGCAGGGCGGGCCACGGCGAGATCGAGGATGGCGCGGCGTGGGTATCGGGGGTGGATGTCACGCGACCATCCAACCGCGCGATGACACGATTGCGCGCGACCGACTCGCTTCAGCGCGCCGCAACGGCCTCCACAAGAGCAACGGACTGCAGCGCGGGGCGACCGCGGGTCGCCGTGATCTGCACACGCACCGCATCGACCAATGAAGCGGGGAAGCGGAGGATCCGCTGATAGCCCACAGCTGAGGTCTCGGCCAGGAGAAACTCGTTCCGGCCGAGAATCCCGAACACCGCGACGTGTTCGAGCCGTTGCCCGAGGGTGATCCGCTCCCGCAGGACGACGGCATCTGCCAGAGCTGTCTCACCCAGTTCGAGGAGGACCGAGGGCTCCGGATCATCCTCCGACGGGCGCCACGCCGCCTCGGTCAGGCCTGCACCGAACGCCCGAGTGAGCTCCGGGCCGACGATCCGGGAGACGCCCTCGTCCGACTCGATCGTCCCGGAAGACACCACCGCCCGCGCCTGAAGTACGCGTGCGGCAAGTCCAGCGATCTGTTGCCCGGCGCCCGTCAGGGCTTGGACGTCCGCGGCCGCCAGAAGGCCGCGCGCGTCGGGTGGCACGTTGAGCAGCAAACAGGAATTGCCGCCGACAGCGTTGCGCCAGAGCTCAAAGATCTCGTCAGCGGACCGCACTTTATCGTCCTCGTTGCGGTGATGGAACCATCCGGGCCGGATCGAGGTGTTGACCTCGGCCGGATACCAGATGAGATCGTCTAGATGCCCCTCGAGCGCCGCGCGGCTGCCGAGGTCGTCGTCGTCGCTGCGAACCGCGCGGGAGAACTCGCCATCGTCGACCCGCTGCGACTTATCGGCGATCCGTTCGATGTCGCGCAACCCCGCAGGCACGACGCTCCACTCGTTGACCCGGGTCTGACCGGCCTCATTTCCGCACCATCGAACATCGGGTCCGCAGACACTGATCACCGCACCCGGTTGAAGCCGTCGGATCGTCGCATAGTAGCGATCCCAGTCGTACTCCTGCACCCGCCCGTTCGCGCCTTCGCCGTTGGCGCCGTCGAACCAGACTGAGAAGACCGGACCGTAGTCGCCAAGTACCTCTTCCAACTGCGCCACGAAGAAGTCGTCGTAGGCGGCGCCTGAGCCGTAGCTGGCCTCGGTGCGGTCCCACGGTGAGAGATACATTCCGAGTTTCAGGCCGTGGGCGACCGCGGAATCTGAGATCTGACGTAGCAGGTCACCGCGTCCATCGAGCCACGGCGACGAGGCCACCGAGTGCGTGCTCACCTTGCTCGGCCAGAGGCAGAATCCGTCATGATGCTTTGCGGTGATGATCACCCCGGTCATGCCTGCAGCGACGAACGTCCTCATCCATTGGTCGACGTCGAGAGAGGACGGGTCGAAGAGGGCGGGATCCTCCTGGCCCAGACCCCACTCCCGGTCCGTCATCGTATTCATGCCGAAATGGACGAACGAGTAGAATTCCATCTCCTGCCACGCCAACTGCCGTTCCGACGGTCGTACTGCGGTGAGTCGGGGATCGTCGCCCCCGAGAGTCGGGGTGGTCGAATTCATGGTCATGTGTCTCCCTGGCGGCATTGCCGTATTTGTAACGTTAGATGACAAAATACAGACTAGAACATTCGAAGCAGCCATGGTGAATCGTCCCCGTTTGATGGCCAGCGAAACCGGCTCCATCAGAATCCACCTGCCGAACGAGCCCTCCGCCGGCACTGGCCTCCTTCTGGCGAAAATAGGACCGGGAGAGCTACTTCGTCATCCCGGTCTGACCACGGTGAGTTTGCCGAGAAATTCTGGATCGTTCCCGGATTTGGCCAGTAGAAATGCGCCGGGGCAGGGCCGGTGAGGAGGGTTCGAGACCTAAACGATGAAAGGGATCGAGATGGTCTTTCGACCATCCCGATCCCTTTTCGCTCGATATCCCGAGATGTATCAAAACAGTCCCGGAAATACCCCTGTGTCGGGGTAACAGTGCCTGGTTTCCGGACATAGTTCACATGTGTCTCCGGACATCGTTCACATCCTTGGAGGGTGTCGAAAAACCGAATCATTGTGACCTCTGTCGTTGTCGAAGGCCGGCGGAAGGTGGACGTTGCCCGCGATTACGGCGTCTCCTACCGCTGGGTCCATACCCTGGTCTCCCGCTACCTCACCGGCGGGTGGGATGCGATCGAACCCCAATCCCGACGACCGAAAACGTCGCCCACGAGAACCCCGCCGGACCGGGAAGCTGAGATCATTCAGCTGCGAAAATCACTTCAGACTGCCGGCCACGACGCAGGACCGCACACCATCGCCGCTCACCTGGAACGACGCCACGGCAGCTCCCCGGCGGTCTCGACCATCTGGAAAGTATTACGCCGCAACGGACTGGTGACCGAGCAGCCGAAGAAACGACCACGTTCCTCCTACCTCCGCTTCGAAGCGGACCTACCCAACGAGACCTGGCAATCCGATTTCACCCACTGGCGTCTCGCCTCCGGCACGGGAACCGAAGTCCTCACCTTCCTCGACGACCACTCCCGCAAAGCACTCTCGATCACCGCCTACCCGGTCGTGACCGTCGCCCACGTCCTGCAGCAATTCCGCGCCACCGTCACCGAATACGGCCCACCCGCCTCCACCCTGACCGATAACGGCCTCGTCTTCACAACCCGAGTCCGCGGCGGCAGGAACACCTTCGAGAACGAACTGAACCTGTTAGGGATCGACCAGAAGAACGGTCGACCCAACCACCCGCAAACCCAGGGGAAAGTCGAACGCTTCCAACTGAATCGCCCCGGGGTTGATGGAGGGTCTGATTCCGCGAAGGATGATGATTATGCCAGCACCGAGGAAGTACCCGCCGGAGTTGCGGGAGAGGGCCATTCGGCTCGTGCAGGAAGCCCGAGCGCAGGATGGGGACCTGTCGCTCAACCAGGTAGTGCTCCGGATCGGGCAGCGGGTCGGGGTCAACCCGGACACGCTGCGCGGCTGGTGCAAACAGGCCGCTATCGACGCGGGTGAGCGGCCTGGGACTACCAGCAGCGACGCGAAACGGATCAAGGATCTGGAGCAGGAGAACCGGGAGCTGAAACGGGCGAACGAGATCCTGTTGGCGGCGTCGAGTTTCTTCGCGCGGGAGCTCGACCCGCGACTGCCGTGGTGACCATGTTCATCGATCAGAACCGTCACTCGTTCGGGGTCGAGCCGATCTGCCGGGTGCTCACCGAGCACAGCTGCCAGATTGCCCCGTCAACCTATTACGCCGCGAAGACCCGTGCCCCGTCCGCCCGGGCGGTGCGTGATGCCGACCTCGTCGAGCAGATCGAGGCGGTGTTCTGGGACCGGGCGAAGGGCCGCGGGATCTCCGGCGCGCGGAAGATCTGGCGACTGCTGAAACGCGACGGCATCGACGTGTGATTCGGCCTGGGTTTAGTTCCTAGTTGCTTCCCTGTCTGGCGGGTGCCGGCTGGGACGATTCTTGGTCAGCGTAATACTCTTCCTCGACCTCGATCGGGGTGCGCAGGGCGAGTTCGCCGTGGAGGCGTTGGTTGTTCCACCACCACACATATTCCAGCGTCGCGAGTTCGACCTGCTCGACCGTTCGCCAAGGCCCTTGTCGGCGGATGAGTTCAGTTTTGTAGAGCCCGTTCACCGCCTCAGCCAAGGCATTATCGAAGCTGTCGCCG
>NZ_VRMG01000029.1 GCF_008040105.1 Lacisediminihabitans profunda
CCTCGCCCTGGATGGGCTCGATGAGCACGGCGACGGTGTTTTCGTCGATGGCCGCCTCGAGGCCCGCCGCATCCCCGTAGGGCACCGAACGGAAGCCCGGGGTGAACGGACCGAAGCCGCGACGTGCCACCGGGTCGCTCGAGCAACCCACTACCGGGATCGTGCGGCCGTGGAAGCTGCCCTCTGCCACGCTGATGTTGGCGTTCCCCGGCCCGACGCCCTTCACGCGGTAGCCCCAGGCGCGGGCGACCTTGATGCCGGACTCGACAGCCCCGGTTCCCGTGTTCATCGGGATGACCATGTCCTTGCCGGAGAGCTTGGCG
>NZ_VRMG01000030.1 GCF_008040105.1 Lacisediminihabitans profunda
TGATACCCACACTTTCGAGCATGAACGTCAGTTACGGCTTAGTGTGCTGCCTTCGCAATCGGAGTTCTTCGTGATATCTAAGCATTTCACCGCTACACCACGAATTCCGCACACCTCAACCGCACTCAAGGACGCCAGTATCAACTGCAATTTTAAGGTTGAGCCCCAAACTTTCACAGCTGACTTAACGACCCGTCTGCGCTCCCTTTAAACCCAATAAA
>NZ_VRMG01000031.1 GCF_008040105.1 Lacisediminihabitans profunda
AGGCGCCTGGGCCGCACCACCGCGGCGGCGCGCGACTACCGCCGGGCGCGCGATCTCGCCCCGTCGGAGGCGGAGCGCCGCTACCTCAGCCGACGGCTGGCCGAGGGCCGCGGATCGGCGGCGGAGCGCTCTTTCCCAGACGGTCAGTGATCCTCGCGACGGTCAATGCGGGAAAAGCGGTTCGACACCGACCCCCACCACCATGAAGAGGAACACGAGGGAGCCAATGGCTATCAAGACCCACGACAGATCGCGCCGAATGACGGCGACCACACCGAGAACCGCCCCGCCGATGCCC
>NZ_VRMG01000032.1 GCF_008040105.1 Lacisediminihabitans profunda
ACGCGAGAACGGCACGATGTCGGACGCGACCGCAACCCCGTCACCCATGACCACCCCCGCGACCAGCACCCATTGCTGAACTTCGCTCAGTCTAGGTTCGACCCGCCGGTCCGGGATGTCGCGGCGCGCCCCAGTCTCGGCGCCCCACCGCATCCGAAATCCATGCATTTCTTGCCCGGCCCCGGCGTGTCTGCGACGCCACGCCGAGTCGCGCCGCGAAATGCATGGATTTCGGAAGGGGAAGGAGGGGAAGGAGGCGGCGGCGCCGAGGGCGGGCCGGCGTCGATCAGTAGCGGTAGTGATCCACCTTGTAGGGGCCGTCGACCGGCACGCCGATGTAGGCGGCCTGCTGCTCGGACAGCACGGTGAGCTTCACGCCGAGCGCGTCGAGGTGAAGGCGGGCGACCTTCTCGTCGAGGTACTTCGGCAGCACGTAGACCTTCTTCTCGTAGTTCTCGCCGTGCGCGTAGAG
>NZ_VRMG01000033.1 GCF_008040105.1 Lacisediminihabitans profunda
TCTAAGCGTGCTGGCGATGCGCTCGCTTGGTTGCAGCAATATCGACTACCTGGTACCAAACCGTTTCGAAGACGGTTACGGCTTAAGCCCGGAAGTGGTCGATCAGGCCCATGCCCGTGGCGCGCAGTTAATTGTCACGGTGGATAACGGTATTTCCTCCCATGCGGGAGTTGAGCACGCTCGCTCGTTGGGCATCCCGGTTATTGTTACCGATCACCATTTGCCGGGCGACACATTACCCGCAGCGGAAGCGATCATTAACCCTAACTTGCGCGACTGTAATTTCCCGTCGAAATCACTGGCAGGCGTGGGTGTGGCGTTTTATCTGATGCTGGCGCTGCGCACCTTTTTGCGCGATCAGGGCTGGTTTGATGAGCGTAACA
>NZ_VRMG01000034.1 GCF_008040105.1 Lacisediminihabitans profunda
GATCGGAGACCTCGTCCGGCGTGACGCGCCACGGTCCCATCGGCGAACAGCCGGGAAACGACTTGCCGAGGCTGAACTGGGGGGTGGCACCCTCGTGCTGCGTGATGCGTTCCGAGATGTCCTGCCCTACAGTGAGGCCGGCGACGTGCTCCCAGGCGTCCGACTCGCTCACGTTTCGCGCTGTCTTGCCGATCACCACCACGAGCTCCCCCTCCCAGTCGACGTCGCCGCCCGGGTGGGGGACGTCTGCCCGCGGTCCGGTGATCGACGAGACGAACTTGGTGAAGACGATCGGAACTTTTGATGCCACGAGCCCGACTTCGGACGCGTGCTCCTGATAGTTCAGGCCGACCGCAAAGATCTGCCGCGGGCGGGGAACTGGAGCGAGGAGGTCATGGTGGTCAAAGGGGACGCCCGCGGTCAGGTCCGCGGTCCTCGCCCACGTCGTGAACTCATCCCACTCCCCGTAGATTGCTTGCGGATCCGAAGAGAACCGGCC
>NZ_VRMG01000035.1 GCF_008040105.1 Lacisediminihabitans profunda
ATCTAATCCTGTTTGCTCCCCATGCTTTCGCACCTCAGTGTCAGTATTAGGCCAGAAGGCTGCCTTCGCCATCGGTATTCCTCCAGATCTCTACGCATTTCACCGCTACACCTGGAATTCTACCTTCCTCTCCTATACTCTAGCCACCCAGTATCGAATGCAATTCCCAAGTTAAGCTCGGGGATTTCACATTTGACTTAAATGGCCACCTACGCGCGCTTTACGCCCAGTAATTCCGATTAACGCTTGCACCCTCTGTATTACCGCGGCTGCTGGCACAGAGTTAGCCGGTGCTTATTCTGCGAGTAACGTCCACTTATCCTAGGTATTATCTAGGTAAGCCTCCTCCTCGCTTAAAGTGCTTTACAACCATAAGGCCTTCTTCACACACGCGG
>NZ_VRMG01000036.1 GCF_008040105.1 Lacisediminihabitans profunda
GGGAAGGCCCCGCTCGTGTCGACCGGGGCGCCGGCGCAGCGTTCCCGCCGGGCCCGCACCGGGTCGGCCGACGCCCAAGTGCCGCCGAGTGCCGGCACGATGTCGTCGGTGTGCTCCCCGGCGAGCCAGGGCACGCCCGTGGGCACCGCCACCCGGGCGGCCGGGGGGCCGAGGGTGGAGAGCCCGCCGGCGGTGTAGTCGCCGGATGGCGCGAGCTGGGCCGCGGCGAGGCCGCCCTGGGAGTACCCGGTGGAGACCACGGGCGAGGCGGCGGACCCTCCGGCCGCCGCCATCCCCTCCC
>NZ_VRMG01000037.1 GCF_008040105.1 Lacisediminihabitans profunda
GGATGCTGCGGGCCGGGAGGCGGCGACGGTCCGGTTGGCAGAGCAGCCCGGGGTGAGCATGAACGCGGCGGCGAACACCTCCGCCCCGGGCTCAGGCAACGGAACACCGGCGAAGACGAGATCGCAGAAGACCGACCCTGCGAAGAGCAGGTCGAGGTGTGGCGTCGCGGCGGTTGCCGAGTCTTCACTGAGCACGAGACTCCAGAGGTATGAGATCGGCGCAATCATCGGTGATCGAGTTTGCGCAGGTGTTATCCAGTCGGCGGATCGGATGTGACGAGCGTACGTCGAAACTGCGTCAA
>NZ_VRMG01000004.1 GCF_008040105.1 Lacisediminihabitans profunda
CAATCGAACCCGCGTGATCGAAAACGATCGCCCGGGTACTCGTCGTGCCCTGATCAATCGACAAAATGTAATCCGTCATGATTATTCTCCATTGAACTAAAACAAACGTGGTGACGCTGATGTAGGAGTCGACCCGAACGGATCCGGGCCGACCGCAGGGACTATTTGGTGATGAGGGGCAGGAGCGGGTGCGCGACCAGTCCGGCGATCGCACCGCCGACGAGCGGCCCGACCACGGGTACCCAGGAGTACGCCCAGTCGCTCGACCCCTTGCCCTTGATCGGCAGAACGAAGTGGGCGATGCGCGGACCGAGGTCACGGGTCGGGTTGATGGCGTATCCGGTCGGGCCACCGAGGGAGGCACCGATCCCGACGACCAGCAGGGCCACAGGAATGGCGCCGAGGGCAGCGAGTCCCGCGGGCGTTGCCGCGTCGGCGCTTCCGCCTCGGCCGAAGGCGATCACGACGAAGACCAGCACGAACGTGCCGAGGATCTCCGTGATCAGGTTCCAGCCGTAGCTGCGGATGGCCGGTCCGGTAGAGAACACCCCGAGCTTATTCGCCGGGTTCGGCTCGTCATCGAAATGCTGCTTGTACGCGAGCCAGGTGCCGACGGCACCGAGGAAGGCACCGATCAACTGTCCGGCGATGTACACGAGCACCTTGCCGATGGGATAGCTGCCGGGGTCGTTGACCGCGAGCCCGACGGTGACCGCCGGGTTGAGGTGTGCACCCGACGAGTACGCCGCCGTCACACCGGCGAAGACCGCGAGGCCCCATCCGAAGTTGACGAGCAGGAACCCGCCGCCGTTGCCCTTGGTCTTTGCCAGAGCGACGTTTGCGACGACACCTGTTCCGAGGAGAAGCAGGAGGAACGTGCCCACTATCTCCGAGAGAAATATGGTTCCGAGATTGTCCACATTGACCTTCCAAGATTGCTCGACATCTGCGAAAAGCAGCGGGCCGCGGGTGCGTCCGATTCCAACGATAACGGTTGGGTCTCGATTCTCGCTCGCGTATTTCGCGAGGCGGGGAATCGGGCGAGAAATTATCGATAGTTCGTAATCGCGTTGCTTTTTATGCTACGTAGCGATACAAAACCGGCCACGAGCGCGTGCTCCGGGCGGCGTCGCGCTTCTCGATCGGAGCGTGGCCGGCGTAGCCTGAGGCATGGCCAAAGTCGGAATAGTCGTCGTCTCTCACAGCGACAAGATCGCAACCGGACTCGTGGAATTGGCGGGCCAGATGGCCGCGACAACCACCATTCGCGGGGCGGGGGGCACGGACTACGGCGGCATCGGAACCAGCTTCGACAAGGTGACCGAAGCGATCGCGTCGGCGGATTCCGGGGCCGGCGTCGTGATCCTGTGCGACCTCGGTTCGGCCGTGCTCACGGCCGAGACCGCGCTCGAATTCCTCGACGACGAGGTGAGGTCGCGGGTGCGAATCGCCGATGCCCCCCTCGTGGAGGGAGCGGTGGCCGCCGCCGTGGCGGCGGAATCCGGGGAGTCGCTCGCCGCGGTGTTCGCAGCGGCGGAATCGGCGAACTCCGCGCACGAGCCGCGGTCCGCTCCCTCGGCGCCCGCGTCATCCGAGCCGCCGGCCGCCGGGGCCGACGCTCCGGTCTCGGCGCATGCCGTGCTGGTGAACAAGGACGGACTCCATGCGCGGCCCGCCGCCGAGTTCGTGAAGCTCGCCAGCACCTTCGATGCGCGGGTGACGGTGAACGGGGTCGATGCCAAGAGCCTCCTGCGCATCATGTCGCTCGGGCTCGCGATGGGCAGCGAGGTGACGATCGAGGCCACCGGCACCGACGCCCGGAAGGCCGTGGACGGGCTGAACGCCCTCGTGCTCTCCGGTTTCGGGGAATAGCGCGGACACCGTGGTGCCCGCGCGCGGATTGTCGGGGAACGAGCTCTCCCGCCAGCGAGCCGCGCTGTGGGCGGAACTCGAGGATCTGCGCCGCCAGCTGGATTCGGCGGCGGGGGAGTTGGCTGCCGTACGGGTGGCGAGAGGCGACTCCTCGGCGGACGACGAACACGATCCGGACGGCTCGACCCTGTCATCCGACTGGTCGCGGATCTCGGGTTTGGCGGCCGCGTTGGGCGAACGGCGAGCGGGGGTCGAGCGCGCGCTCGAGCGCATCGACTCGGGGACCTACGGCGCATGTGCACGATGTGGCAGACCCATCGGACGGGCGCGTCTCGGCGCCAGACCCGCCGCCGACCTCTGCATCGAGTGCGCGCGCGAGATGTCTCGCTAGTGCTGGCGGGTCAGAGCGCGTCGAGGTAGTACCAGCGCCCGCCTTCGCGCACGAAACGGCTCGACTCGTGCTGGTCTCCTGCCCCGTCCGGCGAGCGGAACCAGGCCCGGAACTCGACGATGCCCTCGGTGTCGAGCATCGACCCTCGGACGGTTCCGAGAATGTCGAGCCTGGTCCAGCGGCGAGCCGGATCGAGTTCCAGCTCACCCGGTGCGGTGGACGGATGCCACGTGCGCAGCAGGTACTCGGCGTCGCCCACCGCAAAAGCGGAGAACCTGGACCGCATCAGGCGCTCGGCGGTGGGTGCTGCGGAGTCCCCGCGGTGGAACGGCGCGCAGCACGCGCCGAAGGTCTCGCCGCTCAGGCACGGGCAGCGGCCGGCCGGGCTCAGGGTGGCACGTCGATCGGGTGGAGTCACCCGTCAATTATCTTCCCCACCTGCCTGGGCAGGGATTCGCCGCCTGGGCCCGATGAGTCTGACGATGGAGGTCGGTGACTACTCGACTGCAACTAAAGGGTTGCTTTAAACGGTCAGTTAATGCAACTATTTAGTTGCACTAATCGACCGAAAGGAACAAGATAATGACCATGACATCCAATGAACCGTCCGTCGTCGACAGCGGCGACTTCAGCGTGCGACGCACCATCACGATCGCCGCACCGCCCGAGAAGGTCTGGGCCGCGATCACCGAACCCGAGCACATCGTGGGGTGGTTCGGCCAAGGCGCGACGCTCGAGGCGGTGGCCGTCGGCGCAGATGGAGTCTTCTCCTTCGACGGGTGGGGCGACTTCCCGGTGCGGATCGAGGAGCTTGACGCGCCGCGGATGATCGCCTACCGCTGGGGAAACCAGAGCGGCTCCGCGCTCGACCGCGACCACTCGACGGTCTTCCGCTTCACCCTCGAACCCCAGGGGGAGGGAACTCGGCTCACGGTAGTCGAGTCGGGTTTCAACACGCTCGCCGATCCGGCTGCCAGCATGGAGAGCAACCGCGGTGGCTGGGACTCCGAGCTCGACGAGCTTGTGGCCTACCTCGAGGGCGGCTCGTGACCGCGAACACTCTCGTGCCGGTGTTCGCCGCGCTCGGCGACGAGACCCGGTGGAGCATCCTGGTGGCCCTCGGCGGGGGCGACGCGTCGGCGTCCGCCCTCGCCGGGCGGCTCCCGGTCACCCGCCAGGCCATCGCGAAGCACCTCGCGGTGCTGCAGCAGGCCGGTCTCGTCGAGCCGGTGCGGGTGGGGCGCGAGCTGCGCTACCGAGTTCTCGGGGCGCAGCTCACCGAGACCGCCCGACGCCTGGATCAGATCGGTGTGGAGTGGGAGCGCCGACTGGCGGCGATCAAGCGGATCGCGGAGGGGCTCTAGCGGGTGGGGGAGTGCGGCTCTGTCGGTTCCATCGCATCCAGGTCAGGCAGATGTCGAGCAGACCCCCGCATCCTGCCGGTTGAGAAACTCCAACTGGAGGATGAGATGCGGTGGGCCTCGTCCGAACCACACCGCGCGCACTGGCTCGTTGACCACGAACGCAGTAGCATGCTCGGCGAACGTGACACGATTCGAGGAGGTGAGCCCGATGCACACACCGTCCATTCCGGGCGCTCCTTCGAGTTCACGATCGCGCGACTGACGTAGCCGTCGCGGGGAGCGCTGCACACACTCTCAGAAAGCTACGACCATGAATGATTCACTTCAGTTCGCCCCGAAGACCCCTATGCACGTCTCGGAAGTTCACTCGCGCACCGCCCTTGTTCTCGGGGGCGGGGGAGCGGCGGGCAATGCCTGGGAACTCGGACTCATCGCCGGCCTGTCTTGGGCCGGGTTGGACGTGACCGGCGCCGACCTGATCATCGGGACATCGGCAGGATCGACGGTGGCTGCCCAGATCACCGGTGGCCCAGGGCCGGCCGAGTTGTATTCCGCCATCCTGGGCGCCGCGCCCCAACCTCGTCCCGCTCCCGGTGGATCCGTCGGTGCGCGCGTGGGCGTGGCGCCGGTGGCTGACCACATGGAAAGAACGAGCCGGATCATCGCTGCCGCCGCAGATGCCGCAGACATGCGGCGCAGGATGGGCGCCGCCGCGCTCGAGATGGGGACTTCAACCGGCACGCGCTGGCGCGACACCGTCGCGGCTCGTCTTCCCAGCCACCACTGGCCGCATCAGACCATGCTCATCACGGCGGTCGATGCCTACACCGGCGAGCAGGTCGTGTTCGACCGCCACAGCGGAGTCGACCTCGTGGATGCCGTCGCTGCCAGCACCTCCAGCGGCGCGGCGTACGCCATCGGCGCGGGCCGCTACATCGACGGCGGATATCGAAGAAACGAGAACGCCGATCTGGCGGCCGGATACTCGCGGGTGCTGGTGCTGTCACCGTTCGGCGGCAGGTCGCGGCATCCGCTGGACTGGGGGATGCACCTGGAGTCGCAGCTCGACGAGCTACGGGCCGGCGGCAGCCTGGTGGAAACGATCTTTCCGGACAGCAATGCCCTCGACGCCTTTGGAGACAACATGATGGACCTGTCGACGCGCCCACCGGCCGCTCGAGCCGGCTACGACCACGGCGCATCCCTGGCCGAGCGGCTCATCGAATTCTGGCGGTGACGCGAACGGAACGCGTCGCCGGAGTACTTCGAGACGGAGTCACTACGTCACCCTGAGCCCGCTACTTGACATAATGGGCATTATCAGCGCCCGACTATGCCGGGCGACGCAGGCCAGGCGGATCTGTCCGGGCGCGCCTCGGTTGGCCGCGGCATCCGTCCTCACGGCCCGATCCGGCGGCATTCCCTTCCGAAATCCATGCATTCCTGACCGACACGCCGCCCTGAGACGTCGACACGCCGCGACGGCAGAGAAATGCATGGATTTCGGAAGGGGAGAACGGGCGCATTACTTGACATAATGCGATGCTATTGCCCCTCGGTGAGCCCCAGGAAGATCTCGATGGCCTCGACGACGAGGGCGTGATCGGCGGCCTGGGCCAGTCCGGACACCGTGACCGTGCCGATCGGGCCTGCGTCGCGGATGGCGATGGGGAACGATCCGCCGTGGGCCGCGTATACGGTGAGATCGTTCCAGGCGCGCTCCTCGAACGGGGTGCCGGTGGCCCGGTGCCGCAGTCCGACCAGGAACGAACTGTTGCCGAACCGGCGGACGGTGCGCACCTTGCGCGCCACCCACTGGTCATTGTCGGCCGCCGTGCCGGCCAGGGCGGCGTGGAAGAGCTGCTGGTCGCCCCGGGTGATGTCTATCGTCACCGGGAGGGATCGCTCGCTCGCGATCGAGACGAGCAGGCTTCCCAGCTCCCAGGCGTCGTCGTGGGTGAAGCGCGTGAAGAGCAGTCGCGCCTCCTGGGCTTCGATCTCGGCGATCTGGTCGGTGGTCTCGGTCATGACGGTGCCTTTCGGGTGCGATTCAGCGGGAGGGAAGCTGGCTGCGGATGAGCTCGACCAGCTGGTGGGGTTCGTACGGTTCGGTCGTGCTGAGGAGTTCGTCGACCGTCCACCAGCGGTGCTCGAGCACGTCGACGTGCTCCTCCGGCGTCCAGTTCGCCCGCGATGGCTCGAACGCCAGGGTGCGCGTCACGTAGTACTCGGCGTGCCCCGTGTCGTGGTCGCCGCCCTCGAAGTCGACGGTGAAGTCGAGGGCCCAGACCGGGTCGCCGAGATCGGCCAGGTCGAGACCGGTCTCCTCGTACAGCTCGCGACGGGCGCCGTCGGCGTGGCTCTCCCCCGGCTCGACTCCCCCGCCGGGGGTGATCCAGCGCGTCGGTTGCGCCGGAGCGGACCCCCTGGTGAGAAAGAGCAGAATGCGGTCTCGCTCGTCGAACACGAGGATGCGCGAGGTGAGCCGGTGGCGATCGATCACGCGTCCACTCTATTCGGGCGGACCGGTCTGGTTGCGAGGATTGGCGGTCGACGGGAGGTGCTTCGCCCACCAGTCGAGAATCGCCTCGAACCGCTGCAGCCGATGCCTCGGGCGCCCGCTGCGGCTCAGCTCGTGGTTCTCGCCCGGGAACACGAGCAGCTCCGCCTCCACCCCGTTCCTGGCGAGCTCGGCGTAGTAGCGCTCTCCCTGCGGCAGCGGGCAACGGAGGTCGTCGGCCGAGTGGATCACGAGCGTGGGCGTGGTCACCTGCCGCACGACGGCCTGGGGGCTCTGCGCGCGGATGCGGTCCGGGTCCAGACCGGTGTACTCGTCGCTGAAGAACGAGCCGATGTCCGAGGTGCCGATGAACTGTTCGGGGTCGAGGTAGCCACGCTCCACGATCGCCGCCGCGAAGCGGTGGTCGTGGGCGATAGTCCACGCGGTCAGGTAGCCGCCGTATGAACCGCCCATGATGCCGACCCGGTCGGGGTCGAGGCCGGGCGTCCGTGCGATCGCGCCATCCAGGAAGTCGATCACGTCGGTGTAGTCCAGGGTGCCCATCTGCTGTCGGATCGCCCGGCCGTGCTCCTCGCCGTAGCCGGCGGAACCGCGCGGGTTGCAGAGAACGACCGCGTAGCCCGCATCCGCATAGACCTGGGACTCGTCGAGGAAGGAGCTCTCGTATTGGGCGAAGGGTCCGCCGTGGATGGTGAGCAGCACCGGATGCGGCCCCTCCCCCGCAGGCTTCAGCACCCAGCCGTGCACCGGGTAACCGTCCCGGGCCGGGACGGTGATCTCGTGGGCACCGATGACGCCCGTCTCGCGGAGTCCGGACGAGAAGTCGGTGATCGCCGCCAGCTCTCCCCCGGCCACCAGACCGAGATCGCCCTGGGTGGCCGGGCCGCGGAAGCTCACGAGGGTGCGCTCCCCCACGGCGTCGTGTCCGGTGATCTCGAGGTCACCGCTCGTCAGAAGAGTTGATGTTCCATCGCGTTCAACCTCGAGCAGGTGAACGCGGCCGCGGGTGCGCAGCCGCACGAGAGCCGAGTCGCCGGCGACGGTGATCTCCGTGCCCGCCTCGCCGAGGTCGAGGGTCTCGTCGGTGAGGCGCCGCGCGGTGCCCGACGGGTCGAGAAGGTAGAGCGAGACCGGTCGTCCGATGAAGTCGCGACCGGATTCGCCGAGTTCGCCGGCGAGGAAGTAGAGCGACCCGTCGGCGGCGAACGCGAGCGACCTTACGTCGAGGTTCGCGCCCTCGGGGGAAATGCGCACGGGGTCGCCCGGGGCATCCGTGTCGAGCGCGATGGCGAAGATCTCCGAGACGAGATCGAGGTCGCGGTTCGCGTGCCAGGCGGAAACGACGGCCAGGCGCGACCCGTCCGGGGAGAAGGCGATCGCGCCGTGCTCGAAGTCGCCGCTGGTGAGTTGCCTGGCCTTCGGGGCGGCGGCGGGCGCCTCGGGCGACGGCTGGGCGACGGATGGCGCGGCCGGGTAGTCCGGCTCGCCGGCCGGCGCCGGCACCGGCACGAGGAACACCTGCGACCGACGGTCGATGGTGTAGCCGACCCCGTTGGACCGGAACTTGAGGGTCGTGATGCGCCGCGCCGGCTCCGCGGAGGGGCCGAGCAGCTTGACCGTGCCGTACCGGCCGGCCTCGGGCACCCGCGAGACGAAGGCGAGGCAGGCGGAGTCCGGCGACCACTGGTAGCCGGCGACGCCGAGCGGCTGGTCGGTGACCTGCACCGGCTCGCCGCCGGCGGCATCCATCACGAAGACCTGGGCCGGCGCATCACCGACCACGCGAAGGAAGGCGAGCTGCGCCCCGTCCGGCGAGAACCGCGGGCTCGAGTCGTTGAGGCCCCGGCTGGCGCGGCGGGGGGCTCCGCCGTCGAACGGCACACTCCAGAGTTGGCCGACGTAGCGGTCGGCGGCGAGGTCGGGCCGTGACACCGCGATCACGGCCCGTGAGCCATCCGGATGAACGGTGGGTCGGGAAACGCTGGACAGCAGGGGCAGGTCGGTGGCTTTCATCCCTTACGAGTGTACGGACCGGCCGCCGCGGGCGGTCGCGGCCGGGCGTCCCGTGCGGGAACGACGGCTCAGGCGCCGACGAAGCCGCTCACGTCGCCGACGAGCCGCGTGTGGTCGGCCGGGATCGGATCGACCACCGCGAGGGCGATCTCCGCGGCGAACTCGCTCACGTTGTACAGCTTGCCCGCCGAATCCTTGCGGGCGCTGATGGCGCCCGGGTTGGCTCGCTCGAGCAGGGTGGCAGTGATGGTGCCCTCGATCATGTCGCCGGACACGACGACGAATTCGATGCCCGCCTCGTCCAGGATCGGGATCATGGCGCGCAGCGCGTCCTCGCCCGCCCGCTTGCTCAGGGCGACCGGGAGGTACTCCGGCATGGTCGGCGTTGTGGCGATGAAATGCGCCTGGTGGCTGGTGATAAAGACCACGCGAGAGCCGGGGGCGAGCAGCGGCAGGGCGGCATTCAGGAGCGCCACCTGGGCGTCCCGGTTGAGCTGCATGGCGTAGTCGGCGGCCATGCCGGACTCCATGCCTCCGCTGGCGTTCAGCACGAGGATGTCGAGGCCGCCCCACTCGCTCTGGATGGTGTCGAAGAGCGTCGCGACGGAGGCCGGATCGGTGAGGTCCGCGCCGATGGCGATCGCCGAACCGCCGGCCGCGACGATCTTGTCCACCAGCTTGAGGGCGCGGGCCTCCTTGTTGCGGAAGTTGATCACGACGCTCGCGCCGGCCTCGGCGAGGTAGGTGGCGGTGTCGGCGCCGATTCCGCGGGACGAGCCGGTGACGAGGGCGCGAAGTCCGTCGAGGGAACCGGCGGCTAGGGGGTTGGTCACGGGAGAGCTCCTGATGTCGTGGGCGGCCGCGCGACGTGCCGGCTTCGGCTCATGAGAATACCAATAACCCGCAAGTGGAGGTTCTCTCGTGGTGATAGTTTCGGTACAACACGATGCTCAAGGGGTGCCCGCGATGGCCACTGACTTTCTCAACACCTACGCCTGGATCTTCTGGCTGGGCCTGATCCTCATCTTTGTGATCATCGAAGTGTCGACCGTCGACTTCACCTTCCTCATGATCGCGATCGGAAGCGTCGGCGGACTCGTCTCCGGGCTCTTCGGTCTGCCGTGGTGGGCGCAGATCGTCGTCGCCGGTCCGCTCTCGCTGATTCTCCTCTTTCTTGTTCGACCGCCCCTCCAGCGGGCCCTGCGCCGAGGGTCCGACCGAACTCCCACCAACGTCGAGGCCCTTCTCGGCCTCAGCGGCACGGTGCTGAAGGACTTCGTCGAGGGGCACGGTCAGGTGCGGCTCGCCAACGGCGAGATCTGGACGGCCAGGCTCTCCCTGACCACCGACAATCACCCGGTCGAGTCCGGCGAACGCGTCGTCGTGACGGCAATCGAGGGGGCGACCGCCCTGGTCGTGCCCGCTGAAAGGAATGCATTGTGACTACCGCTGAACTGGTCGGCCAGATCGTTCTGGTGATCGTGCTGGTGATCATCGCGATCTTCGTCCTGGTGATCCTGTTCCGGGCGGTGAAGATCATCCCGCAGGCCAGAGCGGGTGTGGTCGAGCGTCTCGGAAAATATCACAAGACGCTGATGCCCGGCCTCAACATCCTCGTGCCCTTCATCGACCGGGTTCGGCCGCTCATCGACATGCGCGAGCAGGTCGTCTCGTTTCCGCCGCAGCCCGTGATCACCGAGGACAACCTCGTGGTGTCCATCGACACCGTCGTCTACTTCCAGGTCACCGACGCGCGCGCCGCGACCTACGAGATCGCCAACTATCTGGGCGCGGTCGAGCAGCTCACCACCACCACACTGCGAAACGTCGTCGGCGGGTTGAACCTCGAGGAAGCGCTCACCAGCCGCGACAACATCAACGGCCAGCTGCGCATCGTGCTGGACGAGGCGACCGGCAAGTGGGGCATCCGGGTGGGCCGGGTCGAGCTCAAGGCGATCGACCCGCCCCTCTCGATCCAGGACTCGATGGAGAAGCAGATGCGCGCCGAGCGCGACCGCCGGGCGCAGATCCTCACCGCCGAGGGCACCAAGCAGGCCGCCATCCTGCAGGCCGAGGGCTCCCGCCAGGCCGCGATCCTCGAGGCGGAGGGCTGGGCCAAGGCGCAGGTGCTGCGGGCCGAGGGCGAGGCGCAGGCCATCACCACCGTCTTCGGAGCCATCCACAAGGGCGACCCGGACAGCAAGCTGCTCGCCTACCAGTACCTGCAGATGCTGCCGAAGATCGCGCAGGGTGACTCGAACAAGCTCTGGATCATCCCGTCCGAGTTCACCGAGGCCGTCAAGAGCATCAGCGCGGGATTCCTAGGAAACCAGGGTGGCACGCCGCCCACCGCGTAGGAGTCGCGGAGACGGCGGGGCCGCCACCAGCGAGTACTTCGCATCGGCGCCTCCACGGATTCTCGCGCACCGCGGTCTGGCGTTGGCGGCACCGGAGAACACTCTGCTCGCGTTCCTCTCGGCGCTGGCTCTCGGCCTGACCCATCTCGAGACCGACGTGCAGGTCTCCAGGGACGGGGTCGCCGTGCTGGCCCACGACGTGGACCTGGCCAGGCTCGTCGGGCGAGCGAGTCGAATCTCGGACCTCACCGTGGCCGAACTGAAGCTCATCGACCTCGGCGCCGGGCAGACGTTTGCGACGCTTGCCGAGGCACTGGACACGTTCCCCGAGGCGTGTTTCAACATCGATCTGAAGGCGCCCGGATCGGTGGGTCCGGCGGTGGCGGCGATCCTGGCGGCCGACGCCACGCCCAGGGTGCTCGTCACCTCGTTCAGCGAATCCCGGCGTCGCGCCGCGATTCGGGAGCTTCCCGGAGTGGCGACGTCCGCATCCGCCGCGACGATGATCCTGGCCCTCGCCGCCGCGAAGCTGGGTGTTCGACCGCTGGTGCGCCGTGCGCTCGCCGCGGTGCATGCCGTGCAGGTGCCCGAGGCGATGCTCGGGATTCGGGTCGTGACGCCGCGCACGATCCGGGCGTTTCACGACGCCGGCGTCGAGGTCCACGTCTGGACGGTCAACGAGGCGAGCGATATCGAGCGTCTTCTCGATCTGGGTGTCGATGGGATCGTCACCGACAGGTCGGATCTCGCCCTGCAAATAGTCAAAAAACGCTTAATAATCCGCGAATAACCTGAGAAACAGCTGGGAAGACTCGGCGATGGAAAGGATACGTCCAGCTTCGGGGTTTATAACTGGGAATGCATCGCGAGAGAGGACCACACAATGGCGGATCGCAGTTTGCGCGGAATGAGGCTCGGATCCCAGAGTCTTCAGAGTGAAGAAGGCGTTACCTTCTCCCCGCGAAAGAAGAGCACGTACCAAGCCGCTGACGGGTCGACCTTCGAGGTGACGTTCTCGGCGGATGCCGAAGTTCCCACCGTGTGGGAGTCGCCGAAGAGCGGTCAAGAGGGTCGCTTGCTCGACGCAGCCGGAGTGCAGGTCGAGCCGGAGCCGTCAGACGCGAAGATTCCCCGTACCCACTGGGACATGCTGCTCGAGAGGCGCACCCGCCCGGAGCTCGAGGAGTTGCTCCAAGAGCGCCTCGACTTCCTTCGGGCGCGCAAGGGCCAGCACAAGATCGGCGCCTGACCTCGGTCGGTCGCCCGCGTGTGAACGCGTCGCAGCTTCGGTTGCGGCGCGTTTGTCGTTTAACGGTCAGGACCTTCGGCGCGCCCCGCGGGCGGTGATCCCCCACACCGTCACCCGCAACAGCGCCTCGACCACGATTCCGAGATGCATCTTGGACCGGCCGGCGGCGCGCTCGACGAAGGTGATGGGGTGCTCGACCACCACTCCCCCGGACCTTTCGAGTCGCCACGCCAGTTCCACCTGGAAGCAGTAGCCCTGCGACGACACGGCGGAGAGGTCGAGGCAGCGCAGGGCGTCCGCCCGGAACACCCGGAATCCGGCGGTGATGTCCCGGATGTCGGACCGGAGCACCGCGCGCGCATAGGCGTTGCCGAGGCGGGAGATGGCCTGCCGAAGCCACGGCCAGTTGCGCACCGACCCGCCGGCAACCCAACGCGAGCCGATCACGAGATCCGCGCCGTGCCGCGCGAGTTCGAGCATGGCCGGCAGTTCGGCCGGGTCGTGCGATCCGTCCGCGTCGATCTCCACGACATAGAGGTAGTCGCGCTCGAGGGCCCGGCGGAAGCCGGCGAGGTAGGCGCGACCCAGGCCATCCTTCGCAGCCCGGTGTAGCACGGAGAGACCGGGGTCTCCCGCGGCGAGCGTCTCCGCCAACTCCCCGGTGCCATCCGGGCTCGAGTCGTCAACGACCAGGACGTCGGCGAGGGGCAGCGACTGCCTGATGCGCCCGATCACCGAGGCGAGGCTCTCGATCTCGTTGTAGGTGGGAAGGATCACGAGAGTCTCAGCCACGGGCTTCCTTCCGGGGGGCGCGACGTGCGAGCGGGGTGAAGATCATGGCGAGCGCCAGGATTGCGATGCCGAGGCCCGAGACGAGCCATTCGATGCCGCGGCCGATGAGCGTCGCCGGCGTCGTGGTATGGCTGAGCGGCACGTCCTCGACCATCGATCCGGCCTCGAAGGTCGGCAGCTGGGAGATGACGCGGCCGTCGGGCGCGAACATCGCGCTCACGCCGACGGTGGAGGCGTTGACGACGCTGCGGCCGGTCTCGATCGCTCTGAGCCGGGCGATGCCGACCTGCTGGGCGCTCTCGTCCGTGTGGCCGAAGTCGGCATTGTTGGTCGGGGCGATGATGAAGTCAGCACCGTCGCGCAGCATCTGGCTGATGAGTTCGTCGTCGACGATGTCGAAGCAGATGGCGAGCCCCGCCACGGCGCCCTTGATCGAGAAGACGTTGTCGCGGGTGCCGAACGAATAGTCCCTCGGAACCAGGTCGAACAGGCTCGGGGCGAGGGGGTACCAGAACGCGCGATCCGGGAGGTATTCGGCGAAGGGCACCGGATGGATCTTGTCGTACTGGTCCACCGCTCCCTTGCCGTGCTCCCAGAGCAGGAGGCTGTTGAAGGTGCGCCCTTCCGAGTCCTCGGTGATGGTGCCGGTGACGAGCGGCGCCTTCATCGCTCCCGTCACGTAGTCGAGGGTCTGGGCGGCCCGTTTGTTCTCGAGCGGGTTAAGGTCCGAGGCGTTCTCGGGCCAGACCACGACATCCACGCTCTGCCCGATGAGGGGAAGGGTCGCCTGCAGGTGGTCGTTGAGGCTGTCGCCCGGCTGGATCTGGGCGAAGAGCCCGGAGTTGGAATTGCCCTGCACCGCCGCCACTCTGATCGAGCCGGTGGAGATCACGGGCCAGGCGGGGATGGCGGCGGCCAGCAGGAAGGCGAATCCCGCGACCGTGCCGCGCACCGTCCAGGGCACGCTCACCTCGAGGAACGCCTGCACCAGCACCGCGCTGAGGAAGGCGATCGTGAAGCTCAGGCCGGAGATGCCGACCCACGCCACGAGCGGGGCGAACGGGCTGTCGGACTGGGAGAAGGCGAGCCGGCCCCAGGAGAAGCCGCCGTATGGCCAGACGCTGGTGAAGGCCTCGCGCGCCACCCAGAGCCCGGCGAGTGCCAGGGGCAGGCCGAGCAGGCGGCCGCTCAGGCCCGGCCAGTAGTGCGGCACGAAGCGCCAGGCGAGTGCGAGGAGGGAGGCGCCGAACGCGAAGAACACCGATTCGAGACCCGCGAGAGCGAGCCACGGAATCGGGCCGAGGTACACCGTGAGCCAGAGGATGTGGTTGCCGAAGAACGCGAAGCCGCCCGCCAGCCCGACGAGCACAGACGGCCAGAACCGCCGTCTGCGAAGCGACAGGAGAAGCATCGCGGTGCCGACGAAGACGAGCGGCCACCAGCCGCGCCCGGGAAAGGCGAACGAGTTGACGAAACCGGAGAGGGCGGCGAGCACGACGGCGGCCCAGAGGGGCAGCGGTCTCAGGGGCCTCGGTCGCACTGGATAAGCCTAGATTGCCGCGAACACGCTGACTGACAGCGATCTCACGCGCCGAGCGTCGGGCACCGAGCCTCAGGCGACCGAGGAGTACGCGACGATGCCGCGGCGGATCGCGTCGAGTGCCGTGCGCGCCGTGCGCCCGACCTGGCCGTCCGCCACGACCGAGAGCTGGTCGAGCAGGTCGATCGTCTGCTTGGTCATCCGCACGAAGTCGCCGGCCGCCAGGTCCGCCTCGCTCAGCACCGCGTCGAGCGACACCCCCTGCGCCCAGCGGTTCATGGCGAGGGACAGCCCGGTGGAGAGCGGATTGCTACCCGGCAGCTTGTGGTCGCGCTCTATGTCGTCGAGCCGCGCCCACAGGTCGGTGGTCTTGTCGAAGGCGGGCCGGAAGGCACCCTTCGGAAGGTAGCGGTCCGAGGCCTGCCCCTCGTCCCGGCGGGGCTCGTAGACCAGCGCGGCGGCCATCGCGGCGAGCCCGGCCGGGTCGAGGTCCTTCCAGACGCCGCGCCTCAGGCACTCGGCGACGAGCAGGTCGCGTTCGCCGTAGATGCGGCGCAGGGTGCGACCGTGCACGGTCGCGGTGACGACACCGCGGTCAGACCGCTCCAGGTAGCCGAGCTCGAGCAGCACGTCGGAGACGCGATCGAAGATCCTCGCGACGGCACCGGTGCGGCTCCGGATCTGCTGGCTCAGCTCATCCGTCTGCTTCTTGAGGCGCCACCACCGCTCGGCCCAGCGCGCGTGCGCCTCGCGGTCGTTGCAGGAGTTGCACGGGTGCTGCTTGAGCTTTCGGCGAAGCGCGGTGAGCTGGTGTTGGCGCTTCTCCCGTTCGGCCCGGCTCTGGGTGTCCGCCCGGGCGGCGCCCTTGCGTTCGACGTCTGTCAGTTCGCGTCGGATGCCGGAATACTCGCGGAAGTCGCCGAGGTGGCACCGCATCGCCTCCTCGTAGCCCGCGAGCGACTCCTCCTGGCTGCGCACCTTGCGGGCGAGGTCCACGACGGCGCGGTCCGCCTGGAACTGCGCGAACGAGGACTCGAGAATGTCGCGGGTGCGTTCGCGACCGAACTGCTCGATGAGGTTCACCGCCATGTTGTAGGTGGGCGAGAAGCTCGAGTTGAGCGGATAGGTGCGCCGGGAGGCGAGGGAGGCGACCGCCTGCGGGTCGAGACCGTCCTGCCACTGGATCACGGAGTGACCCTCCACGTCGATGCCGCGACGTCCGGCGCGGCCGGTCAACTGGGTGTACTCCCCCGGCGTGATCGGCACCCTGGCCTCGCCGTTGAACTTCTCGAGCTTCTCCAGCACGACCGTACGCGCGGGCATGTTGATGCCGAGCGCGAGGGTCTCGGTGGCGAAGACCGCCTTCACGAGCTTCTTTTGGAAGAGTTCCTCCACCACCTCCTTGAAGGCGGGGAGCATCCCGGCGTGGTGGGCGGCCACGCCACGTTGCAGGCCCTCGAGCCACTCCCAGTAGCCGAGCACCGCGAGGTCCTCGTCGAGGATGGTGCGGCAGCGTTCCTCCACGATCGCCCGGATCTCGTCGCGCTCCGGCGCGGTCGTCAGACGCACGCCGGCGCGAAGCACCTGCTTCACTGCCTGGTCGCAGCCGAGACGGCTGAAGATGAAGAAGATCGCCGGCAGCAGGTTGCGTTCGCCGAGCATCTTCACCACCGCGGCTCGGTCCATCTTGAGCTGCTCCGGCCGGCCGCCGCGCGAATGGTAGCGCCCCACATCCTTCATCTGGCGGGAGTTGATCGTGCGTCCGCCGTAGCGGGCCATCTGCACGAGCTCCGGATTGACCCGGTTCGTCGCCGCGAGCCCGGACGAGTCGAACAGGTCGATGAGCTTGGTGCGCATGATCACGTGCTGGTCGAGGGGAACCGGGCGCTCCTCGGAAACGATCACCGCGGTCTCGCCGCGCACAGCCTGCAGCCAGTCGCCGAACTCCTCGGCGTTCGACACCGTCGCACTCAACGACACCAGCCGCACGTTCTGCGGGAGGTGGATGATGACCTCTTCCCAGACGGCTCCGCGGAAGCGGTCGGCGAGGTAGTGCACCTCGTCCATGATCACGAACGAGAGGTCGGTGAGCAGGTCGGACTCGGCATAGAGCATGTTGCGCAGCACCTCGGTCGTCATCACGACGACCCGGGCACCCGAGTTGATGTTGGTGTCGCCGGTGAGCAGTCCCACATCCTGAGCACCGTACTCGGCGACGAACTCCTGGAACTTCTGATTGCTCAGGGCCTTCATCGGGGCCGTGTAGAACACCTTGGCCCGGGGATCCTGCATCGCCAGGAAGACCGCGAACTCGGCGACGATCGTCTTGCCGGCCCCGGTGGGCGCGGCGACGAGAACGCTGTCGCCGTTCTCGAGCGCAACGCAGGACGCGATCTGGAACGGGTCGAGGTCGAAGGCGAGGTTCGCCCGAAATCGTTCGAGCCTCGGGGAGCCCTGGCGGGACCTGGATGCGGCGAAACGTTCGGCGGGAGAGAGCTGGTCGGTCATACGGTTGCCGGGCCACCGAGCTCGGCGGTCAGGGCGTCCGCCCGCTTGGCCACCACGCGGTCATGCCACCAGGCGATCGCCGCGGCAACCAGGTAGAGCAGGATCATCGGGACCGCGAGGAGGAACATGGAGCCGACATCGGCAGACGGCGTCGCGATCGCGCAGAACACGAAGATGAGGAGGATGGCGACCCGCCAGCTCTTGATGATGGCGCGGGCCGAGATCACCCCGATGAAGTTGAGCAGCACGAGGAAGACCGGAAGCACGAAGGCGACACCGACGGCGAGCACGAGCTTGAGCACGAAGCTGAGGTAGTCCTTGGCCTCGATGAAACTCGCGTCCTCCTTCGGCACAAACGAGGTGAGGATCACCACGATGTGGGGCAACACGAACCAGCCGGCGGCGCAGCCGGCCAGGAACAGCGGAATCGCGGAGAAGAAGAACCCGAAGGTGTAGCGCTTCTCCTTCTTCGTGAGCCCGGGCACGAGGAACGCGAAGACCTGGTACAGCCAGACCGGACTCGACACCACGATGCCCACGGTCACCGCGATCTGCAGGCGCAGGTCGAACGCGGAGGTCAGCCCCGAGTAGTTGATGATCGCGTTGTGGGCCTTCGCGATGGTCGAGATCGGCAGGCGAAGACCGTCCCAGACGAAGTCGGAGACGAACCAGCCGCCGATTCCGCCCACCACGATCGCGATCGCGGAAATGAAGAGTCGCTTGCGAAGTTCGATGAGGTGCTGGCCGAGCGACATCCGGCCTTCGTTGTTCGCGCCTCGCCTTGTGCGCGTTGCCATCGGAACGTCGACGGTCGGGCTACGGCTTGCTGTCGGACTTGGTGGCGTCCGTCGTCTGCTGCACCTCGGGCGAAGTCTGGTTCAGCTGCGGTCCGTCGAGCGGCTTCGCAGGGTCCTCGCTCTTGACCTCGTTCTTGAAGATCTTCATCGACTGTCCGACGCTCTTGGCGAGGCCGGGAAGCTTGGTGGCTCCGAAGAGGAGAACGATGATGACCAGCAGGATGAGTGCGTGCCAGCCGGTGAATCCTTGGAACATGGGCGACATCCTTACGAGTCGAAATTGCCGTGACGATCAGTTTACCGCCCCGGAGGCCGAATACCTCTCAGTTGTCTTCGAACCAGCGGCGAGTGTTCGCATCGACCGCCGTGATCCGGCGGGCGCGGTCGAGCCGGGCATCGTGCCGGGCCTGGCGGCGGTCCGCCGCCTGTTGCCGAACCCGGTCCCGGCGCGCGACGACTTCGGACCTCTTCTGCAGCAGCGCGAGGGTGGCGTGCTGCTCGTCGAGCGTCTCGCCCGCCGACTCGAGAAGCTCCGTCTTGGCGGCGAGTGCCTCGAGCGCCCCGAAGACGGCCAGCACCTTGCGGAACAACTGCCAGCCGAAGAGCCCGAGCATTACGAGCAGGGCAAGCCCGAGCACCACCCAGATGATGAGCCACGACCACCAGGGCATCAGTCGGCCTCGTAGCGCGCGGCGCCGGCCGCGGCCCACTCGGCGACCGCTCGCCTGGCCTCCGGCGGGCCGACGACCGTGACGACCCCGGGCATCCCGGCGACGAGCCGTTTGAGCCCGTGGTAGTGCGACACCCGCACCGCCGTGCGGAGGCGTCCGTTCACCTCGGTGGACACGGCGTCGTCCGGGATGTAGTCGGCGAGCAGCGGCGCGGCCGCCGGGGCGACGTCGAGCGTCACGATGAGGTCGTCGGCCGACCCCTCGAAGAGCACATCGGGGAGCAACACGTCGGCGGGGTGGAAGGCTATCGGCGCGGTCGTGATCTGGGGATTGCCGATGCGGTCGAGCCGGAACGTGCGCACCGCCTCGCGCAGGTGGCACCAGCCGCGCAGGTACCAGTCCGCATCGACGGACTCGACTCGAAGCGGGTCCACCCGGCGGCGCTCGTGTTCGCCCCGCGCATTGAGGTAGTCGAATTCCAGCTGGACTCCGGTGGCCACCGACTCGCGGATGAGAGCGAGGGTGGCGTCGGACTCCGAAGCCTCGACCGCGACCTGGCTCGGCACCCCGGAGGCACCCCGGGAGAGTTTGGTCATGAGCGTCGCGATCGCGCCGCGGTCGGCGTTCTCCGGCAGGGCGGAGAGGTACTGGAGCCCGGCGATCAGCGCGGCGGCCTCCCGGCCGGAGAACCGTGGGGCGTCATCGATCGCGACGAGGTTGGTGAGCACGATCTGGTCGTTCTCTTCGAAGTCGTCCCAGGCCAGGTCGAACAGGTCGCCGTGCTGGTACTGGCCGGTCTCGCCCGGGATGCCGGACACCGCGATGAGCTTCACGGCCTCCCTGATCTGCTGTGCCGGAACACCGAAGTGCTCGGCGGCCTGCTGCACGCTGATGCGTTCGTGTTCCATGAGGAACGGCACGAGCGAGAGCAGGAAGGCGAGTTTGTCCTGCGCGTGGAGTGGAGCCTGGCGTTCAGCCACGATCGGCTCCCTCGTCGGCGTCGGAGTGTTCGGCTGCCGTCCTCAGCAGCCGGGTGTGCACGGCAGCCCGCAACACCGGCGGTGACAGGACGAGCACCTCCGGCCCGTAGCCGGCGAGCTCGTCCGCGAAGATGTTGGCGTCGGAGTAGTGGAGTCGCAGCACGCCATTCGCGAGGGTCTCGGTGCCGCGGCGCTTGTGCAGGCGAGTCGCCGCATCCGAGTCCGGCACCACCTCGATCTCGGCGGTGTGCGACTCCCACACCTGCTCCAGCTCGCTCAGCGCGGCCTTCGTCTGGTCGACCAGGGGCGCCGGGAAGGTGGCGCCGGTCGTCGTCACCTGGCTCACGATCCGGCGCAGCAGGAACGTCTTGGTGCGCTGGGTGTCCGGTTCCAGCGCGTGCAGATGCCAGCGGCCCTGGTGCTGCACGAGGGCGAGCGGTGCCACCGTGCGCACCCGCGCCTGCTCCTCCCCGGGCTTGAGGTAGGCGAATCGAACGACGGCGTTGCGCTCGAGCGCGGCGCGCAGCGGCTCGAACGCCGCATCCCGCACCCGCAGGCGCGGGGCGTAGCCGAGCACAGGCTCGTCGGAGACCAGCCCGAGACCCTTGAGCTTCATCACGGCGCGACGCGATTCGCCCGAGAGGGAGCCCTCCCGCCACACCATGGCGGCGAGGTTGAGCAGCGTCGTCTCCTCGGCCGAGAAGGTGATGTCGCTCGGGAGCTCGTAGGCACCGCGCGGGATTCGGTAGCGCAGGTTCTGGTTGTTGCCGGGCTGGCCGGGCGATTCCACCGTCTCGAGCGGCACGCCGAGGTCGCGGATGTCGTCCTTGTCGCGCTCGAACTGCCGCTCGAGGTTGGCGTTGTCTCCCCCGGCTCTGAACCGCTGGCGATAGCCCTGCACGGTGGACAGCACTTCGTTCTTCGTGAGCCCCGTCTCGGTCGCGAGTAAGGCGAGAACGAGGCTGAAGAGACGCTCTTCGACCGGGACCTTCTGGGTGCTGGATGCTGACACGAGAGAAACCCTAGTTTGGAATGAACTTGGAGACACTCGGCCTGTGTCTGCGGAGTGGGTGGACTACTTCGCTACACCCAGAATATCCACGACGTAGACGAGTGTCGCGTCGGTGGGCACCGTGGCGCTGGTGTCCGAGCCGTCGCTCGTCGCGAGCTTCGGCGGAACGACGATCAGCACCTGGGAGCCGACGCGTTGGCCGATGAGGCCCTTGGAGAGTCCGGCGACCACGCTCGAGGCGCCGACGCCGATCGCGGAGGCCTGGCCGGTCTTCCAGCTCGAGGTGAACACGGAGTTGTCCGCCCAGTTGATTCCCGTGTCCTTGATGATCACGAAGTCGCCGTTCGCGACCTTCGCGCCGTCGCCCTTCTTGAGCAGGGTGGCGCTGAAGTCCTTGGGCGGTGTCGTGTGCGGCAACGTGATGCCCGGGGCGCCGTTCGGGGCCAGCACCACCGCGGGCAGGCCGTTGATCGGGAGCTGGTCCGCGCCATCCGCCCGAGCGGGGAACGCGTTCTTCACGTCGATCACGTAGACGACGGCGTCGTCCTTCGCGAGGCCGGAGGAGGCCTGGCCGCCGTGGCTGTCCTTCGGCGAGCCGACGATCGCCACGCGGGAGCCGACCGTGGCGCACTGCAGTCCCTTGCTCACCGCGGGCAGGCTGGACTTGCCGATCGTGATGACGCTGCCGCCGCTCTTGGCGTAGCTCGTCTTCTGCAGAACGCTGCCGTCCGTGCCGTTGAGCACGGTCACGTCGACGATCACCGGTTGGCCGTCCTGGATGGGCGCGCCCTTGCCGGCGATGATCTGGGAACTCTGGGTCGTCTTCGTGCGCAGCGGCAGCGGGAAGTCCACGGTGGGGGCCGTGCCGAAGTCACCGGGAGCCGAGACCGCCGATGACGCGTCACCGGACGACACGAGGGGGTCACAGCCGTTCGAGCCGGCACCGCCCGCACACGCCGTGAGGCTGGCCAGGATGCCGAAGGCAGCGATCAGCGCTGTGGTCTTGCGCACGAATCCTCATTTCGATCGAGCTCGTGGGATGTCACAATTCTAGGGTCACGCCCGGTCACGGGTTGTCCGAGGCCGCGACGGCGTGCTCGGCCGTGGCCTGGGCGGCCCGCGCGGTCTTGCGCAGGCGCTTGTCGGTGACCACCCGCTCGCCGAGGGCGCCGGGGGTCCAGGCCTCGACGTCCTCGTCGCTGAAGTCCGTCTTCGACGGCCGGCGCTTGAGCTGCGGGAGGATCGTGTTCGGAGCCAGCCGACGCGCGGTGAGCAGGAAGCCGGTGTGCGCCACCATGCGGTGGTCTGGGCGCACCGCGAGGCCCTCGACGTGCCAGCCTCGGATCATCGTCTCCGACGAGTCGGGGTCGGTGAACAGGCCGGTGCCGCGGATCGCCTCGGCGACTCGGGAGAGCTGGGTGACGGTGGCGATGTAGCAGAGCAGCACTCCCCCGGGCGTGAGCGCGTCGGCAACGACGTCGAGGCACTCCCACGGCGCGAGCATGTCGAGAACGACCCGGTCGACCGAGCCGTTCTCGACCGCGGTCGGCAACGACTCGACGAGGTCGCCGACCTTCACCGTCCAGTTGGTCGGCTCGGCGCCGAGGAAGCTCACGACGTTGCCCCGCGCCACCTGGGCGAACTCGTCCCGCCGCTCGAAGGAGGTGAGGGAGCCGGTGGGCCCGATCCCGCGCAGCAGCCACAGGCTCAGCGCGCCGGAACCGACGCCGGCTTCCACGACCTTCGCACCGGGGAAGATATCGCCGAGGCTCAGGATCTGCGCCGCATCCTTGGGGTAGATGATCGCGGCGCCCCGCGGCATCGACATGACGAAGTCGCTGAGGAGGGGACGGAGGGCGAGGTACTCGTCACCGTTGGATGCGGTGATCACCGAGGCATCCGGCAGGCCGATGAGCGAGTCGTGCTCCACCATTCCGCGGTGGGTGTGGAACACCTTGCCCGCCTCGAGGGTGATCGTGTTGAGACGACCCTTCGGCCCGGTGAGCTGCACTCGGTCGCCGGCGCGGAACGGCCCGCTCTGCCGGCGTTCGCCGCTCACGCGACGCTCGTCTGGAGGAGGCGGAAGACGGTGGTGAGGTCGGCGAAGGTCTTGCCTTCGAGGCTGGGCCAGATCGTGTAGCCGAGGCCGTGCTCGAGCGCCGAGTGCAGCGGCACGCCGATGGACACCGCGCCGGAGGCGACGGCGGACGCGAGTCCCGTCGTCGAGTCCTCGATCGCCATGCACATCGCCGGGTCAACGCCGATGAGCTCGGCACCGCGCAGGTACGGCTCGGGATGCGGTTTGCTGTGGGTGACGTCATCACCCGCCACGATGTGGTCGAACGCGTCGAACGGAATCGTGGAGACCACATGCTCCGCCATCCGCCGGATGGACATGGTCACGAGTGCGGTGGGGATGCCGGCCTCGCGCACGGCGGCGAGGAGCTCCTGCGCGCCGGGGCGCCACGGCACACTCACGCGAATCTGGTCGAGCACGCGGTCGGTGAGATGCTGCACGATCTCGTCCGCGCTGAGTTCCACTCCCCTGCCCTGAAGCACGGCGGCGGAGTGCCAGAGGCCGGACCCGACGAGGGTGAGGCCGTCCTCCTGGGTCCAGTTTCCGCCGAAAGACGCGACGAGATCCGCCTCCGCGCTCAACCAGTACGGCTCGGTGTCGACGAGGGTGCCGTCCATGTCCCAGAGGACGGCGGCGGGGAGGAGTTCAGTCACGGAATCCGAGTTTAGCCGCGGGAGCGTCCTATCCTTGACTCTAAGGAAGTCGGCCAACACCAGTGCCGACCCAGTGAAGGTAGCGATTGTCTGACGCGGGAATGCTGAAAGGGCGGCTTCTGGTCGTCGCGTTCGAGGGCTGGAACGACGCCGGGGAGGCCGCGAGCGGTGCCGTGCGCACGCTCAAGGACCTCCTCGACCTGTACCCGATCGCCGAGATCGACGCGGAGCGGTTCTTCGACTACCAGTTCAACCGGCCGACCGTGGCGCAGGACGACGAGGGCAACCGCGCCCTGGTCTGGCCGAGCGTCGTCACCTACGGCCCGAGATCCGTGCTCGCGCAGCGCCTCCCCGTGGAGGGCCTCGCCGACGACGCCGAGCTGCGCGTGAGCGCCAACAACGGCTCGAACATCTACGTGCTGCTCGGCACAGAGCCGTCGCGCAACTGGAAGAGCTTCACCGCGCAGATCATGGACACGATCTCGCAGAACGAGATCTCCGGGGTGGTGTTGCTCGGCGCGATGCTCGCCGACGTTCCGCACACCCGACCGATCTCGGTCTTCGTGAGCAGCGAGAACGCGGATGTCCGGCGCGAGCTGGGCATCGAGCGCAGCACATACGAGGGGCCGGTCGGCATCCTCTCCGTGCTCAGCGAGGCCGCGGAGAAGGCGGGGATCCCCACCGTCTCGATCTGGGCCTCCGTGCCGCACTACGTGCACAACGCCCCGTCGCCCAAGGCGACCCTCTCGATCATCGACAAGCTCGAGGAGATCATCGACGTGGTCATCCCGCGCGGCGACCTCGTCGACGAGTCCGCGGCGTGGGAGAGCGGCATCGACGCGCTCGCGAGCGAGGACGAGGAGATGGCCTCCTACATCTCGCAGCTCGAGCAGGCTCGCGACACGGTCGATTCGCCGGAGGCGAGCGGGGAGGCGATCGCGCAGGAGTTCGAACGTTACCTGCGCCGCCGCGACGGCAAGGGCGATTCCCGCGGGCCGGCCGGATCCGGCCCCAACGGCCCGGACGACCGCCGCCCCAAGGACTGACCCGGCCCGGCGCCCCTCCGCATGCCCTCGTTCCGGGTCACCATGTCGATCGGCGCGCTTGCCGCCGGCACCGCGCCACCGACCGTCGTTCCGGCGGCCGCGGCGGCCGTGGCCGAGCTCGCGACGGTGGAGGCCCAGGATCTCGCGGTCGTGAGCGGTAGCGCGCGGGTCACCGTGCGTTTCACCGGCGAGGATGATGCGCAGGCGCTGCGGATCGGCCGGCATGCCGTCGAGCGCACCCGGGAGCGGGCCGAGGTGGTGTCCTGGCGGGTCACCCGGCGCGTCGGCGGTCGCTGGTACCCGGTCACGCCCTGACGCGGCCGCACCCGTCCCGATCCCTCGCGGCGGGGAAATGTAGTGGCGGAGGGAGGCGCGACTCCCGCCGCGAGCACATTTCCCCGCCGCGGGGGGTCACGACTCCCGCCGCGAGCACGTTACCCCGCCGCGAGGCGTCACGACTCCCGCCGCGAGGCGTCACGAGTCCCGCCGCGAGGGGTCGGGCGGATTCCGGCGGGATCGGCCGGGCGGATCAGTCGGCGGGCAGGGACCGCAGCCGGATGCCCAGCAGGGCGTGAATCGCGGTGACGAGCGTCACCGTGCAGTGCGCTCCGCTCGCGATCCGGGCGTCGATGGCCCGGAGGGCGGACGGCGAGTCGAGGTCGTCGGCGAGCAGTTCGCGGAGCTCGGTCGTTCCCTCGTCCACGGTGCCGCTCTCGGCCTGGTCGGTACCGGCGCTGGCTGCCCAGTCGTCCCAGGCGGCGAGGCGGGCCTCGGCCGTGCTGAGGTGCGCATCCGTCCACTCCCAGTCCGAGCGGTAGTGGTCGGAGAGCAGCGCGAGGCGGATCGCGCGCGGATCGGTTCCCTCGGCGACGAGCTTCGACACCAGCACCAGGTTGCCGAGAGACTTGCTCATCTTCTCGCCGCGATAGGCCACGAGCCCCGCGTGCGAGTAGATCTGCGCGAGGGCGTGACCGGTGAGGGCCGCGACGTGACCCGCGCTGAACTCATGGTGCGGAAAGATCAGGTCGGATCCGCCGCCGTTGACGGTGATGGGTGTCGGCAGGTACTTCGCGGCGATCACGGCGCATTCGATGTGCCAGCCGGGGCGCCCGCGGCCGAGCACGGTGTCCCAGTGTGGCTCGCCCGGCCGTCTGGAGCGCCAGAGAATCGGGTCCAGGGCGTCGTGCTTGCCCGGGCGCTGCGGGTCTCCCCCGCGTTGGGCGCTCAGCTCGAGCATCGTGGCCCGGTCGAGGTTGCTTTCCGCACCGAGGTGCCACGGCGGGGGAACTCCGGGCTGATGGGCACCGGCGGCCTCGGCCGCCGCGCTGTCGAAGTAGAGGTCGGGGGCGGCATCCGGACTGTCGACCGGGTAAGCGATTCCGCGGTCGAGAAGCTCTCGCACCGCCTCGGCGACCTCGGTCACGACCTCGGTGACTGCGACGTAGTGGTCCGGCGGAATGATCTGCAGCCGCTCCATATCGGCACGGAACAGGTCGGTCTGGCCGGCGGCAAGCTCGCGCCAGTCCACCCCATCCCGGGCGGCGCGTTCGAGGAGCGGGTCATCCACGTCCGTGGTGTTCTGCACGAAGTCGACCGGATAGCCGGCGTCGAGCCACACCCTGATCAGGGTGTCGTAGGCGAGGTAAGTCGCCGCGTGACCCAGATGAGTCGTGTCGTACGGGGTGATGCCGCACACGTAGATTGCCGCGCGGCCGTCTGGTCGAGCGGTCACGAGGGAGCGGGATGCCGAGTCGTAGAGTCGGGGGGCGGAGCCGGTGCCGGGCAGCCGCGGCACCTCGGGTCGGGTCCAGGCTCTCACTTCAGCAGTCTAGGCGAGAGCCGGGCCGCCGTCGAAGTCGAGCGCCGTTGAGCGCTACGGGGACACCGTCCTCGCGACGACCCTTGCCGCGACGTCGTGCAGGTTGAGGTTGTTGCTACGCGCGTAGGCACGAAGAAGGCGGAATGCCTGGTCCATGTCGACGCTGCGGGTCTGGGCGATCACGCCCTTGGCCTGCTCGATCACCACGCGGCTGTCGAGGGCATGCTGCAGCTGCTCCTTGGCCACGCTGTTCTCGCGGAGCGTGCGCTCGTGCAGGATGCCGATGGTCGCGACGTCGGCGAGACCCTGGGCCACGGATGCATCCTCGGGAGTCAGGAGCCCCGGCTCGTTGCGGAAGAGATTGAGGGTGCCGATCACGGATCCGCGCAGACGGAGCGGAATCGCGTGCACGGATCGGAAGCCCTGAGAGAGCGCCTCCTCGCGGAACTCCGGCCAGCGATTGCGCTGCGCCACGAGGTCGTCCACCTCGACAACCACACCGGTGGTGAACGCCTCGACGCACGGGCCGTGCCCCGACCTGAGCTGCATGATTTCCACAAGGCGGCTGCGCTCGCTCGTCGAGGCGACCACGGCGAGATTGCCGCCGTCGTCGGCGAGCATGAGGCCGGCGGCCGACGCGTCGAGCAGATCGGCGCACGCCTCTACCAGCGTCTGCAATAGATCGACGACGTCGTATCCTGCGACGAGTGTGTCTGCGAGGGTGACAAAGGTGTCAACGAGTCGCCTCTCGCGTGTCTCGGCCACCATCAGATCAGTTTACCTCCGCGTCGAGGCGAATCACTGCGAAGCACCCGTGGAAAAATCGAGCCGTCTCTCGACGACGTCGTTCGAGATCTCCCGCACCGAACGTCCGCTCGAAAAGGCGTGCGCGCGCAGAAGAAGTGACGCCTCTTCGGCGTTGATGCCGAGTTGGGCGAGCACCATGCCGGTGGCCTGGTGCACCTCGCGGCGAGAGTGGCTCGAGCCCTCCTCGTCATCGGGATTCTGGTTGAGGAGGCGCCGCAGAACCTGCCAGCCGGTGAGTTGGGCGAGAGCCGAGGCGTCTGCCACCTGCTCGGCGGTGAGGCCGCCCACGCTCGACGAGTAGAGATCGACCGCGCCGATGTCGAGAGATCCGACCACGAGGGGAAAGGCGAACATGCCGTGCACGTCACTGCCGCGGACGGCGTTGGCGAAGGCGGGCCAGGTCGACTGGTCCTCCCCCTGCACGTCCGAGTGGAGGGCCGGCCGCCGCGAGGAAAGTGCCTCCCAGCAGGGTCCCTCGCCGAGGTCGAACTGCAACTCGTCGAGATGGGATGCGGTGGCATTGCTCGAACAGATCGTCGCCTGCGTCGCGCGGGTCACCAGCACCGACACGCTGACACCCGTGACGGGAACGACCGAGAGGAAGGGAGCGCACAGGCTGGTATCGCGATCGAGTGAATAGATGATCGCCCGCTTCGCCTCTTCAAAAGTCTCGCGTGTCACCGCCACGATTGAACCTCGCGCACCATCATGCCTCGCTCTCGTCTGCGGAGCTCGAGCGCTAGAGCGAGTCGCTCGCCCCAGTCTACCGCCGTGCGCCACCGCAATGCAGGTTCTACACAGGCTGCAGCACACCCGTCACCAACAACACGATGAGCACTGCGCCGAGCAGCAGACGGTAAATGACGAAGGGCAGGAACGATCGCTTCGAGATGTAGTTCATGAAGAACACGATCACGAGCAGGCCCACCACGAAGGCGATTCCCGTCGACAACGCGGTCTCGGCCGGGCCGAAAACCTCCTTCGTCGGATCCTTGATGCTCTTGTAGAGCTCGTAGAAGCCGCTCCCGAGCACCGCGGGAATCGCGAGCAGGAACGAATAGCGTGCGGCGGCGCGCCGCTCGTAGCCCAGGAAGAGGCCGGCAGTGATGGTGCCGCCGGAGCGCGAGACGCCGGGGATCAGGGCGAGAGCCTGCGCCCCACCGTAGATGGCGGCGTGCGGCACGGTGAGGTCCTTGAGCCGGCGCTTCTTCTCGCCGACGCGGTCCGCGACGCCGAGCAGGATGCCGAACACGATGAGCGAGATCGCGATCACCCACAGGGAGCGCAGCGTGGTTTCGATCGCGGTCTGGAAGATCACGCCGAGAATCACGATCGGCAGCGAGCCGAGGATGATGAACCAGCCCATCTTCGCGTCAGGATCGTTGCGCGGAATCCGCCCGAACAGGGCAAGGAACCAGCGCGAGATGATGCGCCAGAGATCCGCGGCGAAGTAGACCACCACGGCGGCCTCTGTGCCGAGCTGGATGATCGCGGTGAACCTCGCACCCGGGTCCGCGCCGATGCCGATGAGTTCGCCCACGATGCGCACGTGGGCGTTCGAGGAGATCGGCAGGAACTCGGTGAGGCCCTGCACGATTCCCAGGATGATCGCGTTGATGAAGCTCACGGGGGTCGATCCAATCGCCTGGTCAGTAGTTCAACAGCAGGTCGCTGAGGACTCGCCTGCCAAACACTAACGCGTCGAGCGGCACGCGCTCGTCAACGCCATGGAACATCGCCGCGAAATCCAATTCGGGCGGGAGCTTGAGCGGCGCGAAGCCGTAGCCCTTGATGCCGAGCGTGGCGAGCGCCTTGTTGTCTGTGCCACCGGACAGCAGGTACGGCAGCACCGGGGCACCGGGGTCGTGCCGGGCGAGGGTTCCGGTGATGGCATCCACGAGAGGGCCGGCGAACTCCGTCTCGAGCCCGATGTCGCGGTGCATCACCACGATCTCGATGTCCGGCCCCACGATCTCCGCCAGCTCGGCGAGCACGGCATCCTCTTCGCCCGGAAGGGATCGGATGTCGATGAGCGCCTCCGCCCTGTCGGGGATCACGTTGTGCTTGTAGCCGGCGGTGAGAGCGGTGGGGTTGGTGGTGGTGCGCAGCGAGGCCTGGATGAAGCGGCTCGCCGAGCCCGTGGCGAGGGCGAGCTCGTCCGGGCCGACGGTGAGCGGGTCGACGTCGAGGATGCGGGCCAGTTCGCCGAGCAGTTCCGTGGTGGTGTTGGTGAGGCGGATCGGCCACTCGCGGCGCCCGACCTTCGCCACCGCCTCGGCGAGCTTGGTGACGGCGTTGTCGCGCATCACGTGTGAGCCGTGCGCCGCGGTTCCGCGGGCGATGAGCTTGACCCAGACGAGAGACTTCTCCCCGGTCTGCAAGAGGTAGGCGCGGCTGCCGTTGAGGGTGATCGAATAGCCGCCCACCTCGCTGATCGCCTCGGTAGCGCCGGCGAAGAGCTCCGGGTGGGTCTCGACAAGGTAGTGGGAGCCGAGCACTCCCCCGGCCTCCTCGTCCGCGAAGAATGCGATCACGAGATCCCGGGCCGGTCGCATGCCCGCCCCCAGGATGTCGTCGAGCGCGGTGAGCATCATCGCGTCCATGTTCTTCATGTCGACCGCCCCGCGGCCCCACAGCATCCCGTCCCTGATCTCACCGCCGAACGGATCGACCGACCAGTTGTCCGGCTGGGCGGGAACCACGTCGGTGTGCCCGTGCACGACGAGGGCGGGCTTGCTGCGATCGGTGCCCTCGACCCGGGCGACGACGCTCACCCGACCCGGCTCGGATTCGAACATCTGGGCGTCGAGGCCGAGCCTCGTGAGGTGCGCGGCGACGTACTCCGCGGCATCCGTCTCGCCGTTCGAGCGCCCCTCCCCATAATTGCTGGTGTCGAATCGGATGAGGTCCCGCGCGATGCGGGCGGTGTCGTCGAGTAACGCGTCGGAGGCGTGGCCGGTCATGGGTCAACGCTAGCGGCGATCGACGGCGGCCAATCGCGCGAGGCGCTCGCCGCGGCCAGCCCGATGTGGTTAGTTGGCCATATCGCAAGCACCCAGCCGAGGAGACCGATGCCCCACCAGCTCACCCCAGACGAGGTCACCCACCTCGACCACGCGATCGACCTCGCCGCCGAGTCGCGGGCGCGAGGCGATCATCCGTTCGGGGCGATCCTCGTGGCCGAGGGAGTCGTGGTGGAGGGGTGGAACACCGTTCTCACCGAGAACGACCCGACCGGCCACGCCGAGACGAACCTCGTGCGTCGCGCGTCGGCGCGACTCACGCCGGCCCAGCTCCGCTCCAGCACCCTCTACACGAGCACCGAGCCGTGTGCCATGTGCGCCGGGGCGATCTACTGGGCGGGCGTCTCGCGCATCGTTTTCGCGCTCGCGGAGAGCGCGCTCGCCGAGTTCACCTCGGGCGGCGACGAGCCGACGCTGGACCTCCCCTGCCGGGAGGTATTCGCGCGCGGCGGTCGGGTGATCGAGGTCATCGGGCCGATCCCGAGCGCGCACGCCGCCGAGGTGCACGCCGGATTCTGGTCCTGACGCCCCGACTCCGGGGTCGGCGCAACGGGGTGCTTCGCGCGTGCTATTCTCGTGTGTCGGAGGTTCTGCAAGGGACTTTCGGATGCGCGCGGATGGCGGAAATGGCAGACGCGCTAGCTTGAGGTGCTAGTGCCCGTATAGGGCGTGGGGGTTCAAGTCCCCCTTCGCGCACAGAGGGGTGGTTCGGTCTTTTAGGCCGTGCCAGTTCGGAAAATGGGTCGCGACAACCGGTCAACGGTTGTCCGGCCCATTTTTTGTGCTCCCGAGGGTCTGATTTTGGCGGTCGGGCTCGCGGCACTCCCTGGCTTAGCGCATGATCGGCCCGCCAGAGTGTTTTCTGGCAGGCCGAATTGTTCGGTCGAACGTAATTGGGAGTTGGGTGATGCGGGCGAGACCTAGCCTGGGGGTTGGGTCGTCCGGATGTACGGGAAAAGGACCTCCGATCGTGTCTCCACGCCAAGGAACATCCTGTGGGGGGCATGGCCCTTCGTCATCATGACGCCGTTCGGCGCAGCCTTGGCGATCTATCAGATCGCTCATGCGATCGTTACTGGGGCAGGTAGTTAGGGCGTATCTCCCAACCGCTTTGGATCAGGCCAGAGCTATCTCACCCAAATCGTATGACCCGCTTGAGGTCCGGCGATTGGGCGCAAAGATATCCCGAAGGTGTCGATCACACTGGGGGTTAGTCGTCATGTTTGTACACCCCGTATTTGGGGAGCACGACGAAGGAGAACGCTCATGTCGACCATCACTCAGATCAACGGTGTCCGCTCTGTCAGCATCCCTGTCGAGAACCAGGACGCCGCGTTGCAGTTCTACCTGGGCACTCTCGGGTTCGCCCTGCTGCGAGACGTGCCTATACCCAATGGCGGCCGGTGGATCGAGATTGCCCCGACAGCGAGCATTATCCTCACGCTCGAACCCGCTGCGCCGAACATCGCGCGGGGCAGCATCGGCATCCGCTTCACCACGGACAATATCGATGCCGCCCACTCTGCCCTGCTTGAGAGGGATGTCGACACCGACGACATCCTGCGCTGGCCGGGAATTCCCGCCATGTTTGCCTTCCGCGACCCGGACGGCAACGCCTTCTCGATCACGGCAACCGCGTGAACATAAGATTCGCGTCCAGTCTTGGGCGTGCAGTCAGGGTTCGGTTTATGGGCGGTCGGTCAAGAGATCATCGCCAGCCGCAGCAGCTTAGGGCCGGATACGTCTCGGGGAGCGGTTCTACGCGGAGGGCTCTGCCGCCGTTTCATGGCGGGTCGCTGGGCGCGGATGCCGAGGGGTCGGGGCCTTCCTCGCAACCCGCCCACCAGGCGGCCCTTACTAGAATTTCCTTGTGAACGCAGCAGAGGAGTCAGGCCCGTTTTACCACGGCACCACCGCAGATGTTCGGGCCGGGGATTTCCTCTCCCCGGGGTTCCGATCCAATTACCGGCCCGACATCGTCATGAACCACATCTACTTCACCGCGCTGCGGGATGGTGCCGGCCTCGCGGCAGAACTTGCCGCAGAGCTGGCGCCAGATGTCCGCGAGCCACGGGTCTATCTCGTAGAGCCGACGGGCGGCTTCGAGGACGACCCGAACGTCACGGACAAGAAGTTCCCGGGCAACCCCACCCGCTCTTACCGCAGCGCTGAGCCCCTTCGTGTGGTTGCCGAGGTCACCGACTGGACCAGGCTCACATCCGAAGCGCTGCAGCTGTGGCGCGACCGACTCACCGGTGTCCCGCCGGAGGAGCGTGGCGAGATCATCAACTGAACCACGAAGACGTCGTCTTCGTGACGGAGCGTGCCGCTCGTGGCGAGACGGCTGGCCATCGCCCGGTAGCCGGGCCCTCCCCTCTGCGCGCAAGAACCCAAGGTTCCGCTAACGGGCAGCGCTGGGAGAGCGTCGGCTTACTTCGGAGAGACGCCCCTATCAGCCAGGACTTGTGTTCGTTGGTCCATCCGGTCAAGGGTCTCTTGCAGTTTGGTGACTTGGTGCTCAAGCGCCCTGATCTCGCCGCGTGTGGCGGCTTGGGCGTCTTCTTCTTTGATCGCGACGCGTTCCACGATCCATGAGGCAATGGTTGCGGTTACGACACCGAGGAGGGCGATGCCGCCGAGCATCAGGGCGCCGGCAATCAGTCTGCCCATGACTGTGAGGGGTGTGAAGTCTCCGTATCCGACGGTCGTGATGGTGACAAAGGCCCACCAGAGGGCATCTTCGAACGTCACGATACTTGACCCGGGATTTGCTTGTTCGACATCCAGGACGGCCAGCGCGGCGACGAAGATGAGAAGGATTGATGCTCCCGCAGCGTAGAGAATGACGCGCCCTCGAAACGCAGTGCCCGCAGTTCGTTGGAGGATGTTCAGTAGCGTGACTAGCCGGAGGAGGCGCAGCGGACGCAGCAGAGGCAGGACCACGATCAGCAGGTCGAGGATGTGCCTGCTGAACCATTGCCACCGTTCGGGTGCCAGCACCAAGTTCGCGACGTAGTCGACAAGGAAGACAGTCCAGGTCGCGGCCATGATTACTTCGGCGAGTGCTGAACTGGGCCCGGCAAGGTTTCCGATCACTTCCCACGCGTAGGCGGCAAGGAACAGGACGGCGGCGAGGGTGAGCGGCCATTCGGAGATTCGTTGCCAGCGTTGCTGAGTCATGCCCGAATTCTAGGAGCAGAGAAGAACGTTCGATACGTCAGAATCGCGTCGATCCCGTGTCTTCGTGAGATTCGTTCGGAAACAAGTAGGGTGAGTGCGACCCCGGATCATGCGGGCTTGTGAACGAGGATGCCATGGCCCTGTTAGCCACATTTTTCAAGGGTTTGCTCTATGCGTTCGTCGGCGGTGCAAAGCTTGTGGCGAGGGCGATTGGTGCTGCGGTTGGCGCTACCAAGCGGTTGCACGCAAGATCCCTGACGATGTCGAAGCCTCGGTCGTATTTTTGGCTCAGGTTCGGTCCGATCGCCAGCGCATTTCTGCTGGTACTGCTGCTCCCTTTTGCGTTCTCGAATCACCCGCAGGCTCCCTCGGTCGAGGGGACCTCCAGCAGTTCTGCAACTGACACCGTTCAGGCCCCGCAGCGCCCGTCGGTATCCGCTGGCGCGACGCCGAGCGTGACGCCTACGACGAGCCCACCCCAGACGCTCCCCCTGTTTCCGGCTCGACAGGCGAGGTAGTTTCTGCCGCGGGTGTGGTGCTACCAGATCGCGGCAGGACGCCCGGGGCAGTGAATCCGTCCGTGACACAGGCCACGATTTCGCAGACGATTTGCGTTTCAGGCTGGACATCAACGATGCGGCCATCCTCCTCGGTCACCACGGCGCTCAAAGTGCGTCAACTGTCCACGGGGTACTCGTACAACGGCGATACCTCAACCGCGGACTATGAGGAAGACCACCTGATCAGCCTTGAGCTCGGCGGTGCAGCATCGGCCGAAGCTAACCTGTGGCCCGAACCCTACAATGTGGCGGAAGGGGCACGTGTGAAGGACCAGGTCGAGAACAAGCTTCACGCGATGATTTGCTCGGGCTCGATCTCTCTGGCTGCAGCGCAGACCGCGATCGCAACCGACTGGTGGAGCGCTTACCAGCTGTATGTCACGGGAACCACCGGGACTGCACCTGCACCAGTGCCAGTGCCAGTGCCAGGTACTGGAGCCCCGGCCGTCGCGCTCGCTCTTTGCAAAGACGGCAGCTATTCCTTTGCCGCCCATCATCAAGGAGCCTGTTCGAGTCACGGTGGTGTGGCCGTCTTCTACCGTTGAGTATCAAGGCCAGGGAAACGTGGGCGTATTTCCTGTGCGCAGTGGAGCCGCACTGGTACTCTCACGGCACCCGGTGTGTGCAGCCGCTGCACCGCACAATCGACCTGGCGTGCCAACGCGAGAAGATCGAGATCCTCGACCCCGCCCTTGTCCGGGCTTCCCAAAGCACTAGCCACTGCCCGATTGCCGGAGGTCAGGCGATGATGGTCCCCGGATTCTCGATCAGTCGGGTGAGCGTCTGCAGGAACTGCGCGGCCAGTGCCCCGTCGATGATTCGGTGGTCTGCCGAGAGCGTAAAGCGCATGCGGTAGCGGGGAACGATCTCATCGCCAACCACGACCGGCTCGCGCGTGGTGCCCCCAACCGCGAGAATCGCCCCTTCGGGCGGGTTGATGATCGCGGTGAAGTGTTCGACCCCGAACATGCCCAGGTTGCTGATCGTGAACGTGCCGCCGGACATCTGCTCGCTCGTGAGCTTCTTCGCATTGGCGAGGGCCACCAGGGTTCTGCTCTCCAAGCCGAGTTGGCTGACGGATTTCTGGTCGGCGTTCTCGATCACAGGAACGACGAGGCCGTTCTCAGAGGCGACAGCAACGCCGACGTTGATCCGGTGGTGCAGGAGCATGGTCGTGCTTGCGTCGTCCACATAGGACACGTTGACGAGCGGATTCTCGCGAAGCGCGAGCGCGCTCGCCCGGATGAGCAGGTCGTTGATGCTCACCTTCGTCCGCCCGGCCGCCGTGAGTTGCTCGTTGAGCTCGGTGCGCAGCCCCACGAGCGCTTCGGCGTCCGCGACCGCGGTGACGTAGAAGTGCGGGATGCTGCGGGCACTCTCGCCCAGTCGCCGCGCAATGACCCGGCGCGTATTGCTGATCGAAACCGCCTCGGATCCGCGCTTCTCGTCTCCCTGTTGGGTGGCTCGATTCGCGGGGCTTGCCACCGCGCTCGGCGGCGGAACGGCCGCGGGAGCTTCCGCGGCCGACGGACCTGTTTCGGCGGAATGCGGGAGCACCTCGTCCAGGTCGGCACGGATGATTCGTCCGCCGGGGCCCGTGCCACGAATCCCGCCCAGGTCGAGGTGATTCTCCCGGGCGAGTTTGCGAACGAACGGTGACGCGAACAGCCGATCGCCGCTGGGGACCTCGAGATCTGCCTCGGACCCTCGGCCGGGCGCTTCGGGAGTGGCAGCGGCCGCCTCGGCCGGCTCCGCGACGGAATCCACGGCGAGGGCGAGTGGCGCGGCGATTGGCGTGGTCGAGTCGCCCGGCTTGCCATCGTCCAGCAAGGCAATCGGGGTGCCGATCGGTACGAGTTCGCCCTCTGGCACGAGGATCTTCGAGAGAGTGCCCGCCTCGTAGGCCTCCAACTCCATGTTGGCCTTGTCGGTCTCGATCTCGACGAGCACGTCGCCGATGTCGACACGGTCCCCCGGCTTCTTGAGCCAGGTCGTGATCGCGCCTTCCTCCATCGTGTCGGACAGACGCGGCATGGTGATTTCGATCATGAATCTTCGCCCCTCGTTTAACGGCGGCGGTGGCCGACGGCGTCGAGGGTCTGGCGGATGGCGCCGATGACGTCATCCGCCGACGGCAGCGCAGCGGTCTCCAGTGGTTTCGAATATGGCAGCGGCACTTCGGCCATCGCCACGCGTCGTACAGGTGCATCCAGGTAATCGAATGCGCCGTCGGAAATGGTCGCGGCTATTTCGGCGCCGATTCCATAGGTCAGCCAATCGTCCTCGAGGACAACGGCCGCGTGCGTCTTCTTCACGGACTCGATCAGCGTCCCGCGGTCCAGCGGCCTCAGGCTTCGCAGGTCGATGACCTCGATGTCGAGGCCGTCGGAGGCCGCGAGCTGTTCCGCGACCTGCGACGCGACGTGGGCCATCCGGGAGTAGCCGATGAGCGTGATGTCGCGGCCTTCGCGCGTGACCGCGGCCTTTCCGATCTCGGCGGGGGTATCGTCATCCGGGACTTCGCCCTTGGTGTTGTAGAGGGACAGGTTCTCCAGGAACAGCACGGGGTCGTCGTCTCTGATCGCCGCGAGCAGGAGCGCCTTGGCATCCGCCGGGGTGCTCGGGGCGACGACCTTCATCCCCGGGACGAACGCGTAGTACAGCTCGATGTTCTGCGAATGTGTCGCACCGAGTTGCTGGCCGCCTCCGCCCGGAGTCCGGATGACCAGGGGAACTTTGGCCTGGCCGCCGAACATTCCATAGATCTTGGCCGCGTGATTGACGATCTGGTCGAGCGCCAGCAGGGAGAAGTTGATCGTCATGATCTCGACCACAGGGCGCAGTCCGAGCATCGCCGCGCCGATGGCCGCGCCGGTGAACCCTTCCTCGGCGATCGGGGTGTCCCGTACGCGTTTCTCGCCGAACTCCGCGAGAAGACCGGCCGTGATCTTGTACGAGCCGTCGAATACCCCGATCTCTTCGCCCATCAGGAAGACGTTCTGATCCCGCAGCATCTCGGCTCTCAGCGTGTCGTGCAGCGCCTGCCGGTAGGTCATGATGCTCATCGCGCCGCTCCCTGCTCTGGAATCGGTGCCGGCTCGAAGAGCGGCTGGCCGGGCAATCGACGGGAGTCGTTGGGCACCGGCGTCGCGTAGGTGTAGTCGAAGAGCGTCGATACGTCGGGGAAGGCGCTGGCTTCCGCGAAGGCGGCGGCCTCCGCGACCCGTGCCGTGGCTTGCTCGTCGATCTTCGCGAGGGAGTCGGCGTCGAGCAGGCCTTCGTCGACCAGGCGCGCGCCAAAGGTCTGGACCGGATCGTTCTCCTTGAGCTCGGCGACTTCTTCTGCCGAACGGTATTTGGCCGGATCGACGACGGAGTGTCCGCGCAGTCGCTCGGTCACGACCTCGAGCAGGAACGGTTTGCCGCTGCGCGCCGAGTCGATCGCCCGCCCCGCCGCCTCGGCGACCGCGACCGGATCGAGTCCGTCGACGCGCTCGGACGCCATCCGATACGCGGATCCGCGCTTGTAGAGCTCCGGTTCCGCCGATGACTTCTCCACGGTCGTGCCCATCCCCAGCCCGTTGTTGATGATGACGTACACGATGGGCAGGTTCCAGAGTGCCGCGATGTTCAGCGATTCGTGGAACGCCCCGATGTTCGTCGTTCCGTCGCCCATCGTGCACAGGACGACCTCGTGTCCGCCGCGGTAATCGATCGCGAGCGCGACCCCCGTCGCGAGCGGAATCTGCCCGCCGACGATGCCGTAGCCGCCGAGCATCCGCTTGTCGATGTCGAACATGTGCATCGAGCCACCCCACCCCTTCGAGACCCCGTCGACCCGGCCGTATAACTCGGCCATCACGCGATTCGGGTCAATGCCGCGGGTGATCGCGTAGCCGTGCTCGCGATAGTTCGTGAACAGGTAGTCGGTTGGCTGCAATGCCGACAGCAGGCCGACGACCGCGGCCTCCTCGCCGAGGTTCAAGTGGCAGTAGCCACCGATGAGTGCTTGCGTGTATCCGCGCGCCGCGCGTTCTTCGAACCGGCGGATGAGCACCATCCGGCGGTAGAAGTCGATCAGCCGCTCGCCGTCTTCGACGGTGCGACCAGCCGCCGTCACTGGCGAGATGCGAGCGGCGGCGTTCTGCTTCTTCCGCGGCGTCCGCGTCTGAGCGGTCATCGGGGAACTCCCTTCGTCGGCCCTTCTGGGGCCGGACGTCGTCCGTATGTGGTTATGAATGACACTAACAAGTATCATTATATCCCTGAGGGTGCGGTGCGCGCATCATTTCTTCATTAGGAGAGGAACGGATGACCGCCCACGATCCGGCCCACCGGGTGCGCAAGCGCGGTCGGCCCACTGCAAGCGAACGGGTTGAGCGCCGCGCGCAGATCCTCGAGGCCGCCCTGCCCATCTTCCTCGAGCACGGCTACGGGAATGTCACCTTCGACCAGCTCGCGACAGCTGCCCGGGTGACCAAACGCACCATCTACAGCTACTTCGATGACAAGGCGGGCGTCTTCACCGCGATGGTCCGCAGCCTCGCCACGACCGTCAGCAGCGACGCTCCGGATCAGGACACGCTCGAATCGCTTTGCACGCGAATTGTCTACCGGTTGAACTCCGCAGACTTGATCGGGCTGCACCGGCTGGTGATCGCCGAGTCCACGCGGTTTCCCGAACTCGCCCAGACGCTCCATGACAACGGCGACGCGAGGCATATCGCGCGACTCGCGGACCATATTCGTGCAGAATTCGGCCAGGTCGCGGTCCCTCGAGCCCAGCCGTTGTTTACGTTGTTGCTTGGCGAGGAGCACCGGAAACGGCTGCTGGGGCTGCTGCCCCCGGTGAGCCTGGCCGAGGCGGAGGACCACGCGCGCCGGGCGCTTGCCCTGCTGGGGTTGCAGTCTTCCAAGACAACAGTTCCGACCCAGGCCGAGTAGCCGAAGCGCGAGGAGCCTTCGTTCATGCTGCGCCGTTGAGGCCGTGTCGAGTTTGCTCGACACTGGGGTGCTCCAGGGTTGCTTTTGTCACAAAGGTCGGGCGCGGAAAGTTATTTGAGCACGCCTGGTATTCGCCGTTGCACGGTTGGAGATACCTGTGAGCACAATCAGGACGGACCTGTCGGACGAAAAGGACTCAGTCTCGACGTTTACGGCGACTCTGATCATCCGCCGGTTCGATCCGGAAATGGATGATGAGCCGCATTGGCAGGATTTTGATGTCGAGATGTATCCGACGGATCGCGTCCTGGATGCGCTGCACAAGATCAAGTGGGAACAAGACGGATCACTGACCTTCCGCCGCTCCTGCGCGCACGGGGTGTGCGGTTCGGATGCGATGCGCATCAACGGCCGCAACCGTCTGGTCTGCAAGACTCTGATCAAAGACCTCGACATCTCCAAGCCGATCTACATCGAAGCGCTGAAAGCCCTGCCGTTGGAGAAGGACCTCATCGTGGACATGGAGCCGTTCTTCGACAGTTATCGTGCAATCCAACCGTTTGTCACACCGGCACCGACTCCTTCCGATGGCAGGGAGTACCTACAGTCACCGCAGCAACGGGAACGTTTCGATGACACCACCAAATGCATCCTCTGTGCGGCCTGCACCGCATCGTGTCCGGTGTTTTGGACGGACGGGCAATATTTTGGTCCTGCTGCGATCGTCAATGCGCATCGGTTTATTTTCGATTCGCGCGACACCGGCGCCCAGGTGCATATGGACATCCTGAATGACAAAGAAGGAGTGTGGCGTTGCCGCACGGTCTTCAATTGCACCGAAGCGTGCCCGCGGGGCATCCAAGTCACCCATGCGATCTCAGAAGTGAAACAAGCGATCATGCGCGGCAAACCGTAACAGGTCAGGGCGCTGCCATCAACGCTGTCCTGCTGCCAGAAGACAGGCTCACACGATCGCGTCGGCGACCGCGGCTCTCAGTGCGGGCACCAAGTCGGTCTCGAACCATGGATTGCGCGCTTGCCAACGAAAGTTAAGCGGCGACGGGTGCACCACGGGAAACACGTCGGGTAAGTACTCGCGGAAGGCCCGAACGGTCTCGGTGAGGTTGCTCCTGGTACTGGCGACCAGATAGTGATCTTGCGCGTACTTGCCGACAAGCAACGTCAAACGAATCCCCGAGAGTTGGCCCAGGATGGGCGGATGCCATCGTGGCGCAAAGTCCCTTCGCGGGGGCAGGTCTCCGCTGGTCCCTTTGCCCGGGTAATAGAAGTCCATGGGGAGGATCGCGAACAGAGAGGGGTCTCGGAACTGATCCTCCGTCACGCCAAGCCACAGCATGAGTTTCGCGCCGCTTGCATCGTCCCAGGGGATTCCGGAGGCTTGCGCCTTCTGTCCGGGAGCCTGACCGATGATCGCGATCCGAGCGGCAGGATCCGCAACAAACAAGGGTCCCTCGCCTCGCTTCGCCCAGGCCGCGTTCGCGGGATCAGCGTCGATGGCCTTCCGGATCGCGTCAATGGTCACGTGTCACCCCGGACTCGACTGGCCGGTCTCAAGGACGATTGCAGCATTCCGCAGACAATAACAGGAGACGAGCAGGGTCCGCTGATGACATAGTCGCCGGCCCTGGTCCCCGTCGTGGTCGCGCCGCGCGACAGGCTTCCGGCGGCGCGGGCGCTCTCGAATCGCTTCACTCCCGTCCGGAGCGCATCCAACAACTCGAAGAAGAGGACCATCGACCCTGTCGGATGTCGCGGCGGTGCCTGAAAGGTGAGACGAAGCTCATCCGGCGTGGGATTCACCGGCGCTCAACATCGTGAATGCGCAACGAGCCACGAGGAGGCAGTGATGAACGAGCACCTGAGAACCGAAATACCCGTGGCAATCGGCGACCGTGCAGTCTCCTCTCCGCAGTCCACCGCGGCACTCCACACCCATGAGGCCGAGGCGAAACAGCACCCTCATCACCACCACGGCTGGTGGTGGAAGACACTCCTCGCCGGACTTGCACTCTGGGTCGTCACGATCGTGGTCACGGTGGTCACCCAGAACACGAACCTCGTTCCGACCCTGATCTTGCTCGGGAGCTTCCTCGTCCCGTTCGCGGTCGTGCTCTTCGTGATCGAACGCGTGACCGGGTCGATCAGCAGTCTCCAGCTGATCCTCGCCTTCTTCTTCGGCGGCATTCTCGGAGTACTCGGCGCTTCCCTCCTTGAGGCCGACCTCACCGCCAACTGGTGGTCTTACGCCCTCGTCGGCCTCATCGAGGAGGCCGTCAAGGGCATTCTCCTCGTCATCATCGGGTGGCGGGTGGTACCGAAAACCGCGAGTCAAGGCGCGTTGCTCGGAGCGACGATCGGAGCCGGGTTCGCGGCCTTCGAATCGGCCGGCTACGCGTTCAACGCTGCCATCACAAACCAGGGCATCGACATCATCTCTCTGGTGCAGACCGAGGTGATTCGTGCGATCCTCGCACCTGTCGATCACGTGCTCTGGACCGCACTCCTCGGTGCCGTGCTCTTCGGCTCGGCCCGCGTGCGCTCGCGCTACCGCTGGTCGTGGTGGATACCGGCCGCACTCCTGACGGCCGCCTTGCTGCACAGTCTCTGGGACGCATCGGGCATGCTCGCAACGTACGCTGCGCTTCTCCTGACCGGGCAGGGAAATACCGTGGTCAGTTCCCCCTATCAAATGAGTGCCGTCCTCAGCTCCATCTCGGCGCTGTCGACGACACTGTACGTCGTCGCCCTCACGGTGTCCTCGACGCTGGGAGTGCTGGCCCTCTGGCTCACGCTGCGGCACTTCCGCAGAACCCAATCGATCATCGAGTCGGAGACCCTCATGGTTCCACGACCGCTCCCTGAAATTCGCTAGCGACGCGCAACGTTCACGGGCGACGCGCGTGCCAGACGAATCAGCCGCTGAGTTTGGTGGAGTGAGTGTCGGCCGCAAGTGCGGCCGCCGACAATACCACATCGTTAGCGGTTTCGGGACCTTGGACCCTGCCTGACTTGAGCGATGGTCGATGAAGCTGGTGCGGGGAACCAAGGGAAGGTTACAGGTGGTCAAGATGTCTAAAGTCGGACGAATGACACGGCGAGGTGGCGGTCTCACCTTCGTGGTCGCGATGACAATCACGGCGCTTGCTGCGTGCTCGAACACGGGCGGCACGACGACGCCAACCAGTACCAGTTCGGGCGGAGCCGTCCCGACGGTCTCCGCTTCGGACTTCACAGCCGATTTCTCGGTCATGGCCAAGCTCAAGTCTCTCGCGTCGCAGGGAAAGGGTCTCATCGGTGTGCTTTTGCCCGACACCACGACGTCGGCGCGCTATGTGACCTTCGATGCACCGTACCTGGCGAAGGCATTCCAGGCCGCGGGACTCAGCTCGTCACAGTTCAAGGTCGACAATGCCCAGGGCAGCGCGAGCACCATGCAAACCCAGGCAGAGGCTGACATCACCGCCGGCGCATCGGTGCTTCTCGTTGATGCCCTCGACTCCGGCTCTGGGGCGGCGATCGAGGCGACTGCGACGGCACGAGGCGTGAAGGTGATCGACTACGACCGGCTCGTCAAGGGCGGCGCGGCGGGTCGCGTGTACGTCAGCTTCGACAACGTGAAGGTCGGCACACTGATCGGCAACGGCGAAGTGAGTTGCATCGCCGACTGGAAGGTCAGCAAGCCCAACATCCTGATCATGGATGGCGACCCGACGGACAACAACGCGAAACTGTTCGCGCAGGGCTATAACGCGGTGCTGAAGCCCCACTTCGACAGTGGAGAGTATGTGAATGTCGGCGAACCGGCCGGCACCTGGACGCCTTCGGTGGCGCAAACCACCTTCGCCCAGCAGCTCACCGCGCATCCGAACATCAACGCGGTCGTCACGCCGAACGATGACAATGCCAACGCGGTGATTGCCTATCTGCAGAGCAAGCAGATCCCGGCGAAGACCTTCCCGACGACAGGTCAGGATGCGTCGCTGTCCGGCCTGCAGAACATCCTGAAGGGCTACCAGTGCGGGACGGTGTATAAGCCGATCTACTTCGAGGCTCAGGCCGCTGCCGCAGTGGCGATCTACCTGCGGGCTGGCAAGACGGTGCCTGCCGCTCTGGTCAACGGCAAGACGCACGACGATACGGCGGGGACCGATGTCGACTCGAGCCTCCTGACGCCGCTGTGGGTCACCACAAAGAACATGGCGGCGACAGTCGTCAAGGATGGTGCCGTGACGGTTGCCAACCTGTGCGTCACGCAGGTGAAGGACGCGTGCACGGCAGCTGGAATCGGCTAGGCCTCACCTGGTGTCCCGGACCGTGCCTGACAGGGCACGGTCCGGGATTCGGTCGTCTCAACGTCCCTAAGGAAGAATCGTGAACCCGGCCCCTCAACCAGCGCAGAGTGATTCCGCAGAGCCCGGAAGCTCGAGCCCGGTGCTGTTGCGTCTGTTCGACATCGACAAGAACTTCGGGCCGGTGCAGTCGCTCGTCGATGTCACCCTCGAGGTGCCAGCAGGGCAGGTCACGGCCCTCGCTGGAGACAACGGCGCGGGAAAGTCGGTGCTCATCAAGTGCATCGCGGGAATCTACACGCCGGATGACGGACAGCTGTACTGGGAGGGCGAACCCGTACGGTTGCACTCCCCCCACGAGGCCGCCGCCCTCGGCATCGAAACCGTCTATCAGGACCTTGCCCTGTGCGACAACCTCGATATCGTGCAGAACATGTTTCTCGGCCGGGAACGCTCGCGGCGGTTCATCCTCGACGAAGAGAGCATGGAGATCGCGGCCCGCGAGACACTGCGCAGCCTGGCGGTGACGAGCGTGCGTTCGATCCGGCAGCCCGTCGCGTCGCTCTCCGGCGGGCAGCGCCAATCCGTGGCCATCGCCAAGTCGGTGCTGTGGAACTCGAGACTCGTGATCATGGATGAGCCGACCGCCGCCCTCGGCGTCGCGCAGACCGAGGTGGTGCTCAACCTGATCCGCCAACTCGTCGAGCGGGGGGTGGCCGTGATCGTCATCTCGCACAACATGAACGACGTGTTCCAAGTCGCCGACCGCATCGCTGTTCTCAGGCTCGGCCGGCTCGTCGAAGTGCGCCCGGCCGCCGAACTCGACCGGCAGATCGTAGTGGACCTGATGACCACCGGTGTCTCCGACCGGGTCAGGCCGGAACCTAGTGAATCGGAGCACAGACAGCCCCAGGTTCGTGCCGCCGGACCCCTTCCGCCCGCCATGGTCGAAGCCGGCGAGGAGCCGATCACCGAGGCTGCAGCGAGCAAGGCTGCCCTCGCCATGAACCCCGCGATCGTCGCCACCTCCCTTCGCGAATATCTACGCGCCGCACTGGCCCGAATTCGGGGCGGCGAAAGCGGCGTGCTGCCGGTGATCGGTGGCCTCATCCTGATCTCGGTGCTGTTCGAGTCGTTGAATCAGTACTTCCTGACCCCCGGCAACCTGGTCAACCTGCTGGTGCAGGGCTCGGTGTTCATGCTGCTCGCCATGGGCGAGGTGTTCGTGTTGCTGCTCGGCGAAATCGATCTCTCGATTGGCTACGTGGGGGGCATCGGCGGCGTGGTGATGGCCGAGTTCGTGCAGCAGTCGACCGGGTGGCCGTGGTGGGCGGCCATCGCCATCGCGCTGGCCAGCTGCGCCGTCATCGGAGTACTTCAGGGCACGATCATCACCCGCATCGGGCTGCCGTCCTTCGTCGTCACACTGGGCGGGCAGCTCGGCTGGCTCGGCGTGATGCTGATCATCCTCGGCAACGGCGGTGTGGTTCCGATCAACGACCCCGTGATCAACAACATCGCGAGCGGCAACCTCAGCCCCCTCGCGAGCTGGATCGTCATGGTGGTGATCGCCGGCGCGTTCAGCGCCATGACGTGGCTGCGGGACTCCCGACGTCGTCGGAGCGGGTTGGTGGCCCCTCCGGCGAGCCTGAGCGCCGTGAAGATCGCCGGGGTGTTCGCGGCGGGTATCGGCGTGGTGTTGCTCTGCAACGCGAACCGCGGCTCGTTGATTGAGATCAGCGGCGTTCCTTGGGTGCTGCTGATTGTTCTCGGCGTGCTCGCCGCGTGGACCGTTCTGCTCGGCCGCACGAAGTTCGGCCGCTACGTCTACGCGATCGGCGGAAACGCCGAAGCCGCGCGCCGGGGTGGTGTGAGCCTCTCGCGGATCCGCACGCTCGCCTTCATGCTCGCGTCATTCACCGCGGGTATCGGCGGTATCGTCTACGCCTCTCGGCTGCGTTCCGTTTCCACATCTTTCGACGGCGGGACTCTTGTGCTGTATGCGATCGCGGCCGCCGTGATCGGCGGCACCAGTCTGTTCGGTGGTCGCGGGAAGGCGCTGCATGCCGTGCTCGGCGGACTCGTGATCGCGGCGATCGACAACGGCATGGGCCTGCAGGGGTACAGCGCGCCGGCGAAATACGTGGTTACCGCGCTGGTACTCGTCGCCGCTGTCACGATCGACGCAGTGGCGCACCGAGGACGAGCCCGAACCTGACCAGCCCGGTCGCCGTCTAAAGCGGTAGATGGTGGGGGCTCGGCGCGTCGCGGCCGGCATTACTGTGAGCATGTGGACTCTTCGCGGACGAGGCGGTTTCGGGCCTGGATGCTCCTGGGCCTTGTCGATCAGAGCGGTGAGCACGTGGGGCCGTATGCGAAAACGGTCGAGAAGACGCATTCGTGGTGGCGGGTGATGTGTTTGACCGGGATGGACTACTTCTCCACCCTCGGGTACCAGCCGGCGATCGCGGCGCTGGCTGCCGGCCTGCTGTCCCCCATTGCCACGGTCGTGTTGGTCGTGCTGACCCTCGCCGGGGTCCTTCCCGTGTATCGCCGGGTCGCCGAGGAGAGTTCCCACGGATCAGGTTCCATCCACATGCTCGAACGGTTGCTGCCATGGTGGAGCGGCAAACTGTTCGTGTTGGTGCTGCTCGGGTTCGCGGCCACCGATTTCATCATCACCATCACCCTGTCGGCCGCGGATGCCGCGGCGCACGCGGTCGAGAACCCCTTGGTCCCCGCGTGGCTGCACGGGAACGAGCTTCTCGTCACACTCCTGCTTGTCGCGTTGCTGGGGGTGGTGTTCCTGCGGGGCTTCAAGGAAGCCATCGGGATCGCCGTGATCCTCGTTGGCACCTACCTGGGGATGAACCTCGTCGTGGTCATCGTCGCGGTCGCCCGTATCGCCGGGCACGTGGCGGTCATCACCGATTGGTGGGGTGCGCTCACCGCCCAACACGGCAATCCTCTGATCATGGTCGGTATCGCGCTTCTCGTCTTCCCCAAGCTTGCCCTGGGCCTCTCGGGGTTCGAGACAGGCGTCGCCGTGATGCCGCAAGTCACCGGCCGCCCGGAGGACACCGAGGAGAACCCGGCGGGTCGCATCCACGGGACAAAGCGACTGCTGACGACCGCGGCAGTCATCATGAGCTGCTTCCTCATCGCCACCAGCACGGTGACCACCCTGCTCATCCCCCAGAAAGCGTTTCAGGCGGGAGGGCCCGCCAACGGTCGCGCACTCGCCTATCTCGCCCACGAATACCTCGGGCCCGCCTTCGGCACCGTGTATGACATCAGTACGATCTGCATCCTTTGGTTTGCCGGCGCTTCGGCGATGGCGGGCCTGTTGAACCTGGTCCCGCGGTACCTCCCCCGCTACGGCATGGCGCCCCAGTGGACCAGGGCGGTCCGTCCGCTCGTGCTCGTCTTCACGGGAATCGCGTTTCTCATCACGATCGTCTTCGACGCCAGCGTCGACGCGCAAGGCGGCGCGTACGCCACGGGCGTGCTGGTTCTGATGACGTCCGCCGCCATCGCCGTTACACTTTCGGCCCGTCGCAAGCGGCAAATCTGGCACGCCATCGGGTTCGCAGTGATCTCACTCATCCTCCTCTACACGACGGTAGTGAACGTGATCGAACGACCAGACGGAGTTCGCATCGCCGGGTTGTTCATCCTCGGCATCCTGATCGTGTCGATCATCTCCCGTGTGCGCCGCTCGTTCCAACTTCGCGCAACCTCCGTCGTCCTTGACGAGAACGCACTCGATTTCGTCAGTCAGGATGCCGAAGAACACGCCGCCATCCGGATCATCTCCCACGAGCCGGACGGCGATACCGACGACGAATACCAGAAGAAGAGCCGCTCTATGCGGGTCTACGACCACATCCCCGAACGCTCCCCCATCATCTTTCTGGAGGTGCATCCGGCAGACTCCTCCGACTTCGAAGAGGACCTGGTCGTGCACGGGGTCGCCAGACACGGATACCGTGTGCTCGAAGTCGTCAGCGCGAACGTGCCGAATACCATTGCGGCGGTGCTTCTGGAAATCCGGGATCAAACCGGAATTGTGCCCGAAATCTATTTCCAGTGGACGGAAGGCAACCCTCTCTCGAACATGTTCCGATTCCTGATCGTCGGCGTCGGCGAAGTCGGGCCCGTGACGCGCGAAGTGCTCCGCACCACCGAGCGCAATCCCAAACGCCGCCCCGCAGTGCACGTGAGCTGAGCAACTCGAGTTCGGCAGCTCATCCGAGGGGCGTTGCATCCCTCCACATCGTGAAGATCGTGGGCCCGTCGCCGGGTAATTCGAACGAACCAATCACGTCGAATCCGTATCGTGCGTACAACGCGACGTTCGCCGGGTTGCTGGCCTCCAGATAGGCCGGCATCCCGAGTTCGTCGATCCGGCGCAGGTTCGCCGCCAGGAGGGCGAGGCCGTGTCCTCTCCCCCGGTGCTCCACTCTGGTGCCCAAGAGACTCAGGAAGAAGTGCGGCACATCTCGGGGGTGGGCCCGCTCGAACAACCCCAGTGCCTCGAGCACGGGAGCCGCATCCGCGCCCAGCATCTCGACGATGCTCGGCTCCAGTGTCGCCTCCTGTTCGTGCGACAGGTCTGTTCCGTCCGGCGGGATCCACACCGACGCTGCGGTGTCGCCCTGGCCGAGCCACACCCACGGGTAGCGCAAGGCGCCGTCCACGAACAACCCCCACAGCCGGGCGTGCTGCTCGGACCTCAGGGCCGGATTCGGAAACGCCCAGCTCCACGTCGGGTCGTCGTAGAACGCGCTGACAAGGATCGCGACGACAACATCCCGGTCCTGCGGGGTCGCGACACGGGGACCGGCGACTTCTGCGGGCATGCACTGACTCCAACCCTGGGTGCCATTTCGGCCAGCGTACAGCTCCGCGGTCAGGGGAGCCGGTTTCCGGCCGAGTCGAGAACGTCGTCTTTCCGACAGCGGGTTGGCGGAAAACCGGCGTTCCCGCCCCACTGCTCCGGTCCTATCGTCGATTCTGGGCACGGCAGGAGCCCCACCTCCCGGCTGGGAAGTGATCGGTCAAGACAGGAGATACAGTGTCATGAGCCTCATCGACGAGGCGCTGAGCGCCAATGCGACCATCGCCAACGACTACGATTCCGGCCTCGGAGGGCCGCCCGCGCCTCGAATCGCGATCGTCACCTGTGCGGATCCCCGGCTCTCCGGCATCGTGCGGATGCTGGGGCTGAGCGATGCCGACGTGGACATGATCAGGAACGTCGGTTCCGTGATCGATGACGACTCGGTGCGGTCCCTCGTCATCTCCACACGGGTGCTGGGCACCCGGGAAATCATGATCATCAACCACAACGACTGCGGGATGCTCCGGTTCACCGACGGTGAGCTGGAGGATCGGCTTCGCCGCGAGACGGGGATGTCACCGATTGCCCCGGCCAGGTTCTACAGCTTCACCGACACCGAGCAGAACACGCGGGAGCAGGTGCAGAAGGTTCGGTCACATCCCTGGATCTCCCCCGACGTTCCGGTCAGGGGATTCGTCTACGACCTGGACACCGGCCGGCTGAGCGAGGTGGTGCCGCAGGAAGCGACGCTCGCCGGCCACTCGCGTTAGCGGAGAGGCCCTGATGCCGAGCCAGGCGATGCGGCGTCTGATGGAGGAATTGACGCGGCGGCAGAGCGCCGCCGCCGACGTGGCTCAGCCGACGCTGGCGGAGGCTCGCACCGCCTTCGCCCCGGCCGGACCCGTTCACCCGATGCCCGACGACGTGCTGGTTCGCGAGGTGACGGCCGGCGGTGTGAGGTCGCACTGGCTCGATGCCCCGGGGGTGGACAGCGAGAAGGTTCTTCTCTTTCTGCACGGCGGCGGCTATCAACTCGGGTCCCTGCTCAGCGACGGCGAGCTGGCCGCCAGGCTCGGCCGGGCCGGCGGGATGCGGGTGCTGTTCCCCGAGTATCGGCTGGCCCCCGAGCATCCGTTTCCTGCAGCCATCGACGACGTGCGGGGGGTGTGGCGGTGGCTGCGAACCGACCAGCAACTGGACGCGCACTCGCTGGCCGTCGCCGGCGATTCGGCGGGAGGCGGTCTCGCCGTCGCCCTGCTCGTGGCCACGCGGGATGCCGGTGAGGCACTGCCCGCGGCCGCCGTCTTAATGTCCCCGACGGTGGATCTCACCAGCTCGGGCGCGTCCATGATCGAGCGGGTGGACCAGGATCCGATCTCCACACCGGCCCTGCTGCGCCAGTTGGCCTCCGACTACCTGGCCGGCGCCGACCCCAGGACGCCCCTGGCGTCGCCGCTGTTCGCCTCACTGTCCGGTCTCCCGCCGCTACTCGTGCAGGTGGGAACGGCCGACCTCCTCCTCAGCGATTCGGAACGTCTCGCCCAGGCCGCGACCAAGGCGGGGGTCGAGGTGCGGCTGGAGGTCGGCGATGGACTCCCCCACGTCTACCAGTTGATGCTCGGAACCCCCGAGGCGGCCGAGGCGACCGAGCGGATCGGGACGTTCCTCAGGGAACGGGTGCACTGACTCCCCCGGCAGGTGCCGCGAACGAGACCCGCCGGTGCCCTCACGGTGATGCGACGGGCGCCCATCGAGTTCTCAGCGGGGTCTCGACGAATCGCCAGGACAGGTACGCGACGCCGATGAGCACCGCGAACCAGGCGATGCCCCACCAACTGTGGATGGGGCTGTGGTGCACGATGGACGCGAGAACGAAGATGGTGAGCAGGTTCCAGAGGTAGATGCCATAGGACAGCTTTCCGACCAGGACGACCGGGGGCCAGGAGAGGATGGCCCCCACGCGGCCCGCCGGAGACGTGGCCATCCAGAGAACGAGCGCCGCGGAGGCAAGGGCCGCCTGGCCGAACGCCCCCTTGTCGATGTGGACCATGGCGTCGCCGGAATACGGCCAGACGAGGGCGACGAGAGCGAGCAGACCGAGGGGCCCGGCGATGCGACCGGCGAGACGCAAGGCCCGACTTCGCGGCCAACGGAGGAGCACGAGGGCCAGGAGTGCGCCCAGGAGGAGGGCGTCGGCGTTGGTGTCTGGGGCGAAGTAGAAGCGATTGTGGCTCATCCCGTCTGAGATCAGGAACGCCCGCAGGGCCCAGCAGCCCACCACTCCCGCGACGAGGACTGTCACGGCCGCCGCGAAGCGGTGCCACCTGGCCAACAGGATCAAGGACATCGGCCAGACGAGGTAGAAGAGTTCCTCGACTCCGAGCGACCAGGACCATTGGAAGTAATGGCCAACGCTGCCGTTGCCGAAGAATGGCTGGATGAGATCCGTGGTGAAGGTGAGGCTGCCGAGGATGCCGCCCCAATACGACGCGATCGGCTCCCTCGTGACGACCAGCCAGAGGCAGGTCGCGGCAACCACGACGATGAGTGCGGGCGCGAGGCGTGCGAACCGGCGACCGTAGAAGCGGGCAAGCCGGATGCCGCCGCTCCTGTCGTGCTCCTTCAGCAGAAGACCCGTGATCAGATAGCCGCTGATCACGAAGAACAGTGTCACCCCGTGGTAGCCGTCGAGACCGGGAATCCCGGCGTGCTGAGCGACAACGGCAAGGATCGCTACGGCCCGCAGGCCGTCCAGGGCCGGGTTGTATGCGTGCCCGACCGGCTCATTCGCGGCTTCGACCCGGGGAGGAGACATTCGCCGACGTTAGCCGAGGCACCTGAGGCGCACCTCCGTGCCGAGCAGGTTCTACGAGGAACCGCTCCAGGCCGCCGGAACGATGGTCCAGATGATTTCCGTGACGCCATCCGTGACGTTGTCCCAGGAGTGCGGCTCGCGGCCGGCGAGTGTCATGGTGTCCCCCGTCGCGAGCTCGACGATTCCGGTGACCAGTCGCACGTGCAGCGAGCCGCTGAGCACGTGCACGATCTCGACGTCGCAATTGATCGTGTAGAGCTCGAGACCACCGGTCGCGCCCGGCTCGAGCCGGGAGCGGAGCACCTGCACCCGAGACTCCGCGCGCGGTGTCAACAGCCGCTCGATCGCGTTGCTGCCTCCCATGTTGATGAGGGGCGCATCGGCGAGGGCGATCACCTCGTTCTCCGGCGCCTCGAACAGCGTGCCGAGGGGCAGCGAGAGCACCTGGCAGAGGGTCACGAGGGACGTGACACTCGGCGAGGTCTCGTCGCGTTCCACCCGGCTGATGAATCCCGTGCTGAGACCGGTCGCCGTTGCGATGTCGGCGATGGTCAGCGACTGCGCCAGCCGGGTGGACCGGAGCTTAGCCCCGATCGCCAGGGGGGTTCCCGAAGGAGTCGGGTGTACGGCTCGCATGCTTCCCTCTTTGTCGGTGCGACCAGGTGTGTTCTGACGGCGCGATGCCGCCCTGCCAGTATCCGGCACGAGTGCTCGACAGGCGCGCAGGACGGTGCCCGCGCTGGCGGATTCCTAACTGCTCGGCGCGGGCGCTGGTCGCGGAGTCATGGCGGACAGGATCTCGTAAGCGACGTGCGAGGCGGCGACGGCGGTGACCTGGGCGTGGTCGTAGGCCGGAGCGACCTCCACCACATCCGCGCCCACGATGGTGACGGCGGCGAGTGCGCGGATGATGGCGAGCAGCTCCCGGCTGGTCAGGCCGCCGGCCTCCGGTGTGCCGGTGCCCGGGGCGTGGGACGGGTCCAGCACATCGATGTCGACGGAGACGTAGACCGGACGATCGCCGAGTCGCGCGAGCATCCGTTCGATCACGCGGGCGAGCCCATCCGTTTCGAACTCGTGAGCGGCGATCACCGCGAACCCGAGACGGGCGTCGTCCTTCAGGTCCTGGCGGCTGTAGAGCGGGCCGCGGATGCCGATGTGCAGGCTCGCGTCGAGATTGATGAGCCCCTCCTCCGACGCGCGTCGGAACGGGGTGCCGTGGGTGACTGGGGCACCGAAGTAGGTGTCCCAAGTGTCGAGGTGAGCGTCGAAGTGCAGCACGGCGACCGGCCCGGTGCGCCTGGTGACGGCACGGAGCAGCGGCAACGCGATCGTGTGGTCGCCGCCGATCGTGAGGAGTCGGGTGCCGTCCGCCCCGAGCGCGGTCGCGGCGGTCTCGATCTGCTGCACGGCCTCATCGATGCTGAACGGGTTGGCGGCGATGTCCCCGGCGTCCACGATCTGCTGTGCGTTGAACGGTTCGACATCCTGGACCGGGTTGTATGGGCGCAGCAGCCGGGACGCCTCGCGCACGTGGGCCGGACCGAACCGGGCGCCCGGCCGGTAGCTGACTCCGCTGTCGAACGGCACGCCGACGACGGCGATGTCGGCCTTCGGCACGTCCTCGATGCGGGGAAGCCGGGCGAAGGTGGCGATGCCCGCGTACCGCGGGGAGATGCTCGCGTCGGATGGACCGATGAAGGGTGAGGTCATGGGGATGCTTTCGGTCTGGAGGTCTGGAGGTCTGGTCGGGCGGACGTCAGGGGATCAGCTGCAACGCCACGGCGCGCACCGGTGCACCGTCGGCCGCCTCGAAGGCGAGCGGGAGGAGGGAGATGAACGGGTCCGCGAACCGGATGGATTCGAGGTTGGTCAGGTTCTCGCTGATGACCCCCGCCGCGTCGGCGACGAGGTGATGCACGGGGAATCCCTCGCCCGGGTGATCACCATCCGGGGTCTCGTCAATGTTGAGCGCATCGATGCCGAACGTGCGGATGCCGCGCGAGATCAGCTGGGCGCACGCCCCGGCGTCCAGGAACGGGTTCTCGAAGTACCGGGGTGTTCCGTAATGAGCGCTCCACCCGGTGTGCAGCAGCACGATGGCGCCCGGAACGAGCGACTTCTCGACGGATTCGAAGTAGTCCCAGGTGATGCGCCCCCGCTGGCCGGCCGCTCGCGCATCGACGACGACACCGGTGCCGACGAATCGCTCGAGGGGCAGTTCGTCGAGTTTCGGGGCGGAGTCGTCGAAGTGGAAGGGCGCGTCGACGTGCGTGCCAGTCTGGGATCCCATGCTCACGGACATCAGATTGAATCCATCCCGCGAGATGGTGCTGTGGCGCTCGAATCGCGGTGTCGGGTCCCCGGTGTAGGTCTGGGTGTCCCCGTTGACCACAACCGAGAGGTCCACGATGGCTTGTATCCTCATAGTCAACAACTATTGCATGCAGGTCACTATTTGCACTAGTGTCTTGCAAATCCGAAGTGGGTGAGCCACGTCCGACCGAGAGCGAATCAATGTCACACAACAGAGCCGTTGCTGATGAACCCGTGACCGTCAACGCACGACCGAAGATCACCGAAATCGAGGCCCACGGGGTCGACACCATTCCGGACGCCGACCGAACCTCGAACTGGCTGGATCTGCTGCGCATCCAATTCGGCGGAGCAAACACCTTCGCCACCGTGCTGCTTGGGACCTTTCCGATCGTGCTCGGGCTCTCGTTCTGGCAAGCGGTGCTCGCCACCATCTCGGGAGTACTGATCGGCACGATCTTCCTCATGCCGATGGGCCTGTTCGGTCCGAAGACCGGAACCAACAACGCCGTCTCGTCCGCCGCCTTCTTCGGGGTGCGCGGCCGCATCGTCGGATCCTTCCTCTCGCTCCTCACCGCCATTGCGTTCTACTCGATCTCCGTCTGGGTCAGCGGTGACGCGCTGGTGGGAGCACTCACCAGGCTCGGCGGCATCCCAGACTCCCTCGGCCTGCGCACTCTCGTCTACGGCGTGATCGGCGTGATCGTCATCGTCGTCGTGGTCTTCGGCTTCCAGTTCATGCTCCTCGTGAACAAGACAGCGGTGATCGCCAACACGATCCTGATCCTGCTCGCCATCGTCGCCTTCAGCGGCACTTTTGACGCCTCGTACGATCCAGGACCGAAGGGCTTCGCGCTCGGAGGGTTCTGGGCCACGTTCGTCGCCGCCGCCCTCATCGTCGCCTCGAACCCGATCTCCTTCGGGGCCTTCCTCGGCGACTGGGCCCGGTACATCCCGCGCAACACGCCGCCGCGCAAGCTCCTCGCCGCGACCCTGTTCGGGCAGCTGCTCACCCTCATCCCGTTCCTCTTCGGCGTGGCGACCGCCACGATCGTCGCAGGCAAGAGCGACTACGTGGTGGCGCTGATCCAGGCCTCACCGATCTGGTACGCGGTGCTGCTCATGGTCGTCGCCTTCATCGGCGGCCTCTCCACCGGCACCACCTCGCTCTACGGCACCGGCCTCGACTTCTCCTCGGTGTTCCCCAAGTTCAGCCGGGTGCAGGCCACCATCGGCATCGGTGTCGTGGCGTTCCTGTTCATTCTCACCGGGCGTATCTTCTTCGACCTGCTCGGCGCCGTGAACGCCTTCGTCGGCGCCATCATCGTGACGACGACACCGTGGATGGTGATCATGGCGATCGGCTACATCGTGCGTCGCGGAAGCTTCCGTCCGCGCGACCTGCAGGTGTTCAACCGCGGTGAGATCGGCGGAACCTACTGGTTCCGCAACGGTGTCAACTGGCGTGGGATGGTCGCGTGGCTCGGTGCCGCCGCCCTCGGCCTGCTCTTCGCGAACTACCCACCGATCATCATCGGACCGTTCATCAACGTCGGCGGCGGCATCGACCTGAGCCTCGCGGTGGCCGTGGTTGCCGGCGCAGTGCTGTACCTCGGCGCCCTCTGGTTGTTCCCCGAGCCTCGCTACGTCTTCGGCGACGAGGGGCCGCGCGGAGTGCCTAGCCGACCGGGCGAACCCCGGCCGATCGAGACCGACCACTCCTCCACCGCCGCCCGGGTCGCGGCCCGTCGAGCCGGCGCCACCTCATGACCGGGCTCGGCGCAGCGACCGAGGCGAGTGCCCTCGCCGCCGCGGCCCGCATCATCGACGACTTCGGCAATCACCGCCGAGACGCCTACTTCGCTGGCTTCTCTCCGGATGCCACATTCCTGTTTCACAACGTCGATCACCGGCTCGAGTCCCGCGCCGCCTACGAACGGCTCTGGGCAGAGTGGGAAGACCAGGGTTTCCGGGTTCACCGTTGCCTCTCGCAGAACCGTCGCGTACAGCTCTTTGGTGACATGGCGGTCTTCAGCCACGACGTCGAGACCGAGGCCGAGCTCGGGGGCGTCACCGCAGTCACGCACGAGCGCGAAACGATCGTGCTCGTGCAGACCGCCGGCCTCTGGCTCGGCGTGCACGAACACCTGTCGGTGATGGACTGATCTTAACTGATCGCACCGCGATATCGCCGGGTGTCTGCGCCCGTTCACGGCAGACGTTGCGGTCGGCGGCACATAATAATTGTCACCGGCGCTCAGGCCTGTGGGAGTGGCGCCCGACATCTCCGTCCGCGGAATTGACGGCTTGCGCGAAGAGCCGCTGACCGAACCGGCCGGGAGCGTCGCCACTTGTCTCGGGAAGGCGGAACCACGTTGAGTTCGATACTTGCGCTCAACATCGTCGACGGCACGGTGATCATCATCTGCAGTGCCCTGAGCGTGGCCGTTCTGGGCTATCTCCTGGTCCGTCGACCCTCGCGGCGGCAGAACGCGCACCGGGCCGTGCGGCATCCGAGCCGACGGTGGGTGGTGACCGTGCTCGCCGGGGCCGGAGCGGGCGCGGTGCTGGCCGTCGTGACCCTGATCCTGTGCGAAGTGGTCTTCAACGTCTTCGGTCTGCCACTGGACCCCGACACTCGAGCCTGGGTGATTGGCGCATTCGCGGCCGTCGGCGTCGCGGTCGTCAATCTGTGGAACTCGCGGTGGTGGCGCAAGGCGATTGCCGCGGTTGCGATTCTGCTCTTCGCCGCCACCGCCACCCTCGGCATCAACGCCGGCTACGGGCTCAACCTGACGCTCGGCTCACTGCTCAACCTCAACACCGGGCAGGCCCTGGCGGTCCCTCGCCCGGCGAACACCCCGACGTCGAGCCCGTCGACGCCACCTCAGCCGTTGTGGCAGACCTGGAAGCCGCCGGCGGGAATGCCGGCGAGTGGACAACTGGGAACCGTGAAGATCCCCAACACGGCATCCGGCTTCGCGGCACGACCCGCCTATCTGTACCTGCCCCCTGCCGCTCTCGTGCCCAACCCGCCCGCTCTGCCGGTGCTTGTCATGATGATGGGACAGCCGGGCGGCCCCGAAAGCAGCGCACTTTTCGTGCCTACCCTCAACGCGATGGCGGCCGCCAACAAGGGCCTAGGACCGATCGTGCTCACGATCGACCAGATCGGCAGTCCGACGAAGAATCCTTTGTGCATCGATTCCCCGGCGGGCAGAGTGCACACCTACGTGATGACCGACGTCGTCAATTTCATCCGCACGAACCTGCACGTCGCAACCGAGCGGCGGTACTGGGCAGTGGGCGGCTACTCGAACGGCGGTGAGTGCGCCCTGTCCTTCGGGGCGAAACACCCGGACGTCTTCGGATCTATTCTGGACATCTCCGGTGAGATCGGTCCATCACTAGGGTCACCAAGCGCGACGCTCAGGCTCGGTTTCGGCGGCAACAAGGCGGCATACGACGCCGAGCAACCACTCACCATCATGATGGCCACCCACTACACCGACATGCTCGCGATCTTCACGAGCGGCTCGAAGGACACCGTCTACACGCCCCAGGGGGCTGCGGCCGAGGCGGCGGCCAAGGCGGCGGGGATGACTACCGCGCGATTCATCGGACCGGGCGTCGGACACCGGGCGGACGCCATTCTGTTCGGCCTCCCCAAGGGACTTCCCCTTCTCTACCCGCGATGGGATCTCCAGGCGCCGTGAGCACCGATCACGGCCTCCTCGAGGGGCAGGGGCATGCGGCTGCTAAACCGGCTGAGCCTGCTACCGGCTGAGCCGTTCGCGGGTGCGCCGGTCGTCAACCGATGGCGATTGAATGGCAGTCCTGTCCAGCCCTGTTGCGAATTGAGTCGGTGGTTTACCGAATGTGACCCGTGGCGAGCATCGCGACTGCCCGGTGTCTACGGTCGGAGGATGAGTCAGAGTGACAGCAGAAGGGATGCTCCGGTACGTCGTGCAACCATGGTCGTCGGGGCCACGGTGCGCACCCTCGGGGCGTGGCCCTCGGGCTGGCGGCATCCGGACGCGCACCGGGATCCGGCGGGCGATCCGCGCGTGCTCCGTTCCCTGGCGCTGACCGCCGAGTCGGCCGGGCTCCACTTTCTCTACTTCGGTGACTGGCTCGCGACCGGGCCGGAATTCGAACTGACGGATCCGTATCTGCTCGCACGGATCGAGCCGCTGGCGGCCATCAGCTACCTTTCCGCGGTCACGGAACGGATCGGACTGATCGCGACCGTGACGTCGGCACACTCCGAGCCGTATTCGACGGCTCGGGCATCCGCGTCGATCGACCTCCTCAGCGGCGGGCGTGCCGGACTCTCGCTGTCCAGCGGCGCCGAGCCGCGCTCGGCGGCGAACTTCGGCCGGACGAACGTGCATCCGGACGAGGACCGCATCGAGGCCGCCGGCGAATTCATCGAGATTCTTCGCGGTCTCTGGGACAGTTGGGACGACGACGCATTCGTCGCGGATGCCGCCACCGGCCGGCTGATCGACCACGAGGGCGTGCGCCAGCTCGGCTATGTCGGGCGGCACTTCTCCTCCGCGGGCCCGCTGAACGTCGCGCGGCCGCCGCAGGGTCACCCGATCGTCTCGGTGGTCGGCAGTGCGCCCGGCGCCCGTGCCCTCGCCGCGCGTCAGGCCGACATCTCCTTCCTCGCGCCGAACTCCCTGGCCGAGGCGATCGACGTCTATCGGGCCACCAAGGAGCAGGCGCGGTATCTCGGGCGCGACCCCGCCCACTTCCTCCTGATTACACCGATTCTGCCCATCGTGGCCGAGACGCGGGAGGAGGCCTGGAAGATCTACGACGACCTGGTGGGCCTGGTACCGGTCGAGACGGCCGCGGGCGTGGACGCGGGAGTTGCCCTCCCCGCGAATCGCACGATCCGCCGCCTCGCCGGCGTGCTCGGAGTGTCCCTCAACGGGGTGATCATCGACGAGGCCGTGCCTGCCACAATCGCGGCGAGGTTCAGCCCGCTCGGCGCCGAACTCGTCGCGCTCGTCAACTCGCGCTCCGGTCGCACCATCGGAGGGTATCGCCCGGTGACCTACCGGCACCTCCTCGTGGCGCACGCCGTCGCCGCGCCCGTGCTGGTCGGATCGGGCATCGACGTCGCGGACTACCTGGAATCCTGGTTCCTCGCCTCGGCAACCGACGGATTCACGGTCCTCTCCGCCTACCTCGGCGGCCAATTCGAGGCCTTCACCGCGCTCGTCATCCCCGAACTCAAACGCCGCGGCGTCTTCCCCGAGAACTATGCTGGGGCGACGCTCAGGGAAAATCTCGGCCTTCCTCGCCCCGCCAACACCCTGAGGTCGGCCGCGTTCGGGAGTGAGCGCTCGCCGTTACTCCGCAAACGCTAGGTTTCGCCCACCACGAAAGGCCGCGATGTCCGCCGACTCCCCCATCACCGCCACCGCGCGCGCGGCACGGCAGGCCTGACGAGTGCCATACCCCGCGGATGTCGTGGTCGTCGGCGGCGGCGCCATGGGCTCCGCCACCGCCCGAGAGCTTGCCCGCCGCGGCCGGCAGGTCACGCTCCTCGAGCGCTTTTCGCCGGGTCACCTGAACGGAGCCTCGCACGGGGCATCCCGCAACTTCAACGTCTCCTATGCCGACCCCACGTATGTCGCCATGCTCGCCGAGGCCCTGCCCGCCTGGCGAGAGCTGGAGACGGAGACCGGCGACGACCTGCTCGATCTCGTCGGAATCGTCAACCACGGCGCGAATCCGGCATTCGCCGAGGTGAAGCGGGCGCTCGACGGCGCTGGCATCCCCGCGGAGTTCCTGCCGCCCGGGGAGGCCGGGCGACGCTGGCCGGGAATTCGATTCGACCGCGAGGTGCTGTTCACCCCGCAGGCGGGTCGGCTGCACGCCGAGCGCTCGGTCGCCGCCCTGCAGCGGTCAGCGGTCGATCACAGCGCCGAGGTGCTGCACGGCCGCCGGGTGCTGGAGCTCACGGTGCTGGGTGACGACGAGGTCCGTCTCCGCGTGGAGGACACCGTCAGCGGTGCGGTCGAAACCATCACCGCGCGCCGGGTCGTCGTCACCGTCGGCGCCTGGACCACGAAGCTGCTTACCGGCATCCTTCCCCTCCCCCGGCTCGTGGTCACCCAGGAGCAACCTGCACACTTCCGCGTACTGGACGACACCCTCGACTGGCCCGGCTTCAACCACTCACCCGATCCCGAGGACGCCGACTACGCCTTCTGGCCGTCGCCGATCTACGGCATGTTCACACCAGGACAGGGGGTGAAGGCCGGCTGGCACGGGGTCGGCCCGCAAACCGACCCGGATTCCCGCACCTTCTCGCCCGAGCCGGTGCAGCTCGCCGCCCTGCAGCGCTACGCGCAGGAGTGGCTCCCGGGCGTTGATCCGCACGATCTCGTGCCCATCAGCTGCACCTACACGACGAGCCTCGACTCGAACTTCGTGCTGGATGCCGTCGGCCCCGTCGTCGTCGGAGCGGGCTTCTCCGGTCACGGGTTCAAGTTCACGCCGACAGTCGGCCGGATCCTCGCCGACCTTGCCGATGGTGTCTCCTCGGCACCCAGACCCTTCGCCCTCGACGCGCGGCGCTGACTCACCGATCTGGGTCGTTTGCGCCGCAGCGCCCGACGGGTAGTCGCGACCGCTGGGCTTTTCAGTTAATGCTTGCTAACCTGTGCATTACAGTTAACGCTTCCTAACTGAAGTCTCACGAGAAACACATCCATGAGAGGTCAACGATGACCGAAGGCCTGACGACGGGGAATCTCCCCGACGAGTACCAGCAACTTATCGACAGCGTCGCGGACTTCGCGAGGACCGTGGTCGCGCCCGTCGCAGCGCAGCACGACGAGGAGCACAGCTTCCCCTACGAGGTTGTCGCCGGAATGGCCGAGATGGGCCTCTTCGGGCTGCCATTCCCGGAGGAGTTCGGCGGAATGGACGGCGACTACTTTGCGCTGTGCCTCGCGCTCGAGGAACTCGCCAAGATCGACCAGAGCGTGGCGATCACCCTCGAGGCAGGCGTGTCGCTCGGCGCGATGCCCATCTTCCGATTCGGCAACGCCGAGCAGAAGGAAGAGTGGCTGCCGCAGCTCACCAGTGGCGAGGCCCTCGCGGCCTTCGGCCTCACCGAGCCCGACGCGGGGAGCGATGCCGGCGGCACGCGGACCCGCGCGGAGCTGGCGGGCGGCGATTGGGTGATCAACGGCAACAAGCAGTTCATCACCAACTCGGGAACCACGATTTCGAAACTCGTGACCGTGACCGCCGTCACGGGGGTGGACGCCCGAGGCAAGAAGGAAATCTCCACGCTCCTCGTGCCGACGTCGACCCCGGGATTCACGGCCGAGCCGGCATACAACAAGCTGGGCTGGAATGCGTCCGACACCCATCCCCTCAGCTTCGTCGACGCGAGAGTGCCGGAGGCGAACCTGCTCGGTGAACGCGGCCGCGGCTATGCCAACTTCCTGCAGATTCTCGACGAGGGACGAATCGCGATCGCCGCGCTGAGCGTCGGGGCCGCGCAGGGTTGCGTCGATGAGAGCGTCAGGTATGCCAAGGAGCGCGAAGCGTTCGGTCGTCCCATCGGGGCCAACCAGGGCATCGCCTTCAAGATCGCGAGGATGGAGGCGCGCGCGCACGTCGCCAGAACGGCTTACTACGACGCGGCCGCGCTCATGCTCGCCGGAAAACCCTTCAAGAAGCAGGCGTCGATCGCGAAGCTCGTCGGCTCGGAGGCCGCGATGGACAACGCGCGGGATGCCACCCAGATCCACGGCGGCTACGGCTTCATGAACGACTACCTCGTGGCCCGACACTACCGGGACAGCAAGATCCTCGAGATCGGCGAGGGCACCACGGAGGTGCAGCTCATGCTCATCGCCCGGGACCTCGGGTTGTAAAGCACGACCAGTCGGGCCCCGCTCGGCCGGTCGGCCTCGCGAGCGCAATGGGCCGAGGCGCGCCCCGCGTCCCGAACGGGCACGCGGTTCCGGGCGCGCAATGGGAGCCGCTGAGAAAAAGCTGTGCGGCAGCGGGTCGATTCTCGTGCGCTCGCCTCGGGGACGGATAATTCAACGCTGAATCTCCGTGGCCGAACGAAGGGCAATTCTCTCGAATGGGTTCGTTTCTCGATACCAACATCATCGACGGACCGGTCGTCGTCTCCTTCGTCGTCGCGAGCGTGCTCGCACTCGGGTATCTGGTGTTCCGCCGAGTGTCGCGGGCGATTCCCCTCGGCCAGCGGATGCCGCGGGCCCACCCCGTGCGTCGCTGGGCCATCATCGTGGCCATCGGAACGGCCAGCGGCGCGGCGGTCGGGATCATTGTTCTCGTTCTCACCGAGGTCGTTTTCAACGTCTTCGGACTGCCGCTCGACCCCGACACGCGGGCCTGGGTGGTCGGGGCCTTCGCCGGGATCGGCGTCGCGGTCGTCAACTTCGGCAGGGGGCGATGGTGGCGGAAGGTGATCGCGGGCTGCTCCATCGCCCTGTTCATGGTGACCGCCGCCGTGGGGATCAACGCGGGTTACGGGCTCAACCCGACGCTCGCATCCCTGCTCGGGGTGCAGACGGCACCCGCCCTCGCGGTGCCCAGTTCTGCGCCGACGCCTCGGGCATCCGTGACGCCCGGTCCACCGAAATTCCTGTGGCAGATCTGGCGGGCGCCGGCCGACATGCCGGCCGTCGGCAAGATGGGCACAGTGGTGATTCCGGCCACTGCCTCCGGATTCGTCGCCCGCCCGGCCTACCTCTACCTGCCGCCCGCGGCGCTCGTCGCCAATCCCCCGCCGCTTCCCGTACTCATCCTGATGATGGGGCAACCAGGCGGCCCGGACAGCAGCACCCGCTATCTCCCGACCCTCAACCAGTTCGCCGCCGCCCACCACGGACTCGGCCCGATCGTTCTCACCATCGACCAGATCGGCAGTCCCACCAAGAATCCGTTGTGCATCGACTCTCCGGCGGGAAAGGTGCACACCTACGTCATGACCGACGTGGTGGACTACGTTCGCTCAACCCTCCACGTGGCGAGCGGCCGAGTCAATTGGGCGGTCGGCGGCTACTCCAACGGAGGCGAGTGTGCTCTCTCTTTCGGGGCGAAGCATCCCGACGTCTTCGGATCCATCGTCGATATCTCCGGTGAGATCGGCCCATCGCTCGGCGGAGTGGCCACGACGATCCGCCTGGGCTTCGGCGGCGATGCGGCGGCGTACACCGCTGAACAACCGCTCACCATCATGAAGGCGAACCACTACACAGACACTCTCGCCGTATTCACCGACGGGTCGGCCGACTCCTACTACGGGCCGGAGGGCGCGACGGCCGAAGCGGCGGCGAAGACGGCCGGGATGACGACAGCACGTTTCGTCGGACAGGGGATCGGCCACCGGTCGGATGCCATCATCTATGGCCTGCCGATGGCGTTGCCGCTGCTCTACCCGCGATGGGGGCTCGAACCGGTGGTGGTCCCGCCTCAGACCCAGTGAATGCTGGGCCTTCTTCCCAAACCCGGCGCCTTTCTGAGAGCCCTCACAGGCTTGCTTTTTTGGAGGTCGAACGTCCCCGTCGGTGCGCATTAGGCCTGATATCGTCTCCTCACGATGGATCTCAATCCCGACGACGTGACGGAGAATCACATGACGAAGAACAGCCCCACTGAGGTGGCCGAACCGGAGCACACCCCGGAGCACACCCTTCTGGCCGACGGAGTTTCCGCAGCCGGTTCAATTGTGATGGCAGTCGCGGGGAGTGCCCCGGCGTACTCCATCGCGGCGACCACCGCCGCCCTTGTGGCGGCGGCCGGTCTTGCGAGTCCGGCCGCGCTGCTGTGGTGCGGACTGCCAATGCTCGGCATCGCCTGGGCGTTCGCCTATCTGGGCAGGGCGGACGTGCACGCCGGCGCGGCGTATTCGTGGGTTGGTCGTGCACTGCACCCGATTCTCGGCTTTCTTTCCGGCTGGGCGGTCGTGGTATCAGCGACGATCTTCATGGTGGCGGGCGCCCTGCCCGCCGGTGCGGCGACAGTCTCCCTGTTCAGCCCGGAGAGCACCAGCAATGTGCCCCTGGTCACCGGGGTGGGCGCGATCTGGTTCCTCATCATGGCCGCGTGCGTGCTCGTAGGGGTGCGGATCACAGCCAGGGCCCAGTGGATCATGTCGACCGTGGAGGTGGCGATTCTCGCGATCTTCGCCGTGGTCGCGATCGTGCACGCCGCCACCGGCTCGCATGCCGGTCCCTCCTTCTCCTGGAGCTGGCTCGGATTCGGCCACTTCCAGGGCACGGGGGCCTTCGTGGCGGCCGCCCTGATCGCGGCGTTCTATTACTGGGGCTGGGACGTGAGCTCCAACCTGGGTGAGGAAACGAAGAACGGCCACAAGAGTTCTGGCGTCGGCGGCATCGTCGGCGTGATCATCGTCTTCCTGCTCTTCGAGGTCTTCACCGTCGCGATCCTCGAGGTGCTCCCGGCGAAGACGATCCAGGCCAACAGCGGCAACGTGCTCGGCGTGCTCGGGGACGAGATCTGGCCGGGCATCGGGGGCAAACTCCTCATCCTCGCGGTCATGCTGTCGACCATTGCGACGCTGGAGACGACGCTCATCCAGGTCACCCGCACCCTGTTCGCGATGGGCCGCGACCACACGATCCCGAAGGCATTCGGCCGGTCCCACAAGACCTGGCGCACCCCGGCGTTCGCCACTGTCGTGGTGACGGGGGTGTCGCTCATCCTGTTCATCGGCTCGAACTTCCTCGGCAGCATCGGCACGATCCTCAGCGACGCGATCAGCTCCATCGGGCTGCAGATCGCCTTCTACTACGCCCTGGCCGGAATCGCGGTCGTGGTCGCCTACCGCAACGTGATCTTCAAGTCGGTGAAGAACTTCATCTTCATCGGACTGTGGCCCGCGATCGGTGCCCTCTTCATGGCCTGGATCTTCGGGGTCTCGATTCCCTCCTTGCCCACGATCGTCATCGTCATCGGTCTCGGCGCTCTCGCCCTGGGCATCGTGCCCATCATCGTGTTCTGGCGCAAGGGCAGCCGGTACTTCAGCCGACGGCCTCTCGAACTGCCGGACGAACTGACCGGCAGCATCCCCGTGGTGGAGGGCGACTAGGCCCGGTCGGGCGACTCGCTCGCGCCACCCGGCGGGGACTTTCGGCACTGGGCAGCCAGCGCCGCGCGCTCGTAACCTAGCGGCATCGGGCGTCGCTCAGGGGATCCCGCCGCGGCCGGCGTGAGGGGATGAGAGATGATTCGAGTCGAGAACGTCTCGAAGATCTATACCCTCGGCACGGTGAAGGTGACCGCCCTGCGAGACGTCTCGTTCGCCGTGGACGACGGCGAGATGGTGTGCATCAGCGGTCGGAGCGGGTCGGGCAAGAGCACGCTCCTGCGCCAACTCAGCCTGATCGACAAGCCGACCGCCGGTCGCGTGATCTTCGACGGTCTTGATGTGGTGTCGCTCTCCGAGTCGCGACGATCCGCGCTTCGTCTCGACCGCCTCGGCTACGTGTTCCAGGAGTACGCCCTCATCCCGGAGCTCACTGCCGAGGAGAACGTCTTTCTCCCGGCGATGATGCGCGGGGGCAGGTCCCGGGACTATCACGCCCGAGCGCGCAGTCTGCTCGAGCTCGTCGGCCTGGATGCGCGCGTCGCCCACCGTCCGAAGGAGCTGTCCGGCGGCGAACAGCAACGCGTCGCCATCGCGAGAGCACTCGTGAACGAGCCGTCGGCGATCTACGCGGACGAGCCGACGGCGAACCTCGACTCGTTCTCCGGGCAGGAGGTCATGCAGACTCTCACGAGACTGAACGCCGAACTGGGCGTCACCATCCTCTTCGTGTCCCACGATCCGGACGACGGCCAGTACGCGTCGCGGATGATCCACCTGCGTGACGGCGAGCTCGTGGACGAGCCGGAGCCGGCCGGATGACGCGGGTGGGGCGTTCCCTCAGGGTTGCCGTCTTCCTGGCGTTCAAGGGACTCATTCGCGGCAATTTCGGTGTCACGGCCATGACGATCCTGTTGATGGCCCTCATCTTCGTCGACGTGCTCTTTCTGCCCGCGCTCATCCGGGGCGCGGTGCGCACCATCGACGACCAGGTGATCAACACCGTCACGAGCGACCTCGTGATCACGGCCTCTGCGGGAGCCGGCACCATCGACAATCCGGGAGCGCTGCTCGCCGAAATCGAGCGGACGAATGGCGTGCGAGCGGCGACGGCCACGACGCGGGTGGGCACCCAGATCAGCCACGGCAGCGAGTCGAACGCGTGGTCGGTCGATGCGATCGACCCGTCCAGCTATCGCCGTGTATTCACAACTCCCGGCCACCTCATCGAGGGCTCCTTCCTCCGCAGCGCCGACACGACCGGCATCGTGCTCGGGGTGGATGTCGCGGGCGCAGACAGGACTCACGAGCGCACGTACTCGCGTTCCCTCAAGACCGTGCACGCTGGCGACGTCGTGACCGTCACCCTCGCGGGCGGGGTGACCCGCCCGTTCACCGTGCGGGGCATTTACCAGAACCGGTTCCCGCTTTCGGACCAGGGGGCGTTCATCAGCGATGCCGCGGCGGCGGCGATCCTTCCGGGAGCGCCGGATCGTGCGACGGCGATCTACGTGAAGGCCGACGCCGGGGTCTCGTCCGGCGCGCTGAAGGTGCGCCTCGAGCCGCTGAGAACCGGGGTGAACCTCCAGACTCCCGAGCAACTGACGGCGGCCATCCAGGATCAGATCGACACCTTCGACCTGATCAACAACATTATGAGAGCGATGTCTCTCCTTGTCGCCGCCATCACCGTCTTCATCATCACCTATGTCGATCTCGTCAATCGGCGGAGGCAGATCGGCATCGAACGGGCCATCGGGATCACCGCCACGGCGATGGTCGGCAGCTACGTGATCAAGACCGTCGTGAACGCGATCGTCGGCACCCTCGTCGGCCTCGCGGTGTTCGTGTTCGCCCTCACGCCATTCGTGCAGAGCCACCCGTTCCAGTTCCCCAATGGACCGGTCACCCTCGTTCTGGATGCCCAGGAGGCCGCCAGGAACATGGGCGTGCTCGTCGCCGTTGCCGTCGTTTCGGTGTTGATCCCGGCGGTGCGGGCGATGCGGATGAAGATCCTCGACGCGATCTGGGGCACCTGATTACCGCCGTTCGGCGGAAGACGTCACGCGGTGGTTGCGTGGAGGTGAACAGATGCTGAATACTGGTGCACGCCGAGCCAGTTCGGGTCTGTCACGGCGTGTCCTCGTGGAGGACGGGTGCGGGCTCGGTCACTGACCGAGCCCGCATTCGAGCCTCCGCGTGTGCGGGAATTCCCTCGTCGTCGGTCGGCTGGGCATCCGCGTCCCGGACCCCGCCTCGCACCGGCGTGCGAATGGGCCCGGTCTCCCCGAAGAATGCAGCCTGCACAGTGATCCCCTTCACTACCAATGGCAAACGGATGCTGCGGCGTCGCGACGGACGTGCGGTCGCGACAGTGGTGGGCGCGGTCCGGAGGAAACCCCCTCCCCCGAATACTGCTGAGTATCGCGCTGAACCCGACCAATTGTCAATGGACAGGGCCCAATGGAGGCGGTCGTCGCCACCAAACTCGCAGCGGGCGATGCCAGAGTGGTCTAACACCCCGAACCGACGCAAGAAAGAAGCCCCATGACTGTCATCAAGATCAACGCCATAACGGTTCCCAGCGACAGCGGCGACGAGTTGGCGCAACGGTTCGCCGCCCGTGCCGGCGCGGTCGACGATCAACCGGGCTTCGAGGGCTTCGAACTCCTCAAGCCCACCGACGACCGGACCACCTGGCTGGTCGTGACTCGCTGGTCGGACGAGGAATCGTTCCAGTCCTGGGTGAATTCGCCCGCGTTCGGCCACGGTCATCGCAGCGAGGCCGAGCGATCCGGCGGGTCGGCTCCGGCGCACGTCGGCGTCAGCAGCGAACTGTGGTCGTACGAGACCGCCGGCGGCACATCGCGCTGACGTCCCGGTCGCGCCCCGCGCCCCTCGCGCCCCGCGGCGGCCCCGTGCTGCCCACGCGCTGCTCCGGAGCATCCACGTTCTGCAGGCCGGAATCGGGCTTGTAGGCGGCAATTCGGGGCCGCGGTGAACCGAACCTCCGGAGAAACGCGTGTTGGATGCGTCCGCGGGGGGCTTCCGCGCGCGGCGGAGCCGGGTGCCGTGGTCGCACCGCGCGCCCCGTCGCGCCCCACGCGCTTCTCCGGAGCTTCGGTGCTCGGCCGGCCGGAATCGGGCTTTTAGGCGGCAATTCGGGCCGCCGTGAACCGAACCTCCGGAGAAACGCGTGTTGGATGCGTCCGCGGGGGGCTTCCGCGCGCGGCGGAGCCGGGTGCCGTGGTCGCACCGCGCGCCCCGTCGCGCCCACCCTGCGCCCCGCGTGCTGCCCACGCGCTTCTCCGGAGCTTCGGCGCTCGGCCGGCCGGATTCGGGCTTGTAGGCGGCAATTCGGGCCGCCGTGAACCGAACCTCCGGAGAAACGCGTGTTGGTGGACGGTCGAGGAGGGCGCCCGGGGCATCGAATGCACGCTCGGTGACGACGGACCGCGCGGAGAATTCTTCCGCTGGCAGCGTGCGCGGTCCGGCGCATTCGAGGGACTTTGGACCGTACGCCGTCGCACGCCTGCCGCCAGTCTTGAACAATGGATGCCCCCGACTCGAATGACCAGCGAAAGCCGGGCTTCTTCGGCAGGCACCAGTGGATCCGCTGGGTGGCGCTCTCCGTATTGTTGATCGCCGCCGGTGTCTACCTTTTCTCGATCGCTCTGCCCGGGTCCTCCGCCGAGAACCTGAGCTACTCCAAGTTCATCACGGCCGTCGAGGCAGGCAAGGTTTCCGAGGTGTCGATCTCGACGGACGGCGCGGCCGCGGGCAAATACGTGTCCGGCACGTTGTTCACCACTGCAATCCCGGTCATCGACGAGCCCCTACTCGAGACGCTCAAGGCGCAGAAGGTGGATGTGACCGCCGTTCCGGCCGCGACCTCGTCGATCTGGTCGACCCTCGCCGGTTGGGCCTTCACGCTGCTTCCCTTTGTGCTGCTCGGTTGGCTGTGGTGGCGCATGTCCAGGGCACAGGGAGACGCCCAGGGACTGTTCGGGTTCGCCCGCTCGAAGGGCAAGCTGTTCGAATCGACCGGACCGAGGACCACTTTCGCGGATGTCGCGGGATACGAGGGGGTGAAGGCCGAGGTTACGGAGATCGTCGATTTTCTCCGGACGCCCGATCGTTTTCGCAGACTGGGGGCGAAGATCCCCCGCGGTGCCCTCATGGTCGGTCCGCCGGGCACCGGCAAGACGCTGCTGGCGCGCGCGGTGGCCGGCGAAGCGGGAGTGCCGTTCTTCTCGGTCGACGGATCGAGTTTCGTCGAGATGTTCGTCGGCGTCGGGGCCTCACGCGTTCGCGACCTGTTCAAGGAGGCGCGCAGCCGGGCTCCGGCAATCGTCTTCATCGACGAGATCGACTCCATCGGTCAGCGGCGATCCGGCACGACGTCGTTCGTGTCGAACGACGAGCGCGAGCAGACGCTCAACCAACTGTTGGCCGAGATGGATGGCTTCGACGCCGCCAGCGGCGTCGTGGTGCTCGCCGCCACGAACCGGCCGGATCTGCTCGATGCCGCCCTCCTGCGCCCGGGGCGCTTCGACCGCAGGATCAGCGTGCCGCTTCCGATGGTCTCCGAACGGCGCGCCATCCTCCTGGTCCACTGCCTGGGCAAGCCGATCGAGACGGGCGTGGACTTCGACGTGATCGCGCGCGGCACTCCCGGCTTCTCGGGTGCCGACCTGGCCAATCTCGCGAACGAGGCTGCGATTGAGGCCGTGCGAAACTCCCGCGACAGCATCACCCAGGCCGATTTCGACGCCGCCCGCGATCGTTTGGTGTTGGGACGCCGGGACAACTCGACGGTGCTGCTTCCCGAGGAGAAGGAGGCCATCGCCGTTCACGAGTCCGGACACGCCCTCGTGGCCGCGCTGTGCCCCCGGGCCGACCCCGTCTCCAAGATCACCATCCTGCCGGCCGGCGAGAGCCTGGGCGCCACGCATCAGTTGCCCGAGGTCGAGCGCCACCTCTACGGTCAGGACTACCTCGCCGACGACCTGGCCGTGCGGCTCGGCGGTCGGGCCGCGGAGATTGTGGCCTTCGGCCAGGGCTCGTCCGGCGCGAGCAACGACCTGCTGGGGGCGACTGCCCTGGCGACGAGGATGGTGCGGGAGTTCGGCCTGTCACCGCGCCTTGGTCCGGTGAGCTACTCACGAGCCGACAACGGAAGCGGTTCGGTCTTCGACCGGCCGTATTCCGATGAGACGCAGGCAACCGTCGACAGCGAGGTGGCCCGACTGCTGCGGGAGGCCGAGGCCCGCGCGATCCAGCTCATCACCGACCATCGCCGGGTTCTCGACCTGCTGTCGTCTCTGCTCGTCGAGCGCGAAACGGTCGACGGCAGCGTCGTCTACGACCTCATTGCGGCGGAGAGCTCGACCGTGACCGGCGCCGGCGACCAGCGCCGTCGAGCGTGAGCGAGAGGTAGGCAAGAAAGGACAGCGGGATCGGAAGCCAGTACTGGAGCAGGCGCCATCCGATCACTGCGAGGAGAGCCGTTGAACGCGGGGCACCGAACGCGACCGTCGCCGGAACGAGTACCCCCTCGACGATCCCCAGCCCGCCGGGTGTGATGGGCAACAGGGCGAGAATGCTGCCGACCCCGTACACCGTGAGCAGAGGCCCGAGCCCGAGCGGATGCCCGAATGCCACGAAAAGCACCCCCAGCGCGGCGGCGTCGAGGAGCCAATTGGCCACCGCCAGTGAGAGAACGACGGCCATCCGCCTTGGGTCGGTGAGCAGTTCGCGCACCCGGCGGGCCATCGTGCGCACAAATCGCTCCGCGGCATCCTCGGTGACGATCGGCATCCGTCGGGCGACCCACCGCGCGGCGAGGACTGATCGATCGGTGTGCCTCGTGAGCGCCCACACCGCGATTGCCGCCGCGACAAGGAGCGCGAGCACGGTGGAGGCGGCCGCGACGTAGTAGTCGTTTTCGGCGAATTCCCTCAGGGACAACGCGATCCCGGTCGCGAACACAACACCGAGCACGATGTTCGAGCCGGTCGTCTCGATCGTGGCAGCGGTGAGGGCGTCTGCCGGGCGCACTCCCGCCTTGCCGAGAAGCCGAAACCGCGTCGCCGCCGAAGTGGCGCTGCCGCCGGGCAGGACATGGTTCACACCGAGCGCCGTCACGTCGATGCGAAGCAGGGTGAAGTAGCGAGGTGATTCCGCACCGAGCAGGGACGAGGTGAGGGCACTATAGACCAGCAGCGAGGCGAGTTCGAGCGTCACGGCGGTCGCGGAGAGCGGCAGGGAGACGTGCGCTAGCGAGTCCAGAGCGCCTTCCGCGGCGATGAACTGCGGCACGACGATGAACCAGACGACGATCACCAGCAGCACCGTCGGAGCACCGATCCGCAGCCAGATCGGAATCCGTAACCTGCCCTGACCTTGCCGCGCTGCCAGTCGAACCGACGGTATCCTCATCGCGGACTCTCGGCGGCGGCAGGGCTATCTCGGCGAGGCGAAATGAACGGAGAGCGGAGTGGTGGCCGTGATCAAGAGCAATTCAACGCCCTCACGATGCAACAGCGGCACGAGTTGCGCGTCACCGTCGTCGATGAGCCGTTGGGCGTGATGCAAGAAGATCCCCGCCATCTCCGCTGAGGCGACGAACTTGCGTCCGCCGTGATGGATGCAGACGGGCCGGGTGTTCCTGGTCGCCGGGGTGCGCTCCTGTACTGTGTCGCCGAGCGTCGCTGCTGCCAAGCCGATCACGAGTCCACGTCCATGGTTCGCTCCACTCCGAGTGTCTGGGGAGATGTGGCCGAGCGGACGCAAATGCTCACTCCGCCGTGCACCTTCGATCCTGCCGGACATCCTCCGGCCGATTAGGGGCTTAGGTCCCCCTCGAAGGGGACGGGGGCGAACCGACGGTGGTTCCGCGGCCGGCCGGCGTCGTTCGGGTCGGCGGCCCGCTCGGCCCGGCACGGTGTCCTAAGTCCCTGTCGCAGGACCGACCCCGGTGGCACGATGGCCGTCACACGTTGACGAATTTCCGATAAGGAGGTCAGTGACCATGAGAGACGAACCCGACGTCTTTTCACCGGGAAGTGCCGAATTGCCCGATCCAGAGTATCCGTTTGCCCCCGTGCCGGCCCTGTCGGCGCCCACGCTCCGCGTGGTCTCCTCGCAGCTCATCGATCAGATACAGCGCTCTCTCCAGAACGCTCGCCTCGTGCCGCATCCGTTGACCCACCGGCGGAGGGCGCATGGCTCACACGGCTAGGCACGAGCGGTGGCGGAATCCGGCCCAGCGTCCTCCAGCACGGTGACGTCGAGTGAGGCGAGCCGCACAACATAGCGGATCGCACTGTCGAAGTCGTCAAAGTATGGGCGCTCGGACGGGAAACGGACCGAGTTCGCGCCGTAGAGGTTGCCGATCTTGCGGACGTTCCCCATCAGCTGGCGTGGCGCGTCGGCCGTTCCGTGCAGATCATGGATGTTCCAGAGGATGTTCGAGACCTCGACGACGGCAACACCCTCGAGCATCCATTCGCCGGCCACGGCAGTCATCGCCACTCCCGTCTCGGGTCGAGAAGGCGACGCGACGCGCCGGCTCAGTCACACCGTATGACCACAGGGGGGATGCCCTCCGGGACTTTGGTCCGGCCAGTCGAGCCGGCGCGGCCCCAGGACGTGAGGCACTCGTCCCCCGCGCTCGATACGCTTCTCCCAGCGACCCACGCCGGCAGGAGCCCATGTGCCTCATCCCTACCCACTCCATGTGGCAATCGACGCGGAGTGTCGCTGCTGCCGCATGGTTCAGCCCTTCAGGTTCGCCTCGCCGACCGACCAGGTCGTCTGCGCCTTCTGTGCGCGGCACGTCGGCGGGGACAAGGCGGAAAAGCGCGATGCGGATCACCTGGCGATGTGGTCCGAGCTTTACGGCGAGGCGATGGAGCAACACGCTGGGTACGTCGCCGAGACAACCTCCGAGCTGCGTACCGCCGAGGCCACGATTGCAGAGCTCCGAGCGCGGGTGGCCGAACTCACCCGATCCGTTGCCGACTCGTTCGAGGGCTCAGACCTCGGCGGCGCGCGCAATCTTGTCGAGACCGAGGTCATCAGGCGGTCCGAAAGAAAGACCGAACTCGCCCAGCGCCAGAACGATCGGATCATGGCCGCGCTCTGGCGGGTCGAACGCCTGCACCGGGACGCGGACAGCGGAGGCAACTCGTGCACCTGCGGCAAGACCACGGCGACCTGCGCGGAATGGAAGGCGGTCGAGCCGCAACGCCGGACTCTTCGCGACTGGGAGGCCCGAAACCTGGCGTTGCTGAGGGGCGGCGAACGCCATGCCCTCCCCGAGGAGCATCCGGAGGTGCGGTCCATCGCGCCACCCCGCTCCTGATCCCGCATCTCAGGGGCGGGACCTTCGACTCTCCGGGGCTCTCCTGGCGGGTGCGAGTCTTGGCAGATGACCCCACCGACGAGCGCGTCCTCGACCAGCAGATCACGGATAATCATCGCCTTGGTGCTCGCGGCCGTGGCCATTCCCCTTCTGGTGCTCGGGTTGATCGACCCGCTCGAGGGCGGCCTCGCCCTGGTGGGCGTGGTCGTGCTCGGCGTCGCCGTGCGTCTCCTCTCGAAGGTTCGCGTTCCTCGACTGGCCTGGATCTCCATCATCGCCACGGTGGCCGTCGGCGCTCTCACCATTGTCCTCGCCGTGACCGCGCGCCCTCAGCCGGCTGTAGGGGGCACCGTGGCGTCGCCGGTCTCTGGGGTAATCCTCGGGCTGCTCTGGGTCTACCGCCTCGGCGTTCTCAGCACCCTGGCCGGCGGGGTGCTCTACATCGTGCGACTGGTTGGGTCGCTCGAGCGAAACCGGCGATGATCCCCTACCGGTGAAGCGGGAAGCTTGGGTCTTTGTTCCCTACGCCGCCTGCCCGGTCGCGCGCATCATTGCGGCATGAATACATCACCCAACTCCCCGAGCAACGACGATCTCACGGTGAAAGAGGAGGTCGAAGAGGAACTGTTGTGGAATCCGGAGGTGGATCCCGCCCGTATCGGCGTCTCCGTGCACGACGGCGTAGTGACTCTCACCGGCGAGGTGCGCACATTTGCCGAGAGAATCGCGGCCACCGAGGCCGCGATGGCGGTCCGTGGGGTCCTGAGCGTGGCTGACGACCTCACCGTGGATCTCGCGGACGAGGCGGCGCAGAGCGACACGCACGTCGCTCACGCCGTGTTGGACGCGCTCGCACGGGACACCGCGATCCCCGCGGGAGCGATCACCGTCGAGGTGCGGGACGGCACCGTCACTCTCAAGGGCGAGGTCGAGTGGAATCACCAGCGGGAAGGCGCGCGGCGAGACGTCGAACACCTGCCGGGTGTGCGCTTTCTCGACAGCCGCATCGAGCTGAGCAGACGGCCGTCGGCATCCGACACGGAGGAACGCATCCGCCGTGCCATCGTGCGCAACGCTCAATTGGACGCCAGCCACATCCACGTCTCGATCGACGGAACGGTGGCCACGATCACCGGGGAGGTGAGGTCCTGGGCGGAGAAGAGGCAGGCGTCGCTCTCCGCCTGGCGGTCGCCGCATGTCACGTCCGTTCACAACGAGATCAAGGTCAAGCCGAGCTACTGAGAGAAGTCCGCGCAGGCACATCGCTTCTGCCTCACTGGAATCGTAAGGTCGAGGTGAATTCGAAGCGGGGCCAAAATGTGGCACTGGTGTCTCCCCAAGGTGGGACGTACTCTGGAAGGGAGTAACCCAAGACCCCGGTGGCTCCGAACCGTCGGGGGCGCCGTGTGCCCAGTGGCGGGAGTAGTCGTGTCTAACCAGTTGGCCCTGACCGATGACAGAGCGCGTCGTCGATCCGCCGTTGGAGCTGCTGCTATTGCGGCTGCCGATGCCAGGCGGTTCGATTCGACGAGGATCGATGCTGCATCGGATGATGGTGCTCCGTTGCACGTCGTGCTGAGACGACTCGTGACCGCTGCGGTGGATGCAGGGGGCGCAGATTCCGGTGCCCTCGCGCTGTTTTCGCCGAAGGGTGCTGTCACCAACTTCGTGTCTGTCGGCCGACCCGAGCAGGTTGATACAACCGGCACTCTCGACTCGCCGCTCGGCATCGTGGACCTCGTTCTCGACAATCCACGGCCGATCAGGCTCAGCGTGCCGGGCAACGCGTCAGGCAGCGTCCCCGAGCTTCGCACCGTCGAGAGCATCTTGGGGGTGCCGGTCGCGGTGGGCGACGAGGTTCTCGGCTGTCTGTACCTCTGCAACCACGAGTCCGGTCTGTTCAGCGACCGCGACGAGAGGATTCTCGAGGAATGGGCACTGGCCGCCGCACTCGCCGCTGACCATGGTCGCGTGCTCGCGGAGGTGCGTCGCCGACGTGACTGGACGGCGATCTCGGCGGAGGTGGCGTCCGCCCTCGTGACGAGTACGGACAGCGAGGCGATGGACCTGTTCACCGACCGGCTGCTCGGCCTGACCGGCGCGGACTTCGTGGCGTTGCTCCAGGTGAGCCAGGTCACCGGTTCGCTCGTGGTGAGCGCCGTTCGCGGGCTCGAAGAGGAGGACCTGGATGCGGCGGTGCTCGCGGTGCCCGGCACACGGGCGCGCGGCATCTTCGAGGGTCGGCATCCGATCCTGATCGACGATTGTGTGGAGGTCGGACTCAGCATCCTGCGGGAGGGTGCGCTCGGGCCGGGCATGGTGATACCACTCACTGCTCCCAGTCGGGCGGTGTCGATCCTGCTGGTGGCGCGTTCATCCGGGGCGCCACCGTTCGGCGGTACCGATCTCGAGATGACGGCCGACTTCGCCGAGCTTGCCACGGTGGCACTCGCGCTCGCGACACCGCACGCGGCCCTCTGAGCAGACACTCGAGCCGGCAGTTCCGGGGCCGAAGGTCCCTCGTGGTTCCCGGCCGAACGGCCTAGGTTTGAGGGCATCGGCGTCGATCGATGCCGTGCCGCGGGTGACCGAGAAGCGGAGCATCACCATGAACGTCCAACGAGTCGAGCTTGAGCCGCGCACAATCTACGGGGTGCACGAGGTCATTCCGATGAGTGAGCTGACCGACTTCTTCGGCCGCGCCCTCGCCGAGGCAGCCGCCGAAATGGGCAAGCAGGGCGCATTCCCCGGCGGGCCTCCCGTCGCCCTGTACCACGGGATGCCGACAGACACGATCGACGTGACCGCCGGCTTCCCGGTCTCGCGGGCGGTGGCTCCGGCCGGCAGAGTCGTCGTGGCGACCCTGCCCGGCGGCAGCGCGGTGGAGGCCACGCATGCCGGACCGTACGACACCCTCGCAGAGACGTACGGCGAGATCAGCGCGTGGATCGCGGATCAGAAACTCACTCCCGCCGAGGACATGTTCGAGGAGTATCTGGTGGGTCCGGATGGCGAATCCGATCCGGCGAACTGGCGCACCCGAATCGTGTTCCCGCTGGCCTGACGGCGGTCACGAGCAGTCGGCCGGCGCGCACACGATGATGGGCACCCGGTAGCTGAGCAAGCCGCTGTACAGGCGAATCAAGGCGGCGCGCGAATGAGACTCTGCGCAGTCCCCCGGGCAGCTCACCGGTCGCTGGTTCTCGACCGTCAGATGGGTGCTCGTGAGGATCGCCACCTGCAGGTCGTCCGGGAGCGCCGTCCACCGCCCGTCGGCATCCGGGCTCGCCCAGTCGAGGGCGTCGAAGCCGAGGGCTCGGAGGTTGTCGATCAGTTCCCGGGTCTGCTCGTTCGGAGTGGTCGTGAGCGCAAGCGAGACCGAGTTGCCCGCGGCGGCGCAGGCCGCAACGTGCAGGGCGATTCGCAGCGCGGCGACCTCGGGTCCTGCGACGATCATCACTCGCCCGAGGGGGTGGACGTCGACTGCCTCGATGGCCTCCCCGTCGACGCGCAGAGCCCCCTCCACATTCCGGGCCATGTCGCTCTCGAGCAGGAAGATCTGGGCTGCCGCCTGCCGCAGAGCCGAGGCGTTACAGGAGGCGAGTCGGGTGGCGAAAACCTTGAGCATCCGGGAACGTGACCGCAATTCTTTCGGTGCCCGCTGACGGGATGCCGGTGGCCAGTCCTGGACCGCGGCAATGAACTCCATGGGGCCACCGTGGCACCACCGTGGCGTGCTGACAGTGCCATAGGTCCCCCGCCGAATGCGGCGTTACCCGTCTTTGCCGTGTCCCTTGTCTCTCCCCTTGGGCTTGGTCGGAGTGGGCGAGGGAGTCGGAGTGGGGGTCGGTGTGGGGGTGGCCTTCGGCCCGAGGTCCGAACGCACCAGATCGATGGCGGCCTGGATGCGCGCGCCGCGATCGCGGCTCACGAGTCCGGCCGCCATGTCCCCCTCGAGTTGGCTCTGAAGCGAATCGAGCGATGCCAGGGCGGCCGAGTAGTCCCTCGAGGCGGCTTGCTCGGCCACGAGACGCACGGAACTCTGGAGGGACGTCGCGGCGTCCCTGCTCAGATCGGTGGTCGGCGCACATCCGGCGAGCATCACGCCGACGGTGATCACCGCCGCGAGAACCGGGATCCGCGTGCGGCGGGGGCCCATCACTTGGTCACGCTCGCGAGAAGCTGGCGAAGGTGCGCGTCGAGTTGGCCGCCCACCGAGGGCAGGGAGGCGGTCGGAGCCGGAGCGGGATTGCCGTGGGCGAACAGCACGAGCACGACCACGACGGCCGCCAGCGCGAGCACGGTGAGCCCCACCGCCAGGACGCGTCGAGGGAGGCGTCGTCGAGGGCGCGGCATCTCTTCGTGACCGAAGACCTCGGTGCGCTGGCCGGTGTCGCCGGAGGGTCGGACGGCGGCCGCCGGCGCGGTGTGGCCGCCGAGAACGGCGGTCGGCGCATCCGTCATCAGTGCTGTCGGTGCGTTGTCCTGGCCGTCATCGGGCGTGGCGAAGGCCACGGTGTCGCTGCGGTCGAGCTGGGATCCCGCGCTGCGCTCGATGGCATGGGCCGACTCGGCGACCTCGAGCGCGGAAGGGCGCTCCGCCGGGCTCTGGGCCGTCATTGCCGTGAGCAGCTGAACCCAGTCGGTTCCGAGGCTCGCCGGTACCACCGGATCCCTGGCCAGCCGAGCACCGAGCGACTCGACCATGGAGCCGGGGAACTCGCGGGTACCCGTGAGCGTCTCGAGCAGCACCAGACCGAGGGCGTAGATGTCGGTGGGGGCGCCGGGCGCCTCTCCCTTGGCCTGCTCCGGGCTGACGTACGCCGCCGTGCCCACGACGGTGCCCGGGGTCGTGAGCCGCGTCGAGTCGATGAGGTGGGCGATGCCGAAGTCCGCGAGCTTTGCCCGGAATTCCCGGTTCGACACCGGGGACGGGGCGAGGAGGATGTTGGCCGGCTTGATGTCCCGGTGAACGACGCCCCGAGCGTGAACGACGTGCAACGCTTCGGCGAGGTCCGCGGCCATGGCCGCGACATCCGATTCGGCAACCGGGCCACGTTCGATCCTCGCCTGGAGGGTCGGTCCGTCCACAAGTTCCATCGCCAGGTAGGCACGTTGGTCCGACCTGTCATCTTCGACGTTGGCGTCGAACAGCGTGACCAGGGCGTGGTGGTTCAGCGAGGCGAGCAGCCGGATTTCGGAGGTCTCCCGCCTGAGGGCCTCGGCATCCGTGGCATTGCTGTCGAAGAGTTTGAGCGCTACCGTGCGACCGAGCGACTCGTCCCGCGCCCGGTAGACCGACGCCATTCCACCGCGGCCGATCAGGCCCTCGATGCGATAGCGATCGCCGACGAGGGTGCCTCGGAGGGCCGCGTCTCGTCCGTGGTTCTCTGGCACACTGCTCCTTCGCGACGATCTCACTGCGAGTCGTCGCCGCCCCCATGCTAATTCACGGGCCGGGCGGTGGGCTCCGATCCGGTGCGGCGCTTCGGCGGCCTGATCTGGCGGTACTCCCGGTAGACGAAGAAGATGATCAGTGCGTCGAGGACCGTGAAGAGGGCCAGCCCGATGCTCGGCGCGGTCACGAACGCATAGGCCTGATAGACGAGGAACACCCCGAGCACGCCGATCGCGATCGGATACACCCGATGGAATTTGCGAAGCAGGCAGTAGACGAGCACGAGCTTCACGACCCCGTGGATGAGGAGAAACGCGATGAGGAACGCCAGGCCGCTGCGGGCCAGCTGCGCATCGAGTCTGGCCACGTAGTCGCTGACGAGGGCGGTGGTTGCCGAGCTGCCCTCTCTCGCCTCGGATGCCACCGCAGACAGGGCGGAATGGACGAGGCCGGGCGCCACCAGCAACAGGGTCCCCACCACGAATTCAATCGCGCCGTCGATTCCCTTGACGATGACGCCGATCGTGTAGGCGGCATCGATGAATCGCCGGGTGCGGTTGGCCATCATGGCAGTGACACTAACGCTCCTTGCGGCTCGGCGCGAGGAAGCGGTGACCGGGCGGGTCGTGAAGCTGGCAGAATCGGCGGATGCGAGACTCCAGCCCGACCGTGACGACGAGCGCGCTGCGCCGTCGCGGCCTCGGGCTGGAATGGGCGACGCTGGCCTGGAACGTCGTCGGTCTTGCGGTGCTCGCGGTGCTGGCCATTCGCGCCTCGTCGGTGGCGCTGGCCGGGTTCGGGCTCGACAGCCTGATCGAGATCGGCGCGAGCACCGTCGTGATCTGGGAGCTCAGGGGAACCGGGGAGGCTCGACAGCGCCGGGCCCTGCGCATCATCGGCATCGCCTTCGTCTGCCTGGCCGCCTATCTGCTGGTGCAGTCGCTTGTCGCCATCCTGGCCCGGCACCACGCGACACCCAGCGTGGGCGGAATCGCCTGGACCGGGGTGACCGCGGTGGTCATGTTCACTCTGGCCTTCGCCAAGCGACGCACGGGCCTGGCCCTGGGCAATCCGGTGCTCGTGAGCGAGGGCTCGGTCACCTTCATCGACGGGCTGCTGGCGGTCGCCGTGCTCGTGGGCCTCGCGCTCAACCAACTCGCCGGATGGTGGTGGGCCGATCCGGCCGCCGGGCTCGTGATCGTCTTCTACGCGCTGCGCGAGGCGGCCCACCTGCTGCGCTGAGGTATCCGGAGGGCAGCGGACAGGGCGAACTAGGCGCTCACGAGCAGCCGGGCGACCGAGTCGAGTGCGCCGGGCACGAGGGCGAAATACGCCCACGTGCCGCGCTGGGTGCGGCTGAGAAAGCCCGCATCGGTGAGCACCTTGAGGTGGTGCGACACGGTGGGCTGGCTCAGTCCGACCGGCGCGGTGAGGTCGCACGCGCATGCCTCCTGCCCCTCGGAAGCGGCGACGATCGAGATGAGTCGCAGTCTCGTGGGATCGGCGAGTGCCTTGAGCGACCGGGCGAGGTCTTCCGCGTTCTCGGCAGGAAGAGTCTGCCGGGTGAGGGGCGAACAGCACGCCGTCACGTCGACGACGGGGAGCAGGGTTGTCGTGGTCACGCAGCAATCCTAGCCTTATATTGACAGAGGTCGATATAGTCGCGCATACTCGAATATCGACCATCATCGATACAAGGATGGATTGCACCCCGATGACTCTGATAGACCTCTCCCCCACCGTGCTGCGCTCGCCGCGTCTGGATGGCCTTCCCGTGGCCATCATCGGCTCCGGTCCGATCGGGCTGGCCGCGGCAGCGAACCTCGTCGAACGCGGGATCGACTTCGTGGTCTACGAGGCCGGGGGCGCGGCCGCGAGCAGCCTCGCCGCGTGGGGCCACATCCGCCTCTTCTCGCCCTGGCGGCACCTCATCGACCCGGCAGCGCGTCGGCTGCTGGGCGCCACGGGATGGACAGAACCCGATCCCGACGTCGCTCCGTACGCCGCCCAGCTCATTGACCTGTACCTCGCCCCCCTGGCGGCCCTGCCCGAGATCCGGTCGCGGATTCGCTTCGGGTCGAGGGTGCAGGCGGTGACCAGGCAGGGAATGGATCGCACGCGTTCGGCCGGGCGATCGTCGGTGCCCTTCGCGCTTCGGCTGCAGCACGACTCCGGGGAGGCCTCCGAGGTCCTCGCGCGCGCCGTGATCGACGCATCAGGGACTTACTCGACGCCGAAACCGCTCGGCTCGAACGGACTCGCCCCGCTCGGGCTCGTCGACGTCGCCGATTGGATCAGTTCCGCCCTCCCCGATGTGCTCGGTCGGGACCGCGCGCGCTTTGCCGGCCGCCACACCGTTGTGGTCGGTGCCGGGCACTCAGCGGCGAACACGCTCATCGCCCTCGCCAAACTCGCCCGAGAGGAAGACGGCACGACCATCACCTGGCTCATTCGCAACGACACGGCCGCGCGCGTGTCGGCCACCGTAGGCGATGAGCTCCCCGGACGCGCCTCACTGGCCGATCGGGTGCGACGCCTCATCGACGCGGGCGCGATCGGTGTGGTCGACGGCTTCGAGATCGATCGGGTCGCCCGCACACCGCGCGGAGTCGCCATCGGGGGCAGTCGCCACGGTACGACCGCCACGGTGGAGGCGGACGAGATTGTCGCGGCGACGGGCTTCAGGCCCGACCTCGGGATGCTGAGCGAGATCCGTCTCGACCTCGACGACATCGTGGAGGCACCTCGACGCCTCGCCCCACTGATCGACCCCAACGTGCATAGTTGCGGCACGGTCGAGCCGCACGGCTTCGCCGAGCTTCAGCACCCGGAGCCCAACTTCTTCATCGCCGGAATGAAGAGCTACGGCAGGGCGCCAACCTTCCTTCTCGCGACGGGGTACGAACAGGTGCGCTCGATCGTGGCCTGGCTCGATGGAGACTTCGCCGGCGCATCCGCGGTGAAGCTCGTGCTCCCCGCGACGGGTGTGTGCTCCACCGGAGACGCGAGCTCGCAGTCCTGCTGCTAGTGGAGCCGCCGGCGGAGCGCCAGAGCGGGGGTCACGCCCCCACGTAGGACGCAAGGTACTGGCCGGTGAGCGTGGAGCGCGCGGCGACGAGGTCGGCTGGTGTGCCGGCGAAGACGACCCGCCCACCGTCGTGGCCGGCACCGGGGCCGAGGTCGATGATCCAGTCGGCGTGCGCCATGACCGACTGGTGGTGCTCGACGACGATCACCGACTTGCCGGAGTCGACCAGCCGATCGAGCAGTCCGAGGAGCTGTTCGACGTCGGCGAGGTGGAGACCGTTCGTGGGCTCGTCGAGAACGTAGACCTCGCCCTTCTCGCCCATGTGGATGGCCAGTTTGAGTCGTTGGCGCTCGCCGCCGGAGAGGGTGGTGAGCGGCTGGCCGAGGCTGAGGTAGCCGAGCCCGACGTCGGCGAGCCGGTCGAGCACGACACGGGCGGCGGGCGTGTGTGCCTCGCCCGCGCCGAAGAATTCCCTGGCCTCGCTCACCGGCATCGCGAGCACCTGGCTGATGTCGCGTCCGCCGAGTCGGTACTCGAGCACCGACGCTTCGAACCGCTTGCCCTCGCACACCTCGCAGGTGGTGGCGACGCCGGCCATCATCGCCAGGTCGGTGAAGATGACTCCCGCGCCGTTGCAATTGGGGCAGGCGCCCTCCGAGTTGGCGCTGAACAGGGCCGGCTTCACGCCGTTCGCCTTCGCGAAAGCCTTGCGGATCGGGTCGAGAAGCCCGCTGTAGGTGGCCGGGTTGCTCCGGCGCGAGCCGCGAATGGCGCTCTGATCGACCGTGACGACGCCGCCCAGCCCCGACACCGAACCGTGGATCAGCGAGCTCTTGCCCGAGCCGGCCACCCCGGTGACGACGACCAGCATGCCCAGCGGGATGTCGACATCCACGCTCCGCAGATTGTGTTCCGATGCGCCGCGGATCTCCAGCGTTCCCGTCGCCGGGCGCACCGCGTTCTTGAGGGAGGCACGGTCGTCGAGGTGGCGACCGGTCAGGGTGTCGCTGGCCCGCAGCCCCTCGAACGTGCCCTCGAAGCAGACTTCACCGCCCGCGGTGCCGGCACCCGGGCCGAGGTCCACCACATGATCGGCGATCGCAATCGTCTGCGGCTTGTGCTCCACGACGAGAACCGTGTTTCCCTTGTCCCGAAGCTTCAGCAGAAGCGTGTTCATGCGGTCGATGTCGTGCGGATGCAGCCCGACGGTTGGCTCGTCGAAGACGTAGGTGATGTCGGTGAGAGGAGAGCTGAGGTGGCGGATCATCTTGGTGCGCTGAGCCTCGCCGCCCGAGAGCGTGCCGGTCGGTCGGTCGAGTGAGAGGTAGCCCAGGCCGATCTCCACGAACGACTCGAGGGTCTGCTGCAGTGCCTCGAGAAGCGGTGCCACGGTCGGCTCGTCGAGGCCACGCACCCATCCGGCCAGGTCGCTGATCTGCATTGCCGAGGCATCCGCGATGCTGATGCCGGCGATCTTGGACGAGCGCGCGGCCTCGTTGAGCCTGGTCCCGCCGCATTCCGGGCAGGTGGTGAAGGTGACGGCCCGGTCGACGAAGGCACGGATGTGCGGCTGCATCGCCTCCCTGTCCTTGGAGAGCATCGACTTCTGGATCTTCGGGATCAGGCCCTCATAGGTCAGGTTGATGTTGTCGACCTTGATCTTGGTCGGCTCCTTGTACAACAGGTCGTGGAGTTCTCGCTTGGTGAAGGAACTGATCGGCTTGTCCGGGTCGAAGAAGCCAGCGCCACTGAAGATTCGCCCGAACCAGCCATCCATGCTGTAGCCGGGGATGGTGAGGGCGCCGTCGTTGAGGGACTTGCTGTCGTCATAGAGCTGGGTCAGATCGAGGTCGGTGACACTGCCCATCCCCTCGCAGCGTGGACACATTCCCCCGGTGACGCTGAAGGTGCGACGTTCCCTGACGGTCTGTCCGTGACGCTCGAGGGTGACGGCACCCGCCCCGCTCGCCGACGCGACGTTGAAGGAGAACGCCTGGGGCGAGCCGATGTGCGGGCGGCCGAGGCGGCTGAACACGATCCGGAGCATCGCATACGCGTCGGTGACGGTGCCGACGGTGGAGCGCGGATTGGCACCCATCCGCTCCTGGTCGACGATGATCGCCGTGGTCAGCCCGTCCAGCACGTCCACCTCGGGCCGCGCCAGCGTCGGCATGAAGCCCTGCACGAATGCGCTGTAGGTCTCGTTGATCAGGCGCTGCGACTCCGCCGCGATCGTGCCGAACACCAGCGAACTCTTGCCGGATCCGGAGACGCCGGTGAACGCCGTCAACCGCCGCTTCGGAAGCTCGACCGTGATGTCCTTGAGGTTGTTGGCGCGAGCGCCCTGAACGCGGATCAGATCGTGGCTGTCGGCGGGCCTCTGCGCCTGCGCCCTCGTGGTCGTGCCGGAGGTCATGCTCATGGTCTTCAGGCTAAGCCTTGGGCACGGGCCGGCGCTTCTCCCCGCCTGCTCGACAATCGCGGTAACGAAGGATCCTCATTCCGCGCTTAAGCTGGGGGCGCGAGGGATCAGCTCTACGCCCGGTGGATGCGCCGGAACACGCTCCGCCGAAGCCGCGCCGCGTGCGCACGAAGGGCAATCCGTGTTCGACTTTCTGTTCTCCCCCGTGCCGGCGATCATTCTCGGTGTCATCGTCCTCTTCTTCGTCGTTCTCATCTACGCGAAGTCCGTCTACAAAAACGCCGGCCCGGACGAGGCGATCCTGATCACCGGAAAGCGCTCGAAGGTGAAGACCGTCGGCGGTGTCGCTACCGAGGAGTCCGGCATCCGCATCGTCGTGGGCTCGGGCGTGTTCATCACGCCGTTCTTTCAGAAGGCCTTCAAGATCAGCCTCCGCTCACGGGCCATCGAGCTCGCCGCCGTCGCGCAGGATGCCCGCGGGATCACCCTCACGGTCGAGGCCGTCGCCATCGTGAAGGTCGGCGACACTCACTCCGCGATCCTCGCGGCCGGCCAGCGCTTCATCGGCAACGACAAGAACATCGATGGCTTCGCCCTCGAGGTGCTGTCCGGATCTCTTCGCTCGTCGATCGGCGGCACGGACGTGCAGACCATCATCCAGAAGCGGGACGAACTCGGCGCCGCGGTTCTCTCCACCGCCCGCGAGTCGCTGCTCAGCCAGGGACTCGACGTCGACTCCTTCGAAATCAAGGGCATCTCCGACGACAACGACTACATCCGCAACATGGGGCGCGCCGAGCAGGCCGCGGTGTTGAGGGCAGCCGAGGTGGCGGAGGCCCAGGCCGGGCAGGCGTCCCAGGAGGCGGCGATCGCCGCCGAGCAGGCCGTGGCCATCGCCCAGAACACGTTGGCCCTCAAGCGTGCCGCACTCCAGCTTGACACGGACAAGGCCACGGCGGAGGCCGCGGGAGCAAAGCCGCTGGCCGAGGCCAAGACGCGGCAGAACATCGTGCACGAGCAGGAGGTCACCGCGCAGGCGGCCGCCAAGCTCCGCACCGCGGAACTCGCGTCCGAGGTCAACGCGGTGGCCGACGCCGACGCATACAAGGTGAAGGTGGCGGCAACCGCAGAGGCTCAGGCGCGCGTCATCGCGGCCAACGCCGAGCGCGACAGCCGCATTGCGAACGCCGACGCCATCCGCGCCGAAGGCCAGGCGACCGCCGACGCGATTCTCGCCAAGGGCACGGCCGAGGCAGAGGCGACCAAGCTTGCGGCGGCCGCCGTCGCGCAGCGTTCGGAGGCGCTCATCCAGCTTCGCCTGGTCGAAATGCTCCCGCAGATCGCGCACGAGCTCGCCGCGCCGCTGGGCAATATCGACCAGCTGACGGTCGTGTCCACGGACGGCGCGAGCCAACTCAGCAAGAACGTGGCCGGCGGATTCTCCGAGATCGACGCGGTGTTGAAGTCGACCACGGGACTCGACATCCGGAGCCTCCTCGGGAGCTTCGTCGGCGGGGCGGCGGCCGGCACGGTCGCGGCCCACGCCGCGCGGCCCACCGCAACGGTCACCATTCCGAGCGAGGTGAGCGTGGAACTGCCGAAGATTCGGCTCGAGTCGGCCCTGGCGGTGCCGACCACCTCTGTGGAGGAGTAGACGCCCTGGGCCCGACCGCTACCCGGCGGTGTGTTCGTTCACGAAGTCGAGGGCGATCTTGGCGACCTCTTCCCATCCGCTGTCGATAGTGAGCGAGTGGCCGCGGTGCGGGACGGAGACGATCTCCGTCACTCCCACGCTTCGCTTCTGCCGGTTGTACGAGGCGTTGACGATCGCCCACGGCACGGTGTGGTCGTCGGCGCCAGAGATGAGAAGAAGCGGCCCGCGGTCGGGGTTGGTGGTGTCCACCTTGTCGTCGGACCACGGGTTGAAGTTGGCGGTGGCGGCCGAGAAGAGGGGGCGGCCGGGGGCGGCGACGTGGTACCGCTCGTAGATCTCCCTCGCCTCGTCCTCCTCGAGCGCGTTGGCCCAGCCGTAGGCGAATTGCTCGAAGGTGAGGGTGACCGCCCGGTCGAAGTTGGCCGGATTGGCCAGCACCGCGGACGATGACCTGAGGGAGGACACCGGCAGCGGAAGCACCCCCTGGAACGGGGCGGGGTCGATAGCGACGGTGGCGCGCGATGCGCCGTCACCGGCGAGTTTCTGGGCGATCACCCCGCCGAACGAGTGGCCCACGATCGCCGGCTTGGAGTTGAGCTTCGCGATGGCCTCGAGATAGTGGCTGGTGACGGCGCCGATCGACTTCCTGGCGAAGACCTCCGGATGCTCGCGGGCCTCCCCCACGGTCTCCGGGTCGTCCGGCCACCCGGGAGCGATCGTGGCGAAGCCGTTCTCTTCGAAGAGCGCGCGCCACTCGTCCCAACTGCTCGGCAGGAGCCAGAGGCCGTGAACGAAGACCACGGGAGTGAGTCCCGTCGAATTCGCTCGGTCGATCTGTTTCAGTTCCTGGTCGGTGATCGTCGCCACGGCCACACCTCCAAACGAATGGGATACCTCGATCGTCCTCGCACCGGGGCCTCCGGGTCAAGGATGTCTGCTGCGTCGCAGATCCGGAGCCGGCCCGACGTGCCCGCCCGGGGGTTCCTTACCGCCCCCGAGGCGTCTATCGTGACGAATAGCGGCCCGAACCGAGGTGCGGAGTTCGACTGCCGACAACTCGACGACGAGAGCAGGAGAAGAAGCTGATGGCTGAAAGCACTGGCGAACGCGACGCCAAGGGCGGGTACCAGGACGAGCAATTGCCCGACGGAACCCGCTCGACCTCATCCGGTGGAGAAGGCATGTACACCGACGAACAGCTGCCCGATGGATCGCGCAGCACCTCCACCGACGAGCGCGGGGCCTACACCGACGAAGAGTTGCGGGATGGCTCCCGCACTCGCGAAGAGCAGACCGAGCCCGACATGGGCAGCTACACGGAATCGGAGACTCGCGAGGGCGAGAAGGAGCGCAAAGACCGGCAGGACTGACACCGCCGTGTCTGCACGATGGTCGTTCGCTGCCCGTGAGCGGCTCGACGAGGGGGCGGCAGAGTCCCGCGTTCTGGGGTAAGACGGGCATCGCTGTGCCATGAGCAATGCCCGTAAACTCCTGAAAGGGTCCGTATGGGGCTTTGTTATCGGGGGATGTCAGCGTGTCAACGAATGTGCAGTCCGAGGCGGTGTCGGCTGGCTGGTACGCCGACCCCGAGGACGTCGGTCGGCTGCGCTGGTGGAACGGCGCCGCCTGGACGGCCGACGTCATCGCGGCGGCGGTGGCGATTCCTGAGGCCGCGCCGGAGACTCGGCCGGACGCCGTGCCGGTGGATCCGTCAAGGATCGTGCCGGATGCCGAGCCCGAGACCCCGCCCGAGACCTCGCAGGAGGCCGTACCGGCCGCCGTGCACGAGGATCTGCCGGACGCCGTACCGGACGCCATAGCCGGGGCGGGGGTATTTCTCAGCCGTCGGCAACTGCGGGAGAAGAACGGTCCACTCACCACGGAGTCGGCGGAAGAGCCGGAGGCGACCGGTCCGCAGGGGCCGGTTCCTCCCACTGATGAGTCGCGGCCTCCCACGCCGCCCGATCCGGAGGTACCGCCCCTCGAGCGACGCCCGCTGAGTGTCCCGGCGGGCTGGTACGACGACCCGACGGGTCTCGAATTGAACCGATGGTGGAATGGAATCGAGTGGACCGAGCACACGGCGCCGAAACCGGCCGAGCCGGTCGCTGCCGAGCCGGTCGCTGCCGAGCCGGTCGCTGCCGAATCGCCCGCCACGGCCTTCCGCCCCCGCGCGCCCGAGATCGAAACGCTCCCCCAGGATCTGACCCACGCCTACGTGCCGTTCGGCGACCACCGCTCCTGGCAGGCCCACGTGCCGCCGATCGTGACGGCACCGACCAGGTGGAATACCCCGGGCGCCATCGCTGTCGGCTTCACTCCGTGGGTGGGCCTGATGGCCTCGGTGGGTCTTGTTGTGCTCACCCTTCTGGGCTCCGGAGCGTGGTGGTGGCTCATCGGAGCCGCGCTTCTGCCACTGCTCTGGTCGATCGCCTTCGCGTTGCGGGACCGCAACAAGCTGGACGTGTGGGGCTACGAGGCGCGGGCAAGCCTGGGCTGGCTCTTTCTCGGCCCGCTCGCCTACCTCATCGCTCGCACGGTTCGGGTCCACCAGCGGGTTCGCCGGGGGTCGTTCCCGCTGTGGCTGTTCATCATCAATTCGGTGCTCATCTCGGCGCTCGCTGTCGGCGCGGGCGTCGGCCTCGGGGCGAGCGTCGCCGCCCGGGGCACCGCGGCGATAGAACAGCAGACCGAGGGCGCACTCCACGCCCAGGGCCACAACTATTCGGTGGTCTGCCCGGCGTCCTTGACCATTTTCGTGGTCGGCTCGACGTTCGATTGCGTCGCCTCCGACGCCGCGGGAACGGTCGGCACGGTATCGGTGAAGATCATTGGCGCGAACGGCAGGTTCGCCTACCGCTTCACGCCGTCGCCCTCGACCGGGGCGTGACGGCGGCTACCTGCCCGAGACCGACCCGAACCGATTGTCCGGGTCGAGACGGGCGAGCATCCTCGCCATGATGCGGTCGAGATCCGCCACGTCGTCGTCATCGAGAACGTCGATCACGTTTTCGCGCACGGTGCGCACGTGGCCGGGGGCCGTGGCGACCACCTTCTCCCAACCCGCCTCCGAGAGCACGGCGTTCGTCGCGCGACGGTCCTCCGGACATGGGACGCGGTCGAGGTAACCGCGGGTCTCGAGTCGCGAGACGACGTGCGACAGGCGCGGCAGGGTCGCGTTCGTCTCGCCGGCCAGCTGCGTCATCCGGAGCGTTCGCCCGGGTGCCTCGGAGAGCATCGCGAGCACGAAGTACTCAAAGTGGCTCAGTTCGGCGTCCCGCTGCAGCTGAGAATCGAGCGCTCCGGGAAGCAGCTCGACAACGGAGATGAACTTCCTCCACGCGTCGAGCTGGGGGGCGGTGAGCCAGACGGTGTCTTCCATCTGCCCATCCTAGCGGAATCACTTGACGCTACAACTAAACTGGAGCACACTGGTGCGCCCCGTTCGTCCGGCCCCTCGCTTCTCCGGCCCTCGTTTCTCCGGCCCTCGTTTGTCCGGCCATCGTTTCTCCGGCCATCGTTTCTCCGGCCATCGTTTGTCTGGCCATCGTTTCTCTGGCCATCGTTTTCTCCGGAGGTTTCGCATCCCGAGCTCGACTTGCACGTTCCATTGAGCCGTTTCGGCCCAGAATCCCGCATTCGACGCAAGACCTCCGGAGAAGCGTTGGCCGACTGAACGTCTTCGACGGTGTGGCGGCTCAGACGAAGCGGATCTTCTCCTGGAGCTTGGCGCGGACCTCGAACAATTCGGCTCCCCCGGCGAGTGCGCGACCAGGCAGGCCATCGCGGAGGAGCGCCGAGAGGTACGACCGCTGCACGGCGACCCCCGCGGCCCCGCGCACATTGCCCAGGGAGACGATCGGCGCGTCCAGTTCGTCGTCGGGGAGCACAATCACAAGGGCGGTGAAGCGCACACGAACAGCGCGGACGAGGGCCTTGGCTCGAAGGCCGAGCTGGTGCATGGGGCGATCCTCGGTGAGGTCGAAGGTGTCGACGGCGCCGACCAGCTCGCCGCGCCGCACGCGCACCGGGGCGCCGTAGTCCTCGGAGAGGATCGCGAAGAGCCCTGTCGGGCCCAGCACGACGTGATCGATCTTGTTCTCCGGGTCGCCGGTGGCCACGTCGTGCCAGATCGTATAGCCGATACCGAGCAACGAGAGAGTGCGGGCCGTGGCCTCCTCGGCGAGAGCGTCGGCGAGAATGTGGCGGATCTCTCGCGGCGCGCCCCTGACGAGGGCCGGGTCGTAGGGGTTCGCGAGTTCTTCGCCGCGGCCCACCCATTCGCGCATGAGGGCAAGGTAGCGTTCGCGTCGCCAGCCCCCGGGATGTCCGTAGGCGCGAGCACGCGGACGGGTGTCCCGCTGCTTCGGTGCAGATCGGGGTGCCCAGGTGAACGAGCCGTCCCCCTCCGCGTCCTGGTCGACCGTCGTGGTTCGTGAGAAGCCGCCGCGATCGTAGGCCTCGCGATCGGCCGGCGTGCCGATCCGCTCCCAGGCCAGCTGTACGGCGACGAAGCGTGCCGTACTCCCCCCGGTGTCCGGGTGGGACTCCCGCAGCAGCCTTCGATACGCGCGCCGGAGGTCGTCCTCGCTCGCGGAGGGGCTCACCCCGAGCACCTCGTACGGCGTTGCCGAGATTGGGCTGTCTGGCATGGGTTCTTTCTGGCCGGGGCGCGTCGGTCGCGCCGGGAACGCTGTCGAGAATATCGAACCGACCCTGTGACCCGGATGGCGGGGAGCGGTCCCAGCGTAGGGCATTCGATTGCGGTCTCCCCGCCCGCGCGACCGGATCATAGTTCCGAACCGCTCACGGGGATATCACAGTTACCCGAGAGAAAGCATCCTCAACATTGGAGTCCTCACACGAATGGCGCGTGCCCTTTTCCTGCCCCCGGGCGTGCGATTAGCGTCGAAAGGGTAAGTAACCACATCGGAATGTACAGAGATTCGCTGAGTCAGGGGAAACAATGACATCGAGTACTGAAACCGCAGAACGAACGACCGCCGAAACCTTATCGGCACAGGAAGCATCGAGCGAGCACGTAACCACGCAACTGCACGCCAGAGCGCTTCGCCTCCAATTGGAAAGTCGGCGCGCGGCGATGGGGATCGGGGTGGCCGCGATAGCGGCGATCCACGTTCTCGACCTTCCGGGCAAGCTCAAGGAAACGCCGTACCTCGGGTACCTCTACATTGTTCTCATTGTGGCGGCGCTCGTGATCGCGGAACGGCTGTTCACCGTCGCGACGAAGCTCGACTACCTCGCGGCCGGGGCCCTCGCGGCCGCGGTCATCGTGGCATTCGTGATCAATCGCACGGTCGGGATGCCGGGCGCGACGGACGACATCGGCAACTGGCTCGAGCCGCTCGGACTTCTCTCCCTCGTAGTTGAAGTGTTCGTGGTGTGGCAGTCCGTCGCCGCGGTGAGGGCGATACGTCGCCTCCGCGCACTCGAGATCGCCTGACCGAAGGGTCGCACGGCCGAACGGCCGCGTCAGACCGGCATCTCCCGAACACTCGGATATCTCGAATTCTGGGAATACCGGCCGAGGCGCGGCCGTTCGCTATCGCATGGCCATCAACGACATCCCCATCACCACCATCGACGGACAGACCACCTCGCTTGGCGCCTATCAGGACAAGGTGTTGCTCATCGTGAACGTCGCCTCCCGGTGCGGGCTTGCCCCGCAGTACGAGAAGCTCGAGGCCTTGCAGAAGAAGTATGGCGAGAAGGGTTTCACCGTGCTGGGCTTCCCCAGCAACCAGTTCCTGCAGGAGCTGAGCAGCGAGGACGCCATCAAGGAGTATTGCTCCACCACGTGGGGTGTCACCTTCCCGATGTTCGAAAAAATCAAGGTGAACGGCCGCTCGCAGCACCCGCTTTACGCGGAACTCGTCAAGACCGCGGATGCTGACGGCCACGCGGGCAAGGTCAAGTGGAATTTCGAGAAGTTCGTCGTTACCCCGTCCGGGGACGTGCACCGCTTCCGTTCGGCCACGGAGCCGGACGACCCGGCCATCGTGGGACTGATCGAGGAATCGCTCCCTCAGTAGCGAGCCGGGCTGTAGCGAGCCGGGCTCAGTAGCGAGCCGGGCTGTCCCTGCGCTCGCGCGGAGCGGCGGGGGGACCCCGCACAAGGTGTGTCAAGTCACGGACGCGCACGCCCGATCATCGGTCGCTCCCCCGCACCGGAAACCTGTAGTCATCGGGTGCCAGCCAGCGCACACCGCGGCGATGGCTGAGAAGGAAGCCGCGCACCCGCACGCCCGTTTCGCCGAATTGTTCGTCGATGGCCCGTGCCCACGCCGTGTCGGCCGGGGTGACGGCCTGGTCGGCGAACCGCTCGATCACGACGATGACCGAGGACGCGGCCACAGACTCCATGGCGGCGGAGATGCCCTCAGCGAGGGTGCTGACCGATGCGTCCGGACGAGTCGGCGGATCTCCGACGGGGATGATGAGCGGCAGTTGGACCTGATGCTCGTCGAGGAAGAGGAACCAGAGCTGCCTCCGGCAGGCGCGCCCCACGAGAGCGGAGACCCTCTGCTCGACAAGGGCGTCGGTGGTGAGCGGCTGCAGGAGCGACTCGTTGTAGGTCGGTGGCTTCATGGCGCAATGATGGTCGCCGCGGTGACACGGCGGAGGCTCCCGGGCGGGATCGGTGCACGGGCAGCGCCCAAAGCGTAACTGGGAGGAGGAGGCCGCCTGCACGCAGCCGAGGACCGTCGATCTGATTCCCGTCGCGAAGCGTCAGCAGCGTCGTGCGTTTGAGCGGCAGCGGAGCGGGGCGGAGAGCTTCCTCGCGTCGTCGCGTCCGACGGATGAGGCGTGGGTGACGAGGGCGACGACCGCGGCGCCCCCGGTGCGGGCGCGAGGCGATCCCGTCCGTCGCCGGGCGCTCGGTCAGTTCGGGCCGGGGACGCTCGCGAAGACGAGGGACACGGCGCCCCACCAGACGAGCAGCTCGACCACGATGCCGGTCAGGGGCAGCCACCAGGTCATCCGTCGTCGCACCAGGCGAACGACCGTGAGCACGAGGGTGACGAGCATGACGACGCTCGGCCCGATCATGGCGATGAGCCAGCCGCCGGTGAGCTGCGGCAGGTTGCACTCCCTGCTGCCTCCGCACGAGTCGGCGGCCATCACGAGGAAGATCGACGACAGCGAGACGAGCGCGCCGATCCCGAGCCCGAGCAGCGTGAGCAGGATCGACAGCACGAGGTCCCAGACGATGATGGGGCGACGCAGGGCGGGAACGATGACACTCACTTCTGGTTGACGCTCACTTCCGCTCGACGGTGCCGGTCGGATCTGGCGGCCGGATGCTCCACCCTACGACAGGCGTCGTCGGATCAGTCCGTGGAGTACCAAGAGGGATCGTCCGCCTCGCGATCCTCCGATTCCAGGGCCCCGTCCGGCACGTACGCGCCCACGATCGCCTCGAATTGTGCCGTCGTCGTCGGCACCTGGAGGAGCGGCGTCGGAGCGTCGTCGAAATGCTTGCCCATGGCTCTCGTCTCTCACTGGGGTTGACCGCTCTCGGCGGCAACAATTCTGCTGGTCATTGCACCCTGCGCCACTGGGCCCTGTTGCCGCAACGGTTGTCACATGAACACGGGGTGAATTCGGAGGGGATTCGGTGCTACCAAGACCGGCTCAGACGCCGCCTCCGCCCCCGCCGCCTCCCCCGCCGCCAGACACCGCACCGCCACCCGATCCGCCGCTCGACGCACTGTAGGCGGATGAGGCGCTCACCGAAACCGAGCCGATGCTGTTGGCGAAGAGCGCGGCGTTGAAGGCGCTTCGGCCCGCGTACCAGGTGGGCTGCTGGCCGAGCTCCTCGTAGTAGCGGCCGAGCTCCCTGGCCCACTCCTTCTCGTTGCCGAACAGGACGGCATAGGGAAGCAGCCTCTCGTTGAGCTTCACGAGCTGGGCCTTGTCGTCGGTGGCTATCGGCGCCCGCTCTGCGCCCTGCGGGGACTGGAGGTAGCGCAGCCGGTCGGCCTCGGCGAGCGAGATGTACATGTCCAGGCCCTTGAGGTACTCGCGCAGTTCCGCGCCTCGCGGCTCGAGCGGAACGTGGGAGACGGCGACGACCGTGACGACGAAACCGAGGATGCCGACGCCGATGAACACGCCGGGCGCGATGCCTCCCACGGCGTCGCCGAGGGCCAGGGCACCGAAGAGGAAGCTGACGGCGCCAGCGGCGACGGAGGCCGCGACGACCAGGAACATGCGCGCGGCGGGGAGTCGTCGACGGTACCCGTCGGATGTCGCATCCGAACGCACCCTGCGCATGAGGGCCGTGATGCGTTTCACAGCCCGCTGGTCGGGCTTCTTCAGAGTTCGCTGCTCGCCCGGGGTGAGCGAATCCCCGAAGAGCGCATGCAGGAATTCCGTCTCGTCGGGGTTGGCCCCCTTGGCAGTGATGAACTCGAGCGCGAATCCCGGCTTGCTACTGAAGCCGGTGGGCTCCACCTCCAGCACGCGCAGCCTGCCAGACACCGCGAGGTCGAGGATCTGGGCCGGGTTCGCCTTCGCCGCCTTGCCCGCGATCGTGGAAGACAGAAGCAGCGGCACTCCCTTCGGCGGAAGGTACTCGGGAATGATGATGCCCCGGCCGGGTGCATCGCGCAGGCGGGTGAGCCTCAGCACGATGGCCCCGATCGCCGCAGCGATCGCACCGAGGGCGCCCAGCAGCGACAGGCTCGGCCAGGGGGCGGCGAAGAACCCGCTGTCACGCGGGGTGAAGGTGCCGGGGGCGAAGCCGATTGCGAAGGTGAGATTCTGCCGCGGTCCGAGGTTCTTCGCCGTGAAGGCGAATCCGTCGTCGGTCCTGGCGATCGTCGCCGGGCCGGTTGCGCCCGCGACGCCGGAGGCGGCATCCGCCTTGCCCGTGAGTCTGGGCAGGAGCGACGGCGCCAGGTGCACCGTGGCGGTGACCTCCCCGAACGGCTGTGCCCAGCCGGTACCGTTGGTGTCCCAGTAGAACTCGTCGGCCTTGGTGTCGGCGAAGTAGCGGGTCACGTTGTGCTGGGTGTAGGTGATCACATAGGTCTGCGAGCCGTGCACGAATGAGTCGGCGGCGATCGTCACGTCGAGGAACTCGTTGTTGCTCTTCGTCGTGAAGCCGCGCGGCCTGCCGTTGCCGTCGGTCACCGACGCGATCGCGAGGTCGGTGGGGTGCCCGTCGTAGGTGTCGACGAGCTCCCGGCGGATGCCGTGGTTCTGATCGGTCTGCGGGAAGACCGCCACGAGGGTCTCGACGACAGTGAGCACCGAGCGTCCAGCGTCGTCCCGACCGAGTGTGTACTGGCCATCGAAGCTCGAGAACGAGAAGTCGTCGACTCCGGCGGAGGCGGGGGCCGCGACCCCGAGCAGGATCGCCGCCGCGAGCATCGCCGTGACAATGAGTCGCTTCATGGCTGCCAGCGTAACGGCGTTCGCGGACGGCGACAGGCCTTACGGCTCATGATCCACGGGTGACTTTCGGCCCACGACGCGGTGCCGGGCGCTGTCAGGGTAGGGAAGGGTCGAGCGGCCCGTGCACCGAGCCTGAGGAGGAGCAATGTCAGTTCTCATCGCCTACGCGAGCAAGTACGGTTCGACGGCGGAGATCGCCGAGCGCATCGCGGGGAAGCTCTGCGATCTCGGCCAGAACGCGCTCGCCGTGCCCGCCGAGGCGGCCGGCGACCCGACCGCCTACGACGCGATCATCGTCGGCAGCGCGGTCTATCTGGGCTCCTGGCGCAAGGAAGCCACCGACTTCGTGCGGCACAACCGCGCGACCCTGTCCGCTCGCCCCGTCTGGCTGTTCAGCAGCGGGCCGCTCGGCACGGAAACCACGGACATCAACGGCAAGGACCTCGAGGTCGAGGCCAGGCCCAAGGAGATCGATGAGTTCGAGAGCGAGATCTCCCCGCGGGGATCGCACGTCTTCTTCGGCGTGCTCGATCCAGAGAAGCTCGCGGGGCGGGACCGGCTCATGCGGCGGTTGCCGCCCGTGCGAGAGATCCTGCCCGAGGGCGACTTCCGCAACTGGGACGAGGTGGATGCATGGGCGACCTCGATCGCCGACGAGCTCGCCCGGTCCACACCGTCGTCTACCGAGTGAGCACTGCGGCGACCTCGGGGATGCGGTCGATGTAGCCGGCGAGCAGGCTTCGCGCCACCGTCACGGAGTCCACCAGCGGGTGCAGGGCGAAGGCCTTGAGGGCCTCATCACACGACCCCGTGATGGCGGCGGAGATCGTGTGCCGCTCGACCGCCTTCACCTGCTGCATGAGACCGATCTGGGCGAGTTCCGGCTGCGCGGTGGTCTGCGGATGCACGCCGTTGGCGTCCACCGTCGTCGGCACCTCGATCACGGCATCCGCCGGAAGCCCCTGGATGGTCGTGCCGTTGCGCACGTTGAGGATCATGGTCGCCCGCTCGTTGCGGGTGATCGCGGCCATCACGCCGAGCGCCACGCCCGCGTAGCCCTGGTGGCTGGGGTCCGTCTCGTGTTCGCGCGAGCTCGTCGGTGCGCCCTGCACGCCGCCCTTCGCCTCGGCCATGTAACTGGCACTGCGCGTCTCGACGGTCTCCCGCCACAGCTCAGCCGCCCCGTTGCCCGCCGCGATGGCGCGGTCGAAGAATTCGCCCTGGGTCTTCGCCAGGAAGTCTCCGCGCGTGATCTTCGAGTCCACGATGTTCCGCACGGCGTCGCGGTTGAAGTAGTAGTAGTACAGGTATTCGTTGGGGATCGCGCCCAGGCTGCGGATCCAGTCCGTGCCGAAGACGTGCCCCTCTTCCATCAGACCGAGTTTGGCGTCATCGGCGAGCAGTCCGGGCAGCACGTCCTCGCCGTTGTACATCACGCGGCGCATCCAGCCGAGGTGGTTGAGGCCCACGTAGTCCATCTGCACACGGGTGTGGTCGAGGCCGAGGAGCCCGGCGACGCGGCGGCCGAGCCCGGATGGCGTGTCGCAGATGCCGAGTACCCGGTCGCCCAGCACCGACTGCATGGCCTCGGTGATGATGCCGGCCGGGTTGGTGAAGTTCATCACGTAGGCGTTCGGCGCGAGCTCGCGCACGACCCGGGCGATGTTCATCATGACCGGGATGGTGCGGATCGCGTAGGCGAGTCCGCCCGGTCCCGTCGTCTCCTGACCGAGCAGGTTGAGATCGAGTGCGACGTGCTCGTCGCAGCGGCGGGCCTCGAGTCCCCCGACCCGGATCGCGGCGAAGACGAAGTCGCTGCCCTCGATCGCTTTCTCGAGCGACAGCGTGGGGACGAGCCGCGGGGCGTCCTCGAATCCGGCCGCGAACTGTTCGAGGATCGCCGTCATCGACCGGAGCCGGTGCTCGTCGACATCGTAGAGCGCCACCTCGGTCACCCGCGGAAAGCCGCGGTCGCGAAGCAGGGCCTGGTAGACGTACGGGGTGCGGAAACCTCCGCCGCCGAGGATGCACAGTTTCATGCGATGATCACCTTTCCACCGGCTTCGCGGCATTTGTTCAGGGTCTGCTCGTTCGCGCCGGCGGTGGTGATGACCACGTCGACGTCGGCAAGGGAGCACAGCCGAAGGGCGCCGTTGCCCGGGAACTTGGCTTCGGAGGCGAGCAGGACGACCTTGTCGGCCGATTTGATCATCAAGTGTTTGATCGGTGCCTCGACCGCCATGTTGTCGACGACATGGCCGGAGGCCCGCACGCCGGTGCAGCTGAGGAACACGATGTCCGCGCTCACCTGGGCGAGGGCGAGTTCCGTGAGAGAGCCCACGAAGGAGCGATAGTTGCGTCGGAGAACACCCCCGAGCATCACGAGTCTCACGGTCGTGTCGTCCCTCAACTCGTCGAGAACGGCGAGGTTGCTGGTGATGATGGTGACCGGCCGACCGCGCAGCTCACGCGCGACGAGCGGCGTGGTGGTTCCGATATCCAGGATGATGACGCTCTCGTCTTCGACGAGGGCCGCCGCCTCCCGGGCGATCGCCTTCTTGAGCTGGAGGTCGGTGTCGATCGCGAAGGTGCCCTCGAGCGGGTCCTCCCCCGGTTCGCGCACGGTCTCGCCCGGGCGCAGCACCGCTCCGCCGTAGGTGCGGGTGAGTTCGCCGTTGCGGTCCAGCATGTCGAGATCGCGGCGGATGGTGGATTCGCTCACATCGAGCGCGCGGGCGAGTTCACTCACCGAGGCACCGCCGCCGGAGCGAAGCGCCTTGACAATCCGGTCCTGCCGCTGTTTGCCGATCATGGGATCAGCCTACGGGACGGATGAAGGAGTTTGCTCGTTCATGATCGAGTTTCTGGGCCAAGATGGTCAAACTTTACAAACTTGACGCAGTTTCGACGTACGATCGTCACATCAGATCCGCAGACTGGATAAAACCTGCGCAAACTCGATCACCGATGATTGCGCCGATCTCATACCTCTGGAGTCTCGTGCTCAGTGAAGACTCGGCAACCGCCGCGACGCCACACCTCGACCTGCTCTTCGCAGGGTCGGTCTTCTGCGATCTCGTCTTCGCCGGTGTGCCGTTGCCGGAGCCAGGGGCGGAGGTGTTCGCCGACGCGTTCATGCTCACCCCGGGCGGCACTGCCAACCGGGCCGTCGCCGCCTCCCGGCTCGGAGCATCCACCGCCCTGCTCTCGCAACTCGGCGACGACGCCCTCGGCAGCCGGGTCGATGACATCCTCTCCGCCGAGCCGGAACTCGACCTCACCTGGCTGAGAAGGGTCCCCGGATTCCAGAGCCCGGTCTCGGTGTCGCTCACCGGGCAGCACGAGCGCAGCTTCATCACCTACGAGGAGGATGCGCTGCCGCTCGACTGGCCGGAGGACGGGCCCACCGTGGGTGCGACCCACGTGGGAGTGCAGGCGGAGCTTCCCGCCTGGGTGCGGCGGATCCGGGCGGAGGGAACCGTCGTCTTCGGCGGCGTCGGCTGGGATTCGAGCGGTGAGTGGTCGCCGTCTGTGCTGCGAAGGCTGCGGGAGATCGACGTCTTCGTGCCCAACGACCTCGAGGCGATGCGGTACACCCAGACCGACAGCGCCGAGGATGCGGCACGGGCGCTCGGCGAGTACGTCGACCTGGCCGTCGTCACCCGAGGCGCCCGAGGCGTGGTCGCCTTCGAACGCGCGACCGGCACGCTCACCGAGGTGGACACGATCGTGGTCGACACGATCGACCCGACCGGGGCCGGTGACGTCTTCGTGGCCTCGCTCATGGCGACCGAACGGTTCGGTTGGCCGCTCGACGTGCGACTCAGGCTCGCCTGCCTCTGCGCCTCGCTCTCGGTGCGCACACTCGGTGGCGCGGCCAGTGCGCCCCGCCCGGCCGAGATACTGCGCTTCCTCGACGCCGAGGCTCCGGTCGGCGACTGGTCGATGATCCGCCGGTGGGCCGAGGCCGCGGCCGACGTGTCGGCGGCATCCGTGCAATCGCCCTCCCCCGAGCTCCACCACTCCACTCACCATGCCGGACCCATTCACACCCCCGAGGAGAACCTATGATCCGCCATCCGAAGAAACTGACGGTCGCGCTGGCGGCAGCAGTCGCCATCGCTCTCACCCTGAGCGCGTGCGCCCCAGGGAGTTCCGCGACCACGACCGGCTCGACCGGCCCGGTCTCGAAGGACGTCGCGGGTGCCGGAAAGGTGTCGATCACGGTGTGGGACCAGAACACCGACGGTGGCATCGACGTGGCCCAGAAGAAGCTCAACGCCCAGTTCGAGAAGAAGTACCCGAACGTGACGATCGACCGGGTGAGCCGCTCCTTCGCCGACCTCAAGACCACCCTCAAGCTCGCGCTGACCTCGAAGGATGCCCCGGACGTCGTGCAGGCGAACCAGGGTTACCCGGACATGGGCGCGTTCGTCGGCGGCGGGCTGCTGCGCCCGGTGGACGACTACTCGACCCTCTATGGCTGGGACAAGTACTTTCCGAAGCAACTTCTCGACCTCAACACCTTCTCCGCCAACGGCAAGGATTGGCAGACCGGCCACCTCTACGGGGTCTCTCAGACCGGCGAGATCGTGGGCGTGTACTACAACAAGAAGATCCTCTCCTCGCTCGGCCTCACCCCGCCGAAGACGATCGGCGATTTCGAGACCGACCTCGCCGCGGTGAAGAAGGCCGGCATTCTGCCGATCGCCTACGGCGACGTGGAGAAGAGCCCGGGCATCCACCTCTACGGGGTCGTGCAGGCCGCGATCGCCGGCTCGAAGGCCGTGAACAACCTCGTGCGCGCCAAGAGCGGCGCGTGGACCGACACGAGTTCGGTCGAGGCGGCCACGATTCTCACGAACTGGGTCGACAAGGGCTACCTCACGCCGGACGCCAACGGGATCTCGCGCGACGACGCCCTCGCCGCCTTCATGGCGGGCAAGGCAGCGTTCACCATCACGGGAACCTGGCAGCTTCAGACAGTGACCGAGGGGCTCGGGGCCGACGCCGGCTTCCTCGCGCTCGGGCCGAACGGCTCGACCACTCCCGTGACCACGGGAGGCGAGGGCCTGGCCTGGGCGATGACCTCGGCGACGAAGCATCCGGATGTCGCCGCCGCGTACATCGACTTCGTCAGCAACGCGAAGGCCAGCCAGGTTCTCGTCGACACCGGGAACCTCCCCACAGTGCCGCCGGCCGACTGGGCGCCCGCCAAGGGCACCCTCGCGGCGGACGTCGCGAGCGAGTGGAAGCGCGTCAATGCGAGCTCCGGCCTGGTGCCGTATCTCGACTACTCCACGCCCACCTTCTACGACACGCTGACCGCCGCCGTGCAGGAGCTCACCGCCGGGAAGGCGACGCCGCAGCAGTTTGCCACGACGCTCCAGGCCGACTACGCGGCATTCACCGGTCGCTGACATGCGCCTGGCGACCACGAACCGCACCATACCGGGCGCGAGCACCACTCGCGCCCGGTCGGGCCGTCGACCGCGCGTGCAGTGGAAGGCCTACCTCTACGTGCTGCCGGCCTTCGTCGTGTTCGCGGTCTTCCTCGGCATCCCCGTCGTGCAGACGGCGCAGTATTCGCTCTTCGAGTGGAACGGAATCGGGCCATCCACCTGGGTGGGCCTGCAGAACTACGTCGCTCTCTTCACCGACGTGAAGTTGCGGGACTCCTTCCTGCACGCCGGGGTGATGATCTTCTTCTACTCGGTCGTGCCGGTCACCCTGGCGCTCGTGCTCACCGCCGTCATCTCCCGCGCCGCCCACCTGCGGGGCATGTCCGTATTCCGCACCCTGCTCTTCCTGCCCCAGGTGGTCTCCTCGGTCGTGGTTGCCACGACGTGGATCTCGATCTACTCCCCCGAGGGTCTCGCCAACCAGGTGCTGCGCGCCATCGGCCTCGGCTCGATCACCCGGGCGTGGCTCGGCGACTTCGACACCGCGCTGCCGGCGATCGGCCTCATCGGCAGCTGGCTCGGCATCGGGCTGTGCCTGGTGCTGTTTCTGAGCGGCGTCGCCAACATCCCCCGGGAACTGTTCGAGGCCGCACGCATGGACGGCGCTGGCGCCCTTCGCGAGTTCTTCGGCATCACCCTCCCCGCTCTGCGTGGCCAGATCGCCGTGGCTCTCACGCTCACCGTGGTCGCGGCCCTCAAGACCTTCGACCTCGTCTACGTGACCACCAGGGGCGGACCGGGAAACAGCACATCGCTGCCCGCCTTCGAGGCCTACAACCGGGCATTCACCACCGGGCAGGTCGGCTCGGCGGCGGCCGTGGCGATCGGGCTGAGCGTGCTCATCCTCGTGATCACCGCCGTCATCCAGAAGATCCAGCCGGAGGATGTCGAATGAGAATCGCCCGGCGGGAGGCCGCGCTCAACTACCTCGTACTCGGTGTCTTCAGCCTCTTCGCCGTCGTGCCGATGGTCGGCGTGCTGCTGTCGGCGGTCACCCCGACCACCGATCCGCAGGCCGGCTTCCACCTGCCCTCGAGCTTCGACCTGGGCAACTTCGTCGAGGCGTGGAACCGCGGCCAATTCTCGACCTACCTCCGCTCGAGCCTCACCGTGACGATCTCCGTCGTGATCCTCACGAGCATCCTGAGCATCTTCGCCGGCTTCGCCTTCGCCCGCCTGCACTTCCCGGGCAAGAACGTGCTGTTCTTCCTGCTGCTCGCCGGGCTGATGCTCCCCGCCGAGGCGTTCATCATCCCGCTCTACTACGACCTGCGCGGGGCCGGCCTCACCGACAGCTACTGGGCACTGATCCTCCCGCAGACCGCCCAGTCGCTCGCCTTCGGAGTGTTCTGGATGCGCAACCAGTTCCGCACCTTCCCCGGCGAGATCATGGAGGCCGGAAAGATGGATGGCGCGAGCGACCTGCGCGTGCTCTGGCGCATCGTGGTTCCGCCGTCGGTGCCGGCGATCACGACGATGTGCCTGCTCGTGGCGATGTGGACGTGGAATGAGTTCCTGATCCCGCTCATCATGGTCTCGAGCGAGAACTTGCGCACCGCGCCCCTCGGGCTCGCCTTCTTCCAGGGTCAGCACATCACCGAATACTCTCTGCTCGCCGCGGCGGGAACCATCGTGGCATTGCCGATCGTGCTGCTCTACTTCTTCCTGCAGCGCCGGTTCATCTCCGGCATGCTCAACGGGATCTCGAGCCGCTGATCCCGACCGGCGTCAGCCCGGCGGGAACGGCACATCGATAGCCTGGCGCGCGAGCAGGGCCTCGCCCGCCACGGTGACCGACACCAGCACGGGTCCGGGCGCCCGGCGGAGCAGGTCCAGGATTCGGGCGGGGTTGGCGTCGGCGTAACGGTCGTGCGCGTCCCGCACCTCAGACCGCCGGCCGAAGACGGCATCCGCCTCGTCGAAGAACAGGATGGCGCCGCCCCGATCCGCGCGCTCGAACAGCCCGGCGAGGTTGTGCTCCGTCTCGCCGATGTACTTGCTCACGACCTGGCCCAGATCCACGTCGAGCAGTGGGCGCCCGAGAGTGGTCGCGATCGCGGCTGCCGCCGCCGGCTTGGCTGCGGCATCCGCGCCGGAGAGCACGGCTATCACCCCCGGCCCGGCGACTGCGGTGAGGTCGGCGATCGACGCCGTGGCAGCCCGCACACCGACCGTGCTGAGATCGACGGTCGCGATTATCACGAACGAGAGGCGCATGGGCGCGTCGGAGGCGATCCAGAGCGCGGTGTGCTCGACGATTCCGAGGGACGTGGTGCTGAGGCGTACCTGCCGAACCATCCCCGACGGCAGGGTCACCGACATCACCGGGTTGTTCTCTACGGCGCCCCGCGACGCCCCGTAGAGTACCTGGCTCGAGGCGTCCGGATCGGTCTTATGCGCCGGATACGCGGTGACCAGGTAGCGAAGTTCGGTGCCGATGACGCTGCCGGGACTCGCGGGCTCGCCGCCGACGCGATAGCGGGTGGGAGCGTCCTCGTAGAGGAAGAGGTTGACGGATGCCCCGGACTGGCCGGCGCGGGCGGTGACCGGCATGCGGGCCGTGACCTCTGCCGGTGCCGTCGTGCCGGCGATGATGTCCGCGATGCCGGCGGTGACGGCGGCGATGGTCTGCCCATAGTCCGTGAGGTAAGCCATGCCCGATGGTATCGCCGAGCCGGGTTCCTCCGCTCGGTGGCGGAGCACGTCCCGGCCCGCGCGGCGGGCTACTCCGTCCGCGGCGCGGCCGGCAGCTCCACGAGGGTGATGAACGCGCTCAGTCGGGCCACGCCCTCCGGCGTGGGCGGAAGGTACTCGGTGAGCGCCGGCGAATAGACGAGGTAGGCGGCCCACTGCGCGCGCGAGATGGCCACGTTGAGCCGGTTCGCGAGCAGCAGGAACTCGAGACCGCGGGGCACGTCGTCCGCGGACGACGCGGCGAGGGAAACGATCGAGACCGCGGCCTCCTTGCCCTGGAACCGGTCGACAGTGCCGACCGCCACCTTGCCGAGGCCGGCCGCCGTCAGGGCCGTTCGCAGGAGCGCTACCTGGGCGTTGTACGGCGCGACGACGATCACGTCGTCCTGGGCGAGCGGCGCCGTCGTGCCACCGCTCGCCCACGGCCTGCCGATCACGTCCCGCACGAGAGCGACCACGGCATCCGCCTCCTCGGTCGACGAGGTCGAGTTGTCGACGTGGGGCACGGCCACCGGGTGCAGGCCGGGCTCGACGCCGTGGAGGCGGCGGTCAGACGGGTGGGAAAAGAGCTTGCCCTCGTAGGAGAGCGCAGACACCGGCGCGCACACCGCGGGATGCATGCGCCAACTCGTGTCGAGGAAGTAGCCGAGGTCGGGCGGCAGCACCTGATGACCGTCGGCGAGCCAGCCGAGCGCCGACACGTCGACGGGTTCTGGATGCGTGCCCTGGCTCACCTGCGGAAGCTGCTGCGGGTCGCCGAGCAGCAGAAGACGCTGCGCGGATACGGCCGCGGCGATCGTGCTGGCCAGCGAATACTGCCCGGCCTCGTCGACCACGAGCAGGTCCAGCGAGCCGCGCGGCACCGAGCCGGCGTTGCTGAAGGTCCAGGCCGTGCCGCCGAGCACGAAGCCGCCGGACTGGCGGCCGAAGCCGGCGGTCGTTCCGTCGGTCGGGCCGGTCCACGGCACCTCGACCTGCTCGTCGCCGCCCTTGGGCTTCTTGCCGATCAGCTCGGGGTCGAGGCCGGCCTTCACCACGCCCTCGAGCATGTTCTGCACCGACGCGTGCGACTGCGCGACCACGCCGACGCGCCAGCCGTGGTTGGCCACCAGATCCGCGATGACCCTCGACCCGGTGAACGTCTTGCCGGTGCCCGGCGGCCCCTGCACGGCGAGGTACGACCGGTCGAGCCCGAGCAGGGTGTCCCGGATCGCGGAGGCCGTGTCGCCGTCCGTGACGGGAAGGAGCGCGCCTCGGGGCGGTACGCGCCTCAGGATGTCGAGCGCTGCATCCGGCAGCGCCCGCGGGAGAGCGTCGAGCACCTCGCGACCCCACTCGGAGATGGCGCCGACCTGGCTGCCGGGGTCGGGCGGCGTCGCCGGGGTGAGAGCCATGGGCAGCTCGGAGTAGCGCGGTGCGCCCTTCTCGAGCCGTTCCTCGACGAGGAACCCGCTCCCGCCAAGGTCATCGACGACGATCGCACGGTTGTGGGCCGTGCGGGACCCGGGCGCCGAACTCCGGGCGATCGGCGGGTAGGGCGCGTCGTAGAGCAGAAAGGGCTTGCCGCCGATCCCGAGGGAGCTGCCAGGAGCGAGCGTGCCGGTGAGGCGAAGGAGGCGACGGTCGGAGAGCTGCCTGCCCTCGCGATACCAGTCCCGTTCGATGCCGGCCGACGAAACGACGAAGACGTCACGAGTGTCGGCCCAGTCCTCGACGGGAGTGGCCAGGCGGTTGAAGTGATCCCACCAGAAGCTCTTGAGTTCGCGCCGGTGGTAGTCGATCGCGGCAGAGGCGAGGGCGAGGGCGGTCTGATCCGTCGTGCGGTCGACCGGGGACGTGTCGGCGAGCAATTCGACGAGTTCGAGATACACCGGGTCGGGCTCGCGGGCAGGAACGTCCAACTCGAGGTCGCGAGGGGTCGCGAGCGGCACGGCGTTCTCGGTGGCGCGGGCGAGAAGCCAGTCCCGCAGCCGAAGCGTCGAGACGCAGTCATACGCGTTGTAGCGGGCTATGTCGTCGAGAACGACGGCGGCCTCTGCCGGCTCGCCCGCATCCCGAAGCTCCTGATAGTGCACGTATTCCGCAATCGAGTCCGCGGCATTGTCAACACCTTGACGGGCTTGGTCCATGTAGAGGGGCTCGAGCTTCTTGAGCGAATAGCTGCGGCTGCCGATCCTCAGCGACTGCTTGACCACCGGGTAGAGGTCGACGAGCACGTTATTGCGAAGCAGGTCGTCCACGACCTCCTCGCCCACGCCGTGGCGCGCGGCGAGCGAGAGCAGGTGGGTGCGCTCGTAGGCGGCGTAGTGGTAGACGTGCATCCCGGGGTGAGCGGCCCGCCGCGCGGTCACATAGGCGAGGAATTCGTCGAGGGCACGGCGCTCCTCGGCGAGGTCGTGCGCCCAGAACGCGCGGAAGGTGGTGTCGGTTTCCACGAGTCCGAACAGGTAGTCGAGGCCCCACACCGGGCCGTCCTGGTGGAGCGGGTCGCCCTCGAAGTCGAAGAAGATGTCGCCGTCGTCCGGCGCGGGAAGCGCCGCGAGGGCGAGCGGGTTGATCACCGTCCAGGCGGGCCCGGCACCCGAGTGCGTGTCGAGCTGCAGCGTCGCCTGCTGCCTCAGGGCGGCGAGCGTCGAATCCGAGATTCCGTCCACGGCGCCGGATGCCGCGGCCAGCGCGTCGATCGTGGTCACGCCAGCGGCGCGCAGCCTCGCCCGCTGGCTCACGCGCAGCCCGGCGACCAGCAGCACGTCCCGGGTCGACTGCACCTCGGCCTCGCAGGCGTCGCATCGCCCGCACGCCGCGTAGCGCGGGTCGCCCCAGCGCACGGGTTCGTGGGCGGCGAGGCGTTCCTCGATGATCGCGCCGAGAAGCCCGCGGCGACGGCGATACACCGGCAGGATGTCGCCCAACCGGTGCTCGCTCACGCTTCCGTCGCCGAGGAGGAGCTCCACGGTGTCGCTCACCCGCACTCCGATTCGGTCAAGTTGCTCGGCGTAGGCGGCGAGCTGCAACAGCGCGGTGACCTTGGCGTGCCGGGCGAGCTTGGTGTCCTGCACACGGTATCGACCGTCGGCTGTGCGCACGATGAAGTCCGCGAACCCGACGAAGCTGCCGTCGAAGAACGTCGCCTGGAAGACGACGGCGGCCCCACTCGCGAAGGCCGCACCGGTGGCGGCGACCGCAGCCTCGAGCGACCCGGGGTCCCGCAGGTCCGGTCGCTCCACCTCGACGACTCCCGCACCGAATCTCTCGCGGTACGCCTCCAGGACTCGCAGCTCGTGCGCGTCGCCCAGACGAGACGTGCGGGCGAGCATCGCATCCGGCTCGACCTCGGCCGCCTCGATGCGGCCGAGACGCACATCGATCGCCCGGGCGAAGGCGAACTCGCAGCTGGAGGCCGAGGTGAGATCGCTCGCGCTCGTGACCACGGTGCCATCGAGCAGGAACATGCGCAGACTCCCCTGGTGTCGAGCGAGTGCCCGGTGCGCGGGCCGCTGCGGTGGTTGCAGCAGGTCCGTGGATGAAGACTAGCCCGAGGGTCCGACGCCCGGCCGGGCGACCGCTGGCGCCCCCGACCGAGGCTGTGCGGGCGACTACACCGCGCTCGACTCCGCCCACAGGTTGATGCCCATGTCCACGGCGTGCTCATCGATGGCGGCGAGCTCCTCGGCGGTGAAGGCCAGGTTGCTCACGGCCGCGAGATTGGCCTCGAGCTGCTGCACGGACGACGCGCCGACGAGCGCCGATGTCACGCCGGTGTTGCGCAGAGTCCAGGCGATGGCGAGTTGGGCCAGGGTCTGGCCGCGGCCCGCGGCGATGTCGGTGAGGGCCCGGATGGCGGCCAGGGTGTCTTCGTTGATCATGCTCTTCTGCATCGAACCCGCGCGCGCGGCCCGGGCGTTCTGCGGAATTCCCGCGAGGTAACGGTCGGTGAGCAGGCCCTGCGCGAGCGGCGAGAACGCGATGCAGCCGACGCCGAGCTCGCCGAGGGTGTCGAGCAGGTCATCCTCGATCCAACGGTTGAACATCGAATAGGAGGGCTGGTGGATGAGCAGGGGCGTGCCGAGTTCGGCGAGGATCGCGGCCGCCTCCCTGGTACGCGCCGGCGAGTACGAGGAGATGCCGGCGTAGAGCGCCTTGCCCGAGACCACGGCGGAGTGCAGCGCGCCCATCGTCTCTTCGAGCGGGGTGTTCGGGTCGGCGCGGTGCGAGTAGAAGATGTCCACGTAGTCGATCCCCAGGCGCGCCAGCGACTGGTCGAGGCTCGCGGTGAGGTACTTGCGCGACCCGAAGTTGCCGTACGGACCAGGCCACATGTCATAGCCCGCCTTGCTGGAGATGACCAGCTCGTCGCGGTAGGGCGCGAAGTCACGCCGCAGGTGCTCGCCGAAGTTGGCCTCGGCGCTGCCGTAGGGCGGCCCGTAGTTGTTCGCGAGGTCGATGTGGGTCACGCCGAGGTCGAAGGCGCGACGCAGGATCTGTTGCTGGCGCTCCATCGGAACGTCGTGGCCGAAGTTCTGCCAGAGCCCGAGCGACACGGCGGGCAACTGAAGCCCGCTTCGTCCGGTGCGGCGGTACGGCATGAAGTCATAGCGGGAGTCGGATGCGAGATAGGTCACCAGTCCATACTGCCTGACCGATGACCGGGCCGCGCGTCCTAGGTGTGCTGGTCGTGCGCGATCTCGAAGTCCGACCCGGGCTGGATCACGCTCTCGTGGCCGTCGTCGAATCGGATCACATACGGTGGCCCACCGCCCTCGCCCCGGACCTCGATGACCTCGCCGTGGCGATCCGGTGATTCGACCGTGCGTCCGCGAATGACGATTCGGTCACCTGTTTTTGCCTGCATTGCCAACACCTCCAGACTGTCAGGGTACGCCGATGGACGGCCGAATCCACAGGGCCTTTCGACCTTTGCGGCCGTGCGGCGCAGGCACAAACTTGGGTCATGGCCGCCATTTTCGAGGACCGCTCCGACGCCGGGGCACGTCTTGCCAGCGCCCTGGCGGACTATCGCGGTTCCGACACGGTCGTGCTCGCGATTCCCCGCGGTGGGGTGCCGGTGGCGCGCCGTGTCGCGGATGCGCTCGGGGCACCCCTCGACATCATCGGCACGCGCGGACCGCGTCGCTCGTCGGAGTCCACCGCGACACCGACGCCCGGCGAGGGGCCGCACCGGGACCCCGCTGCCGGGCCGGATCTGCCCGGTGCTCGGGACCTCCCCGGTGCTCGGGACCTCACGGGCGCGCGGGTGATCATCGTGGACGATGGCGTGGCAACCGGCGCGACCGCGCGGCGAGCCTGCCGCACTGCGCGCCGACTCGGCGCCCTCGAGGTCGTGCTCGCCGTACCGGTCGCTCCGCCCGAGTGGACTCGTATGCTCGCGGGCGAAGCCGATGCCTTCGTGGCGGTCGCCACCCCGCATCCGTTTTGGTCGGTTGGCCAGTGGTACACGCGCTTCGACCCTGTCACGGATGCCGAAGTGGCGGCCTGCCTGGTGGCCGCCGGGCCAGAATCCGGGCGAGCCAGTGCCGCTGTGGCCAACTTGCGCGTACAGTGCGAATCAGCATACGGACACGGTGAACAGCACACCCCGGGGGCTCAGATGACAGCGAACTCGCACCTCGAGTTGCGGTGAGATCAGATGAGCGCGCCTGCCCTTCCCTCACGGTTGCCCCCCTCGATCGGGACGGTGTCCGTCACCGACTTCGACTCGCGGATCGGCGTGTTCGGCTCCGCGCTGGGCTTCCTGTTCTTCAGCCTGTTGGCGGGTCTGCTCGTGGCCTCGCTCGCCGTGCCGTCCATCATCGTGGTGAGTCGAGGGGCCAATTTCACCGTCGGCTACTTCGACTCCCTGCCTGACTACCTCACCCTCGACCAGCAATCCCAGCGCAACACCATCTACGCCAATCGTGATGGCCAGCCGGTGCCGATCGCCAGCATCTACGACCAGAACCGCGAGGTGGTGGGGTGGGACGCGATCTCCCAGTACATCAAGGATGCGACGGTCGCCGGCGAGGACCGTCGCTTCTACCAGCACGGTGGGGTGGACCTGAAGTCGGTCGTCAGGGCGGCCGTCGGCAACATCGTTCACAAGGGGATCACGAGCGGCAGTTCCACCATCGCGATGCAATTGGTGAAGAACACTCTCATCCAGCGGGCCCTGCAGATCGAGGACCCTCGCATCAAGAAGATCGCCTATCAGGCGGCGATCGACGACACGCTCAACCGCAAAATCCGGGAAATGAAGCTCGCGATCGGACTCGAGAAGCGCTACTCGAAAAAGGAGATCCTGCTCGGCTATCTCAACATTGCCGGCTTCGGCGGGACCACCTATGGAGTGGAGGCCGCAGCGCAGAAGTACTTCAGCGTGAGCGCGAAAGACGTGACTCTGCCACAGGCGGCAAGCCTGATTGCGATGGTGCAGCAGCCGAACCTCCGCAACCTCAGCAGCCCGACCCTGTACGCCGCAAACAAGGTGCGGCGGGACTTCATCCTGGGCGACATGCGTGACCTGGGGTACATCACGACCACCCAGTTCCGTGAAGCGGTGGCGACGCCGATCCAACCCAAGCTGCAGGGGCCGAGCAATGGCTGCCTCTACGCCAGCGACGCCAAGTTCGCTTGCGATTACGCGCAACGGCTGGTGCCCACTCTCGATGCGCTCGGCCCGACCGAGGCCGTTCGCAAGGTGGCCTGGGCGAGAGGCGCGTACAAGATCTACCTGAGCATCGACCTCAACCAGCAGGATGTCGCCCAGCAGGCCCTGAATGCCAGCGCGCCGGCAACCGAGACACGATTCGCCCTCGGGGCGTCCGCCGTCTCGGTGCAACCGGGCACCGGACGCATCCTGGTGATGGCGGAGAACAAGGAATTCGACAATTCGGGCGCGGGAAGCGGCTCCACGGCGACGGCGGTGAACTACAACACCGACAGGAACTTCGGAGGGTCGTCTGGGTTTGCGACCGGATCGACCTACAAGATCTTCACCCTCACCGAGTGGTTCCAGCAGGGGCACACCCTCAGCGAGGTGGTGGATGGCACGGTCCGGCCGTTCCCCATGCAGAGTTTCAAGGCCTCCTGTGCACGGTTCTCGGGCAAGCCGTACTCGCCGAAGAACGACTCGCCGGGCGAGGGTGGGCCGTGGACGATCGCCGCGGCGACCAACGCATCGGTCAACGTCGCCTTCATTACCATGGCCCAGAAGCTCGACCTGTGCCGCATCCGCGCCGCGGCCATGGCGATGGGAGTCCATCGCGCCGACGGGCGGCCACTCGACGTGTACCCGTCGGCGACGATCGGCACCAACGAGATCGCACCGCTCTCGATGGCGGGGGCGATCGCCACAATCGGCGCGAACGGCACGTACTGCGCGCCGACGATCGTCGACAAGGTCGTCGGACCCGACGGCAAGGAGGCCTCGGGGCAGCCCCGGCAGTGCTCGAAGGCCATGGAGCCGAACATCGCCAGCACGGTCGCCTACGCGCTGTCCGGGGTGATGAAGGTCGGGACCGGGCGGGCAGGAAACCCGGAGGATGGTGTACCGATCGTGGGCAAGACCGGCACGACCAACTACGCGGACCAGAACTGGCTGATCGGCACCACCACCAAGGTGGCACTCGCGGTGTGGGTGGGCAACACCGATGGCGGGCAACGCAACCTGAGGCACATCACTCTCGCGGGCACCAACGGCTACAACACCAAGTTCAATATTTTCCGCACCACTATGCGTTCGCTCGATACGAACCCGGAATACCGGGGAGGGGCATTCCCCGGGCCGGATCCCGCTCTTGTGCGGTAGTCGTCTTCGCGGGTCCGCGCTTCGTCCTCGTGGAGTGACTTAGGGCAGGGGGCCGAGGCCCCCTGTGTTCGGGGGTCTTTCGACCGTCGTCAATCGGTAGTCGGTCGATTCTTGGCGGTCTCGGGTCGCCGCCATCAGCTCAGCCCTCGGAGACGGTGTTCGGCCTCCGTAATGTCCCGCGACGCCCCGCCGCGCCTTGCCGAGAACGTTGCAGCGGACCGGTTGAGTCCCTGAGAGTTGTAGGCGCCGGCGGCGGGCGCTGTGGTCGAATCCGCTGGTCGGCAGTACCGGGCACGTCTCGTGCCGGTCCAGGTGAGAAGCCTGCCTGGCCCCTCTCGAGCGCCTGCCCGAGACCCTGCCCAAGACCCTGCCCAAGACCCTGTCGAGCCGATGACCGAGCCACTGCCCAGCCGCCGACCCCTACCCTCCACCCGCGGCCGGCGATGTCTCGGTGGAGAACGATGGGCCTGCGCCGGAGGGTCTTGCACCGGATTGGCCTGCGCCGAATTGGCCTGTGCCGGACTGGCTCGACCGGAAACCTCGTTCCTCGGCCCGACCCGCCGGTGGGTCGACAGCACGCGACTGGGCAGCGCGGGAGGGCAGATCCCACAGGTCGGGATTCTTGCTGGGGAGCGGAATCCTCACCTGAAGTGGGTCGACACTGCGAGGCGGCACGAGCCAGTAGCTTCCGTGCTCACGAACTATTTCCCAACCGTTGTTGTGCAGGAGGAGATGATGTCGGCGGCAGAGCAGCACGCCGTCAGCGACATTGGTGTTGCCGCGATCTCGAGCCCAGAAGTTGATGTGGTGGGCCTCGCAGAACGAGGGAGGCCTGCCGCAGTTCGGGAACAGGCAACCTCCGTCGCGCACGGCTAGAGCTATGCGCTGCCGGCTGGTGAACAGACGCTGGTCACGCCCGACATTCACGCACTGACCCTCGTCATCGAACGCGACGGGGACCGCGCCCGTGTCGCACAGGTACCGTTCGACGGTCGCGATCGAAACCGGATCCAGCACTCCCTCGATTCGGCCGTGGCCCGGTTGCGGGGATGAAGGCGAGATCCGCGTGGTGTGCTCCGCGCCCCTCGCAGGATCGTCCGCCGCCGCGCGAACGGCGTGGTCGGTCACGATGATCCGTACGCTGGGGCGACGGTGACCGACCATTGTGGCCGGGTTGATGTCGAGCGCGCTTCGAAAGAGATCGAAGAAGGCGTCGGCTGCAATCTGTTCGTTGGTGCGTGAGTCCGCGAGCAGGGCCGTCGCCTCGCGCTGGGCAGCAGGATCGGTGAATCGCGGCCCGCCCCGGCGCGGCCCGAGCGCGTCGTGGTACCAGGCGAGCAGAGGTTCGCCCTCTTCGGGATGGGCGACCAGGCTGGTCTGGATCATCCCGTCTCGGCGCCTCCATACCCGCAGGGAGCGCTCGCCATATTGCCGCGCTTCGCGCTCGGAAATGCCTGCCTCGTCGATCTGGTCGCGGACCTGTCGAGCACGCCGGAACATCTGGTCGGCGTTGCGGGTGGCGGCGTCCGAGATGAGCCGTTCGCAGGCCTCCCTCACGACCGAGTTAGGAACGCGATCGGCGATCTCAGCGAGTGTCGTGCGGATGGCTTCCGCGACGTCGAGCGCAAGCGCGCTGTCCGAGACCGCACGGGCGATCGGCGAGTGCCAGGACGGCCCCGATGGCTCCGCCTGCTCAGGAACAGGTTTGGTCGCGGATCCCTCGGCTTCCTCTGCCGCCTGGCTCTCCGCCATCAGCAGACCCACCTTGACCAGCTTTGACGCCTCGGAGCGCGACGACCCGGACAGGGACTGGATGAGCTCCTCAGGGCTGAAGAAGCCCTGCTTCTGGGCCAGTCCGAGGTAGCCGAGTCCGTGTGAGGATCGCCGCGCCAACTCCCCCGCGATCCAGGCGCCGTGGAGATCAACCTGATGTTTCAGCGCGCTGTGCCGACGCTGCACCTCGAGAAGGGTGACGTCGTCGAGTGCCACGAAGTCCTCCGGGCGCCACCCCAACTCGGCGACGCTGGCGGCCGCTCGAACCAGGTGGGAGGAGGAGAATTCCATGAACCAATTTTCTCACATTCGAACATAGATTCGACGAGACCGCCCCAAATCTGTGGAGAAGTCTTATCCACAGATCGGGAAAGGAGAGGAGGCGCGAGAGCAGGACGGGCAACACAGGACGGGCAACACAGGACGGGCAACGCAGGACGCCAGCGAGAGGGCGCGAAGCCAGAGACCCAGGAGAGTCGGACCCGCACGCGAGCGGCGCAGCACGACGGGTGCGCAACCCGGGAGCGGCGCAGCACTACGGGTGCGCAACCCGCGAGCGGCGCACCACGACAGGTGCGCCACCCGGCAACGCCGCACGACGACAGGTGCGTCACCCGGGAACGACGCACCCCGACAGGCGCGCCATCCGGGAACGCCGCCCCACGCGAGCGTGCCTATACGTGTACCCCCTCCGCGGGTAGACCGATCGGGTGTTGACCAGTGCTGTGGCTAGTCGTAGGGTTCGAAGGGTGAGTCGCGGGCAGGCTCGGTACGTTCTTGAAGACGGGATTCTCACAGAGGAGACATCGTGATTCGACGCGGATTCGTTGTGCCGGCAGCCATTGTCGCCTTCGCCCTTGCGGCAGTGTCCCTCGGCACATCCACTGCCACGGCGCTGCCCGGTGCGGCAGGAACGGAAGCCGTCGGATCCCCCGGCGTCGTGGGTCATCAGGGCCAGTCGCGCAAGGACTGCGTGGGCACCGCCCGCAACACCGAATCCAGGATCTGGTTCACCGTGGCGAACGGCATCCTCTCCGACGTCTACGCCCCGACGGTCGATGCCACGAACGTGGAGACGATGCAATTCCTCGTCACCGACGGGTCGACATTCACCGATCTGCAGGCCCGAGACATGACGTACACCGTGTCATCCGATCCGACGGGCATGGTCTGCACCGTGACGTCGACGGCGAAGAGTGGCAAGTACAGGCTGGTGAACACCTACCTCACCGACCCCTCCCGCAACAGCGTGGTGGTGAGCACGAGGCTCGTCGGGCTCGCCCAGGGGTCGAAAGACTTCAAGCTCTTCGTGCGGCTGGATGCGAATGCCGGCGGCAATGGCGGTGGAGGGTCGGCGAACGGCGGGGCGGATACCGCCGTCGTCGACATGTCCACCGGATCCGCGGTGCCCGTCTCGTTCGACACGAAGACCACGAGCCAGGCCAACCGCACCGCCTACGCCGTGCCGTCCTATCTCGCGCTGAAGGCCGATCGGCCATTCGACACGGTCGGCAGCGGATTCGTCGGCACCTCGAGCGACGGTCTCACCCAGCTCGATTCCGCCCACGCGCTCGGGCCGGTGGCGACGACGGCGACCGACGGCAACGTCGAACAAACGGCGGGTGTGCGGCTGGACCGCGACGGCCGGGCGACGATCGCCCTCGGTTTCGGCACGAGCCAGGTCGATGCGGTGAAGACCGCGAGCGACACGGCGAAGACCTCGGTCGCTCGCCTGACCGCGGGCTACCTCTCCGGCTGGGCGCGATACGACGCGGCCCTCACTCCCCCGATCCTCACGGCGAAGGGTCTCACGGGCACGCAGCGTCTCACCGCCATCAAGAACTACTACCAGTCGGCGAATGTGGTGAAGGCATCCGAGGACAAGAAGTATCCGGGAGCCATCGTCGCCGGTCTGGATGCCCCGTGGGGCCAGTCCATCCCGGCCAACGACCCCAACAACCTGTTCGTCGGCGGCTACAAGGAGGTGTTCGCGCGCGACCTCTACGAGGCGTGGACCGCGCTCTACACCGACGGCGACACCCAGACCGCGCGGGACACCGTGCGCTACCTGCTTCTGAAGAGCCAGCAGGCGAACGGGTCGCAGCCGCGCAACTCCCTTCTCGACGGCACGAAGGCCGCCGACGCGTTCAACGACCAGCTGGACGAGACGGCCTATCCCATCCTGATGGCGCTTCAGTCGGGCCTCGCCGGCGATAACGCGCTCTGGCCGAAGGTGAGGTCCGCCGCGAACTTCCTGATCAGCCACGGGCCGAGCTTCGGAGTGGAGCGCTGGGAGGAGCAGACCGGGTACTCCCCCTCGACGATCGCCGCGGAGATCGCCGGTCTCGTCGCCGCCGCCACCATCGCCGATCAGCACAGTGACCCGGCCAGCGCCCGCGTCTGGCGCGCCACGGCGGACCAGTACCAGCGCACGATCAAGGCCTGGGGCGTCACGACGAACGGCCCGCTCTCGGCCGATCCGTACTTCATCCGGCTCTCCAAGACCGGCGACCCGAACGCGGCGATCAGCTACAACGTGGGCAACGGCGGCCCCACCCTCGACCAGCGGGCGGTGGCGGATGCCGGTTTCCTCGAATATGTGCGTCTCGGAATACTTCCCGCGACCGATCCTGTGGTGCTCAATTCGCTCACCGTCACCGATGCCACCATCCAGCGGCCGACCGACAGCGGGGCGGGCTGGCTGCGGTACAACGGCGACGGCTACGGCGACTGCCTCGTCGGGGCGGGCACGAGCTGTGCGGTGACCGGGGCGCCTTGGACCAACAATTTCTCGGGCCTCGGGCACCCGTGGCCGGTGCTCGGCGCCGAACGTGCCCAGCAGTACCTCGCGCAGGGCCAGGCGAGCGCGGCCTCCGGTGTTCTGCTGTCGATCAACCGGATGAACTCGGGCCCGGGGCTCGTTCCCGAACAGGTCTGGGACCGAGCGGATGTGCCGGCCTCGCCCTACGGGTCGGACCCGGCGACGGCCTCCATCGGCTTCGTCAACGGCAAGGCGGACGGCTCGGCCTCGCCTCTCACCTGGGGCTCGGCGTCTCAGGTGCGGCTCACCGCTGACCTCGCGGCCGGCCGCAGCCTCGAGCAGCCGGCCCAGGTACGCGACCGCTACGTGACGCACACGCAGGGCGCGACTCCGCTCACCGTCACCTCCCCCGTCGACGGTTCGGCGACCGGCGCCACCACCACCGTGGCGGGCACTGCGGCGCCCGGGGCGACCATCGACATCGCGGACGTCGCGACCGACGCCAACAGCGCCACGACGCTTACGAAGACCGCCGCCGCCGCGGACGGCTCGTTCAGCGTGGACGTGACATCGGCGGCGGGCACCAATGTGTTCGTCGTTTCGAGCACGACCAAGGACGGCACCGCGCAACTCGTTCGCTCCGTCGTGAACGACGTCGTCAACGGCACGCTCATCTTCAGCGCGGACGACCCGACCGGCGACGACAACGGGCCGGGCAACTACGCCTATCCCACCGCCGGTGACTTCCACGCCGGTGCCTTCGATCTCACGAAGTTCCAGGTCTACGACACCGGCTCGACGGTGACGTTCCGCGTGCAGACCCGTGACCTCACCCCCACATTCGGCTCGTCGAACGGGGCCCAGCTCGTTGACGTCTATGTGCACGCTCCCGGTGCGTCGCCCACGTCGACAGCCTCGTCGTACGACGGCATGAAGTACGCCGTGTCGCCGTGGAGCAGACTCATCGAGGCGCAGGGCTTCGGCAACAACCGGTTCGTCGACACGACGGGAACGAGCGCGGGCACGGTGACCGTGGCCGCCAACTCGGTCTCGCGTTACATCACGTTCAGCGTCGACACGGCCGCGCTCGGTGGTACTCCAGCGAGCGGGTGGACTTTCGCCGTTGCCCTCACCGGTCAGGACGGCACTCACGGTTTCGACCAGACCCGCGCGTTCACCAGCACGCCGGGCCAATACAGCTTCGGTGTCTGCGCCACGGCCAGCGCTTCACCGCTCTGCACGGCCGATCCGAATTCTGTTCCCAAGGTGCTGGACACGATCACTCCGAGCGGAGTGAGTCAATCGACCGAACTCGACTACACGGCGACGACCCCGGTGACGCTGCAGGCGCTCGTGATTCCCTAGCCTGGGACGCCTAAACTGGGCGCACATGCGACTCCTCCTTATCCGTCACGGCCAGACGCCGGCCAATGTGCTCGGGCAACTCGACACCGCGAGCCCCGGCCCCGGTCTCACTGAACTGGGCGCGCGCCAGGCGGCGGTGATCCCGGATGCGATGCGCTTCGAGTCGATCGATGCCATCTTCGCGTCGACGCTGGTGCGAACCCAGCTCACGGCCGAGCCGCTTTCGCTCGATCGGCGACTGGAGGTGCGGGTGGGGCGCGGCCTGCACGAGATCGAGGCCGGGGCGCTCGAGGGGCGAAGCGATCGCGAGTCGGTTCGCGCGTACCTCGAGACGATCTTCGCCTGGGGCACGGGGAACCTGGACGCCACGATGCCGGGCGCCGCGGACGGTCATTCCTTCTTCCAGCGCTTCGACGCCGACATCGAGATCGCGGCCGCGGAAGCCGACACGGCCGCGGTGTTCAGCCACGGCGCGGCTATCAGGGTGTGGACGGCGGCTCGGGCGCACAATGTGCCGCCCACCTTCGCGGGCACGAACGAGCTCGGCAACACCGGGGTGGTCGAGTTGATCGGGTCGCCACAGGATGGCTGGACCCTCGTCTCCTGGGCAGGGCTGCCGGTGGGCGGGGCGCGACTCGCCGACGAATCCGCGCAGGATCCGACCGGCGGGCCGGTCTCGAACGCCTAGGTCAGGTGGCCTGGACCGCCGACCGCCGGGCCGCCGGGTGGCACCCCTGTTAGGGTTGCCGCGTGAGTGTACGAGTCGAGAAGGTCGATCTGCCGGGCATCGGCACGCGTCATGACGTGATCACCAAGAAGGGCAGACGCATCGGCGTCGTCTCCCATCGGTCGGGTGAGCGGGAGCTCGCGCTGTTCGGGGTCGAGGACCCGGACGAGGCCATCGACTCCATCGCGCTCACCGACGACGAGGCCGCAGCCCTCGCCGACGTCCTCGGCGCCTCGCTCATGCTGGGCCAGCTCGCCGGCATCCGGGAGCAGGCCGCCGGCCTCTTCACCGAACAGCTGCTCATCTCGGCCGGATCCCCCTACGCGGGAGAGGTGCTCGGCGCCACGAAGGCCCGCACCCGGACGCACACCTCGATTGTCGCCATCGTGAGAGGCGCGGACGTGATCCCGTCCCCCACCCCCGATTCGCCTTTGCAAGCAGGCGACACCATCATCGCCGTGGGTACCAGGCCGGGTCTCGACGCGCTCGCCCGCGTGCTCACCGACGGCTGAAAGGCAGCCATCACCCATGCATGACGCCGCCCTCCTCCTCATCGAAGTCGGGGCCGTGCTGCTGGGACTGAGTCTGCTTTCCCGGTTCGCCGACAAGATCGGCATTTCCGCGATTCCGCTGTACCTCATCGCGGGGCTCGCCTTCGGTGTCGGCGGCTTCGCTCCCCTCGACGCCGGCAACGAGTTCTTCCGCTTCGGCAGCGAGCTCGGCGTGATCCTGTTGCTGGCGATGCTCGGCCTCGAATACTCGCCGACCGAGCTCATCACGAGTCTCAAGCGTTCGAGGCTCGCCGGCATCCTGGATGCAGTGCTCAACGCCCTGCCCGGCGCGGCCTGCGCGCTCATCCTCGGCTGGGGGCCGATCGCCGCCGTCGCCCTGGCCGGCATCACGTGGGTCTCTTCCTCCGGGGTGATCGCCAAGGTGTTGCGCGACCTTCGCCGGCTCGGTAACCGGGAGACCCCCACCATCCTCTCCATCCTCGTGATCGAGGACCTCGCGATGGCGTTCTACCTGCCGGTGCTCTCGGCCCTCGTGATCGGCGCCGGTTTCCTGGCCGGTGCGACGGCCCTCGTGGTGGCCGTGCTCGTGGTGGTGGTGATCCTCTACGTGGCGCTCCGCCACGGCAAGGTCATCTCGCGGCTGTTCGCCGCCCACCACCCGGAGTCGTTGCTGCTCGGGGTGCTCGGTCTCACGATGCTCGTGGCCGGTGTCGCCCAGCAGGTGAACGTGTCGGCGGCGGTCGGCGCCTTCCTGGTGGGCATCGCCCTGTCCGGGCGCGTCGCGCACAATTCGCAACAGCTCCTCGCGCCGCTCCGCGACCTGTTCGCCGCCGTCTTCTTCGTCTTCTTCGGCCTCTCGACCGAGCCCGCCAGCATCCTCCCGGTGCTGCTGCCGGCGGCGATCCTCGCCGTCGTCACGATCGCCACCAAGACGCTCACCGGGTATCGTGCTGCGGCCGCGGCGGGCATCGGAATCCCCGGCCGATGGCGCACCGGGTTCGCCCTCACCCCGCGCGGCGAGTTCTCGATCGTGATCGCTGGCCTCGCCGCCGGGTCGGGCATCGAACCGCGGCTCGCGCCGCTCGCGACGGCGTACGTTCTGCTCACCGTGGTCGCAGGTCCCCTCCTGGCCAGGATGACGGACACCGCTTGGTTCCGCCGCCTGCTGGCGGCCCGTGGCACTCGGGCGGCAACCATCGCGCAGAGCGTGGACGGACACTAGCCTTTACCTGTTCGTGCCAACTCCATATCGAAGGGAATCTGCCATGCACACGAGATCCCGCCTCACGGCCGTCGCCACGGCGGCCGTCGCGGTACTCGCACTGACCGCCACCGCGGCCAGTGCAGCTCCCCATCAAGACGCATCCGAGGGTGCGTCGGCCCATCACGACGGGCCGTCCTTCGACCACATCTTCGTGATCATGCTCGAGAACCACTCCCAGTCGAGCGTCATCGGTGACGCGAATGCGCCGTACCTGACCAGCCTCGCCAGCCAGTATTCGACGGCCGACAACTACTACGGCGTCACCCATCCCTCCATGCCCAACTACATCGCCACCATCGCCGGTGACAACTTCGGCATCCAGGACGACAACGACCAGAACGTGGTCAACCTCAACAGGATGAACCTCGTGGATCAGCTCGAGTCTCGTCACATCGGCTGGGGCGCCTACCTCGAGACCCTTCCGGCCAACAAGCTGGACCGGTTCGGCCCGGCTCTCCCCGACGGCACCGTCGCGTCGCTCTATGCGAAGAAGCACAACCCGTTCGTGCTCTTCGACGACGTGAAGAACAACCCGGCACGGATGGCGCAGGTGAAGGACTACTCCCAGCTCTCCGCCGACCTCAACGGACCGAAGGCGCCGCAGTTCGTCTGGATCAGCCCCAACCAGTGCAACGACATGCACGGTGGGGTCTACGCGACGATCGCCGGGCATCCGGAGACACCGTGCCCGTACGGAAGCGTCAAGGACGACGCCAACGACGCCGCGCTGAAGCAGAAGGCCGACACCTTCGTGAAGACGGCGGTCGCCACCATCACCGGGTCTCAGGCGTGGACTAAGCGCTCGGCGATCGTGATCGTCACCGACGAGAACGACTACACCGGTAACACCACGACCGGTGGCTGGGAGAGCGCGGCCGGATGCTGCGACTCACCGTACGTGAGTGCCGCCGACCCGCGGATCAGCGCGAGCTGGCCGGGCGGAACCTACGGTGGCGGGCTCATCCCCGCGATCGTGGTGACCGCGTCCGGACCCCGGCACTTCGTGGACCACACGGCGTACAACCACTACTCGCTGCTCACCACCATCGAGCAGAACTTCGGCCTGGGCTACCTCGGCCATGCCGGGGACACGGCGGGTGGAGTGGTGCCGATGTGGCCGATGTTCACCGGCAAGCGGTAGGGCGCCCGGCCCTGCGCCGTCATCGGGCGGGAGCGCCTGTGGCGGCGATCAGAGGTCGCTGAGCTCGCCGGCGAGCTGCCGGCCGTCGTTGGATTCCGCCTCCGTGGACTCGGTCGTGTCCACGGGGGCGGTGTCCGCGTGCACGTACTTGCCGCCGGCCGACAGGGAGGCGACCGCACCGATCAGCGACATGATCACCGCGGCGATGAACACGATGACGAGTCCGGAGTGGAACGGCTGTGAGATCAGTTCGGGAAAGAAGGTCTTGCCGGTGAGGGCCGCCGCGTTCGAGGCCGACAGGTTCTTGAGCGCCCCGGTGGGTCCGAGGATGCTCTCGATCGGGTTGTAGCCCAGGAACGCGGCGAACAGGCTGCCGACCGGCGGGGTCGCGGCGACGTGGTTGGCCACGGCTGTGCCGACTCCGTGCGAGGTGAGCCCGCTGCGGAGGGCGTTGGGAAGGGTGTCCGCGAGGCCCGCGATCATCAGGGAGAAGAAGATGCCGATCGAGAGAGAGTTTCCCGCGTTCTGGAAGGTGCCGGTCATGCCCGATGCCGCGCCGCGCTGGTTCGCCGGCACGCTGTTCATGATGGCCGTGCGGTTGGGTGCGGCGAACATGCCCGACCCGATTCCGTTGAGGAAGGTCAGGAGGGCGAAGACCGGGTAGCTGAAGTCGACCGGGATGAGCAGCAAGGCAATGAAGGTCACCGCGACGAGCACGAGGCCTCCGGTGGCGAAGAGGCGTGCGCCGAACCGGTCGCTCAGCGTGCCAGAGATCGGTCCGGAGACGAGAAACCCGACCGTGAGCGGGAGGAGGTAGATGCCCGCCCAGAGCGGTGTGCTTTCGTAGGAGAACCCGTGCAGCGGTAGCCAGATGCCCTGCAGCCAGATGATGAGCATGAACTGGAGTCCCCCTCGTCCGACCGACGCGAGCAGCCCGGCGAAGTTGCCCCAGGCGAAGGTCTGGATGCGGAACAGCCGCATGTTGAACATGGGCTCCGCGGTGTGCAGCTGCAGGAACACGAACCCGATGAGCAGCGCGATGCCGCCGATGATCCCGGTGAGCACCCAGGGGTTCAGCCAGCCGGTGGAGCTCGAGCCGTAGGGCTGGATCCCGTAGGTGATTCCCGCGAGCAGGGCGGTGAGTCCGACGGCGAAGACGATGTTGCCCGGCCAGTCCACCCTGCCCGAACTCTTCACGCCGATCTCGTGCAGGGACTTGTAAGACCAGATGGTGCCGAGGATGCCGAACGGCACGCTCACGAGGAAGATCGCGCGCCAGTCGATCTCGGCGAGCACCCCGCCGATGATTAGGCCTAGGAAGGTGCCTGCGATGGCCGCGATCTGGTTGATGCCGATGGCCATGCCGCGCTTGTTGGCCGGGAACGCATCGGTGAGGATGGCCGTCGAGTTGGCGAAGATCATCGACCCGCCAACGGCCTGGAGCACACGCCAGCCGATCAGCCACATCGCGCCGGCGCCCGACGTGAACGGGTCGAAGACGAGCGCGATCGCGGCCACCGTGAAGATCACGAATCCGAGGTTGTAGATGCGCACGCGCCCATAGAGGTCGCCGAGGCGTCCGAAGCTCACCACGAGCACGGCCGTGACCAGGATGTAGCCCATCAGCATCCAGAGCAGGTAGCTCACATTGCCTGGTTGCAGCGGGTCGAGCTTGATGCCCGTGAAGATCGCCGGGAGCGAGATGAGTACGATCGACCCGTTGATGGTGGCCATGAGCATGCCGAGCGTCGTGTTGCTCAGTGCGACCCACTTGTAGCGGGGGTGATCCTTGTTGAACATTCCGTTGCGCGTCGCGGTTGCGGTCACGGGGGCCTCCAGGCTGCAGGGGCGGCGTCGTTGAGCGCCAATAGTTACTTGCTGTGTGTTAACAATACGCTCGTCACGGGCTCGCGCCGACGGGGTGGGGGTCCGGCTCTCGAGCTCCTCCCGCAAGGCGACTGGATTCGATGGCGGTGGACGTCCGTTGCTGGCACAGTGGGTGCAAGGGATCGGAGCGGTGATGAGATTCATGATCATGGTGTTCGGCGAACGGGCGGAACTGCACGCGAAACCGACAGAGTGGATCGAGCGGATGGTGGCCTTCATGGTGCGCCTCGACGACGAGCTGGCCCGGAGCGGCGAACTGGTCTACTCCGAGGTGCTGGAGGCGGCCGACGCCGCGACTCTCGTCGGCCAGGACGCTGCGACGAGCCGCGGCCCGTTCAACCGCTCGGACGCACCGCTCTCGCGCTATTGGGTGGTGAAGGTGCCTGACGAGTCCCGCGCGATCGCCATCGCCGCGAGCGTCGCCGCGATGGTCGAGTCCCCGGTCGAGGTCCGCCAGTGCATGGAGCAGTCCCTGCGGCCCTGAGGATTCGCGTGTTATTCCACTCGGGCGAACCGGGGCACGCTCTGCCCCTCGACCTCGACGGTCTCCCGGAACATCGCGAACGGTCGCACCCACAGTCCCTGGTCGCCGTACAGCGCCCGGTACACGACCAGCTTCTCCTCGGTCTCGGAGTGGGTGGCGGTGTCGACGACCTCGTAGAGGTTGCCCTTGTAGTGACGGTAGAGGCCGGGCTCGAGTTCGGACATCTGCACACGGTACCGGAGTCATCCGCCGGGTGATGTCCCCCGCGCTGACGACATTGACGGCGGGTCCGCACCAGCTATGCCGGACGTGCTACACGATCCCCAGCAGCCGGGATGCCACGGCCATGCCGGCACCGACGAGCAGCACGACCCCGCCGCCGGCCCAGAGCGTCTGACGCTGCGCGGCGGAGCGCACTGCGGCGTCGAGCGCCGCGAAGCGGATGGGGGTGTCCACCGCCGGCTCGGCGGTCTCCCGCCAGACGGCCGGATTGTCGAGGAGATGGGCGAGATCCGCAATCTCGGCTGGACCGAGCGCTACCGGCTGCTTCACGAGCCAGCGCACCAGGTGCCGCGCGTCGATCACCGTGACGAACTCGGGCCGCTCCCGGATTCTGATCGACCCGGGGTCGACGAGAACGATCATCGACCGCACGAGGGTGCCGCCCGGCAGGTGGCTGGCGATCAGCCGGCCGAGGCTCGCGGCCTCGGACTCCGCACCGTCGATGTACGACGTGCCCCGCCCGGACACGAAGAATCCGCGCCCGCCCACCCAGATCCTCTTGCCGCTGTGGTGCTTGGTGCTGATGGTGAAGACGCCCGCCGGGCCGACGAGCACGTGGTCGATGTCACCCTCGTCCTTGCCCACGGGCACGGAATGCAGCACGGTCCATGCAGTCGGAAGGCTCCCGAGGGCTCGCGCCACCGCGATCTCGCCTCGCGCGCCCACATACCAGGGCATTTCCGTGGCGTTCAGCGGATGCAGTCCGAAGAGCTTCGCCAGCCCGGACTGTGCCGGCCGCGCGTCGTGCAGCGCGAGCAGCTTCTCGATGAGCGATTGGGCGGCCGGACGTGACCGCATCGTGCTGAACTCAGTCATCGAGCATCTTCCTCGGGTGTTGATCGCCGACCACTGTGATGTCGTCTACGCGCGCCTTGGGAGCCTTGCCATCCTCCGCTTCGGACGCGTCGACAGGTTTCGACGTTAGCGACTTTCCCTCCGCCCCTGAATCCCCAGTGCGAGGGGTGTCGGCTGTCGAGGGGCTCGGCGCTAGCTCTGCAAGTTGGCAGAGCGGGCCAATCGCCGCCCCCGGGAATTCCTGCACACCTGCGCCGGTTACGCCTGACATGAGCACACCCATCACGATGTACGGCGCCGACTGGTGCACAGACTGCCGCCGGTCGAAGCGCGTCCTCGACGAATTGGGCGTGGACTATGACTACGTGGACCTCGAGGCCGACATCACGGGAGCCGATCGGGCATACGCCATCAGCGGGCGCACCAACATCCCGGTGATCGTGTTTGCCGACGACAGCCACGTTGTAGAGCCCAGTGATGCGGAGTTGCGCTCGCGAATCGCGGCGCTCTCGGTCTAGCACGCGGGAAGTATTCCCTGTGCGCGGCCTGAGGAAGGCGGCGATGCCTCAGTGCGTCGCGGGCGACAGCCGCGCCTCGAGGTCTACCACGTCGTCGGGTCGACAGAGGTCCGTGGCCGGCGTCATCGTGGTGGCGGTCCCCGCCGCGACGGCCGTGCGGAAGGCGGCCTCCGGGTCGCGACCCTGGGCGAGCCGCAACACGAAGGCGCCGAGGAAGCCGTCGCCGGCTCCGACCGTGCTCACCACGTGCACCGGCGGAACGGTCAGCCGGGAGATGCCCGCGGATGACGCGAGCAGCGCGCCCTCCGCGCCGCGGGTGAGGGCCACGAGCTCGGTGGATCCCTTGGCCACGAGTTCGGATGCCGCATCCGCCTCGCTCTGTTCGCTCTCGAGATGCTCGCCGAGGAGCTCGCCGAGTTCCCGCCGGCTCGGTTTGACCAGGTAGACGCCCTCGGAGAGCGCCTCGCGCAGGGAGTCGCCCGAGGCATCCAGCACCAGTCGCGCGTCACGGTCGCGGGCCAGCCGCGCGACTCGAGCGTAGAAATCGTCGGGCACCCCCGGCGGCAGGCTGCCGCTCGCCACGACGTAGCCGCCAGTCACGATGGTCTGTTCGAGAGCGGAGAGACAGGAGCGCCATTCGGCCTCCGTGAGCTCGGGACCCTGCAACACGAATCGGAACTGCTTGCCGGTTTCCGTCTCGTCCACGGTGAAGCTCTGCCGGGTGGTGCCGGCGATGGGGATGGCGCGGCTGGAGATTCCCTCGGTATCGAGCATGCGGCGCAGGGACTCCCCGGTGAGCCCGCCCACCGCGAAGATGGCGAGCGACTCCCCGCCGAGCCGATGCACGACACGCGACACGTTGATGCCGCCGCCTCCGGGGTCGAGCCGGGTCGGGCCGCACCGGAGCTTGTGCTCGCTCACGACCGTCGCCGTCGAGGTGCTGAGGTCGAGCGCCGGGTTGACCGTGATCGTGACGATCGCCCGCGTCGCGCCGTGGGTCGTGCCCGGGATCGATGCCATGCCCTTACTGTAAGACGCTCGTCCGTGGCGCGGCGGGATTTCCGAGTTGTCGGCACGACCCGCGCACTGGGACTGACCGTTCCGGCGATCCGCCTCTAGGTTCGACTGAGGACAACTAAAGAAAAGCGAGCCGATGCCCGACAGTTCCGAACCCGTGCATGTCTCGCGCTACTTCACTCGTCCGAGATTCTGGGTACTCGTCGTGGCGGCGTCGGTGTTCGCCGCCATCGTCGGCGGGGCGCTGGTGCCGGCCGCGCACCGCGCGGACTCGGCGGCCCGGACTGGTGCCTCCGCCTCGACGCAGTCTCGGTTCGGCTCGGCGACGACGGGCACCGCACTGGTGGCGATTGCCGATTCGTCCAGCACCGACACGACTGCACTCGCTCTTCTCGCCACGCTGCCGGTGAAGGGTAAGTCGCCGATGACGGGTTATACCAGAACGGTGATGTTCGGCGCGGCCTGGATCGACCAGGATCGAAACGGATGCGACACCCGCAACGACATCCTGAGCCGCGACCTCGTGAAGGTCGTCAAGTCGGGCAGCTGTCGGGTGCTGAGCGGCAAGCTGGTCTCGCCGTACACGGGGAAGACGATCGACTTCGTGCGTGGGAACCGCACCTCCACCGCCGTGCAGATCGACCATGTCGTGTCGCTCGGCGACGCGTGGCGCACCGGGGCGCAGCGCCTCAGCCAGGGGCAGCGGGTTGCCCTGGCGAACGATCCGATCAACCTGTTCGCCGTGGACGGCCGCTCCAACGAGCAGAAGAGCGACGGTGACACCGCCACCTGGCTGCCCGCCGCGAAAGCATTCCGCTGCGAGTATGTAAGCCACCAGGTGTCGGTGAAGGCGACCTACGGGCTCTGGGTGACGCCGGCGGAGCATGCCGCGATGCTGCGAGTGTTGTCCGCGTGCCCGGCCGAGGCTGCCGTCTCGTCGCCGTTCGCGTCGGCTCCCGCACCCGCTCCGGTTCCACCCGCTCCGGTTGCTCCTGCTCCTGCTCCGGCACCGGCCGGCGTCGTCCATCCCGGGGCCTTCTGTTCGACGGCGGGGGCAACAGGCGTGACCGTGAAGGGCGCCGCCATGCGCTGCACGACCACCCCCACCGATCCGCGCCTGCGCTGGCGTGCCGCCTAGGGGCTGAGAGACTGGGGGCATCGATACTTCCACTTCTCTCACCGACTGGGCTGCGTTATTCGCCAGGACCGCCCCGGTCCCGATCTCCCCTCCCCTGCTGCTCGGCATCCTGGTCGCCGCGGCGGCGCTGAGCATTCCCCGCGCCACCTGGCAGTATTTCGGGTTGTTCACCACCCTCGTGCACGAACTCGGCCACGCCCTCGCCGCGGTGCTGTCCGGCCGGGTGGTGCACGGCATCCGCATCCGGCGCAACCATTCCGGTGACGCGCTCAGTAGCGGTCGCGGCGCGTTCGGCACCGTCGTGAGCGGCGTGCTCGGCTATCCGGCACCCGCCATCGTGGGGGCAGCACAGCTGTTGAGTGTGTTCAACGGCTATACGGCCATCGCGCTGGTCGCGGGCGGAGTGGTGCTTCTGCTGACGCTTCTGGTAATCCGCAACCTGTTCGGCACCCTCGTCGTGCTCGCCTCGGCGGCGGTGAGCGCGGCCCTCTGGGTCTACGCCACGCCGGCGGTGCAGAGCTACGCGCTGCTCGTGCTCGGGGTCGCGCTTCTCGTCGGGTCGGTTCGAGGCCTTGTCACGGTGATCGGCGTGCACGTGCGGCGCCGCGGTCAGCTGCAGACCTCGGACGCATACCTGCTCTACCGCCGCACCGGGGTTCCCTCTGTCGTCTGGCTGGCGATCTTCGCGGCCCTGATCGGTGGATGCTGCGTGCTCACCGTCATGGCGTACCTGGCTCGGTAGCCGGCCGCGGCATCCCCGGCGACCCCATCACCTTGTCGATCGCGATCTCGATCACCACGCGCCGGGGGTTGACCCCGGGCTGCCGGTAGCGCCGCGAGTACAGTTCAACGGCGTGGGCCACGGCGCCCGGATCCCGGTTGATGGTCGCGTCGCCGTCGAGGGTGATCCAGCGTCGACCGTCGACCTGCGCCACAGTCGCCTGCCCAGACCGCTCCACATTGCGCACCTTCTGGGTGCCGTCTGACGTGATGATGCGCAGGATGCCGTCCTGCACCGTGAAGCCGACCGGCACCGAATGGATGCGGCCGGTCGGGCCGAGGGTCGACAGCACGGCGAGGTGGCGTTCGGTCACGAACTCGGCAGCATCGGGGGTGAGTCGCCTGTTCACGAGGGCGTCCGGCGCGGGACTCTCGGCCGCACGAGCGCGTGGCTGGAGGCGAGCAGCTGCTCGACCAACTCATCCGGAATGCCGCCCTCGAGCCGGACAGTGACCCAGTGCCTCTTGTTCATGTGGTAGCCGGGCGTGATCTGTGCGAACTCGGTGCGGAGGGCGATGCTCTCCTCGGGGTCGCATTTGAGGGTGACGGAGAGAGGCTCGTCGCCGAGCGCCGAGATCGCGAAGATCTTGTCGTTTCCGCTCGTCTTGAACACGCTCGTCTCCTCGCCGAAGGGAAACGTCTCGGTCGCCTGGGGCAGGGCGAGGCACAGGTCGCGCAGGTCGTCCGGGGTCATCCGGCGGCTACTCCGCCGGGTCGGTAATGACACCGGTCGGCTCGGAGGGCACCACGATGTGGGCAGTGCCGAGCTGACGGGCAAGCGATCGGCCGGCCTCAATGGCCTCATCCCTGCTGGAGAAGCTCTCCGAGAGCTCCGGCTCACCGATCACCCGGTTCACCCACTGGCCACCCTTGTCGATCGTTTCCACGTCGCCGTCAGGCATGATCGCTCCGTTTCGTCGGGGTACTCCCCCTAGCCTGCCACCGCGGGCTCTTCTCCGCAGGGCATCTGTGGAGAAGAAGTTATCCCCATTTGCCGCACACTCTTCGAACATACGTTCGATTATGCGAAAATAGTGGCATGGAAACGCTCACCGAGAGGCTCCGCAACGCCGCTGGCGACGTGGCGTTGCTCGGCGACGCGGCCGCCGATTTCGCCGCGCTCTCGAACGCGGAACTGCTCGCGGCGCAGGGCAAAATCACGGTGCTGCGGGCCTGCGCTGACAGGTTTGCGGCCCTGGCGGCGGGAGAGATCGCGCGCCGCTCGCATCATGACCTGGGGGAAGCCGGGCTTGCACGGGCAGGTGGGTATTCGTCGACGGAACAGATGATCCAATCCATCACCGGGGTCTCCCGGCAAGACGCGGTGAAGCTGATCGGCGTGGGCACCCTGATCGCGCAGTCCGAGGCCGCTGCCGACGAGTGGTCGCTTCCTGCTTTGCTTGCCGCAGCGCTCGAATCGGCGTCGATCTCCCTGGATGCGGTCGAGGCGATTCGACGTGGACTCGGCGACATCAATCCGGCCGTCGGCGCCGAGCAGATCGCGCTGGCCTGCGCGCGATTGATCGAGACCTCGTCAGGCAAGACCCCCGAACAGATCTACCGCAATGCGCGTTCTGAGCGGGATGCCCTCGATGAGGACGGCATTGCGAGGCGCGAAATGGAGCGCCGCGACCTGAGATCGGTGCGGGCGTGGTGGGATGCCGCGGGAATGTACTGCGGCACCTGGCGCTTGCCGGCCGAGGAGGGCGTGATTCTCGCCAGCGCGTTCGACGATCTCCTCTCGCCGAGACGCGGCGGTCCACGGTTCGTGACCGAGGAAGGCGCGGCCCGGTCGACCGGCGTCTTTGCCGACGAGCGCACCACCGAACAGGTCGCCGCCGACGCGCTAGTCGACATGGTCAGGGTCGCGGTGGATGCCGACCCGGGCACGCTCTTCGGCAGGCGCCGGCCCGCGGTACGGGTGATCGTCACCGAAACGCAACTCCGGCAACGGGCCGGCCACGGCCACATCGAAGGCCACCCGGACCCGGTCTCATTCGCCACGATCGAACGGCATCTCTGCGACACCGGGGCGATCTCCATCGGATTCGACGACGACGGCCAATGCGTGAACGTCGGACGCGACAAGAGGCTCTTCACCGAACGGCAACGCACCGGCATGGCCGTCCGAGACGGTGGATGCCTGGCTGAAGGATGCGATCGACCGCCCTCCCACTGCGAAGCTCACCACATCGACCAATGGGCACGTGACGGCGGCAAGACGAACATCGCAGACGGGACAAATTGTTAATACGCCCTTACGCGAGATTCTTGCTCTTCACTGCTCTTCACTGCTCTTCACTGCTCGTCATTCACGCATCGTCCAAGTGTCAACACCAACCGGTATGTACACTGAGGCAACTTGATGGAGAGGGCGTTCCGTGAACGGCGACGAAGAACTTGGTTTAGACAAGACCTGCTTCATAGTTTCCCCGATCGGCTCAAAGCTCGATCCGGTCGGCAGTCCGGGCAGAAATCGGTACGAAGAATCTATATTCATGTGGGAAAACGTGTTCGAGCCTGCATGTATTGCCTTCGGCCTCACACCAGTTCGAGCAGACAAGATCTCGAGCGCTGGTGAAATACCAGAACAAATTTTTACCTATCTACGAGATGCCGATGTGGTCATCGCCGACGTGAGCCACGCAAACCCGAATGTCATGTACGAGTTGGGCCTGCGACACACGCGCCCCGGAATCACATTGCAGGTCGGCGAGTACAATTTGCTTCCATTCGACGTGACAACTATCCGCACGATCCAATTCAATCGCACCGAATCGGGATTGATTGGCGCCAGGGATGACTTAGTTGACGCCTTGCGTGATGGGTTGAAAGGCGGCGGGTCTCCGCTCCGCGTCACCACAATTTGGGGTGAATCGCCGTCGGCGTCGGCACGGGTCGCTGCGGATTCTGAAGCATCTATAAGCCCCGAAGATGACTGGCAGGATGACTCGCAACCCGGATCAATGGATATTCTCGCGGACGGTGAAACTGCGATCGAGCACATCAGCGAAGTGATGACTGAGGCGACAGCTCTAACTAGCCAAGTTGGCGAAATCATGACTGAGCACACGGTGCTTGTGAGTGAGTCAGACGCTCGACAGGGCGGCTTCGCGGGTCGGCTTCGCGTAGCTCGAAGTCTTAGTAACGCACTCAGCGAGCCAGCAGCGGAGCTGGAGAGCGCGTCAAACGCGTACTACGAGGACGCTCGGTCGCTCGACGCAATGGTCGACTACGTCGTCACTCGGATTCTGACCGATGAGGAACTGACAGGAGAAGAGAAGGAAGGCCTAGTCGACTTCGCTCGAACCGTCCTCCGGCTGGTTGATGCCGCCGACGCGGGCGCGGTAGGCACGGCTCGTTTCCGAGAGACTGTGCGCGGACTCAGGAGTTTCTCAAAGGATCTGCGGCCGGTTGTCCAAGTTCTCGATCGAGCAACCTCTCGATTCCTGGAGGGTCTAGCAATGATGAGTGCCTGGCGAGACCGTCTCACTCAGGCCAGCGCGTGAGCGCTCCGAAGGTGCGCTCCTTTACTTGAATAAGCAACATAACTCGGGAGCCCGGCAGGGCGACCGAGGGCAAGGTTTCGGGCATCCGTAGGATGCTCGAAACCGCGGCAGCCGTTTTTGCATTTCTGAATGACAACGGTGAAGTTATGCCGTATAACTGAGTCATACGCAAGGAATGCGAAAACACTCAGGAAAGTTAGAGGGACCCCGAGATCGGGGTTTGAACGGCGTAAGGCCTGCGCCCCCGTTCAGAACATTCAACGGTTAGAGGCCTTCCCGGTAAGTACTCCGGGTACTGGCGCACCGTTCAGTCTCTAACCGGATCGACGTCTGTGTCAGTGGTCCACTGTCGGCGTCAACCTCAGGCCTTCCATGCGTCCCTCGTCATTCCCATCGACCATCGCCTCACTGTCGCGCGCAGATGCCGGATGGCAATTTACCCTCTACCCCGATGCTCGGGAAGGCGGCGGGTCGTTCCAACCCTCCGTTCGGCGCGTGCCTACGTATGTGTCACGTGGCTACGCGCTCGATCCCGAGCGCTCAGCGTCCGAGGCAGGGCGACGCGCGCGAGCGAAGCTGCGCCGGTATTGCACCGCCAATCGGCTGAACCGACTGGGGACCCTCACCTTTGCCGGGGACGGTTGTCACGATCCTGCCGAGTTGCGCGCCTACCTGAGCGACTTCTTCCGCTCGCTCCGTCTTGCGTTGGGCGGCGCTGCGTTCCCGTACGTGTGGGTTCCGGAATGGCACCCGAAGGGCCATGGGCTGCACGTCCACTTCGCTGTCGGGCGGTTCATCCGCCGCTCCCTCATCGCAGAGGCGTGGGGGCACGGGTTCGTGCACATCAAGTTGCTCGGCGACTTGCCGGTCGGGTCCACGAACCTCTCCGAAGCGCGGCGCGCGGCAGGGTACTTGTCGAAGTACGTAGCGAAGTCGTTCGCGGAGCCGAGCGCGCGCGTTCTTGGCCTGCACCGGTACGACGTCGCTCAAGGGTTCCTTCCGCTCCCTGTGGCGCTCTCGGGCCGGTCGGCGGCAGATGTGCTGGCACAAGCATCCGATGCCTTGGGCAGCGTCCCGTCGGTTGAGTGGTCGTCCTCGTCGGTAGAGGACTGGCAGGGTCCACCCGCCATTTGGGCACAGTGGGGTGCCTGATGGCTGTTGATCGGGTGGCGTTGCGCGCATGGCTTGAGGCCTCGTGCGTGGCGCAGGGCGTCCCGGTGGTGGTGGCCGATCCGGGATTGCTAGCCCAAGTTGGGGTGCTCTTGAGGGGGCGGGGTGCTGCGGGGATGCCCCCGCAGGGGGCGGATCGCAGCACCCGTCCCTCATAGCCGCCAGCTGGGAACGATTCGGTTGGGATCTACTTCGCGTCGACCTCCGCCGGTTCCGGGGCTGATGGTCGCGAAGTCCAAGACGGCGGCGACTATTGCCGCCTGCCGGGTCAGGTTCAAGGAGTCCCACGACGTGCGAAGTTCGCCTCCGTGTCCGGCGATTCCGTCCAAGGTGTTCGTGCCGGTGATCTGGCTCAGTTGCCGCTCGATGGTGTAGAGCTTGGCGTCGAGGATATCGCGTGCTTCTTTCCAATCGGCGGACGAGATCTCCTTCCGTGCCCACATTCCGGACAGCTCGAGCTTCTGCGCCTGGTCGGCTTGCAGTTCCTCCACCAACACCGAATGGCGTTCGTCAACGGCCGCGCGTCCCGCAAGAGCATCCGCGATCTCCGGACTGTCGAGCCGCATCAGCACAGCTTCGGCGATCCACTCCTCGACTGGGGCGGCGACGATAGTCAGCCGTCCACAGCCGCCACCGTGGTCGGGTCCGGACATGCAGACATAGCGGCGGGTGTCGCGTCGCGCGGAACTGTAGAGCTTGTTCCCGCATTTGGAGCAGCGCAGCATTCCCGAGAGCAGGTAGCGACGTGGCGCGCGGCGGTTGGATTGTGCCTTCCGCGCGAACGCCGCGACAAGTTGTTTGTGTTGCGCCGGCGTAATGATCGCCGGCCACACTGCCGTCGCGACGATGACGCCATTGTGGGCACGAAGACCCGCTATCCGAGGATTCGTGAGGGTTTGACGCAGCGCTGTCGTCCGCCATGGCAAGCCCGCGACTGACGAGATCCCGTTGTCCTGCAGCCATGCTGTCAGTGACCCCAGTGACTCCCCGGCTAAATAGCGGGACGCGAGTTCACGAATGGCCACCGCTTCGGACTCGACCATGGTGAGTTGGTTCTTTTCGTAGCCGAATGGTCGAAGGTTGCCCCCGTTCGGCCTTCCAGCCTCTGCGATCTCCTGCGCTTTCCGCTTGAGCCGATCCGACTTTATGTCGGACTCGAGCGCCGCGAATGTGCCTAAGAGCCGCGCCATAGCGATACCTTCGCTGCTGGCAAGTCGTACTTCACCGCTTACGACTCCAAAGTCTTTGACCTTGGCCTGAGCCATCACATCGGCGAATTCCTCAAGCTCACGCGGCTGTCTCGTCAATCGATCCAACTTGTAGACGATCACGGCATCCCGTTGGCCCGCCGAAATGTCCTCGAGCATTCGCCGATATTCGGGCCGCTTCTTGCCGCGGTAGGCCGAAGCGTCATTGTCGACGTACTCCTCGGCAACAATCCAACCGTTATCAGCCGCATACTTTCGAGCATCGATGAGCTGCCGCTCAACACCCAATGCCTGTCCAGAGATGTCCTTGGAAATACGCGCATAGATAGCAGCTCGGATGGGTAGTTTCATGGGGTCACATTAGCAACTAGACCCAGACGGCATCCTTCTCTGCCGCCGACATCACCTCTGGATGCACAAAAGTGGGTACCAAGTCATCCGGGCGGGCGGTAACTACTACCTCAGACCGCCAGCGGCCAAAGACCCCGAGCAAACGTTGGTGCCCTTGCGCAGCCGCAACCCACTCATGAAGACGGTCAGGGCGAGCTAGTGTTGCCCCACGCCCGTACAGGTCAGGAACGCTTTGCGGCAGGGCCGAGGGTGCTCCGCGCCGGGCATCCGGGGTCAGCGACGCGATGGGCCGGCCAGGCGACGGCCAGCGGCGCGATGACCAGCGGCGCGAGGGCTAGCGGCGCGAGGGCTAGCGGCCCGGTGCCCCGCACCCCGCTGACCAGCGACGCGATATTCGGTAATGGGATGGCGAAGGACGATAACTCCTGCGCTAGGCGTGCGCGCGGACGGCGACGTCGCCGATCGTGAGTTCAGCATCGCCCTCGAGGATCTCGCCTATTCGATGCGCCTCCGGCTCGAGCTGGGCGAGCTGCCGGGCCCGCAGCGGCGAGAACGATTCGACCGTCACAACGATGCGACGTCCCGCGCGACGCTGGTGCCACACTCCGGCGACGACCCCATCGACGAGCAGTACAGGCAACACCCCGGCCTGGCCACGCCCGAGCGCACGCTCGGAGGCGCGCCCGGGATAGACCAGCGATCTCGGCTGGGAACCGACGACATACGGATCGAAGTAGGGCAAGAGCCGCACGCCGCGCGCGGGCGGGTCCACCGGCTCAGCGTCGCCGGCGTTGAGCCAGACCTCCGTTCCCTCAAGGCTCACCGGCTCGAGGCGGGCGCCCTCGAATACGTCGGAGGCCCACGCGAGAGGAGCGGCGAGCCATTGGGCGAAGTCCCGCGGGGACGCCGGACCGTAGGCGTGGAGGTACCGGCGCAGCAGCTCGACCTCCGGCTCGGGCCCGGTCTCGTCGATCAACGACGAGACCGGGGCCCGAGTGAAGGTCGTCTTGGGCCCGCGGTTGGGACCAAAGACGAGCACACCCGTGTACGACGCGGCCGCAATCGCCTGTCGCCAGCGCGGGGCCATGCCACCGAACATCGGCACCACCGGGTCGGCCGCCCACGGGCCGGTGCGCCTGACCACCTCGGAATCGAGTTCATCGAGGGTCAGGCACGCGCTGTCGAGAACGGGCCCGACCGGGACCTCGAGAGTGGGCGCGCCTCGGTCGAGCGCGTCGGCGATCGCCCGAATCACCTCGGCGCTTTGCGCCGCGGACAGCCTCGCGCTCTCGGGGAGGCCGCTGCGGGCGGGAATGGCGGAGAGGGCGCCGTTCCAGATCGCGAGATCCGCCGCGGGGAGCCAGTGCACGGTACCTCGCGGCCCGTAGGTCTTCACGAGCGACCGGTCAGTCCAGAGGGCGCGCCGCACGTCGGTACGAGTGATAACGGGCATCCTCACACCGAGCTGCAACTCGGCGGCGGAGGCGATCTGGGCGTGCACGCCGCAGATCGCGGCGGCCGCCGCCGGGATCGCCGCAGGCGCGGACGCGGCGACGGGCACAGTGAGGAAATGGCGCGACATGCGCCGGCTCACGGCCTGACGCCATGTCCACCTCATGCGATCAGGCTAGCCGCGACTGCCGACGGGGCGGTTCCGAGGCCTGGGGAATCGCGGCGAATGGCCGATTCGGCCGTGCCCACCGCCGGGCAGGCTACCCGACAATCACGACAGGTGCGCGACCAGTGCGGCGAAGCTCGGCGAGGCGAGAGTGACAAAGGCCGCGATGTTGAGAAGCACGGTCCCCCAAAAGGCGAGCTGGAAGCTCGCCTTGCGCGTCTTGTGCCGCAGCCTCTGCTGGGCGAATATCGACCCCGGCCAACCCCCGAGGAGGCCAAGCACGAGAAGGGTGCTCTCGGACGTTCGCCACCGCCCGGCCGTCGCCGCGGCCTTGTCTGAGGCGTAGGTGAAGAAGGCGAGCACGCTCATCACGAGGTAGACCGCAATCGGCCAGTAGGGCAGTGCCCACGCAACGCTCACGAACACGTAGAGCGCGATGAAGGCGAGGATGGCGAGGTAGCTCACCGGACTCTGATTCGCCGGCCCGGGGATGCGGCGCGGCACTGCGGTGCGCGGCACTGCGGTGTGCAGCACGGCCATCCGGCCCGTAGCGGCGCGATTGGAGGACTTGGGTACCGGCAGCGCGACCGATTTCACGCCTGTGGCCTTCTCGCGTCCTCCCTGGCCGGCAGACCTCTCAAAGGTCAGCAACTCGCCGGTGAACGGCCGGGCGTCACGGTGCCCGAACGCGGAGATGTGCACGAAAACGGTGCTGCCGCCGCCGGAGGGGGTGATGAACCCGAAGCCGCGCTCATCGTTCCAGGTGGTGAGAGTGCCTTCGAGGCGCCCGACGACGGGTTCTCGCGGGACGGCCATGAGTCGATCGTAACGGCAGCACCCGGCGGCCGCGATCCGACCGCGCGGGCGCCGAAAACGGGTGGCCCGACTAGACCGTCGCCCCGCTCATCGCCTCGGCCGTGAGTTCCACCGAACGCAGGCGGTCCGCCACGTCTCGGGACTGGTGCGCGAGAATCAGCTCGTCGGCGTTGGTGGAGGCGGCGAAGTCCTCGAGCCAGACGCGAATCTCGGCGGGCGTACCCACGGCGGTGTAGCGCATCATGTTCGCGATGTTGCGTCCCTCTGGTGTGGTGAGGAACGCGTCGATCTGGTCGTCGGAGTAGTCGGGCGCCGACGGCCCCCGAGCGATCATGCTGCGTACCCGAGAGCGGCGGGTCGTCTCGAACTGGTGGGCGGCATCCGCCCCGTCCTCGGCGGCGATCACGTTGGCCGCCACGATCAGGTGCGGCTCGGCGAGTTGGTGCGACGGCTGGAAGTCGCGCCGGTAGGTCGCGATTGCCTCGTGCAACGCATCCGGCGCAAAGTGCGAGGCGAACGCGTACGGCAGCCCGAGGGCTGCGGCGAGCTGGGCGCCGAAGAGGGAGGATCCGAGGATGTAGAGGGGCACGTTGGTGCCCGCCCCGGGGACAGCCTGCACGCCGGGGATGATCGACTCGCCGCGAAGATAGGCCTGAAGCTCGAGCACGTCCTGCGGAAACTGGTCGGAGGCGCGAGGGTCGCGTCGCATCGCGCGGGCGGTGGTCTGGTCGCTGCCGGGAGCCCGGCCGAGGCCGAGGTCGATGCGGTCTGGGAACAGCTCGGCGAGGGTGCCGAACTGCTCCGCGATGGTCAGCGGCGAGTGGTTCGGCAGCATGACGCCGCCCGAGCCGAGGCGGATCGTCGACGTGTGGGCGGCGATGTAGCCCACCAGCACGCTCGTGGCCGACGACGCGATCGTGGGCATGTTGTGGTGCTCGGCGTACCAGACTCGCGCGTAGCCGTGCCGTTCGGCGGTCTGTGCGAGTGCGACGCTCGCGGCGAAGCTCTCCCGAACCGTGTGCCCCGGCGCGATCGGTGCGAGGTCGAGAATGGAAAGCGGGATGGACATGGACCGAGCCTTTCTGTCGTGCGCCGCCGAGGCGCACCCCTCATGCCAACCGCGTCGACGCCCCAATCGTTCCCGATTCCGTCGACGTCGCCCGCGCGGCCACTCGATCGGCGATGAAGGCCGCGTCCCGGCCGACTCCGCCGATGAGCCCCGAGGTGAGCGCGTACTGGAACGGCATCCCCACGAAGTAGAGGCCGGGAACGTCGTCGACCACTCCGCGGCTGGTGACTGGCAGCCCATCCTCGTTCATCGGCAGGTCGGGCAGCCAGCGAACGTCCGGACGGTAGCCGGTGGCCCAGATGACGGTGGCCGCGGACTCCGGCGACCAGACCGGCCCGGCCTCACCGGCGACGGGATGGCCGCCCTGAACCCCGGTGATGCGGGGCAGGCGCGTGATGCCCGCGGCATCCAGCTGGCGCATCGAGACGCTGATGAGCGGCGCACCCCGTTTGCCGAACCCCGCGGCGACCCGGCGGCCGGGCGGAGTGTCCACGGTGAGCAGGTTGCTCACGAGCCACCAGTAGGCCGCCCCGGCGTAGTGGAACACCGCGTCCGGGATGTGCACCGTCGGCCGACCGGCGATGGTCACCCGGTGGGTGGTCGCGAGCTCGAGCGCGATCTGCGCCCCGGAGGTGCCAGCGCCGACGACGAGCACGTCTCCAGCCGGCAGGTGCGACGGGTTGCGGTACTCCGACGAGTGCAGCTGCCGGATGCCCGGGTCGAGCTCGAGGGAGAGGTCGGGAACGCGCGGCAACCGGTTGGGTCCGCCGGCGACCACTACCTGCCGGGCGGTCATCGGCCCCGCCGTGGTCGCGAGGACGAAGCCGTCGTCGCTGCGGCTGAGAGCGGTCACGGTGACTCCGGAGCGGGTGGGCAGGGCAAACGCGTTCGCGTAGGCCTGCAGGTAGTCGGCGAACTCGTCTTTGCTGGCAGTGGAGTTGCGGCCCACCGGGTTGGCCATTCCGGGCAGCCCGCTGAATCTGCCCGGAGTGAAGAGCCGCAACGAGTCCCAGTGCCGGCGCCAGCCGTCCCCGATTCGTTGCTCGCTGTCGAGGATCACGAACGCCCTGCCGAGCCGGGCGAGGTGGTATCCCGTGGCGAGGCCGGCCTGGCCGCCGCCGACCACGATGGTGTCGATGTGTTCCATGGCTGCTCCTTGAGTTCTCACTAGAATAGCGTTCTACTGACTGGAACGCTATACTAATTTTCGTGACCACCGAGGCCGTCCCGACCCTGCGCGAGGCCCAGGCCGCCGTCACCCGGCGGCAGGTGGTCGACGCGGCGAGCACGCTCTTTCTGGCCAACGGCTACGTGGGGACCTCGATCGGCGCGGTCGCGCGACTCGCCGGAGTCTCGGTGCAGACGATCTACAACTCCGTGGGCAACAAGGCCGCGCTGCTCTCGGCGATGCTGGATTCGGCGGCGTCCGGGCCGGCGGCCCCGACCCCGGTTGCCGAGTTCATGCGGGAGCGTTCGCGCGCCGCCGTGGACGCCGCGGGGGTGATCGACGTGCTCGCGGACTGGTTCGTGGAGGTGCACGGGCGAACAGCGAGCGTCTGGGCGGTGATTCACCAGGCCGCGGCCGTGGACGGGGAGGCGGCCGCCATGGAACGGGCGCGCAATGAGCAGCGGCTGCGCAACTACCGACTCGCCGCCGCCGAGCTGCGATCGCGCGGATGCCTTGCCGGACTCACGGACGACGAGGGAGCCGCTGCGATCTGGGCCATCGGCAACCCGGAGGCCTACCAGGTGCTGGTCGGCGGGGCAGGCTGGACGGTCGCGGCCTACCGCGACTGGCTGCGCAAGGCACTCGGGGGCGCGCTCGGGATCGCCTGACTGGGACGCGGTGGCAGGGCCACGACAGTGGCCGTCGCGGCCATCGGTCGCGACTATCGTTTCCGCAGCCGCCCGATGCCCGGGAGGAACCGGCCGACGCGCGCCGCGTAGTGGGCGAATTCCGCGTGTTCGGCGAGGAGCATCCGCTCTTCCCACCGCGTCTTTGACGACAGCAGCACCACCAACAGAACCCACACGACGATGTGCCAGACGGAGGCGCCGAGCAACACCAGGCCCACACCGCCGGCCATGAGCCCGGTGTAGATCGGATTGCGCACCACTGCGTAGACGCCGCCGGTGACGAGCGGCGCATTCTCCTTCGGAATCGGACTCGCCGTGAGCGCCGGGCCGAGTCCGACGAGACCCAGGACAGCGAGCAGCATGCCGGCAGTGACGACCACAACCGCGACCGCGACGACAACGCCATCGACCGGCCAGATCGTGCCGTGCGGAACGAAGACCAGCGCGGCGAGCAGCACGAACTGCGCACCCACCAAACCGAACGCCAGCGCACGCCTCATGGGTCGAGGCTACGCCCTGGCGCGCAGTGTTCTATAAGGTGCGGCCAAGCCGAATTCGCTACGCTGTGTTCTCGACGGCGGTCGTCGAAGGCGCCGCCCGGCGCGGTTCGAGCGGCTCGAAGAGGGTGATGCGAATGCGCAAGGGGATCACGCTCCTCGTCGTGCTCGCGGGCATCCTCGCGGCGGCGGTGGCCGGAACCGCCGCCTTCGCGCCGGCGATCTTCGCCAGGATCTGGAGCACGGCATCCGCTCCGGTCTGTCCCTCGGCCGCCGCGATCACCGTGCGGAACATCTCCGTGCCGTCCGGTCCGGTGGCCGGCTACTGCCAGGACCGGCTCGTGAACGCGGCACAGGTGATCGCGGCCGCGCGTTCGCTCGGCATCGGGCGGCACACCCAGGCCATCGGGGTGATGACCGCGATGGGCGAGTCCGGACTGCGCGTTCTCGACCACGGCGATGCTGCCGGCGTCGACAGCCGCGGCCTGTTCCAGCAACGCGACAACGGCGCCTGGGGCACGCTGGCCGACAGGATGGACCCGTACGTCTCGGCTCTCAACTTCTTCAAGAAGCTCGTGAGAATCCCCGGCTGGAAGAACATGACGCCGGGTCAGGCGGCCCACGCCGTGCAGGTGAACGACGATCCGCATCACTACGACCGCTATTGGGAGCGTGCGCAGTTCATTGTGGAGGCCCTGGGTTCGTAGTAGCGTCTGTCGGTCGTGCCGGGCTCGCTGGCGTCGCCTCGAGCGCGTGGCGGGCGAGGAGGGTGGCTCCGGCGACGGCCGCCGGCATGATCACCACGGCGGCGAATGGGACGAGGAACAACAGGTAGGTGGGGATGCCGAAGCCGAGGGCAGTGGCCCGATTCGCCCCGAGCGCCCGGCGCCGCTTCCGCAGGCGCTGTCCGCGCGCCTCGAAGGCGAAGCCGGTGAGTTCGAGGGCCAGGATCCAGCCGCCCAGAACGGCCCCGAGCACGGGGACCACGGTCTGGCCCACCACCGGGATGAAGCCGCAGGCGAAAAGCAGCACGCCCACGGCGACGGTGAGGCCGAACAGGCGGATGCCGCTGCCGATGCCGCGCGCGACCGCACGCCAGGCCGGCTCACCAGGGTCCGCGGGCTCCTCCCCCAGCGTCCGCTCCGTCGCGCGCCAGATCTTCTCGTAGAAGGGGTCGCCCACCGCGAGGGTCACCGCGGCGAAGGTGAAGACCGCCGCGAATGCCAGGCCGCCCACGAGCGCCGCCGCCGCGACGACCCGAGTGGCCGTGCGCCACAGCTCGCTCCCCTGCGCGGCGAAGGGAACCGCCCAGGAGGCGATCGACTCGAGGTTCACCAGGACGAGCACGAACGCGGCGGTGTAGACGACGCCGACGATGAACGCCGGGATCGCACCGAGCAGCATGAGTCGCGGCGAGGTCAGCCAGAGACGGAGTCCAGAGCCGAGGTAGCCCACCCCGGTGCCGAATCGTCGCGCGACGCCCATGATCCGGTGGCTCGCTAGAGCAGAACCGACAGCAGCATCACCACGGCGAGCCCGACGACGGAGATGATCGTCTCCATCACCGACCAGGTCTTGAGGGTCTGTCCGACGGTGAGACCGAAGTACTCCTTCACCAGCCAGAATCCCGCGTCGTTCACGTGAGAGAAGATGAGTGACCCGGCGCCGATCGCCAGCACGAGCAGCGCGAGATGCGCGGGCGAGAGGCCGGCCGCGAGCGGCGCGACGATCCCCGCCGCGGTGACGGTCGCGACGGTCGCGGAGCCGGTGGCGAGGCGGATGAGCGCCGCGACGATCCAGCCCAGCACGAGCACAGACACGCTGGTGGCGATCGCGATCTTGGCGATCGCGGTGCCGGTGCCTCCGTCCACGAGCATCTGCTTGAAGCCGCCGCCGGCGCCCACGATGAAGATCACCCCGACGATGGGAAGCAGGCTCTGGCCGATCTTGGTGCTCAGCGTCGGGGCGCTGAATCCCACGCTCGTGCCGAAGGTGACCATCGCGAGCAGCACGGCGAAGAGCAGCGCGAACACCGGGTCGCCCACGAAGTCGAGGAACGGGCGGATGCCGGAGCCGGCCGGCAGCCAGATGTCCGCGGCGGCCTTGACGAGCATGAGCACGAGCGGCGACAGCAGGGTGACGAGGGTGAGGGCGAAGGAGGGCGTGCGCGTGGCATCCGAATCCTGGGCCCGCCCCGGCTTGCCGTCTGCGCTCCTCGATCCGCCGGTGACGGCGAGGGCCGCGCCTGCCGCGCCGATCGGCACCCAGCGCGCGGCGAGTCGGCCGAACAGCGGCCCGGCGACGATCACGGCCGGGATGGCGACGAGCAGGCCGAGGGCGAGCGTGATTCCGACGTTGGCGTGCAGGATTCCGATCGCGGCGAGGGGGCCGGGATGCGGCGGGATGAAGCCGTGCAGCACGCTCAGCCCGGCCAGTGCCGGGATGCCGAGGCGCATCGCGGGTCCCTTGACGCGGTGCACGGCGAGCATCACGATCGGGATGAGCAGCACGAGACCGATCTCGAAGAACATCGGGATGCCGATGATCGACGCGATGAGCGCCATCTTCCAGGGCAGGGTGGCCGGCTTTCCTCGCAGCAGGGTGTCGACGACGCGGTCGGCTCCCCCGGAATCGGCGAGCAGTTTGCCGAGCATGGCGCCGAGGGCGATGAGCACGCCGACATAGCCGAGCACCCCTCCGACGCCCGTCTCGAACGAGAGGGTGATCTTATCGAGCGCGATGCCGGAGGCGATCCCCACGAAGAGCGCCCCGATGGTGAGGGCCAGGAAGGCATGGAACTTCGCCACCACGATGAGCAGAACGACGATCGCGATGCCGATCGCGGCCACCACGAGAACCTGGGTGTCGTGTGCCGTCCAGGGTTGGTCCGCCGGATTCACCGCCGCCGCGAGGTGTCTACTGGCGACTGCTGCACTTTGGATGATGCTCACGGTGAATCCCCTGGTGGTCGTGGTCTCGCTGCGGGGGCCATGCTCGACCCCTGCCCGACGTTAGACACTACGCCTCATTTGAGGCGTGTCATCCCGCAGTGGCGACCGGGGCATCCGCGCTGTAGGAGGCCGTGACCAGAATCGGAAGATGGTCGGACGTGCCGCGCGGGAGGGTGGTGACGTTGTCGATCGTGAGCCCGATCGATGTCGCGAGGTCGAAGTGCCCGCGGAAGAACTTGTAGCGCGTGTAGGTGCGCCGATCGCTGAGGGTGAGGTCATAGCCGGACTCGAGCATCCGCTCGTTGAGGTGATTCTTGAAGATCGGGTAGTTGTAGTCGCCCACCATGAGGGTGGGAAGGTTGGGTCCGAGCACGCGCAACTGCTCGTGGGCGGCGGCGATCTGGTGCCGGCGCAGCGAGTTGAGCGCGGTCAGCGGTGCGGCGTGGAAGGAGGCGACCACGAGCTCCCGCTTGGCTGCCCTGTCGACGAGCCGGGTGGCGATGAGCCGCTCGTGCGCGGGCCGAAGCAGGCGGTCGTGCAGTGACTTCTTCAGCTCGAAGGCCTGGGTCTTCACCGCGCTGAAGCGGTCCTCCCGATAGTAGAGTGCGAGGCCGAGACGGTTCCGAAGGGTCGAATCGGCGAGGTGAAGCACGCCGAGATCCGGCGGGAGCGCCGAGGTGTCCGCCTCCTGGAGGCACAACACGTCCGGCTCGAAGTCGGCGGCGAGAGCAGCCAGTTCTGTGCTCGCGCGGTTCTTGCGGAGGTTGTAGCTGATGACCTGCACTCGTGACCTGCCCCGGGGATCGATGTTGCGACATTCAAGCCTAAGGTCAGTCGGCGTGCAGCGCCGACTCGCAGGGGAAACGCTCAGAGCCGACCGGTGAACGCGCGGAACTGCAGCGACGCCTGCAACTCGTCAAGCCTGGCCGACTGGAGGCGCTCGATCGCCCGCGCCTGGCGGATGTCGTGCAGCCGGCCCGAGAATTGGCTGAGCGCCGAGGAGGTCGGGAGGGGAACCGGCATCGACGCCAGGCTCTTGGCGGTGATCGACGCCAGGGATCGGAGGGCTGCCCTTCCCGGAACGCTGTTGAGGTAGGCGGCAAGGAAGTCCCCCGCGTGCGCCACGGCGGGCCGAATCCGGAGCAGCGGGACGCCGTAGGACGCCATTTCGCCGCGAAACACCGCCGCCTTCGCGATCGTCGCGGAGTTGCCGGTGCGGCAGAACAGGACGTCGCCGTTTCGCACCAGTCGGCTCTCGTCGGGCGAATCCGGGCCGCGCGAGTCGACGCCGCGCGCGTCCGGGCTGGCCTCGGAGAGGTCGGCCAGATCGATTTCGCCGTCGACAATGTTCGATCCCCGGATGAACGGCAGGGCAACCTCGCCACCTTGCTTCACCGGGGAGCCCGGGGTCGCCGACTCGATCAGGTTCTGAAGCCGACCCACGCGCTCGGCGGATTCCAGCAGATCCAGGAGAGTCGCGTCGACCAGTTCGTCGAGGAGGGCGATGGCGCTACGCCTCTCGTGCCGAAGCTGGTCGGACTGGTCCAGAATGTCGGCCATGCGGCGTTGGTCGGGCAGCGATGGAACCGGAATCGACGACTCCCGCACCTGAAGATCGGAGACGACCGGCGTCGCGCCACCGGTGGCGAGCCGCGTCATCTCGGCCACGAACGAGGGCGTCTGCACCCAGTGGAACAGGTAGCGGTCATCGATGAGTTCGGGCCTCGGCCGAAGGACGGAGAACGCGCTCGACGCCGTCGCGCCCTCGAGCGGCGGAGAGACGGACGCCACACAATTGAGTCCCGGCCGCACGGTCGAGACGAGCACGTCACCGCGCCTCAGGCGTTGCCGGGCGCGGGCCGGTGCCGCCGAAACGAGAATCCGGTTCGGGAACGCGACGACCTTGCTGACCGCATCCACGGATCCGAGGTCGATGTACAGGAACTCCAGCGAACCGGGGTCAGGTGCCGATGGCTCGACGACGTCGGTGACGTCGGAGAGCCGCATCGCGATGTTCATTGCCAGGTGCCCGGCTGGGGCGCGACCGTCGGGAGTTCGCTCAGCGATCGGGCCAGGGCGGCCGCGGCCTGCTGGATCTGCAGTTCGAGCCGAGCGATGTCGATGAGGATGTCGTTGGGCGAGCGGTGCACGACACGCTCGGCAGGCACCACCCGGTAGCGGTTGAAGGTGAGGTCGTAGTCGTGCTCGGCGATCTCTTCGCGCGGCACGAGAAATGACTGGGCCGTGCGTGGGCGTTCGTCCTCTGAGACTTCGGGCGATCCCTGTGCCTCGGACGAAAGAGCCCGCCAACGGGACAGCACGTCTGGCAGGTCGTTCGATTCGCTCGGCTGGCCATTCTCGTCGGGGGTGAAACCGTCGGCCCGCACGTCGTAGAACCAGACGTTCGTGGTGACGGAGCCCCGGCGAACGAGGAGGATCGACACAGACTGGCTGGCCGCCGACGGGGAACTCGGCCGCACGGCACCGGCAGGGAGGCGCACGACGGCCTCCAGCAAGTGCTCGTCGACGAGCGTGCGCCTCAGGTCTCTGTGCGCCTTCGTCGTACCGAAGAGCACGGCGTCCGGAACGATGATCGCCGCGCGCCCACCGTCGCTCAACAGGCGCAGGCTGTGGGCGACGAAGAGAAGGTCGGTCTTCCTGGTCTTGACCACGGAGAGCAGTTGCTTCGCCGCGACGAGGTCGCGGGTTCCGCCGGTCGGCGGGTTCGCGAAGACGAGCGAATACCGGCCGGCACCGCCCTCCTCGGCGAGCGAGTCGCGGTGCAGGATCTCGGGGTTCTGCACCCCGTGCAGTCGGAGGTTCATCCGCGCGATGCTGCACAGTGCGGCGTCGGAGTCGACGCCGGTGAAGGCGGCATTGTTGAAGTGGTCGCGCAGGTCGGAGTCGAGCCAGGCCGTGGGGTGGTGATCGCGCAGATAGTCGGCCGCGGCCACGAGGAAGCCCGCGGTGCCGACCGCCGGGTCGATGACGGTGTCCGTGGGCGTCGGGGCGGTCATCTCCACCATGAGGGAGACGATGTGCCGGGGCGTCGGGGCCGTGGGCGATGCCCCGGACGTGCCGAGCTTGCCGAGCAGGTACTCGTAGACGCGCTCCTGGGTCGCGCGGTCGCGCATCGGTGCGCTGTCGAGAAGACCCACGACCTCGGAGCGAAGTTCCGCGTTGCGGAACGCCGAGGTGACGCTGGCGCGATCGTCGAGCAGGCTGGTGATCTGTTCGATCGCCTCGAGCGGATCCACGGCCCCGGCCTGTTCGAAGGCGTGCAGCACCCCATCCACGTGGGCGGTGAGTTCCGCTGCGAACAATTGCGGTTTCCTTCGGGGTTCGGGCCCTGGATCGAGTACCAGTCTTTCGAACCTAACCGGATGGGGGTGCGCGGGGGCAGTCCCAGAACGGGGTGGGCGCCCCCGCCCCGCCGCACGGGTTCGGCACGGTCGGAGGCCCGTGAGACGATTGGCGGATGCCGTCCGAAGCCGCTCCGCTGGTGGACGTGAGCGACATCATCCGCCTCGTCGGACCCGACGCGTTTCAGCGGGGGCAGGGCTATGCCAGGCTCGGTTCCGTCGTCGAGACGCACTGGGACGCTGACGCCGAGATCCTCACCGGAACCGTGCGGGGCACGAGGCCGCACCCGTACCAGTGCAGCGTGCTGCTGGCGTCGACACCGGGCGGCAGGGTGCGGCCGACGAGCAGCATCTGCAGTTGCCCGATGGAGGTCGACTGCAAGCACGTGGCGGCGACGCTGTTGGTGAATAACGCGGCGCAGGTGCGTCGGTTCGACCGGGTGCAGGTCGCGAGCGGGCTCGCCGGCGGCAGCTCCGCTTCAGTGACCGACACGCCCGTCGGTACCCCCGCCACCGGTTCGCCGGCCTGGAAGACCGCCTTGTCCGACCTCGCCGGCGGCCCCTCGACGCCCCGCGCGGCGGCGCACACCCCGATGGCGCTCCAGTTCGAACTCCGAGAGCAGCTCCTCCGGTCCCGGAGCCGCTGGAACGGTCCGACCGCGAGACCGGCAGGGGCGGCGGTCGACCAGACGGCGACGCACCGGCTGGGGGTGCGCCCGGTGATCCGGAGCAAGACCGGCAACTGGGTGCGATCGAACATCACCTGGAATTCCCTGGCCTACCTCGGCAATCGGCTCGAACTCGAACCAGGCCAGCAGCTCTGGTTCGCCCAGTTCGCTGCCCTGCACCGCGCCACTCGCGAGACGTTCAGCGGGCAGGAGGCCGACTGGCTCTACCTCGACGACTTCCAGAGCCCGCTGCTGTGGCGACTGCTCGACGACGCCCGTGTGATCGGCATCCCGCTGGTGGGGAGCAAGAAGGACGTGTCCATCACGGTCGGCACCAGGGCCGACCTGAGCATCGACGTGAGAACGGACGAGGCCGGCGATCTGAGGCTCGCGAGCATGCTCGCGATCGACGGGGCGCGGCATCCGGTGTCCGCTGCGGCCACGGTCGGCGACCACGGCATCTACGCTTGGGCCGTCGCGCCGTGGACGTTCACCCTTGCGCCGACGGAACGCGCAATCGGGCGCGATCAGCGGCGTCTGCTCGGCCAGCCCGAGCTGGTCGTGCCGCGCGACGACGTTGACGAGTTCCTGCACGACTTCTACCCCGCACTGCGCCGGAGGCTCGAGGTGACGAGTGTCGATGACTCGGTGACGCTTCCCGAGCTCGCCCGCCCCGAGCTGCTGCTCACCGTCACGTTCGCGCCGAAACAGACCGTGCGGCTCGAGTGGGCCTGGCGCTGTGACGGCGCTCGCAGCGCGCTGCGGGCGGCCGCCATCGACGACGAGCAGGCCGAGATCGTCGAGCGGGTCGAGCGCCTCACGGGCGGCCTCACGCCGAACACCACCCTCCAGGGACTCGCGGCCGCGGAGTTCGCCGGCACCGTGCTTCCCGCGATCGAGGCGATCGTGGGGGTGACGGTCGAGACCGTCGGTGAGCGTCCGGACTACCGGGAGCTCACCGACCTGCCGAAGCTCACCGTGAAGACGGTCGAGACCGACAAGCGGGACTGGTTCGACCTCGGCGTCTACGTCACGGTCGAGGGCCGGGACATCCCGTTCACCAAGCTCTTCAAGGCGCTGTCAAAGGGCCAGAAGAAACTCCTCCTCGTGGACAACTCCTACCTGTCGCTCGACCAACCCATCTTCGACGACCTCAAGCTGCTCATCGAGGAGGCGAGCGCCCTCGCGGAATGGGAGACCGGCCTGCGCATCAGCCGCTACCAGGCGAGCCTCTGGGCCGAGTTCGAGGATCTCGCGGACGAGACGGAACAGGCCGCCACCTGGCGGGAGGCCGCCGCCGGTCTTCTCGCCGTCGAGTCGGTCGAGGCGACTCCGCTCCCCGGCGGCGTGAAAGCCACCCTGCGGCCGTACCAGCAGGAGGGCTTCAACTGGCTCGCGTTCCTTTGGCGGCACCGACTCGGCGGGATTCTCGCCGACGACATGGGCCTCGGCAAGACGCTCCAGGCGCTCGCGCTCATGGAGCACGCCCGGGGGGAACGTCAGGACATTGACAGTCAAAACGCGCCGGAACTCCGGCCGTTCCTCGTGGTGGCGCCCACCTCGGTGGTGTCGAACTGGGTGACCGAAGCCGGCCGCTTCACGCCTGGACTCGCGGTGCAGGCCGTCACGGCGACCGAGTCGAAGAGCCGCACCTCGATCGCGGGGATCGTGGCCGGTCCGGACGGCGCGGACGTCGTGGTCACCTCCTACGCCCTCTTCAGGCTCGACTTCGAGGCCTATCAGGCCATCGACTGGGGTGGCCTGATTCTCGACGAGGCGCAGTTCGTGAAGAATCACGCCTCGAAGGCGCACGTGTGCGCCGTGGAACTGCGGGCGCCCTTCAAGCTCGCCATCACCGGCACTCCGATGGAGAACAGCCTCGCCGACCTGTGGTCACTGTTCGCGATCGTCGCCCCCGGCCTGTTCGCCTCCGGGCGGCGGTTCGATGACGAGTACCTGCGTCCGATCAGCGGACGACCGAGCGGTGGTGCCGCCGGCGCCCGGTTCGCGGTCTCCGTCACCGAGGCCGAGGCCTCCGCCCTCGCGTCCGAGAGGTTGGCGCGGCTTCGGCGTCGCATCCGTCCTCTCATGATGAGGCGCACCAAGGAACTCGTTGCCACCGAGCTCCCGGCCAAGCAGGAGCAGGTGCTGCGCATCGACCTCGCGCCGCGACACCGCAAGCTCTATGACACCTTCCTGCAGAAGGAGCGGCAGAAGCTGCTCGGTCTCATCGAAGACCTCGACCGCAACCGCTTCATCGTGTTCCGATCCCTGACCCTGCTGAGGATGCTGAGCCTCGACGCCTCCCTCGTGGACGAGGCGTACGCCGACATCCCCTCGTCCAAGCTCGACGCTCTGCTCGAACAGCTCGACGACGTGGTGGCGGAGGGCCATCGTGCCCTGATCTTCAGCCAGTTCACCTCGTTCCTCGGCCGGGCCGCCGAGCGGCTGGACGCCGCCGGCATCCGGCACGAGTACCTCGACGGATCCACGCTGCATCGCCCGGAGGTGATTGCTCGGTTCAAGACCGGGGACGCCCCCGTGTTCCTGATCAGCCTCAAGGCCGGCGGATTCGGGCTCAACCTCACCGAGGCCGACTACGTGTTCCTTCTCGACCCGTGGTGGAACCCGGCGACCGAGTCCCAGGCCGTGGACCGCACCCACCGGATCGGTCAGACCCGCTCCGTGAACGTCTACCGCCTCGTCTCGACGGGCACGATCGAGGAGAAGGTGATGGCGCTGCGCGACCGAAAGGCCGCGCTGTTCGACGCGGTGATGGATGACGACGCCATGTTCTCGACAGCCCTCACGGCGGAGGACATCCGTGGGCTGCTCGACGGCTGAGCTGCCCCTATCGTTGAGGGACATGATTACGAGACGTGAGGCCGCCCTGCGGCTGGATATCCCCCTCGAGATGGCGCACCGCCACGGCATCCCGTCGAAGTTGAGCGAGGCGGAGTTCGCCGAGATCGAGACCAACCCGCCGGCCTGGCTGCAGCAGTCGCGCGCCAACCGCACCGGAAAGAAGCCGGTCTGGGTGCAGCTGAAGTGCGACGTCTGCGGGTTCACCGAGGCGGCGCGGCCGAAGAAGTGGTGGCCGGCCTTCACCTACCTGAGCTGCGACTTCCACCTGGCGGAGGAGCTTCCGCCGCCCGCGCCGACCGTGCACCGCCGGGAGATCGACGGGATCGGCAGCCGATTCGTCGGAATCGTGGACGAGAAGGCCTAGGCCGCCGTCCCGCGAGGGACGGTCAGACCGCGCCCTCGTCCACCGGCTGGAACCACGGCGGGTACACGGCCACCTTGGGCTTCGTGGGCGAGGCCTTGAGGATCGCCTTGACGGCATCCCGGGCCTTGTCGTTCGCCACCCCGATGAGGGTGACGAGTTCGAACGGCACAGTATCGCGCACGAGGTATTCGGCATGCAGGATCGAGTCTTCGTCGGCGCGCAGGCGGCGCAGCATTCGCTCGGCCGCCTCCGGGGTGGAGCCGAAGCGGGTGAGCACGTGCGCCGCGTCCCCGTCGGTGACGGCGGATTCGGCCTCGCTGTCGACGATCTTCTTGACGGTGGTCACGAGCAACACGAAGTCCGACGGCGCGGTGTGGGCGATCTCGGCCGAGAGGCGCGGGTCGGCGACACCGGTGCGGATGCTCTGCCAGATGCTCGCGTTCGGAGAGAGCACGAACGGCACGTAGTGGGCGACGCTCGGGCCCTCCGAGCCGGCGACGAGGGTGCTGCGGCGCGATTCGCGGGCGTCGGCCGAGGAGATGTCCACGACGGGGCGCGATTCCCAGGCCTCGCTCAGGTCGGACAGGATGCCGCTGCCGAGAATTCCGCCCAGGTTGTTCATGTGGGTGACGTGATAGATGCGCTGCTCGCCCACGTCGTCGAGCGGAGTTGTCGACAGGCGGCGCGGCGTCAGCGTGCGGCGCGGCGCGGCGCGGGAGGAGAGCTTCGGCCTTGTGGGGGTGCGCGTGCCGGTGGAGACGACAACCTCGACCTCGGGGGCCGGTTTCGGATAGCACTGGTCGCAGAGGCCGGCATCCAATCCATGAATACATTCGTCGGCCAAGGCAGAACCCTTCGTAATCGCGGCGCCCCGCTCGAGCGCTACCTCTCCACGTTACGTGCAATTCAACACACAATTCACCCAAAGTGGCCACGAATACCCTCTTTCCTTGGATTCGTGCGGGGCGTACCGTGCGATTACCGCGAGATTGGAGGGGATGCCATGGCTTACCTGACCGCCGCCGACCTGGGGATCGACGTGACGCACGCCGAGGCGGACGGGCTCTTCCGCTGGTTTCTGGCGAGTCTGCTCTTCGGCCGGCCGATCCAGCAGGAGGTCGCTGCGGAGACCTGGCGGGTGCTCATCGCCCATGGACTCACCACGCTCGACAGCTTCGCCGACTACGACCGTGAGCAGCTTCGCGCCCTGCTCGACGAGGGCCACTACGCCCGCTTCGACTACCTGATGACCGACGAGCTGCATGAGGTGATGGCCACAGTGAAGCGCCAGTACGGCTCGGTGAGCGCCCTGGTGAAGACCTCCGGGTCGCGCAAGGAACTCAGCGAAAGGCTCGATGCCCTCGCGGGCGTGGGCCCGAAGACCGTGGAGATCTTCCTGCGGGAGGTGCCGGATGCCGTGATCGGCAGCCGCTAGCTCCCCCGGCCTTTCGTCGTCTGCATACACTCGGTGCATGCCCGAGAACACGCGACCCACCAGCGACGGGCTCGAGCCCCTCACCCTGGCCGCCCACCGACTGCTGGGCAGGCTCGCGTCTGACTACGACGTGACCGTGTCCGCACTGCCGGGCTACCGCCACGAGGGAGCTACGGTGAGCGAGGCCGTGCTGGTCGTGCCGGCCGAGCCGCACGGCGCGTCCGTCCTGCTCGCCATCACGACCGAGCCGAGGGTGATCGTGCGCGCCGGCGTGCTCCACGAGTTCTGCTTCCCGCCCCTGGGCGACGAAACCCGGGAGGATGCGGCGAGCCTCATCGGACAGCTGGAGGACCTCATCCTCACGATCGTGAACGGCGGCTACACGGAGACGGTTGACGGCGACATGGTGAGCTTCACCCTGCGTCACGCCAGCGGCTGGCAGTCCGGGGAGTGCCACAGCGGCCAGTTTCCGCCGGAGCGCGTCGCCGAGGCCCGAGCAACCCTCGCCGCCTCACCGGGCGGCTGGGCACCGTGGCCGCGGCGGCCGGTCGACCGACCCTAGTCCGGCAGCTCCCAGCTCTCCACGCTGCGCTCCTCGAGGAGGGGAACGATCTGCGCGAGCACGAGCCGCGCGAAGTGCTCCGTCTCGCGGTGCAGGGCGAAGTCTGCCTCCGATCGGTATCGCTCGATCAGCACCACTCGGCGGGCGCTGCCCACCTTGAGGTAGGCGTCGAATGCGAGGCAGCCCGGCTCCGCTCGGCTCGCCGACTCGAGCTCGGCGACGAGCGCCAGCACGGCGCTCTCGTTGCCGTCGGCGACCGTGTAGTGGGCGATTGCAAGGAACATCGGTCTACCTTTCCGGGGGCGTGGACGGGGCGAGGAAGGCGCCGATCGCCGCCGCGAGGGCGGCCGGGTCCCCCACGCCGCACAACTCGCGGGCGGAGTGCATGGAGAGCAGGGCGATTCCCACGTCGAAGGTGCGGATGCCCAGTCGGGTCGCCGTCAGCGGACCGATCGTCGAGCCGCACGGCACCGCGTTGTTCGACACGAACTCCTGGTAGCCGACCTCGGCCTGCCTGCAGGACCGCGCCCATTCCGCGGCCCCGAAGGCATCGGTGGCGTAGCGCTGGTTGGCGTTGATCTTGAGGAGGGGACCTCGGCCGACGACCGGGCGGTTGGCCGGATCGTGCCGTTCCGGATAGTTCGGATGCACGGCGTGACCGGCGTCGGCCGAGAGGCACCACGACCTCGCGAATGCCCGGGCGCGGTCCGATTCGGTGGCGTCCGGCTTGATGCGGGCGAGGATGTCGGCGAGAAACGGTCCGCTCGCGCCGGACCGGGTGTCCGAGCCGACCTCCTCGTGGTCGAAGGCGACGAAGACCGGGATGTCGTCGACTCCGTCCTCGCCGTCCTCCGCGAGTCCGATCAGCGCGGTGAGACCCGCGTGCACGGAGGAGAGGTTGTCGAGCCTCGCCGAGGCGAACAGGGCGTCATCGAGCCCGAAGACGGCGGACGGCTGAGTGTCGGCGACGACCACGTCGTAGCCGACCACGTGCCGGCCCGCCCGGCCGACGAGCCCCGCGAGGTGGGCGATCACGTCGGTGTCCGCGGCATTGCCCACGCCGATCACCGGGTTGAGGTGGGATTGCGGATTGAGCGTGAGCCCGTCGGAGTTCACTCCCCGATCGAGATGCACGGCGAGTTGCGGAAAGCGCAGGAAGGGGCCGGTGCGCACCAGGGCGCTCGTGCCGTCGTCGAACACGAGCCGACCGGCGAACTCGAGCTCGCGGTCCAGCCAGGAATTGAAGAGCGGCCCGCCGTAGACCTCCACTCCCGCCTGCAGCCAGCCTTGGGATCCGGTGGTCGGCTTCGGCTTGAGCTTGAAGCCGGGCGAATCCGTGTGGGCGCCCACGATGCGGAACGGCGTGGCGGGGCCGGCGGTCGGTGGCAGGATCCAGGCGGCGATCGCGCCATCCCGGATCGCGAAGTACCGGCCGGGGCTCGTCACCCAGTGCTCCGCCTCGTCGAGCGCGGTGAATCCGGCCGCACCGAGCCGCCTGCCCGCTTCGGCGACCGCGTGGTACGACGACGGCGACGCCTCAACGAAGCTGGCGAGGTCGTGCAGGTGGGCGGCGGCCGAGGAGGGGGATTCGCTCATGGGCCAATTCAAGCATCCGCGTCGGTTCTCCGCGTCCCGCCCCCTTCTCCGGAGGCGCAGTCGCGCTACTCCCCGGTGGCGCACCCGCGCTTCTCCGGTGGCGCACGCGCGCTTCTCCGGAGGTTGCGCCGCCGGGGCATCCCATCCGTCCCCAAAGCGACATTTTGACTGCCTCGCGCAGCGAAACCTCCGGAGAAACGCTGGTAGCGGGGAGCGGGTCGGGGCGGGCGGGGCACCGATAGCCTGAAGCGATGACCTCCGAATTCCAGCGCACCCCGATCGATTCCCGTTCCCGCGAACGCCTCGCCGCCGAGGGTCTGCGACTCGACCTCGTCGACCCGGGCGACAGGGCCACGCTCGACCTGTGGTTGCGGGCCGAGGCCCGCGGGTTCCACGCCCCGCGACCGTCCGAGGAGTCGCTCGGCGAGCAGTTCGCCGGCTATTCCGACCGACGCACCAGCGGAGTGTGGGACGCCACTGCTGCCGAGCCGGACTCCCCCGTCGCCACGGTCAGCTCGTGGCCGGCCGAACTCACGGTTCCCGGGCAGCGCTCGGTCACCGCGTGGGCCATCAGCGCCGTCACCGTGGCGCCCACTCATCGCCGGCTCGGCATCGCCCGGGCGATGCTCGAGGCCGAGTTGCGCACCGCCGACCGCCTCGGGGTGCCGGTGGCGATGCTCACGGTGTCGGAGGCGACGATCTACGGCCGCTTCGGGTTCGCCCCGGCGGCGATGACCACGGACTGGCGCATCGACACGACGCGGGCCAGGTGGACCGGCCCGGAGACCTCCGGCCGGGTGCAGTTCGTGTCGCTCGAACACCTGCGCGACGAGGGCCTGCCGATCGTGGAGCGGGTGCGTCTGCAGACGCCGGGGCAGATGGAGTTCGGCGGCCAGCTGTGGGTGCGGCTCTTCGGGCTCGTCGGAGACGACAAGGACGCGGCCAAGCACCTGCGCGCGGTACGGTTCGACGACGCGGCCGGCGTCCCCCAGGGCTTCGCGGTCTACCGGATCACCGAGTCCCCCGCCGACTTCGCCGCGCACACCCTCGACGTGAAATTCCTGGTCGCGGCGACAGATGACGCCTACGCGGGGCTGTGGCGCTTCCTGCTCGAGCAGGATCTCGTGAGCGAACTGACGGCATCCCTGCGTCCGGTCGATGAAGCGGTGCTCTGGCAGGTGTCGGATTTCCGGGCGGTGCGCGTCGCCCAGCAGCGGGACCACCTCTGGACGCGCATCCTGGATGTGAAGGCGGCGCTCGAGGCCCGGCACTACCCCCGTCCCGGCCGCACGGTGTTAGAGGTGAGCGACCCGCTCGGCTTCGCCGCAACGCGCGTGCTGCTGGATGTCGCCCCGGACGGTTCGGCGACCGCTGAACCCTTCGACGGGGACATTCCGGACGACGCCGCGGCGGTGGGGCTCTCGGTGAACGCCCTCAGCGCGCTCTACCTCGGCGGGGTGTCCGCCGTGTCGTTGACCCGGGCCGGACGGATCACCGAGCTGCGCGAGGACTCCGCGGTCGCGGTGGACCGCACCTTCCGATCGCCCGTCGAACCGTGGTTGAGCATCTGGTTCTAACCTTGGCTCGTGAGCACACCCACCAGGCCTAGGTCCGTTCGATGGAGGCGTCGTGACGTCCTCTGGACGCTCGTGCTCGCGATCATGGCCGGATTCCAGCTCTGGCGCGGAGCATGGGTCGACGGCGTGGTGTTCGGGCTCCTCGTCGCCGTGCTCGTCGTCGACAACCAGACCGACGGGCGCATCCATCTGCTCAGCCGGCCCCTGACCGCACCGCGCTGGGTGATCCTGGCGATCACTGCGGGCCTCGGGGTGTTCCTCGTGGTCGCCCCGCGGCACAGCTGGCTCGACCTGCTCGGGATGGTCCTCATCGGAATCACGGTTCTCCTGCTCGCCTGGGTACCGGATCCGGTGGGTGCCGCCCGCCCGCCGAAGGCCATCCGCCGGTCGCTCGTGCTCTGGTCGGTGCTGGGCGTTACCCTCTGCCTCTGGGAGGCGGGCGCGTTCATTCTCAGCACGAGGTCGACCGCGGCCCTGCAGGAGTACCCGACCGTTTCGATCCTTCTCGACCCGTTCGTGGATTCACCGATCGGGCGGGCGATCGTGGTGGTTCTCTGGCTGTTCGGCGGTCTGGGGCTTCTTCGCGTCTGGAGCCGGCCGTGACGCGCCTGGTCGTCATCTCGGGATATCTCGTGATTCTCGGGGCGATGATCGCCCTGGAGGCCTATTCGCGCAGCAAACCGGATCGTGTGGCCCCGCTCGATGAGATGCTCACCGAGGTGATGACGTCCCGCATCGTGCGCGTGGGCATCATCGCGGGCTGGTGGTGGTTCGGTTGGCACTTCTTCTTCGCGCCCACGGTCTGACTCCGCGAGCCGCCCCACGCCTCAGGAGACGAACCGCGGATGATCGGAGGCGGCCACCGTGCGCAGGTCTTCCCCGAACTCGAACGTGGCGGTGACGAAGCCACCGCCGAGCGCGTCGTGAAGCCAATACTTCGCGTCGTCCCACATCCGGTGCACCGGGATCGCGCCGATCGGGAACCACTCGGGGGCCAGCTCGTCCGACTCCCGCGGCACGCCGGACCAGACACGGCTGACGAACACCCAGGACTTCTGGCTCCAGGCCGGTCGGTGCGGAAAGGGGTAACTGAGCTCCCCGGCGAGCCTCAGCCCCTCGGCGGCCACGACCACCCCGGTCTCCTCCGCCACCTCTCGGACGATCGCCTGAACGGGCGTCTCCCCCGGTTCGATCTTGCCGCCGGGGCCGACGAGGTTCCCCTCCCCGAGGCCGAATTTCTTCGCCCCGAGCAGCACCTCGTCCCCCGAAGGACCTGACCGGATGAGGTAGCACACGCACACCTCCGGCAAACTCATGCAGCGAGCCTAGCCGCGCGCGCGTATCGTGAGCCGCATGGACTGGTTCGATGCCCAGGACTTCGAATTCGCGCGGCAGGTGCTGCAGCGCGGCATCGCCGTGATCTTCTTCATCGCGTTCCTCTCCACGGCCAACCAGTTTCGCGTTCTCCTCGGCGAGCACGGCCTGCTGCCGGTGCCGAGGCTGCTCGAGGGCAAACGACGCCTGCGTGGACCCACCCTCTTCCGCTGGCGCTATAGCGACCGGCTGCTGATCGCGGTCTGCGTGACGGGGATGCTGCTCGCCGCCTCCGTCATCCTGGGACTGCCTCAGGTCGGACCGCCGTGGCTGCCCATGATCGTCTTTCTCGGACTCTGGCTTCTCTACATGTCGGTGGTCAACGTCGGCCAGACCTTCTACGGCTTCGGCTGGGAGATGCTGTTGCTCGAGGCGGGATTCACCGTCGCATTCCTCGGCTCGAATCAGGTGCCTCCGCCGAGGACGATCCTGCTGCTCATCGCCTGGCTGGTCTTCCGGCTGGAATTCGGGGCAGGGCTGATCAAGCTACGCGGCGACACCGCTTGGCGCGACCTGACGGCGCTGTACTACCACCACGAGACCCAGCCGATGCCGGGCCCACTCAGCCGTCAGGCCCACCTGCTGCCGAAGTGGGCGCACCGTGCGGAGGTTGTCGGTAACCATTTCGCCCAGTTGGTGGTGCCCTTCCTGCTCTTCGCGCCGCAGCCGGTAGGCAGCGCGGCGGCCGCCGTGATCGTGCTCACCCAGCTGTGGCTGGTCGTCACCGGCAACTTCGCCTGGCTCAACTGGATCACCATCGTTCTGGCCTTCGCGGCCATCAGCGACCCGGTCGCCCATGCCGTGCTGCCGCTGATCCCGCTGGGCCGGGCATCGGCGCAGAGTCCGATCTGGTGGCTCGCGATCGTGCTCGTCGTGTCGCTGCTTCTCGTGGTTCTCAGCTACTGGCCGATCAGGAACTTCTTCTCCCGGCGGCAGCTCATGAACGCGAGCTTCAACCGCTGGCAACTGGTTAACGCCTACGGCGCCTTCGGCTCCGTCACGAGACGCCGCATCGAGATCGTCGTCGAGGGGACCCGTGACGACGACCCGGGCGATGACACCGCGTGGAGCGAGTACGAGTTCAAGGGCAAGCCGGGTGATCTCCGACGGATTCCGCGGCAGTGGGCGCCGTACCACCTGCGCCTGGACTGGCTGATGTGGTTCCTGCCGCTCGGTTCGGTGCATGAGGGGTGGTTCTACGCGTTCCTTGCCAGGCTGCTCGAGGCGGACCCGCCGACGCTCCGCATGCTGCGACGCGACCCATTCCACGGGGACCGCCCGCGGCTGGTGCGAGTGCTCAGCTACCGGTACCGGTTCACGACCCGGGCAGAGAAGAGGGCCACCGGACAGCGCTGGATTCGCGACCAGCGACGGGAACTGATGCCCCCCATGGCGTTGCGGGCCCCCGAGTGACCGGTGCGAACCGTGAGCGGATAGCCTGAGCGGATGACGACGGTGTCCGACGCCCCCCTTCGCCGGAGTTTTGGCGGACTGAGACTGGTTCTCGGGCTGCTCGTGCTCTCCGCGATCATCACCCAGATCACCGACGAGCTGCTTCACGACGCGTTCAAACCCGGCGAGTATTTCGCCTACTTCACCATCGAGTCCAGCCTGATCAACGTTGTGGTGCTTCTCGTCGCCGGCGTGCTCGCCGTGCGGGGACGAGCGGAGACGGAGCTGCTCACCAGCGTTCGCGTGGCGGTGCTCTCCTACGCCGTGATCACCGCGGCCGTGTACAACGTGCTGCTTCGCAACATCCCGAGCACGGGTTATCACGGAGTGCAGTGGCCCAACGAGGTGATGCACGTCTGGGTGCCGATCCTGATCGTGATCGACTGGCTGTTCGCTCCCGGGCGATCGCGGGTGGGCTGGGTGCGATTGTGGCTCGTGGTCTCGTACCCGCTCGCCTGGCTCGCGTTCACGATGCTGCGCGGCGCGGTGACCGGCTGGTACCCGTACCCGTTCCTCGAACCGGGCGGCCCTGGCGGCATCCTGAGCGTGCTCGTCTACGTGCTGGGCATCTCGGCGTTCATTCTCGTTGTCGCTTCGGCAGCGATCGTGATCGGTCGCGTCGATGCCCGCCGTCCTCGGCTGGGTGTTGCCAGCAGTGCCGCCGCCGACAACGAGCCGTCCTAGGGGCACACCCGGCCTCCCGCGCCGCAGCACCGAGAACGTCCCGGCGGGAGAAATGGGCCGGCGGCGGGAGGCATGACTCCCTCCGCGAGCCCGTGACCCCGCCGAAGGGCACGTCATCTCCCTCCGCGAGGGGTTGCCGTCCTCGCTACTCGGCCGGAACCCCGGGCCGCGCGGAGTCGGTCGGGCCCGCGGTGCGCCTGGCCCGCAGGCTGCCGGCGACCGTCGTGGCCGCGACAGTCACGAGTGCCCCGAGAAGCAGCGCGGCATCCTCGCCGGGCCGGAGGAGATGCAACTGCGTGCCGAGGGTGGCCGCCGCCACGGGCACCCCCAGCTGACCGGCGGCCATCACCCCGAGCAGTAGGGGTTGCCCGACCAGCCGAACGGCGAGGTGAGCCACGATTGCCGCCGCCCCGAGGCAGACGCCGAGCAGGATCATCAAGGGATGGGCGGCCAGGTGGGAAAGCTGGATCGAGGCGCCGAGCCAGACGAAGAACAACGGTCCGAAGAATCCGTCGGTCACGGCGAACAACTGGCGTGCGAGCCGCCGCGGTTCGCCGATCGCGGCGACGACGAGGCCGAGGGCGAAGCCGGCGAGCATGATCGACACGTGCGTGAGCTGGGCGAGGCCGGCGAGGGCGAACAGCAGGAGCAGGCTGATCCGCAACTCGAGCGCGAACTTGCGACGCTCAGAGAGCTTGTGTCCCCGTTGGCGCAGGCCGAGGCGGTCGAGGGCAAGCAGCCCGAAGAACGCGAGCACGGCGATCCCCATCACCGCGAGGGCGCCGAGGGCGGCCGGAGCCGAGTTCGCCGGGTCGATCGCGAGCGGAAGAGCCACGATGCACAGCGTGTCGGCGATGGCCACCTGCGCCACAAGCTGCAGCGACGATGGGCCGGTGAGGCCGATCGCCGCGGCGATGGGGAGCACGAGCGCGGCCGACGAGGAGGCGATCAGCACCGCATACAGCGCAGGATGCCCGGTTCCGAACAGCGCGGCGATCGCCAGCCCCGCGGCCACCGCAACCACCGCCGCGAGCACTGCGCCGACGGCGCCACGGCCGAGAGCGGACCGCACGGCCTGATCCCGCACCGGGATGTGGGAGCCCACGACGAACATGGTGAGGGCGAACCCGATGTTGGCCAGGGCGGTGAAGGTGGGTTCCCCCGCATCGATGAGCCGAAGCCCGGATGCGCCGATCAGGATCCCCCCGAGAAGCTCGCCGACGACTACCGGCAGATGCCACGACGAGCGGCCGACGAGCACCGGACCGAGCAGCCCGACAAGCACGACGAGCGCCAGCAGAGAGAAGCTCATGGGGTCACACTAGCTTCCTGGCGCGACCTGGCCCGAGGCTTGGGCCTGTCATTTACGAGTACAGTGGCGATGAAATGTCGTTCAGTCGCCGCAGTTTCCTGGTCGGGGCGGGTTCGGGTCTCTCCCTGCTCGTGTTGACGGCGTGCACCGACGGCAAACCGGTTCCCACACCCACCTCGTCGCCGAGCCCCACGATCGCCATTCCGCGGCCCGCGGGGATGCTGCGCAGCAAGTGGACGACCGATCCGTTCAGCCTGGGGTCGCACAGTTTTCTCGCGGTCGGAGCGACGCCCCAGCACCGCGACGATCTGCGGGAGCCCGTGATCGGCCGACTCTTCTTCGCGGGCGAGGCCACCTCGAACGACCTGCCTGGCACCGTTCTCGGCGCGCAGAACTCCGGCGCGCGCGCCGCGGGTGCCGTCGCCGATGCCGCCACGATGGGCGAGCGGATCGCGGTCATCGGCGCGGGTGCGGCGGGGGCCGAGGCCGCGAGACTGCTCACCCTCGACGGCTACAACGTGGTGGTGATCGAGGCGCGAAACCGGATCGGCGGCCGCATAGACACCCGCACATCCAAGTCGTGGCCACTGTCGGTCGAATTGGGCGCCTGGCGACTGGGCAAGGCAACCGATGCCGCGCTGCTCACCAGGCTCGCCTCCCTCGGCGTGGAGACGAACCCCTTCACCGGCACGCTCCTTGCGCGCCCGGGGGCGAGCGCCTCGACCGTGAACACCGTCGGTCCGACCGCCGTGAAGACCGCCACGGACTGGGCCGCCGCGCAGGCCACCGATTCCAGCCTCAAGACCTCGCTCGAGAGGTCGGGAGCGGCCAAGACCGCCGCCGCCTCCACGATCGACGGATTCGCCGGCACCGCCTTGCTCGACCAGTACCTGGCCTCGCTTGCCACCACCAACGGCGCGACCGACTCCCGCCTGTCCAGCTGGTTCGGGATCGACGAGGACGTGCACTACGACCGTCTCGTCATGGGCGGGTTCGATGCGCTCATCACCGACGCCCTCGACGGCGTGAAGACCTCGCTTTCCACGGCCGTGGTCGGAGTGGCGTACAGCGACTCGGGAGTGAGCCTCAAGCTCGGCACCGGGGAGTCCCTCAAGGTGGACCGCGCGGTCGTCACCGTGCCGCTCGGCGTGCTGCAGCAGGGTTCCATCGCGTTCGAGCCGCTCCTGCCGTTCTCGCACCGCGCCGCGATTCAGGCCCTGGGCTCGGGCGCGGTGGAGACGGTGTGGCTGAGGTTCGACAAGCCGTTCTGGTCGACGGATGCCGCGGCCTGGAACCTCGTCGGCACCGATGATGACTTCACCAGCTGGATCAATCTCGAGGCCGTCACGGGAGAGCCGGTGCTCGTCGGGATCGTGGGCGGCGACGCGGCCCGCCGGGTTGCCCAGCTCAGCGACGACCAGGTAGTCGACTCAGCGCTGCGCGCACTCGTGCCCTTCGCGGGTTCGAAACCCCACTCGCAGTAGCCGAGCCCGGGGTAGCGGCACCGGAACTGGCCGCACCGGACCGTGACACGATGGCCCATCGTTCGTAGAGCGGCCGGGTTCGACTGATTGCGACCAGTCCGCTGGAGATTCCGCCGAAGAGGGTGAGGGCGATTCCGCCGAAGAGGAAGAATTCGCCCGGTCCGCTCACCTGGGCCGGGTCGAGGAAGAAGTACGGGTACCACCCCACGATCGGGCCGCGGACGAGTGTCACGAGCCCCCAACCCACGGTGTAGACGAGCACGACGGCCACCGTGCGCCACAGGGCACGCCGTCGCCCGGGTGCCGCGATCCAGTCGAGCAGGGCTATTGCCGGCAGCCAGAAGTGCAGCACCTGGTCGGACCACGGCACGTCGATGCGAAAGCCGCGGGCCCCGGCCTGTTCGATGAGGAAGCCGAACACCACCCCGGAAGACACGGTCAGGCTGAGCACGCAGGCCCTCGTGGTGTCGAGCCAGGTCGGATCATCCGCTCCTCTCAGGCCGATCAGGCCCGTGATGACGGACACCACGACGAATGCCATGTTGCTTTGCACGGTGAGGTAGGCGAAGAAGTTGCCCGGGGTGAACGTCGCCGAGCCGAGACCCCAGACGAAGCGTGCCACAAGTGCCACGAGGCAGAGCGTGGCCATGCCGAGTCGCAGGGCGCCCAACGCCGCCCGAACCGTCACCGTGCCGCCCACCTCCGCCGCACCGCGCGCGAATCTCGCGTCACGCTGCAACTGGCAGTCTACGAACCCGCGTCCGGGTTCCCCTCATCGGCAGTCGCGGTCAGTGCGGAGCGCCGCGTCGCCTCGAGCGTTCTCTCACGGAGAGCCAGCCATCGCGCAGCGTCCGAGCCCGCGCAGCACAGGTCGCCGTCGGCGCGCCGGGATCAAAGCTCCTCCTGCACCCGACCGGCGAGTGCCTGAAGCAGCCCCTCCTCGCGCCGTGACATGGTGCGAGGACCGGAGTCGACGATGCACAACGCCCCCGCCGATCGTCCATCCGGGGAGGCGAACGGAAAGGCGGCGAAGAATCGGATCTGCTCCTGGCCGGAGGACGGCCTGTGGGCGGTTCTGGGGTCGGTCGAGGTGTCTTCGATGACCGCGAGTCCGACCTCGCCGGACGTGAGACGGTACAACTCCGCGATCCTCGCGTCTGCCGAGCCTTCCATTCCGAGCGAGGACTTCACCCACACGTCGTCCCCCTGCCTGAACACGATGGCAACACCGGTCGTGCCGAAGAGGTTGCGGGCGAGCGCCGTGACGACATTGATCCTGGCCTCGGACTCCGGTCCGAGCGCGGTGAGGTCGTCGAACGCCGGTTGGAGGGCGACCTCGGCCGGGGCGCGCACTTCGTGGGGCCGTTCGCTCGCGATGTCGAGCTTCTCCCACATGGCGGGAGCGATGAGGCTGGCCCAGCCGTCGAAGGACTTGCTCGAATTGCGGTTGCCGCCGGCGGAGAGCGGCGGGTCGAACGGCAGGAGGGTGACGGTCGGCCGTCCGACGCACACGGCGGCCGTCGCGTCGTTGAGGAGCACCACCTGCCGGTCGACGATCCGCGCGAGCATCCGCGGGAAGTGGATGCGGGAGGTCGAGGACGGCACGCCGATCACGAAGGTGGGCACGCCGTAAGCCGTGTTCTCCACATGATCGAGCAGGTCCACGAGCTGTCGCCGCCACATGCCGAGCGACGACAGCCCGAGCGCCTCGTTTGCTCCGATCGTGAGGACGAGGGCGTCGTAGCGCGACAGATCCATGCCGGCCAGAGTGGAGAGGCATCCGGCCGCGGTCAGGTTGCCCTCGGCGACGATGTCGATGTCCGCGCCCCGCCCGGTGAGCGCCGAGAGTCTCCTGGCCAGGTGTCCGGCGAGGCCGAGCTCGTGCGAAAGCTGGCCGTGCCCGACCGATGGCCCGTCGGCAACGAGAAGGATGCGGTCGGCATCTACTCCGTCGGCATGAACCTGCGGAGTTCCTGTGGGTCTCGACAGATCGAGAGATGCCCGGGACACCGAGGCGAGCCACACCCGTGCGATCGGTCGGACAAGTGCGGTGACTATAGGCAAAGTCCTCAGCCCTTTCGACCGGAAGAATCGGTCTGCTGGGTCTGGGCAGTCGTTTGGGCGATTCTACCGCCGCGGCGTGGGTCTCGCTCGGCTTACCGCCCCGCGACCTGGCCGGTTTCGCCGGATCCTTTCGGGATCCGCGAGACGGCGTCTACTCTCGGAACACTGTGACCTTTACCCCACCTGAAGCCTTCACGACCCGTCCGACGCTCACGGGCACGTTCGGGATGACCGCCTCCACGCACTGGCTCGCCACCGCATCGGCCCAGGCCGTGCTGGAGCGCGGGGGCAACGCCTTCGATGCGGCGGTCGCCGGCGCGTTCGTGCTTCACGTCGTCGAACCCCACCTCAACGGGCCGGGGGGCGACATGACCGGGCTCTTCGCCACGGCGCGTGACCCGGGCACGGCGGTCGTTCTCATGGGCCAGGGGCCGGCTCCCGAGGGGGCCTCGCCGGAGCATTACCGGTCAGAGGGCCTGGATCTCGTGCCTGGGTCTGGCGCCCTGGCCGCGGCGGTGCCCGGCGCCGTGGACGCCTGGTTGTTGCTGCTGCGCGAGCTCGGCACCTGGGAACTCGATGATGTGCTGGCCTACGCGATCGGGTACGCCCGCAAGGGGCATCCGGTGCTCTCCCGCGTTGGCGCGACCATCGCCGCCGTCTCCGACCTGTTCACGGAGCACTGGCCGACATCCGCGGCCCAGTGGATGCCGAACGGCCGTGCGCCCGTCGAGGGCGACATCGTGACCAACCCGGCATACGCTCGCACGCTCGAACGGCTCGTGCAGGTGGCGAAGACCTCCAGCCATCCCGACGGCGGACCGACCAGACAGTCTCGGATCGACGCCGCGCGAGACGCCTGGCGCACCGGTTTCGTCGCGCGGGAGATCGACAAATTCGTGCGGCGACCGCACCGGCACTCGTCGGGCACCGACCACGCGGGAGTGATGACCGCCCGCGACCTCGAGCTCTTCGTCGCCGGATTCGAGGCGCCCGTCACGGCGACGTTCCGCGGCTACACCATCGCCAAGACCGGCGCGTGGGGTCAGGGTCCGGCGCTGCTGCAGATGCTCGCGATCCTCGAGGGATTCGACGACGAGCACCTCGACCCCTCGACGGCGCTCGGTGCCCACACGATACTCGAGGCCGAGAAGCTCGCCATGGCGGACCGGGAGGCGTATTACGGCGATCGCCGGGTGCCGCTCGAGCACCTGCTTTCCGCCGACTACAGCGCGGCGCGAATGGCGCTCATCTCGGATCGGGCGTCCCTCGAGTTCCGGCCGGGCACCGTGCCGGGCTTCGACGCGTTCGTGCCCACCCTGCGCACCGAGTACGACCCGAGCTTCGCCGGAGTCGGGGAGCCCACGGTGGCCTCGAGCGGAGAGACCCGCGGGGACACCTGTCACATCGACGTAGTCGACTGCTGGGGCAACATGATCGCCGCGACACCCTCCGGCGGGTGGCTGCAGTCGTCCCCGACCATTCCCGAGCTCGGGTTCTGTCTGGGGTCGAGGCTGCAGATGACCTGGCTCGAGCCGGGTTCGCCGTCGACACTGACTCCGGGGAAGCGGCCTCGCACCACGCTCACGCCCACCCTCGTGCTCAAGGACGGAAAGGCGATCGCCGCGCTCGGCTCCCCCGGCGGCGACCAGCAGGATCTGTGGCAGCTGCTGTACCTCCTGCGCACGCTCGTCGGCGGCTATGCGCCCCAACAGGCGATCGACGCACCGATGTTCCACTCCACGTCGTATCCTGGCTCGTTCTGGCCGCGCACCTGGGAGCCGGGAGGCGTCGTGGCCGAGGGGCGACTGGGCGACGGGGTGATCGACGACCTGATCGCCCGTGGGCATCGGGTCACCCGGGTCGGCGACTGGACGCTCGGTCGCATCTCGGCCGTCGGCATCGATCCGACGACCGGGGTTCTCAGCGCCGCGGCGAACCCCCGCGGGGCGCAGGGCTACGCGGCCGGCCGGTAGCACCCCGGCCGACGCTCGTCAGCCGGCCAGGTCGCGGTCCGACCGGGCCCACAGTTGCCGCTGCACCCGGATGGCGAGCGAGCGCAGAAGGGCGGAGTCCGACCGGGAGAAGCTGCGCGGCTCCGTGTCGACGATGCACAACGCGCCCACGCGATGGCCATTGGATGACTCGATCGCCTGCCCGGCGTAGAAACGAAGGTGGGTCTCGCCCCGCACGAGCGGATGATCTCGAAATCGCGCGTCCCCGGTCGCGTCTTCGACGACGAAGGTCTCGGTGCCGGTGATCGTCACCTTGCAGAAGGCGGTTGCTCGCGGCGTCATCTCGTTGGGCATGCCCGTGGCCGCCTTGATCCACTGCCGATCGTGGTCGATGAAGGTGATCGCCGCGCCGGAGACGCCGAAGAGGTCCCTGGCCGTGCGAGCGATGGCGTCGAACTCCTCCTCCGGCTCCGTGTCCAGGATACCGAGCGCGTCGAGGGCCCGCTGCCTGGCTTCCTCGTCGTGCCCGGCCGTGCGCGCGTACCGATCGGTCGGGTCGATCCGGTTGTGGAGCCACGGCACGATGAGTGCCGCCCAGCGCTCATAGGTGTCCCGGCCGCGGTAACGATCCGTGTCCGTCGCCGCCGGAGGCACGAACGGCACGAAGGTGGCCCTCTCGTGACCCGAGCACGCGCGTCGACTGTGCGCATTGATGAGTCGCGCGTGGTGGTTGAACAGCACGCGCAGGGGTCGGGGAAAGTGCGAGATCGCCTCCATCGGTGGCACCCCGACGATCAGCAACTGGGGGCCGGTCGGTGACGCGGATTCGACATGGTCGATGAGCGCGCCGAGGTGGCTCTCCCACGCGCGGCAGGACGACAGTCCGAGCACCTCGTTGAGCCCGATGGTCGTGATGACGGCATCGAATCGCTCCAGCCGCGTGGAACCGAGCGCGGCGACGATGGTTGCGGCGGTGAGGGTGCCGTCGGCGTGCACGTCGATGTCGGCCGCCCTGCCGGTGCGAGCCGACAATTGCCGCGCGAGGGCGCCGGGAAGGGCGAGGTCGTGGCTCAGCACGCCGTGACCGACCGCCGGGCCGTTGCCGATGAGCAGGATCTGGTCCGGCGCACTCCCGGCGCTGTGCACCTGGGGAAGCCCAGACGGCCGGGGCAGGGCGCTCCAATAGCGGGACATCGTCGTCGTCCACAGTCGCACCGCCGGGCGGGCGAGCGCGGAGACGAACCACCACAGCATCCGCATGCCCCCCGACAAGACAACCAGGTCGTGGCACAGCGACCACGACAGCCCATTGTAGGCTCAGCATCTCGTCGCGCCGCCGCATCAGGAACGCCGTGTCTCAATGTCACCGCCACGGGGCCCGCGGGCCGCCGGACGCGTCAGGAGCGGCCGGGCGGCGATCCGTCTGGCGCGCTCGGGTTGGCGATCTTCAGCTGCGCGAGTTCGACGCGCAACGCCCCGACCATCTCGATCAGCTCGGTGAGTTCGGCGCGGGTCTCCTGCGCCTCCACCTCCTCGACGATCGATACCTGGGCGATGAGCCACGACGCGAGGGTCGCGGCGATCACCCCGACGAGGGCCAGGCCGCAGACCATGAGGCCGACCGCGACCACCCTGCCCTCGACCGTGACCGGAACGAAGTCACCGAACCCCACGGTGGTGACGGTCTCGCACGCCCACCAGATCGCGTCGCCGAAGTTGGTGATCTTCGAGTGCGGCGCTGGACGCTCAGCCTCGAGCACCGCCAGTGCTGAGAGGAACACCAACAGCACCGATGAGCCGACGACGTAGATCGCGATCCGTCCGCGCAGCGCCTTGCCGAAGATGCGCTGCATCACCGCGAAGAGGGTGAACACGCGAAGCAGCCTGAGCGGCTGGAGAAAGGGCAGGGCCACGAGAAAGAAGTCGATGAGGTGGCCGAGGAACCAGCGCGCGCGGTCCTCAGCCAACACGAGCTTGATCAGAAAGTCGACGGCGAAGAGCCCCCAGCTGCCCCAGATCACGACTTGGGCGATCTCACCGGCCGTTCGTGACGACTCGCTTCAGTCGGTGAACGTGAGCGAGGTCCTCTTGTCCCACGCTGCGTCTGGCCGTCTGCGACGTTGCCGATCTCGTGGTCGTGTCCCTCGACCCCGTCGCGGCCGCCCCGGCCGCCCTCCGCCGCACGCCGGTCGCCGCGACGACGCGTTCCTGAAGCCGGACCTTCTCGGCCCTCTGGCGGTGCCGCCCGCGACGGTCGGGCCGTGTTCTGCAGGACGGGCCCCGGAGGCTTGGGCGCCTACCCCACAGACTCTGGTTATGCAGGACAGCTTGTGCAGGACACGGCAGGGGTGTGGCGACCGGAAGACTCCCGGTCTGCAGTGCGCTCCCGTCGGTTCTGCACTCATCGTCCTCGCCATCCGCCCGAGCCGTCCTGCAGAACCCGCCTGCCGTCCTGCACAACCTGTCCTGCATAACTGGAGTCTGCGGGGCGTGTGCCCGTGAACGGCGGAGCCGTCCTGCACAACCCGCGCCAGGGCAAGCGAGTGCCGCACCCAATCAACCAACCTGCCTGGGCAGTACTCCTAGTGGCTCAGCTCTACCGCGAACTCACCTGGGCGAACTTGCGGATCGCGAGCGGCACGAACACCAGCAACAGCGCAGTGATTCCGATCAGGACCGTGAGCACCGGGTTCTGCTGGGCCCAGTTGTCCGGCACGGGAGAGCCGGGCGGCACGTTCCCGAAGAGTTCGCGCGCCGCCTGCACGAGGGCCGAGACCGGGTTGAACTCGGCGAAGATGCGCAGCGGCGTCGGCAGGGTGTTGCTCGGCACGAAGGCGTTCGAAATGAAGGTGAGCGGAAACAACACGAGGAAGGACACGTTGTTGATGACCTCCGGACTGCGCACGCTCATGCCGATGAAGGCCATCACCCAGGAGAAGGCATAGGCGAACAGAAGAAGGAGAGCCACGGCGGCCGCCGCCTCGAGAAAGCTCGACCGGATGCGCCACCCCACGATGAATCCCGTCGTCATCATCACGGCCATCGAAATCGCATTGATCAGCAGGTCACCGTTGGTGCGCCCGATCAACACGGCCGACGGGCTCATCGGCAGGGTGCGGAAGCGATCGATGATGCCGTCCTTGAGGTCTTGCGCCATCGCCGATCCGGAGTAGGTGGAGCCGAACACGACGGTCTGGGCGAAGATTCCCGCCATGATGAACTCCGTGTAGTTGCTCCCGGGAATCTTGACAACGCCGCCATAGACGTAGGTGAACAGAAGCACGAACATGATCGGCTGAAGCGTGGTGAAGACGAGGATGTCCGGCACCCGCTTGATCTTGATGAGGTTGCGTCGAGTCGTGATCCAGCCGTCGGAGAACCAGTTGCCGATGGCCGCGGCAGTGTTCCGCTGTCTGAACTCCGGCTGGCGCGCGGTGGAGCGGTCCGTGGCTGCCAGGCTCGCCTCGGTCATGATGCCGCCCCCACTTCGTCCTTGTTGGCCATGTTCGTGCCGGAGTCCGCCCCGGTCGCCGTCTTCCCGGACTCCTTGCCGGGCTTCTTCCGGCCGGCCCGGCCGGCCTTGCCTCCCTGGTGGTCCTGATCCTGGTCCTCCTCGGTGGCCATGTGCCCCGTGAGCTTGAGGAACACGTCGTCGAGGGTGGGGCGACGCATTCCCGCGTCGAACAGGCGGATGTCGCGTGCACCGAACTCGGCGAGGATGGACTGCAGCGCGACCGGGGCATCCACTGCATTGACCGTTAACTCCCGCCCCTCCAGACTGCCCGTGGGCTCCGAGCTGCCGAATCGCCGCAGGATCTCGAAGGCGACGGGGGCGTCGGCCGGGTCGACCAGGTTGATCTCCACCCGCTGCCCGCCGATCGAGGCCTTGAGTTCGTCGGCCGTGCCCTCGGCGATCACCTTTCCGTCGTCGATCACCGAGATGCTGTCGGCCAGCCGGTCAGCCTCTTCGAGGTACTGGGTCGTCAGCAGCACGGTAGTTCCCTGGCCGACCAGAGTCGTGATGATGTCCCACATGCCGAGCCGGCTTCGCGGGTCGAGTCCGGTTGTCGGCTCGTCGAGGAAGAGCACCTTGGGGCGGGTGACCAGCGCGCCGGCGAGGTCGATCCGCCGACGCATGCCTCCCGAGAATCCCTTCACCGGTCGGTTCTGCGCCTCCTCGAGGTCGAAGAGGCTGATCAGCTCGCGAGCCCTTGCCCGAGACTGCCGGGCGCCGAGGTGGTAGAGCCGCCCCACCATGTCGAGGTTCTCGAACCCGGTGAGGTTCTCGTCGACCGCCGCGTACTGTCCGGAGACGCCGATGATGGGGCGGATGCGGTCGGGGTGAGCGATGACGTCGATGCCGTCGATCGTCGCGGTGCCGTGGTCGGGTCGAATCAAGGTCGTCAACACCTTGACGGTCGTAGTCTTGCCCGCTCCGTTCGGGCCGAGCAGGGCCGTGACCGTTCCCCGCGGTACCACGAGATCGAGCCCGTCGAGGGCGTGCACCGGGCCCGCGCCGCGGGGGGAATAGGTCTTGCTCAGGCCTCTGGCCTCGATGAAGGTCATGCTGCGAACGTATCCGCCGTCACCGACATCGGGCAACCTCTCTCAGCGAGCGGGCTGCGCCTCGAGCAGCGCGAGAAGCGCGACGCCGTCCGGAACCCCGAGGCCGGTACAGGCGTCCCAGCCCGGTTTCGCCGAGAAGCTGCCGTTGTTTCCCGAGATCACATCGCGGAAGCCGGCCTCACCCTCGCCAGTGCCGGCGGCGCGGTAGAGCGTGGGCTGGAGCAGCCCGAGGGGTCGACCCGTCGCCTGGGCGAGCCGCGCCACGAGGGCAGCCCAGAGCGGCGCGACGGCGCTCGTGCCGCCGTAGACCTTGTGCTCGCCATCCACGAGCACAGCATAGCCGGTGTTCGGATCCGCGACGGCCGCGACATCCGGCACGCCGCGCCCGCCGGTCTGGGTTCCCGACGGCGGCACGCCCACCCTCTGCTGCCATGCGGGCAGGGTGAACACGTCGCTCACTCCCCCTCCGGTGGCTCCCCCGCCCGCACCGTTGTTCCAGACCGTCTCCGACCGCACGGTGCCGGCGGATGCGCGCAGGCTCGTTCCGCCGCAGGCGAGCACGTGGGGACTCGAGGCCGGGAAGTCGGCGTGGTCACGGTCGTCGTTCGCACCGTCGGAGCTGCCGTTGTCGCCGGCGGCAGCCGTCACCGTGATGCCGAGGGCGGCGGCGTCGAGGAACGCGTCGTCGAGTGCCCGGCGGGCCTGCTCGGTCCAGGCGTCCTCGTTCTGGCCCCAGCTGATGCTCATCGAGGTGGGAGTGGTCGCGGCGTGGGCGGCCTCGCTCACGGCATCCACGAATCCCGCGTCGGTGTTGGGGGCGAAGTAGACGACCATCGCGGACCCCGGGCTGAGGGCGCCGGCCACCTCGATGTCGAGAAGCACCTCGCCGTCGGCGCCGGCTGGGTCCTTGCCCGGCTGGTTCTTCGCTCCGTCCACCCCGACCGCCGTGACCGTGGGGCCCGTGATGCCGAGGCTTGTGAAGTAGGTCGAGAGCTCGGCCTGGGCGAACCCGCCGCCGAGTTCGATGATCGCGATGCTCTGGCCCGAGCCGTCTGTGCCGGGCGGAAAACGATAAATCTGCCCGAGCTCGATCGGGGTGTAGCTCACCGAAACGGCTCGCGCCTCGGCGACCCGGAACTCCGCCCGCGCCTGCGGCCGGTCGTCGAGCCCGAGCACGGCCGTGACCACGCCGTCGAGCGCCGCCGGCACCATGAGTCCTCCCGTGCGATGCCGGTGGCTGGTCGGCGAGCCGTCGGCGGCGAGGCTGGTGACGGCGTGAAGCTGCACGCCGAAGACCCGGCCCATCGTGGCGACCGTGCCCGAGATTCGCACCCGGCGCGAGGCGAGGTCGGTGGAGACGACGGTGACGCCGAGCGACTCCAGGGTGGATGCGACGAGCTCGACATCGCGCGGGTCGGCCCCCATCGACTCGGCGAGCACCTCCCGAGACATCGGAGCAGCCGCGAGCACGGTTTCCGCGTCCACGGCTCTCCTGCGTCGCAGCATCACCGTCGCCTCGATCGTGCCCTCGCTCGAGAGTTCGGCGGCGGCCGGCACCACCCCGCGGGCCGGGGCACGCTCGCTTCCGGGAAGGGGCCGCAGTTCGAGCCCCGCGTCCGACGGCGCTGCCGGTGGTCGCACTGCTGGCTGCACTGGTTCGTTGTCCTGGTCCATCGGAATCCGCCTCGACCCATCGTTGTGTTCGCTGCCCCCAGCCAACACCGCTTGCCGCCGATCTACAACCCGCGTCCACGGCGAGAGTGCGCTGAGGGAGAGTTCACTCGAAGGTGAGAACATTGCTGGAGCGCCGCCACGACCGTGTGGCGGCGCCCAGGCAGTGGTTGCCGGAGAGAAGCGCTGTGAAGATCCTGATTGTGGAGGACGACCCGGAGATGGGTCGTCTCATCGACCGTGGGCTCACGGCGGAGGGCTACGAGACCGTCGTCGTCGACAACGGAATCGACGCCCTCATCGCCGTGGCGCACGACGACTTCGCCCTCGCGGCGATCGACGTCATGCTGCCCCAGATGTCGGGCTTCGAGATCTGCCGCCGGATCCGCGAGACCGGCAGCTCGCTGCCGATCCTCCTTCTGACGGCCCGGGATGCGGTGGAGGACCGCGTGTACGGCCTCGACTCGGGTGCGGACGACTACCTCACCAAGCCGTTCGCCTTCATCGAGCTGAGCGCCCGAATCCGGGCCCTGCTGCGAAGGGACGCCGCCACAGAGAAGCTCTCCATCACCGTGGGCAACCTCACGATCGACTCGCTCGCGCTGACCGTGACGGCCGACGGTCGCCCCCTCTCCCTGAGTCCGAAGGAGTTCACGCTGCTCCGGCTCCTGGCCGGCAACGCCGGATCCACGGTCACGCGGCCCACCATCCTCCAGGAGGTGTGGGGGTCGGCGGACAACATCGACCCCAACATCGTCGACCAGTACGTGAGCTACCTGCGGCGCAAGCTCGACGCGGAGCGCACGGGGGTCCGGATCACCACGACCCGCGGCACGGGCTACGCGCTCGAGGTCGTGGAGTGAGACTCCTGCGCCGCCTGTCGATCCGTTGGCGCATCACCATCGGCAGTCTCGTGATCGCCCTTCTGCTCTCGGCGGTGGCCGTGGTGGCGTTTCGCGCCCAGGTGGAGCACATCCTCAGCACGACGACGACGACCCTGCTGCACCACGATGCCGCCCCGTACGTCACCGAGATCCAGACCGCCTCCGGCACTATCGATGATCCGGGCACCGGCCAACTCGTCGCCGTGGTCAACCCGGCCGGCAGGGTCGTGGTGTCGAGCCTGCCCGATCGTCTCGAGAGCCGACTGCCGACCCTGACCGCGCTCACCGGAGACGCCCACACCGTCGTGGCCTCCGACGACACCTACCGGGTCTTCACCAAGACGGTCACGACAGCGACCGGGGACTGGCACGTGGTCAGTGCCCGCAACCAGGACTCCGCCATCCTCTCCCTCGACCGGATCACCGAGGCGCTCGTCACCGTGGCGCTCCTGCTCGTCTCCGGGTTCGGCGTCGCGTCGTGGCTGCTCACGGGCGCGGCACTTCGCCCGGTGAACCGGATGCGCCAGCAGGCCGAGGCGCTCGTCGCCCAGGGATCGACCGAGCCGCTGCCGATCGGACCGGCGACGGACGAGCTGTCGGCCCTCGCCACCACGCTCAACGAGTTCATCTCCGAGGTGCGGCAGTCGGTCGATCGGGAGAGGCAACTGGTCTCCGATGCGAGCCACGAGTTGCGCACCCCCCTCGCGATCCTCATGACCCAGCTCGAGCTCGCGCACCTCTCCACCGGAGACGCCCAGGCCCTCGAGGCGGAAATCACCTCGGCGCAGCACTCGGTCGCCCGGCTGTCCGCGCTCGCGACCGGGCTGCTCGAGCTGTCCCAGATCGAGGCGAAGACGCCGGAGGGGGTGAGCACCTGGGATGAGCTGGCCGTCGAGGTCGCCGCCGCGGCCGACCGCGCCAGGCTGCTCGCGGCGCCCAAGGGCGTCACGGTGGACTTCGACGTGGCCGGAGAACCGACGGAGGCCGTCTACCGCATCGCGGTCGCCAACTTTGGGCGGATCGTGGGCAATCTCACCAGCAATGCGATCTCGGCCGTGCCGAACGGCGGGAGCGTGCGGATCGCCCTGCGCCACGCGAAGTCGAATCTCATCCTTACCGTGGTCGACTCCGGCCCGGGCATGCCAGACGACTTTCTGCCGGTGGCCTTCGACCGCTTCTCCCGACCGGATGACGCCCGCGCCAAGCGGGACGGCGGCAGCGGTCTTGGCCTCGCGATCGTGCACGCGATCGTCTCGAGGGCACACGGCGAGATCACCCTGGCGAACGGAGCGGGATTCACGGTCACCGTGTCCCTGCCGACGATCGCCTGACCCGCTGGTCGCCCCGATAAACCTGTGTGAACTCTCACATCCGCCCGCCCCGATCCGGGGTAAACCTCAGGGCACACTCGTCACGATGAAGAGGCGAGTCGGCGACTGTCGGATTCGCATACCGGCGGCGAGAGGCGATTTCCGTGAGCAACGTCCTGGCAGAACGACCGGTTGCCCCCGGTCGGGTGTTGGCCCGGCGTTTCGGGCGCGGCATCGGTCCGCTCGCCGCCGGACTCGGACTGCTCGGCTGGATGGTCAACTTCGCCGGCTCGTGGATTCCCTCCTTCTGGGGGGACGAGGCGGCGAGCGTCATGTCGGCCGAACGCCCGCTCGCAACGCTCTGGGGCGAGCTCGGCAGGATCGATGCCGTTCATGGTGCGTACTACGTGTTCCTGCACTTCTGGATCAGCCTGTTCGGGGCGTCCGAGCTGTCCGTTCGATTCCCGAGCACCATCGCCGTCGGCGTCGCGGTTGCCGGAATCGTCGTGCTCGGCGACCGACTGATCAACCGCCGGGTCGCGATTCTGGCCGGCCTCGTCTGCGTGGTGCTGCCCCGCATCAGCTACATGTCGGCGGAGGGGCGCTCGTACGCCATGGGCACGGCCATCGCCGTCTGGCTCACGATCTTCTTCGTCACCCTGCTCTCGCGCCGGGTGACGAGGCTGCTGCCGTGGATCGCCTACGGCCTGGCGCTCGCCCTCTCGATCTACGTGTTCTTCTACTTCGTGCTCATCGGTGGCGTTCACGGCATCGCGCTTCTCGCCTCCCCCGCCCGGCGCGTGCTGCTTCGCCGGTGGTTCGCCGCCCTGGGGGTCACCGTGTTCGCGGCGGCGCCGATCCTGATCTACGGCCTCGCCCAGCATGGACAGATCACCTTTCTCGCGCATCGGGGCTACGCCACCTTCGATCGCATCGTGATCGTGCAGTGGTTCGGCAACCCCTGGCTCGCGACGGCCGGCTGGGCGCTCATCGTCGTCGGCGTCGTCGCCCTCCTGCGCTCCCGGTCCGAGCATCGAGTGCTGCTCATCGGATGGTTGCTTCTGCCGACGCTCGCGCTGCTCATCGGCAACACCTTCGTCGCACCGATGTACACCGTGCGCTATCTCTCGTTCTGTGCGCCGATCGCCGCGCTCTTCGTCGCTATCGGCATCGACGCGGTCGCCCGCACGCTGACGACGGTTCGCTCGCTCCAGGCCGCGGCGCCGGTGTTGCGTACGGCGATCCCCGCCGCTCTCGTGATCCTTGTCGCGGCCCTCGCCGCCCACACCGACCTGCAGCAACGCACCCCGTTCGCCAAGGACGGCGGAAGCGACTTCCGGCAGGTGTCGGAGGTGGTGGCGGCGAACGCCCACCCCGGCGATGCCATCGTCTTCGACGAGACGACCAGGCCCTCCCGGGCGCCGCGAATCGGCATCCACCTCTACCCGACGGCGTATGTCGGCCTGGCGGACGTGACCCTCGCGACCCCGTACGCGCAACTGCCGGCCCTGTGGGACAAGGCGGACTCCGTCGGCCAGTCGAGTGGCGCGCTCGCCTCGAAGAACACCGTGTGGGATCTCGAACTCGCGGCCCACGGCACGCCGGCGAACATCATCGAGCTCCAGCGGCTCGGATTCACCGTCATTCGTGAGATCCCCGTCCATCGGACCGTCGTCTACGAACTCACGAGGGAGACACCATGACCCAGACCCATCGCACCAACGGCACGCTCGTCGTCATCCCGACCTACAATGAGCGCGAGAACCTCGCCGAGATCGCCGCCCGGGTGCTCCGCAGCACCCCGGACGTGGATGTGCTGGTCGTGGACGACAACTCTCCGGACGGCACAGGGGCCCTCGCCTCCGCCCTCGCCTCGGGCCACGACAGGATGCACGTTCTGCACCGCGCGGGCAAGGAGGGCATCGGCGCCGCCTATCGCGCCGGTTTCGCCTGGGGACTCGAACGCGGGTATGAGCGGTTCGTGGAGATGGACGCCGACGGTTCGCACCAGCCGGAGCAGTTGAGGGGGATCCTCCACGCCCTCGACGGCGCGGATGTCGCGCTCGGCTCGCGCTGGGTCGACGGCGGAAGCGTGCAGAACTGGCCCCTGCGCCGGGCGGTTCTCTCGCGCGGCGGGAGCCTGTACGCCCGGATCGCCCTCGGACTGCCGTTCCGGGACATCACCGGCGGCTACCGAGCGTTCACGGCGTTCGCCCTCGAGACCATCGGCTACGAGAAAATCGTGAGCCAGGGCTACTGCTTCCAGATCGATATGCTCTGGCACGCCCACACCGCGGGGCTGCGCATCGCCGAGGTGCCCATCACCTTCATCGAGCGCGTTCACGGAGAGTCCAAGATGAGCGGCGGGATCGTGCGCGAGGCCATCCTGCGCGTGGGCCTCTGGGGCATCATGGGCCTTCCGGCCAGACTGAGGGGCGTCACTCCCCTCGAGTACCGGCCGAGCACGAGGGAGCACCATGTCGCGCGAGTCTAGGGTCGCGCTGGGCAGACAACTGCTCAGCTTCATCCTCGTCGGCGGGGTCGGGCTCGTCGTGGACATCGCCGTGTTCAATGCGCTCCGCACGACCGTGCTCGAGCCGAGCCTCGTGCACGGAGGGCCGGTGATTGCCAAGGCGATCTCCACCTCCCTCGCCATTCTCGTCAACTGGACCGGCAACCGGCTCTGGACCTTCCGCTCCCAGCGCCGCACCGACGTGCTGCGTGAAGGCATCGAGTTCGCCGTGGTGAGCGCCGCAGGCATGGTCATCGCCCTCGGCTGCCTCTGGGTGTCGCACTACCTGCTCGGCTACACGTCGATCATCGCCGACAACATCGCGACGAACGTCGTCGGCCTCGCGCTCGGAACGGCGTTCCGCTTCGTGGCCTACCGCTGGTGGGTGTACTCCGCTCGACGCAGGAACCCGGTCGCCCAGCTCGCCCCGCTGAGAGAGCCAAAGATCGCGGCCCGCTAGCTGAGCTGCCCAGGCAGGGTGGTCGATTGGGTGTGACGACGCGCTTCAGTCGGTGAGCGTGAGCGAGGAACTCCTGGCGTGAATGTGGAGCTGTCAAAGGCGGACCATGTCACGAACCTGGAGGTCCTCGTGTCCCACGCTGATGCTGCTGTGACTCCAAGCCCCGTTACGGACGTTCGCGTATGGCCATCGGCGACGTTGCGGATCTCGTGCGCCGGAAGCTGGACCTTCTCGGCCCTCTGGCGGTGCCGCCTAGTTGTGCCGCCTAGTTGTGCCGCCCGCGTCGGTCTGACCGCGTTCTGCAGGACGGGCCCCGGAGGTTTGGGTGCCTCCCCCCGCAGACTCTGGTTGTGCAGGACAGTGTGTTCAAGACAGCTTGTGCAAGACAGCTTGTGCAAGACAGCCAGTGCAAGACAGCCAGTGCAAGACAGCCAGTGCAAGACAGCCAGTGCAAGACAGTTTGACCCGTCCTGCACAACTGGAGTCTGTGGGGTGGGCACCCGTGGACGGCGGCACTGTCCTGCACCACCCGTCCTGCACAACTGGAGTCTGTGGGGTGGGCACCCGTGGACGGCGGCACTGTCCTGCACCACCCGTCCTGCACAACTGGAGTCTGTGGGGTGGGCACCCGTGGACGCCCGAGCCGTCCTGCACAACGCGTGCCAGGGGCAAGGGAGTGCCTGGGCAGAACAGCTAGCTGAGAGATATTCTCCCCTTTCGGGTGGCGAGGGTGGATGATGGTGGCGACGACTGCGGATCCGCCTCACCCGGTTGCGGCACCGCAGATGCTGGAAGGGTTCTGGCCATGGCGATGCGGAAAGCAAGCGCGGTGGGTTGGGTTGCTCGCGTTCTGGGCATCCTGTTGGTCGTGGTGATGGCCTACGGCTGGTGGGATGAAGTCCAGGCCCGGGGAGGCCGCGGCACCTGGCTCGAGCAGTGGGCGGTGATCACCCACGTGATTCCCGGCCTCGTACTGATCGCCGCCGTCGTGTTGGGTTGGTCGTGGCCATTGGTTGGCGCCATCGGGTTTCTCGGCTACGCGGTTGCGACCGTCTTCAGCTACGCCCCCGAATGGGCTTACGCCCCGCTGGTCTCCGGACCGCCAATCCTGATCGGCCTGCTGTTCCTCATCGACTGGTTGCTTTCCCGCCGCAGGATCACAGCCTGAGGGCGACCATGACGAACGACTCCTCGGGATCACCGAGGCGACCGCGCGGGCGGACGACCCTCGCGGTGATCCTCGTGACCCTCGGTATCCTGCTTGCCCCCGTCTCGACCGTGGCTGCCTGGGCGCGAATCGAAGTACTCGACACGAACACCTTCGTCGCGACCTTCGCGCCGCTCGCCGACGATCCGGCCGTGCAGTCCTATCTCTCGGAGCAGGCGGTCGCCGCGATCAATCGCTCGATCGACATTCCCAAGATCACCTCGGACGCGATCGACGGCCTCGCCGGGCTCGGCGCTGGCCCGCTGGCCACCGCCGCGCTCGATTCGCTCAAGGGCGCGGCCGCCCAGGCCGTGCGGGACGTCATCGAGAACCAGGTCTCGCGCTTCGTGGCATCGGACGCCTTCGCGGTCACCTGGGCCAAGACCCTCCGGCTGTCCCACACCCAGCTCATGGCGACGCTGAGTGCCGACCCGAATGCGGTAATCTCGGCCGACCAGCGGGGCACCATCGGCATCGAGCTCGGGCCGATCGTCGAGCGGCTCAAGACGGTGCTCGTGGCGAAGGGACTCGGCTTCGCGGAGCGGATCCCCGCCGTCGACCGAACCATCGTGATTGCGAATTCCGACGTCGTGCCCGTCGCGAGGTTCTCCTACACGGTCGTGGCCGTCACCGGAACCTGGTTGCCCTGGCTGGCCCTGCTCCTCCTGGTCGCCGCCGTGCTCGTGGCCCAGCGCCGCGTGCGCACCATCGTGTGGACGGCGGTGACGCTTGCCGTCGTGATGATCCTGCTCGGCCTGGCCGTCGTCTGGGGGCGCTACACGTTTCTCGTCGCGGTCAGGCCCGTCCCGGTCTCCACGGCCGGTCCGCTCTACGACCAGTTCGTCGCTGGGCTGTCCGGCACGATCGTCGCGGTGGCCGTGTTCGCAAGCATCACCGCCGTCGCAGCCTGGCTCTTCGGACCGTTCCGGGCGGCACGAAGCGTTCGCGGCTTCACCGCCCGGTGGCTGACCAGACTCCGGGCTGCCGTGCGCCCGTCGGCGCGGAAGGAAGGCTCGCAATGAGCAGCATGCACCCCCTGGCGGAGGCGCGCGGACTCTGGATCCCGCCGCCTTCCAGCCCTGGGGGCTGATCGCCTACGCCCGGTTGACGGCGGCTGCTCTTGCCCGTGCCCACGCGCGGTCCGGCGACTCGCCGACCCGGTGTCGGTGGCAATTGACATATTCGAATGTATGTTCGAATATGGGGAGATGAACCACTCCGCCGCCACGCTCGCCCCCTCCGGGGCGCGCTCCGGTGCGCGCGCGACGGAGCGGGAGTCCGTCGAGAGTCTGCAGGCGCGCATCCGCCAGATGCAGGCCACCAGGCTCGACACCCGCACCATCCCCACCCACCCCGCGATCGCCGGGCTGCTCCCCGGCGGCGGGCTCAAGCAGGGGGTCGCATACTCGGTCGACCGATCGGCGACCCTCCTCATGGCGCTGCTCGCCGCCCCGTCGGCCGCCGGAACCTGGTGCGGGGTGGTGGGGGTGCCCGAGTTCGGCGTCGAGGCGGCGGCGGGCTTCGGCATCGACCTCGACCGCCTCGTTCTCGTGCCGCATCCCGGCGGCCAGTGGCTCGCCGTCACCGCGGCGGTCGCCGACGTGCTTGGGGTCGTCGTGACCCGACCGCCCAGGCGGGCGAGCGACGCGAGCGTCTCGAGGCTCACCGCCAGGCTTCGGCAGCGGGGAACCACCCTCCTCGTGCTCGGCCCATGGCCGCAGAGCGAGGCGATGCTGAGCCTCTCCGAGAGCAGCTGGAGCGGGATCGGCCAGGGCAACGGGCACCTGAACGCACGGCAGGTCACCGTGACGGTCACGAGCCGGGCGGGCCGACCGCGCAGCGCGAGGTTGTGGCTGCCGGACCCGCACGAGCAGTTCCGCGCGGTTAACGTGCAGCGCGAGGCGTACCGGCAGGAGGCCGCCGGATGAACGCCACCCGCACGATTGTGCTGTGGTGCCCGGACTGGCCGATCACCGCGGTGGCACGCGTGAGGGGGCTCGCCGCGGATGCCCCGGTCGTCCTCATCGACGGCAGCGTCGTCTTCGCCTGCTCGGCCGCCGCCCGGGTCGAGGGGGTCAGGCGCGGCATGCGAGTGCGTGAGGCACAGGCGCGCTGCCCCCAACTGCTCGTTTTCCCCTACGAACAGGCGCTCGACATCCGCTCGTTCGAACCGGTGCTGGAGGCCATCGAGCAGACGATGCCTGGCGTGCAGCTGCTGCGACCCGGCACCTGCGCCGTTCGCGCCCGCGGGCCGGCCAGGTACTACGGCGGAGAGGAGGAGGCGGCGCTCTGGCTGCTGGACGCCCTCGACGCCCTGGGAATCCACGGGTCGCGCGTCGGTGTGGCCGACGGGCCGTTCACCGCGGAGCATGCCGCCCGTCTCCCGGGGCGGCAACGCATCCGGATAGTGCCGGAGGGCGAGTCCGCCGAGTTTCTCGCGCCCATGCCTGTCGGGCTGCTCGGCCAGCCTGCCCTCGCGACCCTGCTGCGCAGGCTCGGCATCCACACCCTCGGCGAGTTCTCGCGACTGGCCGCCGCGGATGTCGGCGCGCGTTTCGGCGAGTCCGGCGCGTGGCTGCACTCCCTCGCGAGCGGCCGGGACAGCCGGCCGGTCGTCGCCAGGACTCCCCCGGAACAGCTCGACCGGGTGGTGGAGTTCGAACCGCCGCTCGATCGCATCGACCAGGTGACCTTCGGTTTCCGGGCGGCAGCCGACGAGTTCATCGCCGAGCTCGTGTGCGCGAAACTCGTCTGCACGGCGATCAGGATCGAGGTTGATTCCGAGTCTGGCGACGTGTCCGAGCGGGGCTGGCTGCATCCGCGTTCCTTCACGGCGGCCGACGTCGTCGACCGCGTGCGCTGGCAGCTGCAGGGCGCGGGGGCGGTGGACAGCGGCCTCGGCTCGGGCATCACGCGGGTGCGGGTGATCCCCGAGAACGTCGACGCGATCGGAAACCACGAGGAGGGCCTCTGGGGAACCGGCCTCGACGAGCGGATCCACCACGGGCTCTCCCGGGTGCAGAGCATGCTCGGCCACGGCGCGGTGCTCACCGCCGTCCTGGGCGGCGGGCGAACACTGCTCGACCGGCGCACGCTCGTGGCGTGGGGCGACCGCCCGACCGGCGGCAAGCCGTCGAGCCAGCCGTGGCCCGGCCGGCTGCCGACCCCGGCGCCGTCGAGCGTGTTCGAGGCGCCTCGCCCGGCGATCGTGCTCGACGCGGAGGGGGCCACGGTCGACGTCGACGAACGGGGAACACTCTCCGGCGCTCCTGCGCAGTTCTCCACCGACGGCACGACCCTGCTGCCGGTGGGCGCCTGGACCGGGCCGTGGACGATCGACGAACGCTGGTGGGACGTCGACGACTCCCGGCGGGCCAGCCGCTTCCAGCTCGTCGACCGGGCAGGGGTGGCCTGGCTGCTCATGCTCGACGGTGGCCACTGGTGGGCAGAGGCGAGGTACGACTGATGGGCTGGAACAACCCGCCGATTCCCTGGTCGGAGTTCGAACGCAAGCTCTCAGACAGCCGCCGCCCCGGCACTCCGCCGGTGGGGGCCGACGGCGGCGACAGCCCGGCCTGGTCGAACAAGCGGCCGGCCTACGCGCCGCCGCCCGCGCGGGAGACGGTCGGCTCCCGCGTGCACTACGCGGAGCTGCACGCCCACTCCAACTTCAGCTTCCTCGACGGCGCCGCCTCGCCTGAGCAGCTGCTCGAGGAGGCGGCGCGCCTCGGCCTGCACTCCCTCGCCATCACCGACCACGACGGCTTCTACGGCATCGTGCGCATGGCGGAGGCCGCGGAGAGCCACCCCGGCATCGGAACGGTCTTCGGCGCCGAACTCTCCCTCGGTCTCAGCAAGCCGCAGAATGGCGCCGCGGACCCCGAGGGCAGCCACCTGCTCGTGCTCGCCCGCAGGGAGGAGGGGTACCACCGTCTGGCCGGCGCTCTCACCTCGGCCCAGTTGGCGGGGCAGGAGAAGGGGCGTCCGCTCTACGACACCGACGACCTCGCCGAGCGGGCGGGCGGCCACTGGGTGGTGCTCACCGGATGCCGCAAGGGCTGGGTTCGCCAGGCGCTCGCCACCGGCGGCGAGCCGGCGGCGGCCAGGGAACTCGACCGCCTGGTCGACCTGTTCGGCCGGAACAACGTGCTCGTGGAGCTGTTCGACCACGGCACCCCGCTCGACAGCGACCACAACGACGCCCTCGCCGCGATCGCCGAGCGGCGGGGGCTGCCCGTCGTCGCCACGGGCAACGTGCACTACGCCCGGCCGGAGCAGCACCGGCTCGCCTCCGCCCTGGCCGCGGTGCGCGCCCGCCGCAGCCTCGACGACATGGACGGCTGGCTGCCGGCATCCGGGGCAGCGCACCTGCGCTCGGGAGACGAGATGGCGGCGCGGTTCGCCCGCTACCCCGGCGCGGTCGAGCGCACCGTGGAGGTGGCGGAGCAGGTCGGCTTTCGGCTGCGCAGCGCCCGCCCCAGACTCCCCCGGCAGGAGGTTCCGCCCGGCCACACCCCCATGAGCTGGCTGCGCACACTGGTCTGGGATGCCGTGCCGCGTCGCTACCCGAACCTGAGCGACGAGAACCGGGCGCGCATCGCCCACGAGCTCGACATCATCGAGGCGAAGGACTTCCCCGGCTACTTCCTCATCGTGCACGAGATCGTGGCGTTCGCCCGCGGCCGCGGCATCCTCTGCCAGGGTCGGGGCAGCGCCGCGAACTCCGCCGTGTGCTTCCTGCTCGACGTGACGGCCGTAGACCCGATCTTCTACAAGCTGCCGTTCGAGCGCTTCCTGTCGAGCATGCGCGACGAGGAACCGGACATCGACGTCGACTTCGACTCCAACCGGCGAGAGGAGGTGATCCAGCACGTCTATGAGCGGTACGGCAGGCACAACGCTGCGCAGGTGGCGAACGTGATCCAGTACCGTCCCAAGTTCGCCGTTCGCGACATGGCGAAGGCGCTCGGCGCGAGTCCCGGCCAGCAGGACGCGTGGTCGAAGCAGGTGGAGCGGCACGGGGCGCTGCTCTCGAGCGTCGACCACGACATCCCGACGGCCGTCACCGACCTCGCGATGGAGGTGCTCAAATTTCCGCGCCACCTCGGCATCCATTCCGGCGGAATGGTGCTCACCGACCGCCCGGTCGGAGAAGTATGCCCGATCGAGCATGGACGCATGGACGGCCGCACAGTGCTGCAGTGGGACAAGGACGACTGTGCCTGGATGGGCCTGGTCAAGTTCGACCTGCTCGGCCTGGGCATGCTCAACGCGCTGCAGCACACCTTCGACCTCGTACGCGAGCACCTCGGCGAGGAGTGGACCCTCGCCACTCTTCCGCGCGAGGAGCAGGGCGTCTACGACCAGCTCTGCCGCGCCGACTCGATCGGGGTGTTCCAGGTGGAGAGCCGCGCCCAGATGGGAATGCTCCCCCGGTTGCAGCCGCGGGAGTTCTATCACCTCGTGGTCGAGATCGCGATGGTGCGGCCCGGGCCGATCCAGGGCGGAGCTGTGCACCCGTACATCCGGCGCAAGATGGGCACCGAGAAGGTCACCTACCTGCATCCGCTGCTCGAGCCGGTGCTCGAACGCACCCTGGGCATCCCTCTCTTCCAGGAGCAGCTCATGCAGGTCGCGATGGCGGTCGGCGGCTGTAGCGCGGATGACGCGGACCTGCTGCGACGGGCCATGGGCTCCAAGCGCGGGCAGGAGAAGATCGCGTCGCTCAAGGCGAAGCTCTACGAGGGCATGGCGGGCAACGGCATCACCGGGGCGGATGCCGACGACATCTATTCGCGCATCGAGGCCTTCGCGAACTTCGGCTTCGCGGAGAGCCATTCGCTGAGTTTCGGCCTGCTCGTCTACGCGAGCGCCTGGCTGCGGCTGCACTACCCGGCCGCGTTCCTCGCGTCCCTGCTGCGCGCGCAACCGATGGGGTTCTACTCCCCGCTCTCGCTCGTGGCGGATGCCCGGCGCCACGGCGTGGAGGTGCGCCGGCCGGACATCCTGAGGTCGGGCTGGGATGCCGGCCTGGAGGGTGTGGCGGTCGACGGCTCCCGGCATGACGATTCGCCGCAAGTGTTCCCGTTTGTCGGGTTGGGGCATGGTCGCGCGGGAACAAACCCGACAAACGGGAACAATCGGGGCGTTGAGAGGGCGACGGGCGACGGCGCCTGTCTCGCGCACGAGCAACCGGCGGTGGGGCCGTTCGATCGCAGCGCCCACTTCGACACCGACGACCACCGCCGGGACGGCAACCTCGCGGTGCGCCTCGGGCTTGCCGAGGTCAAGGGCATCGGCAAGGATCTCGCGAAGAGCATCGTCGCGGAACGAGAGACCGGCGGCGACTACGTCGACATGCCGAGCCTCGTGCGTCGGGTCGGCCTCACCACCGCGCAGCTCGAGGCGCTGGCCGCCGCCGGGGCCTTCGAGTCGCTCGGCCTCACGATGCGGGAGGCGCTCTGGGCGGCCGGCGGCGCCGCGCAGGACCGCGAGGAGTACCTGCCGAGCAGCATGGTCTCCGTGCAGCCACCGCTGTTCTCGATGCCCAACCCGGCCGAGGTGCTGGCCTCCGACCTCTGGGCGACCGGCATCTCCCCCGACGACCACCCGATCAGCCACCTGCGGTCGGCGCTCAACGGCCGGGGCGTGCTGAGCTCGGCGGATCTCGCGACGGCGGAATCCGGGCGCCGCATCGAGGTGGGCGGGGTGGTGACGCATCGGCAGCGTCCGGCCACCGCGAGCGGCATCACCTTCATGAATCTCGAGGACGAGACCGGTCTCGTGAACGTGATCTGCAGCGTCGGGGTCTGGAACCGGTACCGCAGGATCGCCAGGGACTCCCCGGCGCTGATCGTGCGCGGGATCCTCGAGCGCTCCCCCGAGGGGGTGACGAACCTGCTGGCGGACCGTCTGGAGCCGCTCGCGATGGCGACGAGAACGGCATCCCGCGACTTCCGCTGAACCACCCGCGCCGGGCACGCTCAGGCCGAGTCGCGCCAGACTATCGAGGTCTCGAGGAGGGTGCCCTCGCCCGGGGTGTCGTCGCCCCGCAACTGGGCGAGCACGCGTTGGGCGGCCATGCGGCCGAGCTGGTCGGCCGGCTGCCGCACCATGGACAGAGCAGGACGGCACCTCAGCGCCCAGGCGCTGTCGTCGAAACCGACCACTCCGACATCCTCCGGTACTCGCCGGTTCGATTCGCGCAGCACATCGAGCGCGCCGGCGGCGATCGAGTCGAACGACGAGCAGCGAGTGGCGAGAACACCGCTCCGCGACGCGACGGCCGGACCATTCCGCACCACCGGAATCGACCCGGGGCCAGGACAAGACCAAGGCCGCCCTCAAGGCGCAGTCGATTCCCGTCAAGTAGAGGAAGTTGCAGTACCCGGTGCCCGGGCATCCAGCATCGTGCTGGATGCCCGGGGCACCGGCACTTCCACAGCCGATTCCTGGGTCTCGTCCCGGCGTCCAATCCGTGAGTGTTCCCCTTTGTCGAGAGTGGCACTGCGCGAGGCGGCACAATCGCGACGAACGGGCACAGTCACCGGCACGGTGGGCCGCCGAGACGGGCGAGACGGGCGAACCGACTAGCTCCGCAGGCCGCGACGCAGCAGGTCGATGCGGGCCTGCAGCTGCGAGACGCTCGCCTGGGCGACCGACGGTCCGCCGGCGATGCGCCGCAGCTCGGCGTGGATGATGCCGTGCGGCTCGCCCGTCGCCTTGGCGCGCATGCCGACGAGGCTGTTGAGCAGGGCCCGCTGCTCCTTGAGGTTGCGGTACAGCGGCACCGGCTCGGCAACGGAGGGCTCGCCGGGCTGCCTCTGCCGGTCGGTGATGCGCCTCGCCTGGCGGGCCTGGCGGTGGCGGAGCAGTTCCTTCACCTGGTCGGGTTCGAGCAGACCCGGGATGCCGATGAAGTCGAGCTCCTCGAGGCTGTCGACCGCCGCCCCGACGCCGAATTCACCGCCGTCGAAGAGCACGCGGTCGAACGCCGCCTCGGATTCCAGCGGCTTGAAGTCGAACAGCAGGGCGTCCCCCGAGGCGGATTCGACCCGGTTGGCATCGTCCGCCGCGTCGTCGTCGAGCATGATCTCCTCGAGCCCCTCGCCGGGATCCCGGTCGAGCGCGTGGTCCCGCTCGAGTTCGAGCTGGGCCGCGAGTGCCATGAGGGACGGCACGCTCGGCAGAAAGATGGATGCGGTCTCGCCGCGACGTCGGGTGCGCACGAAGCGCCCGATCGCCTGAGCGAAGAAGAGCGGGGTGGAGGCGGAGGTCGCATACACCCCGACGCCGAGTCGCGGAATGTCCACGCCCTCCGACACCATGCGCACCGCGACCATCCAGCGCGAATCCCCGGCGGCGAACTCGCCGATCTTGTCGCTCGCCGCTTTCTCGTCCGACAACACCACGGTCGGCGCCTGCCCCGTGATCGTCTCGAGGATGGAGGCGTAGGAGCGCGCGGCGTAGTGGTCGGTGGCGATGACGAGGCCGCCGGCATCCGGAACACCGTGACGCACCTCGGTGAGCCGCCTGTTGGCCGCCTTGAGCACGGCGGGCACCCATTCGCCCTCCGGGTCCAGTGCCGTCCGCCAGGCCTGGGCCGTCACATCCTTCGTGTCGCCCTCGCCGAGCCGTGCCTCCATCTCGTCGCCCGTGCGGGTGCGCCAGCGCATCTTTCCCGCGTAGGCCATGAAGATCACCGGGCGCACGACGCCGTCGGCGAGGGCGCGCCCGTAGCCGTACCCGTAGTCGGCCTGCGAGGTGCGGATGCCGCGCTCGTCGGGGTAGTAGGTGACGAAGGGGATCGGAGAGGTGTCTGAGCGGAACGGGGTGCCGGTGAGGTTCAGCCGTCGGGTCGCCGGTTCGAAGGCCTCGCGGATGGCGTCGCCCCAGCTCAGGGCGTCCCCGCCGTGGTGCACCTCGTCGAGAATCACGAGCGATCGGCCGCCCTCGGTGAGACTGCGATGGAGAGCCGGGCGCATGGCGACCTGCGCGTAGGTGACCGCGACGCCGTGGTAATGCTTGCCGGCCCAGCCGTGCGCGTTCTTGAAGCCCGGGTCGAGCCGCACGCCCACGCGGTGCGCGGCATCCGCCCACTGGCGCTTGAGGTGCTCGGTGGGGGCGACCACGGTCACGCGGTCGATCGTGCGCTGGGCCAGGAGCTCGGTGACGAGACGGAGGGCGAACGTGGTCTTGCCGGCACCCGGGGTGGCGGCGACGAGGAAGTCCCGCGGTTCCTTGACGAAATAGGCCTCGAGGGCCTCGGCCTGCCAGGCGCGGAGCTTGTCAGCGGTTCCGCGGGCAGCCCGTTCGGGGAACGACGGGGAAAGGTGCTCGGCTGCAGATCTGCCCACGACGGGGCCGAACGGCAGTGGAGTGCTCACTTGAAAAGACTCTACCGGCAGCCGCCGTCATCGGTGTTCAGGCACGGGGCGATCAGCGCCGACGAGTGTGAGAACGACTGTGGCCTCCCCGCCCAACGGCGAGGAGGCCACAGCTTCGGGCCGCATTGCGCGGCAGCGGCGTTATGCCCGGCGCGAGTTGCGCGTGATGAGGCCGAAGATCAGCAGCACCACGATCGAGCCGAGGATGGCGAGCAGCCAGGTCGACAGCGAGAAGAAACTGTTGATTCCCACTCCGAAGATGGCGGATCCGATCCACCCGCCGAGAAGCGCACCCACTACCCCGAGAAGGAGTGTGAGAATCCAGCCCCCGCCTTGTCTGCCGGGCAGAATGGCCTTAGCGATCGCGCCGGCCAGCAGCCCCAGAATGATCCATCCGAGTAAACCCATGGTCATAGCTCCAATAGTCGACTTGCACGTTACGAATCTCGAACGCATGCATACTTTGCCACTCCCCCGTTCGGGGGACAAGGGGTTGACCAGGCCGCTTCGCGCTGCTACCGGTTGGCGCGGCGCGAAGTTGTGAGGCACGCTTAAGTCATGACTCAGCAGCATCCGTGGTCCCGCTATGTTGCGCTCGGGGATTCATTCACCGAGGGTATCGGCGACCCCGAGCCGCGAAGCCCTGGCGGTAATCGCGGCTGGGCCGACCGCGTGGCCGAGGTGTTGAGCGAGCAGACCGACGACTTCGCCTACGCAAATCTCGCGATCCGGGGGCGCCTGCTGCGTCAGATCGTGGACGAGCAGGTGGAGCCGGCGCTCGCGCTGCGCCCCGACCTGATCACGATTTCCGCGGGGGGCAACGACCTCATCCGCCCCAATGGCGACCCGGACCGGCTCGCCGCCCAGTTGGAGAAGGCCGTGACCCGGTTGAGGTCGAACGACGCCACCGTCGTGCTCTTCAACGGACCGGACATCGGCATGACTCCGGTGCTCAACCGTGCCCGCGGCAAGGTGGCGATCTACAACGAGAACCTTCGCGCGATCGCCGTGCGGCACGACCTCGTCGTTGCCGACATGTGGGCCCTTCGCGAGTTGCAGGACCCGAGGATGTGGGCGGCTGACCGACTCCACTTCTCCCCCATCGGCCACAACACGATCGCCCGGATGGTGCTCGAAGCCCTCAACGTGAAGAACGACCTCAAGCCCTATTCGCCCGAGCCGCTCCCGCGACGACCGTGGCGGCAGGCCAGGGTCGAGGACATCGGCTGGGCGCGCGAGTATCTCGTGCCGTGGGTGGTCCGGCGAATCCGGCACCAGTCCTCCGGCGACGGCATCACTCCCAAGCGGCCGGATGCCGGACCGTACCACTCGCGCACCGCGCTCTAGGTCTACTGCCCAGGCGGGTTGGTTGATTGGGTGTGACGACTCGCTTCAGTCGGGTGAACGTGAGCGAGGTCCTCGTGTCCCACGCTAATGCCGCTGTGACTCCGAAACACCGTTAAGGACGCTCGCGTGTGCCCGTCGGCGGCCCTCCGGCGGTGCCGCCCGCGTCGGACGGGCCCTGTTCTGCAGGACGGGCCCCTGTTCTGCAGAACAGGCCCTGTTCTGCAGGACGGGCCCCGGTGGTGTGGGTGCCTACCCCGCAGACTCTGATTGTGCAGGACAGTTTGTGCAGGACAGCTTGTGCAGGACGCGGTGGGGTGGCGACCCGAAGGGTCCCGGTCTGCGGGACTCTCCCGTCGATTCCGCACCTATCGTCCTCGCCATCCGCCCGAGCCGTCCTGCACAACTGGAGTCTTCGGGGCGGGCACCCGTGGACCGGCGGCACCGTCCTGCACAACGCGTGCCAGGGGCAAGGGAGTGCCGCACAGTGGCGGGAACCGGCGGGTGCGCCTTCACTATCGAGGGGCGCGGCGGTCGTGACTCGGAATCGACGACCGACAACGAAAAATCGGGGGCGATTCGTCTTTCGACGAATCACCCCCGATCAGTTCGAAGGGTCAGCGACCGAACTGAGCGGCGGCCGGGCAGTCGAACGGGTCCCCGCCGGCGGCGAGCCCCACCCGGTTCAGGTACTTGATGACGATGCCGTAGGACTGGGTCAAGGTGGTCTCGGTGTACGCGATGTTGTGCGTGTCGCAGTACTCCTTGGCGATCTCCCGGGCCTTGGCGAGGTGCGGCCGCGGCATGTTCGGAAAGAGGTGGTGCTCGATCTGGTAGTTGAGCCCGCCCATGAAGGTCGTGGTTCCGCGGCCCGAGATGTTGCGGCTGGTGAGCACCTGGCGTCGCAGGAAGTCGACCTTGCTGTCGTGCGGCAGGGTCGGCATGCCCTTGTGGTTGGGAGCAAACGACGCGCCCATGTAGATGCCGAACACGGCGAGCTGCACACCGATGAAGGCGAAGGCCATGCCGAGCGGCAGCGCGAGGAAGATCACGGCGAGGTAGGCGCTGATGCGCGTGACCAGCATGCTGATTTCCAGCCAGCGCTTGTCGACCTTGCCCTTGCCGAACACGGTCTTGAAGCCGAGGATGTGGAGGTTGAGCCCCTCGAAGGCCAGGGCGGGAAAGAAGAGGTAGCCCTGGCGTTTCGTGGCCCAGGCGTAGAGACCGCGGGTCTTGGCCGCATCCTCCTCGAGGAAGGAGACGAAGTCCTGCTCGATGTCCGGGTCCTTGCCGATGACGTTCGGGTTGGCGTGGTGGCGGCTGTGCTTGGTCATCCACCAGGAGTAGCTGATGCCGACGAAGAGGTTGGCGAGGGCGCGGCCGGCGATGTCGTTGGCCTTGCCGGACTCGAACACCTGGCGATGTGCCGCCTCGTGGGCGAGAAAGGCGTACTGGGTGAGGATGACGCCGAGCACGGCGGCGATGAGCAGCTGGTACCAGGTGTCGCCGAGAAGTACGAAGCCGGTGACCGCGCCGCCGAGGGCGAGCGTGATCAGGGAGAAGACCATGACGTAGAAGCCGGTGCGTCGTCGCAGGAGGCCGGCGTCGCGCACGGTGCGAAGAAGTGCGGAGTACTCGGTGGTCGGATTGGTGCGGCTGCCGCCGGGACGGGTCTTCGTGAAGGTCACGACCGGGGCGGCGGATACGGAGTCAGACACTAAACCTCGATTCGGAACGACTTCCCAGCCATATGGTTGAGCGGTTGCTCCGTGGATGTTTTTACCTTAACGGCAAAGGCTGGGAGACGGATGCATTTATTCCCAAAGCGGCATACTGCGTGTTTCGGCCCGCGACGAGTCTCACTGCTCCATCCTCAGCGCGACGCGGTCATCAGGGTGCCGGGATTGGTCAGTCTCCACCACACCCCGGGGTCCTGAAAGCCGTGGTCCAGGGCGAGGGGCACCGTGATCTTCCGGTCGCCGATCGTGAAGGTGACCCGACCGGCGGCGGCCCCCTTGGTCGGCAGCGAGACGTTCCGGGCCGAGATCACTGAGCTGACCCGGGGATTGCTCCACACCACGATCGAGGCCGCCCGGGTGGCGATAGCCCGCGCCTTCTGTTTCCACGGGGTCGCATAGCTCGCAAACGGCTCGCCCTGGGAGGCGAGCCGCACCTCGTGGAAGCCCGCCTTCACCGAGGCGAGCATCGCGCGGACATCCGCATTGAGGGCCGTATGGTCCACCGCCCCCAGCACCGCTCCGACGACAGTGATCGTCTGGCCCCCGATGGAGTAATGCGCAGCGAAGAGTAGGCACGCACCGGCCTGGTCGAGGGTGCCGGTCTTGATGCCCGCGACGCCGTCGTGCCCGAGCAGAGTATTGCTGTTCTTGAGGATTCCCACCCCGGGCAGACTGAACGTCGGGGTGGACACGATCTTCGCGATAACGGGATTGGCGAGGGCGAGTTGGCCGATCGCCACCAGGTCGGTGGCGGTGCTCACGTTGGACGGGCTCATGCCTGTCGGCTCGACGATCGTCGTCTGGCCGAATCCGTGCGCGAGCAGCCAGGCCTTCGCCGCCGCGGCGAACGCAGCCTGAGATCCGAAGGCCCAGTCGGCGAGCACCGCCGCGTAATTGTTGGCCGACGCGACGAGCGCCACGCTCATGATGTCGCGCTCGCTCAGGGAGCCGCCGGCGGCCATCGGCACCGTCTGGCCGTTCATCGACTGGTACTTCTTCACGAGCGCCGCGTCGGCGGCGCTGAAGGTGACGGTCGGGCCGGGCGACTCGAGCGCGATGGGCTTGGCCTCGAGCACCACCAGGCTCGTGATGATCTTGCTGATGCTCGCAATCGGACGCGCCGCGGTACTCCCGTTCGTCGCTCGCACTCCGGGGAAGCCGACGGCGGCGACCGCGCTCGAACCGTGAGCCGGCCAGGCGATGCTCGCCGGGGCCGGGGCAGGGTCCGTGTAGGCCACGGCGGTCGCCGCGACCGTGGAGATCGGAGCGAGAAGGGTGAGCGGCAGATAGAGCGCCACCGCCGTCGCAACGGCGGCCGCGAGACTCCCCCAGACGACGCCGATCCGGCGTCTGCGGCGGCTCGGGTTCAGTGACACCTGCCCATTATCGCCCGACCCGAAGCGCCCAGAGCGCAACGGCACTCGCGGCGGCGACATTCAGAGAATCGACGCCGTGCAGCATGGGGATGGTGACCACCGAGTCCGCATTGCGCAGTGCCGCCCGGCTCAGGCCGTCCCCTTCGGTGCCCAGCACGAGGGCGATCTTGTCGTGCTGCTGCGCGGCAAAGTCGTCAAGCGAGATCGCGTCGTCCGCGAGGGCCAGCGCGGCCAGGTGGAAGCCCTCCGCCTTGAGCGCCTCGGCCCCGGCCGGCCATTCGGGCAGCCTCGTCCACGGAACCTGGAGCACCGTGCCCATGCTCACCCGCACGCTGCGACGGTAGAGCGGATCCGCGCAGCGCGGGGTCACGAGCACCGCGTCCGCGCCGAGCCCCGCGACGGCGCGGAAGATCGCGCCGACGTTGGTGTGGTCGACGATGTCCTCGAGCACGACGATCCGCCGCGCTCCGGCGACGATCCGGTCGACAGACTCGAGCGGCGGGCGGTGCATCGCCGCGAGTGCGCCGCGGTGCAGGTTGAATCCGGTGAGAGTCTGCAGCAACTCGGAGCTGCCCACGTACACCGGCACGTCGAAGCCCTCGAGCAAGGGTTCGATCTCGGCGACGAACTGCTCCTGCAGCAGTACAGAACGCGGCCGGTGGCCGGCGGCGATGGCCCGGGCGATCACCTTGCTGGACTCGGCGATGTACAGGCCGCCGGCCGGTTCGCTCAGCCTGCGCAGCACGACATCGGTGAGTTTGGAGTAGTCGGCGAGTCCCTCGTGCTGCAGGTCGTCGATTCGAACAATGTGCATGGCTTCCCCTGTCGGCGTAATTCATCTGCCAGACACTGCCAGCATTCGGAAACATATCCGAAAACTGCGTTGTTTACTCTGGGGAGTGCACGGCACACGGGGAGATGAGGTCACTTGACACAGGCGAGCGTACGCGAGTGGCCTCGTGCGACCGACGACGAGTTGGATGAAGCCGCCGAGGTTCTGCGCGGGCGCGAGGTCGCGGTGCTCACCGGCGCCGGGGTCAGCACGGATTCCGGCATCCCCGATTACCGGGGCGACGGTGCTCCCCCACGCAATCCCATGACCTTCCAGCAGTTCCTCGCCGACCCGGACTACCGCAAGCGGTACTGGGTGGGCAGCCACCTCGGCTGGCGCCGGTTCGACGGGGCGAGTCCGAACTCGAGCCACCGCACCCTGGCTGAGCTCGAGGCCGCCGGAGTCGTCAACGGCATCATCACCCAGAACGTGGACGGGCTCCACCTGCGGGCGGGTTCACAGCGCGTTGTCGACCTGCACGGAACGATGGACCGCGTACGTTGCCTCACCTGCGGCCAGACCTACGCTCGCACCGCCGTGGCGGAGCGGATGACGAGAGCCAATCCCCTGCTCGACGAGCCGGAGTCCTTCGAGCTCGGGCCGGACGGCGACGTGGCGTACGGCCGGATCGACGACTTCGTGACGCCGGACTGCACGGTCTGCGGCGGCATCCTCAAGCCGGACATCGTCTTCTTCGGCGAGTTCATCCCCACCGAGAAGTTCACCGAGGCGAGCGCGCTCGTTCGATCGGCCGGCGCGCTGCTCATCGCCGGCTCCTCCCTCGTGGTCAACTCCGGCATCCGGCTGCTCGACCAGGCCGCCAAGCGTCGGATTCCGGTCGTCATCATCAACCGTGGCGTGACCAAGGGCGACAGCCGGGCAACGGTTAAGATCGATGCAGGCACCTCGGAGACCCTGACCGAACTGGCCGGGCGCCTCGGCCGGTAACCTCGGCGGTGCCGCTCTCGCTGGTGCGAGCGCTCCAACCGTGCGAAGGATGCCGTGCAATGACCTCCCTCTACCTCGTCCGTCATGGCGAGACCGACTGGAATCTCGACCGCCGCATCCAGGGCAGCACGGACATCCCGCTCAATGACACCGGGCGCGCCCAGGCCGCCCGCACCGGCCGGCTCCTGGCCAGCCGCCGGTGGGATGCGATCGTCTCCAGCCCGCTCTCGCGCGCCCTCGAGACCGGCCGCATCATCGCCCGGGAGGTGGGCCTCGACACGGTCACGACCCTGGATGCGATCGTCGAACGGCACTACGGGGCCGCGGAGGGGCTGGCCGACCACGAGCTCTCGCGCCTCTTCCCCGGCGACACCCCGGTGCCCGGACGCGAGACGCGCGAGCAGGTCGCCAGCCGCGTGATTCCGGCGCTGGTCGCTCTCGCGGAGAGCCACCCGGGCGGCAACATCGTCGTGACCACCCACGGTGGCGTGATCCGCACGGTGCTCAACGCCGTCGCTCCGGACGAGAACCGTCACCGCGGCATCCCGATCACAAACGGCTCGGTGCACAGCTTCCGGCACACCGACGGCGGTCTCGAACTCGTGGCGTTCGACGACCCCATCGACGAGGAATCGGTCACCGACGACTCCGAGGACTTCGTGGACCAGAACGCGGTGGAGCGCCGGGAGATCAGCGGCGTCTGAGCTGGGGCTGCTTCGCGGCCTCGGGAACGAGTCCCGTCAGCAGGTCGAGCAGCCGCCTGGCGGACTCGTCCCAACTGAATTCGGCGGCCTGTTGGCGCACCCTGGCGCTCCACATCGGCCAGTCGGTGGGGTTGTCCATTGCGAGCACGGCCGAGGCGAAGGCCTCCGGGCTGTCCGTGGCGAAGAACACGGCCGCATCGCCGCCCACCTCGTGGAACAGCGGGATATCGCTGATCACGAGGGGCGTGCCCACTGCCTCGGCCTCGATCAGCGGGATGCCGAAGCCCTCGTCGCGACACGCCGTCACCATGGCCGTCGCCTCGAGCAGCGCCTGGCGGTACTCGTCGTCGGTCACGCCATTGTCGAACACGATCGAACCGGCGGGAGCCAGGGCCGCGATCCTCGCGCGATCGTCGTCGCTGATCCGGCTGAGCAGGCGGAGGGTGTAACCCGGCAGGTGATGCATCCCGCTGGCCAGGGTCTCCACGTTCTTGTTCGGCTGAAAGGTGCCCATGTAGACGAGGGTCTTCGAGGCCGGGTACTCCCGCGGAGCAAGTCCCGAGTCGTCCACCCCGGGACGGATGACCGTGAGCGGGCGACTGGTCAGCCGCGCCTCACGCATCTCCCGTTCGCAGTTGTACGAACCGGTGACCACCGCGTCTGCCCGATGGAGCACCGCGCGCTGGGGCCAGTAGGTGAGGTAGAAGCTGCGCCAGATCGCCCGCACGTACCAGCTGTAGCCGGCCGGGATCTGCCGGATGCGGTAGAACACCATGTCGTGGACCGTGAGCACGAGCTTGTACCTGCGTCCGGTCGCGCCCATCGTCTGCATGGGGCTGAACACGACATCCGGCTTCCACTTGTTGATGGAGAGCATGCCGATGAACGGTTCGAGGGCACTCGTGCCCGCCCGGCCCTTGACCCAGGGCAGGTCGGGCAGCATGGTGAGCTGACGCTCGTCGCTGATGAGCATCGTCACGGGGTGGAGCTTCGCGAAGGCGCCGACGAGGCCCGCGGTGTAACGGCTGATGCCATCATGGCGCACGAGGCGCGTGTAGCGGCAGTCGAAGATCACTCTCACGTCGTGCGGGGCTCCTCGATCGGCCGGTGCGCGAATCCGCGGTCCACGAGGAAGTCCTCGATCGCCTTCGCCGCAAGGTCGGGAACCTCGTAGTGGATGAGGTGGCCGACGCCGAGCAGCAGGTCGAGCTTGGCGTCCGGCATCGTCTCGATGACGTCATAGTGAGCCTGCACGGGCGTGATGTCGTCGAGTTCCGCGGCGATCAGGAGCGTCGGCACCGTGATGTCGGCCGCGAAGTCGCTCACGTTCTTGCTCACCGACGCCTCGAAGGCCTCGACCACGAAGTCGCGGCTGGCGAAGCGGTTGAAGTAGTTGTGGTGCTCGGCGTGGATCCAGCGGCGAAGGTTCTTGTCCTTCGTCTTGGCCAGGGTCGAGCTCATGAACTGCACGACAAGCCAACGGCGGAGCAGGAAGGCACCGACCCGGCTCGGGAGCCTGCCCGCCGTACGGTAGAACGCCACAGTGATGATCGTGGCCAGCTTGCTCGGCCCCTCGAGGCCGGACGTCGAGATCGGGTTGACGAGGATGAGCGCCGGGGTCTTCAGGCCCAGTGCCACGGCCTGCGCCGAGATGATCGTGCCGAAGGAGTGGCCCAGGGTGATCGCCTTGCCGGTGAGGCCGAGCACGTCGATGAATTCGGTGAGCCACTGGGCGAAGCCCGCGATGCTGTGGGGAACATCGGTGAGCGGCGTCGACTCGCCGAAACCGGGCATGTCCGGCCCGATCCAGTGGATGTGCGGGAGCTGCGCGATGACCGGCTCGAGGCCGTGGTGTTCGCCGCGGTAGCCGTGGGCGACCACGATGGTCACCTCGGCGTTCGGGTCGCCGTATTCCCAGTAGCGCGTGGTGCTTCCGAGCACGTTGACTTCGTGGCGCTCCACGGGGATCTGGTCGAGCAACGCGGCGTAGGGCGAGTGAGTGGTCATCACTGTCTAGTGTACGGACGGGAGGATACTCAAGCGCTTGCACACGGCACCTAAACTCGTATCAATCCCCTTGGCCACTCGAGATTTTGTTCTCGGAAGGAGCACTGTGAGCTTCACCGCACCCATCCAACTGCCCGGCCTCACCCTGGATCCGCAGTGGTACCGCCGATCGGTGTTCTACGAGGTCATGGTGCGGTCGTTCGTCGACAGCAACGGGGACGGCGCGGGCGACCTGCAGGGCCTGCTCTCCAAACTCGACTACCTGCAGTGGCTGGGCGTCGACGCCCTGTGGCTTCCGCCGATCTACCAGTCGCCGCTGCGCGACGGCGGCTACGACGTCGCCGACTTCAAGAGCATCCTCCCCGAGTTCGGAACCCTCGATGAGTTCAAGGACCTCGTGACGAAGGCGCACGAGCGCAACATGCGGATCGTGATCGACTTCCCCCTCAACCACACGTCCGACCAGCACGAATGGTTCCAGCAGTCGCGGCAGGACCCGGAGGGCCCGTACGGGGACTTCTACGTCTGGAGCGACACCGACGAGTCGTACCCCAACATCCGCATCATCTTCGTCGACACCGAGGACTCCAACTGGGCGTTCGACCCGGTGCGACGCCAGTTCTTCTTCCACCGCTTCTTCTCGCACCAGCCGGACCTCAACTTCGAGAACCCGGCGGTGCAGGAGGCGGTGATCGACATCATCCGCTTCTGGCTCGACCTCGGGGTCGACGGAATCCGGCTCGACGCCATCCCGTACCTCTTCGAGTCGGAGGAGGGCAACGGTGAGGGCGAGCCGCCGACCCACGAGTTCATCAAGCGCGTGCGGGCGATCCTCGACGAGGACTACCCCGGTCGCATCATGATCGCGGAGGCCAACCAGTGGCCGCGCGAGGTCGCGGCCTTCCTCGGTACCGAAGAGGAGCCGGAGTGCCACATGGCGTTCGACTTCCCCGTCATGCCGCGCATCTTCTACTCCCTCCGGTCGCAGAATGCCGGGGAGCTCACCCGCATCCTCTCGGAGACCCTGGACATTCCGGAGGGCGCGGGGTGGGGTGTCTTCCTGCGCAACCACGACGAGCTCACACTCGAGATGGTGTCGGAGGAGTACCGCCAGGCGATGTATGGCTGGTACGCCTACGACCCGCGGATGCGCTCCAACATCGGTATCCGGCGCCGTCTCGCTCCCCTGCTCGACAATTCGCGCGCCGAGCTCGAGCTCGCCCACGCCCTGCTCTTCAGCCTGCCGGGGAGCCCGTTCCTCTACTACGGCGATGAGATCGGCATGGGCGACAACATCTGGCTGCCAGACCGGGACAGCTCCCGTACGCCGATGCAGTGGACTCCCGACCGCAACGCCGGGTTCTCCTCCGCCGACCCGGGTAAGCTCTACCTGCCGGTCGTGCAGTCGCTCGTCTACAACTACGCCCTCACGAATGTGGAATCGCAGCTCGCCCAGTCCCGGTCCCTTCTGCACTGGGTGCGCAACGTGATCCACGTGCGCAAGGCGCATCCCACCTTCGGTCTGGGCTCGCTCACCGTGCTCGAGACGACGCACGAGTCGGTGCTCGCCTTCGTGCGCACCTACGAGGGATCCGGAACGCAGTTCGGGGACTCCCCCGAGACTGTGCTGTGCGTCTTCAGCTTCGCCCACAATCCCGTCTCCGTGTCGATCCGCGCGAGCGAGTTCGGTGGATCGGCCCTCTACGACCTCTTTGGCGGCGGCGAGTTCCCGTCCCTGGACGAGAACGGCGAGGTCACCCTCACCCTCGGCACGCAGAGTTTCTACTGGCTGCACGTCGGCACGCCGACGCATGCCGGTGGTCGGTCGTAGTCTCACATCGTGAGCAATTGGTGGAGTGGAAATCTCGGGGTCTTCGATCTCGAAACAACGGGCATCGACGTGGAGACGAGTCGCATCGTTTCGGCGCACGTCGGCGTGATCGACGCGACGGGGGCGAGCATCGAGCTCACCGAGTGGCTGGCCGATCCGGGGGTTGAGATCCCCGAGCAGGCCAGCGCGGTTCACGGGATCACCACCGAGCGAGCCAGGGCGGAGGGCAGGCCGGCCGCTGAGGTGGTCGCCGAGATCGTCGCCGCGCTGCGCGCGCTGCTCGAGCGCGGCGTGCCGGTCACGATCTACAACGCGCCGTACGACCTCACCCTGCTCAACCGGGAGGCGGTGCGCTATGGGGTGTCGCCGCTCATCGGCCCCGCGCCGATCATCGACCCGCTCGTGATCGACAAGGCGGTCGACCGCTACCGCAAGGGCAAGCGCACCCTCGAGGCGGCGGCGCTCAACTACGGCGTCTCGCTCACCGACGCCCACGACGCCGGGGCGGATGCCGTGGCGGCCGGGCGGGTCGCCCAGGCGATCGCGCGCAAGTTCGCGACCGAGCTCGGTGACGACCTCTCCGCGTTGCACGCGCAGCAGGCGAGCTGGTGCGACGATCAGGCCGCCAGCTTCGAGGACTACATGCGCCGCACCAGGGACCCCGCCTACACGGCCGCGCGAGGCTGGCCCGAGCGCTGACGCGGCTCGGGCACTGCGTGGCGGCACGTGGCGTTGCCGCGCCGACTTCGCGAGATGCCCGGCTTCTTGTTGCGCGGAGCCGCGTGCTTCCTGACCCTCCGCGGCGGGGGGAATCCCGTCGCGGCGGGACATCTCGCCACGAACTCTTCATCGCGGCGGGGATATCGCTTCGCGGAGGGAGACATGCCTCCGTCCGCGAGGGAGTTTCCCAGCCGGAGCGGCGCGTAACTCCCTCCGCGACGGACACGACGGACACGACGGACACTTAGAACTTGTTACGGGCCACGCGGGACTGCGAGGCAGCCATAGTCCCGGTGCTGCATTTCAGCCGAGAAGTCCGGATGGCACGCGCCCCCGCGCCGTCGCGGCGGGGATATCGCATCGCGGAGGGAGACATGCCTCCCTCCGCGAGGGAGTTTCCCAGCCGGAGCGGCGCGTAACTCCCTCCGCGACGGACACGCAACAGGGGACGACAGACGAGGGGCCCGACCAGAGGGGCCCGACGAGGCAACCCCGACGAGCCCGCGAGCCCATTGACGGGCGACACCGCCGCCGAGCAGGGATCGGCAGCCATCCACCACTCGGCAGGCCCCGCGAACCTCGGAACTCCGGGCTGGAGCTGCGCCTTAACGAGGGATGGCGACCGGCCGAAGCCGATCGCCATCCCCGATGAGCGGGAGTCTTACGCGCCGAAACCCTTGTAGCGCGAGTTGAACTTCTCGACGCGGCCGGCGCTGTCGAGGATGCGCTGCTTGCCTGTGTAGAACGGGTGCGAAGCCGACGAGATCTCGACGTCGATGACCGGGTAGCTGTTGCCGTCTTCCCAATCGATCGTCTTGTCGCTCGAGACCGTCGAACGGGTCAGGAACGTGGCGCCAGACGCGAGGTCGCGAAAGACGACCGGGGCGTACGTGGGGTGGATGTCAGACTTCATCGTGATTCCTTGGTTGTAATTGGGGAAAATATCTCAGGGAAAAATTCCGGCGCGTGGGCCAGCTAGCTACTTTACCAGAACAAGCGCCGTTCGGGTGCGACCGCATCGCCGGGTCGCCATTCGGGTCTCAGCTAGCGCGGGCCGTGTACCGACCGTTGATCTCCTCGACCTCGAGGGGCAGTCCGAAGGCGTCGCTGAGGTTCTGCGACGTGATTACCTCGCCGATGGGACCGGCGGCCGTGATCGCGCCGTGGGACAGCAGCATCGCCCGGTTGAACCCCACGGGGATCTCTTCCACGTGGTGGGTGACCATGATGATCGCCGGGGCCTGGGGTGCGCTCGCATAGCCGCCGAGCAGCTGGAGCAATTCCTCGCGCGCGCCGAGGTCGAGGCTCGCGGCCGGTTCATCCAGGAGCAGCAATTCCGGGTCGGTCATCACCGAACGGGCGATCTGCACCCGCTTCTGTTCGCCGTCGCTCAGGTCGCCGAACTTGCGGTTCGCCAGGTCACCGAGACGCCACTCCGCGAGCACCCTCTGGGCGCGACGCGTGTCGATGTCTTCGTAGGTCTCGTTCCAGCGCCCGGTGACGGAGTAGGCGGCGGTGAGCACGACATCCAAGACCGTCTCGTTCTGCGGGATGCGGCGGGCCATGGCCGTGGAGGCGAAGCCGATGCGCGGACGCAGCTCGAACACGTCGACCGCGCCGAGGGTGTCGTCGAGGATTCGCGCCTTGCCGGAACTCGGGTGGATCATCGCGGCCGCGACCTGCAGCAGCGTGGTCTTGCCCGCGCCGTTCGGGCCGAGGATCACCCAACGCTCGTCACCGTTGACCGTCCAGTCGACGGATTTGAGGATGGGGTTGCCATCCCGAACGATCGATACGTCGGAAAGCTGGAGAACGCTGGCCATGCCCCAACCCTACCTTCGCGGGAGCGAGACGAATGGCCGCCGCGCGCCGATCAGGAGAGCACCGACCGATAGACATCCTGCGTGCGCTTGGAGATCTGCTGCCAGCCGAAGTCCCGTTCCGCCCACTCGCGGCCGGCCGCACCCATCCGCTTCGCCGTCTCGGGATCCGAGACGACTTCGGTGAGGATGCGCGCAAGATCGTCCACGAATTTCTGCGGATCGAGCGGCGTACCAGTACCGTCGTCGGCCTGATCGATGGGCACGAGCCGGCCGGTGACGCCGTCGTCGACGACCTCGGGGATGCCCCCAGTCGCCGTGCCGACGACGGGCGCACCGCAGGCCATGGCCTCGAGGTTCACGATGCCGAGGGGCTCGTACACCGACGGGCAGACGAAGGTGGTCGCCGAGGTGAGCACGGCCGAGAGATCGTGCTGGCTCAGCAGCTCCTCGATCCAGACCACTCCGGTGCGCTCCTTCTGCAGCTCGGCGACGCCGGCGCGCACCTCGGCGAGGATCTCCGGGGTGTCCGGTGCTCCGGCGCAGAGCACGAGCTGCACCTCCTTGGGCAGCTGGGCGGCCGCGCGCAACAGGTACGGCAGGCCTTTCTGACGGGTGATTCTGCCCACGAAAACGACCGACGGGCGGTCGGGGTCGATCCCCAGGCTGCGCAGAAGGGCGTCGTCCTCGACCGGGTGCCAGCGCTCGAGGTCGATGCCGTTGTGCACGACCGAGACCCGCTGCTCGTCGAGGGTCGGGTAGGAGCGCAGGATGTCGCGCTTCATGCCGTGGCTCACCGCGATCACGGCGTCGGCGGCGAGGAAGGCGTCCCGCTCGATCCAACTCGACACGCGGTATCCGCCGCCGAGCTGCTCGGCCTTCCAGGGGCGCAGGGGCTCGAGGCTGTGCGCGGTGACGACATGCGGCACTCCGTGCAGCAGCTGCGCGATTCGGCCGGCCGCGTTGGCGTACCAGGTGTGCGAGTGCACGATATCGGCACCGCCGACATCCTGCGCGATCTCAAGATCGACCCCGAGGGTCGCGATCGACGGGTTCGCCGCGGCGAGCTGGGCAGGCACGAGGTAACCGTGCACGTTCGGTTCGTCCCGCGGCAGGCCGAAGCAGCGCACGATGACGTCGAGGTCCAACCGGAGGGCGCGCACGAGCTCGGTCACATGGACCCCGGCACCCCCGTAGACCTCAGGCGGATATTCACGGGTAATCAGATCGACTCTCACGTGTTGAACGCTAGTACACGCCCATAGGTGCCTCTACTGTTGTCCCATGTCATCAAAGAAGATCTTCGGAATTGTGCTGGCTGGCGGCGAAGGCAAGCGGCTGATGCCACTCACCGCGGATCGGGCCAAGCCGGCCGTCCCGTTCGGTGGCAACTACCGTCTCATCGACTTCGCACTCTCCAACCTCATCAACTCGGGCATGCGCCAGATCGTGGTTCTCACCCAGTACAAGTCCCACAGTCTCGACCGCCACGTCTCGCAGACCTGGCGCCTGTCTGGCCTCACCAACTCCTACGTCGCCTCGGTGCCGGCCCAGCAGCGACTCGGCAAGCGCTGGTTCGCGGGCTCGGCGGACGCCATCCTGCAGAGCCTCAACCTCCTGCGCGACGAGAAGCCGGACATCGTGGTCGTCGTGGGTGCAGACCACGTGTACCGCATGGACTTCAGCCAGATGATCGCCGCCCACATCGAGTCCGGGGCCGGCGTCACCGTGGCGGCCATCCGCCAGCCGATCGCCCTCGCCGACCAGTTCGGCGTGATCGAGCTCGACAAAGACGACCCCACCCGCATCGCCCAGTTCCTGGAGAAGCCGCAGAACGCCGTCGGCCTCGCTGACTCCCCCGGCGAGGTTCTCGCATCGATGGGCAACTACGTCTTCGACGCCGACATCCTGATCGACGCGGTTCTGCGGGACGGCGAACTGTCCACGTCCAACCACGACATGGGCGGCGACATCGTTCCCGACTTCGTGTCTCGCGGCGATGCGGCCGTCTACGACCTCAACCGCAACGAGGTGCCGGGGGCGACCGATCGCGACCGCTACTACTGGCGCGATGTCGGAACCATCGAGTCCTTCTTCGACGCCCACCAGGACCTCATCTCGGCACTGCCGATCTTCAACCTCTACAACAGCGAGTGGCCGATCTTCAGCCAGCAGCTCAACTCGCCGCCAGCCAAGTTCGTGCGTGATTCGCGCGGCAACCTCGGCACCACGATCGACTCGATCGTGTCCCTCGGGTCGCTGCTCTCCGGGGCGCACATCGAGCGCAGCGTGCTCGGTCCGTGGGCGATCATCGAGTCCGGTGCCCAGGTTGTCGACTCGATCATCTTCGACCGGGTGCGCATCGGGCCGGACTCGATCATCCGCCGGGCTATTCTGGACAAGGAAGTCGTCGTCACAGCAGGCGCAACCGTTGGAGTGGATGCAGAGGCCGACCGGGCCCGCGGATTCACCGTCACCGATTCCGGCATCACCGTCGTCGGCAAGGGCGTCACGGTCTCCTAGTCCCGCCGACTGGCCTCGCCGCGGCGGCCGTTCACCGAACCTCCCGCCCTCACAGGATGGCCACCATCGCTATGCCCCGATTCCTTGTCGTGCTCGACGTCGATTCCACCCTCATCGAGAACGAGGTGATCGAGCTTCTCGCGGATGCCGCGGGCTCCGGGGAGGCGGTGGCCGAGATCACCTCGCGCGCCATGAACGGGGAGCTCGACTTCGAGCAGAGCCTGCGCACCCGGGTCGGGACGCTCGCCGGCCTGCCGGAGTCGGTCATCCCCGAGGTCTCGAGGCTCATCACCGTCACTCGGGGAGTGCCGGAGATGATCTCGGGCGTGCACGCGGCAGGGGGACGGGTGGCGGTCGTGTCCGGCGGGTTCCACGAGCTCATCGACCCGGTGGCGGCGACGCTCGGCCTCGACCACTGGCGCGCCAATCGGCTTGAGGTGGTGGGAGGAGTGCTCACCGGCGGCCTCGTCGGGCCCATCATCGATGCGGAGGCGAAGGCGTCGACCCTGCGTCAGTGGGCGGCCGACTTCGGCATCCCGCTCTCCCGCACGGTCGCCGTGGGCGATGGCGCAAACGATCTGCCGATGATGGCGATCACCGGTCTCTCGGTGGGCTTCGACGCGAAGGCGCCGGTGCGGGACCTGGCCGACGTGCTCATGGACGTGCGCGACCTCAGCCAGTTGCTTCCGCTGCTAGGCCTGCGCGGCTGACCCCTCCACCCTCTTCCGAAATCCATGCAATCGTGCTGCACCACCGGCGTGTTGGTCACCGCCGGCGGCGTGTCGCCGAGGAATGCATGGATTTCGGAAGGGGCGGGAAGGGAAGGGAAGGGAAGGGAAGGGAAGGGGAGGGGAGGCGGCTAGTGGCCCATGCCCAGGCCGCCGTCGACCGGGATGACGGCGCCGGAGATGTAGCCCGCGTCGTCGCCGGCGAGCCAGGTCACGACCTTCGCCACCTCCTCGGCGGTGGCGAAACGCCCGGCCGGTATCGCCTTCTTGTACTCGGCCTGCTGCGCCTCGGGCAGTTCGGCCGTCATGTCCGTCTCGATGAACCCCGGCGCGATCACGTTGGCGGTGATGCCGCGGGAGCCCAGCTCCCTGGTCACCGAGCGGGCGAGGCCGACGAGTCCGCTCTTCGATGCCGAATAGTTCACCTGGCCGGCGGATCCGAGCAGGCCGACGACGCTCGAGACGAGGATGATCCGCCCGAACCGGGCCTTCAGCATGCCCTTGGAGGCGCGCTTCACCACCCGGAACGCGCCGGACAGGTTGGTGTCCACCACCGAGGTGAAGTCCTCCTCCGTCATGCGCAGCAGCAGGGTGTCTTTGGTGATGCCCGCGTTCGCCACCAGGATCTCCACGGGACCTAGGGCGGCCTCGACCTCGGTGAACGCTGCGTCGACGGATGCCGCATCCGTGACATCCGCGCGCACCGTGAGGCTGCCCACCGGACCCTCGCCCGATCGCGCGGTCACGGCGACGCGGTGGCCGAGGGCGATGAACTGCTCGGCGATGGCGAATCCGATTCCCCGGTTGCCTCCCGTTACGAGCACGGTTCGTGAAGTGGTCATGGGTCACTCTCTTCCAATCGGCGCCCTGTGCGCAAAACTATCCGGGGCACTCGGCAAACTCCCCCAATCTTAGACGTAGGCTTGAGTCCTAATCATGGCTAAGCAGCAGTCGATAACCTCACTCCCCCGGTCTCCCCAGGACGACCGGCGAAGCCGCATGGTCCAATACTCGGTGGCCATGGGAATCCGCACCGTGTGCATCATCGCGTGCCTCTTCACCCCCGGCTGGTGGCTGCTTCTGCCGGCGATCGGTGCCATCGTGCTGCCCTACATCGCGGTCGTTCTCGCGAACGCGAAGGGCGCGACAACTTCCGTCGTTCTGCGGCCGGGCGCGATCGAGCGACTGCCGGTCGACGATCGATGACGATCGGCTTCGACGAAGCCGAGCTCGAGCCGACCTGTTCGAGGGCGGAGTGCCGGGAAACCGCCGCCTGGAACATCAACTGGCGTAATCCGCGCATCCACGGCCCGGAGCGAGTGAAGGTGTGGCTGGCGTGCGATGACCATCGCGACTTCTTGAGGGACTACCTCGCCGCCCGGGACTTCCCCGTGGTGGTCACGCCGCTCGGCGAGTCCGTGGCGCGAGTGCCGGATGTCGAAAGCCCAGTGTCGTGAACGGCTGGCGGTTCGCAGTGAGTCGCCGCTGGTTCGGCTACCTGGCGCTCGCTGTCGTCTTCTCCATCGTGTGCGTCGGCCTCTCCAACTGGCAGGTCAACCGGCTGAAGGAGACCACGGCGGCCAATGACCTGGTGGACCGCAACTACGCGAGCGCGCCCCGCGCGGTGAAGGCCGTGCTGCCGACGCTCACCTCGTTCCGGGCCAGCCAACAGTGGGTGCAGGTGAGGCTCACCGGTCGCTACCTGCGCGACGAACAGATGCTCGTGCGCAACCGGCCGCTCAACGGGCAGCCGGGATTCGAGGTGCTCAACCCGCTGCTGCTCGACGATGGCACCGTGTTCGTCGTCGATCGCGGCTACGTGCCGGTGGGCAACAAGCACGACGCCCCGGACAGCATCCCGGAGCCACGCAGCGGCACGGTCTCGGTCGTCGTGCACCTGCAGGCGAGCGAGCCGGTGCTCGCCGGTCGATCGGGCGCCAACGGTCAACTCGCCACCATCCACCTGCCTGAGCTGGCGAAGCTCGTCGACCGTCCCACCTACACGGGCGCCTACGGCCTCATGGTCTCCGAGACGCCGGCTGCGAAGACGCGACCGGCAGCCATGCCCAAGCCCGTGCTCGACGAGGGCCTGCACATCTCCTACGCTATCCAGTGGGTGCTGTTCGGAGTGATGGCGTTCCTCGGACTCGGCTACGCGATCCGCCAGGAATACCGGATGCGCAACGCCGACGATCCCGAGGAACGGGAGCGCTCAGACGAACGCGCCCGCCGGAAGGCGGAGCGACCAAGAACGGACGACGAGATCGAGGACGAGATCCTCGAATCCTCCCGCCGCTGAACCAGCGCCGCTATCAGGCGAGGGCGACCAGGTCGGCGTAGTCGCGGTTCCAGAGGTCCTCTGTGCCGTCCGGCAGGATGAGCACGCGCTCCGGATTGAGCGCCTCCACGGCGCCCTCATCGTGGCTGACCAGCACCACGGCGCCCGAGTAGTTGGCCAGGGCATCCAGGATCTCGAGGCGGCTCGCCGGATCGAGGTTGTTGGTGGGCTCGTCGAGCAGCAGCACATTGGCACCGGAGACCACGATCATCGCGAGTGCGAGCCGCGTCTTCTCCCCACCCGAAAGCACCCCGGCGAGCTTGTTCGCGTCGTCGCCCGAGAAGAGGAACGAGCCGAGCACGCGCCGCGCCTCGGTCTCGGTGATGTTCGGCGACGACGAGACCATGTTCTGCAGCACCGAGCGCTTCACGTCGATGGTCTCGTGCTCCTGCGCGTAGTAGCCGATGCGCAAGCCGTGGCCGGGCTCGATCTGGCCGGTATCCGGCTTGTCGACGCTCGCGAGGATGCGCAGCAACGTGGTCTTGCCCGCGCCGTTGAAGCCGAGGATGACGACCTTCGAACCGCGGTCGATCGCGAGGTCCACCGCGGTGAAGATCTCGAGCGAGCCGTAGCTCTTGGAGAGATTGGACGCCATGAGCGGGGTGCGACCACACGGCGCGGGCTCCGGGAAGCGCAGCTTCGCGACCCGGTCAACGGCGCGTACCTCGTCGAGGCCGGAGAGCATCTTCTCGGCGCGGCGCACCATCTGGTGCGCGGCCGCCGCCTTGGACGCCTTGGCGCCGAACTTGGCCGCCTGCATCTGCAGCACGCCGGCCTTCTTCTCCACGTTGACGCGTTCCTTCTTGCGTCGTTCCTCGTCGGCCGCGCGCTGGCGCTGGTAGTTCTTCCAGCTCATGTTGTAGATATCGATCACCTGGCGGTTCGCATCCAGGTAGAAGACGCGGTTCACGGTCTCCTCGACGAGTTCCACGTCATGGCTGATCACGATCAGCCCGCCCTGGAAGTTCTTGAGGAACTCCCGCAGCCAGACCACCGAGTCGGCGTCGAGGTGGTTCGTGGGCTCGTCGAGGAGCATCGTCTCGGCGCCGGAGAACAGGATGCGGGCGAGCTCGATGCGTCGGCGCTGGCCGCCGGAGAGCGTCGACAGCGGCTGGTCGAGGATGCGATCCGGCAGGCTGAGGTTGCTCGCGATCGATGCGGCCTCGGCCTCGGCCGCGTAGCCGCCGAGCGCGGTGAAGCGATCCTGCAGGTTTCCGTAGGTCTTCATGGCCGAGGCGCTCACCTTGGCATCCGGGTCCCCCATCTCCTGGGCGGCCTTCTCCATGCCGATCATGATCTGCCCGAGCCCGCGGGCGTCGAGGATGCGGGTGCGGGCGAGATCCTCCGGGTTGCCTGAGCGCGGGTCCTGAGGGAGGTAGCCGACCTCGCCGGTGCGCTCGATGGTGCCGCCCGTGGCGAGTTCCTCGCCGGCCAGGACCTTGGTCAGGGTGGTCTTGCCCGCGCCGTTTCGGCCGACCAGGCCGATCTTGTCGCCGCGTTCCACACGGAAGGTGACGTCCTCCATGAGCATGCGTGCGCCAACACGCAGTTCGAGGTCGTGCACGCTGAGCACAGGCAGAGTCCAATTCTTTGTGTTGTTTTACAACAACGGGAGGGAGGGGGTAGGCCTCTAGTATAAATCGTGGGGCTCGCCTTCGACGCCGATGCGGCCCGCACCACCGCCCAGAGGAGCTCCCGTGTCCAATCTGACCCTGGCATTCGGTCGTCCGACGCTCGCCGACCGGCTCTTTTCGCGGAGTCTCGTCACCGACCTGATCCTGATCGCGGCCGGCACCGCCCTCACCTCGATCGCCGCCCAGCTCATCATCCCGCTCTGGCCGGTGCCGATCACCGGCCAGACCTTCGCGGTGCTGCTCGTCGGCTCGACCCTCGGCGCGGTGCGCGGCGCCCTCTCGATGACGCTCTACCTGGTGCTGGGAGCGGCCGGCCTTCCGGTGTTCGCCGCCGGCGGTCACGGGAGCCTCCTCGCCTCGCCGTCCGGCGGGTTCGTCATCGGATTCGTCTTCGCCGCCGCCCTCACCGGCTGGCTCGCCCAGCGCGAGTGGGACCGCAAGGTCGTTGGGACGTTCCTGTCCTTCGCCGCGGGCACCGTCGTGATCTACGCCTTCGGACTCCCCTGGCTCTACACGGTGCTCGGCACCTTCCCGCCCGCCTCACTCAGCAGATTCTTCGGCACGACCAACCTGCTGCGGGCGACGATCACGACCGGCATCCTGCCGTTCCTGGTCGGGGACACCGTCAAGGCGCTTCTCGCGGCGGCGATCCTTCCGGCGAGCTGGCGGCTCGCCGGCCGGGCAGACAAGGCCGCGAGCGAGAACGAGGGCTGAGAGGCCCCACCGCCGGCACGTCCACTGCGGGCCCATGCCAACGACGAACGCCCCGGCCATCGGTCGGGGCGTTCATCGTGTTCGGGTCGAACTACATCGAGAAGCCGAGGGCGCGCATCATGTCGCGACCGTCATCGGTGATCTTCTCCGGGCCCCACGGCGGCATCCACACCCAGTTGATGCGGAACTGCTCGACCACGCCATCAAGAGCCTGCGCGGTCTGCTCCTCGATCACGTCGGTCAGAGGACAACCCGCCGAGGTGAGCGTCATGCTGATGATGAGGGCATTGTTCTCATCGTCCCAGGTGAGGTCGTAGATGAGCCCGAGGTCCACGATGTTGACGCCGAGCTCGGGGTCCATCACGTCTTTCAGCGCCTCTTCGACCTGGTCGAAGAGCTGCGGTGCGAGTGCGACTGCCATACTTCTAGCCTAGGTTCGTCGGGGTCGGACCGCCAGTGGCCAGCGCGTCGCTCGCCAGGAACCGGTCGTAGCCCTCGTTCTCGAGTCGGTCGGCCAGCTCGGGTCCGCCCTGCTCGGCGATGCGGCCGTCGACGAACACGTGCACGAAGTCCGGCGAGATGTAACGCAGGATGCGGGTGTAGTGGGTGATGAGCATGATGCCCAGGCCGGTGTTGGCCTTCGCCCGGTTCACACCCTCCGCGACAATCTTGAGCGCGTCGACGTCGAGGCCGGAGTCGGTCTCGTCGAGCACTGCGAACTTGGGGGCCAACAGCTCGAGCTGCAGGATCTCGTGCCGCTTCTTCTCGCCGCCGGAGAAGCCCTCATTCACATTGCGGTCCTTGAACGAGGCATCCATCCGCAGGTTCTTCATCGACTCGGTCACCTGCTTGGTCCAGGTGCGGATGGACGGCTGAACGCCGTCGATCGCCGTCTTGGCGGTGCGCAGGAAGTTGGTCACCGCGACGCCGGGAATCTCGACCGGGTACTGCATAGCCAGGAAGAGTCCAGCGCGGGCGCGCGCATCCACCGTCATGGCGAGCAGGTCCTCCCCGTCGAGGGTGATCGATCCGCTGTCCACGTGATACTTCGGGTGCCCGGCGATCGTGTAGGCGAGAGTGGACTTGCCGGAGCCGTTCGGGCCCATGATCGCGTGGATCTCGCCCTCGTTCACGGTGAGGTCGACCCCCTTGAGGATCTGCTTCGTGCCCTGCTCGGTCTCGACGCTCACGTGGAGGTCTTTGATCTCTAGTACTGACATGTCTGTGGGGTTCCTAACTGGTGTACGTCGTGCCGGGTGTCAGGCGCTGAGGACGGGCGTCGGGTCGATGAAGACATCGCCGTCGACGATGGAGACGGCGAAGACCGGCACCGGCTCATAGGCCGGGAGGGTGATCGGCTTGCCGGTGATGAGGGAGAACTTGGAGCCGTGCGCCCAGCACTCGAGGGTGTCGTCTTCGACGAACCCTTCGGCGAGCGAGATGTCCCCGTGCGTGCAGGTGTCCCCGATGGCGTGGACCGCCCCGGCGGAGTCCCGCACGAGCGCGATGGGCATGCCGTCGATCACGACACGCACCGCCGATCCGAGCTCGATCTCGTCTTCGGCGCAAATCCGAACGGCCACTACGCGCTCACCTTCAGTTCGTCTTCGATCGCCTGCGCCAGGCGTGCCTCCAGGTCGGCGGACCCGATCTTCTGCACGATCTCGGAGAGGAAGCCGCGCACCACCAGGCGTCGCGCCTCGTGTTCTTCGATGCCCCGGGCCTGCAGGTAGAAAAGCTGCTCGTCGTCGAAACGTCCCGACGCGCTCGCGTGTCCCGCGCCGGCGATGTCGCCGGTCTCGATTTCGAGGTTCGGCACGGAGTCGGCTCGCGTGCCGTCGGTGAGCAGGAGGTTGCGGTTCTGCTCGTAGCTGTCGGTGCCGGCCGCGGACGGGCGGATAAGCACGTCGCCCACCCACACGGTGTGGGCTCCGTCGCCCTGAAGGGCGCCCTTGTAACTCACCCGCGACTTGGTGTTCGGAGCGTCGTGGTTGACGAAGACCTGCTGTTCGAGGTGCTGGCCCGTGCCGGCGAAGTAGACGCCGAAGAGCTCGACGTCCGCGCCCTCGCTCGAGAGATGAGCGGACGGGTTGATACGCACGACGTCCCCGCCGAGCGACACGACCACGTGCCGGAGCCTCGCGTCGCGGCCGATCTGCGCGAAATGGCTCGCGAGATGCACGGCGGTGTCGTCCCACTGCTGCACGGTGACGACCGTGAGCTGCGCGCCGTCGCCGACGATGATCTCCACGTTCTCACTGAGCATCGCCTGGCCGGAGTTCTGCAGCACGACCATGCCGCGGCTGTGCTTCTCGGCCACGATGACCGTGTGTGCGGCGCGCGGAGCGGTGCCGAGTCCGGAACGCGTGACGGTGACCTCCACGGGCTCTTCGCCCGTGATGGTGACCGCGAGCGCCTCCTCGAAGCTGCTCCACGCGTTCGCGGAGGCCAACTCCTCCGGCCTTCCGGCGCGCCCGATGCGGTCATCGTCGCGGCCGATCGGCTCGACGACGGCACCGGCGTCACCGGTGGAGACGACATCCGTGACGATCGGCAGGGCCGATCCGTCGAGTCCGGCGTCGAGCAGCGGCTGGATCTTCGCGATCGGGGTGTGCTTCCACTCGAGCTCGCGGCCCGTGACGGCCTCGAAGTCGCCGACATCGAACGAGCCGAAGCGGGCGGAGCGCACCTGAACGGGCACGAGACCCCAGCCGCCATCGCTGTGCTGCTTCGAGCCAAGTCTCGAGTGATCGGGTTCTGCCGGGGAGATGGTGGGTGTAGCTACGGCAGACATCTAGCCGATGGTTCCTTCCGACGTGACGAGGCGGGTCATCCGACGCTGCCTTCCATGCCCATTTCGATGAGCTTGTTGAGTTCCAGGGCGTACTCCATCGGCAGTTCGCGCGCGATGGGCTCGATGAATCCTCGCACGATCATGGCCATCGCCTCGTCTTCGGGCAGGCCACGGGACTGCAGGTAGAAGAGCTGTTCGGCGCTCACGCGGGACACGGTGGCCTCGTGGCCCATCTGAACGTCGTCCTCGCGGACGTCGGTGGTCGGATAGGTGTCCGACCTCGAGATGGCGTCGACGAGCAGTGCGTCACAGCGAACCGTGTTGGCGGAGTGATGGGCGCCCTCGGCGATCCGCACCTCGCCGCGGTAGCCGGTGCGTCCGCCGCCGCGGGCGATCGACTTGGAGACGATCGACGACTGCGTGTACGGGGCCATGTGGATCATCTTGGCTCCGGCATCCTGATGCTGGCCCGGGCCGGCGAAGGCGACAGAAAGCGTCTCGCCCTTGGCGTGCTCGCCCACGAGGTAGATCGAGGGGTACTTCATGGTGACCTTGGAGCCGATGTTGCCGTCGATCCACTCCATGGTGGCGCCCTCATGGGCGATCGCGCGCTTCGTGACCAGGTTGTAGACGTTGTTCGACCAGTTCTGGATGGTCGTGTACCGAACGCGCGCGTTCTTCTTCACGATGATCTCGACGACCGCGGAGTGCAGCGAGTCCGACTTGTAGATCGGCGCGGTGCAGCCCTCGATGTAGTGAACGTATGACCCCTCGTCGGCGATGATCAGCGTGCGCTCGAACTGGCCCATGTTCTCGGTGTTGATGCGGAAGTAGGCCTGCAGTGGGATCTGAACGTGCACGCCCTTCGGCACGTAGACGAACGAGCCGCCGGACCAGACGGAGGTGTTGAGCGCGGCGAACTTGTTGTCGCCGGACGGGATCACGGTGCCGAAGTACTCCTTGAAGAGCTCCGGGTACTCCTTGAGCGCGGTGTCGGTGTCGAGGAAGAGCACGCCCTGCTCCTCGAGATCCTTGTTGATCGTGTGGTACACCACCTCGGACTCGTACTGCGCGGCGACGCCGGAGACGAGTCGCTGGCGCTCCGCCTCGGGGATGCCGAGCTTCTCGTAGGTGTTCTTGATGTCGTCCGGGAGGTCGTCCCAGGTCTGGGCCTGCTTCTCGGTCGACCGCACGAAGTACTTGATGTTGTCGAAGTCGATGCCGGAGAGGTCAGCGCCCCAGGCGGGCATGGGCTTCTTGTAGAACAGCGCGAGGGCCTTGAGACGATTCTTGAGCATCCACTCCGGTTCGCCCTTGAGCGCCGAAATGTCCGCGACGACCTCCGGGGAGATTCCGCGTTTCGCTGACGCCCCGGCGACATCGGAGTCGGACCAGCCGAACTCGTAGATGCCGAGGCTCTCGAGCTCCGGGCGATCGATCAGGATGTCTGACATGTCGTAACCTCTCTCCACCCTCCACAACCCGGCTGGCGGGCTTCGCATTCCCCCGGCCCCGCATCCGGCTGATGCAAGCTGAGAGGAGAGCGTGAAGGGCTCACACTGCATTTATCTAATACAGCACATACCTAAACTGGTCCGAGGGCATGGGCCCCATCGCCCTCGTCTACCGAACTGCCGAGCACGCTCGTCGGCGCGGTCCCGAACAACGCAATTCTACAGGGACGCGTCCCGCAAGTTGGGGATACGCGGCGAGGTCACAGAGACCCGTCCGGCTTCCCATGTCCCGAGAGGATCCAGAACCCCGTGAATCAGGCATCGCCGCTCCCCCAGCAGTCCTCACCGATCGTCCGTGCCGCGCGCCGCTGGCTGCCGGGAACTGTCGATCGCCGGGTGCGGGTTCTGGGCTGGCTCTCGCTGCTGTTCCAGGTGGTGCTGGTGGGCACGGGGGGCGCCGTGCGACTCACCGCCTCCGGTCTCGGCTGCCCCACCTGGCCGCGGTGCACAGCAGATTCCTTCGTGACCACACCCGAGCTCGGGATCCACGGCATCATCGAATTCACCAACCGCATGCTCACCTTTGTGCTCGTACTCGTGGCGATCGCCGCATTCCTCTCGGTGGTCAGGATGCGAAAAGAGCGCCGCGACCTGTTCTGGCTGTCCCTCTCGCTCGGGCTCGGCATCCCCGCTCAGGCGATCATCGGCGGCATTTCGGTGCTCACCGGGCTCAACCCCTACGTCGTGGGGATGCACTTCGTGGTCTCGATCAGCCTGGTGGCCATCGCCACGGTGTTCGTCTACCGCATCCGGTTCGGCGAGCGGCCGCCGGCCCGCACGGTACCGCGTTGGCTGACCGGCCTCACGTTCGTCACCGTCGCCGTCGTGGCGATCACCGTGGTGGTCGGGGTTCTCACCACCGGATCGGGCCCGCACGCCGGGGACAACTCGGACGACAAGCACCTCGCGCCGAGGAACGGGCTCAACCCCGAGATTCTTCAGCACGTGCACAGCTGGCCCGCCTACCTCACCGTGGCGCTCACCGTGGCGCTCCTCGCCGCCGCGATCGTGCTGCGGCTCGGGCGGCTGCGGGCGGCGGCGATCGTGCTGCTCGCCGTGGAGGCCCTGCAGGTGATCGTGGGCGTGAGTCAGGCGCGCCTCGGCCTGCCGGAACTGCTGGTGGCCACCCACATGGTGCTCGCCTGTGTGCTCGTCGCCGGCATCACCACCGTGGTGCTCACCCTCCGGGCCGCCGACGGGTCGCCGGCCGCCGAGGCGACCAGCCCGCAGGACCGCGAACTGCAGCGCTGAGCGGAACCCCGTTCCCGCGTCCCTCGCCGCGCTCGCGGAGGGAGTTGTGACCGTCCGCGGCGGGAATACTCCCTCGCGGAGGGGGACGTGCCTCCCGCCGCGGCCACGTTTCTCCCGCCGCGACGGGCTGAGCCGCGGGGAGCGGAGCCGTGACGAGGGGTCGCGCGACCTAGAAGTGCAGCAGCGGGTCGATGCCGACCGCGACGAACAGCAGCGTGAGGTAACTGATCGAGCTGTGGAACACGCGCATCGGCTTGACCTCGTCGTGACGGATCGCCATCGAGTAGAGCCGGTGTGCCTCGAAGATGAACCACCCGCCGGCGAGCACCGCCACGACCGAGTAGAGGATTCCCATCGGTGCGACCGGGATGAGCAGCAGCGAGCACGCGACGGTCGCCCAGGCGTACAACACGACCTGCAGCCCGACGACGGTGCGCCCGCGCACGACGGCGAGCATCGGCACGTTGACCGACGCGTAGTCCGCGCGATAGCGCATGGAGAGCGGCCAGTAGTGCGGGGGCGTCCAAAGGAAGACGATGCCGAAGAGGATCACGGGGGTCCAGCTGAGCGAACCGGTGACCGCCGCCCATCCGATCAGCACCGGCATGCAGCCGGCCGCCCCGCCCCAGACGATGTTCTGCGGGGTGCGCCGCTTGAGCACGAGCGTGTACACGAGCACATAAAAGAGGATCGCCGCGAGGGAGAGCACGGCGGCGAGGAGATTCACCAGCACGGCGAGCCAGACGATGGAGGCCACGCCGAGCACCCAGGCGAACACGAGGGCCTCACGATCCGTGAGTTCCCCCGTGACGAGGGGCCGCTTGCTCGTGCGCTTCATCACGCGGTCGATGTCGCGATCGATGTAGCAGTTGAAGGCGCCGGCGGACCCCGCGCTCAGCGAACCGCCGACCAGGGTCCAGAGCACCAGCCACAGGTTGGGAATGCCGCCCTGCGCGAGAATCATCACCGGAGCGGTCGTCACGAGCAACAGCTCGATCACCCGCGGTTTGGTGAGAGCGAAGTAGGCCTTCGACTTGCGCGCGAACCCGATGCGCTGCACGGGTAGCTGGGTGTCGACCGCTACGTTCATTGCTCCTCTAACGACTGGTGTTCCTCGCCACCGATTCTAGGCTGTTGTCGGCTGCGTGATCGCCCGGCCGAACGGGAATACGCGGGGCCAGCCGGTGTTTCTCTATACTTGGATGTGCTTGCCAGCCGCAGGCCACACAACCAGTCCCCCGCCGCTTGTTCGCTGCGAACTGGTGTGCCCGCGGTAGTGCCGATGACGTCAGGCGAGTGTGTAACCTCCACAGCGGCACGGCTCAGCCGAGTTGTCCGCGGCAACAGAAGGGTCATCAATCTCGTGGCAGCTCTCCAGTGGGATCCCATCGACAACAAGGCAGTGGACACGGCTCGTGTGCTTGCCGTGGATGCCGTGGAGAAGGTGGGAAACGGCCATCCGGGTACCGCGATGAGCCTCGCTCCCGCCGCGTACCTCCTCTTCCAGAAGGTCATGCGCCGCGACCCCAGTGACAGCACCTGGATTGGCCGTGACCGTTTCATCCTCTCGGTCGGACACTCCTCGCTGACCCAGTACATCCAGCTCTACTTCGGCGGCTACGGCCTCGAGCTCGACGACCTGAAGGCGCTGCGCACCTGGGGCTCGAAGACTCCGGGTCACCCCGAGTACGGCCACACCGACGGGGTCGAGATCACGACGGGCCCGCTGGGTCAGGGACTCTCCTCCGCCGTCGGGTTTGCCTACGCCGCCCGCTACGAGCGCGGCCTCTTCGACCCGGATGCCCCCACCGGCACGAGCCCGTTCGACCACTTCATCTACACGATCGCCGGCGACGGCGACATGCAGGAGGGTGTGACGAGTGAGGCCTCCTCGCTCGCCGGTCACCAGGAGCTCGGCAACCTCATTGCGATTTATGACAGCAACCAGATCTCCATCGAGGACGACACCAACATCGCCTTCACCGAGGACGTGAAGGCGCGCTACGAGGCGTACCACTGGCACGTGCAGGTTGTCGACTGGAAGAAGACCGGCCAGTACATCGAGGACGTCGCCGCCCTCAACGACGCGATCGAGGCCGCGAAGGCCGAGACGAGCAAGCCGTCGCTGATCATCCTCAAGACGATCATCGGCTGGCCAAGCCCGAAGAAGCAGAACTCGGGCAAGATCCACGGATCGGCGCTCGGCGCCGACGAGGTGCGGGCCGTCAAGGAAGTCCTCGGTTTCGACCCCGAGCAGAACTTCGAGGTGGACCCGGCCGTCATCGAGCACACCCGCAAGGCCGTGGAGCGGGGCCAGGCCGCGCACGCCGAGTGGAATACGCAACTCGACGCGTGGGCCGCCGCCAACCCCGACCGCAAGGTGCTGCTCGACCGCATCCTCTCCGGCGACCTGCCGGACGGCGTCGAGGAGGCGCTCCCGGTGTTCGCCGCCGGCAAGGAGCTCTCGACCCGCGCCGCCTCCGGCAAGGTGCTCGCCGCCCTCGGACCGGTGATCCCCGAGCTGTGGGGTGGATCGGCGGACCTCGCCGAGTCGAACAACACCACGATCGAGGGCGCGCCGTCGTTCATCCCGGCCGAGCGCTCGACCCACGAATGGACCGGTAACCCCTACGGCCGCGTGCTGCATTTCGGCATCCGCGAGCACGCCATGGGCGCCATCCTCAACGGCATCGTGCTGCACGGCAACACCCGCGCGTTCGGCGGGACCTTCCTCATCTTCAGCGACTACATGCGGCCGGCGGTTCGACTCGCCGCCCTGATGAAGGCGCCATCCATCTTCGTTTGGACCCACGACTCCGTCGCGCTCGGCGAGGACGGACCCACCCACCAGCCGGTGGAGCAGCTCGCCAGCCTGCGCGCGATCCCCGGTCTGGATGTCGTGCGCCCGGGCGATGCCAACGAGGTCGCGTGGGCCTGGAAGACGATCCTCGAGCGTCGCAAGGGTCCGGCCGGAATCGCGCTCACCCGCCAGAACATCCCGGTGTTCGAGCGGGGTGACGACGTCGCGAGCGGCGATACCTTCGCCTCCGCACGGCACGTAGCGAAGGGGGCGTACGTGCTCGCCGAGGCGCCGAACGGCACCCCGGACGTGATCTTCATCGCGACCGGTTCCGAGGTACAGATCGCCGTCGACGCCCGCGAACAGCTCAAGGCAGTGGGCATCAACGCCCGAGTCGTGTCCGCCCCGAGCCTCGAGTGGTTCGAGGAGCAGAGCGCGGAGTACCGCGAGTCCGTGCTGCCGAAGGCCGTGAAGGCCCGCGTCTCGATCGAGGCCGGGATCGACCTCACGTGGCGCTCGTACGTCGGCGATGCCGGCCGCAGCGTGTCGATCGAGCACTTCGGCGCCTCCGCCGACTACAAGACGCTGTTCCGCGAGTTCGGCATCACCACCGAGCACGCGATCTCCGCCGCAAAGGAATCACTGGCCGCCGTCTGAACTCCGGCCGTTTCACACGCGCTCACCACCCCAAGCGTTTTCTACAGAAAGAACCATCGCAATGACTGAGAACACCCCCACCGCGGCACTGTCAGCAGCCGGCGTCAGCATCTGGCTCGACGACCTCTCCCGCGAACGAATCAACTCCGGCGGCCTCGCCCGCCTCATCGCCGAGCGCAACGTCGTCGGCGTCACCACCAACCCGACCATCTTCGCGACCGCCCTCGCCAAGGGCGAGGCGTACGACGCCCAGGTGGCCGAACTGGCCGCCGCCGGAAAGACGGTCACCGAGGCGGTCTTCGAGATCACCACCGACGACGTCGCGAACGCGAGCGACATCTTCCGTCCCGTCTATGACGCCACCGGCGGCAAGGACGGCCGCGTGTCGATCGAGGTCGAGCCGGGGCTGGCGCACGACGCCGCCGGCACGATCGCCGAGGCCAAGGAGCTGTGGGCTAAGGTCAACCGCCCGAACGCCATGATCAAGATCCCGGCCACCATCGCCGGACTCGAGGCCATCGCCGAGACGATCGGCGCCGGCATCAGCGTGAACGTGACGCTCATCTTCAGCCTCGAGCGTCACCGCGAGGTGATCAACGCCTACCTGACCGGACTCGAGAAGGCGAAGGTCGCCGGCATCGACCTCTCGACAATCCACTCGGTCGCCTCGTTCTTCGTCTCCCGCGTCGACACCGAGATCGACAAGCGCCTCGAAGCGATCGGCACGCCCGAGGCGCTCGCGCTCAAGAGCAAGGCCGGCATCGCCAACGCGCGCCTCGCCTACCAGGTGTTCGAGCAGGCCTTCGAGAGCGAGCGCGCCGCCGTACTGCTCGAGGCCGGCGCCAACCGCCAGCGGCCGCTCTGGGCCTCGACCGGTGTCAAGGACCCCAAGCTCCCCGACACCCTCTACGTGACCGAGCTCACCGTGAACGACGTCGTCAACACCATGCCGGAGAAGACCCTCGAGGCCACCTTCGACCACGGCGTGATCGACGGCGACCAGGTCACCAACCACTACGACGACGCGAACGTGGTTCTCGACGCTCTCGAGGCCCAGGGCGTCTCTTACGTCGAGGTCACCGAGCTGCTCGAGAAGGAGGGCGTGGAGAAGTTCATCGTCTCCTGGAACGAGCTACTCGACACCGTCGCCGCCGCTCTCGAGTCCGCGAAGACCGGGGACACCAAATGAGCTTCGACATCACGGTGAGCGGGGCGGCCGCCGAGGCCGTCGACCGCATAGTTCCGCAGCTCGTGAGCGACCTGGTCGCATCCAGGATCGCCGGCCAGGATCCGTCGCTCTGGGGACCGGATGCCGAAGAGGAGGCCGCGAAGCGTCTCGGCTGGACCGAGGCCGTGGTCATCTCCGAGCCCCTCATCGACGACATCATCGCCCTGCGCGACCGCCTGCACGCCGAGGGGGTCAACCACGTCGTCCTCGGCGGAATGGGCGGCTCGTCTCTCGCCCCGGAGGTCATCACCCGTACGGCCGGCGTCGAACTCACCGTTCTCGACTCAACCGATCCCGGCCAGGTGCTCGCTGCACTCAACGACCGACTGGACACCACGGTCGTCGTCATCTCGTCCAAGTCGGGGTCCACCCTCGAGACGGCGAGCCAGCGCAAGGCGTATGAGCAGGCGTTCCACAACATCGGCATCGACCCGCTGGAGCGAATCGTGGTCGTGACCGACCCGGGCTCCCCGCTCGACGTCGACGCGCGGGCCGCCGGCTACCGCGTCTTCAACGCCGACCCGAACGTCGGCGGCCGATATTCGGCGCTGACCGCCTTCGGACTCGTTCCGTCCGGTCTCGCCGGGGTCGACATCCGCGCGCTCCTCGATGAGGCCTCCGCGGTGACCGGCCAGCTCATGGTCGACCGCTCCGACAACCCCGGCCTGATCCTCGGCGCCGCGATCGCGGGCACCCGTCCGCTCAAGAACAAGCTCGGCATCGTCTCGGACGGCACCTACATCGTCGGCTTCGGCGACTGGGTCGAGCAGCTGATCGCGGAGTCGACAGGCAAGCTCGGCAAGGGCATTCTGCCCGTCGTGCTCGACCTCAAGTCCCCCGAGCTCACCGAGAACCTCGACGACGTGCAGATCGTGCGCCTCGTGGAGAGCGCCCGGGCCACCGAAGACGTGATCGACGGCGAGATCGAGATCAGCGGCACCCTCGGCGCGCAGATGCTCGTCTGGGAATACGCCACCGTCGTGGCCGGTCGCCTGCTCGGGATCGACCCCTTCGACCAGCCGGACGTCGAATCGGCGAAGATCGCCACGCGTGCGCTGCTCGACGCCCGCCCGGAGCCCGTTCCGCCGCTGTTCGTGGCCGACGGCATCGAGGTGAGCGGGCCGGAATCCGTGCTCTCCGGCGTCTCGACGATCGAAGGCGCTGTCGACGCCCTCCTCGCCCAGGTCGGCCCGGACGGTTACATCGCCGTGCAGGCCTATGTCGACCGTCACGCCAACTACGAACTCGCCAAGCTCCGCGACCTGCTCGCGGCGAAGAGCGGGCGACCGGTGACCTTCGGCTGGGGTCCGCGCTTCCTGCATTCCACCGGCCAGTTCCACAAGGGTGGACCCGCCGTGGGTGTGTTCCTTCAGATCACGGCGGATGCCCCTGCCGACCTGGACATCCCGGACAGCCCCTTCTCCTTCGGGTACCTCATCAAGGCCCAGGCCGCCGGTGACGCGAGCGTGCTCGCCGATCTCGGTCGACCCGTCGTCACCCTCAACCTGACCAACCCGGCTCAGAACCAGGCCACGCTCTTCAGCGCGGCCCGCTAGATCGCCAAGGAGCCGAATGTCCCCGGTGGAGATTACCCCGGAGTTCAACCCGCTGCGGTTGCCCTCAGACCGACGACTCAACAGAATCGCCGGACCAAGCGCCCTCATCATCTTCGGTGTGACCGGCGACCTCGCTCGCAAGAAGCTCATGCCGGCGGTCTATGACCTGGCCAACCGCGGACTCCTGCCCCCCGGCTTCGGCCTCGTCGGGTTCGCCCGGCGCGACTGGGTCGACCAGGACTTCGCGCAGGTCGTGCACGACGCGGTCGCGCAGTACGCGCGCACGCCCTTCGATGAGGACGTCTGGAAGCAACTCGCCGAGGGCATCCGCTTCGTTCAGGGCGAATTCGACGACGACAACGCGTTCGCCGAACTCAAGTCGACCCTCGCCGAGCTGGACCGCTCGCGCGGCACCATGGGAAACCACGCGTTCTACCTGTCGATTCCGCCGAAGTCGTTCCCGCAGGTCACCGAGCAGCTTCGTCGCTCGGGGCTCGCGGACGAGGTGGATGGTGCCTGGCGCCGCGTGGTCATCGAGAAGCCGTTCGGCAGTGACCTGAAGACGGCGCGCGAGCTGAACAACGTCGTCGAATCGGTCTTCCCGCCCGACAGCGTATTCCGCATCGACCACTATCTCGGCAAGGAGACGGTTCAGAACATCCTGGCTCTCCGGTTCGCGAACAACCTCTACGAACCGATCTGGAACGCCAACTACGTCGACCACGTGCAGATCACGATGGCCGAGGACATCGGCGTCGGCGGGCGGGCCGGGTACTACGACGGCATTGGCGCCGCGCGCGACGTTATCCAGAACCACCTCCTTCAGCTCCTCGCCCTCACGGCGATGGAGGAGCCGGTGTCGTTCAACGCGAAGGACCTCCGCGCCGAGAAGGAGAAGGTGCTGTCGGCGATCAAGCTGCCGAAGGACCTCTCCCACTCGACCGCACGGGGACAGTACGCGAGCGGATGGCAGGGCGGCGAGAAGGTCGTCGGTTTCCTCGACGAGGACGGCATGAACCCCGAGTCCCTCACCGAGACGTTCGCGGCGATCCGCCTCGACATCGGCACGCGTCGGTGGGCCGGCGTGCCCTTCTACCTCCGGGCCGGAAAGCGGCTGGGGCGACGGGTCACCGAGATCGCGGTCGTCTTCAAGCGCGCTCCGCAGTACCTCTTCGCCGACAGCCAGACCTCGGCCCTCGGCCAGAACGCCCTGGTCATCCGCGTGCAGCCCGACGAGGGTGTCACCATCCGTTTCGGCTCGAAGGTGCCGGGCGCAGGCATGCAGGTGCGCGATGTCACCATGGACTTCGGCTACGGGCACGCCTTCACCGAGGCGAGCCCCGAGGCCTACGAGCGCCTCATCCTCGACGTGCTGCTCGGCGATCCGCCGCTCTTCCCCCGGCACGAAGAGGTTGAGCTGAGCTGGAAGATCCTCGACCCGATCGAAGAGTACTGGGCGGGCCAGGGCCAGCCCGAGCAGTACAAGCCGGGCACCTGGGGTCCGAGCTCAGCCGATGAACTACTTGCCCGCGACGGCAGAGTATGGAGACGCCCATGATTGTCGATCTGCCAGACACCACCACGAGCAAGATCTCCAAGACGCTCGTCAAGATCCGCGAGGAGGGTGGGGCGGTTGCCCTCGGGCGGGTGCTCACCCTGGTGATCTCCACGCGTCTCGGTCACGAGGAGGAGGCGATCGAGGCGGCGAACGACGCCTCTCGCGAGCATCCGATGCGCGTCATCGTGATCTCGTCCGGCTCTGACCACCCCGACACGAACGACGCCTCCCGTCTCGACGCCCAGATCCGCGTGGGCGGGGACGCCGGCGCGAGTGAGGTCATCGTGCTCAGGGCGTATGGCGACACGGCAAGCGACGAGGAGGGTCTCGTCACCGGTCTGCTTCTGCCCGACGCGCCCGTCGTCGCCTGGTGGCCGGGCGACGCGCCGGACGTCGTCTCCCAGTCCCCGATCGGACGCATAGCCCAACGCAGGATCACGGATGCCGCGGCGCAGACGGACCCGCGCAGTTTTCTGGCGCACCTGTCCACCTGCTACACCCCCGGAGACACCGACTTCGCCTGGACGAGGCTCACCCTGTGGCGCGCCCAGCTCGCCGCCGTGCTCGACCAGCCGCCGTACGAGCCGATCACCGGGGTCGAGGTTCATGGGTCGTCCGACTCGCCGTCCACGTCGTTGCTCGCGGCGTGGCTCCAACTGCAGCTCGACGTGCCTGCGAAGCACGAGCTCGTCACTCCGGCTCACGGTTCGAGCGGAATCCAGGGCGTGCGGCTGCACCGCGAGTCCGGCGTTATCGAACTCGAGCGCACGAACGGCGGAATCGCGCGATTGCTGCAACCGAAGCAGCCCGCGCACGACATCTCCCTGCCGCGCCGGAGCCTGCGTGACTGCCTGGCCGAGGAATTGCGTAGGCTCGACCCCGACGACCTGTTCGGCGAGGTCATCCAGAGCGGTCTCGGCCAACTGGATGAACCATCTCGGCAGGCACCAGCGAAGTCGTCGCCGACCACAGCAAGGGACACCTCGAATTGACTAACGCCCGCAGGGTTCTCATTCATCAGGATAGGGACACGCTCGCGGGCTCCCTCGCCGCCCGGTTCATCACCAAGGTCGTGGACCTGCTCGACCAACAGGCCGAGGTGAACGTCGTGCTCACCGGCGGCACCGTCGGCGCCGCCGTGCTGTCGGCGATCAACGCGTCACCGGCCAGGGACAGCATCGACTGGTCCCGTGTCGTGATCTGGTGGGGAGACGAACGTTGGCTCCCCCGCGGCGACGCCGAACGCAACGACACCCAGTCGCGCGCCGCTCTGCTCGACCACGTGAACCTGCGGCCAGAGAACATCCACTGGCTGCCCGCCCCGGATGACGGCATCTCCCTCGACGAGGCCGCAGCGCTCTACGCGGCCGAACTGGCGGCGGCGGCACCTGAGGGCTCGGACTTCCCTCGGTTCGACGTCACCTTCCTCGGCGTCGGGCCCGACGGGCACGTCGCCTCGCTGTTTCCGGAATCCGCCGGCGTGCGTGTCACCGATGCCACGGTCGTCGCGGTGCGCAATTCGCCCAAGCCGCCGCCCGAGCGGTTGAGCTTCACCCTCCCGGTGATCAACAGCTCCGACCGGGTCTGGCTGGCCCTGGCCGGGTCGGACAAGGCATCCGCTCTCGGACTCGCCCTCGCGGGCGCGAGCACGCTCGAGGTTCCGGCGGCGGGCGTCGAGGGACGTCTGAGGACCGTGTTCTTCGTGGACCGGGATGCCGCGGCCGAGGTTCCGGCGGACCTCATCGCTGTCGAGTACTGACCCGCTCTTCGCCGCGGACCCGCGCTTTCGCCGGACACTGCGCTCGCGCCCTCCGAAACTGCGCTCGTGCTCTCTCCGAAAACGCAGGAGATCCGATGCCGGACGCCAGAATTCGGCGCTTCGCGGCCACGTTCAGGCACAATGTCCTGCGTTTTCGGATCCCGGGCACGTGCGGGGCACATGCGCGGGCGGCGCGCCACGCGGGCGCGACCGAGCGACACGTGGGCCGGGCCCGCCTAGCGGTCCGGGACGCGGTATCCCCCGCCGCCAGCGGGACGAGACGCGCTACTGCGCCGTGAGCCGCGAGCGGCGCGTGCGAAGCTGTTCGAGCGCCTCGTCGAGAAGGTTGGCCGCCTCTTCTTCGGTGCGGCGCTCCTTCACGTAGGCGAGGTGCGTCTTGTACGGTTCGAGCTTCGTCACCGAGGGAGGATTCTCCTTGTCACGCCCGGACGGCAGCCCGCAATTGGGGCAGTCCAGGGTGACCGGAATCTCTTCCGGCTCGATCGAGGCGAGAAAATACGGGCTCTGCTCGTGGCCGTTGACGCACCAGTAGAACACCTGGAGACGTTCGGCGTGAAAACCGCGATCCTGTTCTCCCATGGGTCCCGCACCAACACGGGAACCACGGATAGCGCTACCACCTGAAGCCATGTCGAGTCCTAAGCCCCTTCGAATTTCGTGATGAGCCCGAGCACGATGATGGATGAGACCCACACCAGCCCAAGAATCACGGTGATGCGGTTGAGGTTTCGCTCCGCAACACCTGACGCTCCGAGATTGCTCGTCACACCCCCACCGAACATGTCGGAGAGACCGCCGCCACGCCCCCGGTGAAGGAGGATGAGCAGAGTCAGCAGGAGACTGGTGATACCGAGCACTACCTGCAGGATGACCTGAAGAATATCCACGAAGAGCCTTTCTGGGGCGCGCCAGAGTCGGGTGCATCTGGCCGCTGTTTAGTATAACTTGCCTTGGCGCACAGGGGTGGGCCCCCGAAGGGGACGACGGCTAGGTGCCGACGTGCTTCTGGAACTGCGCGATGCTCGAGAACTCCGTGAGGTCGAGGCTCGCGCCGCCGACAAGGGCGCCGTCCACATTGGGCTGGCGCATGAAGCCGGCGATGTTCGCCGCCTTCACCGAACCGCCATAGAGGATGCGCGTCGCCGCGGCCGACTCCTGCCCGATGAGCTCCACGAGAACCGCGCGAAGCTGGGCGGCGACCTGTTCGGCCTGCTCGGGGGTGGCCGCCTGGCCGGAGCCGATCGCCCAGACCGGCTCGTAGGCGACCACGATGTTCGCGCCGTCCTTCACACCGGCAAGGGCGGCCTTGAGTTGAGCGACGGGCACCGCGCTCGGGCCGTGCTTCTCGAGGTCTTCCGCCGTCTCGCCGACGCAGAGCACAGGCACCAGGCCGTGCTTGATGGCGGCGGCGACCTTGGCCGCCACCTCGTCGTCACCCTCGTTGTGCAGGGTCCGTCGCTCGGAGTGGCCGACGATCACGTACTGGCAATCGAGCGCGGAGAGGAATGCGCCGGAGATCTCGCCGGTGTATGCACCAGAATCGTAGGCCGAGAGGTCCTGGCCGCCGAACTTCAACGGAAGCTTGTCCGCCGAGATGAGAGTCTGCACCGAGCGAAGATCCGTGAACGGCGGGAACACCGCGACCTCGACCGCGTCGAAGTCGTGCCGGGCGTCCTTGAGGCTCCAGGCCAGCTTCTGCACGAACGCGATCGCCTGCAGGTGATCGAGGTTCATCTTCCAGTTGCCCGCAATCAGCGGGGTACGAGTCGTGCCGGTCATGCTTGCCATCCCAAAACCTCAAGTCCCGGCAGGCTCTTGCCCTCGAGGAATTCGAGGCTGGCACCCCCGCCGGTCGAAATGTGCCCAAATTGTTCGTCGTGGAATCCGAGGGCGCGAACCGCGGCTGCGGAGTCTCCGCCCCCGACGACGGAGAGCCCGGCGACCTCGGTGAGGGCAGCGGCGACAGTCTTCGTGCCCGCCGCGAACGGCGCAAGCTCGAAGACGCCCATCGGACCGTTCCAGAACACCGTCTCGGATGCCCGGATCACCTCGGCGAAGCGTGCGGCCGTGTCCGGCCCGATGTCGAGTCCGAGACCGGACGCGCCCCACGGGCTGTCCTCGATCGAGTCGGCCGGGCGCACCTCGTGTTCGGCGTCGGCCGAGAACTTCGAGGCGACGACGACGTCGGTGGGAAGCACGATGTCGACACCGAGCTCCTTCGCCTTGTCGAGGTAGCCACGCACCGTGTCGAGCTGGTCGGCCTCGAGCAGGCTCGACCCGACCTTGTGGCCCTGGGCCGCGAGAAAGGTGAACAGCATCCCGCCGCCGATGAGCAGCGAATCCACCCGCGGAAGCAGGTGGGCGATAACGCCGAGCTTGTCCGACACCTTCGACCCGCCGAGAACCACCGTGTACGGCTTCTTCGGCGACTCGGTGAGCCGGTCGAGTACGTCGAGCTCGGTCGCGATGAGGTGGCCGGCCGCGCTCGGCAGGAGCTTCGCGAGTTCATAGACACTCGCCTGCTTGCGGTGCACCACGCCGAAGCCGTCGGAGACGAAGGCGTCACCGAACGCGGCGAGCTGGGCGGCGAACGCCGCACGCTCCTCCTCGTTCTTCGCGGTCTCCCCCGGGTTGAACCGCAGGTTCTCGAGCAGCACCACTCCGCCGTCGGTGAGACCGTCGACCGCCTCGCGGGCGGCATCCCCCACGGTGTCGGTCGCGAAGGTGACCTCCTTGCCCAGGAGTTCGCACAGGCGCTGCGCCACGGGAGCGAGGCTGTACTTCGCTTCCGGTGCACCGTCCGGGCGGCCGAGGTGGGAGATCACGACGACGCGCGCGCCGGCGTTGAGCAGCGCGTTGATGGTGGGCAGCGAGGCGCGAATGCGACCGTCGTCTGTGATCTGACCGTCCCCGAGGGGAACGTTCAGATCACAGCGAACGATGACCTTCTTGCCCGCGAGCGAACCGAGACTCTCGATTGTGCGAAGCGGCATGGTTACTGAACCCGGTTGCGGCGCCGTTTAGAGGCGCTCGGCCACGTACTCGGTGAAGTCGACGAGGCGGTTGGAGTAGCCCCACTCGTTGTCGTACCAGCCGGCGATCTTGACCTGGGTGCCGATCACCTTGGTGAGTCCGGCGTCGAAGATGCAGGAGTGCGGGTCGCCCTGGATGTCGCTCGAGACGATCGGGTCCTCGGTGTAGCTGAGGAAGCCCTTGAGTGCGCCGCTCTCCGCCGCCGCCTTGTAGGCCGCGTTGACCTCGGCGACGGTGACCGGACGGCCCGCCTCGACCGTGAGGTCGGTGATCGAACCGGTGGGCACGGGAACGCGGAGCGCATAGCCGTCGAGCTTGCCGACGAGCTCCGGCACCACGAGGCCGAGAGCCTTGGCGGCGCCCGTCGAGGTGGGGATGATGTTGATCGCGGCGGCGCGCGCGCGACGCAGGTCGCTGTGCGGTCCGTCCTGCAGGTTCTGGTCGGCCGTGTAGGCGTGAACCGTGGTCATGAGGCCGCGCTCGATGCCGAACGCCTCCAGGAACACCTTGGCCAACGGCGCGAGGCAGTTGGTGGTGCAGGACGCGTTGGAGAGGATGTGCTGCGTAGCGGGGTCGTAGAGGTGCTCGTTGACGCCCATGACGAAGGTTCCGTCGTCCTCCGTCGCCGGAGCGGAGATGATGACCTTCTTGGCGCCGGCCTCGATGTGCTTGATGGCGTCGGTGGCGTGGGTGAAGCGTCCGGTCGACTCGATCACGATGTCGACGCCCAGGTCACCCCAGCCGAGGTTGGCGGGGTCGCGCTCGGCGAGAACCTTGATGCGCTTGCCCCCGACGACGATGAAGTCACCGTCGACCGAGACGTCTTCGGCCAGACGGCCGGCAACGGAGTCGTACTTGAGCAGGTGCGCGAGGGACTTGGGGTCGGTGAGGTCGTTGACGGCCACCACCTCGAGGTCGGCGCCCTGCGCGAGAGCCGCGCGGAGGTAGTTGCGGCCGATGCGGCCGAAGCCATTGATGCCGATCTTCACGGTCAAGAGAACTCCTGTTGCTGAGGCGCCCAACGGCGCGACTTTTATCGGGGGGGGGGTGGTGAAGCTGGTGCAGAGTTGTGGCCGGGGCGTCGCCCCGGCCACAACCGGTGGTTTTACGCTGGCGCTATGACAGTACCAGCAGGCCGTTCGTCTTTTCGCGGGCTACTTCGAAGCGCTGCTGCACGTTCGCCCAGTTGGCGATGTTCCAGAACGCCTTGACGTAGTCGGCGCGCACGTTCTTGTAGTCGAGGTAGTACGCGTGCTCCCAGACGTCGAGGAGCAGCACCGGCACGGTGCCGGCGGCGAAGTTCGACTGCTGGTCGAAGAACTGCTGAACGATGAGCTTCTGCCCGATCGAGTCCCAGACGAGCGCGGCCCATCCTGAGCCCTGCACGCCGAGGGCGGCGGCGGTGAAGTGGGCCGTGAACTTGTCGAACGACCCGAAGTTGTCGTCGAGCGCCGAGGCGAGCTCGCCGGTGGGCTTGTCCCCGCCGTCCGGCGAGAGATTCGTCCAGAAGATGGAGTGGTTGACGTGACCGCCGAGGTTGAACGCGAGGTCCTTCTGCAGCTTGTTCACGTAGGTGAGGTCGCCCTTGTCGCGTGCCTCGGCGAGCTGGGCGAGGGCGGTGTTGGCCCCGGTGACGTAGGCCTGATGATGCTTCGAGTGGTGAAGCTCCATGATGGCTCCACTGATGCTCGGCGCGAGGGCGCCATAGTCGTAACCCAGTTCGGGCAGCGTGTAATCAGCCATATTCCGATCTCCTTGTCTCCAACCCGGGGCACCAGATGGCGCGGCAACCGGGTGACATTTTCAGTCTACTAGCGTCAACTCGGCTGGTTCCCAGATGCTTCCCAGCGACGCGGGATCGGCTCAGGCGTCTTCGTAGTCGGGCGGCAGATTAGCGTCGGTGCCCGGAATTCCGAGATCCACGGCGCGCTTGTCCGCCATCGCGAGCAGTCGACGGATGCGTCCGGCCACGGCATCCTTGGTCATCGGCGGGTCCGCGTGGTGGCCTAATTCGTCGAGGCTGGAGTCACGGAAACGCAGGCGCAGCTCCCCCGCGTAGCGCAGGTGCTCCGGAACGTGACCGTCGAGGATCTCGAGCGCGCGCTCCACCCGGGCGCAGGCCGCGACGGCCGCCTGGGCCGAGCGGCGCAGATTCGCATCATCGAAGTTGACCAGCCGGTTGGCCGTGGCGCGCACCTCGCGGCGCTGGCGAAGCTCCTCCCAGTTGAGAACCGTGGAGTGGGCGCCCATGTGCACGAGCATCGCGCTGATCGCCTCGCCGTCGCGGATAACGACGCGGTGCACGCCGCGCACCTCGCGGGCCTTCGCGGAGATCTTCAGCCGGCCGGCCGCGCCGACGAGGGCCATCGCCGATTCGTTGCCGGGGCAGGTGATCTCGAGGGCGGCCGAGCGGCCCGGGTCGGTGAGCGAGCCGTGGGCGAGGAAGGCTCCGCGCCAGACGGCGGCGAGCTCCTCGCGGCTGCCGGTGGTGAGCTTGTTGGGCAGGCCGCGGATGGGCCGGCGCCGGGCATCCAGGAGTCCGGTCTGGCGGGCGAGGGTCTCGCCGCCGTCGAGCACCCGCACGAGATAGTGGCTGGTGCGGCGCAGGCCCGAGGCGGAGATCACGGAGATCTCGCTCTTCACGCCGTAGAGCTCCGCGAGGTCCTTGCGCACCCGGCGGGCGAGCTGCGCCGTGTCGAGTTCGGACTCGACGGCGATGCGTCCGGAGATGAGGTGCAGTCCACCGGAGAAGCGGAGGATGGTCGCAAGCTCCGCTGCTCGCACTGTCGTCTTGCTCACGTCGATGCGAGCGAGTTCGTCCTTGACGTCGGCGGTGAGAGCCAATCCGTGTCCTTACTTTCCTGTGAATCGTGCGGTGTGGTGCGCCAACGGAGAACGGGTCAGAGCTCGAGCGTGGTTCTGACTCGAGACACTACTCCCGACCGAGATCGCGGTGTTTGATGCTTACCGCGACGCCCGGCTGGCGACGAAGGATGCCGGCCAGCTTCTCGACGACCGCAACCGATCGGTGCTTTCCGCCAGTACATCCAATGGCGATCGTAGCGTGTCTCTTGTTCTCGCGCTGATACCCGGCGAAGACCGGCTCGAGGGCATGAGCGTAGCTGTCGACGAATTCCTCGGCGCCCTCCTGGGTGAGAACATAGTTGCTCACCTCGGGGTCGAGCCCGGTCAGCCCGCGCAGCGCGGGCACCCAGAACGGGTTGGGCAGAAACCGCATGTCGGCGACCAAATCGGCATCGGCCGGCAGTCCGTATTTGAACCCGAAGCTGAGCAGCGTGAGGTGCAGTCCGGGGGCCTGCGCGGTGGCGAAGGTCTCGGAGATGGTGGTCGCGAGCTGGTGGATGTTGAGGTCGGACGTGTCGATGATCATGTCGCTCGACTCGCGCATCGAGAGCATCCGCTGCCGCTCGGCGCCGATGCCGTCCAGCAGCGTGCCGTCACCTTGCAACGGATGCGGTCGGCGCACCTGCTCGAAGCGCCGCACGAGGGCCGCGTCGGTTGCCTCGAGGAACAGCACGCGCACGCTCGCGCTCTCGCGCAGGCTCACCACCGCCTGCTCCAGGTCGGAGAAGAGTTTGCCACCCCGCACGTCCACGACCGCGGCGATCCTGGGCAGGGTGCTGCCCGCCCGGCCGGCGAGCTCCACGAGCGGCCTCAGCATCTGCGGTGGCAGGTTGTCGACCACGTACCAGCCGAGGTCCTCGAGCGCGTTTCCGACCGTGGACCGGCCCGCGCCCGACATGCCGGTGATGATCAGTACTTCGTGGCTCGAGGTGTCCTCGGTCATTGCTGGATCACGCCTTCAGTTGGTGTGGAGCCGTTGGTAGGAGGTTGCCTGGTATCAAGCTTAACCGGCTTCAGGCACGCAACGCCTCGTAGATGGCCTGCGCGAGGGTCGGCCCGATGCCCTTTACCTCGGCGATGCCCGTCACCTCCGCCGCGCGCAGCTGCGTGACCGAACCGAAGTGCCTGAGCAGTTCCCGGGCCCGGGCCGGACCCAGTCCCGGGATCTCCACGAGCTGGGAGTTGACGTCCTTGCTGCGCCGCTGCCGCTGGTAGGTGATGGCGAAGCGGTGTGCCTCGTCCCGGATCCGCTGGATCAGGAATAGGGCGTCGCTGTTCCTCGGCAGGATCACCGGGTAGTCGGAGTCCGGGAGCCAGATCTCCTCGAGGCGCTTGGCGATGCCGCACAGGGTGATGCCGGTCACCCCGGCGTCGGCGAGGGCGCGCGCCGCGGCGGCGACCTGCGGCTGTCCGCCGTCCACGATGAGCAGGTTGGGGCGATAGCTGAACTTCTTCAGGTCGGTGCCGGTCACCGGTTCGGTCGTGGGATCGGGCGCCGGCTCGATCGCGGCATCGTCGGCCAGGTAGGCGAGGCGGCGGCTGAGCGTCTGGTAGATCGACTCGGTGTCGTCGGTTGAGCTGGGGATGCTGAACCGGCGGTACTGGTCCTTGCGCGGAAGGCCGTCCTCGAACACGACCATCGACGCGACGATGTTGGTGCCGCTCAGGTGCGAGACGTCGTAGCACTCCATGCGCAGCGGCGCATCCGGCATGCCGAGGGCCTCCTGGATGTCCGCGAGGGCCTGCGACCGGGCCACGAAGTCGCCGCTGCGCCGGGTCTTGTAGAGGATGAGGGCGTTCTTCGCGTTGGTGCCCACGGTCTGGGCAAGGGCGGCGAGATCGCCTCGCTGGGCGACGCGCAGCACGACCTTGCCGCTGGAGCCGCGGTCGGCGCGCACCGAGCCCAGCCACTGCTCGAGCTCCGGCGCATCCTCGGGCAGCTCGGGTACGACCACGAGCCGCGGCGGTGGCACCTCGTCGTCGTAGGCGTTCTGCACCACGGTCTCCACGAGCTCGGCGAGGCCGAGGTCGAGTTCCTTGTCCACCACCCAGCTGCGCACGCCCCGGATGCGGCCGCCGCGCACGCGGAACTGCTGTACGGCCGCGGCGAGTTCGTCGTGCGCGATGCCGAAGATGTCCGCGTCCACGTCGTCGCCGAGCACGATCGTGCTCTTGGAGAGCGCGGTCTCGAGCGCCGCGAGCTGGTCCCGGTACCGTGCGGCCGACTCGTAGTCCTGCTCCGCCGCGGCCGCCTTCATCTTGCGTCCGACATCCCCGATGTACTTGGAGTCGTTGCCGGCCATGAAGGAGGCGAAGTCGAGCGCTATCGACTTGTGCTCCTCCTTGGTGATGCGCCCCACGCAGGGGGCGGCACACTTGCCGATGTCGCCCAGGAGGCACGGCCGGCCGGCCTGCTCCGCCCGCTTGTAGGTGGAGTCGGAGCAGCTGCGCATCGGGAACGCCTTGAGCATGAGGTCGACGGTCTCGCGGATGGCCCACACCTTGGTGTACGGGCCGAAGTAGCGGGCGCCCTTGATCGAGCGGTTGCGGGTGACGAGCACCCGGGGAACCGTGTCGCCGAGGCTGATCGCCAGGTACGGGTACGACTTGTCGTCGCGGAACTGCACGTTGAACGGCGGGTTGAACTCCTTGATCCAGGTGAACTCCAGCTGGAGGGCCTCGAACTCGGTGCCGACCACCGTCCATTCCACGCCCGACGCACTCAGCACCATGCGCCTCGTGCGCTCGTGCAGGTTCTGCAGCGGGGCGAAGTAGTTGCTCAGCCTGGCGCGCAGGTTCTTGGCCTTGCCGACGTAGAGCACCCGGCCCTTGTCGTCCTTGAACCGGTAGACGCCCGGCTGGGTCGGAATCTCGCCCGCCTTCGGGCGATAGCTGACGGTGTCGGCCATCGCGGCTAACCGGCTGCCGGCACCGCGTCGGCCAGCGCCCGCACTCCCGGTCGCTCGACCCCGAGCACCTCGGCGAGGAAGGTGCCGGTGTGGCTCTCCTCCACCGTGGCGAGATACTCCGGCGTGCCGACGGCGAGCACCTCGCCGCCGCCCGCACCGCCCTCGGGTCCCAGGTCGATGAGCCAGTCGGCCGACTTGATCACGTCGAGGTTGTGCTCGATCACGATCACGGTGTTGCCCTTGTCGACGAGCCCGTTGAGCACGAGCAGGAGCTTGCGCACGTCTTCGAAGTGCAGACCGGTGGTCGGCTCGTCGAGCACGTAGATGCTGCGACCCATCGACCGCTTCTGCAGTTCGGTCGCGAGCTTCACCCGCTGCGCCTCGCCGCCGGAGAGGGTCGTGGCGCTCTGGCCGAGGCGAACGTAGCCGAGGCCGACATCCACCAGGGTGTTGAGGAAGCGGCTGATGGACGAGATCGCCTCGAAGAAGTCGGCGGCCTCGCTGATCGGCATGTCGAGCACCTCGGAGATGCTCTTGCCCTTGTAGTGAACGGCGAGCGTCTCGCGGTTGTAGCGCGCGCCGTTGCAGACCTCGCAGACCACGTAGACGTCTGGCAGGAAGTTCATCTCGATCTTGATCGTGCCGTCGCCCGAACAGTTGTCGCAGCGACCGCCCTTCACGTTGAAGCTGAAGCGGCCGGGCAGGTAGCCGCGGGCCTTCGCATCCACGGTCTCGGCGAACAGGTTGCGGATCTTGTCGAACACGCCGGTGTAGGTGGCCGGGTTGGAACGCGGGGTGCGCCCGATCGGCGCCTGGTCCACGTGCACGACCTTGTCGAGGTTGTCGAGGCCGGTGACCCTGGTGTGCTTGCCGGGGATCTGCCTCGCCCCGTTGAGCTCGTTGGCGAGCACCTTGTAGAGGATGTCGTTGATGAGGCTCGACTTGCCGGATCCGCTCACCCCGGTGACGGCGGTGAAGGTGCCGAGCGGGAAGTCGACGGTCACATTGCGCAGGTTGTTGGCGCGGGCGCCCTCCACCCGGAGCATGCGCTTCTTGTCGACCTTGCGCCGCTTCTTCGGCGTCTCGATGGAACGGCGACCGGAGAGGTAGTCCCCCGTGATCGACCGGCGGTTCTCGAGCAGCTTCTCGTACGAGCCGGAGTGCACCACCTCGCCGCCGTGCTCGCCGGCGCCCGGCCCGATGTCCACGATCCAGTCCGCGGTGCGGATGGTGTCCTCGTCGTGCTCCACGACGATGAGCGTGTTGCCGAGGTTCTTGAGCTTGACGAGCGTCTCGATCAGCCGTCGGTTGTCGCGCTGGTGCAGGCCGATGCTCGGTTCGTCGAGCACGTAGAGCACTCCGGTGAGGCCGGAGCCGATCTGGGTGGCGAGACGGATGCGCTGCGCCTCCCCGCCGGACAGCGAGCCTGCCGAGCGGGCCAGGTTGAGGTAGTTGAGGCCGACCTCGATCAGGAACTCGAGCCTCAGCCGGATCTCCCGCAGCACCTGCGCGGCGATCTTCGCCTCGCGTTCGGAGAGTTCGAGCAGGTCCATGAACTCGAAGGCGTCGATGAGGCTGAGCTCCGCGACATCCGCGATGTTGTGGTCGTGCACGGTCACCGCGAGCACCTCGGGCTTGAGCCGCTTGCCGTCGCAGACGGGGCAGTTGATCTCACGGAGGTACGCTGAGTAGCGCTGGCGCGCCGAGTCGGTCTCCGCCTCGATGAACTTGCGCTCGATGTAGGGCATCACGCCCTCGAAGCCGGTGGAGTACTTCATCTCGCGGCCGAAGCGGTTCTTCCACTTGACCGTCACCTGGAAGTCGTTGCCCTTGAGGATGGCCTGCTGCACGTCGGCACCCAGGTCGCGCCACGGGGTCTTGAGCGAGAAGTCGAGGTCGGCGGCGAGCCCCTCGAGCAGGCGCTGGAAGTAGTTGAAGAGTCCCTTGCCCGACTGGGTCCAGGGCAGGATCACGCCGTCGGCGAGGCTCAGCGCCGGGTCGCCGAGCAGCAGCTCGGAGTCGACCGACATCTTGGTGCCGAGGCCGGAGCACTCCGGGCAGGCGCCGAACGGGGCGTTGAACGAAAAGGTGCGCGGCTCGATCTCGGTGAGCTGCACCGGGTGGCCGTTGGGGCAGGAGAGCTTCTCGGAGAAGTTGCGCCAGGCCGCCGGGCCCGTCTCGTCCACGTAGTTGACGCTGACCAGTCCGTCGGTGAGGCGCAGCGCCGTCTCCAGCGAGTCGGTGAGGCGGGTGAGGATGTCGTCCGCCGCCACGAGGCGGTCCACGACCACGGAGATGTCGTGCTTGATCTGCTTCTTGAGAATCGGCGGCTCGCTCAGCTGGATCTGCTCGCCGTCCACGATCGCGCGCGAGTATCCGCTGGCCGCGAGCTCCTTGAACAGGTCGACGAACTCGCCCTTCTTCTGCGAGATGACCGGGCTCACGATCTGGTAACGCGTGCCGGTCTCGAGGGTCATGAGCTGGTCGGCGATCTGCTGCACGGTCTGGCGCTCGATCTTCTCGCCGCAGATAGCGCAGTGCGGGATGCCGATGCGGGCCCAGAGCAGGCGCATGTAGTCGTAGATCTCGGTGATCGTGCCCACCGTGGACCGCGGGTTGCGGTTGGTGGACTTCTGGTCGATCGAGACGGCTGGGCTCAGCCCGTCGATGAAGTCCACATCGGGCCGGTCGACCTGGCCGAGAAACTGGCGGGCGTAGGCGGAGAGCGATTCGACGTAGCGTCGCTGGCCCTCCGCGAAGATCGTGTCGAACGCGAGCGACGACTTACCCGAGCCTGAGAGGCCGGTGAAAACGACGAGCGAATCGCGCGGAATCTCGAGGTCTACACCCTTGAGATTGTGGACTCGAGCGCCGTGTACGGAGAGCCTGGCTGCGGATTCGACACGAGAAATAGACACTCTACATATTCTACGGAGACCACCGACATTGCTTGCGCCGGGTTCGCTCTCGGCAGAGTCCCGCCGCCGGGTCAGGCCGCGACCGCCGCAAGCACGCGTTCCGTCGCCGGGCGACCGGGCTCCGGAACGGCCCCGTCGCGGCGAACGCGGCCCACGCGGTGAGGAGGGCCGTGACCGTGCGGCCAGTTCGCCGGGCAGGGAGCGGCGGATCCAGAACAGTGCTCGACGCCACATGCTGCTCCGCTCCAGACGGGACTCGGATTTCCCGCGCTACCCAATGAGGAGCGCGGTGGAGCGGTGGTGATACACGCAGCCGGCACTCGAGGGGGTTCGCTAGACGGGCCCTGGACCGGTGCACTCTTGCCCGAGCGAGGCGTTTCTTCGGCTAAGGACGTAACGACGTCACCGACGGGATGCCGCTCTGCACTTTCCCGCCAGGGTCCTAAGCAACGCCCCTACGTCAGGTGCCCCGCCGCCTCCATCTGGCGCAGTTCCTTCTTCAGGTCGGCGACCTCGTCGCGCAGGCGCCCGGCCAGCTCGAACTTGAGCTCGCCGGCGGCGGCCAGCATCTGCTCGTTGAGGTCGCGGATGATCGTCTCGAGGTCGTTCGCGCCGCTGGCGGCGAGGCCGGCACGCTTGAGGTTGGGCGTGGGCGACCGCTTGCGTCCGTCGCGCCCGGCGAGCAGGGCGGCGGTGTCCGCGCCCTCCCGGTTGAGGGAGTCGGTGATGTCCGCGATCTTCTTGCGCAGCGGCTGCGGGTCCACTCCGCGCTCGAGGTTGTACGCCACCTGCTTCTCGCGGCGCCGGGTGGTCTCGCTGATGGCGAGCTTCATCGAGTCGGTCATCACGTCCGCGTACATGTGCACGGCGCCGGACACGTTGCGCGCCGCGCGCCCGATGGTCTGGATGAGCGAGGTCGAGGACCGCAGGAAGCCCTCCTTGTCCGCATCCAGGATCGCCACGAGCGACACCTCGGGCAGGTCGAGACCCTCCCGCAGCAGGTTGATGCCCACGAGCACGTCGTACACGCCCTGACGCAGCTCGGTCAGCAGCTCCACGCGGCGCAGGGTGTCCACATCCGAGTGCAGGTAGCGCACCCGCACGCCGGCCTCGCCCAGGAACTCGGTGAGCTCCTCCGCCATCTTCTTGGTGAGGGTGGTGACGAGCACGCGCTCGTTCACGGCGACGCGCTTGCGGATCTCCTCGAGCAGGTCGTCGATCTGGCCCTTGCTGGGCTTCACCACGATCTCCGGGTCGATGAGTCCGGTGGGGCGGATGATCTGCTCCACCACGCTGTCGGTAATGCCCATCTCGTACTTGCCGGGCGTCGCGGAGAGGTATACCTTCTGGCCGACCCGCTCGAGGAACTCGTTCCACTTGAGCGGACGGTTGTCGAGGGCGCTCGGCAGACGGAAGCCGTGCTCCACGAGGGTGCGCTTGCGGGACGCGTCGCCCTCGTACATCGCGCCGATCTGCGGCACGGTCACGTGCGACTCGTCGATCACGACGAGGAAGTCCTCCGGAAAGTAGTCGATGAGACAGTGCGGTGCCTCGCCCGGCTGGCGCTGGTCGATGTGCCGCGAATAGTTCTCGATGCCGCTGCAGAACCCGATCTGCTCCATCATTTCCAGGTCGAAGGTGGTGCGCATCCGCAGCCGCTGGGCCTCCAGCAGCTTGCCCTCGCGCTCGAGCTGCTCGAGACGCTCCGCGAGCTCCACCTTGATCGTCTTGATCGCCGCGTGCATGCGCTCCTGGCCGGCCACGTAGTGAGATCCGGGGAACACCGACACGGAATCCATCTTCTTCACCACGTCGCCGGTGAGCGGATGCAGGCTGTACAGCCCCTCGATCTCGTCGCCGAACATCTCGATGCGGATCGCGAGTTCCTCGTACATCGGGATGATCTCGATGGTGTCGCCGCGCACCCGGAAGTTGCCGCGGGAGAAGTCCACGTCGTTGCGCTGGTACTGCATCGACACGAACTTGCGGATGAGCGCCTCGCGGTTGATCTTCATGCCCACCTGCAGCGCCATCATGGCGTCGAGGTACTCCTCGGAGCTGCCGAGGCCGTAGATGCAGGAGACCGTGGACACGACGATCACGTCGCGCCGGCTCAGCAGCGAGTTGGTGGTGGAGTGACGAAGCCGCTCGACCTCCGCGTTGACCGACGAGTCCTTCTCGATGAAGGTGTCGGTCTGCGGAACGTAGGCCTCAGGCTGGTAGTAGTCGTAGTACGAGACGAAGTACTCGACGGCGTTGTTGGGCATCAGTTCGCGGAACTCGTTGGCGAGCTGGGCCGCGAGGGTCTTGTTGTGCGCGAGCACGAGGGTTGGGCGCTGCACGGCCTCGATGAGCCAGGCGGTGGTGGCGGACTTGCCGGTTCCCGTGGCACCGAGCAGCACGACATCCGTCTCGCCGGCGTTGATTCGGCCCGTGAGCTCGGCGATCGCCGCGGGCTGGTCGCCGCTCGGCGTGTAGTCGCTGATCACCTCGAATGGGCGCACAGAACGTGTCGGTTGCATGCCTCAAGCTTAGGCAGCGCCACTGACAACGAGCCCGGATTGCGCCGTGGGCAGAACTGTCGAACCGCGGCCCAGGTCGAGGCGGTTGGCACTCGGGATGCCCGCGGTCGCCTGGTGGGTCACCAGCACCGTCACGCGGTCGCGGAGGGCCACGACCAGGTCGGCGATGAGCTCATCGGCGGACTCCTCGTCCAGGAGCGCGGTCGGCTCGTCGAGCAGCACCACGTCGGCCCGGGTGAGCAGAGTGCGCGCCACGGCCACCTTCCGCACCGCTCCCCCACTAAGCCGCTCCCCACTAATGTGCCCTTTTGTCGCAAGGGTGCCGGCTCGACGCAGCACAATCACGACAAACGGGCACACACTCCGCCGGAAGAGGTCACGAGGGCGGCCACGGCGGATGACCGGGCGCGACGACCGGGTGCGACGACGGAGCGGCACCGCCCGCGGTCGATCCCGCGGGGTCAGCGCACGGGACGCGGCAGGGACTCCCAGAGGGCGTCGGCCTGCCGCAGCGTCTCCTCGAGCGTTCCATTGCTGTCGATCACGACATCCGCGATCGCGAGGCGCTCGGTGTCCGTGGACTGCGAGTTGAGCCGATGGACGGCCTCCTCGCGGCTGAGGCCGCGCAACTCGATGAGCCGGCGGATGCGGGTCTCCGTGCTCGCGTTGACCACCACGATGAGATCGAAGGAGTGGTAGTCCCTGTCGCGCGACGCCTCGACGAGTAGGGGAACGTCGTACACGACGATCGCGTTCGGATCGCGGCTGGCGGCCTCCGCGAACAGACGCTGGGTGAGTTCCTTGATGGCCGGATGCGTGATGCCGTTGAGCGCGACCCTCGCCTCCGGGTCGGCGAAGATGATGGCGCCGAGCGCGGCACGGTCGAGGGACCCGTCCGGCGCGATCACCGAGGGGCCGAATCTCTCGGCTATCGCCGCGAGACCCGGCGTGCCGGGTTCGACCACCTGACGGGCGAGCACGTCCGCATCGATGTGCACAGCTCCGTGCTCGGCCAGCCGACGGGCGACCACCGTCTTTCCGGATGCGATGCCGCCTGTGAGGCCGATGAGATACACGCGAGTAATGCTAGCTCTCGCCTGGCAACTGTCGGCGCCACTCTCGCCGGGCCGCCGCCCCGTTAACGCCGGAACGGCCGGACCCGTGAGGGCCCGACCGTTCCGTAGCTCCAATGAGGAGTTGCTCGAACTAGGAGTTCGAGGAGAGCTTCTCGCGAAGTGCGGCGAGAGCCTCGTCGTCGGCGAGGGTTCCCGCAGACTCGGAGTCGCTCGAGAACGAGGAACCAGCAGAGGCCGGCGCGTCGGAGATGTTCTCGTCGGCGGTCGAAACCTGCTTCTTGTGGGCCTCCCAGCGAGCCTGGGCCGCAGCGTAGTCCTGCTCCCACTTCTCGCGCTGGGACTCGAAGCCCTCTTTCCACTCGTTGGTCTCCGGGTCGAATCCGTCAGGGTACTTGTAGTTGCCCTGCTCGTCGTACTCGGTGAGCATTCCGTAGAGTGCCGGGTCGAACTCGGTACCCTCGGGGTCGACGCCCTCGTTCGCCTGCTTCAGCGACAGCGAGATGCGGCGGCGCTCGAGGTCGATGTCGATGACCTTGACGAACACCTCGTCACCGACCGACACGACCTGCTCGGCGAGCTCGACGTGCTTGCCGGAGAGCTCGGAGATGTGAACGAGGCCCTCGATGCCCTCCGCGACGCGAACGAACGCGCCGAAGGGGACGAGCTTCGTGACCTTGCCCGGTGCAACCTGGCCGATGGCGTGGGTGCGGGCGAAGACCTGCCACGGGTCTTCCTGCGTCGCCTTGAGCGACAGGGAGACACGCTCGCGGTCGAGGTCGACCTCGAGGATCTCGACGGTGACCTCCTGGCCAACCTCGACAACCTCTGAGGCGTGCTCGATGTGCTTCCAGCTGAGCTCCGAGACGTGGACGAGACCGTCGACGCCACCGAGGTCGACGAACGCACCGAAGTTGACGATCGACGACACGACACCCTTGCGAACCTGGCCCTTGGCGAGGTTGTTGAGGAAGGTGGTGCGGCTCTCGGACTGGGTCTGCTCGAGGAGCGCGCGACGCGAGAGCACAACGTTGTTGCGGTTCTTGTCGAGCTCGAGGATCTTGGCCTCGATCTCCTGGCCGAGGTACGGCGTGAGGTCGCGCACGCGGCGAAGCTCGATGAGCGATGCCGGCAGGAAGCCGCGGAGTCCGATGTCGACGATGAGGCCACCCTTGACGACCTCGATCACGGAACCGGTGACGACGCCATCCGACTCCTTGATCTTCTCCACGTCGCCCCACGCACGCTCGTACTGAGCGCGCTTCTTGGAGAGGATGAGGCGGCCTTCTTTGTCTTCCTTCTGGAGGACGAGGGCTTCGACAACATCGCCGACCTGGACGACCTCGGTGGGGTCCACGTCGTGCTTGATGGAGAGTTCGCGGGAGGGGATGACACCCTCGGTCTTGTAACCGACGTCGAGGAGGACCTCGTCACGATCGATCTTTACAACGGTTCCTTCAATGAGGTCGCCGTCGTTGAAAAACTTGAGAGTCTTTTCGACCGCGGCAAGAAAATCTTCAGCAGATCCGATGTCGTTGATGGCGACCTGCTTCGGTGCCTTTTCGGTCGTTACGATTGTCATGTAGTAGTTGCTCCAGGATGGACATGTGTTTGGCCGGTCGCAGCGTGGTTCTCTTGGTCTTGCTGGGTTGTGGTGTCTCTGACGAGCAGAGTGCCGCGACAGGCGGGCGGGTGAAACTTCGCAGAATTGCGACGTTCTAGTCTACCGCCCCGCCAAGCCTCGCGCCACCTCGGCCCCGCGCAGCTGCATCATCGGCCCACGATGTCGCGCAGGGCCCGGTCGAGAACGGGATGTTCGAACGTGTAGCCCGCGGCTTCGAGGCGCTCCGGCACGACCCATCGGCTCTTCAACACCAGTTCGGTCTCGGTGCGGATCAGCGCCGAGCCGACCTCCAGCATCCAGCGCGGCGCGGCCAGGCCGAACGGCACGCCGAGCACATCACGCAGGCGCGCCATGAAGCCCACGTTGTCGGTGGGATTCGGCGAGCTGGCGTTGACCACCCCGTCGATGTCCTCGTGCTCGCGCACGAAGCGGATGATGCCGAGCACGTCGGCGATGTGGATCCAGCTGAATCTCTGTCGGCCGTTCGGGGTGCGGAACGCGTGGTAGGTGCCGGCCGCGAGCCTTGCCGGCGTGGAGAACCATGGTCCGTCGAGTTGCGGGCCGCCGAGACCGAGGCGGGCCAGCCGGCGAAGCGGCACGAGCGCGCTGCCGTCGCCGAGCACGATCGCCATCCGGAGCGCGACCCGACGGGTGCCGGGCAGGTCTTCGGCGAAGAACGCCTCCTCCCACGCCTTCGCCACGCTCACCGAGAAGCCCTTGCCGAGCTCCCCCGTCGACTCGGTCATCGGCCGGTCGTCGGCGTGGCGGTAGATGGTGGCCGTGGACGAGTTGATCCAGAGAGGTGGCGGGGTGGCGCAAGCACGGATGGCGGAGGCCAACTCCCGCGTCGTGTCGACTCGCGAGCGGAGGATCTCCACCCGGTTGGCCGGGGTGTAGCGGCAGTTCACGCTCTTGCCGGCGAGGTTGACGAGGAGGTCCGCCCCGTCGAGCAGCCGCGCGATAGCGGCGGTGTCACCCCATTCGGCGTCGGCGCCCGAACGCCCGACGGTGGACACCCTTGCCCCCTCGGCCCGGAAGGCGTCCGCGAGATAGCGCCCGATGAATCCGGATGCCCCGGCGATCACGACATGGTCGGTCACGAGCCAGCCTCCCCCACCCGGATCCCGTAGTGGAACGACCCGGAGTATTCGTAGAGCCTACCGACGAGCGGGGCGTCGATCGTCACGCTCACCTGCTGTCGGCCCGACCCGTCGTCGAAGCGCTCGACGAGGCCGACGCGGGGGCTCAGCGCGCGGGGCAGCCGCATCCGCCACGGTCCGAGTCGCAGCGCCAGGCTCGTGGACCGCAGCCGCAGGGCGCCGTCCGACACCGTCGCCTCGAACCTGGCCTCCAGACGCCGGGACCGGCCGAGGAAGTCCACGAGCTCGCCCGCGTCCGCGGTGATCGCGTCGACCATCGTGCGGTCGCCGCCTGCGAGGTGGAAGGTGCGCTCGGCGGCCACCGCGGGGCGGCCGGCGGCGTCGACGATCGGGCGGTTGACCACGGTGAAGGGCACGTCGCGCTGCCACACCGCGAACAGCACCCCCTGCCGCCCGAGCAGCCAGAGCGCGGGCCAGAGCCACCGGCGTGGGGTGCCCACCACGTCGAAGACGCCCTCGCCCCGGCCGAGGCTGCCGACCGGGATGGCGCCGAAGTAGGCGCGCAGGCGTGGGTGGAGCCCGTCGAGGGCTCCCCCCACGACCGCACGGTAGGGCGACCCGTCGCCGGGCGCGGTCGACACGATTACGGGAGCAGCGCCGCCTTGAGGGTGTCGAGCCCGACGCCCCCGATGTCGAGTGCCTTCTTGTGGAACGCGCGGATGTCGAAGTCCGCACCCTCGCGGCGTGCCGACTCGTCGCGAAGCTGCTCCCAGATGCGCTGCCCGATCTTGTAGGAGGGGGCCTGCCCCGGCCAGCCGAGATAGCGGTTCACCTCGAAGCGCACGAACTGCGGGCTCATGTTCACGTTGTTGCCGAGGAACTCGAAGGCGTAGTCGCCCGTCCAGGGGCCGGATCCGTCTGGCAGGGTCTTCTCGAGGTGCACGCCGATGTCGAGCACCACTCGCGCGGCGCGCATCCGCTGACCGTCGAGCATGCCCAGGCGGTCGGCCGGGTCGTCGAGGTAGCCGAGCTGCTCCATGAGCCGTTCGGCGTACAGCGCCCAGCCCTCGGCATGGCCGGACGTGCCGGCGTTGCGCCGCCAGGTGTTGAGCAGGGCCTTGTTGTACACGGCCTGACCGATCTGGAGGTGATGCCCGGGCACGCCCTCGTGATAGACCGTGGTGAGCTCGCGCCAGGTGTCGAACTCCGTGACGCCCTCCGGAACGCTCCACCACATGCGCCCGGCCCGGGAGAAGTCGTCGGTGGGAGGCGTGTAGTAGATGCCTCCCTCCTGGGTGGGGGCAATCATGCATTCGAGCCGGCGCACCTCAGCGGGGATGTCGAAGTGCACCCGGGACAGCTCCTCGACGGCACGGTCGCTGGTCTCCTGCATCCACTTCTGCAGCGCGTCGGTGCCGTGGAGCTTGCGCGAGCTGTCCTCGTCGAGGAACGCGATCGCCTCGAGCACCGACGCGCCGGGCTTGATCTCGCGGGCGATGGCCTCCTGCTCCGCGGTCATCCTGGCGAGTTCCTCGATGCCCCATTCGTAGGTCTCGTCGAGGTCGACGACGGCACCGAGGAAGTCGCGCGAGGCGAGCGCGTAGATCTCGCGCCCGACGGCATCCCGTTCCGGCGCGTGCGGCGCGAGCTCGTTCTGGAGGAAGTCGGACAGTACCGCGTACGCGCCGGCTGACTCCTTCGCCGCGGACGCGAGGTCGCTCTTCAACGACTCTGGCAGCTCGGACTCCCCCGCCTTCGCCCCGCTCGCCAGCTGGAAGAAGAAGCCGGTGTCCGCAACCTGCTTGGCGGCCTGGGCCACCACCTCGCGGATCTGGCGAGCGGCCGGCACGTTGCCGGCGGCGATGCCGGTGCGCAGGGTCTCGATGTAGCCGTTCATCGCCGCGGGGAGGTTGCGCATGCGCGTAGCCATGTGCGACCAGTCCTCCTCGGAGTCTGTCGGCATCAGGTCGAAGATGTCCCGGAGACTCTGCGGCGCCGAGGCGATCACGTTCAGGTCGCGCTGGTCGAAGCCGGCCTCGTGCTTGTCGATCTGCAACTGGAGTTCGCGACTCAGGTCCATCTTGGTGACCTCGTCGACAGCGTCGACAGGGGTGGACGCCGCGATCTGCCCCAGAGTCTTCTTCACCTCGGCGACCACCCGCTCGGCGCCGGCCGGCGAGTAGTCGGCGTATTCGCCCTCGCGGCCCTCCCGGCCGAGGTACACGCGGTACTCGGGGAACAGGTCGAGCTCGGTGTCGACCCAGGCTTCTGCGATGGCATCGATCGGAGTGGGGGTTCGGACCTCGTGGGTCTCGGGGGAATCAGTCATGCCCCGAGCCTATGACAGGGGGCCGATCGGTCGGGAGGCCGCCTGTACGGCGAGTCGGCGGCTACTCCTTGTCGAGGTCGCGGCCCAGGAGTTGCGCCAGAATGTCGAGTGCCGCATCCGCACCCTCGCCGTCCGCGGCGATGGTGACCTGGTCTCCGTGGTCCACGCCGAGGGACAGGACGCCGAGGATGCTCGCGGCGTTCACGGTCTTGCCTGCCGCGTTCGTGATGGTCACCGGCACCCCCGCCTTGGCCGCGGCCTGGCTGAACAGGGCGGCCGGCCGCGCGTGCAGGCCGATGCTCGATGCGACCGAGACGGTGCGTTCTGGCATTTCTGACTCCTTACGGGCGTGCGCGGTTCGCGGTCTACTTCGAGTGCTTCGGACGCAGCAACCCGAGCACCTGTTGGGGCGAGGTCGCCGCGCAAAGCGTTGCTGCATTGTCTCGCGCGAGGAGCACCGTGGCTAGCTGCGAGAGCAAGGCAATGTGTCCGTTGCCCTGCGCGGCGATGCCCACGCAGACCCGCACGTCGTGACCGTCCCAGTCGACGCCGGCCGGAAACTGCACGATCGCGAGTGCATCGCGGCGCACGGCATCGCTGCCGGCGAAGGTGGCGTGCGGGATCGCGATGCCCTCCCCGACGTACGTCGACACCGACCGCTCCCTCTCGAGCATCGCCTCGACGTACGAATCGTCGACCGCCCCGGAGTCGCGCAGGGCGGCGCCGACCTGCCGGATCGCGTCATCCCGGTCCACCGCCGACTGGCCAAGACGGAGCGATTCCACGGCGAGCAGCCCCGCGAGGGCCGGTGCGGGCTTCCTGGCCATGGTCAGTGCTCCGTCGGGTTGTGATTCACGGTGCGGCCGACGCTCAGTGTGCCGCCGCGTCCCAATTCTTGCCGGTGCCCACCTGCACGTCGAGCGGCACCCTGAGGTCGGCGGCGTGGCTCATCCGGTCGGTGACGATCGCCGTGAGCGCCTCCAGCTCACCGTCGGCCACCTCGAACACGAGCTCGTCGTGCACCTGGAGCAGCATCTGTGAGGCGAGCCCGCCCTCCCGGATATCGTTCGCGACGCCGAGCATCGCACGCTTCATGATGTCGGCCGCCGAGCCCTGGATCGGGGCGTTGAGCGCCTGGCGCTCCGCGTTCTCCCTCAGCACCCGGTTGGACGACTTCAGGTCGCCGAACGGACGGCGACGCCCGAAGATCGTCTCGGTGTAGCCGTCCTCCCTGGCCTGCTCCACGACGCTGCGCAGGTACTCGCGCACCGCGCCGAACCGCGAGAAGTAGTCGGTCATCAGCTGTTTGGCCTCGGCATTGTCGATGCGCAGCTGCTTCGAGAGCCCGAAGGCGCTCAACCCGTAGGCCAGCCCGTACGACATCGCCTTCACCTTGCTGCGCATCGCCGGGGTGACGTCTTCCGGCGCCACACCGAAGATGCGCGCGCCGACGAATCGGTGCAGGTCCTCGCCGGTGTTGAAGGCCTCGATGAGTCCGGGATCGCCGGACAGGTGGGCCATGATCCGCATCTCGATCTGCGAATAGTCGGCGGTGAGAAGCGTGGTGAACTCGGGTCCGCTCTCGAAAGCCGACCGGATCTCGCGCCCCACCTCGGTCTTCACCGGGATGTTCTGCAGGTTCGGGTCGGTGGAGGAGATGCGGCCGGTGCTCGTTCCGGTCTGGTCGTAGCGGGTGTGCACCCGGTTGTCGGGTTCGATGGCCTTCTCGAGAGTCTCCACGATCTGGCGGAGCTTGGTGGCGTCCCGATGCTGCAGCAACAGGCCGAGGAACGGATGCGGGTTCTGCTCCTGCAGGTCGGCCAGCGACGCCGCGTCGGTGGAGTAGCCGGTCTTGTTGGATCGCGTCTTGGGCATCCCGAGGTCTTCGAAGAGCACCTGCTGAAGCTGCTTGGGCGAACCGAGGTTGATCTCGCGCCCGCCGATCTCGGCGTAGGCCTGGCGCGCCAGTTCGGCGGCCTTCTCCCCCAGCTCGCGGTTGAGCCGGCTGAGGATCTCCCGGTTCACCGTGATGCCGGTGCGCTCCATCTGGGAGATCACCGGAATGAGCGGGATCTCCATCTCGTCGAGCACCGCGCGGGAGCCAGCATCCAGCCGCTCGGCGAGATATTCGGTGACCCGCAGGATGTACCAGGCCTCGGTGGCCACGCTCTGCGCGTCAGTCTCGGGAACGAGCTGGTTCGGGTCGGACTCGACGAGGCGGTCGCCGAGGAAGTCGTAGACCTGGGCGGCGAGGTTCTGGGCGTGGCCACCCGGCTTCACGAGCCAGGCGCCGATCGTGGTGTCGAACGCGATGCCGCCGAGCTTCAGCCCGGCCCGTTCCAGCGCCTTGATGGCCGGCTTCGAGTCGTAGAGGTACTTGGGGCCCGGGCCCGCGAGCCAGTTCTCGAGGGCGACGTAGTCCGGCCGCCCGGGCGCCCACGGCACGTACGCGCTGTCGTCGATCGACGCGATTCCGAGGCCGGCGAGGCCCTCCGGGCCATATTCGAGCTGCAGGCCGAGCGGCACGGTCCCCGCGCCGGAAACCTTGTCGAGCCAGTGCCCGAGCTCCTCATCCACCAGGGTGCGCACGACCGGGATGCCGAAGTCCGAGTCAGAGGCGATCGCCTGCGTCGCATCCGTCGACAGCGTGTCTCCGGCGGCAGCGGCGATCTTGAGCACGCGTTCGAGGAGGGTGCGGAACTGGAGCCGGTCGAAGACCGAGCGGACAGCGGTCTCGTCGATGGGCCGGCGCGCGAGGTCGGCGGGTCCCACCGGGAGCTCCACGTCGGTGATGAGGTGGTTGAGCCGCCGGTTGCGGATCGCGTTCTCCTTCTGCTCGCGCAGCTTCTCCCCCACGACGCCCTTGATCTCGTCCGCGTGGGCGAGCACCCCGTCGAGGCCGCCGTAGAGGTTGATCCACTTGACTGCGGTCTTCTCCCCCACCTTGTCGATGCCGATGAGGTTGTCGCTCGTCTCGCCGACGAGGGCCGCGACATCCGGGTATTGGTGCGGCTCGATGCCGTACCGGTCGAAGACCGCGTCCCGGTCGTAGCGCTTGAGTTCGGAGACCCCGCGCGCGTTCGGGTAGAGCAGGGTGACGTCGTCGTTCACCATCTGGATGGCGTCGCGGTCGCCGGAGACGACGAGCACCCGGTAGCCCTGGGCGGCCCCCTGCGTGGCGAGGGTCGCGAGGATGTCGTCCGCCTCGTAGTCCTCCTTCGTCACCGTGGTGATGCCCAGGGCGCGCAGCGCCTCCTCGAGCAGCGGAATCTGCCCCACGAACTCGGACGGCGTCTCACCTCGCGTGCCCTTGTACTCGGGGTACTCGCGGGTGCGGAAGGAGTACCGCGAGATGTCGAATGCCACGGCGAGGTGGGTGGGCTTCTCGTTCGCGAGGAGGTTGATCAGCATCGCGATGAAGCCGTGAATGGCGTTGGTATGTTGCCCCTCACGGTTCTGGAAGCTGTCGACGGGGAGGGCATAGAACGCCCGAAACGCGAGCGAATGCCCGTCGATAACGAGGAGGGTAGGCTTTTCGTTGTCCGGCACGCAGCCAGCCTAACCGTGGCTGCCGACACGTCGAAGACACAGCCCAAGGAAGCCCATGACCAAACTCCCCGAGCACCTCGCGCCCGAACTCTTCGACCGACTGATCGCCAGCGGAGGCGGCGATCTCGCCCGCAAGCTGGGAATCGAGTTTCTCGAGCTGTCGGCGGAGCACTCGGTGGCCACCATGCCGGTGGAGGGCAACACCCAGGTCGTCGGCATCCTCCACGGCGGCGCACATGTGGTGCTCGGCGAATCGCTCGGTTCGATCTCGTCGGCCATCCATGCCGGACCCGGCCGCATCGCCGTCGGCATCGAGATCAACGCTTCCCACAGCCGGTCCGTCTCGAGCGGGATGGTCACGGCCACCTGCATCGCGCTCAACCTCGGGCGCACGCTCGCGACCCACGAGATCGTGATCCGCGACGAGCAGGGCCGCCGCCTCTCCACCGTGCGGATGACGAACTTCCTCAAGGACCAGTAGGCGCGTCCGGCGTCGACCGCCGCCGTCTTTCGCCGCGCCAGCCGGTCATCCCGCCACGTGCCCCGCCCCGAAAACGCAGGAGATGCCTGCCCGACGGGCGCAAATCCGCGGATGTCGACGTCACACCGGACGCGAGGCGCCCCGGCGGTTACTTCTTTGCGGAGAGCTGCTCGATGATCGCCTGGGCGACATCGTGCATGGTGAGGCGCCGATCCATGGATGCCTTCTGGATCCAGCGGAACGCCTCCGGCTCGGTGAGCCCCATCTTCTCGTTGAGCAGGCCCTTGGCGCGGTCCACGAGCTTGCGGGTCTCGAAGCGCTCGACGAGGTCGCTCACCTCGGCCTCGAGAGTGATGATCTGGGCGTAGCGCGCGAGAGCGATCTCGATCGCGGGCAGCAGGTCGTTCGGCGTGAACGGCTTCACCACGTAGGCGAGGGCGCCGGCCTCGGTGGCGCGCTCGACGAGCTCCTTCTGGCTGAACGCCGTGAGAAGCACAACCGGGGCGATGTGGTTCTTGGAGAGCCTCTCGGCGGCGGAGATGCCGTCGAGGAGGGGCATCTTCACGTCCATGATCACGAGGTCCGGTCGCAGCTCGGTCGCGAGGGCGACGGCGGTCTCGCCATCGCCGGCCTCACCGACGACCTCGAATCCGGCGTCCCGAAGCGTTTCGACGATGTCGAGGCGAATGAGCGACTCGTCTTCGGCCACAACGACGCGGCGGGGGGTCTGAGGAGCGCTTTCCTGGTCTGTCACGCGCTAAAGCCTACGGTATTCTTTGAGACGTTATCGTGCGCCGGTGTGGCGGAATGGCAGACGCGGAGCACTCAAAATGCTTTGCTCGAAAGGGCGTGGGGGTTCGAGTCCCCCCACCGGCACAGTTAACGGGCGGGTCGCGACGTTCCCGGATGCCACCGTGCTCATCGGCTCGACGGCGTCGGGCTGGGTGTCGGTGTCGTCGTACTAGACGCGCTCGGTGACGGCGCCGTGTCGCCGGAGACCGCGGAGGCCGCGATGAGCGTGACGCCCACGGCAAGCGCGCAGACGACGAGCACGATTCCCGCCACGAAGACGGCCACGGTTCCGCGCACCCGGCCAAGCTTCTCCGCCATCGATCCGACAGCCTCGAGGACGACGGACGGCTCGAACCCGGCCAACTCCTTGCTGCCGGGCGGTGCGGCGACGGTGACGGTGGTGGGCTTGGCGACCGAGAGCCGCCCGCGCAGTTCGAGGGCGGCGAGCCAGCCGCCGAAGGTGATGATCGCCACGCCCAGCATGAGGGCGATCACCGCCAGGTAGGCGCCGAACCGCTCGACGAAGGTGCCGTTGATCACGTCCCCTTTCGCCACAGTCTGCGCGGCGGAGGCGAGACCGATCGAGGAGGTGATGGATGCCGTGAGGATGATCTCCAGCACGATCGCGACCCCCGTCACGATTCCGGTGATCCAGGCGAAGCGCTGGTCCCACAGCCCCTTTTCGACCTCGAACACGTAGGTGTCCGGCGGTTCGGCCCCGTCGAATGGTTCTCCCCCGCCCCCTGCCCACGGCGTCGTGGCGGGTTCTGGGGCGGAGTCACTGCCGGTGGAATCGCTCATTTGGTCCTCCTCGACCGCGGTGTTGCGATCCGCTCATGATTGCACCCGGCGGGCGCGGGGGGAAGGGCGGGAATGGCAGCCATCTGTCAATGGATTGACGTCCCAACGCCGGGCCTCGATCGGACGTCGCCGTGTGCGAGGCTCGAGGGACGCGATTCCGACCCCGCATTGGAGCCTGCTCATGGACCAGACAGCCGCACTGTTCGGCAAGACCGCGCTCATCACCGGGGTGTCCCGGCGCAAGGGAATCGGGTTCGCCGTCGCCCGGCGCCTGGCCGAACTCGGCGCTGACGTGTTCATCCAGCACTTCTCCCCCCACGATGCCGGCCAGCCCTGGGGCGCCGACGACCTGGCCGAGGTGCGCTCGGGGATCGTCTCAGCGCAACGCGAGGGTTCCGCCTTCGGGGACCTGTCGCTGGATCTCGCGGACCCGGATGCGGTGGACGCCGTCGTGACCGCTGCTCGAGCGCTCACCGGCCGACTCGACATCCTTATCTGCAACCATGCCAGAAGCGGCTCGGACGGCTCCGTCTTCGACATGACCCCCGAGCTGCTGGACGGCCACTGGGAGGTCAACACCCGCTCGACGCTACTGCTCACCCGAGCGTTCGCCGAGCAATTCAGCGCGCACAGCGCCTCCGCCCCACTGCGGCCGGGCGAGCGCTCGGCGCCCCCAGGACCGGTGGACGAGTTCGCCACGGGCCGGGTGATCTGGATGACCTCCGGCCAGGTCCACGGCTCCATGCGCGGCGAGGTCGCCTACGCGACCAGCAAGGCGGCCCTGGCCGGAGTGACCCCCACCGTGGCGAGCGAACTCCTGCCGTGGGGAATCGTGCTCAACACCGTCAATCCCGGACCGGTCGACACCGGCTATCTCGACCCGGAGACCACGGATCGCCCTCTCGAGGAGATCGAACGCGCCGTGCGCGAGACGCCCTTCGGTCGATTCGGCCGGCCCACCGATCCGGCCCGCCTCATCGGCTGGCTCGCCACGGACGAGGGCCGCTGGGTGGTCGGACAGGTGCTGACGAGCGACGGCGGATTCGCGCTTTAGCCTTGCCCTGCTGCCCGCTTCGCGTTATTGAGGTACCCTCAGTCTATGGCGGGCGAGGACTGGATGAAGGAGACCTCCCTGAAGCCGACCCGATCGTCGGCCTTCGGTGGCCTGCTCGGCCTGCTCGGCCTGCTTGGATTCAGCGTGATAGCCGGGATTCTTGTCGCCGCACTGTTCGCCCCGATGCTCGCTGTCACCAGCAAGGCGACCGTGAACGCGCTGAACGTCTTCGACCGGCTGCCCGACTATGTGACCCTCGGCCACCAGTCGCAGCGCACCGTGCTCTACGGCCTGCGTGCCGCCCAGCAGGTGCCGTTCGCCCAGATTTACGACCAGAACCGGCAAGAAGTGGAATGGGATGCCGTCTCCGACTTCGCCAAGGACGCGCTCGTGGCGGCGGAGGACGTGCGGTTCTACCAGCACGGGGGCGTCGACCTCGCGGGCATCGCCAGGGCCACCGTCAACAACCTCTCCGGCAAGAAGCTTCAGGGCGCGTCGAGCATCGAGCAGCAGCTCGTGAAGCAGTTAGCCATCCAGGAGGCCGTCGCCACCATCACGGACAAGGTGAAACTCAACGCGGCCAAAGCCGCGGCCCAGGCGACGACCCTCGACCGCAAACTCAGAGAGGCTAAACTCGCCGTCGGCCTCGAGAAGCGCTACGGCAAGCACCAGATCCTGCTCGCCTACCTCAACATCGCGGGGTTTGGCGGCAACACCTATGGAATCGAGGCCGCAGCCCAGCAGTACTACTCCACGACGGCCAAGGCGCTCACGCTCGCCCAGGCGGCGAGCCTCATCGCGATCGTGCAACAGCCGAACCTCCGCGCCCCGGCCGCGCCGGACAACTGGGAACGCAACCAGAGCCGCCGCGACGCCATCCTCCGAACCATGTTGAGTGAGTTGATGATTTCACGGCAGCAGTTCGACGAGGCGATCGCCGTGCCGGTCAACGCGAGCACGGTGAAGCTCAGCGCCGCCACCAACGGATGCTCCTACGCCTCGGCGGCAAAGCCGTTCTGCGACTACGTGATTAACAGTGTCAAGGACCTGACGAGCCTCGGCGCGACGCCGGCCGACCGCAAGGCAGCCTGGGAACGCGGCGGATACTCGGTCTACACGACGATCGACCTCGACCAGCAGGCGGTCGCCGAAGACGATCTCGCGGCGCGCACCCCGGCCACCGAGAACCGGTTCTCGCTCGGCAGTGCCGTCTCCACCGTGCAAGTGGGCACCGGTCGCATCATCACGATGGCGCAGAACAAGGCGTTCGACGACACGGGCGAGGCCGATCCGGCCGTGTCCACCGCCATCAACTTCAACACCGACAAGCGGTACGGCGGGTCGTCCGGATTCCCGACCGGCTCCACCTACAAGCTCTTCACCCTCGTCAACTGGCTGCAGAACGGCCACGGGTTGCAGGAGTACGTGGACGCGAACATCCGCTCCTACCGGTCGTTCCCGTCGAGGTGCGACCCGGGCGGCCTGTACACGATTGCTCGCGGCTACGCGCCGAAGAACGACAGCGGGGTGAGCCAGGGCCAGATGAACGTGCTCGCCGCCACGAAGGGCTCGGTCAATGCGGCCTTCGTGAACATGGCGTCAAAGCTGGACCTCTGCGACATCCGGGACGTGGCCACCTCGATGGGCGTGCACAACGCGGATGACAGCGAACTCGCCCACGACCCGGGCACGATCCTGGGAACGAACACCCCCTCACCGCTCACCATGGCGAACGCCTACGCCACGGTCGCCGGAGGCGGCACGCTCTGCCAGCCGATCGCCGTCGACCGCATCGTCGGCCCGGACGGGAAGGAGCTGCCGGGCCAGGCGCAGAGCTGCAGCCGAGTGATCTCGCCGGAGGTGGCGGCCGCCGCCGCCTTCGACCTCCAGGGCCCGCTCCAGCCCGGCGGCACCGGCGCGAGCGCGAACCCCCGCGATGGCACGGCCCTCCTCGGAAAGACCGGCACCGCCGAAGCGCTGCATAGCTACATGGTCGCGGCCAGCTCGCAAACATCGACCGCGGTGTGGATCGGCAACATCACGGGCTTTCAGAACCTGCGCCGCATCTCCATCGGCGGTACCCTCGCTTCGAACCTCCGCACCGCCGTGATGAAGCCGATTCTCGCCTCGCTCAACGCGAGCGCGGTCTACGGCGCCGGTCACGCCTTCCCGGAACCTCCGCCCGCGCTGCTGAGGGGATCGACCATCCGGATGCCGAACGTCGTCGGCCAAAGCGTCTCCGCCGCACAGCGACTCGTCGAGCGCATCGGACTCGCCTTCGCCCAGGGCGACGTCGTCTCCTCCGCGCTGCCCGCCGGAACGGTAGTGTCGTCCGATCCTGTCGCCGGCTCCGCTATCGCCCGGGGCAGAACCGTCACGGTGACCGTGAGCAGCGGGGCCGCCGCACGCAAGACCGATCCACCGGACAAACATCCAGGCGGCGGCGACCATCCGGGAAAGGGCTAGGCGGCCGGCTCGACGGGCTGGCGGAGGATGGTGCGAAGCCGCTCGGGTGCCGCGCTGCGCGGATCGCCCAGGTAGATCTCGTGGTGTCGGCCCCGGGGCCGCGAACCGTGGGCGGCGATGCCCGCGTGCAGCGCCGCGATGCTCGTCGACTCTGTGGAATACGGCCCGACGTGCATGATCTGGGCTGACGGGCCTTCCGCCCACCGTTCGAACCGCAGTGCGTCGATCGCGCCGCCGCCCTTCGCCCTGGCCTGCTCGGTCGCGTGCCGCACGACGGCCTCATCGATCGGCGGCAGTTGAGCGATCATCGCGCGCCAGCGCCAGGCATCCCGATCGGATTCGGGGAAGGACTCCGGATGCGCGAGTTGCTCACCGGTGACGCCCTCCATCCACCAGAGGGCCTCGAGCGGCATGACCCGCGGGGCCGCACCGGTCTGCTTCTTCACGAGGAAGTGGGCGCCGTAACTCACGGCATAGAGGGCCCTCAGCGCCGCCTGAAACTGCTGACCGTCCGGGGCACCCGTCCCGTCGATCGACAGGAAGGCGAGTTCGGGAACGTCGACGAAATCGACGTGACCCTTTCGCGCGGTGAGGAGCGCATCGAGCTCCGCGAACCCCGTGCTCTTCGCCACCGTGATCCTCCAGACGCTCCGTGCGCGAATCCCGAGACTACGGCTCCCAGGATGGACAATGAAGGGACTTAGGTCACGGCCGGCGGTGGACGATCCCGGCGAGGATCGAGTGCCGTCCTACGCGGCACCGGGGCCTTTCGGATTGGTTGAATTGGTGGAACGTCGAGAGTTGCTCACGGCACTGGCTGCGGTCGCCGTGCTCTCCCTCTCGGGCTGCGCCATCGACCGGTATGCGATCGAACCGAACGCCCAACCCAGCCCGAGTCCCACCGGCTCTCCGAGCGCCTCGCCAACCGTGTCGCCGTCACGCACACCGACCGTGCCTCCCGAGCCGACGCCGAGCCCCTCGACCGCGCCCGCCGAACCGCCGGTGCTCGTGAAGGTTCCCCTGCCGGGCGGCAAGATCTACAGCCTGCCCGGAAAGGGCAACCTCCTGGCCTGGACCGTCGACGACGGCATCGACAGTGCCGTCGTGGCGGCGTACGCCCGCTTCGCCCGCGACAGCGGCACCCGGCTCACCTTCTTCGTGAACGGCCAGAACCGATCATGGACGGACAACGCCCCCGCCCTTCGACCGATGGTCGAGAGCGGCCAGATCCAGCTGGGCAACCACACCTTCTCGCACCCGAACCTCCTCAGGCTGTCGGACGCCGGTATCGTGAACGAACTCAAGAAGAACGACGCCTTCATCCGCAACCTCTACGGGGTCAGTTCCGCACCGTTCTACCGCCCTCCCTACGGCTACACCGATGCCCGCACCGAGGCGGTCGCCGCGAGCATCGGCTATCGCGCCCCGGTCATGTGGTACGGCTCGCTGTCCGATTCGGGCCTCATCACCCCGCAGCAGGTGGTCGACTTCGCGACCAGCTGGTTCCTTCCGCAGCACATCGTGATCGGGCATGCCAATTTCGCGCCGGTGACCACCGTGTACCCACAGCTGCTGGACATCATCCGGGAACGGAACCTGCGTACCGTCACCCTGAACGACGTGTTTCGGGTCTGATTGCTGGATGTACTGCCCAGGCAGGTTGGTTGGTTGGTGTGAGCGAGGTCCTCGTGTCCCGCGCTGTTGCTGCTGTGACTCCGAACACCGTTACGGACGTTCGCGTGTGGCCGTCGGCGACGTTGCGGATCTCGCACGCCGGAAGCTGGACCGTCTCGGCCCTCTAGTTGTGCCACCTAGTTGTGCCGCCCGCGTCGGTCGGGCCGTGTTCTGCAGGACGGGCCTCAGAGGCGTGGGTGCCACCTCGCATACTTTGGTTGTGCAGGACAGCTTGTGCAGGACACGGCAGGGGTGTGGCGACCCGAAGGGTCCCGTCCTACCGTCCTGCACAACGCGTCCTGCACAACTGGAGTCTGCGGGGCGGACACCCGTAAATCACCAGGACGTCCTGCACAACGCGTGCCAGGGGCAAGGGAGTGCCGCACGCTGGCGGGGACACGGGCCCCACACCGCGATCGGAGTCAGCCCACCCCACCAGCGTCCCTGGGCAGCACACCTAGAGCTGGAACACGAGCGGCGGGTAGCTCACCTTCGTCGAATACCAGACCCAGGACGACCCGGCCGTCTGCTCGATCGACCCGTAAACCTGCTGCGACGGCTGCACATCCTTGAGGATCAGCGTGATCGTCTGCCGGCCGTTCACCGACTTGGCGCCCGTGCCGGACAGCGTTCCGGACCCCGCGTAGCCGGCCACGGTGAACGTGCTCGGGCCGTTCGTCTCCACGGTGAAGGTCATCACGTAGGTGCCGACGGTGGTGATGCCGTAGGCGCTCGGGGCGAAGTGCGTCGACACCGCCGGATTGCGCGACGGGGTCGCCTGACGGTCGAATCCCGCGTACGGGGCCGCGGCATCCGTCTGCACGATCGTCGCCATGATGAGGGTGAGATTGGTGCGGCCGAGGCCCACGGTCTTGGTGGGAGTGAGCGTCTCGATCGGTGTGAAGAAGAAGTACGGGCTGATGCGGATGTCGCCCACCCGGTACCTCGTCGCCCAGTCCTCCATGGTGACGTCGGTGTCGAAGGTGGCGAAGTCGATCGTGCGATCGTCGAACGCGTCGGTGACCGACGGGGAATCCGTGTTCTCGTCCATGCTGTCCTCCAGAACTCATCGGGTGGTGCGCCGGGTCTCGGGAATCGACCCCTCTACTCACAGGAGTCTGGAGACAGCGACGAAATACCGCAAGGGCCCACTTCGGCGACGCGGATGACGGTGGCCGGTCGTACAGTGCGCCTCGAGGAGGGTCTTCGATGCCGGAGCGGGTCGAGCAGTGGTGGTCCAGGCGCCAGTGGTCCAAGGGCACCACCGTGCCATACGAGATCGGGCGGTTCCGCACGGACTGGGAACGCTACCCCGTGCTCGTGCGGCAGTACCATCCCGACCTCAATCACGGCATCACGCTCACCCAGGTGCCGCCGGCCGCCGACGTGTACCTGGTCTGGCAATGCGACTCCGGGCACCGGTTCGTGGCGACCCCGGAAGAGCAGCGGCAACGCCCGGGAACCTCCCGCAGACGCTCCACCTGGTGCCCGGACTGTGCGCCGCTCGCGGTTCGCCGTCGGGCCCCGACAGCAGCCCTCGCGCCGGGGTCCGCAGCGCCGGGAGCAGCGGCGTCCGCGCTCACCCGGTACGCCTGCGGGCATCCGCGTGACCCGGACCGCATCGAGGCCGCCCCCGGCCAGACTGAGCCGAGCGACGACCGCTGCTCCCTGTGCCGGCGCCTCGACGGTGCGCCCGTCACGCGCGACGAACTGTTGTCGATAGTGGCCCCTCGGATGCGCGGGCTACTGACCGACGAGACCCGGGTCGGCCGCCGCTACACCTGGCTGTGCCCGGTGGGCCACGGGAGCTACCAGGCCACGGTCGAGCGGATGCTCGGCGGTCGTCGCTGCCTCACCTGCCTGCACGCGCGAGCCGCGGCCGACCGGGTCGAGGTCGGCGAAGCCTTCTCGAGCCCCTGGGCACCACCCACCGCCTCCGCCGCCGAGGCCGACCTTCGGCATCGTCTCGCCTCGCGTCTGGCTGTCGACCTGGCTCCGAATGCGGTTCGGGTGCCCCGGCCGTTCTTCAACCACATCGAGGTCTGGCCGGACATCGTGATCGCCGAGTTGCGGGTCGCGATCGAATACGACACCACCGGCCGCGACGGCCTCGAACACGTGGGGCGGCGAGAGCAGACCGACCGCCGAAAGGACCGGCTGCTCCGCGCGGCGGGCTGGGAGGTGATCCGCGTGCGCTGCGGCAAGCTGCAGCCCATCGGGCCACACGACATCCAGGCGTCCGGAGTGTCGGCGACCCTCATCGAGAGGGTGCTCGACGAGCTGCGCGAGGTGCGCGGAGATCTCATCGTCAATTCCTACCTGGCCTAGGCACGCCGCGAAGGGGCAAATCCAGATTCGCCGACCCGCGCCATCGCCGCGCCCCCGCTCCCGAATCGCCGAAAACCCGGCGGATTGCCAGCCCCCACGGACCGCGGACTCAGGCCGACTGCCTACGCTCGCCCGGTGCCCAATTGCGGCCAGCTTCGGCCACCTGCCGGAATCGGCCGCGGGTTAGAGAGAAGGATTCACAATGACTCAGAACCAGAGCAACAGCGTGTTCAACACCCCCCTGAAGAAGCGCATCGCCGTCGGCGCCGCATCCGTGCTCACGGCCGGAGCGCTCCTCGGCGTCGGCGTCGCCGGAGCATCGGCATCCCCCCTCACCCCCACGGCCAGCGCCTCAGCGTTGGTTCACGCGGACGGCCACCACGGACACGCCTTCGGCGCCACCGTCGCCAAGCAGATTCGCGAGGCGTTCTTCCAGTCCACGGTCGATGGAGCGAAGGCACAGAAGCTCGCCGTGTTCGCCGTCGGCAAGACCGAACTGCTCGCGAAGCTCCCGGCCGCGCTCCAGACCGACCTCGGCACCCTCGCCAAGGCTCCGGCCGCCGACGCGACCAAGGACGCCGAGAAGATCTCGACCACCGCCCTCGCGGGTGGATACGGCCAGGAGGTCAAGTCGGTCGCGACCAACCTCAAGAGCGGCGCGAAGCATCCGTTCGCCGGATCGCTTCGTGACGAGCTCCGCAGCGACCTCGCCCAGGGTCAGGACCTCGGGCAGTCGGCGGAGAAGGTCGCCACGACCCTCATCGGGCACCCCGACCTGTTCGCCCAGCTGCCGGCCAACCTGCAGTCCGACCTCACGGCAATCAAGAACGCGCCGGCCTCCGAGGCGGGCGCAGACGCCACCAAGGCTCAGGCCACAGCCCTGAGCGGCGGATACGGCGCGCAGATTCAGAAGATCGCCGAGCGGCTCCAGGGCGCCGCGGCGGGCAAGTAACACCAGCAGTACGGATCGGCCGATGGCCGGGGGCGACTCGCTCCCGGCCATCGGCATGCCGCCGCGCGCGATCCCGGCCCGGCGAAGCCTCAGGCCGGAGCGATGAGCCAGAGCACCGGCAGCGCCGCCATGGTGACGATCGCCACGCCAAGCAGGATGCGCGACCAGAGGGGACTCCTCCACCGACCGAGCAGCCGCTCGTCCCTGGCCAGCCACCAGATCACCGCCATGAGGATGGGCGCGGCCAGCCCGTTCGTGACGGCGGCGATGAACAGGAACTGGATCGGGTCGAGGCCGATCAGGTTGAGGGCGAGACCAACCACGATGGACACGAGGATGACAGCGTAGAAGGCTCGGGCCTGGCTGGGCCGCCGCTCCAGGCTCCCCCGCCAACCGAAGGTCTCGGCGATTGCGTACGAGGTGGCGCCGGCCAGCACCGGAACGCTGAGCAGACCGGTCCCCACGATGCCGAGCAGGAAGAGCACGCCCGCGAACGGCCCGGCGAGCGGAGTGAGGGCCTGTGCGGCCTGTTCTGCCGTCTGCACGGTGGTGATGCCCGCGCGGTGCAGCGTGGCGGAGGCGGTGATCATGATCGCCGCCATCACGAAGACGCCCGTGGCCATTCCGGCGAAGACGTCGCCGCGCATGGCCCGAATGTGCATCTCGTTGACGGCGTAGTCCTTCTCGGCGGCCCTGGCCTCCATCTCCTCCGCCGACTGCCAGAAGAAGAGGTAGGGCGAGATCGTCGTGCCGGCGAGGCCGATCAGCAGGGCGATGTCTGTTCTCCCCCACTCGATGCGCGGAATGACGAGATCGAGTCCCACCTGCGGCCAGTCCACGTTCGCGACGAACAGCACGGCGACGTAGGCGAGCAGCGACAGACACAACCAGCGGAGTCCCTTGGCGTAGCGATGGTAGGGCACATAGACCTCGGCGAGCACGATCAGCACACCGAAGCCGACAACCCCGAGGAACTGCGGCACCGGCACGAGCAGCCGAAGCGCCGCCGACATCGACCCGATGTCGGCGGCGATGTTCACGGTGTTCGCGATCGTGACGAGCGCCACGCAGAGGAACAGCAGGGGTCGGGGCAGCCGCTCCCGGATGATGCCGGCGAGTCCCTTGCCCGTGACGAGGGCCAGGCGTGCGCACGCCTCCTGCACCGCGAAGGCCAGCGGGAGAAGGACGGGAGCGCTCCAGAGCAGACGGTTGCCGGTGGCCGCGCCCACCTGGGAGTAGGTGCCGATGCCCGAGGGGTCGTCGTCGGCTGCCCCCGTGACGATCCCCGGACCGAGCCGCTGGAAGTAGCCTCGCCCCCGGATTCGCGAGCGAGAGATGTGGTGACGTTCGCTTCGCGCGCGTGCCGCGTCGGGGGCGATGTCGTGTGCCACTGGCCGCCTCCATCGAAGCCCTCGACGGCGGCCAGGTCGCCGCCCGACTGGGCTGAGGTCAGCCTAGCTGCGCCCTCCGCGGCAGCTGTGACCAAAGCCCCTAGTCGCCGGTCGACGGTCTGGATAGTTTCGCAGCACAGGCATGGCAACGCACGAAGGGCGGAACACGTGATCGAGAAGACGGTAGTGGGCTGGGATGGCACGGCCTCCGCACGAGCGGCGGTCGACTGGGCTGTCGAGAGGGGTGTCGGCAAGGAACTGCATCTCGTGCAGGCGTCCACCGAGCACATCGCGGCATCCGAGTTCTTCGCGGCCAACTCCCCGGCCGCCGCCGCGCGGATCGCCCTGATGGAAGACGCGGATCGCATCCGGGAGGCATACCCGGCGATCGAGATCGAATCGGAGCTCGTACAGGGCGATCCGGCGGAGGAGCTCGGCAGATACTCGTCGTCCACCACCCTCGTCGTGGTCGGCGCGCCCGCTAAGGCCTCTCCCTCCTTCCGCTACAACTGGTCCGTCGGGTCCCGGCTCGCGGCATCCGCTCGGGGACCGATCGCGATCGTGCCGTCCGACGGCGCGGCGGAGGGCAGCGGCATCGTCGTGGGGGTCGACGGTTCGCCGTCGTCCCACGGAGCCCTCGCCTTCGCCGCCGAGGAGGCGCAGCGCCGGGGCGAGTCGCTGCGTGTCGTGCACGCCTGGCTCGAGCCCGCGGTCTGGCAGGACGTCTATGTGCCGGACGACGACTTCCTCGAGTCGCTGGAGACGATGCACCGGCATGTGCTCGACGAGGCGCTCGCGACCGTGGCCCGGGACTACCCCGGGGTGACCGTCGAACACTTTCTCGCGCGCGGCAGGGCCCAGGACGTGCTCAGCGAGGCGGCACGGGGGGCGAGCCTGCTCGTCGTCGGCAACCACGGCCTGCACGGAATCCGCCGACTCCTGCTGGGGTCGGTGAGCCATGCACTCGTGCTGGGCATCACGACGCCGCTCGTGGTCGTGGGAGCCGTCGCCTCGCTCGGCTGACCCTGGTCCGACCGGGCGATTCCGTCCGACGCTCAGCGCGGTCGGGCTGCGTATTCCGCACGGCGAACTCGAACCGCCCTCCCCGCCCCTTCCGAAATCCATGCATTTGTCGCCCTACTGCGGCGAGTTGCCCCCGCCCGACGGCGTGTCGAGCAGAGGAGCATGGATTTCGGAAAGGGCGGAAAGGGCGGGACGGGCGGGGAGGGACGGCTGGGCTACTCCGCGGCGTACGCCGGCGCGACCGCGTTGTGGGCGTCACCCACGCGATGCACCCGCATGTCGTTCGTGCCGCCGGAGATTCCGGGAGGGGACCCGGCGATCACGACGACCTTTTCGCCGATCTCGGCCCGGCTGGCGCCGAGCATCACGTCGTCCACCTGGCCGAACAGGGCGTCCGTGTGGGTCTTGCGGTCCACCAGGTACGTCTCGGTGCCCCACACCCAGGCGAGGCGGTTGCGGATGCCTTCCTCCGGGGTGAAGGCGATGATCGGGATGTGGTGGCGCAGGCGCGACATCCGGCGAACGGAGTCGCCGCTCTCGGTGAACACGCAGAGGTACTTGGCCTCGACGAACTCCGCGACCTCCGCGGCCGCGAGGGTGATCGCACCGCCCTGCGTGCGCGGCTTCGTCCCGAGCGGTGGGATGCGCTCGAGTCCGTGCTCCTCGGTCGACTTGATGATGCGGGCCATCGTCTGAACGGTGATGACCGGGTACTCGCCCACGCTCGTCTCACCGCTCAGCATCACGGCATCCGCTCCATCGAGCACGGCGTTGGCCACGTCCGAGGTCTCGGCGCGGGTGGGGATCGGGCTCGAGATCATCGATTCGAGCATCTGCGTGGCCACGATTACCGGCTTCGCCATGCGGCGGGACAGTTCGACGGCGTGCTTCTGCACGATCGGCACAGCCTCGAGCGGAAGCTCGACACCGAGGTCGCCCCGGGCGACCATGATGCCGTCGAACGCGTCGATGATGGCCTCGAGGTTGTCGACGGCCTGCGGCTTCTCGATCTTGGCGATCACCGGAAGCCTGACGCCCTCCTCCTCCATGATCTCGTGCACGCGGATGATGTCCTCGGCGTTGCGCACGAAGGAGAGCGCGATGAGGTCGGCTCCGAGACGGAGGCCCCAGCGCAGGTCGGCCTCGTCCTTGTCGGAGAGGGCCGGCACGTTCACGGCGACACCCGGCAGGTTGATGCCCTTGTTGTTGCTCACCGCTCCGCCGACGACGACCTCGGTCGTGACGACCGTTCCGTCGGTGGAGAGCACCTTGAGCTTGACCTTGCCGTCGTCGATGAGGAGCGGGTCGCCCTCTTTCACGTCGTGCGGCAGGCCCTTGAACGTCGTGCCCGAGATCTCCTTGTTGCCCACGATGTCTTCGATCGTGATCTTGAAGATGTCGCCGACGGCGAGGTCGTACGGGCCGTTCTCGAACTTGCCGAGACGGATCTTGGGCCCCTGGAGGTCGACGAGCACCGCAACGGCACGACCGGAGTCCTTGCTCGCGCGGCGGACGTTGGAGTAGACCTCCTCGTGCACGTCGTAGCTGCCGTGACTGAGGTTCATGCGGGCGACATCCACCCCCGCCTCGACGATCGCCCTGATGTTCTCATAACTCGATGTTGCCGGCCCGAGGGTGGCGACGATCTTTGCGCGTCTCATCTGTTTCTTTCTTTTTGGGTGCAAATCGATTCGTGGGGCACGAATGGTGCCCCTGGTCTAGAGGGAAATCGCTCGGTCAGTCGGACGAATCGGCGACGGGAGCTCTGTCGTGCCCTCGAGGTAGCGGTCAACGGATGCCGCGGCGGCGCGGCCCTCGGCGATGGCCCACACGATGAGCGACTGGCCGCGACCGGCATCACCGGCGACGAAGACACCGGCCTCGCTCGTCTGGTAGTCGTCGTCCCGCTCGACGTTGCCGCCGTCCATCGGAACGCGCAGTTGGTCTTCGAGTCGGTCGCTCTCCGTGCCGGTGAACCCGAGGGCCAGCAGCACGAGGTCGGCTGGGATCTCGCGCTCGGTGCCCGCCTTGGGCACCCGGCGGCCGTCGAGGTATTCGGTCTCGGCGACGCGGATGGCGCGAACCTCACCCACCTCGTTGGCGAGGAATTCGACGGTGGAGGCGAGGTAGACCCGCTCTCCGCCCTCCTCGTGGGCGCTCGTGACCTCGAACAGGGTGGGCGACATCGGCCACGGCTGGTGGCTCGGACGCTCGCTCGGCGGCTGCAGCCCGATCGCGAGGTTCGTCACCGACAGCGCACCCTGGCGGTGGGCGGTGCCGATGCAGTCCGCTCCGGTGTCTCCGCCGCCGAGAACAACGACGTGCTTTCCCTCGGCGGTGATCTGGTCGGTGACGGTGTCGCCGGCTCCGACCCGATTCTGCTGAACCAGGTACTCCATGGCGTAGTGCACGCCCGGGAGGTCACGTCCGGGGATCGGCAGGTCGCGGGGCTTGAGCGCCCCGGTCGCGACGACGACGGCGTCATACCGTGCGCGCAGGTCGTCCCACGGGATGTCGACGCCGATGTTGACGCCGGCCCGGAAGCGGGTGCCCTCGGCCTGCATCTGGCGCAGGCGGGACTCCAGGTGCTTCTTCTCCATCTTGAAGTCCGGGATGCCGTAGCGCAGCAGCCCGCCGATGCGGTCGTCGCGCTCGAAGACGGCGACCGTGTGGCCGGCCCGCGTGAGCTGCTGGGCGGCGGCGAGCCCGGCCGGGCCCGAACCCACGACGGCGGCGGTCTTGCCGGTAAGGCGCTCGGGCGGGTGTGGTTCGACCCAGTCGTTGGCGAAGGCCTGGTCGATGATCGAGACCTCGACCTGCTTGATGGTGACGGCCGGCTGGTTGATGCCGAGCACGCACGAACTCTCGCACGGCGCCGGGCACAGCCGGCCGGTGAACTCCGGGAAGTTGTTGGTGGCGTGCAGCCGCTCGATGGCCTGGCGGCCCTCGCCCCGCCACATCAGGTCGTTCCACTCCGGAATCAGGTTGCCGAGCGGGCAGCCCTGGTGGCAGAACGGAATGCCACAGTCCATGCACCGGCCGGCCTGCTTGCGCAGGGTGGCCGCGTCGCCCTGCTCGTAGACCTCTTTCCAGTCCATGAGCCGCAGGCTCACCGGTCGGCGGGCCGGAAGCTCGCGCTCCCGTGTCTTCAAGAATCCCTTGGGGTCAGCCACCGGTCACCTCCATGATTCGACTCCAGACGACGTCGCCGTCCGGATCCAGTCCCTCGGCGACGGCGGTCGCCCGGGTCGCGATCACTGCCGCGTAGTCGCGAGGAAGCACCTTCACGAACCGCGCGATCGTCGCGTCGAGGTCCCCGAGCATCCTCCTCGCCACGGCCGAGTCCGTCTCGGCCAGGTGCTTCTCGAGCAGGTCCTTCACGATGGCGACGTCCCCGGCGCCGAGGGGCAGCAGTTCGAGCTCCCCCGAGGCGAGCGAGTCGCGGTTGACGCACTCGGGCGCCAGGTCGTAGATGTACGCGGTCCCTCCGGACATGCCGGCGCCGAGGTTGCGCCCGGTGCCGCCCAGAATGAGCGCGAGGCCACCCGTCATGTATTCGAGCGCGTGGTCCCCCACGCCCTCGACGACCGCCGTGGCGCCCGAGTTGCGCACGAGGAAGCGTTCGCCGACGATGCCGCGGATGAACATGCTGCCCTGGGTCGCGCCGTACCCGATCACGTTGCCGGCGATCACGTTCTCCTCGGCGAGGAACCCGCTCGTGCGGTCGGGGCGGATCACGATCTGCCCGCCGCACAGGCCCTTGCCGACGTAGTCGTTGCTGTCGCCGGTCAGACGCAGGGTGATGCCGCTCGGCAGGAAGGCTCCGAACGACTGCCCGGCTGTTCCGTTCAGCAGCACCTCGATCGTGCCGGCCGGAAGTCCGTTCTCGCCGTGCCGAACCGTGACCTCGTGGCCGAGCATCGTGCCCACCGCACGTTCGGTGTTGCGGATCGGAAGCGTGATCCGCACGGGTTCGCCGCTGAGCAGCGCGCCGGCACTCTGTCGGATGAGCTCCACGTCGAAGTGCTTGTCCAGTTCGTGCTCCTGCGCCGTGACGTTGGAACGCGGCTCGTCCGCGCCGAATTCCGGCCCGCTCAGGATGGGGGTCAGGTCGAGGCCGTCGGCCTTCCAATGCTCGATCGCCCCGTTCACGTCGAGGAGCTCGGCGTGGCCGATCGCCTCCTCGATGGATCGGAAGCCCAACTGGGACAGGTACTCCCGCACCTCCTGGGCGAGGAACTCGAAGAAGTTCACGACGAACTCCGGCTTGCCAGTGAACCTCGCGCGCAGCTCCGGATTCTGGGTGGCGACGCCGACCGGGCAGGTGTCGAGGTGGCAGACCCGCATGAGCACGCAGCCGGACACCACGAGCGGAGCCGTGGCGAAGCCGTACTCCTCCGCCCCGAGCAGGGCGGCGACGATCACGTCGCGGCCGGTCTTCATCTGGCCGTCGACCTGCACCACGACGCGGCCGCGCATGCCGTTGAGCATGAGCGTCTGCTGGGTCTCGGCGAGGCCGAGTTCCCACGGCGTTCCGGCGTGCTTGAGCGAGTTGAGCGGGCTCGCTCCGGTGCCGCCGTCGTGCCCGGAGACGAGCACGACGTCGGCGAGGGCCTTGGTGACCCCGGCCGCGACCGCGCCGATGCCGGACTGGCTCACGAGCTTGACGTGCACCCGGGCGTCGGGGTTCGCCCGCTTGAGGTCGAAGATCAGCTGTTTGAGGTCTTCGATCGAGTAGATGTCGTGGTGCGGCGGCGGCGAGATGAGCCCGACCCCGGCGGTCGCGTGCCTCGTGCGCGCGATCCACGGGTACACCTTGGTGGGCGGCAGCTGGCCGCCCTCGCCGGGCTTCGCCCCCTGCGCCATCTTGATCTGGATGTCGGTGGCGTGCGTGAGATACATGCTCGTGACGCCGAACCGGCCGGATGCCACCTGCTTGATCGCACTGCGGCGCTGCGGGTCGAGGAGCCGGGCGGTGTCTTCGCCGCCCTCCCCCGTGTTGCTCTTGGCGCCGAGGCTGTTCATCGCGATCGCGAGGGTCTCGTGCGCCTCGGCGCTGATCGAGCCGTAGCTCATCGCGCCGGTCGAGAAACGCTTCACGATCGACGACACGGATTCCACCTCGTCGAGCGGCACCGGCTGGCGCACCCCGTCGCGCAGCTTGAACAGCCCGCGGAGGGTCATCAGGTGCTCGGCCTGCTCGTCCACGAGGCGCGTGTAGTCGCGGAAGATGTCGTACCGGCGGGCGCGCGTGGCGTGCTGCAGGCGGAACACCGTGTCCGGGTTGAAGAGGTGCGGTGGCCCGTCGCGACGCCACTGGTACTCGCCGCCGATGGCGAGGCGCTCGTGAACGCTCGTCGCGCCATCCTCGGGGTAGGCCGCGGCGTGACGCGCCGCGCTCTCCGCCGCGACGACGTCGATGCCGACGCCGCCGAGCAGGCTCGAGGTGCCGGTGAAGTACTGGTCGACGAAGTCCTGGTCGAGGCCGACCGCCTCGAATGCCTGGGCTCCGGCGTACGAGCTCACGACCGAGATGCCCATCTTGGACATGATCTTGAGCACTCCCTTGCCGAGCGCCTTGATGAGGTTCTTCACGGCCTTCTCGGGGGTGATGCCCGAGACCATTCCGCTGCGCACCAGCTCCTCGGCCGACTCCATGGCGAGGTACGGGTTGACGGCGGAGGCGCCGTAGCCGATGAGGAGGGCCACGTGGTGGACCTCGCGCACGTCTCCGGCCTCCACGATGATGCCGACCTTCATCCGGTTCTGCCGCCGGATGAGGTGGTGGTGCACGGCGGCGAGCATGAGCAGCGACGGAACCGGCGCCATGTCCTTGTTGGAGTCGCGGTCGGAGAGCACGATGAACAGTGCGCCGTCCTCGATCGCCGTGTCGACCTCGTCGCACATCGCGGCAATCCGCTGTTCCATGGCCTTCTGGCCCTCGTCCACGCGGTAGAGGCCGCGGATGGTGCGGGTCGGGTTGAAGAACGCCCGTGACGACTTGGGAGCGATGTGCTGGATCTTGGCCAGTTCGTCGTTGTCGATCACCGGGAAGTCGAGGATCACCTGGCGGGCGTGCTCCGGGGTCGCCGCGAGCAGGTTGCGCTCCGGCCCGAGGCCGAGCTTGAGCGAGGTGACGACCTCCTCCCGGATGCTGTCCAGCGGAGGGTTGGTCACCTGGGCGAACTGCTGGGTGAAGTAGTCGAACAACAGCCGTGGGCGCTCGCTCAGCACCGCGATCGGCGTGTCGGAGCCCATCGCTCCGAGGGGCTCTGCGCCGTTGAGGGCCATCGGGCCGATCAGGATGCGCACCTCCTCCTCGGTGTAGCCGAACGTGCGCTGGCGGCGCGTGACCGACGCCGGGGTGTGCACGATGTGCTCGCGCTCGGGCAGGTCCCTGAGGTTGATGCGACCGTGGTCGAGCCATTCGCCCCACGGCTGCTCCGCGGCGAGGTCCTTCTTGATCTCGTCGTCCTCGATCAGGCGGCCGGCCTCGGTGTCGACGAGGAACATCTTGCCGGGGCGAAGGCGGCCCTTTCGCACGATGCGGGCCGGGTCGATGTCGAGGACACCGATCTCGCTCGCCAGGACGACGAGACCATCGTCGGTCACGAGGTAGCGGCCGGGGCGCAGTCCGTTGCGGTCGAGGGTCGCGCCGACAAGGCTCCCGTCGGTGAAGACGAGGGCGGCCGGGCCGTCCCAGGGCTCCATGAGCATTGCGTGGTATTCGTAGAAGTCGCGGCGCAGCGGGTCGATGTCCGTCTGGTTCTCGTAGGCCTCCGGAACCATCATCATCATGGCGTGCGGCAGCGAACGTCCGCCGAGGTTGAGCAACTCGACGACCTCGTCGAACGAGGCGGAGTCGCTCGCGCCCGGAGTGACGATGGGCAGGATGGGGGCGAGGTCGCCGAGCAGGTCGGACTCGAGCTGCGACTGGCGGGCGCGCATCCAGTTGCGGTTTCCCTGCACCGTGTTGATCTCCCCGTTGTGGGCGATCATGCGGAACGGCTGAGCGAGCGGCCAGGACGGGAAGGTGTTGGTGGAGTACCGCGAGTGCACGAGCGCGAGCTTCGAGGCGAAACGCTGGTCGGACAGGTCGGGATAGAACGGCTCGAGCTGGAGCGTGGTGACCATGCCCTTGTAGACGATGGTGCGGCAGCTCAGCGAGGGGAAGTAGGCGTTGAGTTCGCGTTCGGCACGCTTGCGCAGCCGGAACGCCTGCCGGTCGAGCTCGATGCCGTGCACCGGGTCGCCGTCCGTGGCCGGACGGGTGCTCGACAGGAACACCTGCTCGAAGAACGGCATCGCCTCGCGCGCCAGGGTGCCGAGGCCGTCCGGGCGCACCGGAACCTCGCGCCAGCCGAGCACCCGCAGGCCCTCCTCGGCCGCGAGTTCCGCGATGGCGTGCGTGATGTCCGCGCGCTCGTCGACGTCGGTGGGGAGGAACGCGGTTCCGACGACGTAGCGACCGACGGCCGGCAGGTCGAAGTCCACAACGGCGCGGAAGAACGCATCCGGGATCTGGGTGACGATCCCGGCACCGTCACCGGTGCCGGCATCCGAACCGATCGCGCCGCGGTGTTCGAGGTTGCGCAGGGCGCCGAGGGCGGCATCGATGATGTCGTGACCCGCGGTACCGCGGAGCGTCGCGACCATCGCGAGACCACACGCGTCGCGTTCACGAGCGGGGTCGTACATGCCGGATGCGGCCGGCACCGCGCTAAACCGGGAAAAGGCTGGCGTGAGAGCCATTCTGAACCGTCCTCACGAGAGAATCAGGGCGTGTGGGACTTCGCTGGCCCGGGGAGGATTATGGCGATCGAGCCTCGGATCCGGCCCGCTACCTGTGACGTCGTGTGTACTACGACCGTGGGCCAGCCTCGCTTGTGACGGACTTCCTGGCTTTCGACGCGACGGACGATGTTGTGGTGTCGACCTCGGCATCGTTGCCATCTTCGTCGCTGTCCGTGTACGTGTCGTCAGAGTCTACCGCAGCGGCGGGCGACCATTCGCGACCGGGGAGGTAGACGCTCGGCTCGAGTCCAGGGTGACGGCGCGACTGCACGATGATGATCACGAGGCCGACGAGGATGGCGCCCCAGGCCGCCCACACGTTGGTGCGCACGCCGAGGAAGATCAGGCTCGGGTCGATGCGGATCGACTCGAAGAAGCTGCGGCCGATGCCATACCAGACGAGGTAGAGGCCGAGCACCCTGCCCCACTGCAACCGGTAGGCGCCCGGCACGGGCACCGGCAGGCCGAATCGCTCGCTGCGGCGCCAGCTGTGCTTGCGCTCGATGGCGAGTAGGACCATGACGCCGACGACGTTCCAGATGATCTCGTACAGGAACGTGGGGTGGAAGAGGGTGCCGGCCGGGAGCCCGGCCGGGAAGGCGGGGTTGCTCGACTCGATCTGGAGGCCCCACGGGAGGTTGGTGGGCAGTCCGAACAGCTCGTGGTTGAACCAGTTGCCGAAGCGGCCGAAGGCCTGCGCGAGGAGCAGGCCGGGCGCGAGGGCATCGGCGAAGCTCCAGAAGCGAACCCCGGCGATCCGGCAGCCGATGTAGGCGCCGAGGGCGCCGAGGATGAGGGCGCCGAAGATCGCGATGCCGCCCTCCCAGATGGCGAAGACGTGCCAGAACGCGTGGGTCGGGCCGAAGTAGTCGTCCGGGTGGGTGACCACGTGGAAGAACCTCGCCCCGACGATTCCGAACGGCACGGCCCAGAGCGCGATGTCAAGAACGACGCCGCCGTCCGCGCCGCGGCGCTTGAGGCGGTAGTAGGTCATGACGGTCGCGACCACGATGCCGATCAGGATGCAGATGGCGTAGGCGCGGATGTTGATGTCGTAACCGAACCACGAGAGACCGATGTCCCGAAGCCACTGGCCGAGGTTGAAGACCTGCCACGACTGGTCGGGACTGGGAATGCTTGCGGGGAGAACCAAGATCCAGGGTGCCTTTCGTACCGGAGCTGCGGAGAACTAGCTAAGCGTACAGCCCGTCGCGAGGCGGGCCGCCGTCGCGGCGACGGCGGGCACTCCCCCGTCGGAGAGGGCCTTGACGAGCGCGGAACCCACGATCGCCCCGTCGGCGTACTGCAGGACTTCTCGCACCTGTTCCGGCGTCGAGATGCCCAGGCCGACACAGGTCGAGGTGGCGCCGACGGCCCTGAGGCGCGCCACGAGGGTCTTCGCTGCGCTGTCGACGTCGCTGCGCGCGCCGGTGATGCCCATGGTGGAGACCGCGTAGACGAAGCCGCGACTGCTCGCGACCGCCTGGGCGAGCCGCGCGTCGGTGGACGACGGTGCTGCGAGGAAGACCCGGTCGAGACCGGTGCGCTCCGAGGCCGCGAGCCAGTCGCGCGCCTCGTCCGGGATGAGGTCGGGGGTGATCAGTCCGGCGCCGCCGGCGGCGAGAAGCTCATCGGCGAACCGATCGACCCCGTACTGCACAACGGGGTTCCAGTAGGTCATCACGAGCACCGGCACGTTCACCCGCGACGTGATCTCCGCCACCGCATCGAGGCCGTCCCGGATGCGGAACCCGGCGTTGAGCGCCTGGAGGGTAGCCGCCTGGATGACGGAGCCGTCCATGACCGGGTCGGAGTACGGCAGGCCGAGTTCGATCACGTCGACGCCGTTCTCGGCGATCGCGACGGCTGCCTCGATGCTGGTGCGCAGGTCGGGGAACCCGGCGGGCAGGTAGCCGATGAGGGCACCGCTGCCCGCGGCCTTGCGCGCGGCGATGACCGAGGCGACGCCGGTCACGCGGTGTCCCCACGGGCGCCGTCGTCGACGTGGTCGGCCGTGAGCGCCGCGGTGTCGAGGATGTCGAAGTACTTGCCGGCGGTCTCCATGTCCTTGTCGCCGCGGCCGCTCAGGTTCACCAGGATCACCGAGTCCGGACCGAGCACGCGCCCGAGTTCGAGGGTTCCGGCGAGGGCGTGCGCGGACTCGATGGCCGGAATGATGCCCTCGGTCCTGGCCAGCAGGCGCATGGCGCTCATGGCCTCGTCATCCGTCACCGGAAGGTAGCGCGCGCGACCGATGTCGGCGAGCCACGCGTGTTCGGGGCCGACGCCGGGGTAGTCGAGACCCGCGGAGATCGAGTGCGACTCCACGGTCTGACCGTCCTCGTTCTGCAGCATGTAGCTACGCGCGCCGTGCAGCACGCCGGGCCGGCCCTTGGTGATGGTCGCGGCGTGCCGCGGCGTCTCCGCACCCTCGCCTGCCGCCTCGTACCCGAACAGTGCCACCTCCGGGTCGTCGAGGAAGGCGTGGAAGATTCCCATCGCGTTCGAGCCGCCGCCGACGCAGGCCGTGACGGCGTCCGGCAGGCGCCCGGTGAGGTCGAGCACCTGCTGGCGCGCCTCCTCGCCGATGATCTTGTGGAAGTCCCGCACCATGACGGGGAACGGATGCGGGCCGGCAACGGTGCCGAGAAGGTAGTGGGTGGAATCGACGTTGGCGACCCAGTCCCTCAGCGCCTCGTTGATGGCGTCCTTGAGGGTGCGGGAGCCGGCGGTCACCGGGATGACCTCGGACCCGAGCAACCTCATCCGCGCCACGTTGAGGGCCTGCCGCTCGGTGTCGACCTCGCCCATGTAGACCACGCACTCCATGCCGAACAGAGCGGCGGCGGTGGCCGTGGCGACCCCGTGCTGGCCGGCGCCGGTCTCGGCGATGAGCCGCGTCTTGCCGAGCCGCTTCGCGAGCAGGGCCTGGCCGAGCACGTTGTTGATCTTGTGCGAGCCGGTGTGGTTGAGGTCTTCGCGCTTGAGGATCACCCGGGCGCCGCCCGCGTGTTCCGCGAAGCGGGGCACCTCGGTGATGATCGATGGGCGACCGGTGTACGTCGCATGAAGCTCGGCGAGCTCCGCCTGGAAGGTCGGGTCGACCTTCGCCGCCCGGTAGGCCGCGTCGAGCTCGTCGAGGGCCGCGATGAGCGACTCCGGCACGAAACGGCCGCCGTACTCGCCGAAATAGGGGCCCTGTTCGTCGCGCAGCGCCATCAGACGGCCAGGAATTCTGCGAGGGTGCGTACGGGGTCGCCGGTGACGAGAGCCTCGCCCACGAGCACGACGTCTGCGCCGGCCTCACGGTAGTGCGCAACATCGGCCGCGGACTTCACGGCGGACTCCGCGACCCGGATGACGCCGGACGGGATGTGCCCGGCCAGACGCCCGAAGAGCTCCTGGTCGAGTTCGAAGGTCGACAGGTCGCGGGCATTCACGCCCACGAGTCCGGCGCCGATGTCGAGCGCGCGGGACAGTTCGTCCGCGCTGTGCGTCTCGACGAGGGCCGTCATCCCCAGCTCGCGGGTGAGGGTGAAGAGGCCCTGCAGATCGTCCTGATCGAGCGCCGCGACGATGAGCAGCACCAGATCGGCTCCGGCGGCTCGCGCCTCGAACACCTGGTACGGGTCGGCGATGAAGTCCTTGCGCAGCACCGGAAGCCGAACGGCGTTGCGGACGGCCTCGAGATCGGCGAGCGATCCACCGAACTTGCGTTGCTCGGTGAGCACGCTGATGGCGCTGGCTCCCCCGCGCTCGTATGACGAGGCGAGTGCTGCCGGATCGGGGATCTCGGCGAGGGCACCGCGAGACGGGCTCGATCGCTTGACCTCGGCGATGATCTTCACGCGGTCGGCCGGGGCCAGGGAGACGAGGGCGTCGATGGCAGGCTCACGCGCCAGCGCGGCCGCCTCCACCTCCGCGAGGCCGCGACCGGCGCGACGATCGGAGGCGTCGTGGAGGGCGCCGGCGACTAGATCGGCTAACACCGGGTCAGTGGTCCTTCGCCATGGTCTTGTCGCCGTTGACGCCGTAGCCCAGACGGGCGAGCACCGCACCGACGATCAGGCCGATCACGAGGAGGACCGCGGACGCCCAGACGACGACCGGGAGGTCGAAGAAGAATGCGACCGTACCGATCGTGAAGGCAATCAGCATGATGATCACAGCGGTCCAGGCCGCCAGCGAGTTGCCTTCGCCTGGCTCTGGAAATTCGTCGCTCACAGGTCTCCTTCGTGGGTGTTCAGCCAAAAGTCTAGCGTGAGGTCGGATCGCTGCCGCCGCTCAACGTGTCCCAGTCGGAGACCGCGTTGGCGCCGGGTTCCGCCGGTTCGAACGTCACCGGCTGGTAGCGCCGGGAGGAACCGGGCCAGCGCCTCGAACTCACAAGCACGAAAATCCCCAGGCCGATCGTGGCAACGCCGACGATGACCGCGATCCAGGGCCAGGCGGTCTGCGTCACCGAGAGCACGAGCCGGGACACCGACGCGGTGCCACTCACACCGGTGGCGGCCGTGACGGCCGTGGAGGATGCGGCAACCGGATCCGCCAGGGCGACGACGCTCGAGAACGCCACGGTGAAGCCGAGGAGGGCCTGCAGCACGCCGAGCACGATCCGGAACACCGGCCCGGCGATCGCGAGGGCCGCCACGAGCGCGAGGCCCGCGAGGGCCAGGGCGATCAGTCCGGGCGCGGCGACTCCGCCGGTCACGCTGAGGGTGGTGGTGCCCGACCCGGAGGCGCCGAGTCTCAGGGAGAACCACTGGCCGGTCCAGGTGAGGAGGGTGAGCCCGCTGACGACCAGACCGCCGAGCAGGCCGATGCTCTTCAGTCGACGGCCGGAGGTCATCCGGTCACCCGGCGCATGGCGTTGGCCACCGCGACGGCCCGGAGGGGCGCCGCTGCCTTGTTCTGGCTCTCCTGGTGCTCGGCCGCCGGCACGGAGTCCGCGACGAGGCCGCCGCCCGCCTGGACGTGGGCCGTGCCGCCGATGATGGTCGTCGTCCTGATCGCGATCGCGAGGTCGAGGTCTCCGGCGAAGCCGAAGTACCCGACGACTCCCCCGTAGACGCCGCGCTGGGCGACCTCGAGCTCGTCGATGATCTCGAGGGCGCGGGGCTTGGGCGCGCCGGACAGGGTGCCGGCCGGGAAGGTGGCGCGGAACACGTCGAGCGAGTTCGCCTCCGGCCGCAGGTCGCCCTCCACCGACGACACGAGGTGCATGATGTGGCTGAACCGCTCGACCCGCATGAATTCGGTCACCTCCACGGTGCCCGGGATGCACACCTTGAGTAGGTCGTTCCTCGCGAGGTCGACCAGCATGAGGTGCTCCGAGCGCTCCTTCGCGTCGGCCAGCAGCTCCTCGGACAACGCGAGGTCCTCCTCCGGGCTGGCTCCGCGCGGGCGCGAGCCGGCGATGGGATGCATGTAGACGCGATCGCCCTCGATCTTGACGAGCGCCTCGGGCGACGAGCCGACGATCCAGTACGGCTCGCCCTCCGGCGTGAGCAGCGAGAGCAGGTACATGTACGGGCTCGGGTTCAGGTTGCGCAGCACGCGGTAGACATCGATCGGATGCGCGGTGATCTCCTGGTCGAAACGCTGCGAGATCACGACCTGGAACACGTCGCCGTCTCGGATGTACTGCTTCGCCCGGTCGACGAGGGCCATGTACGCGTCCGGTTCCATCCGCGCCCGCGGCGTGGCCGGCACGGTGAGGTCGACCTCGGCGAGCCACGCCTCCGTCGGCTCGGCGAGCCGTGCCTGCATGCCGTCGAGGCGCTGCTGCGCCCCCACCCACAGGTCATCGCCGGACTCCGCCCCGTCGTTGAGCGCCGTCGCGATGAGCAGCACGCTGCCGGTGCGGTGATCCACGACCACCAGCTCCGCGACGAAGCTCATGGCCTGGCCGGGCACCGCATAATCGGCGGGCGGCACGTTCGGCAGCCGCTCGATCTGGCGGATGGCCTCCCAGCCGATGAAGCCGACGAGCCCGCCCGTGAGCGGAGGATGACCGGGCACGTGCGGCGTTCCCCACCGTTCGTAGAGGTGGCCCAGCGCCTCGAGCGGGGCGGTCGGGGCATCGGAGCCGAGGGCGCGCTCGGCGGGGAGGCCGTAGTCGAGCCACACCGCGGCGGCCGTTCCGCCCTCGTCCGTGGACTGGGTGAGCACCCCGAAACTGGACACCCCGATGAAGGAGTAGCGCGACCAGATGCCGCCCTGCTCGGCCGATTCGAGCAGGAAGGTGCCCGGGGCGCCGGCCGCGAGCTTGCGGTAGATGCCCACCGGGGTCTCGCCGTCGGCGAAGAGCTCGCGGATCACCGGGACCACCCGATGGTCGCCCAGCAGCGAGTCGAATTGGGCGCGGGAGGTCGTGTCATTCATGGGCAGTTCCCTCATCGCTCGATGAGCCGACGACCGGCTCGAGCGGGTCGACGTCGAAACAGGCGTGCGCGCCGGTGTGGCAGGCGGCACCGATCTGCTCGACGGTCACGAGCAGGGTGTCCGAGTCGCAGTCGAAGGCCGCGCTCTTGACGTACTGCCGGTGGCCAGACGTGTCGCCCTTGCGCCAGTACTCCTGCCGGGACCGGGACCAGAAGGTGACCCTGCCCTCCGTGAGGGTGCGGCGAAGTGCCTCGGCGTCCATGTAGCCGAGCATGAGCACCTCGCGGGTGTCCCACTGCTGAATGATGGCCGGGAGCAGTCCGTCGGCGTTGAAACTCGCGCGCCGGAGCACGGCATCCACGCTCTTGTCGGCCACGTCACTCGAATACGCCATGGTTCTCCCTCACCAGGAATCCTGCTCTGGCCAGCTCGCGCTTGACATCGCCCACCGTCAGTTCCCCATTGTGGAACACCGAGGCGGCGAGCACGGCGTCTGCGCCGGCCTCGATCGCCGGGGCGAAGTCCTCGACGCGGCCGGCGCCACCGCTGGCGATCACCGGCACGCTCGACAGCTCGCGCATGACCCGCACGAGCTCGAGGTCGAAGCCCGCCTTGGTGCCGTCCGCGTCGATCGAGTTGACGAGCAGTTCGCCCGCCCCGCGCTCGATCACCTCCCTGGCCCAGTCGAGGGCGTCGAGGGTGGTCTCGCGCCGGCCACCGTGGGTCGTGACGACGAAGCCGGATGCCGTGCTCGTCGAGCGCTTCACGTCCAGTGACAGCACGAGCACCTGCGCTCCGAACCGGTCGGCGATCTCACCGACCAGCGGCGGCCTCATGATCGCCGCGCTGTTCAGTCCGACCTTGTCGGCCCCGCTGGCGAGCAGTCGGCTCACGTCCTCCGTGCCGCGCACTCCACCGCCGACGGTGAGCGGGATGAAGACCTGTTCCGCCGTCGCCCGCACGACGTCGTAGGTCGTGTCGCGGTTGTCGACGGTCGCGGTCACGTCGAGGAAGGTGATCTCGTCGGCGCCCTGCTCGTAGTAGCGTCTGGCGAGTTCGACGGGGTCCCCGGCGTCGCGCAGGTTCTCGAAGTTCACACCCTTCACGACCCGGCCGGCTGCCACGTCGAGGCACGGGATCACACGCACCGAAACCGGCATGGTCAGATCCGAGCCGCGTGGATGGGGCTGACCAGGATGGCGCGCGCCCCGAGATCGTAGAGCGCGTCCATCACCTGGTTGGTGTCCTGTCGTGGCACCATCACGCGCACGGCGACCCAGTCGCGGTCACGCAGCGGCGACACCGTCGGCGACTCGAGACCGGGAGTGATCGCCGAGGCCGCCTCGAGCAGGGCGAGCGGGAGGTCGTAGTCCATGAGCACGTACTGCCGGGCGACGAGAACCCCCTGCAGCCGCCGGTGCAGAATAGCGATTCCCGGCAGGTCGTCCCGCGCGCTGATCAGCACCGCCGACGACTCGAGAATGACCGGCCCGAAGATCTCGAGGCCCTGCGCCCGCAACGTCGAACCGGTCGACACGACGTCTGCCACGGCATCCGCGACCCCGAGGCGAACGGCGGATTCGACGGCGCCGTCGAGCGAGACGAGGTCGACGCTGACCCCCGCCTTCGCGAGGAATCCGCCGACCAGTCCGGGATAGCTCGTGGCGACGCGGTGCCCGGCGAGGTCGTCGAGGGAACCGAACCGACCGCTCGGGCCGGCGAAGCGGAAGGTGGACGAGCCGAAGTCGAGGCTCGCGATCTCGACGGCGCTCGACCCGGAGTCGAGCAGCAGGTCGCGGCCGGTGATGCCCACGTCGAGGGCGCCGGAACCGACGTAGGTGGCGATGTCGCGCGGACGCAGATAGAAGAACTCCACATCGTTGCGCGGATCGGCCACGTTGAGGGCACGAGGGTCCCGCCGGCCGGCGTAGCCGGCCTCGGAGAGCATTTCGGCCGCGGTCTCGCTCAGGGAGCCCTTGTTGGGCACTGCGACTCGCAACATTTCGGTCATTCTCTTCTCAGCTGCTGGGGGTGGATGCGGCGGACGGCTCACAGATGTCGGTAGACATCCGCCGTCGTCAGGCCCTTCGCCACCATGAGCACCTGGAGGTGGTAGATCAGCTGGGAGATCTCCTCGGCCGTCTCGACGTCCGACTGGTACTCGGCGGCCATCCACACCTCGGCGGCCTCCTCCACGATCTTCTTGCCGATCGCGTGCACACCGGCGTCGAGCTCCGCGACGGTACCGGAGCCCGCTGGGCGGGACACGGCCTTCTCGCTGAGCTCCAGGAAGAGATCGTCGAACGTTTTCACAGGCACAACGTTACCGGTGGTTGGGCGGCCGCCCGTCACCGGTCCGCGGTTCCCGTCTGACACGTCCGGGCCGCGTCGAGCCGGCACAGTGGTGTCAGACGGGAACAGTGGACCCGGCCGACACCGGTTCGAGCCGCACGACCACCGCCTTGGAGACGGGGGTGTTGCTGCCGTCGGCCGCGCTGGCGAGCGGGATCAGCACGTTCGCCTCCGGGAAGTAGGCTGCCGCGCAGCCCTTCGCCGTGGGATACGACACCACCCGGTAGCCCCGGAGAACCCGGTCCGGCTCGTCCGGCCACTCGCTGAAGATATCGACCCGCTGGCCGTCTTCGAGCCCGAGTTCGGCGATGTCCTGCGGATTCACGAACACCACGTCCCGGCCGTTGTGGATTCCGCGATACCGGTCGTTGAGGCTGTAGATCGTGGTGTTGAACTGGTCGTGTGACCGCAGGGTCTGCAGGATGAGACGCCCGGCCGGCCGTTCCAGGTGCTCGAGGTGGTTGACGGTGATCATCGCCCTGCCGGTCGCGGTGGCGAAGGTGCGGGAGTCTCGCGGGCCGTTCGGCAGCACGAAACCGCCCTTGCGGCGCACCTGCGCGTTGAAATTCTCGAAACCGGGCACGACGCGGCTGATGTGGTCGCGGATCACGTCGTAGTCGCGCTCCATGCCCGCCCAGTCGACGGGCACGCTGTCGCCGAGCACCGCCGTCGCGAGCCTGGTGATGATCGACACCTCGGAGAGCAGCCGGGGGTCGACCGGCGGCAGGCTTCCGTGGGTGGCGTGCACGGCGCACACCGTGTCCTCCACCGAGAGGAACTGTGGGCCGCTCGCCTGCAGGTCGAAGTCGGTGCGTCCGAGCGTGGGCATGATGAGCGCCTCCGTGCCCGTCACGACGTGCGAACGGTTGAGCTTGGTGGAGACCTGCACCGTGAGCTCCGTGCCGCGCATCGCCGCCTCGGCCGCCTCGGTGTCCGAGATGGCCGCGACGAAGTTGCCGCCCACCGCGAAGAAGACCTTCACGTCTCCCCGCTGGAGGCCGGCCACTGTCTTGAGCGAATCCATGCCGTGCTCCCGCGGCGGGGCGAAGCCGAACTCCGCCTCGATCGCGTCGAGGAACGGCTCTGGCATCTGCTCCCAGATGCCCATCGTGCGGTCGCCCTGCACGTTGCTGTGCCCGCGGATCGGCGACGCCCCGGCCCCGGGCTTGCCGATGTTGCCGCGCAGCAGCAGCAGGTTGATGATCTCCTTGAGCGTGTCGACGGCCTTCTTCTGCTGCGTGAGCCCCATCGCCCAGGTGATGATCACCCGGTCCGCTGCCAGGTAGCGTTCGGCCAGCTCGTCGATCTCGGACGCCGCGATCCCGGTCGCGGCGAGAACGGCGTCCTCGTCGAGGTCCGCCAGGTGGGCCCGGAAGTCGTCGAGGCCCTGGGTGTGACGGTCGAGGAAGTCGTGGTCGAGCACGGTGCCGGGGTTCGCGTCCTCCGCGTCGAGCACGCGCTTCGACAGCGCCTGGAGGAGGGCCATGTCGCCGCCGGACCGGATCTGCACGAACTGATCGGCGATAGTGGTGCCCTTGCCGAGCAGCCCGCGCACCCGCTGCGGGTTCTTGTAGCGCAGGAGGCCGGCCTCGGGCAGCGGGTTGACCGCGACGATGCTCGCCCCGGAGCGCTTCGCGTCCTCGAGCGCGGTGAGCATCCTGGGATGATTCGTGCCGGGGTTCTGACCCATGATGATGATCAGGTCCGTGCGTTCGAAGTCGTCGTAGGCGATCGTCGACTTGCCGATGCCGATCGTCTCACCGAGCGCCGTCCCGGTCGACTCGTGGCACATGTTCGAGCAGTCAGGCAGGTTGTTCGTGCCGAAGGCGCGGGCGAACAGCTGGTAGACGAAGGCCGTCTCATTGGCGGTGCGGCCGCTCGTGTAGAACGCGGCCTCGTCGGGAGAGGCGAGCCCCTTCAGGCGGTCGGCGACGATGCCGATCGCCCGTTCCCAACTCACCGGCTCGTAATGGTCGGAGCCCGCCGCCTTGTAGACCGGTTCCACGAGCCGGCCCTGCATGCCCAGCCAATACTCCGACTTGTCGAGGAGGTCGGTGAGGGAGTGCTCCGACCAGAAGCTCGACGGGACGGTGACCGGGGTCGCCTCCCAGGTGACCGCGCGCGCCCCGTTCTCGCAGAATTCCAGCGCCTTGCGGTCATCCGGATCCGGCCAGGCGCAGCTCATGCAGTCGAAGCCGTCCTTCTGGTTGATCGACGTCATCAGCTTCGCCGTTCGGGTGAGGCCGAGCTGCGCGATTGCGGGCTCCATCGAGTGATAGATGGCAGGCAGGCCGACCGCCCAGTCCTCGTTCGGCGTCACAGTCAGGTCGGGGTAGGAGTTCCCCTCGTTGATCGGCTTCTTCGTCACAGTGAGACCGCCCCTTCTCGAGAGCCCGGATGTGCCGCGACCAGTCCGCCGACGAGCCTCTCCTCGCCCGAATAGACGACCATCGACGGGCCGCGAAGAAAGCCGACTACCGTCATGCCGACCTCCACGGCCAGGTCGACGGCGAGCGACGACGGCGCGGAGACGGCGGCGAGAAAGGGGATTCCCGCCATCGACGCCTTCTGGGTCAGTTCGAAGCTCGCCCGGCCGGAGACCATGAGCACCATCCCGCGCAGCGGGAGCAGGCCCTGGGTGAGCGCCCAGCCGACGAGCTTGTCGACCGCGTTGTGCCGGCCCACGTCCTCCCGCAGCACGAGCATCTCGCCCGTCGACCCGTCGAAGAGCGCCGCGGCGTGCAGGCCTCCCGTCTTCTCGAATACGTCCTGCCCGGCCCGCAGCCGGTCGGGGAAGGCCGCCAGCAGCCCGGCGTCGATGCGGAGGTCATCCTCGGCGACATCGAAGGCGGACAGCGTGCGTACCGCGTCGATGCTCGCCTTGCCGCACAGGCCGCACGAGCTCGTCGTGAAGAAGTTGCGCTCGAGGCTCGGATCGGGCGCCGGAACCCCGGGGCCGAGCGTCACGTCGAGAACGTTGTAGGTGTTCTCCCCGTCCACCGTCGCCCCGGCGCAGTAGCGAGCTGTGGCGAAGTGCTCGGCCCGCGAGACCACGCCCTCCGAGACGAGGAATCCCGCGGCCAGATCGAAGTCGTGCCCCGGCGTACGCATCGTGATGGCGAGCGCCCTGCCACCGACCCGGATCTCGAGCGGCTCCTCGACGGCGAGCAGGTCCTCTCGCCGCACCGCTCCTCCGTCGACCGTGACCCGCGTGACCCTGCGTCGTGTCGTGATTCTGCCCATGCTCCATGCCTAGCATCGGCGGGCCTCCGGCGCACCCCTGCCGTACCAGATTCGTGCCAGATTCCCCGGCTGGCCCGCCGTCCTAGAGTTGTCGGCATGAACTTCGACGCCATCGTGCTCGCCGGGGGCCGGTCCTCCCGGCTCGGCGGAGAGCCGAAGGCAGCGCTGCGGATCGGCGACCGGGCGCTGCTCACGGTCACGCTGGATGCGGCGGCCGGCGCCCGACGAACGGTCGTGGTGGGCGATCCCGCCGTCCTGGTGGTGCCGGCGGGGGCGCTCGTGGTGCGGGAGTCGCCCGCGTTCGCCGGACCGGCGGCGGCGATCGCGGCCGGGCTGGCGGCGCTGGGCGACGACTGCTCGGACTACCTGCTCGTGCTCGCCTGTGACATGCCGGCCATCGCCGGGGCCGTGCCGCCGCTGCTCGAGCGGGCCGGCCACGCGGTCGACGGGGCCATCGCGGTCGACGAGACGGGAAGTCCGCAGTATCTCGCGGCGGTCTACCGCACGGCGTCGCTCGCCGCCGCCGTGCGCTCGCACGCGTCCCGCCTCGAGAACCTCTCGGTGCGCGCGCTGCTCGCCGGACTCGACCTCGCCCGCACCACCGTGCCGCCCGGCTCGACGAGCGACGTGGACACCTGGACTGACGCCGCTCGGTTCGGCATCGACACCCCCGCCTCACCACCCAAGGAGACCCCCATGCCCGCACAGGACGACGACGAGAAGATGGCGGCACTCACCCGGTGGAGCAGCCGGCTGAGCGTGGAACTCGGCGTGGACGGAATCGATGTGGATCTGGACGCCGTTCTCGCCCTCGCCGGTACCGTCGCACACGAGGTCATGCGCCCGGCGGCACCCCTCACCACCTACATAGTCGGCTACGCGGCCGGTCTCGCCGCCGCCGGCGGCTCCATCACGCCGCGCGCGGCCTTCGAGCGCGCGGCGGCGGCCGCGGACGCCCTCGCCCGGTCGGACGATCGGTGACCGATGGCCCCGGCGGCCGTGCAGTCGCATGGCACGCCGCCCGCACGCTCGCGTCGGCGGCGACCGCTCTCCCCGCCGAGACCGTGCCGCTCGACGAGGCTGTCGGTCGGGTGCTGGCCGCCGACGTGCTCGCACTGTGCGACCTCCCGCACTATGCGTCGTCGGCCATGGACGGCTGGGCGGTGAGTGGCGAAGGACCGTGGGCCATCACCACCGGTGCCCTCTCCCCGGGCATGGCGTCCGTGGTGCAGACCGGCGGCCTCCTGCCGGACGGAGCCGATGCCGTGCTGCGCAGCGAGAGCGGCAGCGTGCGCGACCAATCGGGCCGGCTCGTGCTCTCGTCGACAACCGACGAGCCTCGCCCGGCCCAGCACATCCGCGCCGCGGGTGACGAGGCACGGCTCTCCGACCTTCTGATCGCCGCCGGCACGCTCATCAACCCGGCGCACATCGCCGTGGCGGCGGCGGGCGGGCACGATGAGCTGGGGGTGATCCGCCGGCCTCGGATCGCGCTGCTCCTCACCGGAGACGAGGTTGTGGAGTCCGGAATCCCGGCCCCCGGCCAGGTGCGCGACAGCTTCGGGCCGCAACTTCCGGCCGTGCTCGGCATGCTCGGTGGAGCCGTCGTCTCGGATTCTCGCGTGCGCGACGACCTCGCGGCGACGATCGCCGCGCTGGGCGATGCTCAGCGCGACTCCGACCTGGTCATCACGACGGGAGGCACCGGAGACTCGGCCGTCGACCACATCCACGCCGCTCTTCGGTCGATCGGCGCGGAGGTGCTGGTCCCCCGCGTCGCCATGCGCCCGGGCGGCCCCAGCCTGCTCGCGCGGCTGCCGGACGGTCGCCTCCTGGTCGGACTGCCCGGCAACCCACTCGCCGCGATGATGGGTCTGCTCACCCTCGTCGAACCGGTGCTCGCCGCGCTCGGCGGCAGGCCGAAGCGGCTGCTCGGCTCCGTGACGTCCGCAGACTCCCTGCCCGGCCGGGCCGGGTCGAGCATCCTCGTGCCCTACCGCGTTCTCGACGGCCGCGCGGTCGCCAACCCGTGGCTCGGTTCGGGCATGATGCGCGGACTCGCCGAGGCCGCCGGCGTGCTCATCGTGCCGCCCGCCGGCGTTCGGGCCGGCGGGACGGCGGAGACGGTCGCCCTGCCGTGGGGCTGAGCGCCGCCGAGGTCGACGGGGCGGGTTAGCGCACGCCGAGCAGATCGATGATGAAGATGAGCGTCCGGCCGGAGAGACGGTGCCCGCCACCCGGTTCGCCATAGGCCAGATGCGGCGGCACGACGAGCTGCCGGCGACCGCCGACCTTCATGCCGGGGATTCCCACCTGCCAACCGGCGATGAGCGAGGCGAGCGGGAAGTCGACGGACTGTCCGCGGTTCCAGGAGGAGTCGAACTCCTCGCCCGTCTCCAGGTCGACGCCCAGGTAATGCACGTCGACGGTGTCTCCGGGCTTGGCCTCGGCCCCGGTGCCGATCTCGATGTCGCTGATGACGAGCTCGACGGGGGCCTCCCCCTCGTAGAACTCGATTACGGGCTTGGTCTTGTTGGACTCAGTCATGAGTCAATTCAAGCAGAGTCGGCGCGACCGCGGGTTCAATGCGCGTGAGCGGCCACGGCGGCTCGGAGCGCCGCGATCTGCACCGCGGCCTCGCCGCCGTTGAAGACGCTGGACCCGGCGACGAACGTGTCGGCCCCGGCCTCCGCGGCGGTCACGATGGTCTCCTCGTTGATGCCACCATCGACCTGGAGCCAGATGTCCAGACCCAGCCGGGTGACCGCCTCGCGCAGCAGGCCGAGCTTGGGCATCGTCGACCTGATGAAGCTCTGACCGCCGAATCCCGGCTCGACTGTCATCACGAGCACCTGGTCGAACTCGGGCAGCAGTTCCAGGTACGGCTCGATCCGTGTGCCCGGCTTCACCGCGAGGCCCGCGCGGGCGCCGATGTCCCTCAGCCGCCTGGCGAGGTCGACGGCATCCCCGGCCGCCTCGGCGTGGAAGGTCACCGAGTACGCCCCGGCCTCCGCATAGCCGGGCGCCCAGCGGTCCGGATCGTCGATCATCAGGTGCACGTCGAGCGGCAGGGGCGTCACCCGCTGCAGGGCCTCGACCATTCGCTGCCCGAACGTGAGGTTGGGCACGAAGTGGTTGTCCATCACGTCCACGTGCACGAGATCAGCGCTCGAGATGCGACCGAGCTCACGCTCGAGGTTCGCGAAATCGGCCGTCAGGATGCTCGGGTTGATACGCACGGTCATGAGTCGAGCCTAGAGGGAACGCTGCATCAGGCTGATGAACATGGCGTCCGTGCCGTGGCGATGCGGCCACAGCTGCACGTTCAGCCCGGTGTCTCCCAGGTCCAGCGGGCGCTTCGTCACCGCCGCGAGCACGGCCGGGGTGTCGAGTCTGACGACCCCGTCCGTCTTCGCCAGCACGGTGTCCACGACGACCCTGGTCTCGGCGAGATGGGGCGAGCAGGTGACGTAGGCGAGGATGCCGCCGGGCGCGAGCGCCCTGAGGCCGGACTCCAGAAGCTCGGCCTGCAGCACGGCGAGCTCCGCGACGTCCTTCGGCTGTTTGCGCCAGCGCGCCTCCGGCCGGCGCCGCAGCGCCCCGAGGCCCGTGCACGGCGCGTCGATCAGGATGCGATCGAACTGCCCTGGGAACCGCGCGCCCACCGTCCTGCCGTCGAACTCGAGCACCTGGGGCGGATCGGCGAACACCGACAGGGCCTTGCGCACCAGTTCGGCTCTCGCCGGAGTCACCTCGTTGGCGACCAGAGTCGCGCCGCCCTCGAGCGCCTCCGCCGCGAGCAGGGCCGCCTTGCCGCCGGGGCCGGCACAGAGGTCGAGCCAGCGCTCCCCCCGCACGATCGGCCGCGCCCGGCTGAGCGCGAGGGCCGCGAGCTGGGAGCCCTCGTCCTGAACCCGCGCCCGCCCCTCGTCGACCGCCGGCCACAGCCCAGGGTCCCCGCCGTCGCTCACCGCGGCGAGCGGTGAGTACTTGGCCTTCTGCGCGCCCCGGATCTCAGAGATCGTGGCGAGGCCGGGAAGGGCCACCAGGCTCACCCGGGGGGCGAAGTTGTCGGCGATGAGGAGGTCCTCGAGCTCGTCGACCCTGCCCTCGGCGGCCAGAGCGCGACGGAAGGCCCGCACCACCCAGACCGGATGCGAATGCTCGAGCGACAGTCGCTCGTCATCGCTGCGGGGGCTCGCCATCACACGTGCGCGCCACTCGTCGGGAGTGCTTCGAGAAATGGTGCGGAGCACCCCGTTGACGAAACCGGCGGCCGAGCGAGTTCCGACCTCGTGGGCGAGGGACACCGACTCGTCGACGGCGGCGTGCTGGGCCACCCGCATCGACAGCAGCTGGTGGGCGCCGAGGCGCAACACGTCGAGGATGGGCGAGTCGATCTCCTCGGTCGGGCGATTGGCGGCGAGCCGGATCACGGCGTCGTAATAGCCCTGCTGGCGCAGGGTGCCGTAGGTCAGTTCCGTGGCGAGCGCCGCATCCTGCTGGCCGAGGCGCGCCCGCTCGAGCTTCACCGGGAGCAGGAGGTTGGCGTAGGCGTCCGACTCCCGCACGGCCATGATCACCTCGATCGCCACCCGGCGGGCGGGTTGTACGCGGCCGGCCGGGGCGGGCCGGGTGTCTCGGCGTCGTTCGCCGCGCACGCCGCTCACTGGGCCACCAGCGAGGATCCGGCGGCGCGCCCGCGCCACCAGTCGGCGGCGCGCATCGCCTTCTTGCCCGCCGGTTGCACCGAGATCAGTTCGAGGGGCTCGCTGCCGGTGCCCGCGAGCAGGCGACGCCCGGACAGCGCGAGGTGCCCCGGCGCGAGACACGGCTCGTCCCGGGCGATCTGGCTGTCGAGCACCTTGAGCCTCAGGCCGTCGAGGGCCGTGAACGCTCCGGGTTCCGGAGTGACTCCGCGGATCCTGTTCTGGACGGTGGTCGCGGGCTCTGTCCAATCGATGCGGCCGTCCTCCAGGTCGAGTTTGGGGGCGAGGGTCACGTCGCCGTGCTGGCGAACCGCACGCGCCGTGCCGTCGGCCAGCGCGTCGATGACGCGGAGCAGCAGCTCGGCGCCGGAGCGCGCGAGCGAGTCGAGCAGGTGGCCGGCGGTCTCGTGCGCGCCGATCGGTTGGGTGAGGTGGCCGAAGACGTCTCCGGCGTCGAGCTCCGGCACGAGCTGGAAGACGGATGCCCCGGTCAGGTCGTCGCCTGCCATGATCGCTCGCTGCACGGGGGCGGCACCGCGCCAGCGGGGCAGCAGCGAGAAGTGCAGGTTGATCCAGCCGAGCCGGGGCACGGAGAGCAGGGGTTCGCGCACGAGCCCCCCGTAGGCCACGATCACACCGAGGTCTGGCCGCAGCGCGGTGATCGCCTCGGTGGCGGCTCCCGCGAGACGATTGGCCTTGATCAGCGGATAGCCGAGTTCGTCCGCCGCCGCAGCGACGGGCGTCGGGGTCAGCTCCCCACGTCTGCCTTGCGGCGAATCCTCCCGCGTGACCACCGCGAGCAGCTCGTGTCGGCTCGCCGCGATCGCCTGCAGGCTCGGCACGGCGGCCGCCGGGCTGCCGGCGAAGACCAGCTCCAGATCACTCATTCGTCAGCTCGTTCCGGTAGTCAGCCGAGAACCTGCTCGGTGTTGTCGAACGACAGTGCGTCGTCGAAGCGGACTTTAAGTGTAGGCAGTGGCGCGCGCCCCGCCGCTCCACCGGCGCGTTTTCGGCGATTGGTGGCGTTGCGGATGACCTCGGCGCGCAGGGCGGATGCCACGGGCGCGCCCTCCCCGTAGTCGAACCGCACGATCGCCCGCACGCCGCCCGCCGCGAGTTCCACCGGGCCGAGCACGTCGACCCGCTCGATGCCCGCGATGGACTCGACCGCCCGCTGCACGTCATCCTCCCCGCCGCTGACCGTCGCCACGCGCACGGCCGGAGGGAACCGCAGCCGGCGGCGGTCGGCCAGCTCCGACCGTGCGTAGTCCGACCGCCGCCAGGTGGCGAGGGCGGAGGCGAGCGCTCCCCCGACGCCGACCAGCACGCTCGTGGCGCCGGGGGCGGCGAGGGCCACGGCGTTGCACCACCAGCGCAGGCAGTCTTCGCCCACCCGCAGGCTCTCCCTGGCGATCATCCGCTCCCCGTCGAGCAGAAGCACCGCCCGGTAGCCGCCCGCCGCGACCGGCTCCGCCCCGCGGGTGGCGATGATGAGGGCCGGCTCTGACCCCACGGTGAGAATGGGCCGCTCGCCGTCGGCGATGATCACCCGCACGCCGGGGAACGCCCGACCCAGGTCCTCGGCGGTGCGGCCGGCGCCCTGGCCGACGAGGCGGAGCTTGGTCCCCTCACAGTTGCCGCAGGCCCAGGCCGCGGCAATCGCCCCGCACCAGCCGCAGGACGGCACCGCGCGGGCGCTGCGGAGGCCGAGCGGGCCGTCGCACTTGGCGCAGCGGGCCGTCTGGCCGCAGGTGCCGCAGGACAGCCGGGGGGCGTAGCCGGGACGCGCCACCTGCACGAGAACCGGGCCGTGCTCGAGGGCGGATCGCGCCTCCCGCCACGCGCTCGAGGGGATGCGCGCCCGGGCCGCGAGCCTGTCCTGCCCCGCCTGCTGGGAGGTCGGGATCACCCGCGGCTGGTACGAGCGCTCCGGTCCGACCTCGCCGAGCCAGCCGAGCTCCACCAGCCGCTCCACCTCGGTGCTCCTGGCGTGGCCGAAGAAGATCAGCGCGCTGCCCTGCTGCTCCTGGCGCACGAGCGCGGCATCCCTGGCGTGCACGTATGGGCTGAGCGGTTCGACGTGCAGTGGGTCACCGTCGTCCCAGATCGCGATCAGGCCGAGCCTCGCGGCCGGGGCGTAGACGACCGAGCGGTTGCCGACGATGGCGAGCGGGGTCTCGCCGAGGCAGGCGAGCACCGCCCGGTAGCGGTCGGGGTTCGACTGCCGCGCGTCGAGGTGCACCACGCGTTCGGCCGGCAGCACGGCCTCGAGCGCGGCCACGAGTTGCTCCTGGTCGCGGTAGTCGGGAACGCAGAGGATGGCGGAGCCGCCCCGCGCGAGTGCGAGCGTCGCCGCCGCCGCCATCTCGGTGGCCCAGTGGCCGACCCAGCGGCCGCCGGGAACCTCCACCACGACCGGCACGGAGTCCACGGTGAGCCGTTCGCCCCCGGCGAGGGCGGATTCGAACCGGGCGGTGTCGAAGCCCGGCACGGCGACCGTGTGCACCGGCTCCGCCGGTTCGACCGATTCGCCCGCCAGCCAGGCCTTCTCCACGCGCACCTGGCGCTTGGGCACGGCCAGACGCACGATGTCGCTCGCGTTGCCGGCCGCGCGATCCGCGAGCCTTCGCGCGAGGGACCAGACCTCCGGGGTGAGGATGCGCACCGGTGACACCACGGAGTCGAGGTCGCTCAGCACACCGGTGTAGCCGCCGGCATCCCCCACCTCGACGATCATGCCGTCGGCCACGCGCCCCGCCGAGCGCAGCGGCACCTTCACCCGCACTCCCGGCACCGCCTCGGCGATGAGCTCCGGCGGAATGCGGTAATCGAAGAGCCGGTCGAGCTGCGGCAGAGGCGAGTCGATGAGCACCCGGGCGACTCGCGCCGAGGCGGACACGGCTAAAGCCCGGCAGCGCTGCGCAGGTCGTCCACGCGGTCGAGCCGTTCCCAAGTGAACTCGGGCAGCTCGCGCCCGAAGTGGCCGTAGGTGGCCGTGACGGCGTAGATGGGACGCAGCAGGTCGAGATCGCGGATGATCGCCGCCGGTCGCAGGTCGAAGACCTGGCGGATGGCCTCGATGATCGAGGCCTCCGCCACGTGCGCGGTGCCGAACGACTCCACGTAGAGTCCGACCGGCGCCGCCTTGCCGATCGCGTAGGCGACCTGCACCTCGAGGCGGTCGGCGAGTCCGGCCGCGACCACGTTCTTGGCGACCCAGCGCATGGCGTAGGCGGCCGAGCGGTCGACCTTCGACGGGTCCTTGCCGCTGAAGGCCCCACCGCCGTGGCGGCTGGCCCCGCCGTAGGTGTCGACGATGATCTTGCGGCCGGTGAGCCCGGCATCGCCCTGCGGCCCGCCGATCTCGAACCGCCCGGTGGGGTTGATGAGCACGCGCGGGTCGACGCTGTCGAGCTCGATGCGATCCAGCACCGGGCGGATGACGAGTTCCTCGATCTCGGCGCGAAGGGTCTGGGTGCTCACGAGCGGCGAGTGCTGGGTCGACAGCACCACGGTCTCGACGGTGCGGGGCACGATCCCGTCGTAGCCGATCGTCACCTGCGTCTTGCCATCGGGCCGGAGGTAGTCCACGACCCCGGTCTTGCGCACCTCGGCGAGCCGCTCGGCCATCCGGTGGGCGAGCCAGATCGGCACCGGCATGTACTCCGGGGTCTCGGTCGTGGCGTAGCCGAACATGATCCCCTGGTCGCCGGCGCCCTGACGGTCGAGGTCGTCGCCGCTCGACTCCTCGCGGCTCTCGAAGGCGTCGTCGACGCCCTGCGCGATGTCCGGGGACTGGCCGCCGATGGACACGGAGACGCCGCAGGAGCGGCCGTCGAACCAGACCTCGGAGGAGTTGTAGCCGATGTTCCAGATGCGGTCGCGCACGATGGTGGGGATGTCGACGTAGCCGGAGGTGGTGACCTCGCCGGCGACGTGCACGAGGCCGGTGGTGACCAGGGTCTCCACGGCGACGCGACTGTGCGGGTCGACTGTGAGCAGGGCATCCAGGATGCTGTCCGAGATCTGGTCGCAGATCTTGTCCGGGTGGCCCTCGGTCACCGACTCCGACGTGAAGAGGCGTAGAGGTGCGTGCGCTGATGCGGTCATGTCTGCCTCGCTAGGAATGTGTCTCGTGTCATGCGGCAGGGCGGACGGCTGAGTCGATCAAGCCCCGGGACGCGCCAGAACGTCGAGAATACGACCAGCCACCGACGCCTTGCTGCCTGAAGCCTCAATCACTATATCGCCGCGCCCGTCGAGCACGATGACCGTGTTGCCCTCCGTGGCGAAGCCTTCGTTCCAGCCCACCCTGTTGACGACGAGAAAGTCGCTGCGCTTGCGCGCCACCTTGGCTCGGCCGAGATCGAGCAGTCGGTCGCGGTCGGTCTCGGTCTCCGCGGCGAATCCCACGATCACCTGCCCCGGGCGACGGCTCTCGCCGAGGGTGGCCAGGATGTCCGGGTTGCGCACGAGCTCGAGCGTGAGGCGATCGCCGTGCTCGTCCTTCTTGATCTTCGACTCGGCCACCCGCTCCGGGCGGTAGTCGGCGACGGCGGCGGCCATGATGACCACGTCGGCGTCCCTCGCCGCGAGCTCCACGGCAGCCGCCAGTTCGAGAGTGGACACGACGTGCAGCACGTGGATGGAGGATGGGACGTCGATCTCGAGGTTCGCGCCGATGAGGGTGACGTCGGCCCCCCGCGCGGCGGCCGCGATCGCGATGGCGACGCCCTGCCTGCCGCTCGAGCGATTGCCGAGGTAACGCACCGGGTCGAGGGCCTCCCGCGTGCCGCCCGCACTGACGACGATCCGGCGACCGACGAGGTCCTTGGGCACGAGCACCGCGAGGGCGGCGGCGGCGATCACGTCCGGCTCGACCATTCGGCCCGGCCCGGAGTCGGTGCCGGTCAGCTGTCCGACACCCGGTCCCACGATCGTCACGCCGCGGGATCTCAGGGTGGCGACGTTCGCGACGGTAGCGGGGTTCTGCCACATCTCGGTGTGCATCGCCGGGGCGAGCACAATCGGCGCGCGGCTCGCGAGGATGGTGTTGCCGAGAAGGTCGTCGGCGAGGCCCGCCGCGAGCTTCGCGATGGTGTTCGCGGTGGCCGGCGCGACGACGATCAGGTCGGCGGCCTGCCCGATCGCCACGTGCCGCACCTCCGCCACCCCCTCGTAGAGGTCGGTGTGCACGGGGTTACGGCTGATGGCCTCGAGAGTGGGCCTGCCCACGAACCGCAGCGCGGCATCCGTCGCCACCACGTGCACGTCGTGTCCGGCGAGCACGAGGGCTCGAACCACGCCCACGGCCTTGTACGCGGCGATGCCGCCGGTTATTCCGACGACGATGTTCAACGGGCCACTCATACGAGGAGCCTAGAGGGAAGTTACTCGGCCGGCTCGGCGAGGGCCTTCACGACGAGCTTGTCCTCGTTGATTTCGTGCATCGCCACCGAGAGCGGCTTGTCGTCGATCGTCGAGTCGACGAGGGGTCCGACGTTGTCGAAGAGGCTTCCCTCGTGGAGGTCCGCATAGTAGTCGTTGATCTGGCGGGCCCGCTTGGACGCGAAGATCACGAGCGCGTACTTCGAGTCGACCTTCGACAGCAGTTCGTCGATGGGCGGATCGATGATGCCCTTGGCGCGTTCAACCATGCGTGATACTCCTGTTATTTCTTGGGGATTGCCATCAAGTCTACGACCTCGCGGGCGGCCTGGCTGACTTCGTGGTTGACAACCCGGTAATCGAACTCGTCCTGGGCGGCCAATTCGACCTTCGCCGTCTCGAGCCGGCGCTGCTGTTCGACCGAATCCTCGGTGCCGCGGCCGATCAGTCGGCGCACGAGTTCGTCCCAGGTCGGCGGCAGCAGGAACACCAGCACGGCCTCCGGCATCTCCTTGCGCACCGACCGTGCACCCTGGAGGTCGATCTCGAGCAGCACGCTCTGGCCACGGGCGAGCGCCTCCTCGATGGGCTCCCGGGGGGTGCCGTAGCGGAACGCGTTGTGCACGGTCGCCGTTTCGAGCATCTGGCCGGTCTCGATCAGGTGGTCGAACTGCTCGTCGCTCACGAAGAAGTAGTTGACCCCGTCGACCTCGCCCGGACGGGGCGACCTCGTCGTGGCCGAGACGGACAGGTGCACGTCCGGGTAGTTCTCCCGGATGTAGGTGGACACGGTGCCCTTGCCGACGGCCGTGGGTCCGGCGAGCACCACGAGACGGGCTCGCTGCTGCTCCCCGCCGTGATTGTCCCGGCGCTCGAGCCACTCGCGCAGGCGTCGACGCTGCCGCACTCCGAGGCCGCCGACCCGCTTGGACTCCGCGATCCCGAGCTGTTCCATGGCCCTGGCCACCCGGGTGGGCCCGAGACTCGGGATGCTCGTGAGCAGTTCCCGAACCCGCAGGCTCGCCTCGGCCGGCGCCGCACTCGCTGACCAGGCCGCGTCGACGACGTCGAGCGCGCTGCGGGTGCGATCGTGCACGGACTTCTTGACGGCGGCCCTGGCCTGCCTCGCGGCGACGGCGGCGCGCGCCGCGGCGGCCCGGTCCACCTCGGGTGGGGCTACCCGCGGCATGCGAGAACCTCGCTCGCCTGGGTCGCGATGGCTTCGGCGACGCCCGCCGGACCGGCCTGGAGGATGCTGCGGGACGCGCTCACGACGGCGTGCGGGGCCGCCGGTCCGTAGAGCGAAGCGAGTTGGGAGTATCGGGCACCCTGGTGGCCGAACCCGGGCGCCAGTACCGGCGTCGAGGGCGAGCCCGCGAGTTCTCCGAGGTCGATTCCGAAGGCGGAGAAGTCGACTGTGGCCCCGAGGACGACCCCCACGGATCCGCCGACCCCCGACGTGTGCAGTTTGTTCCAGGACACCACATCACCGACGATACTCGCAGCGACGGATCGCCCGGCTCTCGCCCCGCGTGCGACCGTCGCCGTCTGCACCTCGAACGCCTCCGGGTTGGAGGTCGCCGCGAGCACGAAGAGGCCCTTGCCGGCCTGCTCGGCGAGGCGCATCGGAGCCTCGATCGACCCCACGCCCATGTACGCGCTGATCGTCATGGCATCGCACTCGAGCGGTCCGCCCGGCGCGAGCCAGGCCTGCCCGTAGGCCTCGACGCTCGTGCCGAGGTCCCCGCGCTTCGCGTCGGCGATCACGAGCAGTCCGGCGGCACGAGCGGCGGCGAGCACATCCTCGAGCGCCGCGAACCCCGCCGAGCCGTAGCGCTCGAAGAACGCGACCTGCGGCTTGACGATGCCCGCACGACCTGCCGTGGCCTCCACCACGCGGAGGCCGAACTCTCGTGCCCCCGCGGCGGAGTCCGGCAGGTCCCACTCCCTCAACAGCCAGGCGTGCGGGTCGATGCCGACGCACAACTGCCCGACGCTGTCGAACACTGTCGCGAGGCGGTCGCCGAAGCCCACGACGGTCGCCGGGCGCGCCGGCTCAGCCACCCAGCGCCGCCAGTCGCTCGCCGCGCTCGATCGCGTAGTCCTGCAGCGACTTCACGTCGAAGCCGTCGCGGATGGCTTCGACCGAGGCGACGGCGGCACCCAGTTGGGCGATGGTGGTGAAGAGCGGCAGGTCCGCCGCGACCGCGGCAGCGCGAATCTCGTAGCCGTCGACCCGGGCGCTGCGGCCGCTGGGGGTGTTGATCACGACATCCACCTCCGAGCGGTTGATCAGGTCCACGATCGATGGCTCGCCCTCGATCGACACCTCGCCCTGGTCGTACTTGCGCACGACGCGGGCCGTGATGCCGTTGCGGCTGAGGATCTCCGCCGTGCCGATCGTTGCGAGGATCTCGAAGCCGAGCTGCTGCAGTCGAAGCACGGGCAGGATGATCGCGCGCTTGTCGCGGTCCGCCACCGAGACGAAGACGCTCCCGCTCGTCGGCAGCCCTCCGTAGGCCGCCTCCTGGCTCTTGGCAAACGCCTTGGGGAAGTTGGAGTCGATGCCCATGACCTCGCCGGTGGAGCGCATCTCCGGGCCGAGCACCGAGTCGACGACCTGGCCCTCCTTGGTGCGGAAGCGCTTGAACGGCAGCACGGCCTCCTTCACCGCGACCGGCGAATCCATCGGCACGACGGAGCCGTCGACCGGCGGCAGCATGCCGTCTTCGACGAGGGACCGGATGCTGCGACCGACCATGATCAGGGACGCCGCCTTGGCGATCGGCAGCCCCAGGGCCTTCGCCACGAAGGGCACCGTGCGCGACGCCCGCGGGTTGGCCTCGAGCACGTAGAGCACTCCGGCGCCGATCGCGAACTGCACGTTGATGAGACCGCGCACGCCGATGCCCTTCGCGATCGCCAGGGTCGCCTCGCGAACCCGCGCGATCTGCTCGCGACCGAGGGTGACCGGGGGCAGGGTGCAGCTCGAGTCGCCGGAGTGGATGCCGGCCTCCTCGATGTGCTCCATGACGCCACCGACGTAGAGCTCGGTGCCGTCGTAGAGGGCGTCGATGTCGATCTCGATCGCGTCGTCGAGGAAGCGGTCGACGAGCAGCGGATGCCCGGGACCGACGATCCCCTGGTCGGCGATGCGACCGAAGTAGTCGAGCAGCGACGGGCTGTCGTAGACGATCTCCATGCCCCGGCCGCCGAGGACGTAGGAGGGACGAACGAGCACGGGGTAGCCGATCTCCTCGGCGACGACGACGGCCTCCCGATAGTCGATGGCGGTGCCGTTGCGCGGGGCGACGAGGCCGGCGGCGTCGAGGATGCCCTGGAACAGGCCACGCTCCTCGGCGAGGTCGATGGCCTCCGGGGTCGTGCCGAGGATGGTGACGCCGGCCGCCTTGAGGCCCTTCGCCAGCCCGAGAGCGGTCTGGCCACCGAGCTGCACGATCACTCCGACCAGCTCGCCGCTCTGGCTCTCCGCGTGCACGACCTCGAGCACGTCCTCCAGGGTGAGCGGCTCGAAGTAGAGGCGGTCGCTCGTGTCGTAGTCGGTGGAGACCGTCTCGGGGTTGCAGTTGATCATGATGGTCTCGAAGCCCGCGTCGGAGAGCGCGAAGCTCGCGTGCACGCAGGAGTAGTCGAACTCCACGCCCTGGCCGATGCGGTTCGGGCCGGAACCGAGGATCACGACCTTGCGTCGGTCGCTCGGCCGCACCTCGGTCTCCTGGTCGTAGCTCGAGTAGTGGTACGGGGTGAGGGCGGGGAACTCGCCGGCGCAGGTGTCGACTGTCTTGAAGACCGGACGCACGCCGAACGCGTGGCGGATCACGCGCACCTCGGCCTCGGTGAGGCCGCGGAGCGCCGCGATCTGCACGTCGCTGAAGCCGTGGTCCTTCGCAAGCCGCAGCAGGGACGCGTCGAGCGGCCGGAACGACCCGATCTCCTCGGCGACCTCGTTGATCAGCACGATCTGGTCGATGAACCAGGGGTCGATCTTCGTCGACTCGAATACCTCGTCGATCGTGGCCCCGGCGCGCAGCGCCTGCTGCACGGTGACGATGCGGCCGTCGGTGGGCACGGCGGCGATCGCGAGCAGCTCGTCCTTGTCGCCGGGCACACCGTCCCAGTGGAAGCTCGATCCGCGCTTCTCCAGGGACCGAAGCGCCTTCTGCAGCGCGGTGGAGTAGTTGCGGCCGATGGCCATCGCCTCGCCGACCGACTTCATGGTGGTGGTGAGGGTGGCATCCGCGGCTGGGAACTTCTCGAACGCGAACCGGGGAACCTTCACGACCACGTAGTCCAGGGTCGGCTCGAAGCTCGCGGGGGTGACCTTCGTGATGTCGTTGGGGATCTCGTCGAGCCGGTAGCCGATCGCGAGCTTGGCGGCGATCTTGGCGATCGGGAAGCCGGTGGCCTTCGAGGCGAGGGCGCTCGACCGGGAGACCCGGGGGTTCATCTCGATGACGATGACGCGGCCGTTCGCCGGGTCGATCGCGAACTGGATGTTGCAGCCGCCGGTGTCCACTCCCACGGCGCGGATGATGTCGATGCCGATGTCGCGGAGGTTCTGGTACTCGCGGTCGGTGAGGGTGAGCGCGGGAGCGACGGTGATCGAGTCGCCGGTGTGCACACCGACCGGGTCTACATTCTCGATGGAGCATACGACGACGGTGTTGTCGGCGGTATCCCGCATGAGCTCGAGCTCGTACTCCTTCCAGCCGAGGATCGACTCCTCGAGCAGGACCTCGCTCGTCGGGCTCTGGTGCAGGCCGTCGCCGACCATGCGCACCAGTTCGGCCTCGGTGTACGCGAAGCCCGACCCGAGCCCGCCCATGGTGAATGACGGCCGGATCACGAGCGGGTAGCCGAGATCCTTGGCGAACTCGATGGCCTCGCCGACCGTGTGGGCGATGTGGCTGCGCGCGACATCCGCCCCGGCGTCGAGAACGAGCTGCTTGAAGATCTGCCGATCCTCGCCCTTGTTGATCGCCTCGAAGTTCGCGCCGATCAGCTCGACGTCGTACTTCTCGAGGATGCCGTGGTTGTGCAGGTCGATCGCGGCGTTCAGCGCGGTCTGGCCGCCGAGGGTCGGCAGGATCGCGTCCGGGCGCTCCTTGGCGATGATCGTCTCGATCACCTGCCAGGTGATCGGCTCGACGTAGGTCGCGTCGGCGAAGTCGGGGTCGGTCATGATCGTGGCGGGGTTCGAGTTGATCAGGATCACCCGCACACCCTCCTCGCGGAGCACACGGCAGGCCTGGGTGCCCGAGTAGTCGAATTCGCAGGCCTGGCCGATCACGATCGGGCCTGAGCCGATCACGAGAACCGAGGTGATGTCGTCGCGCTTGGGCATTACTTGCTTTCCGTCTCTGCGGCCTTGACGGCGAGAATGAGGTCCCTGAACCGGTCGAACAGGTAGTTGGCGTCGTGCGGGCCGGCGGCCGCCTCCGGGTGGTACTGCACCGAGAAGGCCGGGATGTCGAGGGCGTTGAGTCCCTCGACGACGTTGTCGTTGAGGTTGACGTGGCTCACCTCGACGCGGCCGAACCCGGCCGGCGAGTCGAAGACCCCGTCGAGCGGGGCGTCGACGGCGAAGCCGTGATTGTGGGCGGTGATCTCCACTCGTCCCGTGGCCTTGTCGAGAACCGGCTGGTTGATGCCGCGGTGGCCGAAGGGCAGCTTGTAGGTGGAGAGGCCGAGCGCGCGGCCGAGAAGTTGGTTGCCGAAGCAGATCCCGAAGAACGGCAGCCTCTTGCGCAGCACCGCCTGCAGCAGTTCGACATGGGTGCCGGACGCGGCGGGGTCGCCCGGCCCGTTCGAATAGAAGACCGCATCCGGGTGCAGCGCGAACAACTCGTCGGCCGTCACCGACTGCGGCAGCACGTGCACGTCGAGGCCGCGCGAGGCGAGGTAGCGCAGGGTCGAGTCCTTCACGCCGAGGTCGAGCACGGCCACCGAGCCGATTCGCTCGGATGTCGCGAGGAGGGTCTTGGGCTCGGTCACCGACACCCGCGCCGACAGGTTGAGTCCCTGCATCTGCGCCCCGGCGCGCACGATGGCGAGCTGCTCGGCCGCGCCGAGCGCCGCCTCGGCGCCGGAGAAGATTCCCGAGCGCATCGCCCCGGCATCCCTCAGTCGACGGGTGACGGCGCGTGTGTCCACGCCGCTGATGCCCACGACTCCCTGCTCCACGAGCTGGTCGTCGAGGCTGCCGTTCGCGCGGTAGTTGGACACGATTCGCGACGGGTCGCGCACCACGAAACCGGCGACCCAGACGCGGTCGGACTCCGGGTCTTCGTCGTTCACCCCGGTGTTGCCGATGTGCGGGGCCGTCATCATCACGATCTGTCCCGCGTAGGAGGGATCGGTGATGGTCTCCTGGTAGCCGGTCATCCCGGTGGCGAAGACGGCCTCCCCGAGGGCGCGCCCTCGGGCGCCGTACGCGTTCCCGTCGTATCGAGTTCCGTCTTCGAGCACGAGGACGGCGGGTTCGAAGCGCGTCACGATGCCTCACTTCCATGGGTTTGAGAGCGGTCGAGCAGTCGCTCGACCGCCTCGATGATCGGGGTGGGGTCTGCCTGCTCGGCGACGCGGAGGTAGCTGTCGACCTCCGTGTCGCCCAGGGTCCAGGCGATGAGAATCAGTCCGCCGGTCTCGACCACACGGTCGATGGTCCAGGTGGCCCGCTCCACTGCGCGGAGCGACTCGACGGGGAGGAAGGCCTCCGGCTCGCCGGCGATGCCGAGCACGATGCCGCGATCGGCGACGGTCACCGTGGCGCGCGCCCGGAATCCCAGCCCGCCCACCGCGATGCGTTCGAGGGGCCGCCCCGCGACGGTGGTCGCCACGTAGAAGACGTCGGCGGAAGCGAGGACGGCGCCGATCTCGGCGGGCACGGCCGGCGGCCGCGGTACATGGGACTGCCGCCGCCGGCGGGCACGCCAGCCGATGGCCATCCCGGCGAGGGCGAGCACGATCACGGCCACCACGATCGAGGTCGAGACCGCCCTATCCATTGCGCACCCCCGCCTCGCGAGCGCCGGCCGCCGCGGCGAACCGGGCGACGGCATCCGCCTCGACGAGTTCGCCGTCGAGTACCGTCGCGTATCCGTCGTGGATCGTCGCCACCACCCGCCCCGGCAGAGTCGTCTCGAGGTACGGGGAGTTGAGACCCTTGCCACGCAGGCGACTCGTGTCGAAGACCCGGCTTGCCGATGCGTCGTAGAGGGTGAACTCGGCAGGTGACCCCACCGCGATTCCGCGGTCGTAGCCATCGAGCCTGCCGATCGCCGCCGGCGCGCGGGAGAACACCCTGGCCACGTCCGACCAGTCGAGCAGCCCGGTGTCCACCACCGAGGCCTGCACCACCGAGAGCGCGGACTCGAGGCCGACCATGCCGAAGGCCGCAGCCTCCCACTCGCAGTCCTTAGCCTCGACCGGATGGGGCGCGTGGTCGGTCGCCACGATGTCGATCGTGCCATCGGCAAGTCCGGCGCGCACGGCATGCACGTCCTCGTCGCGGCGCAGCGGCGGATTGACCTTGTACCGGGAGTCGTAGCCGCTCGCGAGCTGTTCGGTGAGCAGCAGGTGGTGCGGGGTGACCTCGGCGGTCACGGCGATTCCGCGCGCCTTCGCCCAGCGCACCACATCCACCGAACCGGCGGTCGACAGGTGGCAGATATGGAGCCGGGCGCCCACGTGCTGGGCGAGCAGCACGTCCCTCGCGATGATCGACTCCTCCGCCACGGCCGGCCAGCCGGCCAGGCCGAGCTCGCCGGAGAGGGTTCCCTCGTTCATCTGCGCGCCCTCGGTGAGCCGCGGCTCCTGCGCGTGCTGGGCCACCACTCCCCCGAACGTCGTGACGTACTCGAGTGCGCGACGCATGAGCAGGGCATCCGACACGCACTTGCCGTCGTCGGAGAACACGCGAACCCGCGCCCGGCTGTTGGCCATCGCGCCGATCTCGGCAAGCTGCCTGCCCTCGAGTCCGACCGTGACCGCACCGATCGGCCGTACGGTGACGTAGCCGGCGGCCACGCCGAGGGCCTGGACCTGCTCGACCACGCCCGCGGTGTCCGCGACGGGCGAGGTGTTGGCCATGGCGTGCACGGCGGTGAAGCCGCCGATCGCCGCGGCCCGCGACCCGGTGAGCACCGTCTCGCTCTGCTCGAACCCCGGCTCGCGCAGGTGGGTATGCAGGTCGACGAGGCCGGGAAGGGCGATGAGGCCGTCGGCGTCGATCAGGCGATCCGCCGAGGCGAAGATGGCCTTGCCGAGCTCGGCGATCACGCCGGCTCGAACGAGGATGTCGGTGCGGGTGCCGTCCGCGAGGGTCGCTCCCCGCACCAGGATGGTTTCGGTCATGACAGGGTCCTTTCGCCGGAGAGCAGAAGGTAGAGCACTGCCATCCTCACCGACACTCCGTTGGCGACCTGCTCCAGCACGGTCGATTGGGGCGAGTCGGCGGCTCCCGCTGAGATTTCGAGACCGCGATTCATCGGCCCGGGGTGCATCACAATGCTATCCGGGCCGAGACGGTCGAGACGGCCGTCGTCGAGGCCCCACTGCCGCGAATATTCGCGCGCGTTCGGGAAGAATGCCGCGTGCATCCGCTCGGACTGGATTCGCAGCATCATCACGACGTCCGCCTGCCGGGCCAGGGCCTCGTCCAGGTCGAACAGCACGGCGACCGGCCACTCGTCGACGCCGATCGGCAGGAGGGTGGCCGGCGCGACCAGCGTCACCGAGGCGCCGAGAGTCGTGAGCAGCCACACGTTCGAGCGGGCGACGCGGGAGTGCAGGATGTCGCCCACGATCGTCACCGTCACGCCGTCGAGGCCGTGGCCGCGGGACGCCGGACCGTGCAGCCTTCGTCGGATGGTGAAGGCGTCGAGCAGGGCCTGGGTGGGATGTTCGTGCGTGCCGTCGCCCGCATTGACGATCGCCGCCTCGATCCAGCCCGCGTTGGCGAGCACGAGCGGCGCACCGGAGGAGCCGTGCCGGATTACGACGGCGTCCGCTCCGATGGCGGCGAGGGTCTGCGCGGTGTCCTTGAGGCTCTCGCCCTTCGAGACGCTCGACCCCTTCGCGCTGAAGTTGATGACATCCGCGCTCAACCGCTTCGCGGCGGCCTCGAAGGAGATCCGGGTGCGGGTCGAATCCTCGAAGAAGAGGTTAACCACGGTCTTTCCGCGCAGGGTGGGGAGCTTCTTCACCTCACGGTCGGCGACGTCGGCCATGTCCTCCGCCACGTCCAGGATGGCGATTGCCTGGTCGCGGGACAGGTCGCGGGTGCTCAGCAGGTGCCTCATGATCCGCTCTCCTCGATCGACACGTACTCGTCGCCGTCGATCTCCTGCAGGTGAACGTTGATGCGCTCGCTCTGCGACGACGGCAGGTTCTTGCCCACGAAGTCCGGGCGGATCGGCAGTTCGCGATGGCCGCGGTCGATGAGGGTCGCGAGGCGCACGATGCTCGGCCGGCCGATGCTGCCGAGGGCGTCGAGGGCAGCGCGGATCGTGCGGCCGGAGTAGAGCACGTCGTCGACGAGAACCACCGTCTTGCCGTCGATTCCGCCCGGCGGCACCTGGGTGGGAGACGGCGCGCGGGTGGGGTTGCGGCCGAGGTCGTCCCGGTACAGCGTCACGTCGAGGGCGCCGACCGGCACGAGCGTGCCGGAGATCTCCCGCAGCAGGCCCCCGATGCGATCGGCGAGCACGACTCCGCGCGTGGGGATGCCGAGGATGACGAGATTGTCCGGTCCCCGATTGGACTCAAGGATCTCGTGGGAGATGCGAGTCAACGCGCGGGTGATATCAGCTTGCTGGAGCACGATTCGTGCGGGCAATCTGACCTCCTTCCCCGCCTCTCTGGACGGAATTTAAGGATGTCTACAGCCCACACTATACCGGGCGCCGGGGCGCGCCGGGGCACGCCGCGTTTCTCCGCGCGACCCGCGTTGCTCCCGCCGGGCCGGGCACCGCGCAACCCGCGCAAATCCGCGTTTCTCCGGAGGTTCCAGCCGAAATCGACCGCAGCGGCCGAAAACGGACCGGATCGGATGCCCCAGCGGCAAAACCTCCGGAGAAACGCGGGGCGGGCGCGGCACCGGGCTGGCCGCGCCGCGTAACGCGAAACACGAAACGTGTAACGCGAAACGCGGGCGCGGCGTCACCGCGAGCACCGCAGCGGTCAGACGTGCAGCTGGGCGATCCGGCCGAGCAACCCGTTGACGAATCCGGCCGAGTCCTCAGTGCTGTACTCCTGCGCGGCCTCGACGGCTTCGGAGATGGCCACGGCATCCGGAATCTCGTCGTTGAACATGATCTCCCAGATCCCGATGCGCAGGATCGCACGATCGAGGACCGGCATGCGGTTGATGGTCCAGCCCTGGGCGTGAGTCTCGATGAGTTCGTCGATCTCGTCGCCGTGCTCGGCGATGCCCTCCACGATCTCGCGCGCGTAGGCCCAGGACGCCCACCGGTCGGGCTCACTCTTCGCGCGCTCGGCCTCGACGGCGATCGCGGAGTTGAGCGAGATCTCGCGAACGTCTGCCCCGTAGAGCAGGTCGATCGCGCGCTTGCGTGCCTTGGTGCGGGCGCCCACTAGTTGACGCGGCCGAGGTAGCTGCCGTCGCGCGTGTCGACCTTCACCTTGGTGCCCTGCTCGAGGAACAGCGGCACCTGGATCTGGTAACCGGTCTCCACTGTGGCCGGCTTGGTGCCGCCGGTTGAGCGGTCGCCCTGGAGGCCTGGCTCGGTGTAGGTGATCTCGAGCACGACGGATGCCGGGAGCTCCACGTAGAGGGGGTCGCCGTTGTGCAGGGCGATCGTCACGTTCTGGTTCTCCAGCATGAAGTTGGCCGCGTCGCCGACCTGGGCGGCCGACAGGGTGATCTGGTCGTAGTTGCCCACGTCCATGAAGACGTAGTTCTCGCCGTCGGCGTACAGGTACTGGAACTCCGAGCGATCGACCGTCTCGGTCTCGATCTTCGCGCCGGCGTTGAATGTGCGGTCGACGACCTTGCCGCTCATGACGTTCTTGACCTTGGTGCGCACGAACGCGCCGCCCTTGCCGGGCTTCACGTGCTGGAAGTCGATCACGGTCCAGAGCTGGCCGTCCATGTTGAGAACGACGCCGTTCCTGATGTCAGCTGTTGAGGCCATGGCTGTAGAAATCCGTTCTGGAGGGAAAAGGTTGGTGGGCGCCCAGGCGCCGAAACCACAAGTTTACCGGCTCGGCGCACCGAGCAGGGCATCCGCTAGCCGAGGAGCCTGTTTACGGCGTCGAGGGCGAGCAGGTAGGAGTCGAAACCGAAGCCGGCGATCACCCCGGTGGCGACACCGGAGATCACGCTGTTGTGGCGGAACTCCTCGCGCGCGTGCGGGTTCGAGATGTGCACCTCGATGAGGATCAGGCCCGCCTTGGTGACCAGGGCAGCGGCATCCCGAAGAGCGTAGGAGTAGTGCGTGAACGCCGCCGGATTGAGGATCACCGGGCTGGACGTGTCGACGGCCTCGTAGAGCCAGCCGATGAGCTCCGCCTCGTCGTTCGTCTGGCGCAGGTCGATGGCGTGGCCGGGAGGCGCCTCGGAGTCGAGCCTGGCGCGCAGGTCGTCGAGGGTGCCGCTGCCGTAGACGTCCGGTTCCCGGCTGCCGAGGCGACCGAGGTTGGGACCGTTGAGTACGAGGATGCTGCCCATGGATGTCGAGCCTACCGGGCGACATCCGCCCGCCGGACTCGTCGGGTCTCGCTCGCCCGACCGCCGCGCGTTTCTCCGGAGGTTCGGCCCTCGGCGCATCCATTTCGGGCCGATTTCCCGCGTGTCGACCTCGTCGACCGCGAAACCTCCGGAGAAACGAAACCTCCGGAGAAACGAAACCTCCGGAGAAACGAAACCTCCGGAGAAACGTAGGTACGGCGCGGGGCGGGATGCGCGGTGCTAGGAGCCGATCTCCTGGTAGGCCGCGAAGAGCAGGCTCTCGTCGGGCCCGGTGAGGGTGGTCGGCTTGGCGATGTCGTCGAGCACGATGAACCTCAGCAGGGCCCCTCGGGCCTTCTTGTCGCGCTTCATCACAGACAGCAGGGTGCTCCAGCGCCCCGCCGGGTAGCTGACCGGCAGCTGCAGCGAGGTGAGGATGCTGCGGTGCCTGTCGACAACCTCGTCGGACAGCCGACCGGTGAGTCGAGCGAGCTCCGCCGCGTAGACCATACCGATCGCGACAGCGGCCCCGTGCCGCCACTGGAACCTCTCGGCGTATTCGATCGCGTGGCCGAGGGTGTGGCCGTAGTTGAGAATCTCCCGCAGGCCGGACTCCTTGAGGTCGTGCCCGACCACCCGTGCCTTGATGCCTATCGACAGCTCGACCAGCCGACGGAACTCGTCGGACCGCGGGTCGGTCGCGATCTCGACGGAGCGCTCGATGATGTCCAGGATCTCGGGCTCCGCGATGAAGCCGTACTTCACGACCTCGCCGAATCCGGCCAGGATCTCCATCTGGCTGATGCCGTCGAGGGTCTCGAGGTCCACCACCACTCCGGCGGGCGGGTAGAACGCGCCCACGAGGTTCTTGCCCTCGGCGGTGTTGATCCCGGTCTTGCCGCCGATCGCCGCGTCCACCATGCCGAGGAGGGTCGTCGGCACGTTGACGAGCCGCACCCCGCGCAGCCAGGTGGCGGCGACGAAGCCGGCGAGGTCGGTGACCGAGCCGCCTCCGAAGCCGATCACGGCATCCGAGCGGGTGAAGTCCGCCTGCCCCATCACCTGCCAGCAGAACGCCGCGACCTCCACGCGCTTTCCGGTTTCGGCGTCCGGGATCTCGGCGAGCAGCACCTCGTAGTCGCCGGTGAGGCTCTCCCGCAGCGCCGCCGCCCGCGCGCCGAGCGTCGGCGGATGCACGATGAGCACCTTCCGGGCGTTCGGCCCGATGATGCCGGGGAGGCGATCGAGGATGTTGCGCCCGACGATGACGTCGTAGGCGTCCGCCCCGGGGACCGGGACGGTGATCTTGGTGACGGTGCTCACTCGGTGTCCTTCATCGGGTCGCCGGCGGAGGCCCACTCGGCGATTTCGTTTGCGATCGAGTCGAGCGGTCTGCTCGAGGTGTCCCAGGTGGCGGAGGCGAGCCGCTCGTAGATCTCGCGGCGGCCCTCGACGAGCCTCGACCAGGCCTCGATCCCGCCCGCGACGAGCGGTCTGGTCGACCCGGCGATGCGTGCCTCCACCGCCTCCGGGCTCACGGTCACGAGCACGACACGGTGGGCCGCCAGTTCGCGCTGGGTGTCCGGGTTGAGCACCGCTCCCCCGCCGAGCGAGACCACCGCACGCTCGGTGAGCGCCTGGGCCACCTCCGCGCGTTCGAGCCGGCGGAAGTACTCCTCGCCGCGCTGGGCGAAGATCTCGGCGATCGGGCCGTGTTTGGCCACGATGCGCCGGTCGGTGTCGATGAAGCTCGCCTTGAGCAGCCGGGCGATCCGCTTGCCCAGCCTGGTCTTTCCCGCGCCGGGCGGCCCGATCAGCACGACGTGCGGGCCGGCCTCGCTCACGAACCGAGCAGCGGGTCGGAGGCCGCCGAGGTGCGCAGGTTGCCCGGGATGGCGGCGAGATAGCCGTCGAGGTTGCGCCGGGTCTCCACGATCGAGTCCCCGCCGAACTTCTCGAGCACCGCGTTGGCGAGCACGAGCGCGACCATGGCCTCGGCGACGACTCCCGCCGCCGGCACGGCACAGACGTCCGAGCGCTGGTGGTGCGCCTCGGCAGGTCCGCCGCCGGCGATGTCCACGGTGCGCAGCGCGTGGGGCACGGTGGAGATGGGTTTCATCCCCGCGCGCACCCTCAACACGGTTCCGGTGCTCATGCCGCCCTCTGTGCCCCCGGCGCGGTCGCTCGACCGGGCGATGCCGTCATCCGTCTGGAAGAGTTCATCGTGGGCCTCTGAGCCACGGCGGGTCGCGGTGAGGAATCCGTCGCCTACCTCGACGCCCTTGATGGCCTGGATGCCCATGAGGGCCGCGGCGAGCTGGGAGTCGAGCCGACGATCCCAGTGCGTGTACGAGCCGAGCCCGGGCGGCACCCCGTAGGCGAGCACCTCCACGACGCCGCCGAGGGTGTCGCCGTCCTCGTGGGCGGCGTCCACCTCGGCGACCATGAGCGCCGAGGTCGCCGCGTCGAAGCAGCGCAGCGGGTCGGCGTCGAGGGCCTCGACGTCGGCCGGGCCGGGAAGCGCGCTGCCCTCCGGCACGCGCACGGACCCGATGGACAGCGTGTGGGCGAGCAGCCGGATGCCGAGCTCGCCGAGGAACGAACGGGCGACGGCCCCGAGGGCGACCCGGGCGGCCGTCTCGCGGGCGCTCGCGCGCTCGAGCACGTTGCGCGACTCGTCGAAACCGTACTTCTGCATTCCGACGAGGTCCGCGTGCCCCGGCCGCGGACGGGTGAGCGGGGCACCTCGGCCCTTGGGCAGCGACTCCGGGTCCACCGGCTCCGCGCTCATCACCTCGACCCAGCGCGGCCACTCGGTGTTGCCGATGCGCAGCGCGATCGGGCTGCCCATGGTCAGGCCGAAGCGCACACCGCCGCTGATCGTGAGCTCATCCTGCTCGAACTTCTGGCGAGCGCCGCGGCCGTAGCCGAGCGTGCGGCGGTGAAGGTCGGCGCGAATCCCGGCCATCGACACGGGCACTCCGGCCGGCAGTCCCTCGAGGATCGCCACCAGTTCCGGACCGTGCGATTCCCCTGCGGTCAACCATCGAAGCATGGTGATAATCCTTGCACAGGCAGAAACTCCTCCCGTGCGCGTTCGCCTACTCCGGCGCCCCGTCGAGACCGACGGCGACCCTCATCGCGCTGAACACCCGGTGCTCGCCGCGCAGCGCACGATGCGGATGCCCGCTCACGAAGATGCGCACCTGCATGAGCGCCTGGTTCACGAGCATCTCGATTCCGGGAATCACCCGGCCGCCCGCCTCGAACCACGAGGCCGCGAGGGGTGTCGGCCACGGGTCGTATGCCACCTCGAGCAGCACGCTCTTCGCCCGGGTCTCCTCGGTGAACGGGATGTCGAGCTGCGCCGAACCCGGGATGGTGCTAATCACCACGTCGGGCACGACACTGTCGTCGAGCTCGCTCAACTGCTCGATCTCCACGTCGACGCCGAGTCGATCGCCCAGCGCCAGGAGCCGCGTCACCTTTTTCGGCGTGCGCGCCGAGATGGCGATTCGGGTCGCCCCGAGTTCGGCGACGGCCGCCATCGCCGAGGCCGCGGTTGCTCCTCCGCCCAGGAGGCGCACCGAGCTGAGCCGGCGCACCCCCACCGAGCGGAACGCCTCGCGGAAGCCGTACACGTCGGTGTTGAATCCGCGCGTCGTGCGTCCGCCGGGCCGCGGGTCGAAGACGACGGTGTTCGCGCCGCCGGTGATCTCCACGTACTCGTCCAGCTCGTCGAGAAACGGCAACACGTCGCGCTTGAGCGGCATCGTGAGCGAGAGTCCTCGCCATTCCGGCCCGCAGGAGGCCAGGAAGCCCGGCAGGGCATCCGTCGTCACCTCGATCGCGTCGTACGACCAGGGCAGCCCGAGGGCGGCGTAGGCGGCCCGATGCAGGGCGGGCGACTGGGAGTGCGCGATCGGCGAACCGAGCACCGCGAGCCGACGCTCGACGACGGTCACCCGTCGAACCCCGGGTGGGCGCGCAACCACGCCTGCCACTGTTTGACCGCCGCGTTGTGCTCGGCGAGGGTCGTGGAGAACACGGTCTCCCCCGTCTGGCCGTTCACGAGCACGAAGAAGAGCCAGGTGCCGTCCGCCGGATGCAGCGTCGCCTTGATCGCGGCGTCGCCCGGGTTGGAGATCGGCCCGATCGGCAGACCGGTGTGCGCGTAGGTGTTGTATGGGTTGCTCTTGTCCGCGCGCTGGGCGTCGGTGGTGGAGATGGTGGTGCCCCCGGAGCCGTAGCTCACCGTCGCGTCGGACTGCAGCGGCATGCCGGCCGCGAGACGGTTGTCCCAGACCCGCGCCACCTTGAAGAAGTCGGCCGAGCTGCCGCCCTCCTTCTGGGTGAGCGCGGCGAGGGTGAGTACCTTGTGACGGTCGGCCGGGGCCACACCATCGGCGTCCAGGTGCTGGAACATCGTGGTGACGAGGGTCTGGAGCACGGCGTGGGCGGTCTGACCCGGTTCGATCGAATAGGTGGCAGGAAAGAGGTAGCCCTCGAGGTTCGGCGCCTCCGCCGGAAGACCGAACGACTTGTAATCCGCGGCGGCCACCTCCAGCTGCGCCGCCGAGATTCCGGTGCTCTCGCTCAGGTCGGCAAGACGCTTGATCACGCCCTTGACGGTGATCCCCTCGGGAAGCACGAGCTGGGTCGACACCTTGCTCTTCGGATCGGTGAGGGCGGCCAGGGCCGCCTTCGCACTCATCTGCTTCTTGAGCGCATAACTGCCGGGATGGAACTGCACCTGCGGATCCTGCTTCAACAGAAGCTTGTAGAACGCGGTGTAGGTCTTGGTGACCCCGGCGCTCGCAAGAGTCTTCGCGACATCCGAACCGATCTGGCCGTTGGTGATCGTCACGACGACCCTGCCGGTGCCGGAGCCGGTGTAGTCGATCGGCTCGGCCCAGCCGAGCACCTGCTTGATCTGCGGTTCGAAGGTGAAATAGGCGGCCGCCGAGGCCCCGCCGAGCACCGCGACGATGCCGATGAGCACCCACAGCCAGGTGAGCCTGCGTCTGCGGCGCGGCGGCAGCCCGTGCTCGTCTACGCGGTCGCCGCCCCGCCTCGCGCGCTCGTGGCGGATGGGCGCCTCGGCGGTCGTCCTGGTCTCGCGGCGGCGAGAGCCCTCCCGCGCCTCCCGGCGACCGGAGCTCTCCTTCGCCTCCCGGCGACCGGAGCTCTCCTTCGCCTCCCGGCGACTCCGGGGTGCCGACTGGTCATCCGCGGCGGTCGGGCTGGGTTGCGATGAAAAGATGTCATCCCAGCTGGGCTCATCTGCCACGAGTCACGTTCCTTCGTCCGGCTCGACGGCGGCTCCGGGTGGTGTTCCACCGGATCTCTCGGCGTCGAGGGCGTGCTGCAAGATTATAACCGCCGCGACTTGGTCGATGACCGGCCGCGACTTCCTGGTGCTGCGGCCGGTGGCGCGCATTGCGCGGTGCGCTGACACCGTGGAGAGCCGTTCATCCACGAGCCGAACAGGCACCGTGGCGGCACTCGCGACTCGCGACGCGAAGTCCCGAGCATCCTGGGTGGACGCGGAGTCTGCCCCGGAGAGTGCGAGCGGCAACCCGACCACGATCTCGATGGCGGCACGCTCGGCGGCCTCGGCCAGGATTCGCTCGACGTCGCCGTCTCCCCGTTGCACAGTCACCACGGGGGTCGCGAGCATACCGTGAGGGTCGCTCGAGGCCACGCCGATCCGAACCTTGCCGACATCGATTCCCAGCCGTACGCCTGGCCGCACGCGCTACCTCGGCAGCGCGGCCACAATGGCCTCGAGCGCGGCCGGGATCGCGTCGAGCTTCGACCCGCCACCCTGGGCGAGGTCGTCCTTGCCGCCACCGCCGCCGCCGAGAACGGCTGCGGCGGTCTTCGCGAGCGCCCCTGCCTTGACTCCGCGCTGACGAGAGGCCTCGTTGGTGGCGACGATCACCGCCGGCTTGCCGGCGACATCCGCGGCGAGGGCCACGACGGCCGGCTCCGCGCCGAGTCGGCCGCGAACCGCGGTCACGAGGCTCCGGAGATCGTCGGACGACGACAGGGCGCCGACGTGCCTGCTGAGCACGGTGAGTCCCGCGATGGAGGCCGCCTCGGCGACGAGTGCCGGCACTCGTTCGAGAAGGGCCGCGGACTCGAACTCGGCGATTCGCTTCTCCGCGGCCTTGAGGCTGGAGAGCAGTTCGGAGATCCGCTCCGGAATCTGGTCGCGGGGCGTCTTCAGGCTCGAGGTGAGCTCGGAGACGATCGCCCGCTCGGTGGCGAGGTCGCGGAACGCCTCGATGCCCACGAGCGACTCGATGCGGCGGTTTGTCGACCCGATCGACGACTCGCTGACCAGGTTGATCAGCCCGATCTCGGAACTGCGGGTCACGTGGGTGCCCGCGCACAGCTCGAGCGACCATGGACCGCCGATCTCCACGACGCGCACGGTCTCGCCGTACTTCTCGCCGAAGAGCGCCATGGCCCCGAGCGCCCGCGCCTCGTCGAGCGGCATCACGCGCGTCTCCACCTCGAGGTTCTGGCGGATCGCGTTGTTGGAGATCTCCTCGATCTCGCTGCGCGTGGCTGCGGACAACGGATTGCTCCAGTTGAAGTCCAGGCGCATGTAGCCGGCCTTGTTGTACGACCCGGCCTGGTGCGCCTCCGGCCCGAGCACCTCGCGCAGCGCGGCATGGATGAGGTGGGTGGCCGAATGGGCCTGGGTCGCGCCGCGGCGCCACTCCGGGTCCACCACGCTCGTGGCGGCGGCTCCCACGCTCACCTCTCCCGAGCGCACCTGCACCCGGTGGCTCACGAGACCCTTGACCGGGCGCTGCACGTCGAGCACCTCGAGGTCGAATCCGTTGCCGACGATGCTTCCGGCGTCGGCCTCCTGGCCGCCGGATTCCGGGTAGAGCGAGGTCTCGGCGAGGATCACCTCGGCGATGTCGCCGGCCGCCGCGCGGTCGACGGACACGCCGCCCACGATCAGGCCGAGAATCGTCGAATCGGTGGTAAGGAAGTCGTAGCCGGTGAACACCGTCTCGCCCTTGGCGCGGAAGGCGCTGTACACGGAGAGGTCGGCCATGAGGGTCTTCTTGGCCTTCGCATCGGCCTTCGCCATGGTGCGCTGGTCGAGCATGAGCGCGTCGAAGGCCGCACGGTCGACGCTCAACCCGGCCTCCTCCGCCATCTCGAGGGTGAGGTCGATCGGGAATCCGAATGTGTCGTGCAGCAGGAAGGCCGTGTCGCCAGGCAGCTCGCGGGCCCCGGACTTCTGCGTCTTCGCCACTGCCAGGTCGAGGATGCTCGTGCCGCTCACCAGGGTGCGCAGGAAGGTCTCCTCCTCCGCATAGGCGAGCCGCCCGATGCGGTCGAAGTCGTGCTCCACCTCGGGGTAGGCGGCCTTCATCGCGTCGCGCGACGTCGTGAACAGTTCGGTGAAGGTGGGGGCGTCGACGCCGAGCAGGCGCATCGAGCGCACGCTGCGGCGCAGCAGGCGGCGCAGCACGTAGCCGCGACCCTCGTTTGACGGCGTGACCCCGTCGGCCATGAGCATGAGGGCGGAGCGGACGTGGTCGGCGACCACGCGCATCCGCACGTCGTCATCGTGATCGGCACCGTAGCGCCGGCCGGAGATCTCGGCCGCCCGGTCGAGAACGGGGCGCACCTGGTCGATCTCGTAGAGGTTCTCGACACCCTGCTTGATGAACGCCACGCGCTCGAGTCCCATGCCGGTGTCGATGTTCTTCTTGGGCAGTTCACCGAGGATCTCGAAGTTCTTGCCCTGGCCCGGTCCGCGCAGATACTGCATGAACACGAGGTTCCAGATCTCGATGTAGCGGTCGTCGTCGGCGGCCGGTCCGCCTTCCTTGCCGTACTGCGGTCCGCGGTCGAAGAAGATCTCCGAGCTCGGCCCGGCCGGTCCCGGCTGTCCGGTTGACCAGTAGTTGCTCTCCATGCCGAGGCGCTGGATGCGTTCGTCCGGCAGGCCGGCGATCCGCTTCCAGTGGCCCACGGCCTCGTCGTCGTCCTGGTAGACGGTGACCCAGAGGTCCTTCTCGGCGAAGCCGTAGCCGCCGTCGGCCTCGGAGGTGGTGAGCAGCTCCCAGGCATAGGCGATCGCCTGCTCCTTGAAGTAGTCGCCGAACGAGAAGTTGCCGTTCATCTGAAAGAACGTGCCGTGCCGCGTCGTCTTGCCGACCTCCTCGATGTCGAGGGTGCGGATGCACTTCTGAACGCTCGTGGCGCGCGGGTACGGCGGCGGCACCAGACCGGAGAGGTACGGAACGAACGGCACCATGCCTGCCACCGTGAAGAGCAGCGACGGATCGTCGCTCACGAGGGAGGCGGATGGCACGACCGTGTGGCCACGTTCGGAAAAGTAGTCGAGCCAGCGTCGACGAATATCAGCGGTCTGCATGGTGTCCTGGTTTGGGGGCCGAGTGGACTCGGCCGGGAGGTATGGGGTCTAGCTCGAGGCGCGCTTCGACAGGTCGGCGATCACGCCTTCCGCGTCCGCCACCGCCGCCCGCAGCTCGGCCTCGCGAGCCTTGTAGCCGTCGATGACGGCGTTCGAGAACTCGTGGGCACGGCTGTCGACATCATCGAAGAACCGCCTGCCCTCTGGGGTCTTGTTCAACTGGTGGGCGGCGACGAAGCCGAGGCCGACCCCGATGATGAGCCACAGTACGTTCTTCATGAAAATTACTCCCTCGTGAGCGGCGAAACGGATGTCCCGCCAGCGAAGCCTGAATCAAGCTTACTTCGAACGGGACTTCGGCTTCAGCCCGGAGATCGCGACGCGTACCGCCGCGGTGAAACCGGCGAGCTTGATGAGCGGGCCGCCGAGGGTGGCCGCGAACAGCGCGATGAGCGACGAAACGTTGCCGGTGGCATCCGCGATCCCGCTCGTGATCGCATCGATCCTGGCGAGCTGCTTGTTCGTCTCGCCGATCGTCACGGTCGCCTCCTCGAGGATCGGCGTCACGTTGGCGCTGAGCTCGTGGATCGCATCGCGGGTCTCGTCGAGCACTCGGCCGAGCTTCACCAGGGGGACGGCCAGCAGCCCGACCAGCACGGCGAAGACCGCCGCGGCAATCAGTCCGGCAATGTCGCCACCGCTCATGAGATCCGCCAATCGTGTCAGTTAAACGAGAAGGAGCGGACCGCCCGAAGGCGATCCGCTCCCACTGTATTCGCGTTAGCGAGCGGCGTAGTACTCCACGACGAGCTGAACTTCACAGGTCACGGGAACCTCGGCGCGCTTCGGGCGACGCACGAGGCGCGCCTGCAGCTTGTCGATCTCCACCTCGAGGTAGCCGGGCGTCTTCGGCAGAACGTCGACGTGACCGCCGGCCGCGGCAACCTGGAACGGCTCCATGCCCTCGCTCTTGGGGTGAACGTGGATGAGCTGGCCCGGCTTCACGCGGAAGGACGGGCGGTCGACGCGCTGGCCGTCGACGAGGATGTGACGGTGCACCACCATCTGGCGAGCCTGGGCGGTGGTGCGGGCGATCGCGGCGCGAACGAGAAGGGCGTCGAGACGCATCTCGAGCTGCTCGACCAGGTTCTCACCGGTCAGTCCATCGGCGCGACGCGCCTCCTCGAACTGGATCTTGAGCTGGGCCTCGCGGATGCCGTACTGGGCGCGCAGGCGCTGCTTCTCACGAAGACGCACGGCGTAGTCGCTGTCGGTCTTGCGCTTGGTGCGGCCGTGCTCCCCCGGGGGGTACGGACGCTTCTCGAGGTACTTGGCGGCCTTCGGCGTGAGCGGAATGCCCAACGCACGCGACAGGCGCGTCTTGCTACGGGTACGTGACTGGGTAGACACGGATTCCTTTCGATTCTCTTCGCCCCCACCGAGCGGATGTGCGCAGCGGGGGCCCGTGCGTGAGCGCGGACAGATTGGGAAGAGGGGTTCGCCCGGGGTTTACTCCCCCAGGGCCACAGAGCATCCTAACAGATCCCTACTCGCCGCGGATGATCCGCCGGAGCTTCTCGAGGCGGGCCCTGACCTCGCGCTCGTTGCCGTGCTCGGTGGGGGTGTAGTAGCTGGTGCCGAGCAGTTCGTCCGGCAGGTACTGCTGCTGCACGACGCCGAGGTCGGAGTCGTGCGAGTACTTGTACGCCTTGCCGTGACCGAGCCGTTTGGCCCCGGCGTAGTGGGCGTCGCGCAGGTGTTTCGGCACCCGGCCGATCTTGCCGGCCCGCACGTCGGCGATCGCCGCATCCAGCGCCATGTACGCGGCGTTCGACTTGGGGGCTGTGGCGAGGTAGACCACGGCCTCGGCGAGCGGGATGCGCCCCTCCGGCATCCCCACGTACTGCACGGCGTCGGCCGCGGCGACGGCGATCACGAGGGCCTGCGGGTCGGCGATGCCGATGTCCTCCGCCGCGCTGATCATCACCCGGCGGGCGATGAACCGCGGGTCCTCGCCCGCCTCGATCATGCGCGCGAGGTAGTGCAGCGACGCGTCGACGTCCGAACCGCGCACCGACTTGATGAAGGCGCTGATCACGTCGTAGTGCTCGTCGCCGTTTCGGTCGTAGCGCAGCAGCGCCCGGTCCACGGCGAGCGAGACGATCTCGGCCGTCACCACCGGCTTGTCGGCGTCATCGGTGGATGTCGCGCTGAGCGCGGCCGCCTCGAGGGCGGTGAGGGCGCGGCGGGCGTCGCCCGAGGCGAGCCGGATGATCGCGGCCCGGGCATCCTCATCGAGGGCGATCCGGTCGTCGAGTCCGCGCGGGTCGGTCACGGCCCGGTCGACGAGCACGGCAAGGTCCTCGTCGCTGAGGGTCTCGAGAGTGAGCAGCAGGGAGCGTGAGAGCAGGGGCGAGATCACCGAGAACGAGGGGTTCTCTGTGGTGGCGGCGATGAGGATCACCCAGCCGTTCTCCACGCCGGGCAGCAGCGCATCCTGCTGCGCCTTGGTGAAACGGTGGATCTCGTCGAGGAACAGCACTGTCGACACGCCGTAGAGGTCCCTGGCCGACATCGCCGCCTCCATCACCTCCCGCACGTCTTTCACACCGGCGTTCACGGCGGAGAGCTCGACGAACTTACGACCGGAACTGCGGGCGATCGCCTGGGCGAGCGTGGTCTTCCCCGTGCCGGGGGGACCCCAGAGGATCACGGAGACCGAACCCTGCTCGCCGGTCTTGTCCGAGGCGAGGCTCACCAGGGGCGAACCGGGCGTGAGCAGGTGACGCTGCCCGGCGACTTCGTCGAGGCTGCGCGGCCGCATCCGCACCGCGAGGGGCGTCGCGCCAGCGCGCAAGCCGAGCTGGGCATCCACCATGCCTCAATCGTACGTGCGGCCCCCGTCAACTCACTCCGGTCTCGCCTTCGGCGACAGCGACCACTCTCGGATACAGTGCATGGGGGCAAACCCCCTGCACCCTGCGGCACCGATGGAGGACACGTGGCACCGAGCAAGAACGCCGAGCGCGACGCACGCGAGGCACGCGATCGGTTGCGACGCTACAACGCCCGTCAGGCGGTGCACACGCACCAGGTGAAGCGGCGCAAGCGCGACAACATCGCGGCCGTCGTGGGCGTTGTCGTGGTGGTGGCCCTCGCCACCCTCACCCAGGTGCTCTATTTCACCGCCGGACCCGGAGTGGCCACATCGGCGAGTCCCTCCGCCAGCCCATCGCCCAGCGCTTCGCCGGCGGCCACGAAGAACACCGGCAACGTGCCGGCGTCGACGATCGCCCAGGGACGCACCTGGACGGGCGAACTCGACCTCAACTCCGTGCCGCTCGCCATCGAGCTCGACGGCAAGGCGGCACCGCAGGCGACATCGGTGTTCATCTCGCTCGCCCAGAAGAACTTCTACACCACCACCGGGGCCACCTGCCATCGCCTGACCAATAGTCCGACGGCGAGCCTCATCCAGTGCGGCTCGGTGAATGGTGACGGCTCTGGCGACATCGGGTTCAGCTTCGGCCCGATCGAGAATGCGCCGGCCGATGGGGTCTACCCGGCGGGCACCATCGCGATGGCCCGCGGGGCCGGCGCGTTCAGCCAGAGCACCCAGTTCTTCATCACCTACGCCGCGACGACCCTCGACACGTCAACGGGCGGCTACACGGTCTTCGGCAAGGTCACGGGCGGCCTCGACGCCTTCGTGAGCGCCATCGCGAGCAAGGGCGTGGCGGCGACCGCCGCGAGCACCACCGACGGCGCGCCCGTCGCGGCGACCAAGATCACGAAACTGACGCTTAAATAGCGGCGCGGGGCCGCAGCGCCGCTGACGGCCCCTCCCGCGTGCAATAGTCTGGAACCCGGTCATTTTCGATTCAGTGGCCCGAGCAGCAAGGTGAGGCTTTTGGCGACAGACGATCAGGCTCCGTGGGGCCGCGTTGACGAGACGGGTACCGTCTTCGTTCGCGAAGGCGATTCAGAGCGCGCCGTCGGGCAATTTCCCGACGGCAGCAAGGAGGAGGCCCTCGCCTACTTCCAGCGTAAGTACGTGGAGCTCGCCGGACAGGTGACTCTTCTCGAGCAGCGCATCAAGCGCGGCACGGCGGCCGCGGATGTCGCGAAGACGATCGCGGCCCTCAAGGTGACCGTGGCGGGAGCCAACGCGGTCGGCGACCTTCCGTCGCTCATCACCCGCCTCGACGCCCTCGACGGCGCCGTCGGCGAACTCACCGAGAAGCAGACCGCCGAGACGAAGGCCGCCACGGATGCCGCCCTCGCCGAGCGTGAGGCCCTCGTCGTGGAGGCGGAGACGCTCGCCGCCCAGGACCCGGCCAAGGCGCAGTGGAAGGCCGTGAGCGCCACGCTCGACGACATCTTCGCGCGCTGGCAGAAGCACCAGCAGGACGGTCCCCGCCTGCCCAAGAACGAGAGCAACGAGCTCTGGAAGCGGTTCCGGGCCGCGCGTACCACCATCGAGACGCACCGCAAGGCGTTCTTCGCCGAGCTCGACTCCGTGCACAAGGACGCCCGCAGCAAAAAGCAGGAACTGGTCGAGAAGGCCGAGGCCCTCATCCCCAAGGGCCTCGACGGCATCCCGTCCTACCGCGGCCTGCTCGACGACTGGAAGGCCGCCGGACGCGCGGGCAAGAAGTTCGATGACGCTCTCTGGCTGAAATTCAAGGCGGCCGGCGACGCGCTCTACGCGGCGAAGACCGAGGTAGACGCGAAGGACAACGAGGAGTTCAGCGCGAACCTCGAACTCAAGCTGGCGCTCCTGACCGAGGCCGAGCCGCTCATCGCCGAGACCGACCGGGTGAAGGCCCGCGAGGCCCTGCTGTCGATCCAGCGCCGCTGGGATGCCATCGGCAAGGTTCCGCGAGACAAGGTGAAGCCCATCGAGGACCGGCTGCGCAAGGTGGAGACCGCCGTGCGCAAGCTCGACGAGGACCACTGGCAGAAGAGCAACCCGGAGCGCATCGCGCGTTCGGAGGGGCTCGCGAGCCAGCTTCACGACGCGATCGCCAAGCTGGAGCGGGAGCTCGCCGAGGCCAAGGCCGGCGGAAACGCCAAGAAGATCAAGGATGCCGAAGAGGCCCTCGAGGCGCGCAAGGCGTGGCTCAAGGTGATCGGCTCGTAGCCTTCCCCGCCTCACCGTACCGGGCTCTCTCCACAGTTCCGGGCGGCGGCCATCGGCATCCGTCGGCGGTCGCGACCATGGAGGGATGTCGCAACGGCTTCCCCGCGTGCTCTCGCGCGTCGACCTCCCCCTCGCGGAACTGACGGCCGCCCGCCTCGACGGGGAGGTCTACGCCGTCGACGAGTGCTTCAGCCCGCTCGACGAGTTCGAGGCGACCCAACATCGCGCGCTGGCGCTGCTCGCGAGCTTTCCGCGCCGGCTCATCGCCGAGCAGCACACCGCCGCCTGGGTGCTGGGCGCGCAGCCCGCTCCCCCGCCGGTGCACCAGTTCTGCGTGAGCATCGAGGCGAGGACCCGGCCGACGATCGCGCTGCGCATGTCGGTGCGCGAGGTGGTGATCGACGACGGCGACCTGCTGCAGATGGCCGGGCTGGCGGTCACGACCCCGCTGCGCACCGCGGTGGATCTCGCCCGCTGCTCCCCGGTCTTTCGCGACCGGGACCTGCCGCTCGTGGCCGAGCTGATGCGCATCGGGGGCTTCGGCGTCGAGGACTGCGCCGAACTGCTCAACCGGCGGCGCAATCTGCCGGACAAGCGCCTCGCCCTCGCGCGGCTGGTCGCCGCGGCGTCGCTTCGGCAAATCTAGCCGGCGCTGACCCGGTACACGTCGTAGACGGCGTCGATGCGTCGAACGGCGTTGAGAACTCCGTCGAGGTGCGTGGTGTCGCCCATCTCGAAGACGAAGCGGCTCAAGGCCAGACGATCGCTCGAGGTCGACACCGTCGCCGACAGGATGTTGACGTGGTTCTCGGAGAGCACGCGCGTCACGTCGGAGAGCAGCCCGGCGCGATCGAGCGCCTCGACCTGGATCTGCACCAGGAAGATGCTCGACGATGAGGGTGCCCACTCCACGTCGACCATGCGCTCCGGCTCGTTGAGCAGGGACGTCACGTTGTGGCAGTCGGCCTGGTGCACGGACACCCCGGCGCCGCGGGTGACGAAGCCGACGATCGGATCGCCGGGCACCGGTGTGCAGCACTTGGCGAGCTTGACCAGGATGTCGGGCGCGCCGCGCACCAGCACGCCGGAGTCGCTGTTGCGGAGCGCCTTGCTGCGACCCTTCGTGGGGTACGGGATCTCCGCATCCTCGGTCTCGGCCTCGGTGTGGAGGGTGGCGAGTACCTTCTCCAGCACCGACTGGGTGGAGACGTGCCCCTCGCCCACCGCGGCGTAGAGCGCGGAGATGTCCTCGTACCGCATCTGGGCGGCGACCTCGCTGAAGGAGTCCTGGTTCATGAGCTTCTGCAATGGCAGGTTCTGCTTGCGCATGGCGCGGGCGATCGCATCCTTGCCCTGCTCGATGGCCTCTTCGCGCCGCTCCTTGGTGAACCACTGCTTGATCTTGTTGCGCGCGCGGGGGCTCTTCACGAAGTTGAGCCAGCCCTGGCTCGGCCCGGCATCCGGGTTCTTGGAGGTGAAGATCTCCACGACATCGCCGCTCGACAACGTGCTCTCGAGGGGCACCAGACGACCGTTCACCTTGGACCCCATGGTGCGATGGCCGACCTCGGTGTGCACGGCGTAGGCGAAGTCCACCGGGGTGGCACCCGCGGGAAGGCCGATCACCTTGCCCTGGGGGGTGAAGACGTAGACCTCCTTGGCCCCGATCTCGAACCGCAGCGAGTCGAGGAACTCGTTGGGGTCCGCCGTCTCCGCCTGCCAGTCGGTGATGTGCGCGAGCCACGCCATGTCGCCGTCGTCGCTGAGATCGCTCGCGGCACCCTTGCCGCCGTTCACCCGCTCCTTGTACTTCCAGTGCGCAGCGACACCGAACTCGGCGCGCTGATGCATCTCGTCCGTGCGGATCTGGATCTCGACCGCGCGGCCCTTCGGCCCGATCACCGTGGTGTGCAGCGACTGGTAGAGGTTGAACTTGGGGGTGGCGATGTAGTCCTTGAAGCGCCCGGGAATCGGGTTCCACCTGGCGTGAATCGAGCCGAGCACGGCGTAGCAGTCACGCACCGAACCGACCAACACGCGGATGCCGACCAGGTCGTAGATCTCGTCGAACTCGCGGCCTCGCACGATCATCTTCTGGTAGATCGAGTAGTACTGCTTGGGGCGGCCCACGACCTTGCCCTTGATCTTCGACGCCTTGAGGTCGTCGTTGACCGCATCGATCACCTGCTGCACGAACTCCTCGCGCTGCGGGGTTCGCTGCTTGACCATGTTCTCGATCTCGACGTACATCTTCGGGTAGAGCACCGCGAAGGAGAGGTCTTCGAGCTCCCACTTGATGGTCTGGATGCCGAGCCGGTGCGCGAGCGGCGCGTAGATCTCGAGGGTCTCCTGCGCCTTCCTCGTCGCGGATTCGGTGGGCACGAAGCCCCAGGTACGCGCATTGTGCAGGCGGTCGGCGAGCTTGATCACGAGCACCCGGATGTCCTTGGACATCGCGACGACCATCTTGCGCACGGTCTCCGCCTGCGCGCTGTCGCCGTACTTGAGCTTGTCGAGCTTGGTCACGCCATCCACGAGCATGGCGATCTCATCGCCGAAGTCGTGTCGAAGCATGTCGAGGGTGTATTCGGTGTCCTCGACGGTGTCGTGCAGCAGCGCCGCGGCGAGGGTCTTCGGACCGATGCCGAGGTCGGCCAGGATCTGCGCCACGGCCACCGGGTGGGTGATGTACGGCTCGCCGCTCTTGCGCAGCTGCCCGCGGTGCGCGAGTTCGGCCGCCGCATAGGCCCGGTCGATGATTCCCAGGTCGGCCTTCGGATGGTGCAGCTTGGCCGTCTTGATCAGCAGGTCGACAGCACCGACGGGCTGGGCCCGCGAAAAGATGCGAGGCAGAAGTGTGCGCAGCGACGGGGAGATCGTGGCTCCGGCCGAGCTGCCTGACGCCGGCGTGAGGGAACTGGGCGTCGTCGTTTCCGTCATCGCTCCACCTCCTGCAGCCAAACTATCACCGCGAGATGCGCCCCATCGCCCGGTTCGCTGTGGGCGCTACCGCGGATCGCATGGCTGGGCGGCTCAGTCGACGCGAGGAGCGTCGACGCCATCCGCGACGATTTCGCCGCCGGCGTCCGTCCACGCCACCATGCCGCCGACGACGTTGACGGCCTCGTAGCCGGCATCGAGGAGGGCGTTGGTGACGCGCACCGAACGGGAGCCGGCGTGGCAGACCACGAGCACCCGCTGGTCGGTGGGAACGCCCTCGAGTCCCTCAGGCAGCATGGACATAGGCACGAGTGTGGCGACCGGGGAATGACCGCGATCCCACTCGTTCTGCTCACGCACGTCGAGCAGCATCGTGCCGTCGGCGGTGAGCGCGATCGCCTCGGCGGCGCTGACCTCGCTGAACTGCTTCATCTTCTGTTCTCCTGCTGTGTCTGGCCGGTGTTGTTAGCTGGTGACGCTCGCCTGGCGCACCGCGTTTGTGCGCTTGTCGCGCTTCTTGATCGCCTCTTCCCCGCTGCGCAGGTGCGCATAGAGCGGGGCGGCGATGAAGATTGTCGAGTACGTCCCGGCGATGATGCCGACGAAGAGGGCCAGCGAGATGTCGCGCAGAGTCCCGGCCCCCAGCGCGAAGGCGCCGATGAAGAGGATGGCTCCGACCGGCAGGATGGCCACGATCGACGTGTTGATCGAGCGCACGAGGGTCTGGTTCACGGCGAGGTTCACCGATTCGCCGAAGGTGCGGCGGGACTCCGCACCGTCTTCGCTCGTGGTCTCGCGAATCTTGTCGAACACCACGACGGTGTCATAGAGCGAGTAGCCGAGGATGGTGAGGAAACCGATCACCGCCGCCGGCGTCACCTCGATGCCGAAGATTCCGTAGAAGCCGGCCGTGATGATCAGGTCGTGCAGCAGGGCCACGATGGCGACGAGCGACATCTTCCAGGTTCGGAAATACAGTGCCATCACGATCGCCGCGAGGGCGACGAAGATCACGAGGCCGGTGAGTGCCTGACGGGTGATGTCCTGGCCCCAGGTGGCCCCGATGAACGAGGCAGTCACGTTCTTCACCGGCACGTTGTACGCGGAGGCGAGGGCCTGCTGGATCTTCACGCTCTCCGTGTCCGACAGCTGATCGGTCTGGATGCGTACGGAGTCGCCACCGACGATCGAGACGCGCGGGTTGGAGGCGGGCGCGACCTTGGTCACCGTATCGCTGGCGAACGGCTGGCTGAGGTCGGTGGTGTGGGAGACCTGGAACTGCGATCCGCCACGGAACTCGATCCCGAAGATGAACCCGCCACGGAGGATCGGAATCACGATCGCGGCGAGGATCATCACCGCGGCGATGCCGTACCAGATCTTTCGACGGCCGACGATGTTGTACGAGCGCTTACCGGTGTAGAGGTCATTTCCGAACTGGGCGAAGCTGGCCATCAGGAATCCTTCCCCTTGGGGCTCTTACTGGACGTGGAGGCGCCCTGCGATTCGAGTTCTGCCGCCTTGCGCTCGGCGATGGTCTGGCGCTTCTGCACCTCGCGGCTCACCGAGGCCTTCTTGCTCGCCGACACGTTCACCGGGTCACGGAAGGTCGCGCGTCCGCGGTAGATGGCTCCGAGCGCCTTCGGGTCGAGGCCGCTGAACCGGTGCCCTTCGGCGAAGAACGGACGCCTCGCGATGATCTGCAGCATCGGGTGGGTGAACAGGGCCACGACGACCAGGTCGACGATCGTCGTGAGCCCGAGGGTCAGGGCGAAGCCCTTGACGTTTCCGACGGCCACGATGAAGAGGATCGCCGCGGCCAGGAAGTTGACGGTGTCGGAGGCGACGATGGTGCGGATGGCGCGCTTCCAGCCCGCCTCGACCGCGGACTCGAGCGGCCGCCCATCCCGCAACTCGTCCCGGATTCTCTCGAAGTAGACGATGAACGAGTCGGCCGTGATACCGATGGCCACGATGAGGCCCGCCACACCGGCGAGCGAGAGCCGGTAGCCCTCCCGCCAGGACAGCAGCACCACCACCAGGTAGGTGATCACGGCGGCGACGACGAGCGACGCCACGGTGAGCAGGCCGAGGGTGCGGTACTGCAGCAACGAGTACAGCACCACGAGGATGAGGCCGATGAGGCCCGCGAGCAGTCCGCTCTGCAGCTGGCTCGACCCGAGGGTGGCCGAGATGATGTCCTTGCTCTCCACCTTGAAGCCGATCGGCAGCGCACCGAACTTGAGCTGGTCGGCGAGCGTCTTGGAGCTCGCCTGCGTGAAGGATCCGGTGATCTGCGGCTTGCCGTCGGTGATCACGGCGTTGGTGGTGGGGGCCGAGATGATGCGGCCGTCGAGCACGATGGCGAACTGGTTGCGCACGCCGGTGAGTGCGTCGAGCCGGGTCGTGACCTCCGCGAACTGCTTGGTGCCCTTGGCATTGAAGACGATGTTGACCGCCCACTTGCCCGTGCTCGCACCCTGTGAGTTGGTGACCTGGCCGTTGGTCGCGTCGCTGATCGTCTCGCCCGCCACCTCGACCGGGCCGAGGATGTACTTGTAGGTCGAGGTGTCGTCACAGGTGATGAGCGGCTTCTTCGGGTCGGCCACGTTGGTGCCGGCCGCGTCGACCTTGTCGCAGCTGAAGTCGTTGAACTGCTTCTGCAGCGCCGGGGTCACCCACGCCAGGTCGCTCGCGTTCGTCGGACTCGTACTCGGCGTCGACGGCAGCGGGGTGTCAGACGCGCCGGGGGTCGGCGTCGCGCTCGGCGTGCCAACCGCGCTCGTGGGCGCCTGCTCCGAGACGAGCACCGGACGGAACTCGAGCTTGGCCGAGGACTCGATGCGGTCGATGGTGGCCTGGTCCGGGATTCCCGGGATGGAGACGACCACGTTCTGGCTGCCCTGGGTGTTGATCTCCGCCTCGGACACGCCGCTCGCGTCGATGCGCTGGCGGATGATCGCCACCGCCTGCTCGAGCTGCTGGCTCGACGGGGCCGACGCACCGTTGGCCACCACCGGGGAGAGGATGATCTGCGTGCCGCCCTCGAGGTCGAGGGCGAGCTTCGGCGCCCACGACGCGTGATTCCAGAGCACCGCCCCACCGTTGATCGCGGTCAGGCCCGCAACGATCACCAGAAGCCAGGTCAGAGACCGCAGAGCCTTCTTGACCGGGGTCGATCTTGCCACAGGTAACTCAGCTTTCTACGCGTGCGCTGCGGAACTCGGCCACCGACACACTTCAGGCCCGGCGCGCAGGTCGCACGCGAGCAGTCATCAGGTTAGTGGTTACTCGCCTGGCTCGGTTTTCGGCTTGCGCACCGGCTTCTTCGCCTCGGGCTCGACGCGCTCACCGAATTCCGGCTCACCGGCCACGATCGCGTTGTCCTCGTTGAGCTGGATCTCCGCAGGCTCCTCCTCGACGACGGCCTCGGTGTCCGTCTCCTCCGGCTGCGCGTAGTCGGCAACCTTGAGGATCGTCTGGCGGTGGATCTTGAGCACCGTTCCGGGGGTCGTCTCGATGAGGGCGACGTTGGTGTCCTCATCGATCGAGAGGATCGTTCCGTACAGGCCATAGTTCGTCATGATCTCCACGCCCACGCCGATCGCGGCCTGGCGGGCGGCGGTCTCCTTGGCACGCTTGCGCGACGAACGGAACTGGAAGAAGACGAATACCGCCAGCGCCACGGCGATCAGGATGAGAGTGGGGTCGAACTTCATGGGGGTAGAACCTTCCAAGCGCTGAGGGGGGAAACACGGGGAGTCTAACCCTGCGTGCTGAGGACCAACTTGAATTATAGGTCATCCCCGAAGAGCCCGACGCTGGCACTCGAGCTGGCGCTCGACAGGCCGAAATGCTTCCACGCCGCCCGTGTCGCAACCCTGCCCCGAGGGGTGCGAGTGAGCAGTCCGATCCGCACGAGGAACGGTTCGACGACTGATTCGATGGTCTCGGCCTCCTCGCCGACAGAGACGGCAAGAGTGTTGAGACCGACGGGTCCGCCGTCGAACCTGGTGAGGATGATGTCCATCACCGCGCGGTCGAGCCTGTCGAGGCCGAGCTCGTCGACATCGTATAGCGACAGCGCGGCGTGCACCGCCTCGAGCCCGTGTCTCTCGTGCACGAGGGAGTAGTCGCGCACCCGGCGCAGCAGCCGGTTCGCGATTCTCGGTGTGCCCCGGCAGCGCCCGGCGATCTCGGCGAGGGCCGCGCGGTCGATGGGCAGGTCGAGCAGGGCCGCGGCGCGAACGAGTACCTGTTCGAGCTCCGCCTCCGAGTAGAACTCGAGGTGAGCGGTGAAGCCGAAGCGGTCGCGTAGCGGGTTCGGGAGCAGGCCGGACCGGGTGGTCGCGCCGACGAGGGTGAACGGAGCCAGATCGAGCGGGATGGAGGTCGCCCCTGCCCCTTTGCCCACCATGATGTCGATGCGGAAGTCCTCCATCGCCAGGTAGAGCATCTCCTCTGCGGAGCGCGCCATGCGGTGGATCTCGTCGATGAACAGGATCTCGCCCGGAACCAGCGAGGAGAGCACAGCGGCGAGGTCACCGGCGTGTTGGATTGCCGGGCCGCTCGACATGCGCAACGGACGCCCGCTCTCCTGGGCCACGATCATGGCCAGGGTCGTCTTGCCGAGGCCAGGAGGGCCCGCGAGGAGAATGTGGTCCGGAGTGCGGTTCTGCAGCGTCGCCGCCTGCAGCAGCAGCTGGAGCTGAGCGCGCACCTTCGCCTGCCCGACGAACTCCGCGAGGGTCTTGGGGCGCAGTGCGCCCTCGAACGCGAGTTCGGCATCCGACTCCGGAGTCGGGCGCACGATGGCGACGGACAGGTCTTCCGAGTCGCTCACCGGCCGCTCGATCCGCGTGCGGAGGCCGCGCTCAGCGGCTGCTGGGGTCCGAGCCGGGTGAGGGCGAGGCGCAGCAGGGCCGGCACCGTCGCCGTCTCATCTCCGTCTGCGCTGGCGAGCGCCTCATCCACGGCCTGGGCCGCGACACGCTCCGACCAGCCGAGACCGACCAGGGCCACGAGCACGTTGTCGCTCACGGTCGCGCGAACCATCGGCGCCCGCACCGCCGACGTCGTGATGGCCTGCATCTTTCCGGCGAGCGAGACGACGATGAGCTTCGCGGTCTTCGGGCCGATGCCGGAGACCTTGCGGAAGGCCGCGTCGTCCTCGGTGGCCACGGCCGAGGCGACCTGGGTCGGCGTCATGGCCGCGAGCACGCCCATCGCCGACTTGGGGCCGACCCCCGTCACCCCGCGCAACAAGTCGAATACGGCGAGTTCATCGGTGTCGACGAAGCCGAAGAGCGAGAGGTCGTCTTCGCGCACGATGAGGGCGGTGCGAACCAGCGCCTCCGAACCGACGCGCAGTGAGAGGGCATGCTGCGGAGTCACGCTCACCGAGAGCCCGACTCCCCCGACCTCGATCACCGCCGTCGTTCCGGCCACCGCGAGCACGACGCCGCGAACAGAAGAGATCATGCTCCCAGCCTACGTTTGGGGGCCGACTTCGACGCGTTTCTCTCCGCGGCGAGCCATGCCTGCTGCGCCGGGGTGAGCGAGCCCGCTGGTCCCGCGACGGCCGCGCCGCGCTTCCAGGCGTGGCAGATCGCGATGGCCAGCGCATCCGAGGCGTCCGCGGGAGTCGGCAACTCGGCGAGGCCCAGCACTCTCGCGACCATGGTCGCGACCTGCTTCTTGTCCGCCGAGCCGTAGCCGCTGATCGCGGCCTTCACCTCGGACGGCGTGTGCAGCCCGACGACGAGCCCGCGCTTCGCTGCGAGGTGAAGTGCGACGCCGCTGATCTGGGCGGTGCCCATCACCGTGCGCAGATTGTGTTGGGCGAACACCCGCTCGAGCGCGACGGCGTCCGGCTTGTGGGTGTCGAGCAGGCGTTCGATCTCGTTGCCGAGGTGCAGCAGTCTCTGCTCGAGCGGCATCTCGTGCGGCGTGCGGATGACCGCGACCTCCACGAGGGTCGCCTTCCGCGAGGCGGTGACGTCCACGATGCCGACGCCGCACCGGGTCAGCCCAGGGTCGATACCGAGCACCCTGATGCTGGCCACCGCTTCGCTACTCGTCTTCGTCGAGCGTGGCCTGCACCTCGGGCGGAACCTCGAAGTTGCCGTAGACGTTCTGCACGTCATCGTCGTCATCGAGGGCATCGATGAGGCGGAACACCTTGCGCGCGGTCTCGGCGTCCACGGCGATGGTGAGACCGGGCACGAACTCCACGTCGGCCGAGTCGTAGTCGATGCCGGCCTCCTGCAGCGCGGTGCGCGCCGCGACGAGATCGTGCGCCTCGGTCACGATCTCGAAGCCGGCGCCGCGGTCGTTGACCTCTTCGGCTCCGGCGTCCAGAACGGCCGCGAGAATGTCGTCCTCGGTCACGGAGTCGGTCTTGGTGACCGAGATCACACCCTTGCGGCTGAAGTTGTAGGCCACGCTGCCCGGATCACCCATCGTGCCACCGTTGCGGGTCATGATGGTGCGCACGTTCGCCGCGGCGCGGTTGCGGTTGTCGGTGAGGCACTCGATGAGCAGCGCGACGCCGCCCGCGGCGTAGCCCTCGTAGATGATCGTCTGGTAGTCGACGGCTTCGCCGAGCTGGCCGGAGCCGCGCTTGACCGCCGAATCGATGTTCGAGTTGGGGACAGAAGTCTTCTTCGCCTTCTGGATCGCGTCGACCAGGGTCGGGTTGCCCGAGAGGTCGGCACCCCCGAGCTTGGCTGCGACTTCGATGTTCTTGATGAGCTTGGCGAACGACTTCGCACGGCGAGAGTCTTTAATCGCCTTCTGGTGCTTGGTGGTTGCCCATTTGGAGTGGCCTGACATGCTCAACATTCTACCCAGTGCCGCAATACAGACCCCGACACCGATGGTCCGACAGGCTTGATCGGATGCCCGACCCGCTCTAGCCTCGCTGCATGTGCCGAAACATCCACACTCTGCATAATTTCGAACCCGCCGCCAACGAGGACGAGGTGCGGGCCGCTGCGCTCCAATACGTGCGCAAGATCAGCGGATCGACGAAGCCGGCCCGGGTCAATCAGGAAGCCTTCGATCGCGCCGTTCACGAGATCGCTCACGTCACGCAGCATCTTCTGGCGGACCTGGTCGCCACGACGCCGCCGAAGGATCGCGAGATCGAGGCGGCGAAGGCCAGAGAGCGCAGCGCCAAGCGGTTCGCGACCTCCTGAGCCGCCCCCAAAACCGCGAAGTGCTCGTGGAACCGGGTGTCGCCGGTCGAGCCGCGCGGCGGGAGAAATCCGGCCCGGCGGCGGGGAAATGTGCTCGCGGACGGAGTCGTAGCCCGCTCCACCACACCGCATCCCCCGCCGCGAACGTATGCCCGGCGCGACCCGACGCGCGACGCGCTCCGCCTCCGCCATCCGAAAACGCAGGAGATTCGAGCGGCACGGCGGTGCATTGGTCCAAGAACCGCGCTCTCGCTTCGGATCTCCTGCGTTTTCAGAACGCGGGACGGGGAGGGGCTCTGAGCGCTGCGGATCAGGCGGCCGCGATCATCCGCAGGAAGTGCTCGTGGAACCGGGTGTCGCCGGTCATTTCGGGGTGAAACGAGGTGCCGAGCAGGTTGCCCTGCTCGACCGCCACCACGCGGCCATCGGCCAGAGTCGCGAGCGGCACGACGCTCGCTCCCGCCTCTTCGACGACGGGTGCGCGGATGAAGACCGCGTGCAGCGGCGGATCCCCCAGCACCGGAATCTCGAGGTCGGTCTCGAAGGAGTCGAGCTGGGAACCGAACGCGTTTCGTCGCACGGCGATGTCGAGCCCGCCGAGGGTCTGCTGGCCGTTGATGCCGTCGAGCAGTCGGTCTGCCAGCATGATCAGCCCCGCACAGGTGCCGTACACCGGCAGCCCGGACCGGATGGCGTCCTTGAGCGGCTGCGCGAGCCCGAACGTGCGCGACAGCTTGTCCATGACGCTGGACTCGCCGCCGGGAATCACGAGACCGGCGACCTCGGCAAGCTCTTCCGGTCGACGAATCGGCCGGGCATCCGCCCCCAGGGAGCGGAGCACGGCGATGTGTTCGCGAAAATCGCCCTGGAGGGCGAGCACGCCGACGATCGGTGCGGGCTTACCAGCCACGTTCGGAGAGGCGGTGCGGTGCCGGCAGGTCGGACACGTTGATGCCGACCATCGCCTCGCCGAGTCCACGGGACGCGTCCGCGATCACCGTGGGGTCGTCGAAGAATGTCGTCGCCTTCACGATCGCCGCCGCGCGGGCCTCCGGGTTGCCCGACTTGAAGACCCCCGAGCCGACGAACACCCCATCGGCGCCCAGCTGCATCATCAGCGCCGCGTCGGCCGGGGTCGCAACCCCGCCGGCCGTGAACAGCACCACGGGAAGCTTGCCGGTGCGTGCGATCTCCAGCACCAGCTCGTACGGGGCCTGCAGCTCCTTCGCCGCGACATACAGCTCGTCGTGGCTCTTCGCCGTCAACGCCGCGATCTCCGAGCGGATGGTGCGGATGTGCTTGGTCGCCTCCGAGACATCCCCGGTGCCCGCCTCGCCCTTAGAACGGATCATCGCCGCGCCCTCGTTGATGCGGCGCAGTGCCTCACCCAGATTCGTGGCTCCGCAGACGAACGGCACGGTGAACGGCCACTTGTCGATGTGGTTCACGTAGTCGGCCGGTGACAGCACCTCGGACTCGTCGATGTAGTCCACCTTGAGCGCCTGCAACACCTGCGCCTCGACGAAGTGGCCGATGCGCGCCTTCGCCATCACCGGAATGGACACCTCGGCGATGATCGACTCGATCAGGTCCGGGTCGCTCATCCGCGCCACGCCACCCTGGGAACGGATGTCGGCCGGAACACGCTCGAGCGCCATGACCGCGACGGCCCCAGCATCCTCCGCGATCCTCGCCTGCGCGGCGGTCACGACGTCCATGATGACACCGCCCTTGAGCATCTCCGCAAGCCCACGCTTCACGCGGCTCGAACCCAGGGTCTCGGTGGTTTCGCTGTCGTTCACTTGTCGCCTCTCTGATGCCTCGGTGCGTCGCGAGGCCTAACCATTCTAGGACGAAGCGGAGGGGGCCTCACGCTGCGTCGACGCGGGCCAGCCGGCCGCGACATCCGCCCGAACCTCGCCGAGAAGCTTCGGGATCGCCTTGGTGCCGGCGATGATCGGGAAGAAGTTGGAGTCGAGCGCCCAGCGCGGAACTATGTGCTGGTGAAGATGCTCGGCAATGCCGGCACCGGCGATGCGGCCCTGGTTCATCCCGATGTTGAAGCCATCGCAGTTCGACACCGCGGTGAGCACGCGCATCGCCGTCTGGGTGAGGCTCGCCATCTCGGCGACCTCCTCGGCCGTGGCCTCGTCGTAGGTGGCCACGTGCCGGTACGGGCACACGAGCAGGTGCCCGGAGTTGTAGGGGAAGAGGTTGAGCAACACGTAGCAGTGCTCGCCCCTGGCCACGATGAGCGCCTTCTCGTCGGTCATCGACGGCGCGATGCAGAACGGGCACTCGTGCTTCTGAGGCTGCTGCCCGTTCTCGATGTAGACGAGTCGGTGCGGCGTCCACAGCCGCTGGAAGGCGTCCGGGACGGCGGCGAAGTCGTTCGAGGATTCGATCTCGACCCCGGCGAAGTCGGCGGCGCCGTAGGCGGCATCCGCCCGGCCGGGCTCGATCGTGGACTCCCCCGCCACGCTCAGACCTGCACCTTCGCGGCGATGGCCGCCGTGATCCTCGCGATCGCCTCGGCCACCGGCACTCCGTTGTCCTGGCTACCGTCGCGGTAGCGGAAGCTCACCGCTCCGGCCGCGCGGTCCTCTTCCCCGGCGATGAGCTGGTACGGCACCTTGGCCTTGGTCCAGTTGCGGATCTTCTTCGGCATCCGGTCGTTGCCGTGGTCGACCTCGGCGCGCACGCCGGCGGCCTTCAACTGGGCGATCACATCGTCGAGGTACGGTCCGTATTCCTCGGCGACGGGGATGCCGACCGCCTGCACGGGAGACAGCCAGACCGGGAAGGCCCCGGCGTAGTGCTCGGTGAGCACGCCGAAGAAGCGTTCGATCGAGCCGAATAGGGCGCGGTGGATCATGACGGGTCGCTGGCGGGTGCCGTCGGCCGCCGTGTACTCGAGCTCGAATCGCTCCGGCAGGTTGAAGTCGAGTTGCACCGTGGACATCTGCCAGGTGCGGCCGATGGCGTCGCGGGCCTGCACGGAGATCTTCGGCCCGTAGAACGCGGCCCCGCCCGGGTCTGGCACGAGCTCGAGACCGGACTCGCGGGCGACCTCGGCGAGGGTGGCCGTCGCCTCCTCCCAGACGTCGTCATCGCCGACGTACTTGTCGGGATCCTTGGTGGAGAGCTCGAGATAGAAGTCGGTCAGGCCGTAGTCCTTGAGCAGGGAGAGCACGAAATTGAGCGTCGTGGTGAGCTCGTCCTTCATCTTCTCCTTCGAGGTGAAGATGTGGGCGTCGTCCATGGTGAGCCCGCGCACGCGGGTCAGCCCGTGGATGACCCCGGACTTCTCGTTCCGGTAGACGGTGCCGAACTCGAAGAACCGCAGCGGCAGGTCGCGGTAGGAGCGCCCGCTCGAGCGGTAGATCAGGATGTGCATCGGGCAGTTCATCGGCTTGAGGTAGTAGTCGGCACCCTGGCGGGTGATCTCACCCTCCTCGTTGCGCGCCTCGTCGAGGTGCATCGGCGGGAACATCGCGTCCTTGTACCAGCCGAGGTGGCCGCTCTCCTCGAACAGCGCGCCCTTGGTGATGTGGGGGGTGTTGACGAAGGAGTAGCCCTCCTCCTCGTGACGGATCCGCGAGTAGTTCTCCATCTCCCGGCGGATGATGCCGCCCTTCGGATGGAAGACCGGCAGACCGGAGCCGATCTCCTCCGGGAAGGAGAACAGGTCGAGCTCCGCGCCGAGCTTGCGGTGGTCGCGCTTGGCGGCCTCCTCCTGGCGGGCCTGGTAGGCCCGCAGCTCGTCCTTGGTCGGCCAGGCCGTGCCGTAGACGCGTTGGAGCTGCTTGTTCTTCTCCGACCCGCGCCAGTAGGCGGCGGCGCTGCGGGTGATGGCGTAGCCGTTGCCGATCAGGCGGGTGTTCGGCAGGTGCGGACCCCGGCAGAGGTCCTTCCAGACGGTCTCCCCGGTGCGCGGGTCGACGTTGTCGTAGATCGTGAGCTCGGTGCCGCCAACCTCCACCGACTCGTTGTCGGCCGTCTCGTCAGCGCCGCCCTTGAGGCCGATGAGTTCGAGCTTGTACGGTTCGTCCGCCAGTTCCGCGCGCGCCTCGTCCTCGGTCACGACGCGGCGCACGAAGCGCTGGCCGGCCTTGATGATGCGTTCCATCGCCTTGTCGACGGCCTTGAGATCCTCCGGGGTGAGCGGGCTCTCGACGTCGAAGTCGTAGTAGAAGCCGTCGGTGATCGGCGGGCCGATGCCGAGCCTGGCCGCCGGATTGATCGACTGCATGGCCTGGGCGGCGACGTGCGCCGCCGAGTGCCTGAGGATGTTCAGGCCGTCGGTCGACGAGATCAGCACGGGTGCCGCCGTCTCCCCCGCGCGAATCTCCGCCGCCATGTCTCGAAGGTCTCCGTTGATCCGGACGGCGACGACGGCGCGGTCCGGGAACAGCTCGAACCCGGTCGTCGTCTCCGCCGCGGTGATCGACTCGAGGTTGGACTCGTGGCCGGCGGGCAATTCTGACACGACGGGGGTGCTCCTAACGACGCAGGGTTGGTGTCTACAACTGTAGCGTCGGACAGGCGGGCGACCGGCGCAGAGGGCAGCCGACGCTACGCCCCGGCCGACCTGGAGCGGCGAGGTCCGGAATCCGTCTTCTCCCAATAGTGCGGGCGCGTGAACAGTTGGCCGAGGCCCTTGTACGCCGCGACGGAGTGCAGGATCCAGTGAATCGGCGCCAGCAGGGCGAGCGCCACGGCCGCAACGTCGCCTCGCCGAACCGGCCCGAACGCGGAGACCACGATCATCTCCGCCATCCCCACCGCGAACGCCGCGATTCCGCCGGTGAGCGCCCACGCGGGCAGCACAGTATCGATGACACCGGCGGGCAGCACGAGGGCTGTGAGCACGAGCAGGTAGAAGGGAATCACCATGAGCACAGCCATCGGGGTGAGGGCGACGAACAGGGCCGTGCCGGCGAACCGGGCGAACCCAAGCTGCCTGATGAGGGCGAGCGGCCTCCGGGAGTGCACCAGCGCGGTCTGCAGATACCCCTTGGTCCAGCGGCTGCGCTGACGGATGAAGGCAGGCACCGTCGCCGCGGCCGGCTCCTCGGTGGTCGACGCCACGGGTGCCAGGTGGTAACCCATCGCGCTCATCCGCACGCCCAGATCCACATCCTCCGACACGTTGTACGGATCCCAGCCGCCGAGTTCGATAAGCGCAGCGGTGCGAAAATGCTCCGAGGTTCCCCCGGCTGGCACGGCGAATCGCGACCGGCCGAGGGCCGGAAGCACCCGATCCGCCCAGGACGACCGTTCGAGGGCGACCAGCCTGGTGAGCACGTTATCGTGCGCGTTCGAGTAGCTGATCGACGCCTGAACGCAGGCGAGGTCGCCCCCGGCGTGAGCGAAGGCGGCGACGGCCCTCCTCAACTGGTCGGGAGCCGGCACGTGGTCGGCGCCGTAGACGACGAGCAACTCTCCCCGGGCGACGAAGAGCCCGACGTTGCACGCCCGCGGCCTCGTCTCGGGAGCTCCAGCGGGCACGGTGACGATGCGAAAGCCCGGCGGGGGCGTGGCGGCGAGGATGGCGTCCCTCGTGGCCCGGTCCTCCTCCTCCACGAGGATGAGGACCTCGAGTCGATCGGCCGGGTAGTCGAGGCGCGACAGGGTCGCGATCATCCGAGGCACGGCGGACGCCTGGCGGAACACGGGCACCAACACGGTGTAGAGGGGAAGCAGGTCGTCGAGAATCCGCGAGTCCGGCGCATTCGGCGTGTCAGCCCGTTCGCCGCGAACCGCCATCACGAGCACGAACGTCGCTGCCGCGAGGAACCCCGCACTCGCCGTCGCGACGACGACGGCGCCCATGGCCGACGGGGAGAGCACGGCCAGGGTGAATAGCACCAACCCGAAGAGGATGCCGCCCACGGCCTGGCCGTTCGACACCACGACTCGAGCCGACAGGGACGGGTTCGTGCGCCACCGCTCGGTCGTGCCGTCCGCCGCAATCTCGGCCTTGAAGCTGCGCTTGACGGCGCTGCGGATGTCCCACGAGGTGGCGGCGACGAACTCCACCGGACTCTCGAGCACGCTCGCTATCGTCGCGGTCCTCGCGGCATCCGGCTCCCGCGCGGTCGCCACCAGCACGCTCCCGTTGGACTGGTCGCGCACGGGAACCCAGTTCTCGCGGAGGTAGCGCTCGGCCGGCCACTGTCGCACGAGATCACGATCGATCCCGATGGTGGTCAGGTCGACGGGCGCAACCTTCCACGCCCTCGCCATCACCTTGAGCAGCACGGCGGAATCCACCATGCCGAGGTTCACAAGAACCTCGTCGAGGCGATCCCCGGTCTTGGACTTCGCGGCGCGCGCAATCGCCAACTGATCATTCGTGACCAGCCCGGAATCGAGCAGGAGCGCGGCAAAGCCGGCGCCCGTGACCGAAGGTTCCCCACCCACCAACGCCATGACTCCATGGTCGCCGCCTCGGATCAACGGCGGCAAGTCCCCAGTAGGGTGTCACCTCTTTGGGGAGCCCGCGCGCCGCCGGTGGATTCCGCTATTCGGTTGAAGGCTCGAGAGCGTCCGTCGCCCGCCGTGCGACGCTGAGCAAGCCCACGAGCACGACGATCAGCACGCCGAGGGCGGCGCTCACGGGGCCCGTCCCCCAGCCCAGGCCACCCCGCTCGTGCGGCAGTCCCGCCCAGTCGGCGAGGGAGGCACCGAGGGGTCTGGTGACGATGTAGGCGAACCAGAACGTCACTACCGGGTTCGCCCGGCCCGACCAGTGGGCGACGGCGGGCACGGCGATCACCAGGAGGAAGAGTGCTCCAGAGGCGAGGTAGCCGAGGTTCAGCGTCGTGGCCGTGAGATCTCCCACCGCCGTACCGAGCGCGAAGGTCGCGAGCACCGTCGCCCAGTAGAACGCCTCCCGCCGTCGGCTGGCGATGCTGTGGATGGACAGGGTCCCTTCCGTGAGAAACCAAGCCAGCAGGATGCCGGCGAGAGCAACGGCGAACATCCCGGTCGAGATCAGGTACGGCACTCCCAGCCCGATGTGAAGCACGTCGGCGGCCATGGTGCCGAACACACTCACCATCACCACGGCCAGCCAGTACGCCCACGGGAGATACCGCCGAACCGAGAATTGGATCGCGAGAGCGATGACCAGTGCCAGCGCGCCGCAGGCGACCGCGACCACCGGGTCGATGAGTCTCACGAAGTAGTCAGAGGTCGTCTCCCCCATGCCGGTTGAGGCGATCTTGATGGCCCAGAAGATCGCAGTCACCTCCGGCACCTTGCGCATCACCCGCCGCGAGGCACCGTCGTTCACCTACTCAGGCTCCACTCGGGTGCGAAGAAGCGACTCACTCGTTCACGCCGAGGTCGAGCCGATCGCCCGCCTCTGAAAGCAGCACGACGGCACCCCAGACGGCCATGGCCACGAGGCCGACCACGAGCAGGGAGACCGCGGTCTCGGTGATCAATGCCATGAACACACCTCCGTGAGTACTGTTCCGACCAGTCGATACGGCCCAACCTTCGATGCTCGGCCGGGTCAACAAAGAAATGACTAAGAATCATTCATTCGTGGGAGACTTCTTAGAGATTTCTTAGCGCCTGAACGAAAAAATTTAGGGGCGACAACCCTGTTGTCCACGACTTGAGGAGCGCTCGATGAGACTTTCCGTGCGACGGGCGTCGCGATGGGTGCGGCGGGCGGTTCGGGCCCTGCGCTTCGAAACCGTCGCGTTCTGGCGGTCACGCCCGATTCTCCCGGGAACCGTTCTCTACGAGTCGTTCGCCGGCAACGGGGCGCTCTGCAATCCGGAGGCGATCTTCCGCGAGCTCCTCCGGGCCGCCGACCAGGGCCACCTGAGACACATCTGGGTGCTCGATGGCCCTCACCGGCACCGCCGAATTCGACGCGAGTTCGCCGGCAACGACCGGGTGAGTTTCGTCGAGTACCGGTCGGCCGCCTACTTCCGGGCGCTCTCGACGACTCAATACCTCATCAACAATGCGACCTTCCCGCCCGAGTTCAGCAAGCGGGCGGGTCAGGTCTACCTGAATACCTGGCACGGGACACCGCTCAAGAAGATGGGCTACGACATGCCCAACGGGGCGTTCGATTCAGCCAACACCCTTCGAAACTTCGTGCAGGCCGACTTCCTGCTCGCCCAGAATTCCTTCATGGCCGAACGGATGTACGCGGGGGCCTACCGACTCAAGGGGCTGTACCGGGGAACCATCATCGAGGAGGGCTATCCCCGCCTCGACCGGCAGGTGCTCAACCAGGACCAGTTCCTCGCCGCGCGGGCGCGCCTCGCCTCCGATGGCATCGACCTCGGGAATCGAAGCATCGTCCTGTTCGCCCCGACCTGGAAGGGCGACTCGTTCTCCTCCCCCGCGGACGACGTGCAGCAACTCGTCGACTTCGTGTCCGACCTTCAGGGCCGGCTCGGCGAAGAGCGCTACATTGTCCTGCTCAAGACCCATCAGGTCGTGCACCAGTTCGCGCGTAACGACCCCCGGCTGCGCAGGATTCTCGTGTCGAACGAGATCCCCACCAACGTCGTGCTCGGGCTCAGCGGCTGCCTCATCACCGACTACTCGTCCATCTTCTTCGACTTCCTGGCCACCGGTCGTCCGATCGTCTTTTACACGCCCGACATGCCCGACTACTCGAGCACCCGAGGCACCTACTACCCGCCCGCCGAGTGGCCGGGCCCGCTCTGTTCGACGCCCGAGGAGGTCGCAGTGGCGATCGGCGGGCTCGCCAGCGACGACGCCGTCCACCCCGGCCCCCCGGAGCCCTATGGAACCTGGCGGGAGCGTTTCACCGGGCACGACGATGGCAACGCCTCGAGCCGCGTCGTGGACGTCGTCTTCCGAGGTCTCCGAGACGGCTACAACCTCACCAGCATCGAGCAGAATCCGCGCACCTCGATGCTGCTCCACCTCGGGGGAATGCGGTCCAACGGGATCACGACGTCCGCCCTCAACCTTCTCGGCGCGATCGATCACGAGAGGTTCGACGTCTCCGCGGTCTTCGCCAGGCCACGAGGAGAGCAGCAGCGCGAGAACCAGGCGCGCATCGACCCACGCGTTCGGCAGTTCCCGCGGCTGGGTGGCATGAACGGCAGCAAGATCCTGCACCTCAGGCGACGAATGGCCGAACGTCTCCGAACGGCAGTGCACCGGTCGACCAGGGCTCAGGCCAGGTTGTGGGACGACGAGTGGATGCGCTGCTTCGGGGACAGCAGGTTCGACGTCGTGGCCGACTTCAGCGGCTACACCAGCTTCTGGGCGACTCTGCTTCTGCACGCACCGAAGGCACGGCGGTCGATCTGGCTGCACAACGACATGGCGGCGGAGACTCACCGGGTGATCAGGGGGCGCAAGCGAATGCAGCACACGCTCCCGGCCGTGTTCGACCTGTACCGCGAATTCGACTCGCTGGTGTCCGTCTCGGCGAGCCTGAGCGACGTCAACCGGCAGCACCTCGCATCGTACGGAATCGACGAGAAGAAGTTCACCTCCGCGCGCAATCTCCTCGACGCGGAACACGTGCTCAGCGGGGCGGAGCAGGAACTCCGGACCCTCGCGGACTTCCCACGCGATCCGGAGACCGAGGAAATCCTGGTGCCGGAGTGGGCGGACGGCCTGCTGGCCGACGACGGCACCACGTGGTTCATCACGGTCGGGCGCTACTCCACCGAGAAGAACCAGGACCGGCTGCTTCGCGCCTTCGCGATAGTGCATGCGGCCCAGCCGCTGGCCCGGCTGCTTCTGGTGGGCTACGGCCCGCTGCGCCATCACCTCGAACGGCAGATCGACCATCTCGGCCTGCGCGGTGCCGCCTGGGTGACCGGTCCGTACAGCAACCCCTTTCCGATCATGGCTGCGGCAGACTGTTTCGTGCTCTCGAGCAACTACGAGGGGCAGCCGATGGTGATCCTCGAGGCGGCGATCCTCGGCCTTCCGGTCGTCTCGGTGGACTTCGCCTCCGTGCGCGACGCCCTCCCCAACGGTTCGGTGCACGTCGTGGCCATGGATGACCAGGCCCTCGCCGTGGGCATGTTCGACTTTCTGCGCGGCGAGGTCCCGGGCGCGACTATCGACATCGGCGGCTACAACCGGGCGGCGGTCGAGGAGTTCTACCGCGCGACCGGGTCGCCCGTCACGAGAAGAGCCACGCAGCGCTAGCCTGAGCAGAGGCTCGTGCCTCGATCTGGATTGGCTGATGCGGAGACCGTGATGGCGAAGATCGCGCAAGAAGCGAAACCCCGCTTGCTGCTGATCGAAGACGACCCGCAACTTGGGCCGTTGATCGCCCAGGTGCTCGCGGACGCCTACGACGTGACCCTGGTCGCGGACGGGCTGCTCGGCACGGAGGCGGCCCTGGCCGCCGACTTCGACGTGATGATCGTCGACCGGAGGCTTCCGTCGCTCGACGGCCTCCGCGTGATCGAAACTCTTCGCGGCAAGCGGGTGACCACCCCGATGCTGATCCTCACCGCTCTCGGCACCGTCGGCGACAAGGTGAGGGGCCTCGACGCCGGGGCGAACGACTACCTCGTGAAGCCATTCGAATTCGACGAGCTCTTCGCGCGACTGCGGGCACTTCGTCGGGTATTCACGGGCGAGGGGGCCGTGATCTCGATCGGCCAGTGGGAGTTCTACCCGGAGAGTCGGGCCATCTACTCACCGTACAACGGCCGGGTCCTGCTGACCTCCCGCGAGACAGCGCTCCTGCAACTTCTTGCCGAGCATCCGCAGCGCACCTTCAGCCGCCATCAGATCCTGCGCGCGGTCTTCGGCAGCGACGACAACCCGGGCACGGTGGACACCTACGTGCACTACCTTCGGCGCAAGACCGACGTGGCCATTGTCACGACGGTGCGCGGCCAGGGCTACCGACTGGGCCAACTGTGAGCCGAGACGACGGAGACGACAGGCGCACCGACGCGCTCGCCGACAGCGACGCCGACGCCGTGCGGCGAGCCTCCCGACGGGTCGGCTGGCAGATCACCCTGGCCACGGCGGTCGTGGTGTTCGCGGCGATCGGCGCGGTCTTCTTCTTCGTGCTCTCGAGGATCAGGCCCGGAGAACTGTTCGAACTCGTGCCGGACCGGAACAACATCGACATCAGCGCCAACGACCTCCTCCTCCTCGCCCTCGTACTGGGCACCGTCGGCGTCGTGCTGGCCGGCGTACTCAGTTGGATCATCGCCCGACGTGCCGTGCGCCCGCTCGGGGACGCCCTGCGCATTCAGCGGGCGTTCATCGCCGACGCCAGCCACGAGTTGCGCACTCCGCTGACGGTACTCGACGCGCGCCTCCAGGTGCTTCAGCGTTCCCTCGCCGCCGACGACCCCTCGACACCCGTCGTCGCTGAGTTGCGGCGGGACGCGCGATCGCTCATGGATGTGGTCAACGATCTGCTCGAGGCGGCCGAGGCGGCGAGCAGCCGCGGAGACGACACCGGCCCCGAGGATCTCACGGAAATCGCCGAGCTCGCCGTGGAGTCGATGCGGGTGGTCGGCCAGGACCGCAACGTGGGTATCGAACTCGATGCCCCCGGGCCCCTGTTCACCCCCTTGCCCGCGGTGAGCGCCCACCGCTGCCTCGTCGCCCTGCTCGACAACGCGCTGCGCTACTCACCGGACGGGTCGATGGTGACGGTGACATTGCGCGGCACCAAGAACAGGGTCAGCCTCGAGGTGAAGGACCAGGGGCCCGGCATCCGGGGCATCTCACCCGACCGCGTCTTCGACCGGTTCGCCAAGTCGGGCGACGCCACGGGCGGCGGCGGCACCACTCGAACCGGGTTCGGCATTGGCCTGGCACTCGTGCGCGACATCGCGGTGAGCCACGGTGGCACAGTGTCGGTCAAGGAGACCTCGGCGAACGGCACCGTCGTCGTTCTCACCGTCCCGCGGGCGAGCGAACGGGGCTGACGCTGGATTCTTCGCCGATTCTTGGCCGGACCTTCCTCAGAATGTCTGGCGAGGTTCCCTCGAAACGGAAGGCACGGATGAACCACCGTTCGACGGCCGCAGCACGCTTGCCGCGAGGCTTCGGCTGGCTGACGGCCGCGCTCGGGGCCGCCGCCGCCGTGCTGTCCGCCACCGGCTCGTGGGTCCCGTCGCTGTGGGGCGATGAGGCGGCGAGTCTGCTCTCCGCCCAACGACCGCTCCCGAGCCTCTTCGTCATGCTCGGCCATGTCGACGCCGTCCACGGCGCATATTATCTACTTCTCCACGGGTGGATCCGCCTCGCCGGCACGACACCCTTCGCCCTGCGGCTACCCAGCGCGATCGCCGTCGGTCTCGCGGTCGCGGCGGTCACCCTGATCGCGGCGCGCCTTCGCTCCCCCCGCCTCGCGGTCGCCGCGGGGATAATCTGCTGCATCGTCCCGCGAGTGACCTACATGGGCGAGGAGGCCAGGTCGTACGCCGTGAGCGCCGCGGTCGCGGCCTGGCTCACGTACCTTCTGGTCGAGATCGTGCGACGGCGTTACCCGCCAGCGTGGCTCTGGGTCGCCTACGGCGCCTTCCTCGCCGCCGGCGTGTACCTGTTCCTCTTTCTCGGCCTCCTGGTCGTGGCCCACGGCATCGTGCTGGCGGCGTCTCGCGTCGGACGGGCGACTCTTATCCGCTGGACGGTGGCCTGCGCCGCGGCGTTGCTCGCCGCCTCCCCCCTCGTCTTCTGGGCGATCGATGAGCGACGACAGATCGCCTACCTCGCCTCGCGCACCGAGGTGAGCTTCGGCACGCTCAGCGTGAGCCTCTGGTTCGGCAGCGTTGAGTTCGCCGTGATTGCCTGGCTCCTCATCATCGTGGCCCTCGCCGTGCCGCTCGTGGCGCACATTCGCCGGCGCGATCGCGCGAGTCGACCTCCTCCGCACCTGCCGAGTGTGGAGCTCGTCGCTGCGACCTGGCTGCTCGTGCCGTCGATAATCCTCGTGACCAGCCAATTCTTTGTCGCCGACTTCACGGCCCGCTACCTCTCGTACTGTGCGCCGGCCGCCGCCCTGCTGATCGCGTGCGGAGTGGATCGGCTGGCTTCGCGCCGTGGCTGGGCGATCACCGCCGCCGTCGCGGCCGTGGTGGGCCTCGCGGTTCCCGCCTACCTTGCTCAACGCGGACCGTATTCCAAGAACGACAGCGACTGGTCGGCGATCAGCGCCACCCTCGGCGCTCGGGCGCAGGCGGGAGACGCGGTGGCCTTCGATGAGAGTGTTCGGCCCTCCAGACGGCCCCGGCTCGCACTGCGCACCTACCCCGCCGGATTCGCCGGTCTCGAGGACGTGATGCTCGAGACCCCGTATTACCGCAACACGTCCTGGCCGGATCGCGTCCACAGCCTCGCGACGACCGCGAGTCTCGGTCGCCTTGCCGCCGTCGACAGGCTGTGGCTGGTCGAGTACGCGACGCCGACCCACATCGATTCGTACGGCATCGACACCCTGGCCGGACTGGGATTCGCCCGCACCGCCGAGTACCGCACCCACCGGAGTGTCATCATTCTCTTCACCCGGCAGCCGACCTCCGGCAGGTGACTTTTGTCACCTCGGCCCGCCCCCTGCCGAGGCTAGTGTCGTAGACATGGAACAAGCCGCCGCCGAGCCCCTCGTCCACATTCGGGATTTCCGCATGGACTTCGGCAGCACGACGGTCGTGAAGGACCTGTCGTTCGATATCAATCGCGGAGAGACGTTCGGTTTCCTCGGCTCGAACGGATCCGGCAAGACCACGACCATCCGCGCGCTGCTCGGCATCTACCAGCCCACAGGGGGCATCCTGCACATCAATGGCCAGCCGTTCTCCCCCGAGAACGGCGATCGGCTCGGCTACCTGCCCGAGGAACGGGGACTCTACAAGAAGGAGTCCGTGATCGACGTGATGACCTACTTCGGCCGTCTCAAGGGCCTGAGCAAGCACGACGCCGCGGCCTGGTCGCACCGCTACCTCGAACGGGTCGCCCTGCCGGACAAGGCGAAGCTCAGGCTCGACAAACTCTCCGGCGGAGAGCAGCAGAAGGTGCAGCTCGGGGTGACGATCATGAACGACCCGGAGCTCCTCATCCTCGACGAACCGACCAAGGGCTTCGATCCGGTCAACCGCCGGCTGCTCATGGACATCATCGACGACCAGAAGAAGGCGGGCGCCACCGTGCTCATGGTCACCCACCAGATGGAAGAGGTGGAGCGACTGTGCGACCGGGTGATCCTGCTCAAGGACGGGCGGGCCGAGGCGTATGGCACCATTCCCGATGTGCAGGATCAGTATGGGGGAACCATGATCCGGCTCACCTACTCCGGCGAGATCCCGGATTCACCGCACTACGAGGCGAGCCTGCGGGACCGCAACTACGCCGAGCTCACCGTGATCGGCAAGGTGGATGAGGCCATCATCCTGCGCGAGTTGGTCGACGCCGGTGTGCTCGTGCGCAGCTTCACGACCACCCGGCTGAGCCTCGACGACATCTTCGTCAAGGTGTACGGCGACGAGAACGAACTGGTGGGGGCCTAGTCATGGCACGGCACAATCTCGGCACTGTCGTCTCTTTCGAGGTGACACGCAACCTCACCAAGCGCCGATTCTGGATCTCGACGCTCATCGTCCCCGTGATCTTCGGAATCGTGATCGCCCTCGTCGTGCTGTCGAACACGGCGACCGACAAGAGCGTGAACTCGCAGAAGAACGCCAAGCTCACCTTCAGCTACAGTGACGCCTCCGGCTACATCGACCCGGCGCTCGTCGCCTCGTTCGGCGGAACTCTCGCAGCGGATCCGAAGGCAGCCATCGCCGCCGTCAAGTCCGGCGCGCTCGACGCCTATTTCGCCTATCCGGCGGACCCCACCACGCAGACGACCAGGGTCTACGGCGTCGACGAGGGGATCTTCCAGAACGGCAAGTACTCCTCCGTGGCCACCGCGCTCCTCGTGGCGAGCGCCGAGGCGAAGATCGGCGACGCGAAGCTGTCGACCCTCGCCCAGGGCGCCGCGCCCGTCGTGTCGACCACCTACAAGGACGGCGTGGAGGCGGGCGGCATCGGCGGCGTCATCCCTCCCCTGCTCTTCCTGGCGATCTTCTACATCGTCATCCTGCTGCTGGGCAACCAGATGCTCACGTCGACCCTCGAGGAGAAGGAAGACAGGGTGAGCGAGATGATCCTCACCACCCTCAACCCGACCACCCTCGTGGTGGGCAAGGTGGTCTCCCTCTTCATCGTCGGTATCGTGCAGATGATCGTGTTCACCCTGCCGATCATCATCGGTTACGTCTTCTTTCGCACCGCCCTGAACCTGCCGGAGTTCGACCTCTCCTCCCTCGACATCAACCCGTGGCAGATGGTCGTCGGCGCGTTGCTGCTCGCCGGCGGCTTCACCCTCTTCACGGGCACCCTTGTCGCGGTCGGCGCCATCATGCCCACGGCGAAGGAGGCAGGGCAGGTCTTCGGCATCATGATGGCCCTCATCTTCGTGCCGTTTTACGCGGTTTCGCTGGTGGTCTCCGACCCGCACGCCTTCATCGTGCAGTTGTTCACGTACTTTCCCTACAGTGCGCCCGTGACCGCGATGCTGCGGAACGGATTCGGCTCGCTGAGCCCTCTCGAGGCGACCATCGTGATCGTTGAGCAGTTCGCCCTCGGCATCATCGTGCTTCGCCTCGCCGTGCGCCTCTTCCGCTACGGATCAATCGAGTACTCCAAGAAGGTCTCGCTCAAGACCGCGTTCGCCCGGTCGTAGGCTCGACACCATGGCAATCATCGTGCAGTATTCCCGATTCGGCGGGCCCGAGGTGCTCGAGGTGGTCGAGGTTCCGACCCCGACGGCGCCCGTCGACGGCGTCGTCGTGGAGGTCCGGGCGGCCGGGGTGAACCCGATCGACTCGAAGCTGCGCTCCGGACTTCGGTCGAGCGCTCCCCTGACCGGGCCGAGGCGGGTCGGGTCGGATGCCGCGGGGGTCATCGTCGAGACCGGCGCGCTGGTCGACGGCTGGTCGGTGGGAGACGAGGTGATCGTTCGCGGTGCGGATGGCGCATACGCCAGCCACCTGGTCGCGTACCCGCGCCAGCTCGTCGCCAAGCCGAAGTCCCTGTCCTGGGAGCAGGCGGCCGCGATCGGCGTTCCGGCCGGTACCGCGTTCCAGGTCCTCACCTCGCTCGGCGTCACCCGCGGCGACACCCTCCTCGTCCACGGCGGCTCCGGCGCCGTCGGGCAGGCCGCCGTGCAGTTCGCGCACGCCTGGGGCGCCACCGTCGTCGCCACCGCCAGCGAAGCCAACCACGCCAGGCTCGCCGAGCTCGGCGCGATCCCGGTCGCGTACGGGCCGGGGCTCACCGATCGGGTGCGGGCCGTCGCGCCGCAGGGCATCGACGTCGCCCTGGACGCAGCGGGCACCCCCGAGGCGATCGAGACTTCCCTCGCGCTCGTCGCCGACCACAACCGGATCGGCACGATCGTGCTCGGGGCGAAGGCCGCCGAACTCGGTATCCGGGCCTGGTCCGGCGGAAGCCCGGTGCCGCTGACCGCTCAGGAACAGGCGCTGCGCCGCGAGGCCATCGACGCCGTGGCCGAACTCGTTCGCCGAGGCGAATTCCAGATCGAGATCTCCCGTCGGCTGCCGCTCAGCGCGGCGGCAGAGGCGCAGCGCGAGAGCGAGACCGGTCACGTGCGTGGCAAGATCGTGCTCCTGCCCGGGGTCTAGTCGCGTTCAACGTGCTGCGGCACCGAGTGCGTCGGCGGGGCGGACCTCTCCCCTTCGTGACCCCGTCTGGACGCCACGTGGTGCTGCTCCGTGGAGGCCGCGAGGAAGGTCGCCCAGACGGCCGCCACGGCATCCTCCTGCCGCAGGAAATAGCCGATCAGATGCCGCCGCTCGGAGGCCCTGTCCCAGGTCACGGCGCGAAACCAGACGTCGGGCCGCAGCCCGAATTCGAGACGGCGCACCACACCGATGGGCGCAACCTGCGCCGGATACCGCACGATCCACTCGACCGGCACGGCCATGCGCACCGGGTGCCACTCGGCCACCTTGCTCCTTGTCGTTCGGAGCAGCCGGGCCCTGCAGAATTTCAGGTTACTTGACGGCGATGACCTCGACGAGCCTGATGTCGGGATCCTTCGCGAGCAGCTCCGCTCCGTGCTCGCCGAGCGCGGCGGGAATCGCCCCGCCCAGGTGGGCCTGCCGCCCCTCCTCCGTCTCGAACGTGTCGAAGATCCCGAAGGTGTTCTCGTTCACGCGGAAGCCGTACCACGTCTTCGTTTCCGGCTCATTCATCACGATCTCGCGGGCGCCACTCACGAACTCCCACACGTCCTGCTCCTTGCCGGGCTTCGCCTCGACGAGCGCCAGCACTCCGAATTTCAATGCCATTTCGGTCTCCTCAGTGATAGCGGCGCGGTGGCCCCAGAATCTGCCGGACACCGGTCGTGAGTCGAGTCTAGGAACGCGCCGCCGGCACGCGTCGGGCACAAAGGCCCTGTCTGGTCCCCGCGGCACGAATACTGTGTGTGCCACGCGACGACTCTCGCGACCGCAGGCAGGGAGATCAACCGATGGCCACCCTCACCGACCGCTATGTTTGGGCCGTCGTCCGCACCGTTCCGAGCGCCAGGCGCGCCGACGTCGAGGCCCGGGTCCGGGCATCCGTCCACGACGCGATCACGGCCAAGCTCGCGGGGGGCAGCGCTGTTGAGGCGGCCGAACTCGACGCGATCACGGAGTTGGGCGACCCGGACAGGCGCGCCGCCGAGTACGTCGGGAGGCCGTCTTATCTCATCGGCCCCGCCTACTTCTTCGACTATCGGAGGGTGCTGATCGTCGTCGTCTCGGTCGCCGCACCCGCCATGTTCGTCGCCCTGATGCTTGCCCAGCTGATCGTCCGGAGCAACCCTCTCGATGCCCTGGGCACCGCCCTGAGCGCGGCGTTCTCCGTTGCGGTGCAGGCGGCATTCTGGACCACGCTCGCCTTCGCGGTGATCGAACGCACCGCACCGGAGCGGCGCGACCGGGCCACGCTCTGGAAGCCCGCCCTGCTGCCGAAGGTGCCGACCGCGGAGAAGATCGGGATCGGCTCGACGATCGCCGGCGTTCTCGGCTACCTGCTGTTCATCGGCCTGATCGTCTGGCAGGGCAACATCTGGGTGGTGCGCACGGCAGGCGGCGAGAGGACCGCCGTGCTCGACCCGGCGCTGTGGACCTTCTGGCTGCCCTGGTTCATCAGTGTCGCCGTACTCGAGATCGTCTTCGTCGCGGTCTCCTATGCGGTCGGGCACTGGACCTGGTCGCTGGCCTGGGCCAACGTCGCGCTCAATCTGGTGTTCGCCGTGCCGGCCGTCTGGCTTCTCGCGACCGACCAGGTCTTCAACCGCGCATTCCTGGACATGATGGCGATGCCCACTGACGTTGTGCGGATCGTCTCGGCGGTCTTCGAATTCGTGGTGGTGCTCGTCGCCGTGCTCGACGTCGTCGACGGGTTCCGCCGGGCCTGGCGCAGTCAGCGCGCCGTGCACGCCGAGGCGTAGGCACGCCAGGGCTCTCCTCAGCGCCGAGGACTGCGGCGCCGCCAACAGGCATGCTCGTCTAGCCCTTACCCGAAGGCTTTCAGACGGCGAGTCGGCGGTGCCACAGCTGGTATCGGTTCCCTGCTGCCTCCAGTATGCGCCTGTATTCGTCGAGATACACTCAACTACTTGACGGATGCCGCCGTCAGCGGGAGCGTCGACTAACGGGAGCGTCGACCTACATCTGCGACAACGCATTGGCGATGTCGGAGCGCCGCCGATTCGAACCGCTATTTGCGATCGCCAGCGAGCTTGGAGAGTCGCGCTGATAGCCACGGGCTTCGCTTCGTTAGGCACCGCATTGACCGACGGAGGTGTTGTTGCAGAGGGGGAAAAACAGCTGTCCGGCGATGGATATATTGAGGATCTGACCGGGCGTCCCGGCACTCAGACTGACTTGCACCGGCGCGCTGACGGCGTAACCATTGGGATCTGAGGAGGCGGTGACATGGCCTGTCGCGACGCCCTGGGCGACCGATGTCAACACGAAGTCGAGGGTGCTCCTGGGCGCGTCCACGATGGAACAACTCGAACAGAGCGACAGGTCCACATAATTCATATGACCCGTGCCGGATGCGTCGATCACGAGTGACCCCATGTGTGTCTCCCAAGTCCCAGCGAAAGCCGCGCCGATGTTCGCCCCGGCCGTCGAAGACGGCGTGGGTGCCGGTGTGCCAGCAGCTGAGGAAACGCTCCCGAAGGCCAGCGCTACCACCGTCTGCGTGACATGGACTGTTGGCGACCACGTCTTGGCGTCCCCGCTGCTAAAAAAGGTCGACTCACCGTTCGTGCTGCCGCCGGTTGTCATGTCAACGGCTGCCGCGAGCCATTTGCCGTTGCCGTAGGCCACGCCGCCAACAGCAGTGTCGGCCGGCACGATCGGGTCGCCGACAGCCCAGGACCGACCGTCCTTGCTCACAGCCACGACGACGCGGTCACCGACCGAGTTCGCCTGGCTGTCAGCCCATGTGTCATCAGCGAGTGTCCATTGCCCCGCCCCGTACGCGATCTGTCCTAACGTCCACCCGCTGATGGTCCCCCCGCTGATGGTCCCCCCGTTTGCCCAATTGATGCCATCGCTACTGGTGTACGTCGTGAGGCCGCTGGTGTTCATCGCGGGGCTGCCCACGGCAATCCATTGACCGTCCCCATAGGCCACCGACCCCAGAGAGCCGGTGAATACCGAATTGCTGACGCTGGATGAGGCAACCTGATCCCAGTGCACCCCGTCAGCGCTCCCCCACACAACGGCGGCCGGGATGCCCGGGCTCGATGCCAGTGCGCCCACGGCGGTCCAGCGGCCGTTACCATAGGCGACAGCGGAAATGGGGTCGGGCACTGTCGCCGCCAGGTTCCATGCGTGCAGGTCCGTGCTCTCCAGCAGGGTGGAGCCTGAAAGGCTGCCAACCTCGGCGATCCATGTTCCGTTCCCCCAAGCCAGGACCGGGACGCCATCGCCATGGGACGGTATGACACCTGCGGGGTTCCAGAGGCGGCCGTCGCTACTGGTAACGATCGTGGTCTGCTGCTCGTTGGCGTTCTCGGCGGCGACCCACAGTCCCGCTCCGGCTTCGGTGGATTGTTCGTACGTTCGACCGGTCCCCACATCCACCAGGGTCAGCGTGGATGCCGGCCGCCCGGGCCGAACCGCGGTCACGCCCGCCGGTGCGTAACCAGGCCACACCGTGCCCCGGATGGTGGCCGTGGACAGTGTGATGAGCGTAGGTGGCGTGAGCGGGTTCCCGCAGTTGCACTTCACCCGCGGCGTGCCGGTCGAATCGACCATCACGGCGGTGCCGGCCTGGAGCACCGACAGCTCAGAGAAGGCCACACCACCCCGAAAACCATGGTTCTCCACTAGCGTGTCGCTCGTCAACAACACCGGCGTCAGCTTCGTGACATAGGACGCGATGTCTTTGACTGCGATGCCCAGAACGCCGGCCCACGCCACGGCCTTCACGTGATGCTGGGCCAGGAAAGCGACCAGTTTCTGAGGGTCACACACGTGCTGGTCGCCGCTGCCGCCGTACAGCCCAGGAGCGGTCCCCGTGGCTACGAGCATGTGGGCCCTCTGATCGGACGGCAACGTCTTGCGCAACGCGTTGTTTTCGGCGAGCGTATTGGCCGCAACATTCACCGCGGGACCGGTTGCGACCGAATCCGTGAATGGGTTGGGACCCGGGGATGACGCCGGCACCAACGTCACCGGGGCCACGGCCTGCGACCCGACAACCACGATCACCGCCGCCGAAACCGCGATGACCGCGACACAGACCGTGATTACAACAGCCCAGCGACTCGACATCCAGCGTCTCATAGTGAACACCGTGACCGACTGGAGGTCGGACCGCCGGACGACCAGGCGGTGGCGGGCAACAACACTCCCCCCGCGGCGGCGATTACGACGAACCGTGGAGCACTCATGACCCACCTCGGCTATCTTCGGGTGACGCGACATCGAGCAGGTGGGGCCGAGTGTAGACCTCCCCCAGACGCGGGCGAAAGAGGCAAAGCCGACCGTGGCCATCGTGGCGGTTGACGGTCGGAAATTCGTCAGTTCCAGACGGGCGCGGATGTCATTTTCAACCCGCTATCGGTGCTGGCGGGTGCCATCAGCGTTTTAGTTGCATGGACCGGCGTCGCGGTACGCGCTGCCGTCTACGCGGTTGTCGTGAACCGTATCGGACGTGACGGCCACAATTCGATATTGCGTAGTTATTACGTAGAGCCCTCGGACCTAGAAAACCCCCGGAATCTCAATGATTCCGGGGGTTTCTTTTGTGAGCGATACTGGGATCGAACCAGCGACCTCTTCCGTGTCAGGGAAGCGCGCTACCGCTGCGCCAATCGCTCAAGCTTCTTTTCTATTCTATCTCGTGCGGTCTATCTCCGAGGTGGCGACGGGATTTGAACCCGTGTGGACGGCTTTGCAGGCCGCTGCCTCGCCTCTCGGCCACGCCACCATGTGTGGTTCCCCATACTGCCCTAATATTCAGCCACCATGGAACTTCACTCGAGCGGATGACGAGATTCGAACTCGCGACCCTCACCTTGGCAAGGTGATGCGCTACCACTGCGCCACATCCGCACTTGCACGCATTCCTGCGTGCTTGGAAGACTCTATCTGATGCTGCGGGAGAGAGCCAATCCAGATTGGTGCGTGTCGCCCAACCGAGGTCATTTCGGCCACATTCCGGGGTTGCCGGCGGTCGTGTTTCTGAACAGGGCCGCGGATATGGCAGGATTGTCCACGGCGGGCGATTGGCGCAGTTGGTAGCGCGCTTCCTTCACACGGAAGAGGTCATCGGTTCGAGTCCGGTATCGCCCACATCACAGCCCGCGCAGTGCGGCCACCATCGCTTGCTCAGGCCGGCTCGACCTCCGGGCCGCCGAACTGGGTGAACACGACGGGCGAGTAGATGCCCGGCAGACCGTTCGCGGCGAGCAACTCTTCGTGCATGGACACCGGTTCGGCCTCGAAGAGCGGCCAGGGCGGATGCCGGTGGCCGTCACGAGCGTCCGGCGGCAGCGCCGTACAAGGAGCCGCCAACATGCGCCCAGGACCCGCCCAGACTAGGCCTGGCGGTCGCCGGCCCGGCCTCTCAGGGGTTCGGTGGGCCGCGACCGTCCGATCCGGCGGAGAGTGGCCCAGAGGATCGCGCAGACGGCGAATGACCAGACCGCTGCGGCGATCACCGCCAGCGCCTGCCCCATCAACACCTCGGGCTGGCCGGTGTAGATGAAGCTGACGTCGGTGGCGAGCCCTCCGATCAGCACGAGGCCGATCCCCGCGCCCACGCTCACGGTCGGCAGGAGGCTGGCGGACCCGCGCCGCGGAAGCAGCAGGCACACCGCCCCGCTCAGCGCGCCCACCAGCACTCCGATGGCCGGTTCGAGGTTCGCGCACGCGGGAGTCGCGGCCGCGAGCCCGCCGATCAGGCCCGTCACGACGCCCAGCGGGGTGTTCGCGCGATCCCGCACCCTCTCGACCAGGGCGCCCGCGAGGGCCCCGGCCAGCGGCATCAGCACCGCATTGAGCACGATGAGTGAGGTGTGCGAGTCGATGGCAAGCTCGAGTGCGACGAGCCAGCCCAACCACGCGGCCCACATCGCTAGCGTCGGCCAGAGCACCCGCCCCCACGATTCGACCGGAGCAACGACCCACACCTGTGACCGCCGCTCGATCCACAGCACGGCTCCCCCGCCGCTACCGGCCGCCACGAGCGCCGGCAGGGCCGCCCCGATGTCGATGAAACCGAGGCCGGTGCCGAAGGGATCGAACCAGGTGCCGAACACCGTTGCGAGCGCCGGAAGTGCCACGAAGGCTGTCGCGAGGGCGCCGAAGACCAGCACGGGCAGGCGGCGGCCCGGAGCGCGGACCGGCGAGGTAACGACCACGGCGAAGAATGCGCAGAGTGCCGCGATCGGGGCGATGAACAGCGGGGCGAACCCGGGCGGTCTCAGGGCGACGAGCACGAGCCCCATGGCGGCGCCGACCGCCGCGATCGCGGCGAGAGCCGACCAGGCGCCGCGAGAACTCCGGCCGGCGAGCCGGTTCTGCACGAGCGTGAAGAACGATGCGGACGCGAGAACGGCGGCAGCACCGAGCACGCTCAGCCACACGCTGGTCGCGGTCATGGCATCCTCCCGCGGCCGGCCCCCTGGATCGTCACCGGGCCAGTCTCACACGGCCCGTGACACAGCGAGGGGTGCCGCCCCGAAAGGACGGCACCCCGCGTGCTGTGATTCTGTGGGTCAGACCGTTTCGAGCGCGTAGCCCTCTTCGCCGTGCACGATGGTGTCGACTCCGGCGACCTCATCCTCGTTGGTGATGCGGAAGCCCATCGTCTTCTGGATGATCCAGCCGATCGCGTAGGCCAGCACGAAGGAGTAGATCAGGATGCCGAATCCGGCGAGGGCCTGCACCCCGAGCTGCTTCAAGCTGCCCGTGTCGATCAGGCCGATTCCGCTTCCGAAGATGCCGATGTAGAGCGTGCCGAGCAGACCGCCGACGAGGTGGATACCCACGACGTCGAGCGAGTCATCGAACCCGAGCTTGAACTTGAGGTCGATCGCGAAGGCACACACCGCACCGGCGAGCAGTCCGAGAACGATTGCCCAACCCGGGGTCAGGATGTTGCAGGCCGGGGTGATGGCGACGAGACCGGCGACGGCTCCCGACGCGGCACCGATCGAGGTCGGCTTGCCGTCCTTGATCTTCTCCACGATGAGCCAGCCGAGGATGGCGGCGGCGGGGGCCGCGAGGGTGTTGATCCAGGCGATGGCGGCGACACCGTCGACAGCGGCCTCGGAGCCGGCGTTGAATCCGAACCAGCCGAACCAGAGCAGCGCGGCGCCGAGGAGGGTGAGGGGCACGTTGTGCGGCTTGGACAGGCCCTTCTTGAAGCCGACGCGCTTGCCGAGCACGAGCGCCAGGGCAAGACCAGCCGCGCCGGCGTTGATGTGAACGGCGGTGCCACCGGCGAAGTCATTCACGCCGAGGATGTGGGGCGCCCAGCCGTCCGTGAGGTTGAAGACCCAGTAGGCGACCGGGAAGTACACGACGGTCGCCCAGACACCGGCGAACACCATCCACGCACCGAACTTCGCGCGGTCGGCGATCGCGCCGGAGATGAGGGCCACGGTGATGATGGCGAAGGTGGCCTGGAAGCCGGCGAAGGCGAGACCGTTGAGGTCGGCCGACATGGCGCCGCCCTTGCCGATTCCGACGAGCTTGCCGAGACCGAACAGGCCAGAGGGGTTTCCGAGCCAGCCGGAGATGAGCGGCGGCCCGAAGGAAAGACCGTAGCCGTAGAGCACCCAGAGCACTCCGATGAGGCCCATGGCGCCGAAGCTCATCATCATCATGCTGATGACGCTCTTGGCCCGCACCATGCCGCCGTAGAAGAAGGCGACACCGGGGGTCATGACCAGGACGAGGGCGGCGGCCACGAGGAGCCACAGCGAATTCAAGTTGAGTGTGATGCCGTCAGTAGTGGCATTCGTTAGGACCGACAATGCGACCATGGGTTGGGGTTGCCTCTCTCTATTTCACAGGGCTCCCGTCGGCGTCTGCTCTCGATCGGTTCAACGGGCCGCCGATCCGATCCGCCTCGGGATGGGGCTAGTTTGGTGGGCCGACATTTCCGAAGCACTGTCACCGTGTTTCACCCCTGTTACGCCCGTGGCGTGAATGTAAACATCGTGTTTCGCCATTCCGTGGATCCGCCTCACGAGCGAGTCCGGGGCGGCGGGGCGACCGCCGTAGACTCGAATGCGTCGACCGGAGGCCAGTGAAAATCCTGAGAAGTGAGCGCTATGCGGCCTTCCTGCTCCTCGGCGCTGCAATTCTCGGAGTGATTCTGGCGAACACCGCCTGGGGACCCGCGCTTCAGAACGCCAAGGACTTTCCCCTCGACATCCCCTGGCTGGGACTCCACCTCACGGCCGGGGACTGGGTCAAAGACGGATTGCTCGCCGTCTTCTTCTTCATCGCCGCGATCGAACTGCGCCACGAACTCGCGCACGGCGAGCTCGACAGCGCACGGAAGGCCCTCGTCCCCACCGTCGCGGCGGTCGGCGGCGTGATCGTGCCGGCCATCATCTTCCTGATCGTGGTGCGCGACCCGGCGCTGTCCGTCGGCTGGCCGATTCCCACCGCGACCGACATCGCCTTCGCCCTCGGGGCGCTCGCCCTCGTCGGCCGCGCACTTCCTTCCCGGGTGCGCGCCCTGTTGCTCGCACTCGCCGTGATCGACGACCTGATCGCGATCATCATCATCGCGGCCTTCTTCACCAGCGACCTGCAGCCAATTCCCCTGCTCGTGGCCGTTCCGGTCGTGCTGCTCTTCGGCTGGCTGAGCGGCCGGGCGCGCTCCGCACCGATCGTCGCGCTGCTCATCGTGCTCGGGATCACCACATGGGTGCTCGTGCACCTGTCGGGCATCCACGCGACGATCGCCGGCGTCGCCCTGGGACTCATCATGGCGGGGAAGAGCGCTGGCAAGACCCGTCACGCCCTCGAACCGGTGAGCAACGGCTTCATCCTGCCGGTCTTCGCGTTTGCGGCGGCGTTCGTCGCGCTGCCTGCGGTGGGCATCGCCGACCTGAGCCCCGTGTTCTGGGCGATCGTCATCGCCCTGCCTGTCGGCAAGCTCATCGGCATCACCGGCGGGGCGGTGATCGCCACTGCCATTGCCGGCCGCGGAGGCCCGAAGGGCATCCCGCTCGGAGACATCGTGGCGGTGGCCGGCCTCGGGGGAATCGGATTTACCGTCTCCCTGCTCATGAACGAACTCGCCTATGCCCACGACCACGAGATCGCCGTGCAGGGCACCCTGGCGGTGCTGGTCGCCTCGGTGATCGCGGCCGTGATCGGCGTCTCGCTCACGGCGGCGCGCTCCCGCCACTACCGCTCGGGGCGCGCCAAGGCCTGACCCCGTTCGCAAGGTGTGCTGCCCAGGCAGGTTGGTTGGGTGTGACGACTCGCTTCAGTCGGTGAACGTGAGCGAGGTCCTCCTGTCCCACGCTGATGCTGCTCCGCCGCACGCCGGTCGCCGCGATGCCGGAGGCTGGACCTTCTCGGCCCTCTGGCGTTGCCGCCCGCGTCGGTCGGGCCGTGTTCTGCAGGACGGGTCCCGGTGGTGTGGGTGCCTACCCCACAGACTCCAGTTATGCAGGACAGGTTGTGCAGGACAGCTCGGGCAGGACAGCTTGTGCAAGACAGTTTGTGCAGGACACGGCAGGGGTGTGGCGACCGGAAGGGTCCCGGTCTGCAGGACGCTCCCGTCGGTTCTGCACCTGCCGTCCTCGCTGTCCGCCCGAGGCGTCCTGCACAACCGGTCCTGCCGTCCTGCACCACCCGTCCTGCAGAACTGGAGTCTGGCGGGGCGGGCACCCGTGGACGCCCGAGCCGTCCTGCACAACCCGTGCCAGCGACCGGGGAATGCCGCACAGTGGCGGGGACGCAGGCCCCACACCGCGATCGGAGCCGGCCCACCCATCAGCTGGTTAACCAGCGTCCCTGGGCAATGCAGCTAGATGTGGCCGGCGGTGAGGGCGATGAGTCGTGACGTCGCGCGCAGGTACTTCTTGCGATAGCCGCCGGCCAGCATCTCTTCGGGGAAGATCTCGTCGAGCGGTGTTCCCGTCGCGATGATGCGCACCTGGGCGTCGTAGAGGCGGTCGACAAAGGCGACGAACCGGAGCGCATCCGTCTGGTTGGCGAGTTCGTGAACGTCGGTGAGGGCGATCGCGTCTAGTCCATCGACGAGCTTGAAATAGCGGGAAGGGTGCACCGAGGCGAGGTACCGCACCGCATCGTCGAAACTGTCGACGGTGATCTCGCCCTCCACCGCGGCGATCGCGGCGTCGAGGTCACCCTCGGCCACCGTGGCGGCGTGCCCCTCGAAGTGACGGCGGCGGTAGTCGAGGCCGTCGATGCGGAGGGTGGTGAAGCGGGCGGCGAGGGCATCGATCTCCCGCAGGAAGTCCTGTGCGGCGAACCGGCCCTCGCCGAGGGCATTCGGCGGGGTATTCGATGTCGCGGCGATCCTCGATCCGGATGCCACCAGGTCGGACAGTAGCCGCGACATCAGGCGCGTGTCCCCCGGGTCGTCGAGTTCGAATTCGTCGATGCAGATGATGGAGGCACCCTTGAGCAGGGCCACCGTGGGCGCGTAGCCGAGCGCCCCCACCAGCGCGGTGTATTCGATGAAGGTCCCAAAGTATTTGCGTCCGGGCATGAGGTGCCAGAGGGCGGCAAGGAGGTGGGTCTTGCCCACGCCGAAGCCACCGTCGAGGTAGACCCCCGGGAGCGAGGCCGGTGCGCGGCGACGGGAGAAGAGGCCACCCGATCGTCCGGAATTCGCATGCGCGAAATTGCGGATGGCCGCGACTGCCGCCCCCTGTGACGGAAAGTCGCGGTCGGGCCGGTAGGAGTCGAGCGTGGCCGACTGGAACTGCCGCGGCGGGACGAGTTGCTCGACGATCTCGGTGCCGCTGAGCGTCGGCCGGCGATCCAGCAGACTCTCCGGATTCGACAGGCCGAAGAAATCCTGGTCAGCGCTCACTCGTGCCTCGCCCCTGCCTTGAAGATCCGGTCCCGAAAATGTGTCGAACTCTTACGGGGGGCCACCTGAAGCCTCGCGCAGTGCGTAGATTCGTTACGGGTACTTCTCAACCCTAGCTGCCCGCAAACACGCACACCGTCGCCCGCACGAGGCGTCAACTGGAGGTTCTTCATGACCGTCGAGGTCGATCCATCCCCGAAATTCGCCGAGTACGCCCACCCGGAGCGGCTCGTGAGCACCGAGTGGCTCCAGGCGCGGCTCGGCACCCCCGGCCTCGTCGTCGTCGAATCAGATGAGGACGTGTTGCTCTACGAGACCGGCCACATTCCCGGCTCCGTCAAGATCGACTGGCACACCGACCTCAACGACCCGATCGAACGCGACTACATCAACGGCGAACAATTCGCGAAACTGGTCGGATCGAGGGGCATCGCCCGCGACACGACCGTCGTGATATACGGAGACAAGAACAACTGGTGGGCCGCCTATGCGCTGTGGGTGTTCACCCTGTTCGGCCACGAAGATGTGCGGCTTCTCGACGGCGGCCGCGCCAAGTGGGAGGCGGAGGGCCGCGAATACACGACGGATGCCCCGGCCGTCGCCCCCGTGGACTACCCCGTCGTCGAGCGCGACGACGCGGCCATCCGCGCCTTCAAGGACGACGTGCTCGCGCACTTCGGCCGCCCGCTCATCGACGTGCGATCCGTGGAGGAGTACACCGGGCAGCGCACAACCATGCCGGCCTACCCCGAGGAGGGCGCCCTGCGCGCCGGCCACATCCCCACCGCGCAGAACGTGCCGTGGGCGAAGGCCGTCGCCGAGGACGGCGGCTTCAAGCCGCTGGCGGAGCTCAACTCCATCTATCGGGACGGTGCGGGGCTGCGGGACGGCGATGACGTGATCGCCTACTGCCGCATCGGCGAGCGGTCGAGCCACACCTGGTTCGTGCTCACCCACCTGCTCGGCTTCGAAGGGGTGCGCAACTACGACGGATCCTGGACCGAGTGGGGTTCCGCGGTGCGCGTGCCGATCGTCAAGGGCACGGAGCCGGGAGCGGTACCCGTCGGTCGCTAGTCCTCCCGGTCACGCGGCAGCGGGACAGCGCGGTGGGATACTGGAGAGCCATGACAGAACGCGATCTCCCCGACTCTCTCATCCAGATTCAGGACGACTTCCTCGAACTCGACCAGCGGGACCGCCTCGTGCTGCTGCTGGAGTTCGCCAACGAACTCCCCGAACTCCCGCCGCGTTACGCCGAGCACCCCGACCTGTTCGAGCGGGTGGAGGAGTGCCAGTCGCCCGTCTACATCTTCGTGGAGGTGGACGACGACCGGATCGTGCACCTGTTTGCGACGGCGCCCAAGGAGGCTCCGACCACTCGCGGGTTCGCTTCCATCCTGGCTCAGGGCCTGAGCGGTCTCACCGTCGAGCAGGTGCTCGACGTGCCGGACGACTTCCCGAACACGATCGGGCTCACCGAGGCGGTCAGTCCGCTTCGCATCCGCGGCATGACCGCGATGCTCGGGCGCACCAAGCGACAGATCCGGGAGAAGATCGCCGCGTGATCCTCACGCGCGTCTTCCCCGGGCCGGGCGAACCGATCGACACGGATGCGGAGGATGCGCGGGCGCGCCTCGCCGGGCTGTACGAGCCCGGCGCCGACCGCTGGCTGCGCCTCAACCTCGTGGCGAGCGTCGACGGCAGCGCGGCGGGAGCCGACGGCACCTCGGAGTCCCTGAGCAATCGCGCGGACCGCAAGATTCTCGGCGTGATCCGGCGCCACAGCCAAGTCGTGCTGGTCGGCGCCGCGAGCGTGCGCGCGGAGGGCTACCAGCTCCCGCGCACCGTGCCGCTCGCCGTGCTGACGGGCAGCGGCGACCTCACTGGCCATCGCCTTGAGCCGGAGCTCGCGCCCGATCGACTGATCGTCCTGTGCCCGGCGAGTGCCGAACCCGCCGTTCACGAGTCCCTCGGCGGCATCGCCGCCCGCATCGTCACCATCCCGGACCTCGACGGTCGGCTCGCGGCGACATCCGTCGTCGGCTCGCTGGCCGCCCTCGGCTTCAACCGCATCGTCTGCGAGGGCGGTCCGACCCTCGCCGCCCAGCTTCTCGACGCCGGGCTCGTGGACGAGCTCTGCCTCTCGACGAGCCCGAGGATCGGCGCCGGCCGCCTGCGACTGCTGGGCGACCGCCCGATCGAGGAGAGGCCCCTCGAGCTCAGGCAGTTGCTGGTCGACGACGGCGGCGGGCTCTACGCGCGCTGGTTGCTTCGCGGGAGCTGAATCGCGGTCAGTCGCCGGGAGCCGCCAGCGGCGCAGTTGCCAGCCAGTGCGCGATCGCGGCATTCCACCGCGGCGGGTCGTAGTTCCACAGCTTGGTGTGACGCGCCCCGCTGAACGACTCGAAGGTCACGATGTCGGGCCTCGCCTCGGCGAGGGCTCGAGACGCGGTCGGCGGGACGAACCCGTCGTCCTCGCTGTGCATGAGCAGGATCGGCAGGTCGAGTTCGTCTGACCGTCTAACGAAGTCGAGCCGGCCGATGTCGATCGCGGCACCCTGCCCGGTGAGGCGCCTCGCCCACTCGGCCCCGATGAGAGCGATCACCCCGGACCACACCGGCCCGGGCAACCGCAGAAGCGTGCCCTGGAAGCGGAGGGCCGTCACCCAGTCCACGACCGGAGAGTCGAGCACGAGGCCACGCACGACACCCGTCAGAGCGGACCGGGAGACCGCCTGCAGCACCGTCGCCCCGCCCATCGACCAGCCCATCAGCACGACATCGGTCGCCCCGTGGTCGACGGCGTACTGGATCGCGGCCTCCACGTCACGCCATTCCGTGTCGCCGAGGCCGTAGCGACCGTCGAGGCTCGGCGGCGCCTCTCCATCGTTCCGGTACGAGATGAGCAGCGAGGTGTAGCCGGCGTCGCGGAAGACCGGGATCGCCCGGATCGCCTCCGCACGACGCACCGCGCGCCCGTGCACCTGGATCACCCAGCGCGTGCTCGGCCCGGCGGCCGGAACGAGCCAGGCCGGTGCCGGTCCGAACTCCGTCGCGATGTCGACGTCCTCGAAGGGCACCCCCAGTTCGGCCGGGGTGAGGAAGAACCAGCCGCTGATCCGTCCGCGGGTTGCCTTCGCCAACTCTCCGGAATCGACCGAGATCACTCGGCGGGTGACCGTGTGATCCGACCGGCGGATGATCTCGCCGAGCTTGGCATGTCCGGCTCCGTCAGCGAACCAGAAGCTGTATTCGCCGGGAAGCAGGGCATCCGGCGTGTCACTGAGGGTGATCGTCGCGGCCTCGAGATCCACCGACAGCACCACGACGTCCTCCGGACGACGCCGCGGTGGCGTCACCACCGTGCGGGCGACCACCACCGTGAGCACGCTCGATGCGACGGCACCGAGGCTCACTGCTGCTCCGGCGGCCAGCAGGCTCGCGGTCAACCAAGGGAAGCCCCGGACGGCGTGCCTTCGAGAATCTGCCACAGTCGAACTTTAGTCTTCAGTCGTGCCCGAAAAACCCGCAGGACAATCGGTGCCGGCCGTCTTCACCGCCGCGCTCCACTCTGTTCGCCGCGCCCGGCTGCGCTCCGAGCTCACCCTCACCGAGATCCCCGCGCCCGGCAATCTCGCGCCGTACAGCATCGCGCTCGCGGCGGACGTGACGCCAGCCCGCCACGAGGCAGACTCCGACCTCGGCACTGGCCGGTTCATCCTGCTCTACGACCCGAGCGAGCCCGAGGCGTGGGGCGGCCCCTTCCGCATCGTCTGCTTCGCCCAGGCACCGCTCGAGACCGACATCGGACTCGACCCGTTCCTCGCGGACGTCGCGTGGTCCTGGCTCGTGGACGCGCTCGATGCGAGGGGCGCCAAATACATGGCAGCCGCCGGCACCGCCACCAAGATCCTCTCGACCGGCTACGGCGAGCTCGCCAGCCAGGGCGACGGTGCCCAGATCGAACTCCGGGCCTCCTGGAGCCCACTCGACCACGACATCACCGCACATGTGGAAGGCTGGGGTGAGTTGTTGTGCATGCTGGCGGGCCTCCCGCCGGCCGTCGAAGGAGTCAGTTTGTTAGCGGCGCGTCGAGCTGCACGTGAGTGACACCGAACACGACCCCACCCCACCGGAGGCCGTGGCGGTCGAACAGGCAGCCCATGCACTCGTCTCCGCGATCGAATCGCGGGAGGAGTACCTGCGCGCGGTGGAGACGATCGCGGCCGGTCACGGGCCGATCGCCATCGATGCCGAGCGGGCATCCGGGTTCCGGTACTCGCAGCGCGCGTACCTGATCCAGGTGTTCCGCCGCGGGGCCGGGGTGTTCCTCTTCGACCCGCCGGCCATTGGGGACTTCGCCGAGCTCAACGACGTGATCGCCGACGAGGAGTGGGTGCTGCACGCGGCAAGCCAGGACCTCGCCTGCCTGCGCGAGGTGGGACTCGACCCCACGCACATCTTCGACACCGAACTCGGTGCACGCCTGGCCGGACTGCCCAGGGTGGGACTCGGCACGGTCGTGGACGAGCTGCTCGGCATCCACCTCGCCAAGGAGCACTCGGCGGCCGACTGGTCGACGCGGCCGCTCCCCCAGTCCTGGCTCGTGTACGCCGCTCTCGACGTTGAACTTCTCGTCGATCTGCGGGATGCCATGGCCGGCCTGCTCGATGAGGCGGGCAAGACCGCGATCGCCGCCCAGGAGTTCGCCGCGGTGCTCACCCGGGAGGCCAAGCCGTCCAAGGGCGAGGGCTGGCGTCGACTCTCCGGACTGCACACCGTGCGGGGCCCGCGCAACCTCGCCGTCGCCCGGGAACTCTGGGAGGCACGCGACGCGTTCGCCCGGGAGACCGACATCGCCCCCGGACGACTCGTGCCGGACTCGTCGCTGATCGCGGTGGCGAAGGCCATGCCCGAGTCGAAGCAGGCCCTCGCGGCAATGCGGGAATTCAACGGCCGGGCCAGCCGATCCGAACTGTCCCGCTGGTGGGCGGCCATCGAGGCCGGCCGGATCAGCGAGGACCTCCCCGCGCTACGGGTGCCCGGAGAGACGATGCCACCGCCCAGGATCTGGTCGGATCGCAACCCGGAGGCCGACAAGCGACTCAAGACCGCCCGTGCCGCGGTGACCGAGGCGTCGACCGACCTCAGCATCCCCGTCGAGAACCTCCTCACCCCGGAGCTGCTGCGCCGCCTCGCCTGGGCCCCGCCCTCGCCGCTGGACCTCGCCGCCGTGCAGGAGCGGCTCGTGGACCTCGGCGCGCGCCCCTGGCAGATTGACGCAATCGCACAGGTAGTTCTCGATGCCTTTGTCGAAGCCAACCAAACTCCGCTCCAGACTGACGAATCGGATTCGTAGGAACAAGCAAACGATTCCTGTCGAAAAATCGGCCAGCCTAGGATCGAAGGAGACCCAAGACAGTGGAGGCATAGTGGCCGAGAGACATGAAGTTGTGTTCGTCGATGGGGTTCGCACCCCGTTCGGACGCGCCGGCGAAAAGGGAATGTACTGGAACACCAGGGCGGATGACCTGGTCGTGAAGGCGATGGTCGGGTTGCTGGACCGCAACCCGGACGTTCCCAAGGATCGCATCGACGACGTCGCCATCGCGGCCACGACCCAGCAGGGCGACCAGGGCCTCACCCTCGGACGCACCGCGGCCCTCCTCGCCGGACTGCCCAAGTCCGTGCCCGGTTTCGCGATCGATCGCATGTGCGCCGGCGCGATGACCTCGGTCACGACCCTCGCCGGCGGGATCGCCTTCGGAGCCTACGACCTCGCCCTCGCCGGTGGAGTCGAACACATGGGACGCCATCCGATGGGCTTCGGCGCCGACCCGAACCCCCGATTCCTCGCCGAGAAGCTCGTGAGCGAGGAGGCCCTCAACATGGGCTCCACCGCCGAGCGGATCCACGACCGCTTCCCGCAGCTCACCAAGGAGCGCGCGGACACCTTCGCGATGCGCAGCCAGCAGAAGGCAGCGGCGGCCTACGAGGCGGGCAAGATCCAGCCGGATCTCATCCCGGTCGCCACCCGCAGCGAGAGCGGCTGGGGCCTCGCCACGCGCGACGAGGCGCTTCGCCCGGGCACCACCATGGAGGGCCTCGCCGCCCTCAAGACGCCGTTCCGCCCGCACGGCCGGGTCACGGCCGGCAACTCGTCCGGGCTCAACGACGGTGCGACCATCAGCCTGCTCGCGAGCGAGGCGGCCGCGAAGGAACTCGGCCTCTCGGCCAAGATGAAGCTCGTGAGCTTCGCCTTCGCCGGTGTCGAACCGGAGATCATGGGCATCGGCCCCGTGCCATCCACCGAGAAGGCCCTCAAGAAGGCCGGACTCGACATCACGGACATCGGGCTGTTCGAGCTCAACGAGGCGTTCGCGGTACAGGTGCTCTCGCTGCTCGACCACTTCGGCATCGACGATGATGACCCCCGGGTCAACCAGTGGGGCGGCGCGATCGCGATCGGCCACCCGCTCGCGTCATCCGGTGTTCGACTCATGATCCAGCTCGCCGCCCAGTTCGCGGAGCGACCGGATGTCCGCTACGGCCTCACCGCCATGTGCATCGGCCTCGGCCAGGGCGGCTCGGTCATCTGGGAGAACCCGTTCTACAACGGAAAGAAGAAGAAGTAATGGCGCAGTTCGACGACCTCCGGGCCCTGTCGCAGGACGAGGTTGTCACGCACTCCCTCGTGCGTGACGTTCCCCTCTCGGGCGGAAAGACACTCGCGCTCATCACCCTCGACAACGGCAGGGACCACACGCGCCCGAGCACCCTCGGTCCGCTCACCCTGCTCGAGTTCGGCGAGACGCTCGCCGCCCTGAAGGATCGTGCGGCTGAGGGCGAGATCGCGGCGGTCGCGGTCACCGGCAAGCCATTCGTCCTCGCGGCGGGCGCCGACCTGAGCAAGGTCGGCGACATCCCGGACCGGGCGACGGCGAAACACCTCGCCCAGCTCGGCCACCAGGCGCTCGGCGCCCTCGGCGACCTTGGCGTGCCGTCGTTCGTCTTCATCAACGGCCTCGCCCTCGGCGGAGGGCTCGAGATCGGCCTCAACGCCGACTACCGCACCGTTGACCGAAGCGTTGCCGGAATCGCGCTGCCCGAGGTCTCCCTCGGCATGATTCCCGGCTGGGGCGGCGCCTGGCTGCTGCCCAATCTGATCGGGATCGAGAACGCGCTCAAGGTGATCGTGGAGAACCCGCTGAAGAACCGCATGCTCAAGGGCCAGGACGCCTTCGATCTCGGCATCGCGGACGCGATCTTCGACTCGGTGAACTTCCTCGAGGACTCCATCGCCTGGGCCGACGATGTGCTTTCCGGCGAGATCAAGGTCAAGCGGCCGAACGAGCCGGGCAAGATCGAGCGCGCGGTCAAGTGGGATGTCGCGGTCGGCATCGCCCGCAAGTCGCTCGAGAGCAAGATCGGCACGGTCGCCAAGTCGCCGTACGCCGCGCTCGACCTCATCAAGGCGGCCAAGAACACCGACAAGGCCACCGGATTCGCCGCCGAGGACGAGGCCCTCGCCAACCTGGTCTCCGGGGACCAGTTCCAGGCGAGCATCTACGCCTTCAACCTCGTGCAGAAGCGGGCCAAGCGTCCGGCCGGTGCCCCCGACAAGGCACTCGCCCGACCGGTCACCAAGGTCGGCGTGATCGGCGCCGGCCTCATGGCCAGCCAGTTCGCGCTGCTCTTCGTGCGTCGCCTCAAGGTGCCGGTGATCATCACCGACCTCGACCAGGCTCGCGTCGACAAGGGGGTGGAGTACATCCACAACGAGATCGACACTCTCCTCGGCAAGAAGCGCATCTCGCCGGACGAGGCGAACCGCCTGAAGGCGCTCGTCACCGGCACCACGGACAAGGCCGAATTCGCCGACTGCGACTGGGTCATCGAAGCCGTGTTCGAGGAGCTCGAGGTGAAGCAGCAGGTGTTCGCGGATGTCGAAAAATACATCTCCGAGACCGCGGTGCTCGCCACCAACACCTCGTCGCTCTCGGTCGAACAGATCGGCGCGAAACTCGACCATCCGGAACGTCTCGTCGGGTTCCACTTCTTCAATCCGGTGGCCGTGATGCCGCTCGTCGAGGTCGTCAAGGCGCCGAGCACTGATGTCGCGACGCTCAGCACGGCCATGGTGACGGCCGCCGGGCTCTACAAGAATGCTGTCATCACCACGGACACTCCCGGTTTCGTCGTCAACCGCATCCTCGCCAAGGTTCTCGGCGAGGCGATGCACGCGGTGGACACCGGCACGCCATTCGAGGTCGTGGAGGAGTCGACGAAGCCATTCGGGCTCCCGATGACCCCGTTCCAGTTGCTCGAGCTCGTGGGGCTCAAGGTGGGGGCGCATGTGCTCGACACGCATCACGCGGCGTTCCCCGACAGGTTCTTCGAGAGCCAGAACCTTCACAAGCTCGCGGAGCTCGGCCATATCTTCGAGCGGGACTCCAAGGGCAAGGTGAAGGGCATCGACAAGAAGGCCCGCGACATCGTGGCCGGCGGCACGACCCCGATGACGGCGGTCGAGCTGCAGACGCGCATCGAGGACGGCCTGGCGGACGAGATCCATCGGATGCTGGAGTCGAATGTCGTGGCCGCACCGGAGGACATCGACCTCTGCCTCATCCTCGGGGCCCGTTACCCCTTCCAGATGGGCGGCGCGACGCCGTACCTCGACCGGGTGGGGGCCTCGGAACGGGTCTTCGGCGACACCTTCCACCACCCGCCGATCCGCGGCGCCGAGTAGCCTCACTCCCCCGCCGAACCCACCCCTCCGAAGTCCCAGCCTTCCGAAATCCATGCATTCTTCGCCGTCACCCGGCGTGTTGACACAGACACACCGGACTCGCCGAAGGATTGCATGGATTTCGGAAAGGGCGGAGTGGACGAGGGCGGCGCGGCTGAGGCGGCGGGCGGGGACGCGGGGCGGGACGTCAGCGGCGGCGAGACAGGTGCTCGCCGCGCGCCATGACGGCCTGGATCATGCTCAGGGTGGCCGGCCAGTCGAACATCACCATGAAGTAGCTGATCCGGATCACGTGGTAGCCGAGCGCCTCCAGGAACGCGTCGCGCAGCCGGTCGGCATTCATCGTCTTCGCAACCTGCGCGGGCGTCATGTCTTGGGTGTACTTCGCTGCGCCATCCACCTCGATGGCGAGACGGTCTCCGATCAGGAGGTCTATCCATCGCTCGCCCAGCACGGGAACCTGCAGCCTGGTTGCGATTCCGACCGTCGCCAGCCTGCATCGGCAAATGCTTTCCGGGTAGCTATCGCTCTTTCCGTCGGCGCGATCCAGAATGCACTGCCGTCGCGCCGGCAGCCGTGCGCGCAGCCACGCGATGCCCTCGGAGTCGAGAGTCCCGAGGCGCAGGGCCGAATCGACGCAGGCGACGGCGTCTTCCTCGGACTCCGTCGTCGCCACCTGGAGCAGGCAGTCGAGCAGCCCCACCCGAAGTCGTGTGGCGAGGGTCGGCGCCTGGACCCGGCCACGGTGAACGACAGTTGTCTCCCCCACCGCCTCGCTCAGGCGCCGATAGCAATCCTCCTCCGTCCTCAGGCGGCTCGACTCGTGCGCGACGTGGACGTGCAGGGGAAACTCGTGCGGCACAGAAAGGCCATAGGTCGTCGCGGCTGACACCGACGCCAGGCGCCCGCCCACCCTCAGGGCGCGAATGTATTCCTCCCGCGTGCTCGGGAGCGCGTACCAGCCCTGGCGGGGGCGGAGCAGCACGCCCGAACGAACCGCCGCCGTCAACGCGTGGCTAGACGCCCCGAGGGCGAGGAGCTCTCGCGTGGCCATCACTCCGCCGTGTCGACGGATGACTTCGGGCAGCGAGCGCATTCCCCCAGTGTGCGAATGCGTGCCGCCTCGGTCCTCCGTCTCCCCTCATCCGTGAGTGGACGCCAGCGCGACCGGCCTGTGGAGGAGATGCCGTGCGCCGCCCGCCGCCTTCCGAAATCCATGCATTCTTCGCCGTCACCCGGCGTGTTGACACAGACACACCGGGGTGGGCGAAGGATTGCATGGATTTCGGAAGGGCCAGGCGGGCGGCGCTAAGGGGGGCGGCGCGATGAGGGGGCTAGCGGTTGACCGGGGACATGTCGGCGTAGCGGTCGCCCACCGGGGCGGCGACGGCGTCGAGGGCCTCGAGCTGGTCGGCCGAGAGCTCGAGGGCATCCGCCGCCACATTCTCCTCGAGGTAGGACACCCGCTTGGTGCCGGGGATGGGCGCGATGTCGTCGCCCTGCGCGAGGAGCCAGGCGAGCGCGACCTGGCCCGGCTTGGCTCCGAGTTCGGCGGCCACGGCATCCACCTGCTCGACGATGCGGATGTTCGCCTCGAGATTGTCGCCGGCGAACCGCGGGTTGGTGCGGCGGAAGTCGGTCTCCTCGAGCTGGTCCAGCGAGCGGATCGTGCCGGTCAGGAAACCCCGGCCGAGCGGCGAGTACGGAACGAAGCCGATGCCCAGCTCCCGCACGACCGGCAGGATCTCCGCCTCGGGGTCGCGGCTCCACAGCGAGTACTCGGTCTGCAGCGCGGTGACTGGATGAACGGCGTGGGCCCGACGGATCGTGGCCGGCGCCGCCTCCGACAGCCCGTACCCGCGGATCTTGCCCTCGGTGATCAGCTCCGCCAGCGCTCCGACGGTCTCCTCGATCGGGGTGCCAGGGTCCATGCGGTGCTGGTAGTACAGGTCGATGTAGTCGGTGCCGAGCCGGGCGAGCGAGCCTTCGACCGAGATGCGCACGTTCTCACGGCTGCCGTCCAGGCCTCGGCTGCCGTCGCCCCGGTGCAGGATGGTGCCGAACTTGGTCGCGATCACGACCTGGTCCCGGCGACCGGCGACCGCCGCTCCGACGAGTTCCTCGTTGATGTACGGCCCGTACATCTCGGCGGTGTCGAAGAACGTGACGCCGAGCTCGATGGCCCGATGGATCGTGGCGATCGATCCGGCATCGTCCTGCCCGGCACCGCTGTAGAACGCTGACATGCCCATGCAGCCGAGGCCGATGCGGCCCACTTCGAGGCCGTTGGTTCCGAGGGTGATTTTCTTCATTCGGTGGGGGTCCTTCCCTGATAGGTCGCGATCTTGAAATCGATCGCGGCCAGGCTGTTGGTCATCTCGTCGAGCTGCGCCGCGACGTTGATGCGATGGATGAGCAGAAGTTCCAGTCGGTCGGCGACCGTCGACTCGCCGGTTCGCACGAGCTCGACGTATTGCCGCACACGGGCGATGGGCAGTCCCGTGGACCGCAGCTTGGTGAGGAAGCCCACCCAGCGCACGTCGGCCTCGGAGTAGCGTCGATGGGTCGAGGACGCGCGGTCGACTGGCGTGAGCATGAGGCCGGTGCGCTCGTAGTAGCGGAGCGTGTGGGTCGAGAGACCGGTGAGCTCGGCGGCCTCGGAGATCGAGTGGGTCGATTCGGTTACCGTCATGCCCCAAGGCTAGAACTTAGAGCGCACTCTAAGTCAAACCGGGCTCAGTTGGGGCGTTCCGAGCCGAGCCGACGTTGCTCCTCGACCGAGTCGGGCAGCGGGCGTGCCACAGGGATCTTGCTGCCGAGCACCTGGGCCACCACGTCCCGCGCGATGCGCTGCGGGGTGAGGCCGACCTCCTCGAGTATCTCGGCCCGGGAGCCGTGCTCGAGGAACTCGTCGGGCAGCCCGAGCTCGTTGAGGGCCGTGTCGACCCCCGCCTCGCGCAGGTCCTGGCGGATGCGTGTGCCGATTCCCCCCACTCGGATGCCGTCCTCGATCGTCACGACCAGGCGGTGTTCCGCGGCGAGATCGACGACGCTGCGCGGAACCGGCACGACCCAGCGCGGGTCGATCACGGTGGCGCCGATCCCCTGCGCCGCGAGCCGCTCCGCCACCTGCAGTCCCAACTCCGCCATCGGGCCGACCGTCACGATCAGCACGTCCCGATGGGCCGCCTCCACGAGGACATCCACCCCGTCGGCGGTGCGGCGCACGGCCGTGAGCTCGTTGCCGACATTTCCCTTCGAGAATCGAACGACGGTCGGCGCATCCTTCACCGCCACCGCCTCGCCGAGTTCCTCGCGAAGACGAGTCGCGTCCCGGGGCGCGCTCAGCCTGATGTTGGGGATCACCTGCAGGATGGCGAGGTCCCACATTCCGTGGTGGCTCGGTCCGTCCGGGCCGGTCACGCCCGCGCGGTCGAGCACGAAGGTGACTCCCGCCTTGTGCAGGGCCACATCCATGAGCACCTGGTCGAAGGCCCGGTTGATGAAGGTCGCGTAGAGCGCGACCACCGGGTGCAGGCCGCCGAAGGCGAGCCCCGCGGCGGAGGTGACCGCGTGCTGCTCGGCGATGCCGACGTCGAAGACGCGGTCGGGATACTTGGCGGCGAGCTTGTCGAGCCCGGTCGGCCGCAGCATGGCGGCCGTGATCCCCACGATGGTGGGATCGGCATCCGCGAGCCTGACGATCTCCTCGGAGAACACCGAAGTCCAGGACGGCCGGTCGCTGCCTCCGATGGGCTCCCCCGTCTCCGGGTCGATGTGCCCGACGGCGTGGAACTGGTCGGCCGCGTCGAGCAGCGCGGGCTGGTAGCCCTTGCCCTTCTGCGTGATCGCGTGCACGATCACCGGAGCACCGTAGTTCTTGGCCTGACGGAGGGCCTCCTGCAGCGCATGGATGTCGTGGCCGTGCACCGGACCGATGTACTTGATGTCGAGGTTGGAATACAGCGCCTCGTTGTTCGAGAACCGGCTGAGAAAGCCGTGCAGTCCCCCACGCACCCCGCGGTAGATGGCCTGCCCTGGTTTGCCGAAACGATCGAAGAGCCTGCGGCTGGAGACGTAGAGGTCCCGGTAGGAGCGGCGGGTGCGCACGTCGTTGAGGAACCGGGCCATGCCGCCGATGGTGGGCGCGTAGGAGCGGCCGTTGTCGTTCACGACGATCACGAGGTTGCGGCTGTTGTCGTCGCTGATGTTGTTGAGGGCCTCCCACGTCATCCCACCGGTGAGGGCGCCGTCGCCGACGATCGCGACGACATGGCGATCCTTCTGACCGGTCATCTGGAAGGCGCGTGAGATGCCGTCGGCCCAACTGAGCGAACTGGACGCGTGTGAACTCTCCACGATGTCGTGCACGGACTCCGAGCGTTGCGGATACCCCGCGAGCCCTCCCCGCTCCCGAAGGCGCGAGAAGTCCTGCCGACCGGTGAGCAGCTTGTGCACGTAGGACTGGTGTCCGGTGTCGAAGACGATGGCGTCATTCGGCGAGTCGAACACCGAATGAACAGCCATCGTCAACTCGACGACGCCGAGGTTCGGACCGAGGTGGCCCCCGGTCTTGGAGACCTCCGCGATGAGGAATTCCCTGATCTCGGCGGCCAGTTCGACGAGTTGTTCCGTGCTCAGCGCGTCCAGGTCACGGGGACCGTGGATGCTCTCGAGAAGGCTCATCCGGTCAGCCTAAACCAGCGACCTCAAAACGTACTGGAGGATGCCTCCGTTGCGGTAGTAGTCGGCTTCACCCGGCGTATCGATGCGCACCACCGCGTCGAACTCCACGGTCGGCTTGCCCGCCGGGGAGTGCTCGCTCGGTGCCGCGGTCACGTGCACGGTCTTGGGTGTCGTGCCGGAGTTGAGCGCCTCGAGTCCCGAGATGCTGACGATCTCGGTGCCGTCGAGGCCGAGACTCGCCCAGCTCTCGCCGGCCGGGAACTGGAGCGGAACGACGCCCATTCCGATGAGGTTCGAGCGGTGAATTCGCTCGAAGCTCTCGGTGATGACGGCCTTCACACCGAGCAGGCTCGTTCCCTTCGCGGCCCAGTCGCGCGAGGAGCCCGATCCGTACTCCTTGCCGGCGAAGATCACCAGCGGCGTGCCAGCGGCCTGGTAGTTCTGGCTCGCGTCGTAGATGAACGACTGCGGGGCATCCGGCTTGGTGAAGTCGCGGGTGTACCCGCCCTCCACGCCGTCCAGCAGCTGGTTGCGCAGGCGGATGTTCGCGAACGTCCCGCGGATCATCACCTCGTGGTTGCCGCGACGCGACCCGTAGGAGTTGTAATCCTTGCGGTCGATGCCATGCTCGTCGAGGTACTTTCCGGCCGGGCTGTCGGCCTTGATGTTGCCGGCGGGGCTGATGTGGTCGGTCGTGACGGAGTCGGCAAGCTTGGCCAGCACCCGCGCGCCCACGATGTCGGAGACCGGGGTGGTCTCCATCGTCATGCCGTCGAAGTACGGGGGCTTGCGCACGTAGGTGGAGTTCTCGTCCCATTCGAAGGTCGACCCGGTGGGGGTAGGCAGCGAACGCCAGCGCTCGTCGCCGTCGAAGACGCCCGCGTACTCGTGGGTGAACATCTCCGTGTCGATGGAGGAGTCGATGGTCGCCTGGACCTCGGCGGCGTCCGGCCAGATGTCCTTGAGGAAGACGTCGTTGCCCTCGGTGTCCTTGCCGAGCGAGTCGACCTCGAAGTCGAAGTTCATCGAACCGGCGAGGGCGTAGGCGATCACGAGGGGCGGGCTCGCAAGGTAGTTCATCTTCACGTCGGGGTTGATGCGACCCTCGAAGTTGCGGTTGCCCGAGAGCACGGCGGTCACGGCGAGGTCGTTGTCCTGAACCGCCTTGGAGATCTCCTCCTCGAGCGGGCCGGAGTTGCCGATGCAGGTGGTGCAGCCGTAGCCGACGAGGTAGAAGCCGAGGTCCTCGAGATAACCATTGAGGCCCGCCTTCTCGTAGTAGTCGGTGACGACCTTCGAGCCCGGTGCGAGGGTGGTCTTGACCCACGGCTTGGACTTGAGGCCCTTCTTGCTGGCGTTGCGGGCGAGGAGGCCCGCCGCGAGCATCACCGACGGGTTCGAGGTGTTGGTGCACGAGGTGATCGCCGCGATGGCGACCGCGCCGTGGTCGAGGGTGAAGTGGTCACCGTTGTGCAGCGTGACCTCCGAGGGCTTCGACGCGTGCGACGGGCTCGGGCTGGTGTGGCCGTTGCCGGCCTGGCGGTGCGCCGTCTCCTCATCCTGCGAGGTGAATCCGACCGGATCGGATGCCGGGAACGTGCCCTCCAGGGCGGCGTCCATCTCCGAGTGGCTGGTCTCGGCGTACGCACCGAGGTCGAGCTCGAACTGGGTCTTCGCGCGGCTGAGTTCGACGCGGTCCTGGGGGCGCTTCGGTCCGGCGATCGAGGGTACGACCGTGCCGAGGTCGAGTTCGAGGTACTCGCTGAACACGGGCTCGGAGTCTGCATCGTGCCACAGGGTCTGCAGCTTCGCGTAGGCCTCGACGAGGGCGACCTGCTCCTCGCTGCGGCCGGTGAGGCGCAGGTAGTCGAGGGTGACGTCGTCGATCGGGAACATCGCGGCCGTGGAGCCGAACTCGGGGCTCATGTTGCCGATGGTCGCGCGGTTGGCGAGCGGGACCGCCGCCACTCCCGCGCCGTAGAATTCCACGAACTTGCCGACGACACCGTGCTTGCGCAACATCTGCGTGATGGTGAGCACGACGTCGGTGGCCGTGACGCCGGTCGGGATGGTGCCGGCGAGCTTGAAGCCGACCACCTTGGGGATGAGCATGGAGACGGGCTGGCCGAGCATGGCCGCCTCGGCCTCGATGCCGCCGACGCCCCAGCCGAGCACACCCAGGCCGTTGACCATGGTGGTGTGCGAGTCGGTCCCGACGCAGGTGTCCGGGTAGGCCTGCAGCACGCCGTCGACCTCCCGGGTCATGGTGACGCGGGCGAGGTACTCGATGTTGACCTGGTGCACGATGCCGGTTCCGGGCGGAACGACCTTGAAGTCGTCGAAGGCCGTCTGGCCCCAGCGCAGGAACTGGTAGCGCTCGCCGTTGCGCTCGTACTCGATCTCGACGTTGCGCTCGAAGGCGTTCTCGGTGCCGAAGAGGTCGGCGATCACGGAGTGGTCGATCACCATCTCGGCGGGGGCGAGCGGGTTGATCTTCTTCGGATCGCCGCCGAGCGCGGCGACGGCCTCGCGCATCGTGGCGAGGTCGACGATGCACGGGACACCGGTGAAGTCCTGCATCACGACACGAGCCGGCGTGAACTGGATCTCGGTGTCGGGCTCCGCGGTGGGAACCCAGGACCCGAGGGCCTCGATCTGGGATCGCGTGACGTTCGCGCCGTCCTCCGTGCGAAGGAGGTTCTCGAGCAGCACCTTGAGGCTGAACGGCAGTTTCTCGTAACCGGGAACCCGATCGACGCGGAACACCTGATACTCGGTCGAACCGACCGCGAGGGTGTCTTTCGAACCGAAGCTGTTGACCTGCGACATTGCGCGTCTCCCTTACTGAGCCCTGCCTGCTACCGGTGCCAATCCTTGCTTTCGACCAGACCGCCTGCCAGCAAGGCAAGCCTAAGTCTCGTCGGTCAGTTCAGCGAGGGCGTTCGGTGCAAAACTATCTTGATGTCAAGATAAATAGTACACGGAATGGACGCCGCGGGCCGCAGCGACCCTTCGCTCGGCTCACTCGGCGCTTCGCTCGCCGGCCTTCGCGTAGACGGCCCGGACGAGGAGCCAGGTGACCCAGAGCAGGCCGGCGTAGAGCGGAACCCCCAGCAGGAGCTTCATCGCCGCGAGCCACTCCACGTTGCGCGCCCAGTAGAGCGGAAGCTCCACGACGAGGCGCAGGGCGAAGAGGCCGGCCCAGAGCCACGTGGCGAGGTAAAGCACGCGCCGCTTCGACCGGTTCTGCCGCCACTCGAATCCCTCGTTGGTGAGGAAGCCGACGATCACGCCGATGAGCGGCCAGCGCACCGCGATGCTCACGAGGAGCACGCTGACGCTTGCGACGTTGATGACGATGCCCGGCAGGAAATTCTGCTCCGCGCGCCCGGACAGCAGCGCCAGCGCGGCCGAAACACCGATGCCGATGATGCCAGCGAGGGCCTGCGAGACCGGGCTGCGAGTAACAAGGCGCACGACGACGAAGACCACGGCGAGTGCTACTGGAGCCAGCACCGCGAGGGTCACGTCCCTGGTCAGGGTGTAGATGACGAGAAAGCCGAGGCCCGGCAGGATCGACTCGACGAGCCCGCGAACCCCGCCGATCGCCGCGAGGAGCGATCGGGCGGTCGGCACCTCCCCCGGCGTCACCTGGCCGAGGCCGCTCTTGCGGAGGGCGTCGCCGAGACTCTGCCGAAAGCTCGGGAGCTCGGTGTCCCTGTCGTTCTCGTCGTCGGCCCGGGCGGACATCAGAGCGTCGACGCCTCGTTGTCCTCTGCCGTCCCCGCACTCTTGGGCATGTGCAGGGGAATCAGGTCGCGGGGCGGCATCGGCGTCTTGCCGCGCACCACCACGACGCTGCGGAACAGTTCCTCGATCTTGGCGGCCGCCTCGGCATCCACTGCACCCTCGCCGGCGATCACCCCGCGCAGGAACCAACGCGGTCCGTCAACGCCGATGAAGCGCGCGAGCCTGGTGGAGTTGGGCTGGCCGGCCGTCGCGGCCGGGATCTCGGCAAGCAGTTCCGGGCCGAACGGACCGACCGTGAGGGTGGTCTTGCCCCCCTGCTTGGCGATCTGCTCGGTGATCTGCTCGCGGATCTCGTGCCAGAGTCCCGTGGTGCGGGGCGCGGCGAACGGCTGCACCTGCAGCGTGGAGCCGGCGAAGTCCAGTCCGACGGCGACGACGCGCTGGCTTCCCTCCTCCACCTCGAGGCGGAGCTGGAGTCCCTCGCGGGGAAGGATCTTCACCCCGCCGAGGTCGACGTAGGGACGCACCGGGTTGGCCTCGGCCTCGTCCAGAGGACCTTCGGTCGCGCGATCGGCAGGCGCAGACTTGGGCTGCTCCTCGCCGCCATCGATTTCTGCTGAACTGGTGTCGCTCACGAGCCGTCTCCTTGGGTCTTGACGCGGTAACCGGTCGAGCCGAAGCCCGAATCTCCTCGATGGCTTCCGGGAAGCTCATCGACCGGCACGAAACGGGCCTTGGTCACCGGCATGATGACGAGTTGCGCGATCCGGTCACCGACTGCGACAGAATACGGCACCGATCTGTCAGTGTTCAGCAGGGTGACCCGGATCTCGCCGCGATATCCGGCATCGACGGTCCCGGGGCTGTTGACGATGGTGATGCCGTGTTTTGACGCGAGCCCACTGCGCGGCACGACGAAGGCGACATAGCCGTCGGGCAGCGCGATGGAGACTCCGGTGCCCACGGTCGCCCTCTCGCCGGGTTCGAGGGACACTGCCTCCGCCGCCGACAGATCGGCGCCGGCATCTCCCGGGTGTGCGTATCCCGGAACGGTGTCGGCGACGATGAGTATCTCCACAGTTTCTGCCACGTCACGAGGGTAGTGCAGAACGCGCCGGGGCCAGCAGGGCGGGCGGGCACAGCAAAGTCTGATCGAATAGCACCATGACGATTTACCGAGAACGCCTCTGGGCCTCACCCTGGGTGTTCATTTCGACCGCACTGGTGATCCCGGCGAGTCTGCTGGTCTTCCTGCCGATCAACTTCTTCGTCGGGGTGGTCGTCTCCATCGCGCTGTACGCCGCCTGTGTGGTCGTTCTCGTGGCGACCTCTCCGTTGATCGAGGTCACGAGCGACCACCTCTCGGCCGGAAGCGCGACCCTTCCTCTGGCCTTCGCGGGAGAGGCCAAGGGCTTCGAGGGCGAGGAGGCCACGCTCGAGCGCGGCCAGAGACTGGATGCCCGGGCCTGGCTCCTGATCCGAGGCTGGGTCTCCTCCGTGGTCACCGTGCAGGTGACCGACGCGAACGATCCGACGCCGTATTGGCTGGTCTCGACTCGCCGACCGGGGGAACTGATAAGGGCCCTGGCCGAAGCCAAGGCCCAACAGTTACGTTCCTAAACAATTGCTGCCCTGAGCAGTTACTGCCCTAGGCCGCGCACTCCTGGCAGATCGGACCGAGCTTCTCTTCATGATCGAGTTGCGAGCGGTGCTTCACGAGGAAGCAGTTCACACAGGTGAACTCATCTGCCTGGGGCGGCAGCACGACGACGTCGAGGTCGAGGTCTGAAAGGTCGGCTCCTGGGAGCTCGAACCCGCCAGGGTTGTCGGCGTCATCGACGTCAACGACACCTGACATTTTGTCCGGAACGCGCTCTTTAAGAGCCTCGATCGACTCGGAGTCGTCGTCGGTCTTACGAGGTGCGTCGTAGTCGGTTGCCATGCCCATCCACTTCTTTATGCGTCAATTGATCTCAATCGGCGGCCACAGTTTGCATCATCGGCTCGCGAATAGCAAACCACTGCAAAAAGACCGTGAATCCGACGCCTGTTGAACTTCCGGCACGCCCGGTATATTCCCGCGAAATCAGGGTCGGGCGTGACACCCTATGAGAACCAGTGACCGCGAGAGGCGTTCAGCATGCAAGACCTGAAAGTTATCGGAGTGGAGAACGGCGCACTCCTCGTCGCGTCCCATGAGGGGACCCGTTTTCGGGTAGCGATCGACGAGGTGCTGCAGTCGAAGCTCCGCCAGACAATTCACGAGCCCGGCGTCGGGCGCAAGCTCGCGCCGAAGGAGATCCAGGCCCACATCCGGTCCGGGATGTCCGCCCAGGACGTGGCATCCATCACCGGCGTGCCGCTCGACTACATCCAGAAGTTCGAGGGTCCGGTGCTCGCCGAACGCGAATATGTCGTCACCTCGGCCCTCGCGGTGCCCGTGCACACCGCCATGGAGACCGACCCGCTCGGCGAAGGTTCGACCTTCGGCACCGTCATCCGCGAACGCCTCTACGACCTGGGCGCAATCAACGAACGCTGGGCGAGCTGGAAAGAGGTGGGCAGCGGCTGGGTCGTGAAGCTCGCCTTCACCGCCGAGCAGATCGACCACGACGCCCGCTGGCGCTTCGACCCCAAGAAGGCCGCCCTGGCCCCGCTCAACAGCGAGGCCGTCGCGCTGTCCCAGCAGGGCGAGATGGTGAGCCCCCTCGTGCCGCGCCTTCGCGCCGTGAACGACGAGGAACGCCGGCCCGACCAGTCCCGCTTCGATAGCGGCGCCTTCACCGACAACGACCTCGGCCGACCCGAGCCCGTCGCGTACCTCGAGCCGGTGTCGTACGGGCGCCTGGACGACGCGCCGACCGCCGTGTCGGATGCCGCGATCAACCGCGCGCCGGCGGCCGAAGAGTCAGAGTCGAACCAGACCGCCGATCTCCTCGAGGCGCTCCGGCGACGGCGTGGAGAGCGCGAGCTCGCCAATTTCCCGGAAGAGGACGACGTCAAGGCCTCGCATCCGTCCGGCGGAATCCGCCTCGTCGACATCCCGCTTGACTTCGACGACGACGATTCGTCACGAGACACGGCACCGCAGCCGACGGTGCTGCATCCGAAGTCCGCGAAGAAGGGCCGGGCCACGATGCCGAGCTGGGACGAGATCGTGTTCGGCGCCCGCTCGGACGAAGACCACTGATCCGGCGCCTTAGCCGCCGCTAGTTTTACTGCCCAGGCAGGCTGAACCTTCTCGGCCCTCTGGCGGTGCCGCCCGCGTCGGTCGGGCCGTGTTCTGCAGGACGGGCCCCGGAGGCGCGGATGCCTACCCCACAGAATCTGGTTATGCAGGACAGCTTGTGCAGGACACGGTTGGGGTGTGGCGACCCGAACGGTCCCGGTCTGCAGGACGCTCCCGTCGGTTCTGCACCAATCGTCCTCGCCATCCGCCCGAGCCGTCCTGCACAACCCGTCCTGCCGTCCTGCACAACCCGTCCTGCCGTCCTGCACAACCCGTCCTGCACAACTGGAGTCTGCGGGGCGGGCACCCGTGGACGCCCGAGCCGTCCCGCACAACTCGTGCCAGGGGCAAGGGAGTGCCGCACAGCGGCGGGGACAGGCGGGCCCCACACCGCGATCGGAGCCCGCCCACCCATCAGCCGGTTAACCAACGTCCCTGGGCAGCACACCTAGTCCCGAATTGCGAAGGCCCCGAACCGCAACAGCGGAATTGCCGTCTCCTCCGGCGACCATGACCCGTGCTGGCCGACCATGGACCGGCCATGCTGGGCGACCGGCCGCGAGTCGTAGTAGGCGATGCCCTTGCGGGCGGCGACGATGATGTCCCCGATCCGCGGCACGACCTCCCGGTCGACGCGCGGCCCGAACCAGCCGGACTCGATCGCCTCGTCGCGGGAGACTATCCACGACCGGCTCCCCTCCGCCGCGCGCCACCGCTCGAGCACGGCCTGACGGTGGCCGAGGCTCGCGTCCGGTTCGAAGTGCAGTTGCAGCGCCCGAGGCTCACCGGCGACGAAGCGGATGCCGTCCACGAGCCCCGGATCGGTGTCGAACAGGATGTGGGAGCTCTGCGGCACGTCGAGCACGCCGTGGTCCGCCGTGAGCACGAGGCCCTCCCGGGCGCCGAGGTCGGCGGCGAAGGCACGCACTGTGGAGTCGAGCTCCTCGAGCACCGAGGTCCACAGCGGCGACTGCCAGCCGTGCGAGTGCGCGGCCTGGTCGAGCTCGGGAACGTAGACGTAGAGCAGTGCCCGGTCCACGGAGTCGAGAACGCGCCTGGCCTCCTCGAAGCGATCCGTCATCGTCGCGCCGCCGCGGTATTCCGCGCCCCGCAGCACCGCCCGGGTGAAACCGGACGAGCGGTAGCGTTCCGTGCCGATCGCGAACGACCGCACGCCGCGATCCCGAGCCCGTTCGAAAAGGGTGGGCACTCGCTGCCAGGTCTCCGGATCGAGGCGGTCGTCCCAGCCGCTGAGCTGGTTGACGACGCGGTCGTTCGCCGCGTCGAGCACCGTATAGCCGACGAGCCCGTGAACACCGGGTGGCTCCCCCGTCGTGAGGGTGGCGAGGGCCGACGCCGTCGTGGTCGGAAAGCGGGCGCCGATGGTGCTCGACGGCGAGAGCAGCGGGGCGAGGGTGCGCGAGTGACCGGCACGGGCCTTGAGAACCGATGCCCCGAGACCGTCCACGAGCAGCACGATCGCGGAGTCGACCCCCGGGAGGTCGAGCACGTTCGGTTCGCCCGCGAGGGATTTCATGCAACTTGGCACGACATCGGCAAGGCTAAACCGGTGCGATTTCGTGGCCGGTAACATGGGGGCAATCCTATGACTACTCCCGAAATCCCCACCGCACAGCCCGCCGGCGAACGAATCGACAATGTCGACGTCTCCGCCGAGATGGAAGGCTCGTTCCTCGAGTACGCATACTCGGTCATCTACTCCCGGGCCCTTCCTGACGCCCGGGACGGCCTCAAGCCGGTGCAGCGCCGCATCCTCTACCAGATGACCGAAATGGGCCTGCGCCCGGATCGCGGACACGTGAAGTCCGCGCGCGTCACCGGCGAGGTGATGGGCAAGCTCCACCCGCACGGCGACTCCTCGATCTACGACGCGATGGTGCGCCTCGCCCAGAGTTTCATCCTGCGGGTGCCCCTGATCGACGGGCACGGCAACTTCGGATCCCTCGACGACGGTCCGGCCGCCGCCCGCTACACCGAGGCGAGGCTCGCCCCGGCCGCGATGGCGATGACCGAGAACCTCGACGAGGACGTCGTCGACTTCGTTCCCAACTACGACAACCAGCTGACCCAGCCGGAGGTTCTCCCCTCCGCCTTCCCCAACCTGCTGGTGAACGGCGCGGCCGGTATCGCGGTCGGCATGGCCACGAACATGGCGCCGCACAACCTGATCGAGGTCGTGGGCGCCGCCCGGCACCTCATCGACAACCCGAACGCCTCGCTCGACGACCTCATGTCGTTCGTGCCGGGCCCCGACCTCCCCACCGGCGGCACCATCATCGGGCTCGCCGGAATCCGTGACGCCTACGAGACCGGCCGGGGCAGCTTCCGCACCCGCGCCAGGGTCTCGGTGGAGAACCTCACGGCGCGCAAGGTGGGCCTCGTGATCACCGAGCTGCCGTACATGGTCGGCGCGGAGAAGGTGATCGAGAAGATCAAGGACGGCGTCAACTCGAAGAAGCTCAGCGGCATCTCCGACGTCACCGACCTCACCGACCGACTGCACGGCACGCGGCTCGTCGTCGGCATCAAGACGGGGTTCAGTCCGGCTGCCGTGCTCGAGCAGCTGTACCGCTACACGCCGCTCGAGGACTCGTTCAACATCAACAACGTGGCGCTCGTCAACGGCGGCCCGAAGACGCTCGGCCTGCGCGAGCTGCTGCAGGTGTACATCGACCATCGCATCTCGGTCGTCACCCGCCGCAGCCAGTTCCGCCTCGCGCGCAAGAAGGACCGCCTGCACCTCGTGGAGGGCCTCCTCGTCGCGATCCTCGACATCGACGAGGTGATCCAGGTCATCCGCACGAGCGACGACTCGGAGGAGGCCCGCACCCGCCTCATCGACGTGTTCGACCTCAGCCAGATCCAGGCCGAATACATCCTCGAGCTCCGGCTTCGCCGACTGACCAAGTTCTCCCGGATCGAGCTCGAGGCCGAGCGTGACGAGCTGATGGCCGCCATCGCCGTGCTGGAGGAGCTGCTCTCGGTGCCGCAACGGGTGCGGCAGCTCGTGTCCGATGAGCTGGAGCAGGTGGCCGAGCAGTTCGGCACCCCGAGGCGCACGCTGCTCACCGAGGCCCGCCCCAGCGTCGCGACATCGTCCAGTTCGCGGTCGGCCCCCGTGCTCGAAATCGCGGACACTCCGTGCCTGGTCCTGCTCTCCACGACCGGCCGCGCCATCCGGGTCGACCTGCCGGAGAGCCCGTCGGATGCCCCGCCCCGGGCCGCGAGGCGCAGCAAGCACGACGCGATCCTCTCCTCCATCGTCACGACGAGCCGCGCAGAGATCGGGGCGATCACCTCGCTCGGCCGGCTCATCCGCCTCACCCCCGTGGACCTGCCGGTGGTGCCGGAGAACTCCGTGCAGCTCGCCGCCGGGGTGCGCATCGCGGACTACCTCGCCATCGACGGCAAGCGGGAGCGGGTGCTCTCCCTCGTCTCGCTCACCTCCGAGCAGCCGATCGCGATCGGAACCCGCCAGGGCGTGGTGAAGCGTCTCGCGCCCGGCGACCACCCGAACCGACCGGACTTCGAGGTCATCGCCCTCAAACCGGGCGACCAGGTCGTGGGGGTCAGGCAGTCCGGCGAGTCGGATGAACTGCTCTTCATCACCTCGGACGCCCAGCTGCTGCACTTCCCCGCCTCCGCCGTGCGCCCGCAGGGCCGCACCGCGGGGGGCATGGCGGGCATCAACCTCTCCGCCAAGGCCGAGGTGGTCTTCTTCGGTGCGATCGATCCGGCCGCCGATCCCGTCGTCGCCACCGTGTCGGGCAGCACGTCGACAATCGCCGGCACCGACCCCGGGCGAGCGAAGGTGTCGCTGCTCTCCGAGTTCCCCGGCAAGGGTCGGGCGACCGGCGGCGTGCGGGCGCACTCCTTCCTCAAGGGCGAGGACGTGCTCTCGGTCGCGTGGGCCGGTCCATCCCCCGCCCTCGCGGTCGGCCCGGACGGGTCGGTGCGCGCGCTCCCGGATGCCGGGGCGAAGCGGGATGCGTCCGGCACGCCACTCGACGGCGTCATCGGCTCCATCGGCACCTCCATCGCGCCCGACGCGGAAGCCGTCGAATAGCCGAACGGGAGCGGCTGCCCGACTCGCGGCGGGAGAGGCGCCTCGGCGGCGGGGGTTACGACTCCCTCCGCCAGCACTTCTCCCCGCCGAGGCCGGACGCAAGTCCCGCCGCGAGGTGCCGGCGCCGCCCTACCCCCGAATGTCGTCGACGACGATCTCATCGGGCGTCGCGAGCGCGGCGCGCACCTCGACGAACCGCACGAGGAAGCGGCGCTCGTCCAGCTTCTTCCGCCGCATCCAGCTCGTCACCTCGTCGTTGCTCTTGCTCGCATTGCACGCCCCGCAGGCCGGAACGATGTTGTCGAGCGTGTAGCGACCGCCTCGAGAGATGGGCTGCACGCAGTCGCGCTGCAACGGACGATCGCTCGCCCCGCAGTATGCACAGCCTCCCCACAGCCGTTGCAGCGTCGACCATTGGGCCGGGGTGAGATCGTGCTCGACCAGGGCCATACGCCGTTTGCGGCGACGGGCCGCCTTGGCAGCGCGACTGTTCGGGTGGAGCACGAGGTCAGCTTAAGCTGCCCAGGCGATCCGGGGCGTGACCGACCCGGGGATGATCCGGCGGCCTTCGCCGCCGGGACGAAGGTCACGTCGGGGTGCTGGCGACGGTTGTACAGTCGCGCACAGCAGCTTCATTTGTGAGTGCGTGCGTCTGGAGACGGACGCCTCCGCGGCGAAAGGATGCACTCATGACGATCCCCGGCGGCACACCGCAAGTGACGGCGAGCACCCCACGGCTTCAGCCACGATGGTTCATCAAGCTCTTCTGGAAGGCGCACCGAGCCGCGTTCCGGATCACCGGGGGCCGTCGTGGCCTGTGGGCGGCCAGGCCCGAACGCTGGGGAACCCTGTGGCTGACCACGACGGGACGCCGAAGCGGCCAGGAAAGGTCGGTGATCGTCGGCTACCTCGAGGATGGCCCGAACCTCGTGACCATGGCGATGAACGGGTGGGGCGAGGCAGAGCCCGCCTGGTGGCTGAACCTTCAGGCGAACCCACGGGCGCGGGTACGACTGGCCGAGGGCACCCGTGAGGTCGTCGCTCACGCGGCCATCGGAGAGGAACGTGTGCGGCTGTGGGATCGCTGGCGCGCGCTCGACAAGGATCTCGACGGGTATGCCCGCCGGCGCCCGGCCGAGACCGCGGTGGTGGTGCTCGAACCGGTGGCAGCACCGTCCTGAGTTCCCGGCCGCGGGAGGCGTTGCCACTTCTCGCGGCGGGAGATGAGTTGTCGGGGCGGGGGTTACAAGTCCCGCCGCGACAATATATCCCCGCCGTGAGCGCGCACGACTCCCTCCGCGGGTGAGGCACCTCCACAGGGATGAGTGACCTAGTAACATGAGGAAGTGTCCAACATCAGCAGGCTTGCGAACTCTTTCGGCGGAGCGGTGACGGCCTACGCTCGCGTTCCGGCATGCGAAGCTCTAGCCTGACCGCTCAGACCATGGCACCCTCGACGGTGAACCGCCCGTCGGCGTCGAAGCGGGCTGCGGAGACCCGCGTGACGAAGACCGGCAGGATCGGCCCGTAGAGATGCGGGAAAAGTTCGCCGCCGCCGTCCTCGAGCCTGACCTCGACGCCGGACTCGCTGGCGGCGGCCTCGTCGATCTCGAGCACGACGAGGGGCTCGGAGTCGTCGGCGTAGAACCGTGTCGCGACGGCGCCGAGCTGCGCCGCGGTCGAGGCGTGGATGAACCCGGTCGACTCGAGAGTCGCGCCGCGGCTCGACACGCGGTACGCGCCATCCCGCAGTGCGGCGGCCCAGTCGGCGGCGTGGGCGATGTGGAAGATGGTCACGCCCCGAGCCTAGGCGTCACCATCTAGCCACGCGGGTGTCCTAGGCTTCGCGAGTGACCTCCCAGCCAGCCCTGTCCCGTCGCCTCGGCCTGTCCGACGCGGTCTTCATCGGGCTCGGGTCGATGATCGGCGCCGGAGTCTTCGCCGCCTTCACCCCGGCGGCCCGCGCGGCGGGCAACGGCCTCCTCATCGGACTGGTCGTAGCCGCGATCGTGGCCTTCTGCAACGCGACCTCCTCGGCTCAGCTTGCCGCCGTGTATCCCTCCTCCGGCGGCACCTACGTCTACGGCCGGGAGCGGCTCGGACCGTGGTGGGGTTTTCTCGCCGGGTGGAGCTTCGTCATCGGCAAGATCGCGAGCTGTGCCGCCATGGCGCTCACCTTCGCCGCGTACGCCGCGCCGGCCGGCTGGGAACGCCCCGTCGCCGTCGCCGCCGTCGTGGGACTCGCCGCGGTCAACTACGTCGGCGTCACCCGCACCGCCCTCGTCACGAGGGTCATCGTCGTGATCTCCCTGCTCGCCCTCGCGGTCGTCGTCGCGGCCGGGGCGACCGAGGGGCCGGGCGCCGGCGCCTGGACCGGCGGAGCCCTCGTCTCGCACGGCTGGTACGGCATCCTGCAGTCGGCCGGTCTTCTCTTCTTCGCCTTCGCCGGCTACGCGCGCATCGCGACCATGGGCGAGGAGGTGCGCGACCCGTCGCGGACGATCCCGCTGGCCATCACCATCGCCCTCGCCATCACCGTCGTCGTCTACGGAGCGATCGCGGTGACCACCCTGGGTGCCCTCGGCGCTCCGGGCGTCGCCGCGTCGACCACCCCGCTCGCCGACACCGTGCGGGCCAGCGGATGGGCGTGGGCCGGCCTCGTGGTGCGGGTCGGCGCCGCGGCGGCCTCGCTCGGCGCCCTGCTCGCCCTCATCGCCGGGATCGGCCGCACGACCCTGGCCATGGCGCGCGAGGGCGACCTGCCCCGCTGGCTCGCGGCCGTGCATCCGCGCTACCGGGTGCCGCACCGCGCCGAGGTGGCGATCGCGGTCGTGGTCGTCACGCTCGTACTCACCATCGACCTCCGCGGGGCCATCGGCTTCTCCTCGTTCGGGGTACTGCTCTACTATTTCGTGGCCAACGTCGCGGCCCTCAGCCAGCCGCGAGAGCAGAGACGCTACCCCCGCGCAGTTCAGGTGGTCGGCGCCCTCGCCTGCCTGACCCTGGTCGTCACCCTGCCGGCCGCGGGCATCGTCGTCGGCGTGATCGTGATCCTCGCCGGGGTGGCCTACCGCCTCCTCTCTCGCCGAGCGAACCGGCGAAGAGCATGATGGCGTGACGGATCCCTGGCGGCACGGCGATGCCTTGGCCACCGTGCCGGCGTAACCCTAGACGTCGATACGCTCGCGGGAGAGCGCGTCCGAGCCGGCGATGATGAAGTCCTTGCGCGGGGCCACGTCGTTGCCCATGAGCAGCTCGAAGACCCGCTCGGCGTTGACGGCATCCGTGATCTGCACTCGACGGAGGGTGCGGTGTCTGCGGTCCATCGTGGTGTTCGCGAGCTGGTCGGCATCCATCTCGCCGAGGCCCTTGTAGCGCTGGATGGGGTCCTGGTAGCGCTTGTTGCTGCGCTTGAGCCCGGCCAGCACCCCGTTCAGTTCCGCCTCGGAGTACGTGTAGATGGTCTCGTTCGGCTTGGTGCCAGGGTTCATCACGATCACCCGGTGCAACGGCGGCACGGCCGCGTAGACCCGCCCGTCGCGGATCATGTCCGGCATGTAGCGGAAGAACAGCGTGAGCAGGAGGGTGCGGATGTGCGCGCCGTCGACATCCGCGTCGCTCATGATGATGACCTTGCCGTAGCGGGCGGAGGAGAGGTCGAAGCTGCGGCCGGACCCGGCTCCGATCACCTGGATGATCGACGCGCACTCCGAGTTCGACAGCATGTCCGAAACGGAGGCCTTCTGCACGTTGAGGATCTTGCCGCGGATCGGCAGCAGCGCCTGGTACTCGCTGTCCCGCGCGAGCTTGGCGGTGCCGAGGGCGGAGTCGCCCTCCACGATGAACAGCTCGCTGTTGGCGACGTCGTTCGATCGGCAGTCCACGAGCTTCGCGGGCAGCGACGAGTTCTCGAGCGCGTTCTTGCGGCGCTGGGTCTCCTTGTGGGCACGAGCGGAGATGCGCGACTTCATCTCGGCGACGATCTTGTCGAGCACGAGGGCGGACTGGGTCTTGTCGTCGCGCTTGCTCGATCCGAACCGTTCGGCCATCGTCTTCGCGACCACGTTCGCCACGATATTGCGTACCGCCGGGGTGCCGAGGATCTCCTTGGTCTGGCCCTCGAACTGCGGTTCGGGAAGCCGAACCGTCAGCACCGCGGTGAGGCCGGCCAGGATGTCGTCCTTCTCGATCTTCTCGACGCTGTTCGCTCCAGTGCCGACCTTCAACCGGCGGGCGTTCTGCTCGACCTGGGAACGCAGGAACTTGAGCATTCCCGCCTCGAAACCGGCCTGGTGCGTTCCGCCCTTCGGGGTGGCGATGATGTTGACGTAGCTGCGGAAAACCGTGTCGTAGCCGGTGCCCCAGCGCAGCGCGATGTCCACCTCGCACTCGCGCGAGAGCTCGGTCGCAACCATGTGGCCCTTGTCGTCGAGCACGGGGACCGTCTCGGTGAAGGTGCCGGCACCGCTCATGCGCCAGGTGTCGGTGAGGGCCGTGTCCGGGGCGAGGAAGTCGACGTATTCGGCGATGCCACCCTCGAAGCGGAAGGTCTCCCGCGTCGGCTCATCGCCGCGCTCGTCTCGGATGTCGATCCCCAGGCCGCGCACGAGGAAGGCGGTCTGCCGCGCCCGGGTGACCAGCTCCTCGGTCTGGAAGGTGGTGCCGCGGCTGAAGATCTGCGGATCGGCCCAGTACCGAACGCGCGTGCCGGTGACCCCCTTCGCCACCTTGCCGACGACCCGCAGCTCGCTACGACTCTCGAACGGGGTGAAGACCGCGCTCGGCGTCGGCTCGCCGAGGTCGGTGAAGATGCCGGGCTCTCCCCGGTGAAACGACATCGCCCAGGTCTTGCCGTCCCGGTCGACCTCGACGTCGAGCCGCTCGGAGAGGGCGTTGACGACGGAGGCGCCCACGCCGTGCAGTCCCCCGGAGGCGGCATACGATCCGCTGCCGAACTTTCCGCCGGCGTGCAGCTTGGTGAAGACCACTTCCACGCCGGAGAGGCCGGTCTTCGGCTCGATGTCCACCGGGATCCCGCGGGCCGTGTCCCGAACCTCGACGCTGTTGTCCTTGTGCAGGATCACGGAAATCTCTCCGCCGTGCCCGCCGAGTGCCTCGTCGACGGAGTTGTCGATGATCTCCCAGAGGCAGTGCATGAGACCGCGAGAGTCCGTGGAGCCGATGTACATTCCGGGCCGCTTGCGTACGGCCTCGAGGCCCTCCAACACCGACAGGTGCCTCGCCGAGTAATCGGAACTCGCCACGAATGTCTCCTCACGCCCGGCCCGTCTCCAGGGCATCAAGGAATGGATGGGAGCCGGACCGTGTTCTAGCTTAACGACAGCGGATGACACCGCCGCCGCACGACACCCCCCTAGAACTGGGTCTACGCGTTCAGCGAAATACAGGCCTTTTGTCGCCCCTTTGTAACATGGGCGTGTTTGTATAGGGGTAAGAAATTTTTCGATTAGGGAACTGGAGGAGCATCTCATGTCACAGATTGCACCCGAAACAACTGCACTGGACGAGGTCGACTCCAGCCACCAGCTCACCGCGTCCGACCGCTGCGACAGCTGCGGCGCCCAGGCGTACATTCGAGTGGCCATCGGTTCGAGCGAACTGTTCTTCTGTGCCCACCACGGCAAGAAGTACCAGGAGAAGCTCGCCGCGGTCGCGAGTGACTGGCACGACGAGTCGGCTCGCCTGCTGCAGGACCACCGCTCCTAAGCCAACGACGCTTCACCCCAGCGCCTCCGGCCTCGTGCCGGGGGCGCTGCGTGGTTAAGCGCCCTCGTTAGACCCCGACGTAGCGCCGCGGGATGCGCGGACTCAACCGAGTGACGATCTCCTCGCCGATGGTGCCGAGCGCGTCCCCCCACTCCTGCAGGGTGGGCTCACCACGCGTGCCTGGGCCCACCAGCACGGCGATGTCTCCGGTTCCCACCGGCGCGGCGCCGACCGCCACCTCGAGGCTGTCAACGTCGACCGACACGATGAGATAACGCTCTCCGCCGATCGCGAGCTCCATGGCCCCTGCCGCCGACCCCGGAATCCCGTCGCCGAATCCGGTGGCCACCGTGGCGAGGCCGTCGTTCACGGCGATCACCGGCGCGGCGAGGGTCAGCACCGGCTCCAAGCCGAGCGAGGCCGCGGTCACTCCCCCGCCCGGCGAGATGCCGTAGGAGAAGGCGCCCACCCGTACGAGGTCGAAGCGGGCGTCGGCGCGGGCGAACGACGCGGCACTCGCGGCAAGGTGTCGCACCGAGAATGCCGCCCCGAGCCCCTGGGCCATCGCTATGGCAGCGTGAAACTGCTCGATGGCCTCGCTGTCTTCGGCGTCCGACGCCTCAGCGATGTGGGTCCACACCCCCACGAGTTCCACGCGGTCTTCGAGCTCGAGGGCCCGCCGCACCAGCGACGGCCACTCCGCGGCGTCAGCCCCGTTGCGGTGCAGCCCGGTGTCGATCTTGAGATGCACGCGCGCCCGGCCCGCCGCGCCGGCCGTCGCAAGCTGGTCGAGCTGGTCGGCGGTCGAGACTCCGAGGTCGATTCCGGCCCCGATCGCGGCGGCGTAGTCCTCGACCGGCCCGAGCAGCCAGGCGAAGATCGCGACATCGTCGTGGATGCCCGCCTCCCGCAGGCGCAGCCCCGTGGCGATATCGAGGCTGCCGATCCAGCCGACTCCCGCCTCCACGGCAACCCGCGCGATGGGGAGCAACCCGTGCCCGTAGGCGTCCGCCTTGACGATGGCCATGAGGCCCGCGGGGGCCACACGGGTGCGGATGCGGTCGAGGTTTCGGCGGTACGCCGCGAGGTCGACCGTCACCTCGGCCCCGGTCACGACGTCACCCTCGGCAGGTGTCGCCCGAAGACCGAGGCCACCTCGGCCGCCGACCTGCCGATCGCCGCCGCCCACGCCGCCGCCGTCGGCTCACCCTGGCTTTCGTCGCCGAACACGACCGCCTCGTCCCCCACGCGCACCGTGTCTCCCCCGAGGTCGAGCACGAGCGCGTTCATGGCCACGCGGCCGGCGATCGTGCGGGCCCTTCCGCCGAGCAAGAGGGTTCCGATGTTGCTGGCTATGCGGTCGAGGCCGTCCGCGTAGCCGATGCCGACGAGGGCGAGGTTGGTGCGCGTCGTGGCGCGGTAGGTGTAGCCATACGACACGCCCTCCCCCGCCTCGATCGTCTTCGTCCCCACCACGAGCGCGCTCACCCGCATCGCCGGGCGCAGTTCGGCGTCCTCGACGAGGCCGTAGAGCGCCGCGCCCGCGGAGTACACCTCGTGGTCCTGCCCGGCGAGGGGCACCCCCGTGCTCGGGAGCCCGCGCCGCGCGACGATGTCCACGGTGATGCCCGCGTCCCTCAGCGCGCGCGCGTCGTCGAGTTCGCTCACCGCGAGGGTGGCAGCGCCACCCCGGAGGGCGGCCAGGGCGGACTCGACGGCACCGTGACCGTAGCCGTCCGCCGCGAGATCCGCGGCGAGCAGGCGCGGCCAGACCCGGGCGGCCAGCACCGCGGCGTTGTCGCTGATGGCGGAGAGGTCGACCTGCGCGCTGCACACGGCGGAACCGGGCATCCGGGCGTCGCTCACCGTCATCACCTCGTGGTCTTCGAAAGGCCTGGAGAGCCTAGATCCTCGAGAATACGTGCTTCGCGTTCGCCGCGATCACTTCACGCGCCCGCGCGGCGAAACGATCGAGGTCGGCGTTGGTCTGCGCCGGCGCGTAGTCGAAGCCGCGACGCGCCGCGATCGAGGCGATGATCGCATCCGTGAGCAGCGGGTTGAGGGGAAGCACCGGACCACCGACCTGCGTGCCGATGCTCGTGCCGTCGAGAACCCCCTCGACCGCTCCCTCGCTGTTGCCGGTGCCCGCCTCGAGGATCCCGAGCGGTTTGGCCTTCGAGTCGAGCGACCAGCGCGAGGCGTTGTCCTCGAAACCGACGACCTGTCCGAAGGGGGTGTCGACGATCACATAGCCGACCGAACGCTCCGGGATGCGGGTGGCCCGGAACGGCAGGATCCCGAGGCCGTCGAGCGTGCTGCCGTCCAGCAGCGTGATCGAGCGGCCGAGCAGTTCGGCCCCGGACCCGTAGGCGAACACGGGAACGTCGGCCGCGCGGTAGGCCCGGAGTCGGTCGCCGAGGGACACGAGATCGTCGTAGACGTTGCGCATCGCCGAGAGCGGGCCGTTCCCGACCACGACGAGGTCGACGTCGGTCGGAAGCTCGTTGCCGATGTGGTGTTCCACCACGGACACGGTCAGGCCGGCGTGCTCGAGGCGGGCGCGAAGCGCCATCACGTTTCCGCGGTCGCCGGCGACACCGAGCTCGTCGGGATACAACTGAACGATCGTGACCGTGGTGTTCATCGCTGGTTCTCCAGCTCGAGGAAGCCGATCTGCTTTCGCGCGAGCATCATGATCTCGTAGTTGACGATCCAGGTCTTGAGGCCGGTGGACGGCTTCGGGAGGGCGCGCATGAGCTCGATCGCCTTCTTCAGGTCGGGCTCGACGGCGCCGATGGCGATCCCCTCGTGCTCGAGCCGCAGGGCGATCTGCCAGGCCTTGGCACCGGTGACGACGTCCACGTGGTCGAGGGCGGCGAAGTCGATGTCGTAGATCCAGGAGATGTCCGGGGTGCCCTCGTCGATCGCGAGCAGCACCTGCTCCGGAGGCTCGGGGAGCGCGTCGAGGTTGAGTTGGAGGCTCGCCGCGTTCTTGAACATGACGAACTCGACCTGTTCGTTTCCGAAGTCGAGCAGCTCGCCTCGACCATAGGCGGGCTTCATGGCGGCGAAGGCGGCCGCCGAGGATGCCGCATCGAACCGGTCGCCGAGGATGACGGCCGCGGTCGCGAGCGCCGCCGCGGCGTCGATGGCGTAGTGCAGGCCCTTCGCCGGCAGGGTGACGTCGATCGTCGCGCCCGCGACGTCGATCGTCGCGCCGGCGCGATCCGTCGCGACGAGCTCGGCGAGGGCGTCGTGGTGCTCGGGCTCGATCGCCGCGTCTCGATAGTCCTTCGCGTTGAACAGACCGTGCGGTGCGCCCGCGATGAGCTCGGCGGAGGCCCCGAAGTAGCTGATGTCCGGAGCCGTCGTCGCGTCCCCGTCCGGGTAGCGTCGAGCGATCTTCGAGAGGTACGGGTCCTCGCGGTTGGTCACGATGTGCTGTCGCGCCTGTTGCGCGGTGTCGAGCATCATGTCCGCGACCCGCTCCGTCTCGTAGAAACGGTAGAGCTGGTCGACCTGGGTGTTGAGCACGAGGACGGTCGAGGGCGGCACGGTCGCCGCGAACTCGAGCGCGAACGCCTCATCCACCTCGAGCACCCCGATGTCGGCATCGAGGCGTCCGAGAACGCTCGACTCGGCGAGGATCGACGAGGCGATCCCCTGCGGAAGGTTGGCACCCGACGGGTTGGTGAACACCCGGAGGCCGTGGCCGCGCAGCACCTCGGTAAGCATGTGCGTGGTCGTCGACTTGCCGTTGGAGCCGAGAACGTACACGATTCCATACTCGAACTGCCCGGTGACGTCTTCGAGAAAACCGGGCGCGAGCTTCGTGGTGACGTAGCCCGGGAAGGCCGAGCCGCCGCCGCGAAGCTTCGCGAAGGCGCGCACGGTCTTGCCCAGCACCACGGGCACGAAGTACTTCAGACCGCTGGGCTTACCCCTGCCGGTCGGTTTACTCAAGATAGTCGCGCAGCGACTGCGACCGGGACGGGTGACGAAGCTTCGCCATCGTCTTGGACTCGATCTGGCGGATGCGCTCGCGCGTCACGCCGAAGGTGTCGCCGATCTGGTCGAGGGTCTTCGGCATTCCGTCGCCCAGGCCGAACCTCATCCGGATCACTCCGGCCTCGCGCTCGGACAGGGAGTCGAGAAGCGACTCGAGCTGCTTCTGCAGCATCGTGAAGCCCACCGCATCCGCGGGGACGACGGCCTCGGTGTCTTCGATGAGGTCGCCGAACTCGCTGTCGCCGTCCTCACCGAGGGGCGTGTGCAGCGAAATCGGCTCTCGGCCGTACTTCTGCACCTCGATGACCTTCTCCGGCGTCATGTCGAGCTCGCGGCTCAGCTCCTCCGGAGTCGGTTCGCGACCGAGGTCCTGCAGCATCTGTCGCTGCACGCGGGCGAGCTTGTTGATGACCTCGACCATGTGCACCGGGATGCGGATGGTGCGGGCCTGGTCGGCCATGGCGCGCGTGATCGCCTGGCGGATCCACCAGGTGGCATAGGTGGAGAACTTGAAACCCTTGGTGTAGTCGAACTTCTCGACCGCACGGATGAGGCCCAGGTTTCCTTCCTGGATCAGGTCGAGAAACTGCATCCCGCGACCCGTGTAGCGCTTGGCAAGGGAGACGACGAGTCGGAGGTTCGCTCCGAGCAGGTGGCTCTTGGCCCGCTGCCCGTCCTTCGCCACCCAGGAGAGCTCGCGGCCCAGCTGGGACTTGAGCTCGGCGGGAGTCATCTGCGAGAGCTTGTCCTCCGCGAACAGGCCGGCCTCGATGCGCATCGCGAGCTCGACCTCTTCTGCGGCGTTGAGCAGCGCGACCTTGCCGATCTGCTTCAGGTAGTCCTTGACCGGGTCTGCCGTGGCGCCGGTGATGGCCGACGAGTAGACCGGGACCTCGTCTTCGTCGTCGACGAGCGACAGCACGAGCGCGCCGCTGGGCAGCGACTCTTCCTTCTCGTCCTTCTCATCCTTGTCGTCGTCTGAATCGTCGGTGGCGTCTTCCTTGACGTCCTCGACATCCTTCACGTCTTCGACCACGACGACCACGTCGACGTCGACGTCCTCGTCGATCTCCTCGACGTCGATCGCCTCCTCGGCGTCGTCGGACTTCGACTTGGTGGATTTCTTGGCCGGGGCCTTCTTGGCCGCGGCAGCCTTCGCCGGAGCCTTCGCCGGGGTCTTTGTCGTGGCCTTCTTGGCCGTGGTCTTCGGCGCCGTCGCGGTCTGGTCGGCAGTGACCTCTTCTACTGCCGCCGTGTCGGCGAGAGTGGTGGATTTGGTGGTGGTGGCCATTCGGACACCTTTCGCATCGGATCGAGAACAAACTGCTGTGTGTGTAGTGCCGACCGGATCGAGCAGCACGCACGCTTGGCACGCTGTGCGGTTGAGCACGCTACGCGATGTCGCACGAATTGTGGGCAGCACTAAGACCCATGTCAAGTCCTGGGCCGTTGCACAACGAATGAGCAAATACGCCCCGTCAACTAGAACGGGTCTTACGTCAATTATTGCACGCTTTGCCGGCACCCCTTGCCAATTCGGCGCATTCGCTATATCTTGTGCCGTCGTAGCGCTCTGGAGAGTGCAACCCAGAGCGGTGCCACCCGTATTCCCTCGTCTTCGTGCAGGCGTCGGCGGGTGCTCCTCCGTGCCAGCAGCAGGAAGATCACGCCGGCTCCCACCACCGCGTACTGCACAGTGAGGGCGACGCGGAACGACTCCCAGGCGAAGACGTCGCTCGCCGCCCCGCTGTCCATACGAAGCCGGTTGAGCACGTCGAGAACCAGTCCGATGAGGTACATCATCACGAAGCTCGCGAGAAAGCCCCCCACGTTCACGACCCCGTTCGCCGAGCCGAGGCTGCGCATCGGGTTGAAGGTGCGGGCGAAGTCGAAGCTGATGAGCGACCCGGGGCCTCCGATTCCGAGCACGATGATCAGGATGACCACGACGACGAACGGCGGACGCCCCGGCCAGAGCAGCAGCACCGTCCACGCGATCCCGATCATGGTCACGATCGCCAGCACGAGATTCGACCGGCGCAGGGGGAAGCGGGCGGTGAGCAGGCCAAGGATCGGTCCGCTCACAACGCCGGCGCCCACGATCAGGGTGAGCAGCCCGGAGGCCGTCGCGGGGCTGTAGCCGAGCCCGGCGGTGAGCATCGGAAACCCCCAGAGCAGACTGAAGACGGTGCCAGACGACTGGGTGGTGAAGTGAGACCAGAAGCCGAGCCGGGTTCCCGGCCGGGCGAGCGCCTCCCGCAACTGGTGCATCGCGTGGCGCCAGGTCGTGACCCGGTCCGCCCGCGCGGCATCCGCCGCTCCGTTGGAAAGGAGCACGAGCACCAGCACGAGGGCGAGGGCGGACATCGACGCGGCGGAGAGGAAGGCCGGAGTCCACCCATAGGTATGGAGCAGGAAGGAGAGCGGGAGGGCGGACAGCACCTGGCCGAGTTGGCCGAGGTTGCCCGTCCACTGCGAGACCTGCGGAAGGAGCCGCCCGTTGAACCAGGACGCCAGGAGCCGGATCACCGAGATGAAGGTCATCGCATCGCCGGCACCGACGAGCACGCGGCCGACGATCGCGATGCCGATCGACGGAGCCAGTGCCAGCACGACCTGTCCCACGAGCATGAGGAGGGCCCCGGCGGCGACGAGCGCCTTCGGGCCGACCCTGTCGAGCACGACCCCCACCGGAATCTGCAGCGCCGCGTAGACGATGATCTGCACGACGGCGAGGCTGGAGAGCACCGACGCCGACACCTCGAAGCGATGGGCGGCCTCGATGCCCGAGACACCGAGCGACGACCGCTGCAGCACGCCGACGATATAGGCGAAGATGGCGATCGCCCAGATGAGCCAGGATCGCCGAGAATTCACTAGTCAACAGTAGACCGGCGGAACGCCATCGACATCCGACCCGCGTCAGGCAGTGGCGATTCGGTCAGTGGCGATCAGGCGAGGGTCGGCGGATCGCTCTCGCCCTTGCGGCGCGTCGCGAGGAAATTCTCGAGCTCGGCGGCGATTTCGTCGGCCGACGGGAGCTCGCCGTCCTGGTCGGTGAGCGGCGACCGCAGGGGGTTGCCTTCCATGTAGGAGTCGTGACGCTCCTCGAGCGCCCCCACGAGCTTCGCGAGCTCCTGGTTCGTCTCGATCTGGCTGTCGATCTTGGAGAGGAAGTCCCGCCCCTCGTCGCGCAGCCGGTCGGTGGGGAAGATCAGTCCGGTCGCGGCGCTGATGCTCTCGAGTGCCTTCACCGCGGCATCCGGGTACTCGGTGTCCGCGAGGTAGTGGGGCACGAGGAGCACGAAACCGACCGTGGGATGGTCGAGTTGCTGCAGTCGGTACTCCACCAGGTGAAGGGCGTTGGCTGGCACCTGGGTGCGCGGCTTCCACACCGACATGGCATCGATCAGTTCGACGCGGTTGCCGCTGACGGTCACGCCGATCGGGCGGGTGTGCGGCGTCGGCATCGGGATGGCGTGCACCCACGTCGTGGTCTTCACCTTGAACCGAGTGATGAGTTGAAGCACCGCGGCGGAGAACCTCTCCCACTGGAAGTCCGGCTCGAAACCGGTGAGGAAGAGGAACCGCTGGCCTATCTCGTCGGTGCCGAGGTAGAGCCCGAGTCTCGGCGGCCGGTAGTCGGTGAGGTGGTCCTGGTCGAAGTAGATCACCGGGCGGCGGGCACGGAAGTCGAGCAGTTCGTCCGCATCGAAGCTCGCGATGAGCCGCTGGTCTATCGAGTCGACGAGATACTCACCCAACTGGGTGACGGCGGCCCCGGCGTCGGCGAAACCGGTGAGTCCGGCCACCAAATGCAGGCCTTCCGGCACGTCGATGACGTCCGGGGTCAATTCGTAGAGGCCTTCTGGGTCGCGCATAGTTTCACTCTAACCGCGGCACCGGACCGCGAACTCGAGATCTGGCCGAGAGGCTTCATGCCGTGAGCGAACAGGCCGAATCGGGCCGAGCGGGCCGGTCGGGCCATCCGGCTAGCATTGCGGCATGACAGTCCCCGCCGTGCGCGTCAGCACCGACATCGCCCATTCGCTCAGCTCCGACGTGCTCGTGATCGGGGTCGGATCGTCGGATGACGGACCCGTGCTGCACGCCAACGCCGCCGCCTTTCCCGCCCTGGTGTCGAACCTCGCGGCGATCGGCATGACCGGCGGCAAGGACGAACTGGTGCGGGTGCCCGTCGCGGCCGGGGAGGCGCGCAGCATCGCCCTCGTCGGGCTCGGAAGCGGGCAACCGGATGCCCACGCGCTGCGCTACGCGGCCGGCACGGCGGCCCGTCGGCTGATCGGCGTCGAGTCGATCGTGATCGACCTGCCGGCAACGACGGATGCCGAGGTGCTCGCCGTGCTCGAGGGTGCGGCGATCGGCGCCTACTCGTACACCGAATACCGGTCCAGCTCCCTCGAGTCCACCAAGCGACCCGCGAGCGACGTCACCGTCGTGACGGCCACCGCGCCCGAGACAGACCTCGCGAAGCGGGCCGCCATCGTCGCGACCGCCATCCACCGCGTGCGCGACCTCGTCAACGCGCCGCCGTCCGACCTCTACCCGGAGTCCTTCGCCAACGCTGTCACCGAATTCGCCGACGGTCTCCCCGTGGAGGTGACGATCCTCGCCGACGAGGAGCTCGCCGCCGGTGGTTTCGGCGGCATCGTGGGCGTCGGAGCCGGGTCGACCCGCTCGCCGCGCCTGGTCAAGATCAGCTACGCGCCGCACGGAGCGACAAAACATCTCGCCCTGGTCGGCAAGGGAATCACCTTCGACACCGGCGGCCTCTCGATCAAGCCGGCTGCCTCCATGGTGGGCATGAAGTACGACATGGCCGGTGCGGCGACCGTGATGGCCGTCGTGCTTGCCGCCGCCGAACTCGGCATCGACGTGCGCATCACCGCCTGGCTCTGCATCGCCGAGAACATGCCGTCCGGGTCGGCGATCCGGCCGAACGACGTCCTGCGGATGCGCGGAGGCAAGACCGTGGAGGTACTCAACACCGACGCGGAGGGCCGACTCGTGATGGCGGACGGCCTCGTGGCGGCGAGCGAGGAGTTTCCGGACGCAATCGTGGACGTGGCCACCCTCACCGGCGCCGCGCGGGTGGCGCTCGGCGACCGTTACGCCGGGATCATGGGCGACGACGACTTCGTGGCGGCGATCATCGCCGCGGCGGCCATCGCCGGCGAATCGTTCTGGCCGATGCCGCTGCCGGCGGAGTTGCGCTCTGCGCTGAACTCGGATGTCGCCGACATCGCGAACGCCCGCATCGGTAACACCGCGGCCGGCATGCTCATCGCCGGAGTGTTCCTGCAGGAGTTCGTGGGCACGCGCCGGGAGCCGGCCGAGGGCCGCATCCCCTGGGCGCACCTCGACATCGCCGGATCCGGTACCAACCCGGGCGGAGGGTTCGGCTTCAACGCCAAGGGCCCGACCGGCATGAGCGTGCGCACCCTGCTCGCACTGGCCGAGGAGTTTTCCCATGCGTAGTAAGGTCTTTATGGCTGCAAAAATCGAGCCAATGCTGCCCGCCGGCCGACACGGCTGATCGGGCTCAAGCACTAATCCTGAGATCCAAGGGAGCCCCTGGTTGTCTGAGCAGACTTTTGACATTGTGATCCTCGGAGCAGGGAGCGGCGGCTACGCCGCAGCCCTGCGAGCGAGCCAACTGGGTTTCTCGGTGGCGCTCGTGGAGAAGGGCAAGATCGGCGGTACGTGTCTCCACATCGGTTGCATTCCGACCAAGGCACTGCTCCATTCGGCCGAGGTCGCGGACGTCACTCGTGAGTCTGCCAAGTACGGCGTGACCTCCACCTTCGGCGGGATCGACATCGCCGCCGTGACCGCGTACCGCGAGGGGATCGTCGCCGGCAAGTTCAAGGGACTCGTCGGGCACATCAAGGCCCGCGGCATCACCGTGATCGAGGGCGAGGGCCGCCTCGTCGCCGCCAACACCGTCAAGGTCGGCGAGGACACCCTCGTCGGCAAGAACGTGATCCTCGCCACCGGCTCGTACTCACGCTCACTGCCGGGGCTCGAACTCGGCGGCCGCATCATCGCGTCCGAGCAGGCCCTCGAGCTCGACTTCGTGCCGAAGAAGGTCGTCGTTCTCGGCGGCGGAGTCATCGGAGTCGAATTCTCGAGCGTCTGGCGCTCCTGGGGAGCCGAGGTCACGATCATCGAGGCACTCCCCCACCTCGTGCCCAACGAGGACGAGACGATCAGCAAGCAGTTCGAGCGCGCCTTCCGCCGCCGCGGCATCCAGTTCAAACTCGGCACCCGCTTCCAGTCGGTGACCCAGGACGAGAACGGTGTCGTCGTGACCCTCGAAACCGGCGAGACCGTGGAGGCCGAGCTTCTGCTCGTCGCCGTCGGTCGCGGCCCGTCGACGGCCGGCCTCGGCTTCGAGGAGGTGGGAGTGGCCATGGATCGCGGCTTCGTGCTCACCAACGAGCGACTGCTCACCAACATCCCCGGCGTGTACGCGGTCGGCGACATCGTGCCCGGTCTCCAACTCGCGCACCGCGGATTCCAGCAGGGAATCTTCGTCGCCGAGGAGATCGCCGGGCTCAACCCGATCGTGATCGACGACCTGAACATCCCCAAGGTCACCTACTCCGACCCCGAGGTCGCTTCCATCGGCCTCTCCGAGGTCAGGGCGCAGGAGAAGTACGGCGCCGACAAGGTGACCAGCTACGACTACAACCTCGCCGGAAACGGCAAGAGCCACATCATCGGCACCTCCGGTATCGTCAAGGTCATTCGCGTCAATGACGGCCCTGTCGTCGGAGTGCACATGATCGGTGCCCGCGTCGGCGAGCTCATCGGTGAGGCGCAGCTCGTGGTCAACTGGGAGGCATACCCCGAGGACATCGCCCCTCTGCTCCACGCCCACCCGACACAGAACGAAGCGCTGGGTGAGGCCTTCATGGCCCTCGCCGGCAAGCCATTGCACGTCTGAGTTCGCGTCACCAAACTAAGCTAGAACAACAGAACTGGTCTAAAGGAGCATCACTGATGAGCGAATCCGTCAACCTCCCGGCACTCGGTGAGAGTGTCACCGAGGGTACGGTTACCCGCTGGTTGAAGAACGTGGGCGACCGCGTGGAGGTCGACGAGCCGCTGCTCGAAGTGTCGACCGACAAGGTCGACACCGAGATCCCCTCACCCATCGCCGGAGTGATCGAAGCGATCCTCGTCGCGGAGGATGAGACGGTGGAGGTCGGCACCCCGCTCGTGACCATCGGAGACGGAACCGCCCCGGCAGCGGAGGCGCCCGCCGCCCCCGCGCAGGAGCCAGTGCCGGCGGAGGCCGCCCCGGTCGCCGCGCCCGCCGCGGCACCGGCAGCCGAATCCCCCGCCCCGGCCTTCGCACCGGAGCCCACGCCCGCCTACGCCCCCGCGCCGACCCCGGCCTTCGCGCCGGCGCCGGCGTACGCTCCGAACGCGGCCTCGGTCGCCGCACCGGCCGTGCCGGCCGAGGCGCCCATTGCCGAGGTGCCGTCGACGGAGGCCCCCGCCCCCGTGGAGGCGCCCGCCGCCCCCCAGGCGCCGGTCGCGCAGCCGGCCGCGCCGGTCCAGCCCGCTCCCGTCGCCGCGCCGGTCGAGACAGCGCCGGTCGAGACAGCACCGGTCGAGACAGCACCGGTTGAGGCCGCGCCGGTCGAGGCCGCGCCGGTCGAGGCCGCGCCGGTCGAGGCCGCGCCGGCTCCCGCCGCCGAGACCACGCCGTCGGTCTCCACCGTGTCGAACTCCGGCTACGTCACCCCGCTCGTTCGCAAGCTCGCCAACGAAAAGGGAATCGACCTCGCCACGGTGTCCGGCACGGGTGTCGGCGGTCGTATCCGCAAGGAGGACCTCGTCGTGGCTGCGGCTCCCGCGCCCGAGGCGGCACCGACGCCGGTCGCGCCCGCCGCGCTCGAGACGTCCCCGCTTCGTGGCACGAGCGTCCCCATGTCGCGGCTCCGCAAGGTGATCGCCGAGCGCGCGGTCATCTCGATGCAGTCGTCAGCCCAGCTCACCTCGGTCGTCGAGGTCGACGTGACGCTCGTCGCCAACTATCGCGACCGAGTGAAGGCCGAGTTCCAGCAGAAGACGGGCCTCAAGCTCACCTTCCTGCCGTTCTTCGCACTCGCCGCGGCCGAGGCGCTCAAGGCATACCCGATCATCAACGCGACGATCGATGGCGACACCATCGTCTACCCGGCGCAGGAGAACATCTCCATCGCCGTCGACACCGAGCGCGGCCTTCTCACACCGGTGATCCGTGACGCGGGCGCCCTCGATCTGGCCGGCCTCGCCGCCCAGATCGCCGACCTGGCGGCCCGCACGCGCGACAACAAGCTGAAGCCGGACGAGCTCGCCGGAGGCACCTTCACGCTCACGAACACCGGATCGCGTGGTGCCCTGTTCGACACGCCGATCGTGTTCCTGCCGCAGTCCGCGATCCTCGGCACGGGCATCGTGGCCAAGAAGCCCGTCGTGGTGACGAGCGGTGGACTCGACGCGATCGCCATCCGGTCGACGGTCTATCTGGCCCTCTCCTACGATCACCGGATCGTGGATGGCGCGGATGCCGCCCGCTTCCTTGTCGCGGTGAAGAACAGACTCGAGGGCGGCGACTTCGCCGGAAACCTCGGCGTCTAGGCACTCTTCGATCGTGTGACCTGACCGTCGCCCCCGACCGGCCGAAAGGCTAGCCGGGGGCGATGTCGCGTATCCGCCAGCCGGCGGAGCCCCGCACCAGCAGCAGCGACGCCGGGGGCGATCCGCTCGAACCAACGATCCTGACCATCGCCGAGTCCCCCAAGCGCTGGACGAGTTCGGCGTGGTCGGCCGCCATCGGCGCCGGCGTCCGCCGGTCCTGCTGGGCGGTGCGAATCAGATTCTCGTCCGCCTCGATGGCCGCTGAGCCGGCCTGGTCCACCGAGTCGAGACACTGCACAGACAGACCCTCGATGCACGCGGCACGCGCGGCCAGGAGAGCCATCGAGGCCGCCGCCGGGTCATCCGACCCGATCGCCGCCGAGTCACCCGCCGACGGCGACGCGGAGGTGCCGGCCGCCCCGCTCCTGGCCGGCGTCGCGGCGCCCGACGGCTCGGCTACCCGTCCCCGCGCCGGGGTCGCCGAACCGGCGGGTGCGAGAAGCGCTACCGCCAGCACGAGTGCGACCAGCCCGGCCGCTCCGCCCACCCAGACCGGTCGACGGACCCCGGCAAGGGAGCGCCGTAGCCGCTCCCGGAGTCGCTCGAGATCGCCGGCCGGGAACCCGAGGTTCGGCTGATCTCGCGCGCCTTCACTCCCGTTCCCCGCCGACGACCGGTGCACCCGTCGCCGGATGGTCGCCGACCTCGAGGTCGCCGGGGGGAACGAGCTCGGTGCCCCCGCTCCGTCGTCCGGTCGGGATTGCCGCCAGGCATCCCCCTGCACGGCGTCCAGCCGCCCGGGAAGGCGCGGTGGACGGCGCTCGGCGGCCGGGCCGTCGAGGTCGAGCGGGAGCGCCGGGGCGACGGCGAAGACCCGTTCGGCGAGTTGCCGCGGAAAGTCATGGGCGTTCTCGACGCGGTCGAAGGACTGCAGCCAGTCGAGCAGGGCGACGTGTGCCGGGCGGTGGCCGGCCGGTGCGACCCGGGCGAGCACGGTGTGCACCAGATCGACGAGGGCGTCGAGGTCTCGCGCCACCCACGGATCGTCGGAGAGTTGTGCCGGGGTCAGGCTGCGCCCGCGCGGGTCGGCGGGCAGCGAACCGATGAGGTGCGCGCTGCCGAATCCCGCCACGACCGGGGCGCCCACGTGGTCGAGCAGCACCGACGAGAGTCGCAGCGCCCCGTGCGCCACCCCGAGGCGGTGGAGTTCCCCCACCGCCTCGACCACGGGCACGAGGGCCGTCACGGCCTCGCCCTCGTCAATCGTCGACCGCTCGGCGAGCACCCGGCCCAGGCTCGACGCCCCGAGGCGCGGGAGAATCAGGCACGGCCTGCCGTCGCCGACGATGGCCAGATCCCTCAGCTCGACGATGTGGCGCGCCGAGACTCGCGCGAGAGCCTCGATCTCGGTGTCGATGCTCTGCAGCGGCGTCGTGGACCGGTAGAGCTTGATCGCGGCCGTGCGGTCGGGACGCGGCGCGGCATCCGACCCCGCGTGGCCGAGGAACACCTCGGCGCGCTCGCCCTCACCGAGCTTGCGCACGAGCCGATAGCCGCCGACGGATTCCACGCTGCAATGATGATCGCGGGGCCGAGCGAGACGGCCGGTGGCGCGCGCGAGGTGGACAACCGGAGGAGGAAGGTGCCGGGAGAGGAGCGGTGCCCGATCGCGGGATAGGCTTGTCGCGTGATCGACTATGTCGTCGCGGGGCTAAGCGCCAACTCCGTGCCGTACTTGGAAGCCCTCGAGCTTCAACGCGCAACCCATCGTTCCGTCGTCGACGGGACATCCCCAGACACGGTCATCTTCCTGGAGCATCCGTCGGTCTACACGGCCGGCAAGCGCACCGAGGACTCCGAGCGGCCGTCAGACGGCACTCCGGTGATCGACGTGGACCGGGGAGGCAAGATCACCTGGCACGGGCCAGGACAGCTCGTCGGGTATCCCATCCTCCGGCTGCCCAACCCGATCGACGTCGTCGGCTACGTGCGCCGCCTCGAGGCGATGCTCATCGATGTGCTGGCCGAACTCGGCGTCGAGTCGGGCCGGGTCGAGGGTCGCTCCGGGGTGTGGATCGACGGCAACGACAAGATCGCCGCGATCGGCATCCGGGTCGCCGAGGGCGTGACGATGCACGGCTTCTCGCTCAACTGCAGCAACGACTTCGCCGCCTACGATTCGATCGTCGCGTGCGGTCTCGCCGACGCCGGGGTCACCTCGATTTCCCGCATCCTCGGTCGCCGGGTCGACCCCGCCGACGTTGTTCCGATCATCCAGCGCCACTTCTCGATCGTGGCCGGAGTGACCGCGTGAGCGCGCCGACCGAGGGCCGCAAGCTTCTGCGCCTCGAGGTGCGAAACGCCGAGACCCCGATCGAGCGCAAGCCGGAGTGGATCAAGACCCGCGCCAGGATGGGCCCCGAATACCTGCAGCTGCAGCAGCTGGTGAAGAGCGAGAACCTGCACACCGTGTGCCAGGAGGCCGGCTGCCCCAACATCTTCGAGTGCTGGGAAGACCGTGAGGCCACGTTCCTGATCGGAGGCTCGCAGTGCACGCGTCGCTGCGACTTCTGCCAGATCGACACCGGAAAGCCGGCCGACTACGACACCGACGAGCCGCGACGAGTGGCCGAGTCGGTCGTCGCGATGAACCTCCGATACGCCACCGTCACGGGCGTGGCCCGGGATGACCTGCCAGACGAGGGCGCGTGGCTGCACGCCGAGACGGTGCGACAGATCCACTCCCAGTCGCCGGGAACCGGGGTCGAGATCCTCGCGACCGACTTCTCCGGCAACCCCGACCTGCTCGGCGAGGTGTTCTCCTCCCGCCCGGAGGTCTTCGCGCACAACGTGGAGACGGTGCCCAGGATCTTCAAGCGCATCCGCCCGGCATTCCGCTACGAGCGATCGCTCGACGTGCTCACCCAGGGCCGCGCGGCCGGTCTCATCACCAAGTCGAACCTCATTCTCGGCATGGGCGAGGAGCGCGCCGAAGTCAGCCAGGCGCTGCAGGATCTTCACGACGCCGGCACCGACATCATCACCATCACCCAGTACCTACGGCCCTCTCCCAGACACCTTCCGGTTGCCCGCTGGGTGCGGCCGGAGGAATTCGTGGAGATGAAGGAAGAGGCCGAGGCCATCGGATTCCTCGGCGTGCTCGCCGGGCCGCTCGTGCGCTCGTCCTACCGCGCCGGCCGCCTGTGGGCCCAGTCGATGCGGAGCAAGGGCCGCGAGGTGCCGGAGCAGCTGCGTCACCTTTCCGATGCGTCCCTTGGCTTTGCTCAGGCCGTATCCTAGGAACATGGCACGCACGAAAGACTCCGCTCCCAAGCCGGCGAAAGAGCCCGGCCGTCTGAAGCAGATGTACCAGGTCTTCCAGATGACCCGACGGTACGACTCGAACGCGGTCTGGTGGATGGCCCTCGCCGTGCTCGCGCCGATCCTCGTCGGAATCGTGGCCGGCTTCATCCTCTCCCCCGACTCCACGTTCGGCTTCGTGCTGTGGATCGTGGCCGGGGTGCTCGGCGGCGTGCTGCTCTTCCTGATCGTGCTCGGCCGTCGCGCCGAGAAGGCCGCGTACTCACAGATCGAGGGCCAGCCAGGAGCCGTGGGCGCCGTGCTGAAGAGCTCGCTGCGGCGCGGCTGGACCGCGAGCGAAATGCCGGTCGCGGTGAGCCCGAAGACCCAGGACGCGGTCTATCGCGCCGTCGGCAACGGCGGGGTGGTGCTGATCGGAGAGGGTCCGAAGTCGCGCACCCAGAAGATGCTCGACGAGGAACGGCGCCGCATCACCCGCATCCTGCCGAACGTCGCGGTCAATTTCCTGCATGTCGGCCCCGATGAAGACGCGGTGCCGCTGCACAAGCTCGCCGGCCGGATGGCAAGGTTCAAGCGGACGCTCAACAAGGCCGAGATCTACGCCGTGAGCAACCGACTGAGCTCGCTCGGCAAGAACCAGCTTCCGATTCCCAAGGGCGTCGACCCGATGCGCGCCAGGGCTCCCCGCCCGCGCTAGCCTCTGTTCGCCGGGCGCACCGCGGCGGGCAGCCGCAATTGTGCCCGTTCGACGCGATCGTGCCCGGTCGCCGCGCCACAATCGCGACAAAGGGCATCGCGTGCGACGGTGCGGTGGGCAGCGCCAACTAGCGGCGAACGAGCACCGTTCCGGCGAGGCGGTCGTGGAATCCACGCTGGTCTCGGTCCCAGATGAGCGCGGGGATGCCGATGCACAGGAAGACCGTGCGCACGGCCGGCCTCCACACCCCGATCCAGCCGGGCACCAGCGGAACCAGCCGCATCCCGAGCAGGAGGTGTCCGACGCTTCCGCCGAGCAGCGCGAGGAACACGATCTGCAGAATCGCGAAGATCGCCAGGATCGTGAAGGGGTCCGGCGAGGCTCCCGGCGTGCTGAAGAACACCCACGCGAGCAGATAGGCGAGACCCCAGTCGATCACCAGGGCGGCGACGCGGCGGCCGAGCCGGGCGACGGATCTCGGCCCGGATTCCGGTAGACCGAGGCGACGTCCCGGCCAGTCCCCCGCTTCCCGATCGGCGCTTTTCGAATCGGGCGAAAGGGGGGATGCCATGGCTTAATCCTACGGCCAGCGCCCAGCCGTAACATGCCGGAAACAATAGCGACACCATGGCGAAACCCCGTCGGCCTAGCCTCGCTATGGCTGTATTTGCCGCCGACCCGTACCAAGCTCATTGGAGTCCTTCACATGTTCAGTGATTCTTCAGAAGTGCTCAAGTTCATCAAGGACACTGACGTCAAGTTCCTTGATCTTCGTTTCACCGATCTCCCCGGTGTGCAGCAGCATTTCAATATCCCCGCCTCGACCGTCGATGAGGAGTTCTTCTCGGTCGGGCAGATGTTCGATGGTTCATCCATCCGTGGATTCGCATCCATCCACGAGTCGGACATGCAGCTCATCCCCGACGTGACCACGGCCTACATCGACCCGTTCCGCGTCGAGCGCACGCTGATCATGGTCTTCGACATCTACAACCCGCGCAACGGCGAGATCTACGGCCGCGACCCGCGCCAGGTGGCCAAAAAGGCGGAGAAGTACCTCGCCTCCACGGGCATCGCCGACACCGCCTTCTTCGCCCCCGAGGCCGAGTTCTACGTCTTCGACGACGTGCGCTACGAGGTCAAGCAGAACGGTTCGTTCTGGAAGGTCGACTCCGACGAGGGCGCCTGGAACTCCGGCCGCGAGGAAGACGGCGGAAACCTCGCCAACAAGACGCCATACAAGGGCGGCTACTTCCCGGTGAGCCCGATCGACAAGCAGGCCGACCTTCGCGACGACATGAGCCTCAAGCTCATCGACGCCGGCCTCATCCTCGAGCGCGCCCACCACGAGGTCGGCACCGGCGGCCAGGCGGAGATCAACTACCGCTTCAACACCATGGTGAACGCGGCGGACGACCTGCTCAAGTTCAAATACATCATCAAGAACACCGCGGAGCAGTGGGGCAAGACCGCGACGTTCATGCCGAAGCCGCTCTTCGGCGACAACGGATCGGGCATGCACACCCACCAGTCCCTCTGGAACGACGGCGTGCCGCTGTTCTATGACGAGAAGGGCTACGGCGGGCTCAGCGACATCGCGCGCTGGTACATCGGAGGCCTGCTCAAGCACGCCCCGGCAGTGCTCGCGTTCACCAACCCGACGCTCAACTCGTACCGTCGACTGATCCCCGGCTTCGAGGCCCCGGTCAACCTGGTCTACTCGGCCGGCAACCGGTCGGCGTCGATCCGCATCCCGATCACAGGCACCAACCCCAAGGCGAAGCGCATCGAGTTCCGCGCGCCGGACGCCTCGGGTAACCCGTACCTCGCCTTCGCCGCGCAGCTCATGGCCGGCCTCGACGGAATCAAGAACCGCATCGAGCCGCACGAGCCGGTCGACAAGGACCTGTACGAGCTCCCGCCAGAGGAGGCGAAGAACATCCCGCAGGTTCCCGCGTCTCTCGAGGAGGCCCTGCGCGCCCTCGAGGCCGACCACGACTTCCTCACCGCAGGAAACGTGTTCACGCCCGACCTGATCCAGACCTGGATCTCGTACAAGCGCGACAAGGAAATCATCCCGGCCGCCCAGCGCCCCACCCCGTTCGAGTACGAGCTGTACTACAGCGTGTAGTCGTTCGGCGTAGACACGGGCCGCATCCCCTCGGGGGTGCGGCCCTTTGTCGTCCGCCCAGTGGTCAGGCTCCGACGAGCGTGCCCCAGTTGCGAAGCACGAGAGAGGCCGGGTAGGCCAGGAGCGGCGCGGGTGACGTGCCCAGACCGGTGAGCTTCCAGCCGGCCCGAGCGCCACGCGTGGGCGTCCCCGGGACGCCACGGAGTCGTACATCAAGTTCGTGGCCGGCCAGGGCCCGGCGGACCACATCGCGAAGGCCAAGTCCCTGCCCGATGCCGGGAGTCACTTCCGGAACCGGTCTAGCCGGTGGTGGGTTCTTGGCGCGCCTCCACGCCGTAGAAGCGCCGCTCGAAGACTGCCCGTGCCAGCCGGGTCACCCGGAGGTAGTCCTCCTCGAGGGCCGACGCCGAGCCCGGCGGGTATTCGAGCAGGCGCGCGACCCCGTCGAGTTGTCTGCGGTCGGTGGGCAGCACATCCGCCGTGCGTGCGGTCCACAGCGTCATCGCTGAGCGCACCCGGGAGGCGAGCACCCACGCGTCCCGCAGCTTGTCGGCCTCGGCATCCGTCAGGAAGCCCTCCCGGCGTGCGACGTCGAGGGCGGCAAGGGTGGAGGTTGTGCGCAGCCCGGGAATGCGCGCTCCATGCTGCAGCTGGATCAGCTGCACGAACCACTCGACGTCGCTGAGAGAGCCCCGGCCCAGCTTGAGATGACGCGCTGGGTCGGCCGCCTGCGGGAGCCGTTCGGACTCCACTCGCGCTTTGATGCGCTTGACCTCGCGAACGTCCTTGTCGGCGATGCTTGTCGGAAAGCGCACCTCGTCGGCGAGGGCCTCGAAGTCGGCCATCAGGGCCGCGTCGCCCACCGCCGCCCGTGCCCGCAGGAGGGCCTGTGCCTCCCAGGTGAGGGACCAGCGCTCGTAATACGCGCGGTAGCTCGCGAGCGAACGCACGACCGCGCCGTTCTTTCCCTCGGGCCGAAGATCGAGGTCGAGGTCCAGGGGCAGCCGCAGATCCTCGGTCTGCCTCGCCAGGTCCGCCACGATCGCCTCGGCAGTGGCCTGCGCCTCGGCGTCGGTGGCCGTGGTCGCGCGGTAGACGTACATCACGTCGGCATCCGAGCCGAAGCCGAGCTCCTGACCGCCGTAGCGCCCCATCGCGATGATGGCGAACTCGATGCCATCGTGCGGGGCGCGAACCGCGGAGAGCACGCCGGTGAGCAGCGTGGTGGTCACGTCCGCGAGGGCGCGCCCGAGCTGCTCCACGCGCACGTGGCCGAGGATGGCTCCGATCGCGAGGCGCAGCACCTCGCGTCGTCGCGCGGTGCGCAGGGCGAGGGCTGCTGAGGCGAGATCATCGTGACGGGCGAGAGTCGCCACGGTCTCCTCGATCAGGGCGGCGGCGGTGCGTGGCCGCAGTTCCTCCTCGTGGTCGAACCACGCGGCGGCCTCGGGGATGCGTTCGAGCAGCACCCCGACGAAGCGCGAACTCGAGAGCACGTTGGTGAGGCGCTTGGCGGCCCCGGACGAGTCGCGCAGCATCCGCAGGAACCAGTACGACTCCCCCAGGTCGTCGCTCAGCCGCCGGAAGGCAAGAAGGCCGTAGTCGGGGTCAGCGCCATCGGCGAACCACTGCAGCATGACGGGCAGCAGGTGCCGCTGGATCGACGCGCGTCGTGACACTCCCCCGGTGAGGGCGGCGATGTGAGCGAGTGCCCCCTTCGGGTCGGTGAACCCGATCGCCGCGAGTCTGTCGGTGGCTTGCCGGCTGGTGAGCGCGAAGTCGCCCTCCCGGAGCCCCGCGACGGCCGAGAGGAGTGGCCGGTAGAAGAGACGCTCGTGCAGGCTGCGAACCGCGTGTTTGACCCTCGTCCACTGCTCGGTGAGCTCGGCGGCGCTCGTCGCGCGCCCCGTGGCCCTGGCGAGGATGCGCAGCGACTCCTGGTCACTCGGCATGAGATGGGTGCGCCGCAGGTGTGCGAGTTGAAGCCGGTGCTCGAGAAGTCGCAGGAAGCGGTAGTCCCTGGCGAACTCGGCCGACTCCACCCGCCCGATGTAGCCCTGCTCGGCGAGAGCGGCCAGGGCGGGAAGGGTGGCCCGCTGGCGCACCCGATCGTCCGTCTGCCCGTGCACGAGCTGGAGGAGCTGGATGGTGAACTCGACATCGCGGAGTCCGCCCGGTCCGAGCTTGAGTTGGAAGTCGAGCTCGTCGCTCGGGATGTTCTCGGTGACGCGCTCGCGCATCCGCTGCACGCCCTCCACGAAATTCTCGCGGGACGCGCTCGTCCACACCTTCGGCGCGACCCGCTCCACGTAGCGTTCCCCGAGCTCGAGGTCGCCGGCGAGCGGTCTCGCCTTGAGCAAGGCCTGGAACTCCCAGCTCTTCGCCCAGCGGTCGTAATACGCGACGTGGGACTCGAGGCTACGCACGAGGGCGCCGTCCTTGCCCTCCGGCCGCAGGTTGGCGTCCACCTCCCAGAGCCTCGGCTCCCTGGCGAAGTCGTGGATGCCGCGCATGGTCGCCATGGCGATCCGCGTTCCGACCTCCACGGCCCGGTCATCCGAGATGCCGTCGCCTTCGACGACGAAGATCACGTCGACGTCGCTCACGTAGTTGAGTTCGCGCGCCCCCGCCTTGCCCATTCCGATGATGGCCAGGCGGGTGGCCGTCACCTGGTCGGCGGGGAAGGTCGAGTGGCTCTTCGCGACCGCGAGGGACGCGTCGAGCGCGGCGGCGGCCAGATCCGCGAGGGCGGCCGCCACCGTGTCGAGCGCTCCGAGCGGGTCGGCCTGAGCGAGGTCGTAGGCGGTGAGCGCGCTGAGATGACGGCGATAGCGGGCCCGGAGGGCGTTCCAGGCCGTCTCCTCGGGCTCCGCATCGAGACCCGCCACGGAGTCGAGGAGGTCCTCACGGTACTCGTCGACGGTCGGCGGCCGCTCGAGCGCTTCGGCGAGGGCCGTGAGCTCGTGCGGGTGCCGGCGGAAGAACTCCGCGAGCCCCGACGACGCCCCGAGTACACGCACCAGGCGGTGGGCGCTGTCGTCGCCGCCAAGCAGGGCGCCGACCTCGGCCGGCGATTGCCGCATCAGCTCCATGAGCGACCTCAGGGCCTGGTCCGGGTTCGCGGCGTCGGCGAAGAACGCCACGAGACCACCGGTCTCGTGAGTCAGCCCGAGTTCGGCCAACTGCGAGGCCGCCTCGTCCAGCTCGGCAAAGCCGAGCCTCGCCAGATCGGTGAGGGTGGTCAGTTCGCGCGCCATCGAACGATCCTTTGCTGGGTTACAGCATCTCCAGGTTGCTCTTCAGCTCGTAGGGCGTCACCTGGGCGCGGTACTCGCGCCACTCCTGGCGCTTGTTGAGCAGCACGAAGTTGAATACCTGCTCGCCGAGCGTCTCGGCGACGAGCTCCGATTCCTCCATCAGCGACACCGCGTGGTCGAGACTCGCCGGCAGCTGGCTGTAGCCGAGCGCCCTGCGCTCCGCGTCCGACAGCTCCCAGACGTTGTCTTCGGCCTCCGGGGGGAGCTCGTAGCCCTCCTCGATACCCTTGAGTCCGGCGGCGAGGAGCAGCGAGAACGCGAGGTAGGGATTGGCGGCGGAGTCGATCGCCCGGTACTCGACGCGCGCGCTCTGGCCCTTGTTGGGCTTGTAGAGCGGCACCCGCACGAGGGCGGAGCGGTTGTTGTGGCCCCAGGTCACGAAGCTCGGCGCCTCACCGAGCTTGTTCTGGGATGCCCCGCCCCAGAGCCGCTTGTACGAGTTGACGAACTGGTTGGTGACCGCGGTGATCTCCGGGGCGTGCTTGAGCAGCCCGGCGATGAACTGGCGGCCGATCCTGGAGAGCTGGTACTGCCCGCCGGCGTCGAAGAAGGCGTTGGAGTCGCCCTCGAACAGGGACATGTGGGTGTGCATCCCGGACCCGGGTTCGCCGGACAGGGGCTTTGGCATGAAGGTCGCGTAGACCCCCTGCTCGATCGCCACCTCCTTGATCACCGTGCGGAAGGTCATGATGTTGTCGGCGGTGGTGAGCGCGTCCGCGTAGCGCAGATCGATCTCGTTCTGGCCGGGGCCGGCCTCGTGGTGGCTGAATTCCACCGAGATGCCGAGATCCTCGAGCATGCGCACGGAGCGCCGGCGGAAGTCGTGAGCTGTGCCGCCAGGCACGTTGTCGAAGTAGCCGGCCTGGTCGACGGGTTCCGGCCCGTCCGTGCCGTACTTCGAGCTCTTGAGCAGATAGAACTCCACCTCGGGGTGGGTGTAGAAGGTGAAGCCGCGTTCGGCCGCCGTGGCCAGGGTGCGCTTGAGCACGTTGCGCGGGTCGGCCACCGCCGGCTGGCCGTCGGGGGTGGTGATGTCGCAGAACATCCTGGCCGTCGGGTCGATCTCTCCGCGCCACGGCAGGATCTGGAAGGTCGCGGGATCCGGATGGGCCAGCACGTCCGCCTCATAGGACCGGGTGAGGCCCTCGATGGCCGAGCCGTCGAATCCGAGGCCCTCGGCGAATGCGCCCTCCACCTCGGCGGGGGCGATCGCGACGGACTTGAGGGTGCCGACGACATCCGTGAACCAGAGGCGGATGAACTTGACTCCGCGTTCCTCGATCGTACGAAGAACGAAGTCACGCTGCTTGTCCATTTGCTCCTCTACCCTGCCGACTCTGGGGCTTCATCCCCGGCTATTAGGCTAGTGGCTATGCCCCGACTCCGCTTGGCGCCAGGCCAAACCAACCCCATCGTCGGCGACCTGGCGGCAAACTCGCAGCAGATCTTCGAGGCGGCGCGGCACGCCGCCCGGCAGGCCGACCTTTTCGCGGTCGGCGAGATGGCGCTCAGCGGCTACCCGATCGAAGACCGCGCCTCGCGGCCCAGCTTCCCGGTGGAGGCGCACCGGGCGGTACCGACCGAGCACGGCCTGAATCCCCGACCGCAGCTCCCCCACGACTAAGGTGGCTCCCATGACCGACCCCAGCGCAGCAGCGACGCAGGCGAACCTCAAGCGGGTGCGCACGAGGCACTTCCAGAACGCCAAGGAGACCGGGGTGAAGATCACCGGCCTCACGAGTTACGACCAGCTGACCGCGGCGATCTTCGATGCGGCGGGAATCGACTTCCTGCTCGTGGGCGACTCGGCCGGCAACAACGTTTTCGGTCACGACACGACGCTTCCGGTGACCGTCGACGAGCTCATCCCGCTCGCCCGGGCGGTCGCCGGCGCGGTCTCCCGCGCCTTCGTCGTCGCGGACATGCCGTTCGGATCCTACGAGACCAGCCCGGACGAGGCACTGCACACGGCCTTCCGGTTCATGAAGGAGACGCACGCGCACGCGGTGAAGCTCGAGGGCGGCCAGCGCAGCGCCGAACAGATCCGCCGCATCGTCTCGGCGGGCATCCCCGTGATGGCGCACATCGGTTTCACACCCCAGAGCGAGCACGGTCTGGGCGGCCACCTCATCCAGGGGCGCGGCGAAGGGGCGGAACAGCTTCTCGCCGATGCGCACGCCGTGGAGGATGCAGGCGCGTTCGCCGTCGTTCTCGAAATGGTGCCGTCGGGGGTCGCCGCGCAGGTCACCAAGGAACTGCGCATCCCGACCATCGGGGTCGGCGCGGGCCCCCATGTCGACGGCCAACTTCTGGTCTGGACCGACTGGGCCGGACTCACCACCGGTCGCATCCCCAAGTTCGTGCGGCAGTACGCCGACCTCAAGGGCGTGCTGACGGATGCCGTGAAGGAGTACCGCGGCGACGTCGAGTCCGGCGCCTATCCGGCTCCTGAGCACGAATACGAGGACTGAGCTCCCCACCCCGGGCATCCCGCGCCCCCGCACGGCCCCGCCTTGCGCCCGCGCCCGTCTTCCTCTTCCTCTTCCTCTTCTCCTCTTCCGAAATCCATGCGATCGGCGGAGACACGCCGCTCACCTTGTCTCAGATGCGGCGTGTCGGCAAGGAATGCATGGATTTCGGAAGGGGGCGGGAGGGCGGCACTGAATGATGGAAGGGGCGGCAGCGCCGCCTAGCGGTCGTTGGCGGCGTCTTCCTCTGCCCACTTGCGGGCGCGCTCGGCGATGATCTCGGGCGCCCGGGCGGCATCCTCGCGCGTCTTGAACGGCCCATCGAGCTCCGACGCGAGCGACTGCTTGCCCTCTTCGACCTCGCCGGTTCTGATGTTGTAGTACCACTCGGTCATGAGCGCTCCTTATCCCAACTAAAATCGATCCTATGCCCAAGGATTCGAGCGGTCACCTCGTGCCGGGGCACATCTCCCCAGCGCGTGCGGTGCCCAGGACCATCGCCCGCCCGGAGTATGTCGGCAAGGCGGCACCCGCTCCCTTCACGGGTTCGGACGTGTACCCGCCGGAGGCCGTCGCCCGCATCCGCGAATCGGGCCGGATCGCCGCCGACGCCATTGCCCTCGTCGGGGCGAGCGTGCGGCCGGGCATCACGACCGACGAGCTCGACGTGATCGGCCACGACTTCATGGTGGCGAACGGTGCCTATCCGTCGACGCTCGGCTACCGCGGCTTCCCCAAGTCGATCTGCAGTTCGGTGAACGAGGTGATCTGCCACGGAATCCCGGATGACACGGTGCTCGAGGACGGAGACATCGTGAACATCGACATCACGGCCTTCAAGAACGGCATGCACGGCGACAGCAACCAGACCTTCATCGTGGGGACGGCCTCCCCCGAGGTCACCGACCTCGTCGACCGCACTCGGGAGGCCCTGGCCCGCGGGATCAAGGCGGTGGCCCCCGGCCGCGAGGTGAATGTGATCGGCCGCGCCATCGAGTCATACGCCAAACGCTTCGGCTACGGCGTCGTTCGCGACTTCACGGGTCACGGCGTCGGTGAGGCTTTTCACTCCGGCCTGATCATCCCGCACTACGACTCGGCGCCCGCGTACTCCACAGTGATGGAGGCCGGCATGGTCTTCACGATCGAGCCGATGCTCACCCTCGGCGGCATCGAGTGGGAGCAGTGGGACGATGGCTGGACCGTCGTGACGAAGGACCGCAGCATCACCGCGCAATTCGAGCACACCCTCGTCGTCACCGACCGTGGCGCAGAAGTGCTCACTCTCCCCTGATCCGACCTCACCTGATCCGATCCCCACAGGAAGACTGTCAAACATGGCCAACAAAGCGGTAGGCATCGACATCGGCGGCACCGGCATCAAGGGGGCGATCGTCGACGTCACGACCGGGAAGCTGCTCACCGACCGCATCAAGCTCCCGACCCCGCAGGGCGGCGAACCAGAAGACATCCTGGCCACGGTGCTGGAGATCGTCAAGAGGCTGGATGTCGGAAACAAGAAGGATCCGATCGGTGTCTGCTTCCCCGCCGTGGTGGTGAAGGGCAGGACCCTCTCCGCCGCCAACGTGTCGAACAGCTGGATCGGCCTCGAGGCGGAGAAGCTGTTCGAGAAGGGGCTCGGACGCAACATCCACTTCGTCAACGACGCGGATGCGGCCGGCTACGCCGAGACGCTCTACGGCGCCGCGGCGAAGTCCGACGGCCTGATCATCATGACCACCCTCGGCACCGGAATCGGCACCGCCCTGATCTACAAGGGCGTGCTCATCCCGAACGCCGAGCTCGGGCACATCCAGCTCGACGGGGTCGACTACGAGACGCGGGCGTCATACTCCGCGAAGGAACGGGAGAACCTCAGCTGGGTGGACTGGGCGGCGAGGCTGCAGCAGTACTACTCGGCCTTGGAGGCCTACTTCCACCCCGACCTGTTCATCCTCGGCGGTGGCGTGTCCAAGGAGTACAAGAACTTCCTCTCCCTGCTCCACCTGAACACGCCGATCGTGCCGGCGACCCTCCGCAACAACGCGGGCATTCTCGGCGCCGCCGCCCTGGCCGCCGGCAAGTAGCCCTCGCCGGACCGTTAGGGTCCGGTATTTCCGTGTTAGGGAGTCGTTAGGCTCCGCCGACCGGGTTCCACCTTGGTGTGGACTCGTCCTTCGTGACAGAAATGTCGCTGCGCGCCGTTCGGCCGCGGCTCGTCTCTCCCGCGGAGGATCCGATGCTCGATCTCGTGTACGTCGTTGGCGCAGTGGGGCTCTTCGCCCTCGTCGCCCTTGTCGCCCGGGGGGTCGAGAAGCTGTGATCGTCTTCACGATCCTCAGCGTGGTGCTCGCCGTCGCCGCCCTGGTCTACCTGGTGTTCGCTCTCCTGAATCCGGAGCGATTCTGATGAACACGACCCTGCTCTTCGTGCTGCAACTCGGCACCCTCATCCTCCTGCTCGGGCTCGTCTATCGGCCGCTCGGCGACTACCTGGCCGTCGTCTACTCAACCCAGAAGAACCTCCGGGTCGAGCGCGCGTTCTACCGCCTGATCGGGGTGAACCCCGGATCGGCCCAGACCTGGCCGGTCTACCTCCGCAGCGTGCTCGCGTTCTCCGCCATCGGCGTGCTCGCGCTCTACGTCGTGCAGCGGACCCAGCAGATCCTGCCGTACTCCCTCGGCCTGCCGCCGGTCGAACCGTCCACCGCCTGGAACACCGCCATCTCGTTCGTCACCAACACGAACTGGCAGTCATACTCCCCCGAAGCGACGATGGGCTACACCGTGCAACTCGTCGGGCTGGCGGTGCAAAACTTCGTGTCGGCCGCCGTCGGAATCGCCGTGGCGGTCGCCCTGATCAGGGGCCTCGCCGCCCGCCGCTCGAGCACGATCGGCAACTTCTGGGTGGACCTCACCCGCGGCGTCGTGCGGATCCTGCTCCCGCTGTCTGTGATCGCCGCCGTCGTGCTGTTGCTCTCCGGGGTGATCCAGAACCTCAACGGCTTCCAGCATGTGACGGGCCTCACCGGGGCGACCCAGACGATCCCGGGAGGCCCCGTCGCCTCACAGGAGGCGATTAAGGAGCTCGGCACGAACGGCGGCGGGTTCTTCAACGCCAACTCCGCGCATCCGTTCGAGAACCCGAACGGCTGGACAAACCTCTTCGAGATCTTCCTCATGCTGGCGATCCCGGTCTCGCTCGCGCGGACCTTCGGCCGCATTGTCGACGATCACCGCCAGGGCTACGCCATCCTCTCCGCCATGGGCATCATTTGGATCGTCTCGGCGGGCCTCCTCACCGTGCTGGAGAGCGCGGGGAACGGAACCGCGAGCCAGCTCGCCGGCGGGGCGATGGAGGGCAAGGAGACACGCTTCGGCATCGTCGGATCGGCGATCTTCGGCACGACGAGCACCCTCACCTCCACCGGCGCGGTCGACTCGATGCACGACAGCCTCACCTCCCTCGGCGGCGGACTGGTGATGATCAACATGATGCTCGGCGAGGTCGCTCCCGGCGGTGTCGGGTCGGGGCTCTATGGCATCCTGATCATGGCGATCGTCGCGGTCTTCGTCGCCGGACTGATGGTGGGCCGCACCCCGGAATACCTCGGCAAGAAGATCGGGGCACGGGAGGTGAAGCTCGCGAGCATGTACATCCTGATCACCCCCACGCTCGTGCTGGCCGGCACCGCGCTCAGCTTCGCGATCCCCGCTGTGCACGACTCGGTCGTGAAGACCTCGATGGCCAACCCGGGCCTGCACGGCTACTCGGAGGTGCTGTACGCCTTCACCTCGGCCGCCAACAACAACGGGTCGGCCTTCGCCGGGCTCACCGCGAGCACGCCCTGGCTGAACACCGCACTCGGCGTGGCGATGCTGCTCGGCCGGTTCCTGCCGATCGTGTTCGTGCTCGCTCTGGCCGGCTCGTTCGCCGCGCAGGAGAAGGTGCCGACGACGGCAGGCACGCTGCCCACCCACCGCCCGCAGTTCATCGGCCTGCTGATCGGCACGATCGTGATCGTGTCCGCCCTCACCTACCTCCCCGTTCTGGCGCTCGGCCCCATCGCAGAAGGACTCAAGTAACACCATGTCGACCACTCCGATCACGCCACCGGCGAGCGCACCCCGCAGCCGCAAGCCGTCCTCGGCGTTCGGCGTCCGGCAGCTCGCCGCGAGCCTGCCCGATGCCTTCCGCAAGCTGGACCCCCGAGTCCTGTGGCGCAACCCCGTGATGTTCGTCGTGGAGGTGGGAGCCGCGCTCACGACGGCACTGGCCATCGCCCAGCCGTTCCTCGGCACGGCGGCGCAGACCGCGGCCTCGCCCACCTCTCTCGCCTTCATCTGGTCCATCGCCGCCTGGCTGTGGCTCACCGTGCTCTTCGCCAACATGGCGGAAGCCGTGGCGGAGGGTCGGGGCAAGGCGCAGGCGAAGAGCCTGCGTGAGAGCCGCACGAGCACCCTGGCCAACCGGGTCGCGTCCTACGATGCGGCGGCGGATGCGGGGGCCGAGAACTCCGAGTTGCAGCAGATCGCCTCGGCGGACCTCACCCTCGGCGACACCGTCGTCGTGTCGGCGGGCGAGCTGATCCCGGGCGACGGCGACATCATCTGGGGCATCGCCTCGGTCGACGAGTCGGCGATCACCGGCGAATCCGCCCCGGTGGTTCGGGAGTCCGGCGGCGACCGCAGCGCCGTCACCGGCGGCACGCGAGTGCTCTCCGACCGCATCGTCGTGCGGATCACGAGCAGGCCGGGCGAGACCTTCGTCGACCGCATGATCAAGCTCGTCGAGGGGGCGTCCCGCCAGAAGACGCCCAACGAGATCGCGCTGAACATCCTGCTCGCGAGCCTCACGATCATCTTCGTGGTGGTCGTGCTGATCATCAACCCGATCGCCGCGTACTCGAACGCCGAGCAGAGCGTTCCCGTGCTCGTCGCTCTGCTCGTGTGCCTCATCCCGACCACGATCGGCGCGCTGCTGTCCGCCATCGGCATCGCCGGCATGGACCGTCTCGTGCAGCACAACGTGCTCGCGATGTCGGGCCGGGCCGTGGAGGCCGCCGGAGACGTCACGACCCTGCTACTCGACAAGACGGGCACGATCACCTACGGCAACCGCCAGGCCGCCGAGTTCGCGGCGCTCAGCGGGGTGGATGCCGAGACCCTCGCGACCGTCGCCGCCGCGTCCTCGCTGAGCGACCCGACCCCCGAGGGAAAATCGATCCTCACCCTCGCCACCGAGCAGGGCTTCACCTTCCCCACCACCGTGGACGGCACCGTCGTGCCGTTCACCGCCCAGACGCGCATGAGCGGCGTCGACTACGCGGACGGCAGCTCGGTGCGCAAGGGCGCGGGCTCCATGGTGAGCGCCTGGGTCGCGGAATCCTCGACCCTCACCGACGCTCAGCGCGCCGAGCTGGATGCCATCGTCACCCGCATCTCGCAGGTCGGCGGCACCCCACTGGTCGTAGCCCGCCGCGACACGAGCGGCGTCGCCTCCGTGCTCGGCGTGGTCTACCTCAAGGACGTCGTGAAGACAGGCCTTGCCGAACGCTTCGCCGACCTGCGCCGGATGGGCATCCGCACCGTGATGATCACGGGCGACAACCCGCTCACCGCGAAGGCGATCGCCGAGGAGGCCGGAGTCGACGACTACCTCGCCGAGGCGACCCCGGAAGACAAGATGGACCTCATCCGGCGGGAGCAGCGGGGCGGCAACCTCGTCGCGATGACCGGGGACGGCACGAACGACGCGCCCGCGCTGGCCCAGGCGGATGTCGGCGTGGCGATGAACACGGGGACATCGGCGGCGAAGGAGGCCGGCAACATGGTCGACCTCGACTCCGACCCCACCAAGCTCATCGACATCGTCGGGATCGGCAAGCAGCTGCTCATCACCCGCGGGTCGCTCACGACCTTCTCGATCGCGAACGACGTGGCGAAGTATTTCGCCATCATCCCGGCCATGTTCGTGGCGAGCTATCCCGGACTCGCCGCTCTCAATTTCATGGGCCTGCATTCGCCCGCCTCGGCGATCCTGTCGGCCGTGGTCTTCAACGCGCTCATCATCATCGCCCTCATCCCGCTGTCGCTCCGGGGGGTCACCTACCGCCCGGGCAGCGTGTCGAGCATCCTCGGCCGCAACCTCTGGATCTACGGCGTCGGGGGCCTCATCGCTCCGTTCATCGGCATCAAGGCGATCGACCTCGTCATCGCCCTCATCCCCGGCTTCTAGACCCCTCGACCCCAGAAACGGATTTTGAAACAATGAGCTCAGCACGCGGCACGACCCGGCAATACTGGGTCGCCCTCAAGGCCATGGTCGTCTTCACGGTCGTTCTCGGCATCGGCTACCCCGCGCTGATCGGCGCGATCGGGTTACTCGCTCCCGCCCAGGCGAACGGGTCGCCGGTCGCCGTCGACGGCAAGACTGTCGGCTCGAGCCTGATCGGCCAGAGCTTCACGAACAGGGCGGGAGGCGCGCTCCCCCAGTGGTTCCAGTCCCGGCCGTCGGCCGCGGGCACCGGCTACGACGCGGGCGCGTCCGGGGGAAGCAACCAGGGCACCGAGAGTGGGACACTGGCTTCAGCGATCAAGGATCGGAAGGCGGCCATTGCGAAGAGCGACGGAGTTGACCCGGCTTCCATCCCGCCCGACGCCCTCACCGCCTCGGCCTCGGGCCTCGACCCGCAGATCAGCCCGGAGTACGCCCGCGAGCAGGTGGCACGGGTCGCCGCGGCCCGAAGCCTGCCGCGGGCGTTGGTCGCGCAGCTCGTCGAGCGTTTCGTCACCGGACGCTCGCTCGGCTTCATCGGCGAACCGACAGTCAACGTGCTCGAACTCAACATCGCGCTCGCGGCGCTCGACCCGTCCAACTGACTGATGGCGCCGCGATGACACGAGGAATCCTGCAGGTCTACCTCGGGGCCGCCCCGGGAGTGGGCAAGACCTTCAGCATGCTCGAGGAGGGCCGCCGCCTCCGGGAGAAGGGCCTGGACGTGGTCGTGGGACTGGTCGAAACCCATGGCCGGGCCGAGACCGCTCGCCTGGCGGAGGGTCTCGAGCTGATTCCCCGGCTTCGCGTCGCCCATCGCGGGGTTGAGCTCGGCGAACTCGACCTCGGAGCCCTCATCGCCCGCAGGCCGGACTGGGCCCTCGTCGACGAACTCGCGCACACGAATGCGCCGGGTTCGCGGAACGACAAGCGCTGGCAAGACGTGCAGGAGCTTCTCGAGGCCGGCATCAATGTGATCTCGACCGTCAACATCCAGCACATCGATAGCCTCAACGACGTGGTGCAGTCGATCACCGGCGTGACCCAGCGGGAGACGATTCCGGATTCCGTGCTGCGGTCGGCCGACCAGATCGAGGTGGTGGATCTGGCGCCCGAGGCGCTGAGAACCCGCCTGTCCGGCGGCCAGATCTACCCGGCCGGCACCATCGACGCCGCCCTGTCCAACTACTTCCGGCTTGGCAACCTCACGGCGCTCCGCGAGCTCGCGCTGCTCTGGCTTGCCGACGAGGTGGATGTCGCGCTGCAGGAATACCGGAACGAACACGGGATCCGCGGCAAGTGGGAGGCCCGCGAGCGGGTCGTCGTGGCGCTGCCCGGCGGCGCGGAGGGCGAGACGCTGATCCGCCGCGGGGCGCGGATCGCTGCACGGTCCAGCGGCGGGCAACTACTGGCCGTGCACGTGGCGAGCTCCGATGGACTGGCCGAGTCGAACCCGGCAGCGCTTCTCTCCCAGCGCACCCTCGTCGAGAGCCTCGGCGGCAGCTACCACCAGGTGGTCGGCGACAGCACCCCGACCGCGCTCGTGGAATTCGCCCGGGGCGTCAACGCGACCCAGCTCGTGATCGGGGTGAGCCGCCGGTCGCGGCTCACGGCGTTCCTCACCGGCCAGGGAATCGGCGCGACGGTGATCAGGGCATCGGGCGACATCGACGTGCACATCGTTTCTCACGCGTCGGCCGGCACCCTCCAGTTGCCGCGCTCCCGCGGCGCGCTCACCGTGCGGCGTCGACTCGGCGGCTTCGTTCTCGCGGTGCTCGGACTCCCGCTGCTCACCCTCCTGCTCAGCTCGTTCCGCAGCGCCGAGTCGCTCGTGAGCGAGGTGCTCGCCTTTCAGCTCCTCATCGTGGTCGTCGCCCTCGTCGGCGGAATCTGGCCGGCGGTCACCGCCGCCGTGTTCGCCGGCCTCGCACTCGACTACTTCTTCGTCGAACCGCTCTACCGGGTCACCATCGCCAACCCGCTCCACCTCCTGGCGCTGCTCATCTTCCTCATCATCGCCGTGCTCGTCAGCCTCGTCGTGGACCAGGCGGCGAGCCGCAGCCGCGCCGCCAAGCGATCCGCCGCCGAGGCCGAGACCCTGGCGACGGTGGCGGGCAGCATCATCCGGGGCGAGAACGCGGTGGAGGCCCTCGCCAACCGGCTGCGCGAGGTCTTCGGCATGACCAGCGTCACGGTGAACTACAAGGACACCCAGCTCTACGAGGCCGGTGCGGTGACGAGCGGCGACAACGACAAGCAGACGGTGGTGCCCCTGAGCGACCAGGGCAGCGTCGTGCTGCGCGGTCGGGATCTTCAGGCCTCCGACCGGCGCATCCTCGACGCCTTCCTGTCCCAGATCGAGGCGGCCTTGGTTCAGAACGAGCTGCGTACCGCGGCTCAGGGCATCCGTCCCCTCGAGGAGGCCGATCGGCTGCGTACCGCCCTCCTCGCGGCCGTCGGCCACGACCTGCGCACCCCGCTCTCCTCGGCGACGGCCGCCGTGTCGAGCCTGCGCAGCACGGATGTGGACTGGAGCGACCGGGACCGCGAGGAACTGCTCGCGACGGCCGAGGAGTCGCTTCACCGCCTCGCCGACCTGGTGAACGACCTGCTCGACGCGAGTCGGCTGCAGGCCGGAGTCTTGCCGATCTCCCTCGCAACCGTCGGTCTCGACGAGATCGTCCCGCTCGCGCTCGACGAGCTCAAGGTGCCGCTCGGGCGCGTTCGGGTAGACGTGGCGCCCGACCTGCCCGCGGCCACCTGCGACCCGGTGCTCGTGCAGAGGGTGCTCGTCAACCTCATCGCGAACGCCCTGCGCTACTCCCCGGAAGACGCACCGCTCATCATCACCGCGAGCAGCTTCGGCGAACGGGTTGAGCTGCGCGTGATCGACCGGGGTCCCGGCATCCCGAAGGAGCGGCTCGCCGAGGCGTTCCAGCCGTTCCAGCGGCTCGGGGACACCGATAACACCACCGGGGTCGGCCTCGGGCTCGCCCTCGCCAACGGCTTCATGGAGGCGATGGGCGGAAGTCTTGAGGCGGAAGACACGCCGGGCGGCGGCCTTACGATGGTGATCTCGCTGCCCACGGGAAAGGGACACCGATGATGCGCGTTCTCGTGGTGGATGACGATGCCCAGATTTTGAAGGCCCTGCGAATCAACCTCGCCGCGCGTGGCTACGACGTGTCGCTCGCTCGGTCGGGACCGGAGGCGCTGGATGTCGCGGCGAAGGTGAAGCCCGACATCGTCGTGCTCGACCTCGGGCTGCCCGGTTTCAGCGGCCTCCGGGTGATCGAGGGTCTCCGGGGCTGGACCGATGCCCCGATTCTCGTGGTGAGCGGGAGGTCGGACTCCGCAGACAAGGTCGACGCTCTCGACGCGGGGGCCGACGACTACGTCACCAAGCCGTTCGCCATCGACGAGCTTCTCGCGCGCATCCGGGCCCTCGGTCGCCGGGCCCTCGCCGAGCCAGAGGAGCCGGTGACTCGCTTCGGCAACGTCACCGTAGACCTCGCCGCCCATACCGTCGACCGCACCGAGTCTGGCGTGTCGACTCCGGTGAAGCTCACCCCCACCGAGTGGCACATCCTCGAGGTGCTCGTGCGCAATCCACGCCGCCTGATCACGAAAAACTTCCTCCTCACCACCGTCTGGGGGCCGGCCTACGAGAACGAGGACGGCTACCTTCGCCTCTACCTGGCCCAGTTGCGCAAGAAGCTCGAGCCGGAGCCGTCGCGCCCCCGCTACCTGCTCACCGAGCCGGGAATGGGGTATCGCTTCTCCCCCGATTGATCCTCGGATCCCTTCACATCCGTCGTGGACCCTGCCTACAGTGGCCGTATGGAGTCTCGAAACATCAGCGTCGCGATCGACCGGCCAGACGAGGCGGTGTATGCCTTCGCCGCCGACCCGGCCAACCTGCCGCTGTGGGCGGCCGGCCTCGGGAGTTCGATCGAACTCGTCGACGGCCGCTGGATCGCCGAAACCTCCGGCGGAAGCGTGGTCGTCGAGTTTCTGCCGAGCAACGACTTCGGCATCCTGGACCACGTCGTCACGCTGCCGAACGGCGAGAGGGTGCTCAACCCCATGCGCGTGATCGGCTACCGGGACCGGAGCGAGGTGGTCTTCACCCTCAACCGAAGGCCCGGGATGACCGACGAGGAGTTCGAATCGGACGCCGCGGCCGTCGCCGCCGACCTCGCGACGCTCAAACGCGTGCTCGAGCAACGGCCGGAATCCCCGGACCGCGTTCGCGGTTAGATAGTCCCATGTCGACGAATCAGGAAGCCACGCCGTCCCAGCACTCGAATGAGCCCCACGGAGCCGGTGTCGCGAGCAAGCTCAACTGGCTGAGGGCCGGTGTGCTCGGCGCCAATGACGGAATCGTTTCTGTCGCGGCCATCGTCGTGGGTGTGGCCGGAGCCACGCCGGCAGTGGCCGCCATCCTCACCGCCGGTGCCGCCGGTCTCGTGGGCGGCGCCATCTCGATGGCCCTCGGCGAGTACGTCTCCGTGAGCAGCCAACGGGACAGCCAGCGGGCGCTCATCGCCAAGGAACGCCGCGAGCTCGTCGAACAGCCGGAAGAGGAGTTGGCGGAACTCACTGGCCTGTACCAGTCCAAGGGCCTCTCGGCCGAGACTGCGCGAGCTGTCGCAATCGAACTCACCGAGCATGACGCGCTCGCGGCGCACCTCGACGCCGAACTCAACATCGACGAGGCGGATGTCGTGAGCCCGTGGCAGGCCGCCGGCGCCTCGGCGCTGGCCTTCACGATCGGCGCGATCCTGCCGATGCTCTCGATACTTCTCCCGCCGGCCAACGTGCGCGTGCCGGTGACGTTCATCGCGGTCCTGGTGGCCCTCGCTGCTACCGGCACCACGAGCGCCCTGATCGGCGGAAGCCCCGTGCTGCGGGCGACGCTGCGGGTGGTGATCGGCGGCGCAATCGCCCTCGCCGCAACCTACATCATCGGTTCGCTTCTCGGCACGTCCGGCATCGCCTAGGCGCCGGCGGCACAGAGGCCACGCCGTCACCCCCGTCCCGCTCCTGCAGGCGCGTCCTTAGGGGCCTCGGTGCGCTCGGGCCTCCCTGCGCGGGGGGCGTCTACCGCTGGGATGGTGGCCGCGGCTCCGGTGTGTGCGTCATTGCCGCATGGTGCGTGCCTCCGGTCGCGGTGGCAGTGTGGGCAGGGGTGGTTTCCCGCCGCGTCGTGGTCGCTGGTGGGGGTCGATGGTTGCGGGTGGGGTGAACCAGGGGATGTTGTCGGTGACGTGGATGCCCCAGCCGTTGCGGTGGATGGTGTGGTGGTGGGCGGTGCAGAGCAGGATCCCGTTGGCGAGGTTCGTTTCTGGTTGGTTTGACCACCAGCGGATGTGGTGGGCTTCGGTGTGGCTGGGGGGTTTCAGGCAGCCGGTGATGGCGCAGCCGCCGTCGCGTTCGGCGAGGGCGAGTCGTTGCGGGCGGCTGAACAGGCGCCGGGTGGCGCCGAAGTCGAGGACTTCGCTGGCGCCGCCGAGGATGGCGGGGATGATCCCGGCGTCGGCGGCCAGGCGTCGGGCGGTCCCGGCGGAGATCGGTTGCTCGATGCCGTCGATCTGTGCCTCGCCGAGCCCGGTCAGCAACGAGTCGAGGGTCATCCGCACGATGATCGTGGTTGCCGGCAGCGGGACGGCCTGGTTGTCGCAGCCGATCGCGTGCCGGGCCATGTCCACCACCGCGTCCGCCGCCATCTGGCCCAGCGTGCGGGTATCCGGCACCGGATCCTCCGCACCGGCGCGGCGATCGGTGCTGTCATCCGCGGCACCGTTGTCGGGGGTGAAGTGGGGGGCGTGCAGGGCGGCGCCGACCTGGACGTCGATCGCGGCATCGAGGTAGGCGCTGGAGAGCGGGTCGAGGTCGAGCCGGTA
>NZ_VRMG01000038.1 GCF_008040105.1 Lacisediminihabitans profunda
CATGCCGCGTGTGTGAAGAAGGTCTTCGGATTGTAAAGCACTTTAAGTTGGGAGGAAGGGTTGTAGATTAATACTCTGCAATTTTGACGTTACCGACAGAATAAGCACCGGCTAACTCTGTGCCAGCAGCCGCGGTAATACAGAGGGTGCAAGCGTTAATCGGAATTACTGGGCGTAAAGCGCGCGTAGGTGGTTTGTTAAGTTGGATGTGAAATCCCCGGGCTCAACCTGGGAACTGCATTCAAAACTGACTGACTAGAGTATGGTAGAGGGTGGTGGAATTTCCTGTGTAGCGGTGAAATGCGTAGATATAGGAAGGAACACCAGTGGCGAAGGCGACCACCTGGACTGATACTGACACTGAGGTGCGAAAGCGTGGGGAGCA
>NZ_VRMG01000039.1 GCF_008040105.1 Lacisediminihabitans profunda
GCAGCCGCGGTAATACGTAGGTGGCAAGCGTTATCCGGATTTATTGGGCGTAAAGCGAGCGCAGGCGGTTTTTTAAGTCTGATGTGAAAGCCTTCGGCTCAACCGAAGAAGTGCATCGGAAGCTGGGAAACTTGAGTGCAGAAGAGGACAGTGGAACTCCATGTGTAGCGGTGAAATGCGTAGATATATGGAAGAACACCAGTGGCGAAGGCGGCTGTCTGGTCTGTA
>NZ_VRMG01000040.1 GCF_008040105.1 Lacisediminihabitans profunda
CTCGTACAAGCGCGACAAGGCAATCATCCCGGCCGCCCCGCGCCCCACCCCGTTCGAGTACGAGCTGTACTACAGCGTGTAGTCGTTCGGCGTAGACACGGGCCGCATCCCCTCGGGGGTGCGGCCCTTTGTCGTCCGCCCAGTGGTCAGGCTCCGACGAGCGTGCCCCAGTTGCGAAGCACGAGAGAGGCCGGGTAGGCCAGGAACCGCGCGGGTGACGTGCCCGGACCGGTGAGCGTCCAGCCGGCCCAAGCGCCACGCGTGGGCGTCCCCGGGACGCCACGGAGTCGTACATCAGGGTCGTGGCCGGCCAGGGCCCGGCGGACCACATCGCGAAGGCCAAGTCCCTGCCAGATGCCGGGAGTCACTTCCGGAACCGGTCTAGCCGGTGGTGGGTTCTGGGCGCGCCTCAACG
>NZ_VRMG01000041.1 GCF_008040105.1 Lacisediminihabitans profunda
GCTGCAACATGCCGACGGAACGGAGCTGATCGTTCAGCACCCAACGGGCCAGCGTAGTCTGTACAACATTCGTACGGTCGAGACAGTCCATGCAGTTGGTTCGCACAACAGACTTTTGTAGCTGCAAGCGTGGAGCAGCTACCGTGTCAAGAGAGAAAAAGTCATGACTTGTGAGACCTTCGTTCTCGAGATGCTCGACAAGCCGCGAGACGCGGTCAAACTTCATCCCCTTGCACTCATGATGGAAGTCAAAGTACGTATAGTTCACAAGCGGGTGATCCAAAAACTTTACAGCACCTTCGTATGCTTCCTTTACAG
>NZ_VRMG01000042.1 GCF_008040105.1 Lacisediminihabitans profunda
GCCCGCTCGCAGTCGGCCTACTCTCCCGGTCCAACGGGTCTCAGGGCGTGTTCGACGATCATGGGTGCCTCCGGGTGCGGTTCGGGTAACGCGCTTCAAGGACGTGAGCGAACGCTACTCCTGCGGCGCCCCCGGCGCGAGGGCCAGGCGTCCCGCGTGCGCGGCACCGATGCCCTACGGCTGGTCGGCTTCCGGCTCCGGCGCGGTCTCGGTCTCCGGGTCGGGTGCCAGTTCGGTCTCCGATTCGGC
>NZ_VRMG01000043.1 GCF_008040105.1 Lacisediminihabitans profunda
CTTGCCGCGATGGGCGCCGCCGCCGTGGAGGCGCGGATCACCGGACGCGCGTCGGTGCTCGCGAAAATCATGGGACCGCTCGTCGGACACTGACGCCGCCCGGGGGAACGCCGAGGCGATCCTGCTAGCATTTCGAAGCCGATGGGGACGGCGAACGGCGCGATCGAGGAGACCATGACACTGTTCGAGGGGGCCGACGTGGCGTACTCCGCGCCGGGGCGACGTCGCCGAGGGCTCTCCAGGGTCGTCCCGACGGTGATCGCCCTCCTCCTGGTCGCCGCGGGCGCCTGGGGCGTCGTGAGCTTCCAGCGCCTCGTCGACCAGTACACGGTCTGGACCTTCACCCCCTCCGCCGCGACCGAGTCGATCGCCGACGGATCGCGGATGACCGCGGAGGGACGATTCCTCTTCTTCGCGAGCAAGCCGGCGGTGGAGCCCGCCGCCCTCTTCGACTCGAGCTGCGCGAGCGAACAGGAGGGAAGCGGGATC
>NZ_VRMG01000044.1 GCF_008040105.1 Lacisediminihabitans profunda
CTCCCCACGCTTTCGTGCCTCAACGTCAGATATAGTTTGGTAAGCTGCCTTCGCAATCGGGGTTCTGTAGGATCTCTAAGCATTTCACCGCTACACCATACATTCCGCCTACCGCAACTACTCTCTAGCTCAACAGTATTAGAGGCACGTTCAGGGTTGAGCCCCGAAATTTCACCTCTAACTTATCAAACCGCCTACGCACCCTTTAAACCCAATAAATCCGGATAACGCTTG
>NZ_VRMG01000045.1 GCF_008040105.1 Lacisediminihabitans profunda
GGCGGCGAGCCTCGACCACGCGATGTGGTTCCACCGGTTCGGGCGCGGTGACGAGTGGAGGCTCTACGCCCAGGAGTCCCCGAACGCGACGGGCGGCCGGGGCCTGTCGCAGGGGCGCATCTACACGCGCGACGGCCTGCTGCTTGCGAGCGTCGCGCAAGAGGGCATGGTGCGCGTCCCCCGTGAGTGAATCGCCGGGTCCTGGATTCAGGATTCAGCAGCGCGGGCGCTGAAGCTGTGCGATTTCAGTTGTGGGACCGCAG
>NZ_VRMG01000046.1 GCF_008040105.1 Lacisediminihabitans profunda
AGGGTATCTAATCCTGTTTGATCCCCACGCTTTCGTGCTTCAGTGTCAGTTATGGTTTAGTAAGCTGCCTTCGCAATCGGAGTTCTGCGTGATATCTATGCATTTCACCGCTACACCACGCATTCCGCCTACCTCAAACACACTCAAGTAACCCAGTTTCAACGGCAATTTTATGGTTGAGCCACAAACTTTCACCGCTGACTTAAATCACCACCTACGCACCCTTTAAACCCAATAAATCCGGATAACGC
>NZ_VRMG01000047.1 GCF_008040105.1 Lacisediminihabitans profunda
CCAGGGTATCTAATCCTGTTTGCTACCCACACTTTCGAGCCTCAGCGTCAGTTGGTGCCCAGTAGGCCGCCTTCGCCACTGGTGTTCCTCCCGATATCTACGCATTCCACCGCTACACCGGGAATTCCGCCTACCTCTGCACTACTCAAGAAAAACAGTTTTGAAAGCAGTTTATGGGTTGAGCCCATAGATTTCACTTCCAACTTGTCTTCCCGCCTGCGCTCCCTTTACACCCAGTAATTCCGGACAACGCTTGTGACCTACGTTTTACCGCGGCTGCT